>NZ_CP110217.2:0-1965960 GCF_026185255.2 Lactobacillus sp. IBH004 | reverse complement strand
AATATTTCCCTCCGCTTACGTTACGCAAAACTTATTTTACCATCTAATAAAAATGTTTTCCACAGGTGCACAAAAAGAATTCAGAATTAACAAGCTGTGGATAGATTTTAGAAAGAAATTCACTTTAGATTAAAAAATTGGGTAATATTTAGCTTATTTACATTATAGCTTGTGGAAATCTTTTACTGAAATAGCAGTATATTGCAAGTTATATTGATTATGCTATCCACATACTGTGGATAATTTTATAAACAGGTTGTAGATTGTGGATAAGTTTGTGTAAAATGATGTGAATTTGCACTTGTGGATAATTTTAGGATATTAATTTTAAACAAATACGACGAAACTTAATCTTGAACCGGTGTAGGAAATTTTACTTTTGTCTTAACATAAAATAAGAAGTAAGCAGCGCTAATGCAAGATCACACTTATTACTTTAAAACTCCGTACTACTGATAATTAATAACTTATAATTATTTGGCTTCAAGCTGGCAAAATTCTTTAAACAAAATTATTACTTTGAAAAAACGACAGAAGCTGTTTTTAACTTGAGCAAAGAAAAAGCGCCTTACTAAATTAAGATTAGTAAGAACGCTCTTCTTTTTTGTCTAAAAATTAGTTTTTTAATATTCTGATGAACCGGTTGTTGCATCAGTTTCTGCAGGCGTAACATTAACTTCTTCTACTAAACCGGAGAGGACTCTGCCGACTCTGCGGCCTGAATGCATTCCCTCGGCTAAGGCAGTACCTGATGATGGGTAATAATTTGCATTCCAGCCACCAGAGTTGCAGCCGATAGCATACAGGTGAGCAATCTTTTGATCATCTTGATCAACTACTTCATAATTAGTAGTTACTTTCAAGCCGCCAATTGCACCAAAATTGCTGTCCTTGTGAGCATAAGCATAGAATGGCGCATGTAATTCTTGCAGGCCTTCTTTACGACCAAACTCTTTATCTGCACCATTTGCGGCGTTTTCATTCCAGGTCTCTAGTTGCCGCTTTAAGTTTTCAGCTGGTACATTGATTTTAGCAGCTAATTCTGCAATTGAATCTGCTTTAAACATTTCACCGGAATTAATATCTTTCTCCGTGTCTGCAGCAGATCTCCAAGGTGAAAATGGGGCAGAGAAGGTTGATGAATCGAAGATTTGCCAAGTTGGTTTATCCCAAATTAGTTCTTGTTGGTAAGTGGCACGGGTTAGATAACCGTAAGTAGTATCTTCGTTGACGTAACGTTTACCGTTGCCATTTACGTAGAACATTGGCGGTGTCGGCAAATTATCTGCTGCACCTACATTGCTCTTGAAATCAACATCCATAGAGCCGCCTAAGCCTTCAGTTGCGGCGTTAAGTGCTAATCCCATTAAAATGCCGTCACCGGTATCGTATTTAGAATTAGTCAAGGCATGATTTTTAATATCACGATATTGTTGCGGAGCAAATTCTTTAGCTAGTTTTTCGTTATAGTCAATACCTGCAGTAGCCAAGACTACACCTTTATTAGCGCGATAATAACTAGTTTTGCCTTTGCAATTAGTTACTACGCCAACAACTGATTTGTCAGTATAGCTGGTGGTTACTAAATTAATTACAGGAGTATCAAAGAAAATCTTTATTCCCAAACGGTCAGCTTCTTTTCTGACTGCGTCAATCATTACGCAGCCTGTACCTAAACCGCCACCATGTTCATAAACGTGAATTCTTTGCGCAAAGTAATCCTTGTTTTCATAAGGAATAACTCTGTGGCCATAAACAGATGTCCATTTTATTCCTAAACTTGCCAGCCATTCAATGTTATTAGCAGAATCCTCGGCTAATTCTTTTATCATTTGAGGATTTACTCTGCCTTCACCGGCTTGAATTAACTCTTGAGCATGTAGTTCAGGATTGTCATTTTGATAGCTTGTAAATTCTTTTTGATATTTATCGCCAGAACCCTGAATAACGCCAGCGGAATAATTACTGGTACCACCGACCATACCTGTTTTTTCAAAAATAACTACGCTGTTACCATGCTTTTTTGCTTCAATAGCAGCTGATAATCCAGAGATACCTGAACCAACAACAATCACGTCATAAGTATCGTCAAATTGCACTTGAGATTCGATATACTTGTTATTGTTTACTTTGGCATAAACCGGATAGTTAGGTTTTTTACTTGGTTTTACTTTTGGATTAACGGCATCGTCTGCAGTTAATTTTCCTTGGGCAACTTCTAAAGCTTTATTTACGCCATTAACAACTGCCGAGGTACTTACTGAAGCGGATGTAACAACATCCACATCAGTATTGCCGGCTTTTTCAATTCTGTTAATCATTGTTGGTATTGCATAGGAACCAACCGTATATGGCTGAACACCGTCAACAGCAACTTTGATTATTTTACCGTCCTTTAATGTAACATTACTGGTTAATAAGCTGTGAAAGCCTTGAGCAGCACCTTTAAAAACACCACTTACCATAAAAATCTCCTTTATTATAACAAAATTGTATTAAGCGCTATGGAAAGCGCTTGCCTCCAAAGATAATTTTATCATCAATAAGTAATAGAATGATTAAAAAAGAGTAAAGAATGTGAAGTGCTGTGTAAGCCAAATTGCTTTTAATATGGTGTCATTGCAGCGGCGTAAAGGCAATCTTAAAAATAGTCTCAGAATCGATACAATAACCTAATACTTATTATTTAAAGTAATTTGTGAAAGTCCATACAAAGCTTATAATCAAACTTGATTGTAAAGAAAGCACCATTATAATTGAAGGAGTAATGGTATGAGTAAGCTTTTTATTTGATACTACTCCAAGTGCTGAATAGGCTGGTTAACAGCAAATAAAAATATTTATTTATTGTGAGGTACCAATATGGATTATCAAGATTATGTTGAGTTGGGACTAAAAGACGACGGCAATTTAAAGGTGATACTAAAAGGCAGTGTTGCAATCAGTGCACATGAAGCAGAGAAGGTGGGCGTTGTTAGTGTAGTTTATATTACGCAGAGTGTTGAACGTGCCAGACAAAAATTGGAAGAATTGACGGCCAAGCAGTCAGATGGTGATTATTATATGGTTTATTCTTGCCCGCCTGATACCGATTTGCCAGCACTTGGACATTACCCGTCAATTGAAATTGCCAAGGCTGATTTGTTATAGAAAACTGTAAGAATTTTTCACGGCTAGTTTAAGCCAGGTCACAAATTATTCCTAAATTGGTAATTAATCCCGATGTTTTTTCTCTTTTTACTTGGTTTTTTACTTTAATCATGGTATCCTAGATATTAAATTGTGCAGTCTGCATACAAAATTGGAGGTGTAGTTTAATGACAACTAAAAGAACTTACCAACCTAAAAAGCGTCACCGTTCAAGAGTTCACGGCTTTATGAAACGGATGAGTACATCAAATGGCCGTAAGGTTTTGGCTAGACGCCGCGCAAAGGGTAGAAAAGTCTTATCTGCTTAAACCACTGAAATCCCAGTGGTTTTTTTAATTTTTAAGAGTGGAATGAAACGTTTTGAGAAAGTCTTATCGTGTTAAAACAGAAAATGATTTTCAGACAGTTTTTAAGTCAGGCAATTCAGTAGCAAATCGTGCTTTTGTGATTTATCAAATGGACAAACCGGAAAACAAGCATTTTCGTGTTGGCATTTCTGTTGGTAAAAAGGTCGGACACACCGCTGTAGTGCGTAATCGCCTCAAACGTTATATTCGCGCTGTTCTTACTGAAAATAAACCTTTAATTAAACCACATATTGATTTTTTAGTCATTGCTAGACCGTATGCGCGTAATTTTAGATGGGATGATGTTCGTAAGAATCTCTTGCATGCACTCTTTTTAGCCAATATAATTGAAGAGATACCGAATAAAGTTGAGGAAGATTAGAGTGAAAGACATTTTAACTAAAAAGAATGTCAAGCGTCTACTTGTGCTGCTGACAGTAGTTGCATTAGCGGTTGTCTTAACAGGATGTGCATCAAACGGCAAGCCAGAACCTGTTTCCCATACAAGCGGCAGCTGGTGGAATCGCTGGGTCATTTATTACATGTCCACGTTTTTGTTGTGGCTGTCTAAGCTGGTAGGCAACAACTATGGTTGGGCAATTATTATCTTTACTATTATAGTAAGGCTTATTTTGTATCCGCTTAGTGCTATTCAGATTAAAAGCACTACTAAGATGCAGAAAATTCAGCCGGAAATAGACGCTTTACGTAAAAAGTATCCCGGTAGTGATACAGAATCGCGAACTTTGCTTTCGCAAGAAACAAATAAGCTCTATAAAGAGGCAGGAATTAATCCTTATGCTGGTTGTTTGCCTTTAATTATTCAGTTACCGGTTATGTATGCTTTGTATGGTGCGATTTGGCAAACGCCACAACTGCAAACTGGCCACTTTATGTGGATGGATTTAGGTAAGCCGGATCCATACTTTATTATGCCAATTTTGTCTATGGTCTTGACTTTTATATCGACTTATATCAGTCAATTATCTACGCCAAAAGAATCACAAACCTTGTCAACTAAGATTATGACTTATGGTATGGCAATTATGGTTGGTGTAATGGGTATATATTTCCAGTCAGCTATTGTAGTTTACTGGGTAATTTCCAACCTGTTCCAGGTGGTTCAAACTTTCATTCTGCAAAACCCTATTAAATATCGGCGTGAACAGGAAGAAAGAGAGCGCCAAGAGCGCGAACGTAAGCGTCAATTGCGCAAAACTTATAAACGATTAAAACGTAGAAAATAATTTTAATCTAAAGTAATGATTTAGTTAAAGTAGTCAAAGTGCTTTATCCATCATGATTATTCATGGTGGAATAATGCGCTTTTTTTATTGAAAAAGGAGAAAATCATGGCACAAACTTTAACGGAGTTTGATACGATTGCAGCGATTTCAACGCCAATTGGTGAAGGCGGCATTTCTATTGTCCGTATGTCTGGTGAAGAAGCTGTTAAAATTGCCAATCAGGTTTTTAAGGGTGCAAATTTAACTAAGGTACCGACTCATACTATTCATTATGGACATATAGTTGATCCACTAAGCGAGCAAGTGATTGACGAAGTTATGGTATCTGTAATGCTGGCTCCTAAGACTTTTACCAGGGAAGATATTGTTGAGATTAATTGTCATGGCGGCATTGTTGTCACCAACCATATTTTGCAATTATTATTAAAAAATGGTGCGCGCATGGCTGATCCCGGCGAATTTACTAAAAGGGCATTTGTTAATGGTCGCATTGACTTAACTCAGGCTGAAAGCGTAATGGATATTGTGCGCGCTAAAACTGATAAGGCCAGGCAAGTGGCAGAAAAGCAGCTGGAAGGCGGTCTGCTGGAAAAAATTAGGGCAATGCGGCAGGAAATTTTGGATACGCTGGCTAACGTTGAAGTCAATATTGATTATCCAGAATATGATGCTGATACTGTTACGGCTAAGCAAATGGCGAATGTTTCTCAGTCTGTTATTGCTAAAATAGATAAATTGCTCAAAACGGCAAGTGAAGGAACGGCGTTACGTAACGGCTTAGCTACTGCGATTATTGGCCAGCCGAATGTGGGTAAATCATCTTTACTTAATTATCTAACGCAAAGCGATACGGCGATCGTTACCGATGTTGCCGGTACGACCCGTGATACTTTGGAAGAATATGTTTCTGTTAAAGGTGTACCTTTAGAATTAATTGATACTGCAGGTATCAGGCACACTGATAATAAGGTGGAAAAAATTGGGGTTGAGCGTTCCAAAAAAGCACTGGCAAAGGCAGATTTAGTTTTGCTCTTGTTTGATGCAAGTAAGGAATTAACTCCTGAAGACTATGCCTTGATTGAAGCTACTGCTGAGAAAAAGCGCATTGTTATTTTAAATAAGACCGACTTGGGCCAAAAAATTTCTACTGCCGAAATAACAAATTTAACCAAGAGTCCGGTTATTGCCATTTCAATTTTGCAAAAACAAAATCTTGAGCAATTAGAAAAAACAATCAAAGAACTGTTTTTCAAGGGGATTGAGAACTCAAATGACCAGGTCATGGTAACTAATCAAAGACAGGTTGGTTTACTGGAAAAGGCCAAAAAGCAGCTGCAAGACGTTGTTCAGGCCTTAAAAGATGAAGTTCCTCTAGACATTGCCCAAATTGATTTCAACGGCGCCTGGGACACTCTAGGCCAAATTACGGGTGAAAGCAGTCCTGATGAGTTAGTTAATGAATTGTTTAGTCAATTTTGTTTGGGAAAATAGGTGTGAAAATTAATGATTAAAAATTATGACTCAAATGATTATGATGTCATTGTTGTTGGTGCTGGTCACGCGGGCAGTGAAGCAGCCTTGGCGAGTGCTAGAATGGGCCAGAAGACGTTACTTTTGACGATTAGCCTTGATATGGTTGCTTTTATGCCGTGCAATCCATCAGTAGGAGGCCCGGCTAAAGGAACAGTGGTGCGCGAGATTGATGCCTTGGGCGGTCAAATGGGTAAAAATATTGACGCTACCTATATTCAAATGCGGATGCTAAATACAGGTAAAGGGCCAGCTGTACGGGCATTGCGCGCACAAGCCGATAAGTGGCAGTATCACGAACAGATGAAAAAAGTGATTGAGGATACGCCTAATTTGACTTTGAGACAGGCGACAGTTGATGAATTAATTGTTGAAGATGGAGTTTGCAGAGGGTTAATTACCAACACAGGAGCCAGGTACCATGCTAAAAGCGTTGTACTCACAACAGGAACATCAGCTCGCGGGCGTATTTTTATTGGCGAATTGAATTACTCATCCGGTCCCAACAACACTGTACCGGCAATTAAGCTTTCAGAAAATTTAGAAAAACTGGGCTTTAAATTACGCCGTTTTAAAACTGGTACACCGCCGCGCGTTAATAGTAATACCATTGACTATTCTAAAACTGAGGAAGAACCTGGCGATAAAATTCCGCGTCATTTTTCTTATGAAACTAAAGATGAAGATTACCTCAAGAATCAGGTTTCATGTTGGATGACATATACAAATAAAACCACGCATAAAATAATTAACCAAAATCTAAACCGTTCGCCTATGTTTTCGGGAGAGATCAAGGGCGTAGGACCGCGCTATTGTCCGTCAATTGAAACTAAGGTAGTTCGTTTTGCGGATAAGCCTCGTCATCAAATTTTCTTGGAGCCGGAGGGTAAAAATACCAAAGAAGTTTATGTTGGCGATTTTTCAACCTCAATGCCTGAAGAAATTCAGTTAAAAATGCTGCATTCGGTAGCTGGCCTTGAAAATGCGGAATTGATGCGGCCGGGCTACGCTATTGAGTATGATGTGATTGATCCTTGGCAGTTAAAGCATACTTTAGAAACCAAAAATATTAAAAACTTGTTTACTGCGGGGCAGATGAACGGAACTTCCGGCTATGAAGAAGCAGCCGGGCAGGGACTGATTGCTGGCATTAATGCAGCTTTGCGGGCTGCTGGTCAGCCGGGATTTACCCTAGGCCGCGATGAAGCTTATATTGGCGTTTTAATTGATGATTTAGTTACTAAAGGAACAGAAGAACCGTATCGTTTATTGACCTCACGAGCAGAATATCGTTTGATTTTACGTCATGATAATGCTGATTTACGTTTGACGGATTATGGCTTTAAACTTGGTCTGATTTCTGAAGAACGTTACTCTAAGTTCTTAGCAAAGAAAGAACAAATTGCTCAAGCTGCTCAAGCTGTTAAAAAGATCACGGTTCATCCTACTGAAGAAGTTCAGGAGTATCTTGCAAGTATTGGTGAAGAAAAGTTAAAAGCCGGCGTGAAGGCCGATGTTTTCTTAAGAAGACCTAAGGTTAAGGTGACTGATATAGAGCGTTTGACAGGGATGCGTATTTCAAATGAGCGCTATGTCAGAGAGCAGATTGAAATTAACGTTAAGTATGCCGGTTATATCAAAAAGGAACAGCAACAAATTGATAAACTGCACCGGCAGGAAGCAAAGAAAATTCCTATGGACATTGATTACAGTGCAATAGATGGCTTAGCAACAGAAGCACGAGAGAAATTTGCCAAAATCAGACCTGAGACAATAGCACAGGCTGAACGTATTTCAGGAGTAAATCCAGCAGATATGGCCATTTTAAGCGTTTACGTGCAAAATGGTCGTTATCAGAAAATTCAACATTAAATTTAGTAAAAATTTAAACTTTATAAAAAATATTTTCTGAGGATTAAATACACCAAAAAATGCACAAATTTGGTCGTTATGATCAGCTAATCACAAATGGAATTATTGCTGTTATCTGAATGTCATTAGTATAGCGCTTAACTTTGTGAAGATAATATTTTTACAAAGCGCTTACATGTTGTGCTAATAACTAATTTTGCTTACTTGAAATTGTGAAATTATATGTTTTAATACAATATGTAAGTAAACATGTATTTAAGGAGATGCACTTTAAAATGGCAAAAATTAATGGCGCAAATGCCATGCTCCAAGTTTTGTTGGACTGGCATATTGATCATATTTATGGTTTTCCGGGTGGCTCATTTGACTCAACAATGAACGCTATCCACGACTTTAAGGGTAAGTTGAAGTATATTGAAGTTCGGCACGAAGAGGCTGGTGCTTTGGCTGCTTCAGCTGAATATAAATATACTGGCAAGGTCGGTGTATGCTTCGGTTCAGCCGGCCCTGGTGCTGTTCACTTGATGAACGGCTTGTACGATGCAAAATACGACAAAGTTCCTATGGTAGCTATTGTAGCTAACGTTCCAACTGGTCGTCAGGATATGGACTTCTTCCAAGCTTTTGACGAGAAGCCTTGGTTTGATCCGGTTGCTGTTTGGAACCACCAAATTAAGCGTGCAGAGCAAATCCCTTCAATGATGGATGAAGCAATTCGCCAAGCTTATGCTAAGAAGGGTCCAGCTGTCTTAATTCTTCCTAAGGATTTTGGCTGGGACAAGATTGATGACAATTACCGTGTAAATTACAATGCAATGAAAGCTGTTCCAAACTATGCAGCTCCTAAGAAAGATGAAGTTGAAGCAGCTGTTAAGCTTCTTGAAGAAGCAAAGAACCCGGTTGTTTACTTTGGTCTAGGTATGAAGGGTCATGGCGATGTCTTAGAAAAATTCGCTGAAAAATTCAAGACCCCATTGATGTCCTCAGTTATGGCTAAAGGTGTTGTTGAAGATAAATGCCCAGCTTACATGGGTTCAATTGGTCGTGTTGCACCTAAGCCAAGTGATGATATCCAAACTCATGCTGATGCAGTTATCTGGGTTGGTAATGACTCACCATTCTCATTATTCTTCTTTGATCCTAAGGCTAAAGTTGTCCAAATTGATGTTGACTCAGAAAAATTAGGCAAGCGTCACGCTGTTGATGTTCCAATTTTGGCTGATGGTGCTAAGACTTTACAAGCTATGATTGACGCAGGTCAAGCTCGTGAAGAATCACCACTTTACAAGGCTGCTATTGCTGACCGTCAAAACTGGGAAGAATGGGAACACAGCTTTGATGATTCAGACGAAATGCCAATTCGCCGTGAACCAATCTTTGACATTATCAATAAATATGCTGATGATGATGCACAATTTGCTATTGATGTTGGTAACATTAACATTGACTTCCAACGTTTAGTAAACTTGCATGATGACCAAACTTGGGCAACTTCAGGCTTGTACGCAACTATGGGCTTTGGTTCACCAGCTGCACTTGCTGCAGCAACTGCTCACCCAGAGCGTGAAGTTTGGAACTTAAGTGGTGACGGTGGCTTTGCCATGATGAACCAAGAGTTGTTGACTCAAGCTCGTTACAATATGCACATTATGAACGTTGTCTTCACTAATGATACTTTAGGTTACATTGAAGCTGAACAAGTTGATGAATCACACCAACCATTATCAGGTGTTATTCTGCCAAACAACGACTGGGCTAAAGTTGCTGAAGGTATGAATGTAAAAGGTGTAACTGTACGTACTAAGAAAGAATTCGAAGACGCAGTTAAAGAATTCAAGGAAATGGATGGACCAATGTTAGTTGACATTAAGTTCACTCATGATATGCCTTACTCAACTGAATTGAATACTCTTGATGACCCAGAATTTGTTAAGAAGTATCAAGCTGAAGGCTTGAAACCATTTAGTTACTTTGCTGACAAGTATGGCTTAGTAGAAGATGCTGCTTCAGGTGCTTCAGAAGCTGAAGAAGAACCTGAGCCAGAGCCTGAACCAGAACCTGACACAACTTCAGGTGCTTCAGCTCACTAATTAAGTGTAAAACCTTAAAAAAGAACGTCCAATAGGGCGTTCTTTTTATTTGGTCAAATTTGTAAAATAGTCAGGATAAGCACTGATAAGCTCTTCTTCTTCTTTAAACATCATACTAAGATGATTTTCAATTTCATGAGTACCTAAAGGAATATCTTTATTAATAACTGTATTAAAAATTGATTCATGTTGCTCAATTATAGTAGACCATTGTAGATCCTCAACTGATAAACGTAAATATCTGAATCTTTCTAGTTGAACATTTAGAGTTTGCATCCAATTCCAAATGTCTTCTTTATCAACGGCAGTATAAAAAGATTTATGAAATTCATTATCAAAATGAAAAAAATTTCTTTTGTCTTGCTGATTTTCTTTTACTTTAGCGAAATCCAATATTTTAGCTAGTTTATTTTTAAGATCGTCATCGTCTTTATTAATTGCCATAGCGACTATTTTCTTTTCAATAAGTTTTCTAACAAACATTGCATCTTCAGCTTGTTTCAGATCTATTTTAGAGATATAAGTTCCACTCTGAGGTATAACTTTAACTAAATTTTGATCTTTAAACTTGATAATTGCTTCACGAATGGGAGTCCTACCAATACCTAAAGTATCAATAATCTTATTTAAAGTTATTTTTTCTCCTGGCTTTAATTCCAATGTGACAATCATTTCTTTTAATTTATCATATGCGATTGTTTGCATGTTTCTAATATCTGGCAACATATTTTTCTCCTTAAAGCATATATATTAGTATACAACTTCTGTTGACTTTTACGAAAGCTGCATACTATAATGAAAGCGTAATCAAATATACTAATATATCAGTTGGAGGGAGTAAAATGAAAAAAGGACAAAAATTTGTCTCATCAATGAATAAATTTGCTGCTGTCATAAATGGCAACAAATATATATCATCCATAAAAGATGCATTCTATTCATTGATTCCGATTATTATTACTGGCGCGTTTGCAACTTTATTTTCCAGTATGGTCTTTGATGATAAACAAGGCTTGGCTCAAATAAATGGACTGCACTGGCTGGTTAATTTGCAACCCATTGCGAATGGTATTAATTATGCCACATTAAGTTTCTTTACAATTTATGCTGTATTCATTATCGGTATTGAAATGGGTAAGAAAAACAATTTAAAGGGCTATTTCCCGGGGATCATTGCTTTAATGAGCTATGTTTCAGTTAATCCTAGTGTTTATAATTTTATTACGGCTAAGAAACAGACGATTCAGGTAACAGATGTTTTTGCGAAACAGTATACTGATACAAAAGGATTGTTTTTAGGAATGTTAATTGCAATCCTTTCTGTACAACTTTATGCTTGGTTGAGTAAGCAAAAAGCACTGCAATTGAAAATGCCGGATAGTGTACCATCTAATGTTTCCAGAAGCTTTTCTGCTTTATTCCCAACAATGATTACAGTAGCTATAATTTCTGCTGTTGGAGTAATAATTACCCTAATCACACATATGTCTTTGTTTGATATTATTTACAGTTTGGTACAAAAGCCATTGCAAAATGTAGTTCAGGGACTACCCGGTATCCTACTGTTAATGCTAGTGGCACAGTTATTCTGGATAATAGGTATTCATGGTAATCAAATGATTAAACCGATTCGTGAACCGCTATTAATTGCCGCAATTGCAGCTAATACAGAAGCACATGCAGCTGGTAAACCATTGCCTAATATTATTACTATGCCATTTTGGGATATGTATATGAGCATGGGTGGCTCAGGTGTCACAATTGGTTTATTGATAGCCATATTTTTAGTCACAAAGAAAAGGGCTGATATTAAAGCTATTGCGAAATTGTCATTAGCACCTGGTATTTTTAATATTAATGAACCAGTTATCTTTGGCTTGCCGATTGTACTAAATCCTATCCTTGCTATTCCATTTATTGTTACTCCATTAGTAACTGGTACAATTGGCTATTTCGCAACGGCAACGGGCTTTGCTGCTAGAGCATATGTTTATACTCCATGGCCAACACCACCATTAATTAGCGGGTTTTTGGCAACTGGTGGTAATTGGGGCGCAGTGATTACCCAAGCTGTATGTATTGTTGTTGCAGTTTTAATTTACTTACCATTTGTTAAAATTTCTGAAACCCAAAAACCTTCAGTAGAAAATTAATTTGTTGAAAGGTTGAATAATTATTCAGCCTTTTTTGTATTAAAGGAGTATAAAAATGAAAATACCTGAAAATTTTAATTTAGGTGCAGCCTCATCTGCTTGGCAAACAGAAGGATGGAGTGGAAAAAAAGATGGCCAGGACTCATACCTTGATGATTGGTTTAAAAACGAATACTTCGTTTGGCATGATGGCAAAGGACCGGATGTAGCAACTGATTTTATGAATCGTTATCAAGAAGACATAGATTTAATGAAAAAAATCGGCTTAAATTCATACAGAACTTCGGTTAATTGGTCAAGGTTCTTTACAGATTATGACAATCTTACTGTTGATGAAGAATATGCTAAACATATTGACGATGTAATAAATGCTTTGATAAAAGCTAACGTTAGGCCGATGATAGCTATTGAGCACTATGATGTACCCCAATATTTACAGAATAAGTACGGTGGCTGGAATTCACGAAAAGTCGTAGATCTATATGTAAAATATGCCAAAATTTTGTTTGAACGATATGGTGATCGAGTAAAAGACTGGTTTACTTTCAACGAGCCGATAGTACCCCAAACCAGGATTTATTTAGATGCTGTGAGATACCCACATATAGTTGATCCTCAGCAATGGATGCAGTGGAATTATCATAAGGTGCTTGCTACGGCGAAAACAGTAGCAATTTATCATCAAATGAACCAAGGTGGCAAGATCGGTGTTATTCATAATTGGGAATTTGCATACCCAAGATCAAAAACATATGATCCAGATGTTTTAGCAGCACACAGGTTTGATTTGCTTAATAACAGAATTTTTGTAGATCCATTAGTTAAGGGTAGTTATTCTCAAGAATTAATAGCACTTTTAAAAGAAAATAATATTATGTTTAGATATCATTCAGAGGATCAGCAACTCA
The DNA here is from genome assembly GCF_026185255.2 of Lactobacillus sp. IBH004. Classification (NCBI taxonomy): domain Bacteria; kingdom Bacillati; phylum Bacillota; class Bacilli; order Lactobacillales; family Lactobacillaceae; genus Lactobacillus; species Lactobacillus sp. IBH004. The sequence continues at coordinate 1,952,663 of NZ_CP110217.2, read as the reverse complement.
TTAAAAATAATACTATTGACTATATTGGCTTAAATCTGTATAAACCAGCCAGGGTCAAGCAGCGCGAATACGAGTGGAATAATAATTCACCATTTAGTATTAAAAAATATTACAGTGATTTCGATCTACCGGGTAGAAAATATAACGCTTCTCGGGGATGGGAAATCTATCCTCCGATGATGTACGATCTTGCAATGATCATGAAAACGGATTACCACAATTTTCCATGGTTTATTAGTGAAAATGGAATGGGGATAGAAAATGAGCAAAAATATAAGAACTCTGATGGAATAATTCAAGATGACTATAGAATTAATTACATCCGGGAAAATCTTTATTGGCTAATAAAAGCGGTTAATGATGGCGCAAACTGTCAAGGATATATGTTGTGGGCATTTACAGATAATGTATCTCCTATGAATGCGTTTAAAAACAGGTATGGTTTAGTAGAAATTGATCTAGAAAATAATCTAAAAAGAAGAATGAAAAAGTCGGGATATTGGTATGCAGATCTTATTTCAAAGAGGACGTTGCCTGATGATAGCGCATATTATTATAAATCAACCTTTGAGGAGAATAAACAATGAAATTAAGCTTTAGATGGTTTGGTACAAACGCTGATTCAGTAAGCCTAAAGCAAATACGACAAATTCCAGGAGTTCACCAAGTGGTTGCCACGCTTTATGATATTCCTGTTGGAGAAACTTGGCCTCTATCAAAAATTTTAAATTTAAAAAAAGAAATAATTGCTGCGGGATTAAAAATGGACGTGATCGAGTCAGTTAATGTACATGAAGACATAAAACTGGGATTACCTTCAAGAGCAAAATATATCAAAAATTATCAAGAAACAATTCGTAATCTGGCAAAAGCTGGTGTTAAAGTTATTTGCTATAACTTTATGCCAATATTTGACTGGACAAGGACTTCTTTAGATTATAAACTGCCAGATGGATCGACTGCTTTAGCTTTTCAAAGAGAATTAGTTCAAGAAAATCCACAGGAACTGATTAAAAAAGTGGAGTCCAATAATAACGGCTTTGTGATGCCAGGATGGGAACCAGAAAGGCTGGCAAAAATAAAAGAATTGTTTTCTGCATATGCTGGCAAAACAAGTGCTGACTTGGCAGATAATCTGAAATATTTTTTGCAGCAAATTATTCCAGTGTGTGAAGAAGTAGGAATAAAAATGGCAATTCATCCAGATGATCCAGCCCAGGATATTTTTGGTTTACCTAGAATTTGTAAAAGCGAAAATGATTTGGAACGAATTGTTTCAATGGTCGATAGTCCGGCGAATGCTTTAACTATTTGTTGTGGCAGCTTGGCCTCTAATCCTCAAAATAACGTACCACATATTTTAGAAAAATTTGTTAGAAAAAATAGAGTAGCCTTTGTTCATGCTCGCAATATTAAATTTACTTCTAAGTACGATTTTCATGAAACATCTCATTTATCAGAAGATGGTGACTTAGATATGTATAAGTTGATGAAAATATTAGTTGATAATAATTTTACCGGCTACATCAGGCCGGATCATGGGCGAGCAATCTGGGATGAGAAAGCTATGCCAGGTTACGGCTTATTTGACCGAGCATTAGCTGAAGAATATTTATACGGATTAATAGAAGGGATCAAGAAGAGTAAGTAAAAAATGTCCATTGTAATAGGTGTAGATATTGGGACAACAAGTACAAAAACCATCGCTTTTGATGAACTGGGTCATATAATTTATCAAACTAGCTATGATTATCCATTGATTACTGAAGAAACAGGTCAGGCGGAGGAAAGACCTCAAGATATTTTAAGAGCGGTTAAGCTGGGCTTAACAGAGGTACAAAGTAAAATTGCTATTGTTGAACTTAAAGGGATAGGCTTTTCCTCTGCTATGCATACTTTAATTTTAATTGATAAAAATAATCATCCTCTGACTAATGTCTATACTTGGGCAGATAATAGAGCAACGGATACTTTTAAAAAAGATATTATCAAAGACGACTTGTTTGATCTGACAAAAAATACCGGTGCACCATTACATCCTATGCTCCCTTTAGGTAAATTGTTATGGCTTAAAGAAAAGAATAAAAAGTTATGGGAGAAGACTGCTTTTATTGTTGATATTAAAAGCTATATTTTGTATCAGTTTTCGCAGCACTACTATGTTGACTTTGCAACTGCGAATTCCTCGGGGCTTTTTAATACCTATACTAAAAATTGGGATGATAATATCCTGCAATATTTAAATATAAAAAAGGAACAGCTCCCTCAGTTAGTAGACACAACTTTTCAAGTGCCCAATTTTGAAAGTAGCATTAAAGTACCCCTTGTAATTGGCGGTTCTGATGGGACTCTGGCAAATTTAAGCAATCCGCAAATTGACGAACGATTTTATACGGTTAGCTGTGGGACTTCTGCGGCCGTCAGAACTAATATTGATAGATTGAAGCTTTGTCAAAATCGTAAATTATTTACATATTATCAGTATCAAAATAATTGGGTGGTTGGTGCACCCACTAATAATGCTGGGGATGTGTGGCAGTGGCTAAAAGACAAGATTTTTAATTTAGCTACTTTTGAGGAACTAAATGATTTAGCCGAAAAAAGCCCTGTGGGTGCTAAAGGGCTATTCTTTGTGCCTTATATTTTTGGTGAACGTGCACCAATTTGGAATCCTGATGCTTCTGGCGGCTTTATGGGATTAACTGCAATTCATACAAATAAAGATTTAGCCAGAGCAGTATTGGAAGGGGAGCTTTATAATATAAATTTGATCATAAAGGAACTCAATCAATTTAATGGGCAAAAGCCTGATGCTCTGGTATTAGTCGGAGGGATGGCTAAAAATCAATTCTTTGATCAGTTATTGGCAGACATAACGGGATACAAAGTTTATGTGCCCGAATCAGTTGAGGCATCTGCTTTAGGGGCTGCCATCTTGGCGATGATAAGCTTAAAAATAATTGCTTCACCACTAATGATTCAAAAAGAATTGAAAATAGCAAAAGTTTTTCACGTTAATTCCCATAATCATGGCATTTATGTGGCCTTAGAAAAGAAGTGGAACAAAGTGAGGCAATTAATGACAGAAGAATGGTTAGCGGTTGAATGACCATTAAATTTACAGTTTTTGGTAAAAGATGATATTAGGTCTGGTAAATGAAGCAAGTTGTGCGCAAACACGCTAAAACAGGTATACTAGTAATTAAGAAAAAATTTAAATGATGGAGGACTATAAATGCAACAGTTCGGTGTTATAGGCTTATCAGTAATGGGTAAGAACCTTGCTTTGAATGTGAGAAATAACGGCTTTTCCGTTTCCGGTTTTTCAATTGATAAGCCGGAAGTAGATGCTTTTGCTAAATATGAAGATGATAAATTAAAGCCAACATACTCTTGGGAAGAATTTGTTGATTCTTTAGAGAAGCCACGAAAGATTTTAATTCAAATTGCGGCTGGTAAACCGGTTGATGAAACTTTACAAAAATTACTGCCACTACTAGATAAAGGCGACATTTTGCTTGATGGTGGTAATTCGAACTTTCATGACACTAATCGGCGCTATCATGAAATGGAACAACACGGTATTCACTTTATTGGTATGGGTGTTTCTGGTGGAGAAGAGGGTGCTTTAAAAGGTCCCGCATTGATGCCAGGCGGTGATGAAGATGCCTATAAAAAGGTTGCACCAATATTAGAAGCAATTGCAGCTAAGAATTCCGCAGGCCATCCATGTGTCAGCTTTATTGGACCTGAAGGCAGTGGTCACTATGTCAAGATGGTCCACAATGGTATCGAATACGGCATTATGCAGGAATTTTCCGAAGTTTACGATATTTTGCGTAAGGTTGCGGGCAAAACAAATGATGAAATGTCAGCCATTTTCGCACACTGGAATGAAGGAGTAGTTCAAGCTTATTTAAGTGAGATTACCGCTGAAGTGCTAAAGCAAAAGGATAATTTGACCCCTGACCATGTAATTGATCATATCTTAAACGTTGCTTCTTATAAAGGTACTGGTAACTGGATGCTTGAAGATGGTGTACATCTGGGTGCTCCAATCAGCGTTATTGCAGAAGCTGTAATTAGCCGTTTTATGTCTAAAGCGACTACGCGCGAGGGTAAAGAAATAACATGGAGTGGTGATGTACCAGCAGATTTGATTGATAATCTTGGTCAAGCTTTACAACTAAGCCAAGCTGTAGCTTATGCTCAAGGTTTCCAACAACTGAAAATGGCCGCTGATGCCTATAACTGGGACTTGCGCTATCCAGCAATTGCTCAATCATGGGAAGCAGGTTGTATTATTCGCTCAGCAATGTTAAAAGACATTGAAAAGGCATTTTCTGAAGGTAAGAAACTTGATAACATGTTCCAAGATCCATATTTCAAGGACTTAATGAATAAGAATATCGCTGCTTTGCGTGCAGTGATTGAACTCGCCACTAGAGCAGGTATTCCTACTCCGACATTGAGCGCATCACTGAATTACTTGGAATCAATTTTTAATCCAAGTTTACCAGCAAACTTAATTCAAGGACAACGTGATTACTTTGGCGCTCATACTTACTTTAGAAATGACCGTGAAGGCGTTTATCACACTGAATGGTATGAGGAAAAATAAGTTGTTACACGTGTAACACTAAAAACCAGTTAAAGTTAAAACTTAACTGGTTTTTTAGTAGTGCTAATTATATTGAAAAAGTAGAGGTATTATGAGGGATAAAAAAGTACAAATAAAGCTGTTGCTGGAAGCAATGCTAGTAGGTCTTGCAAGCGGGATTGTAGTGGGCTTTTTTCGCTTTGGTATTCAAAAAATGACAGAATTATGGCTTAGACTGTTTCACGTGGCACATCAAAATGCATTATGGTTTATCCCAATCATTTTGGGACTCATTTTAGTAGGCTTAATTGCTGGTTATTTTGTTAAGCAATATCCTCATGTTGGCGGCTCTGGTATACCGGAAGTAAAACTACAACTGGAAGGAAATCTAACTCTAAAGTGGTGGCCTACATTATGGCGCAAAGTTATTGGTGGTATTTTAGTTATCAGTACGGGCCTGTTTTTAGGACCTGAGGGGCCTTCTTTGCAGATCGGTTCAACTATCGGTCAAGGTGTTGGCGAGGGCACTAAAGAGTCAAAAACGAATGCTCGGGTACTGTTAGCTACTGGAGCGGCCAGCGGTTTAGCCGCAGCCTTTGGAGCGCCATTAAGTGGTGCATTATTTGTGCTTGAAGAAGTCTTTCATAACTTTTCACCACGGGTGTGGTTAAATGCACTTGCAGGTGCTCTAGTTTCAGATTTTGTAGTTTCAAATATTTTTGGTCAAAAGCCAGCACTATCTCTGGTTTATCGTCATACTTTTCCCGTTAGGCTGTATGGCTATCTGCTCATCTTGGGCTTAATTTTGGGCTTACTAGGTCATTTTTATAAAACTGGCTTATTTAAAGTGAAAAAGTTATATGCGAAAATTACTTTTTTACCAAGTTGGTTATACGGACTAATACCTCTTACTTTATTAATACCAATCGCTTATTTTTACCCTTTAATTACTGGCCCGGGTAATCGCTTAATATTAGCGTTACCGCAGATTATTAAACAAAGCAGTTGGAAAATAGTTGGGTTACTCTTATTTTTCTTTGTTGTTAGAATTGTGTTTTCTATTATCTCTTACGATTCAGGACTACCAAGTGGTATTTTCTTACCGATATTGACAATGGGTGCAGTAATTGGTGCCAGCTACGGTCTTGTTTTGGTGCAATTACATTTATTGCCAGCAAAATTTGTAATCAATCTGGTTATTTTCGCAATGGCTGGCTATTTCGCCGCCGTAATTAGGGCTCCTTTTACCGCCATCATCCTTATTACGGAAATGGTTGGGTCTTTGCTTCATTTAATGCCGCTAGCTGTGGTAGCTTTTGTTGCATTACTGGTTGATGAACTGCTCAATGGTGATCCCATTTACGGTACGCTTGCTCGCGCAATGTCTGTAAAAAATAAAAAACATTCAGCGGTAGTTTCCGGCAAAACTGACCAGCTAACTGTGCCCATTTATGAAGACAGCCAGCTTGCAGGAAAAGAAATCATGCAGATCAAGTGGCCTAAGCATACTTTAGTTAAAGCAATATATCGTGATGGCAAGTATGTAATTCCTAACGGTCAATCGGTAATTAAAGCCGGTGATTCTCTGGTTCTAACTCTTGATGCAGGCCGTCGCGGTCAGGTATTTAGTCAAATCAAGCAAATGCAAAGAGTCCGATATGATGGCTAGCAAGTTGTTTTAACCGTATTCTGTATTACTTATAATTTAAAAAAGCTAATAAATCACAAAAATACCCCAAATTTGTCCTAAATTTGGGGGTCATATTATTTTTTGTGATTTGTCTGCTTTTGGCATTTTGGCCCTATATTTTGTGTCAATATTAGCAATCTCAACCAATATAATTTGATAAACAGTTCTAAAAAGGGCGAAATAAGATTCTAGTTAGTGTGTACTTGCGATTGTCTAGCCTAAGCTGATTATGCGGTGGCATTTCTGTGCCACACGCTTATCATGAGTAACAATCACTACGGTCTTGCCTGCATCATTGAGTTCGCCCAACAGCTTGATAATTTCATCTCTATTTTGATCATCTAAAGACCCCGTAGGCTCATCGGCCAAAACCAGTTCGCTAGGTTTAACCACAGCGCGCGCAATAGCTACACGCTGTTGCTGGCCGCCTGATAGTTCATAAATTTTGTTATGCAGACTGTTTCCAAGGCCCACCTTTTGCAAGGCTGCGGCGATTAGGTTCTGTTTAGCAGTCTTAGTTTGGTGAACGTATTTGAGCGCAAGCAACAAGTTTTCTGCAACAGTGGCTTCCTCAACTAAAGCAAAATTTTGAAAGAGATAGCTGATTTTCATCCGGATGATTTTCTGAGCTAATGCACTGTTGGGTTTGACGTTAACCTTATCCTCAAAATGGTATTCTCCGCTATCAACTGCATCAATCAAGCCCAGTATGTTAAGCAGCGTGCTCTTGCCCGCCCCGCTGGGCCCTACAACAGCAATCATCTCGCCTTTTTGGATGGTCATGTTAAAGTGCTCAAAAATCACCTTAGAGCCAAATTTCTTGGTCACATCCTTTAATTCAATCATGATAGTCCCCCCTTAAGCAAAAATGGCAAATCATGTCCTTCGGTTTTCCTGACAATCACATTAAGGACTGCCAGTTCAGTCAGAATTAACACCAGTGCTAGTAGCAAGATTGGCCAGGCAACCTGGGTAATCATTAACGCACCTAATTCGCCTAAGCTCAGCATTGTAAAAAGTAATATCTCTGTCTGGTAGCGGTCAAACATGTGGTAGCCCAATAGACGCTCAACTGCATGTTTCTTCTGCCGACTAGAGATAACATAAAGACATAGGAAAGTTGCTGCAAATAAGTTAATCACGAAAGCAAATAGCAGGATAAGAATGATTGATCGCAATCCCCGATAGGTTGCATCCAAGCTCGTTGCCAGAATCTTATTCATGGTGACAAACTTCAACCGTAATCTTTTCACTTCTGGGCTACGGGCTAGCTGCCGCATTTGCGTCCTAGATTGTTCATTATTTTCTATTTTGATTGGGCTCGCCTTGTCAGTATTACCCAGTGCCAGCGCTTGCCCCTCGTTTAGGTGCTTTTCTTGTACAACTTCGATAATGGGATTTACAAATCGTTTTTGCTGGCGGACATTATACGTAATCGGCTGCAGATGTTCACTATAATATTCGATGTTGATTTTTATCTGCTCAGGTTTAAGCTTTTTTTGCTGCTTGCTGGATAAGTCATTGTAGCGGTAACTCTGTAGCAAGTATTTCATTTCTTTAGCATGTCGTTGGTACCCAACCGGTACCAAAAAATCTGGTGAAGTTTCCAGATGCTTTTGCACCTGGGGTAGTTTAGCATTAATAAAATTACGGTTAACCGCCATCAGTTCGTATTTTTCATTGTTCAATTGAGGCGAATGCACTGGCAGAATGTCTTTAGCAGCATAAACGTCACTATTAACATAATATACGCCCTTGTTCTGCGCCATTTTGCTAAACCATTTAGTCAGGCTGCTAGTAGCCTGACGCTCATTACTAGTAAATTGCGTGCTAACGGATTCAAGTGTTAGCAAATTACCTTCTTTGGACCAATCCTGTTGCAATTGGTAGTCAGCTATAGCATTAGTTAAAGCACCCGATATATTAATCAGCAGGATTACCGAGACAACGGTTAGCAACACTTTCAATCCGAGTGCCCAGATAACCCCCGCACCTAAGTGCAACTTGCCTTTTAAAAGGTCTGCGATCGACAAGTGTTTGATCATGACATAGGTGAAAATATTGACTACCAAATATAAAACAGTAATAATCGTCTGTCCAACAATACAACTGGCTAAAAAGCCTTGTGGCAGATAGGAAAAAAATACCAAGCTAAGAAGATCCAAAAGGATGGCAGTAATTACGATCGTAACCAATCCAGGTCTAATCAGATCCGTCAAAATATCACCGTTTTTCCACCCATTCAATTTCTTGACACCAATTGTGCCTGCTTGAGCCACTGGATAATACGAATTGACAAGAACGAAAACCACTCCCACGAAAATAAGGAGCACCCCCATAATCATTAGTCCTCTGGTTAAGTACTCAATCTTCATTCCCGCTGTTGGTGTGAGTAATTTGGAGCGTGACACACCGTAAAATTGTGCCAGTTTCTCAATTACCGTAGCCTTAGACGATTTTCCCGGTATAATCGTATAAACCCCATCAACAACTTGCTTGCCCTTGAAGTAACGTTCCATATCCTGCACGATCACCCGATTATTCTTTGTGAATACCGGAATACGTCCTCTTTGGTGTACATCATGAGTTTCATAGCTTGCATAAAAATCTAATCGGTTACCAAAACTTAGGTGACTGAGACGAAAAGAACTAGCAGGAAAAGTTGAACTACTAGCGATCAAAGATTTTTCTACGGTATTATTTTCGCCCTTGCTTGTCAAAATTATTGACAGATCATCGTGTCGTGCTAAATACCTGAAAAAGGCTAATTGATCATTTGGAGCAACCGGACTGTTTTGCAGGTACACCTGGAAAGAATTACCGGTCTGTCCCATTCGTGCGACCTGATCATAGTCCTTTGATTGATAAAAATTGACAATCATTAAGTAAGCCAGGCAGGTAATAATGGCTAAGCAGGTCGTTACCGTCTTCTTCATGGCTAACCCCTCTATTAATAAAAAAGGTGTAGTCAATTTTCACTAACTACACCAAAAATTATGTTACTAAACTAAACTAGTATACTTTCCACCAATAAGCTCACACATTTTTGTTAACTTATGGGACTTTATTATACCTATAATATACATTAAATTAATCATCTATGCAAGCGCTATCAAAAATAATGCTATTTTCTTTACACACTCTAAAGGGCAAAAATTATGCAAAGATTGTAATAACAAAAAAGAACGGGAGAATTAATCATTCTGGCTGGTTATATTTTTTGCAGTCAAAGGTAACGCCAAATGATATTTATGAGATTATTGCCCAGTTTATTTTATTTTCTTTTGGTATTTTGGCGCAGTTTCTGGCGCCCAAATTAGGCAAATGAAGAAAGCGGCGAGAAGAACACATGCGCAAACCAGCATTGCTAAAGCAGGACCCCCGCTTTCTGTTAGAATTGGCAATAAAAATGTACCAGCGGCTGCATCAATACGACTGATTGTGATACAGGTTCCTACGCCACTAGCCTGTACTTTAGTATCAAATAATTCGGTAGGATAGGGGTAATCAAGTACTAGGCCGGAGGACAAAATCACTGCAAAAATTGAAAAGATCACTATTTTAACTACGGAAGAAACATGTGGCATTAATGCTAAAGTACCTATTAATATTGCAGATAATAAAAAAATTACTGATTAAAAAGAAGCGACGGCTGAGATGGTTAAACAAGTAAATTCCCAAGAATATTCCAACCAGCATGCTGATATTGTATAGATCTCCTGAAATTTTAGGATTACTGATGTTCATGCTTTGTAATAAAATAGGCAAGAAAATACTAATCCCAAAAAACGCAAAGGTTTGGTACGCGTAAAAGCTGCCCCCTACTAAAGTGCTGCGTAAATATTTTTTACTGAAAAGAATGGTCCATGAAGTTTGCCCAGATTTTTTAGGACGTTTAAAGTGGCGAGAAACACCCCATTTACGGCCTAGTATTCTGCCGATTAGTCTATTAGCTGCTTTAATTTTACCTTTACTGGCTAACCATCCAGGAGATGGTGGTAATGGAAATAAGCTGCGAAAAAGTGCAGTAAATAATGCCGGGACAGCGCCTGCTGCTAAAATGATTTGCCAGGTGTGGGCGCCATAGCCTTCAAGATAAGTCCCAATTAAATACGAAGCAATAAACCCTAAAACCCAGTAGACTAATAAGTGACTCTGGCGCTTGCTATTATCTTCACCTTTAGGTAGCCATTCTGTTAATAGAGCATTTCCAGCTGTATAATCAATTGCCATCATTAGCCCGATACCGATTCTAATTAAAAATGTTAAAGAAAGGCTGGTTGTCAGCGGATGAAGAAGCGAAAGAACGGCTAGCACATACATATTGCTCATCAGTAATTGACTGCGGCCGATTTTATCAGATATACGACCAATAAGGGCACTGCTAGAAAGGCCAATCAAGCCGCCAGCTCCAATTAATCCAGTCCACATGTCACTAATTTGAATGTACTTGGCAGCGTTACTCATAGCCACACCCGTTATTCCTAGTGCAAAGCCACAGGTAAATTGGCCTAGGGCAATTGATGTCATTACACGCAAGTGCACTTTTGAAAGAGGCGCTTTTTATAATCTTTTTTAATTAATTTTTTCTTTTTTTCTTTCATAATAATAGACTGAAAATTCATTCTCCAATCTATTTAACTACTTCTTTTCACTACTTAAGGGAATAACCGCTACTTAACATAACAAATTTTGCTGGTTCGTGCAAAAAAGGCCAGGTAAAATGATTAAAGAAGAAATTGATAGCTAAAATTTATTTTTGAAAAAACACGCTGAATAGTACCAAAACCAAGGCTGCTAAAAGCCAGATACTGGAATTTACTGCTGCTTTTGCTATGCCTTTATTTTCGACATTAATATGATTGATCAAATATTCAAAGGCAAAAATTAAGAGACTGAATGTGACTAGCCACAAAATGGCGCAGAGCCTGCCAGTAATGGAATAAGGGAAAAAGCCAGAATTAAAGCTAGTTAGTAAAGCAATAAAAAAGAAAGTAATAGTACCAGTGTAATGATTGATTGATTTTTCTTTAGTATTATGCAAAATAATTCCCTCCCATTAGTGGTAATTTAAAATTTTATTTTCGAATTCTAGTATTAAATAACTAAAAAGTAAAGTGGGATTTATGAATGATTGCAAACAAAAAATCACCTCAAACTGAGGTGATCTTTTGTAATTAAACTAATATCTTTACATATTTGTAATCAAGAAAAAGATAACAAATATTACTAATAGGATATACATCATTGGTGAAACTTTTTTGGCTTGTTTAGAAGCAATCATGGTAATTGGGTAGGCTATCATGCCGAGTGCCAAGCCGTCAGAAATACTGTAAGTCAATGGCATACCAACTACTGTTAAAAATGCTGGGAAAGCAATCTCAAATTTGTCCCAATTGATTTTTTTCAGATTTCCGGCCATGAGTACGCCAACGATAATTAGTGCTGGTGCAGTAACAGTGGTGGGAATAACCGCCAGAAGTGGACTGAAAATCATTGATATTAGGAAGAAAATTCCTACGAAAATTGCCGTTAAACCAGTACGTCCGCCCATGGCAATTCCTGCACTTGATTCTACAGAAGTTCCCAGTGGCGCAGTACCTAAGACGGCCCCCTCGACCATTGCTAAAGAGTCGGAAACGAAAGCTTTTCCAATTCGTGGAATCTTACCATTTTGATCTACCATGCCTGCTTGTTCAGTCATTCCAATCAATGTACCTGCTGTATCAAAGAACGTAACAAGTAGGAACGTTAAAACTACCATGAATAGTTGTGGGGTATTAATATCTTTTAAGTGAAATACAGCTTGACCAAATGTCGGAGCAATACTTGGAGCACTCGCAATAATACCTTTTGGCACAGCAACTTGGCCAATAATAACCCCAAAGACAGCTGTAATGACCATACCAATAAAAATTGATCCGGGTACATTCATTGCCATTAAGATTACGGTGAGGGTCAAGCCAAAAAGAGTAATCCAGACAGCTGGTGAATTAAACTTGCCTAAAGTAACTAAATTGGAATCACTATTGACAATTAACTTACCATTTTGCAGGCCGATAAAGGCGATAAATAAGCCGATACCAGCAGAAATAGCATATTTCAGATCTTGTGGAATAGCATCAACTACTATTTCACGCAGCTTCAAAACTGTTATTAAAATAAATAAAATAGATGCAACTAAAACAGCAGCTAAGGCAGTTTGCCAGTTAATATGCATTCCTCCGCAGACATTGTAAGCGAAAAAGGCTGCGCTACCTAATGTTGGGGCTAGAGCAACGGGGTAATTAGCTACTAGACCCATAATGAAGCAGCCAATTGCAATCGAAATTGCAGTAACTGTAAATGCTGCCCCTTTATCAATACCGGCTGCGTGCAAAATGTTTGGGTTAACAAAAAGGATGTAGGAGAGACTGACAAACGTGGTTAATGCAGCTATTAATTCACGTTTAACAGTGGTATGAGCATCGTTTAAATGAAAGACTTTATCTAGTGTCGTCATTTTTCCTCCTAAAAATATTAAAATTATAAAGAACTAATATATCTAGTATATAACTTATTGGGAGTAAATGGACCATGTAATGCAAAATTATTTCCCAGGAAATAAAAAAGCAAACCTATCAAGATTTGCTTTGCATAATTACCACATACCGATTAGTTTCATCCAAGCTAATCCGATAATGCCATAAATTAAGATATAAAAAATACCAAATATAAAACTCAATTTCCACCACTCATCTTGTTTTACATAACCAGAAGAAGCTAAGACTGATGCAGCAGGACTGGAATAATGGGTAGTAGAGCCCATGATTGCAGAAAATTGAGCTAAAAATTGTGCTGCCAGTAATTTAGGTGCACCGGCAGAAATTGCTACAGTTAATAATGGCAGATACATTGCTGAATTATGAGCTGTAGCACTGGCAAATAAGTAGTGGGTATAGAACAAGACCAATGCTAGAACTACTAAAACTATTAACCAGTTGAGGCCTTTCATTGCACTAGAAATGCTACTTGATATCCAGCCAATCAAGCCAAACTGAGTAAGCTTTTCAGCCATGAATACTAAAATTGACAGCCAAATCAAGATATTCCAGGCACCAGTTTCACTTAGCAAGTCTTTAGGTGTTAATACACCAGTAAGTAACAAAAGGGAAACGGAAATGAAGGCAATTAATGTAGCATCAATTCCTAAAGTGCTGGAAAGCATCCAGAGCACTAAAGTGATTGCAAAAATAGCTGCCATTAATTTTTCAGATAACGTAAGCTTTCCCATTTTTGCTAATTCCCCGTCGGCCCATTCTTTGGCGTTAGGAGTTTCTTTAATTTCCGGTGGATAAAGTTTGTAAACAAAATATGGCACCACAATTAGACAAATTGCTGCAGGTACAATGCTGGCCATAAGCCACGGCATCCAGCTAAGAGTTACGCCGGCCTTACCGGCTAGTGCAACGGCGATTAAGTTAGGCGCACATGCGGTCATAAATAATGACGAAGTTATGATATTAACTTGAAATTCCGTAAAAGTTAGGTAAGCTCCCATCTTTCTACGTGAAGGATCATTAGGTTTTGATCCAAAAGTATTGGCTAAAGATTGAATTAATGGATATACTACACCACCTGCTCTTGCACCATTTGAAGGAGTTGCAGGGGATACTATTAAATCGATAGCTCCTATTGCGTAACCTAAACCTAGGGACTTATGACCAAACCACTTAACAAAATACAAAGCAATTCTTTGCCCCAAGCCGGTTTTTACGATACCTCGCGAAATCATAAAAGCCATAACTATAAGCCAGGCAGATGAATTAGCAAATGCATTAATGGCTCCTTTTTCGATTACTTTTCCGTTAACAATTTTGTCTGCAAGTGGTGCAAGCCCAAGACAAATGGTTAAAGTAAAGCCAATTAAAGTGACGCCACTGATTGCTATTGGCAATGTGATACAGCCGATAATTGTTCCAATAAATATTGCCAGCATATGCCAGGCTTGAACTGATACTCCGGCTGGACGAATTGGCGTCGTAAACCAGAATATAAGGCCAAACAATAGTGGCAATATAAATTTTTTGTAATCTATTGTTTTCATAAAAACCTCTTTCAAAATAAAAAAGCAAATATATGAGTGCGATTTACATCAATATATTTGCTTAGTTTATCATATTATATTTTTTTAACAATTAGTAAGTCTTAAAAATTTAAAACCCATAAGAAAACAATAAAGACGAAGAAAAGAATCCACATCATTGGTGTAACTTCTTTAACCCTCTTAGCAGCAACCATGCATATAGGATAGGTTATTAAGCCTAAAGCCAAACCGTCGGATATTGAATAGGTTAAAGGCATACCAATTAAAATTAGAAAAGCAGGAACTGCAATTTCCATCTTGTCCCATTGAATATGTGCTGTGTTTTGTGCCATCAGAACACCAACAATAATTAAGGCTGGCGCTGTAACATGTGTAGTAAACAAGCCTAACAGGGGACTGAATATCATTGATATTAAGAAGAAAATAGCCACAAAGACAGCAGTTAAACCAGTCCGGCCGCCAACAGCAATACCGGCACTTGATTCAACAAAAGCACCGACTGGTGAAGTTCCTAAAACGGAGCCAACCATCATAGCAGTTGAATCTGATGCCAGAGCTTTACCTACGCGGGGCATTTTGTTGTCTTTCATAAAGCCAGCTTGTTGGGCTAAGCCAATTAAAGTACCGGCAGTGTCAAAGAAAGTTACTAAAAGGAAGGTAAGTACCACAACCCACATTTGTAGAGTGTTAATATCTTTAACATGGAAAATTGCTTGGCCAAATGATGGGGCAATACTTGGTGCTACTGAAACTATTTTAGTTGGTAAAGGGATTTGTCCTGTAACTACACCAAAAATAGCTGCCAGGATCATACCAATAAAAATAGCTCCCGGTACATTTAAAATCATTAAAACAACAGTAACAATAAGGCCGAAAATGGTAATCCAGACAGCCGGATCATGAAGTGAACCCAAGCCGACCAGTGTTGATTTGTTTGCTACAATTAAACCACCATCTTGCATTCCCAAAAATGCGATGAACAGGCCGATTCCGGAAGAAATAGCGAATTTTAAGTCAGCAGGGATAGCATTGATAATCTTTTCCCTTAACTTAAACATAGTAATTAAAATGAAGATAATAGAGGCCACAAAGACAGCGGCTAAGGCTGTTTCCCATGAAACATGCATACCTACACAAACGGTATAAGCAAAAAACGCATTAATACCAAGGGCAGGAGCCTCTCCAATAGGATAGTTAGCAACGATCCCCATAATAGCAGTACCTAAAGCACTGGCTAAAGCAGTGGCTGTAAAAACTGCCCCTTTATCCATGCCACTGGCTCCCAAGACACTTGGGTTAACAAATAAAATGTATGACATGCTGATAAAAGTTGTTAACCCAGCAAGAAATTCAATTTTAACATTGGTTTTGTATTTATCGAGTTGAAAATAACTCTTTATAAAATTCATCTAACCTCTCCCAAATATATTGTTCGTGTTTTAAATCAAACTAACGACTATTCTAGTTTACCATTCATTTAAAATAATGCAAACACGAATAATACTAGCTATAATTAGGCAAAATAAGCATAATTTATTAATAGTTACATTTATGAACAAATTGACCTGTTAATACTTTAATCGGTAAAATGAGGGTAAAACTGTATTAATTTATGAAACTCGATAGGAGAAAAAATGGGAAATTTAATTTTTTCAGATATAGATGGTACTTTAATTAACTCAAAACAAGAAGTTACACCTAAAACTAAAATGGCTATTCGGAAGCAAATTATTAAGGGTAATGTTTTTGTGCCAGTTTCTGCCCGCATGCCCAAGGCAATTATGTCAGTTGTCGGTGAAATTACTAAAGCATGTCCAATGGTTGCATATAATGGAGCTTTGGTTTTGGATGAAATGGGTCACACGCTTGATTCACGTTCCATGCCTTCTGCAAAAGCTGCAGAAATATGCACCTATATTGAACATAAAAATAATGGTGTGGTTTGGAATGTCTACAGCGGTAACAACTGGTATTATTTCCCAGGTAATAATGATGAATTAGTTAAGAACGAGGAAAAAATAGTTAAATTCAAGGCACAGCCAAGTTCAATTGCTGAAATCAACCAACTTGAAAATGTTCATAAAATTTTGCTGATGGGCACGCCCGATTTATTAGATGCTACGCAAAAAGACTTACAACAACTTTATCCCGAATTTTACATCGTAAAATCAGCTGCAAATTTATTGGAAGTTGTTGTTAAGGGCGTTTCTAAGGGTCAGGGTGTAAAAGTAATTGCTCAGGCCTTGGGCGCAGACTTAAAAGAATGCTGGGCATTTGGCGACAATTATAATGATGAAAAAATGCTGCAATCAGTGGGTCACCCTGTAGTAATGGGGAATGCACCGGAGGACCTAAAGAGAAAATTTACAACTACTTTAGACAACAATCATGATGGCATAGCAGCAGTCCTTGACAAAATAAATTAATAGAGCTTAGTTCGTTTCAAGCAAGGGAGATCGTGCTTTATTACCGAACCATTTGTGATTAATTCTTGTGAGAGTACCGTTTCGTGCCAGTTTTTCTAGTGCTTGATTGATTTTGCGCTTCATGGTTACGTCACTTTTTCTCATGCCGACACCAAATTCTTCTTTAGGGAAGGGACTATCGATTTCGGTAAAATTTTCCGGATGCTTTTGCTTAGAAATGTAATAGTCTGCATAAGAACTGTCGATTAAAAGACCGTCAATCCTGCCAGCAGTTAAATCTATAAAAGCATTGGTAAAGGAATCATAGAGAATTGGCTCATGATTTTTAATATGGTTTTTAAAAACTTTAGGGTATTTCATTACATCGTTATAGCCAGAAGAGCCGGTTTGAACTCCTAAAGTCTTATTTTTCATTGCAGCAATAGTATTAATTTTATTCTTTTTGAGGCTTACTAACACTTGTGAAGTATACAAATAAGTTTTACTAAAATTAACTTTGGCCTTACGTTCTGGATTCTTGCTAAAACCATTCCATATCAGATCGATTGTGCCGTTTTTAAGCTCTGTAGTATTCATAGACCAGTCAATAGTTTGAAAGCTGACATTGATGCCATATTGCTTAAATACTGCATTAGCTAGATCAACGTCATAACCAATTAACTGACCATTTTTTTGCCTAAAATCCATGGGCACAAAAGTATCATCTACACCAACTGTAACATACCCACGCTGCTTGATATGGGACCAATTATCAACTTCGTTAGCTTTTCTATTAATTGACACACCACTGCAGCCAGAAACAAAGAAGATAGAACAGACGAGCGTTATTGCAAGAATTAAGAGGCGCTTAGTTTTCACTTATATTACCTTCTTATCATCTAGGGCTTGGACTTTGAATACTTGATCAGCAACTTGACTGGCGAATTCCATGTCATGGGTCACAATAATTTGCGTCATTTTGTTATTGCTTTTAAGTTTTAAAATTATTTCTCCGACTTTTGTTCTTAAATCTGGGTCCAAAGCAGAGGTGGGCTCATCATAACATAAAATATGGGGTTCCATTGCCAGTGCCCGTACAATAGCTACCCTTTGCTGTTGGCCGCCAGAAAGCTGATAGGGATAAAGATCCTCTTTACCAGTTAAATCCAGTTGCTGCAATAACTTTTGTGCGTGAGTTTGCGCCTGCTCTGCGTTTTCTTTTAAAACTAAAGTTGGTGCCAAAGTAATGTTTTCAATTACAGTTAAATTAGGAAAAAGTTCGTAGTTTTGAAAAACGACTCCAATAATATGACTTTTGCTATCAGGAGCAGCTGGGTCGAATTTTTGCCCATCCCATAAGAATTCACCTGCATCAATTTTTTCCAAACCACTTAAGCAGCGCAATAAAGTGGTTTTTCCCGCTCCCGAAGGTCCTACAATGGCTAAAATCTGTTGGTCAGGAATAGTGAGGTTTAATTTGTTTAAGATAGTGCGTGAGCCAAATTTTTTGGTAATGTTTTTAAGTTCTAGCATATTGTTTCCTTTAATTTACTTCCACTTTGCAAAATTGCGTTCAATTTTCTTTAGCAAAAATGATGCTATACCAGTCAATAGTAAATAGATTATCCCAACTATTACTAAAGGAATCAGTGTTACGTCTCTGGCAGTAGCAACATTGCCGGCACGTAAAAGTTCACCTAGACCGATGACATAAACAAGCGAAGTATCCTTAACCAGGTTGATAACTTCGTTTCCGATTGAGGGTATGACAATTTTACTAACTTGCGGAATTATAATATGTGTCAAAGTTTGCCAGTAATTTAGCCTCAAAACCCGTGCGCTTTCATATTGTCCTACTGGAATTGACTGAAAGCCCCCACGGAAAATTTCTGCGAAATAGGCTGTGTAGTTTAAGACAAAAGCAAAAAGCGCTGCATCGTAGCGTTGAAAAATTATTCCGACTATGGGTAAGCCATAAAAAATAAAAATTAATTGTAACAAGAGTGGGGTACCCCGCATAATCCAGATATAAAATTTTAGAATTAACCGTAGAGGCTTAAAATGTGACAGTAAGCCTAAACTAACTATGACTCCTAAGGGAATCGAAGCAATTAAAGTCCAAAAGAATAAAATTAGTGTCATTTTTGCGCCTGCAAAGAGAGAGGGCATAATTGAAAGGATATAATTCATTTTTCTCCTTCTTACAAAGTTAATTTAATAGGGCGGGTAAAATTAGCACAAGTGGAGCTAATAAAAACTATATAAATTAATTAAATAAATATGTGAAAAATATATGATTCAATAATAACATAGTTTTTTGATTTTTTATTTGAGTAAGTAACAAATTATTTAAATTGTCATCCAGCTATCTAATTGCTAGAGCTCACTGTTAAAGCTTTTACTATAAATTAAACAGTACTTTAAAATAGCAATAGGCAACATAAAAAGGCCATTAACACATAGTTCTAATGACCTTTTGATAATAATTTATTTATTGTTAATCTATTTGAATATTTGTAGGCTTATCCCATGATTCAGGTAATTTACCCATTTCTTTTAATTTGGCAACAATTTGATCAAGTACAACTTCTCTTGCCTGCTTATCAGTCATAAAGTCTAGTTTGTCACCATCTATCTCCATTTTGGGTGAGTAGTCATACTTTTCATACCAAGGTTTATAGTAGCGTAAAAGCCGCTTATAATAATCTTCCAGTGTTGCATCATAGCTCAATTGTTCATAAGGTCGACCACGTTTTTGAATTCTTTTAATCATGGTATCGTATGAAACTTTAATATGAACCAGCAAGTCTGGATTTTTCTTAGGCATATGTTTGAGCTCACTCATCATATTATTAAGCAGTTCGTAATAGGTAGCTACTTCTTCTTTGGTGGCCCGACCAATATCTGCGTTCATCTGAAAGAAAAGGGCGTCTTCATAGATTGAACGATCAAGAACGTTGTTATCATCAGTCAATGCATCCTTGATACTACGAAAACGAGTGTTTAGGAAAAATACCTGAAGTAAAAATGCATACTTTTTAGGATCGGCATAAAAAAGTGGCAATACAGGATTGTTATCGACACTCTCATAAAATGGTTTGGTTCCTAAATACTTAGCTAAAATACTGGTTAAACTGGATTTACCGGCTCCAATTGGCCCGCTTAAAACAATAACTGTCATCACGTTCCTTCTCTATTCTAAATTGCCTATTGCGTGCAACTTATTATCAATTTGACTTAAAACTTCTTTTTTGGCATCTTCATCGCAGATAAAATCGTATTTATCTCCATCAATTTCAATTTTAGGAGAGGCATCATATTTTTCATACCACGGTTCATAATACTTAATTAGCCGTGCGTAGTAGTCTTTTAAACTGGGATCTGTGCTGATTTGTTCAAATGAACGGCCCCGCTTTTTAATGCGTTTAAGCATTGTATCAAGGGAAACATGAATGTAAATTAGTAAATCTGGCTTTTTGCTGGGATTACCTGGGGTATCTTCCATCATGTTTTCGAGTAAGCTGTCGTATATCTTAAATTCAGTAGGGTCAGCTACTTTACTGTCCGCGTTCATTTTGAAAAAGAGTGCATCTTCATAAATTGAACGGTCTGATACACTATTTTTTTCACGAATTGCCTGGTTGATTTGTGCTAAACGGTGGTTAAGCAGATAGATATTAAGCAAAAAAGTATAACGCTTCATGTCTTGGTAATATAAAGGAAGAACAGGATTATTATCAACTCCCTCATAAAAGGCTTGTGTACCTAAGTGCTCAGCTAAAATACTGGTTAAACTGGATTTACCGGCTCCAATTGGCCCACTTAAAACAATAACTTGGATCACGTTCTTTCATAAATACAATATATAGATTCTTATTTAGTTTAATACGAGATATAGTGGTATACAAGCAAAAAGTAAATTAAAATTTTAATCAAAAAGTCAAGTGATTTTGTATAATACAGAATAAAAAATTAAGTATTCAAGTAAATAATTTATTACAAAATTAGATGTTACACGTGAAACCAAAAAATCTGACTGATAAATCTTAATTAATTATTTTACTGAGGATTGATGCCGATATCATTCGGTGTTAAGCCCTTTTATTCTGTACTTTGATTCTTTCGATTCTGTGATAAATAAAGTAGTCAATAATTGCTCGTTTTGATTGCATTAAGTATAATAAGTGATTTTGCAATTATAGAACGAATTATTTTTTAAAAGCTCGAAAAAGTTGCAGTTGATATTTATATACTGCTGCTATGTGAAAATTCTAAGAATGAAAATTAAAAAGAAATTGTTTTAATGTTAAAAAAGATATAAGATAGTAATTAAATTATAAAATTATTAGTAAATGATGGAAGTAAGAGGGCATAACTGATATCTTGAAAAGATTTTTATCTTTAGATAGTACAACTCCTGCTGTAAGTACCAGTTAAGAGTCTTTTGAAGAAGTAATGCAAAAACCATATTATTCTATTAAACCAAAATCATTTTAGTATTAACTCTAAAAATAGGGATTTAGACAGGAAGTAAATCATGGACGATACTATAACAAAATTTTCGCTTTGGACCTACATTAAACGTAATTCAGGCATGTATGTCATTCTAGCCATTTTCTATTTTGGCCGGAATTTAGCACAAACTGCTGCCAGCATTTTTAAAGGTAATGCACTTACTGCTTTGACTCAGCATAATTTAAACGGCTTTATTGTTGATACAGGTTTAAACTTGCTTAGCTGGGGCTTTTTTCTGATTTTCTTTTTTTGTAGTTCACGGTATTCTGCTGTAATCATCAAGGCCGTCGATAATTCCATTAGGAACGCATTAGCCCATATAATTGGTCGCCAAGAGTATGAAGATTTCAACAAGCACACGGAAGCTGACTATGTTTCCTGGTTTACTAACGATATTAATCAAATTAATCATGATGGCTTTTTCAGTTTAGAGCAAACATTTAGCAGTGCACTCTTAGGCATTATTGCCAGTGTCATCCTGTTTTCTTACCATCCACTCTTATTTGTAACCACTTTGGTTTTTGCTGTTGTTATGATTTTATTTCCCCGTCTTTTTAAGAAAAAGTTGGAACAACTGTCGCAAAAACAAAGCAGGCAAAATGAAGTATTAACGGCAAAAGCAACCGATGCTCTTGAAGGTTTTGTCAATCTGCTCACGCTTGGTCAGCAAAAATTGCTCAATAAAATAGTTCTTGCGGCATCAGATAAGACTGGACAGGCTCGGGTTAATTACATTACGGAAATGTCATTCTCTAATTCACTGATTAACCTGATAAGTATATCTGCTCAAACTATTTTAACCGTTGAATCCGGATATCTAGCCTTTCACAACCAACTTCCTATCGGTGCTATTTTAGTTGTTGGTTCAATGTCCGGTAACGTTTTTGGCAGCTTGACAGAAATCAGTATTGAGCTAACTTCAATTCGGGCAGTTCAACCTATTTTTGACAAATATAATAAATTAGCTAATATGCAGGAAAAAACAGGGGACAAGGATGTTGCTCCTTTGACCCAGCAAATTGCATTTAGCGATCTTTCGTTCAGCTACCCCAATAGTGATAGACCGATTTTAACGAATGTTGCCGGCAGCATTAAGCGAGGCGAACGGGTAGCTATTGTTGGTCCATCAGGCTGCGGTAAGTCGACCCTGGTAAAATTAATTGGTGGTTTATTAACCGGCTACCAAGGATCACTTACCTGGGATGACAATGAATACCGTGAGCTTAGTCTGCGGTCGCTACATAAACAGATCGCTTATATTGACCAGTCAGCCTATATTTTTGATGGCAGCCTGCGTTATAACATCACTTTAGATCGTGAGACAACTGAAGAAGAGCTGAAGACTGCGATTAAACGTGCAGATTTGGAAAAATTTGTCGCTGACAGCGCCAGCGGGCTTGACACTGTTTTAAAACACGCCGGTAACAATATTTCAGGTGGGCAAAAGCAGCGAATTGCACTGGCAAGGCAGCTGCTGGGTAACCCGCAGGTTATTTTGGCCGATGAAATTACTTCCGCAATTGATGAAAAGGACGGACAAAAAATCGAACAGAGCTTGCTCAATTTGAACGATATCACTCTAGTCTACATTTCCCATCACTTGCGACCTGAAATTAAAAGGCAGTTTGATCAAGTAATCGAATTAGGAAAAATAGAATGTTGAGTATTTTATTGAACAATTAAATAAGCGGCAAAATTGATGGCTTCTTAGGAGATATAATGTTTCCAAGCACCGCCTTTTAAATGGAATGATAAAAATGAATGATGAACAATTTTTTAAGTTAAGAAAGATACTAGATCTTTTTAAAAATCAAGCTCCGACAGCTATTATTGAAGAGAATGTAAATAGCGTTGAAAATTATAAGGCAGAATCTGCTGATGAGTATAATAGAGCAAAAAGATATCTTGGCGAAAATAATAACTCGTTTAAATCCTTTCATGTAAGTGTGGATTCAGCAAAAGATTTCTTGTGTTTATTGAATTTGCTGGGTGCAATACATGCAAATTTTAATATACGTTCAAAGCCTTTTATAATTGAAGGAGAAGAAAGCAGTAAGTCGCTAAAAAAAGAGAACGACTATTTTAACAATTGGATGGAGTGTTTTTCAAACTATGAATTTATGATAGTTAATTTCGATGAAACTGCTTTAGACCAGGATCAATATTACGGTTAATTTCATTAATTCATAAAAGGCAGTAGAGTTATGAAATGACCCCCAAATTTAGGACAAATTTGGAGGCTATTTCTATGACTAAATTATCTAAACAAGATAAAATTAAAATCAAACTAAAAGGACTAACTCCGATTGAATATCGGCAATTAGTCGTTAGATAACAACTAATAAAGTGTCCAAATTTTAGGGTTAACATCAAAAGTGGTTCACTCTTTTAAATTAAGTGATTACTGTTATTTAGGAATAAGGCAATCTTTGCTATAATTAAATTTGAATTGATAGCAAATTGTTTTGAGGGCGGTTGGCTGTTTCACTTGAAAGGAGAGGGTGCCTATGGCACGAAATCTTTTAGGAAGGTGTTCAGCAAGTGAGCGTATTCCATGCGCTAGAATTAGCGCTGACCTTTGCCTCGTTTATTATTGTCTTGTTGACCTATATCGACAAGCACAGGTAAACAAAAAGACCGTCCCAACAAAAACTTTGACAATTATGGGATTGGTCTTTTTTGATTAATCACTAAATAAGTCAACCGCCTTTAAAGCGGACGCTTGAAATTCAGAGAAGAGGTCTTGCTTTGCAAGGCTTCTTTTTCTCTATAGATATATTTTAGCATGATTAAACTGGTCTTGCACAAGAATTTGATTAAGTTATCTGGGTTATCCCTAATTTTTCTCTATACGGTTTGAATGTTATCCGAAGTTAACAACTAAAAAAGTGTCCAAATTTTAGGGTTAACATCAAAAATTATGCTTATTATTTAACTCTAGATTCTTTAGATCCCTTTTTCTTTTCTTCAGCTTTATCTTGAACCTTGTCTTTTTGATCGCTGATTTTATCCTTAGTGTCATTAGCAGCACCAGTGATACGGTCCTGTAAGCTGACAGAATCTTTTTCGTGTTGCTCTTTAGTTTTAATGTCAACTACTGTAACGTTGACTTCAACTGTATCAAGACCAGTCATTTCTTTGACTTTTTCTTGGATCTTTTCTTTAATTTGATCATATAGCTTGGTAATGTCTACGCCATATTCTGCAACGATCTCAATATCAACGGCTACCTGCTTTTTGCCTACTTCAACATTTACGCCTGAAGTGACGTCATCGCTATTAACAATTTTATCGGCAATATTTGAGAAAAAGCCGCCGTTAACTGTTAAAAGACCTTTAATGTCAGATAAGGCAATACCCACGATTTTTTGAATTACCTTTGAATCATATTTTAAATCGCCTTTAACTTCAGGCTTTGAACTACTTTGATTTGAACTTGATTGTACCATATTGTATATACTCCTTATATAAATTATTTATTCTGCAACATTTTTTTGAATACCGGCCAGTAATGACCAACTAAAAAGCCGCAGATTAACATTACGATGACGAAAATAGTTTTGAAAAATCCCAGTACCAAAAAGCAAAATGCCAGTAACACGCCAATTACGGCACCGCTTATTTCTGGGAGGTATTTTTTATATTCTTCTTTCATTTTGACCTCCTTTATTGAACGCGCCTTTCAGGTTTATCTCCTTTGTGATAATTGATAAACTTGATGTTAATTTTTGGTTTTTGCTCAATTCCTAGCAATTGCTTCAGATTCTTTTTTAATTCTTCAAGATAGTCGTTAAGCAGGGCAGCAATGTTTTCACCAGGACCCAAGTCACCGCCGATTTTAATTTTAATTCGGCGTTTTGTTAACTTGGAACTAACCTTTGCATTATTTAAATAAGGTAAATCGGCAAGTGAATTCATTACATAGCCATTAATGGCCTTGGAAGTAACCTTAACTTGACCATCACTTTTATGAATTAAATTAAAGTTTCTTTGGACTGGCCAAAATAGGATGACAATTAAACTAACAATTAGTATTATAAAAACAATTATACTAATACCAATTAAATACCAGGCAAATATCGGGTTAAGAGTACCTAAATGAGGTAATTTAATCTTTAAATACTTTTGCCAAAAACTACTGGTTTCCCATATTAAGTAACAAGGCACAGGTAATAGTAATAACATGCCTAATACCAATAGCCACTTTTTACTCCTCTTCAACTTATCACCATCCTCTCAGGGTTCATCTTAATAATAATACTGATTATTTTAACAGACTAATAATATGCACCATATGTATACAATAATAGTTCGTAAAATTGCGCACAAAAAGAGCGGTGTTTTAATCCACCGCCCTTTTTAGCTTAATATCAGTTAATTACTTATTGTATGTTGAACTTAATTTACTTGCTGCAGCCTGGTCAACAATAAGAGTGACATTTTGATGTTGTTGCAAAACTGAAGCTGGTACGTCTTCTGTTACTGGACCTTCAACCATCTTTTGTACAGCATCAGCCTTATTATCGCCAAAAGCCATAATTACTATTTCTTTGGCAGACATTATATTTGCAATGCCCATGCAGATAGCTGATTTAGGGACTTCGTCAATGTTGTTGAAGAAGCGAGAATTAGCTTCAATAGTATTCTCAGTTAGCTGTACTTCGTGGGTAATAGAATCAAATGAAGTTCCAGGCTCATTAAAAGCAATGTGACCGTTTTGTCCTAATCCTAATAATTGAAGATCAATTGGATTTTCTGCAATTATTCTGTTGTAGTCAGCTGAAGCACCTTCGGGATCCTTAATGGCTTTGATGCCATCAGGAACATAAGAGTGTTTAAAAGGCTTTTTATCAAACAAGTTTTTTTGCATAAAATAATGATAACTTTGGTCATTATCGGGAGTTAAGCCAACATATTCATCAAGGTTAATACTAATTAAATTGCTGTTATCCAAATCACTTTCGGTCCATTGCTGGTATAAAGTAACAGGAGTTGAGCCGGTTGCCAAACCGATTACCTTAGTGCCATTAGCAATACTATCTTTAAATAAGTCAAAAGCCTTCCTACTGCCACTGGCTTTATCTTCTGTGATAATAATTTTCATTTTTATTTACGCCTCCATATTAGTTAAGTTAATTATAAATTGGTATATTCCAATTTGTCAACAGGATGCGACAATAGATATTACTTTAAAATTATGCAAAAAAGAGCTTACCTATATTTGTTTCACATGTAACAAATATTGGGTAAACTCTAAAATACTGTTTTTATTCACTTCTTAGTGCAATTGCTGCATCTTTCTTAGCTGCCATCCGCGCTGGCAAATGACCGCCAATCATAGTTAAAATGGTTGAAATAATGATTAATATCAGGGCATGAGTAGGGTTAAGCTGTGCTACATTGCTTAAGTCAGTAATGGAGTAAAGAAGACTATTAATAGGGAAGACCAGCAACCAAGCAATAAATACACCTAAAACCCCGGAAAAAACACCCAAAATAAATGTTTCGGCATCGAATACCCTGGTGATGTCTTTTTTACGGGCACCCAGTGCCTTTAAGATTCCTATTTCTTTAGTTCTTTCTAAAACAGAAGTATAAGTTAAAATACCAATCATAATCATTGATGTGACTAAAGAGATTGCGGCAAAGGCAACTAAGACCGTAGTAATACCATTAAGCAAGCCGCCAGTCATCGAAGTAACAGCGCTTGACATATCAGTATAGATAATCTTATCTTTTTTCTTTTTACCACGATTCCATTTATCTAAGTAATCAAGCACTTTATCTTTGGCATCAAAGTCATTGGGATAAATCATCATACTAGTCGGTATGGTGGAACCACCAATTGACTGTAACATTTGTTTCTTTTCCTGAGAATTCATACTTTGACCAGTCATGACATTTTGAGTGGTCTTTTTCTGGGCTTTTACTATCTCTGAAGCTTTATTTTTATTGATAATATTTTGTGTTAACTGGTCACTGTAGGCAATTCCTGCTGACAAAAGTGCCATAGAATTTTGGTCTTTTGGCTTGATGACGCCTACAATCCGCAGTTTGGTTTTGCTATTATCGTACATAGAATTACTGATTTTTTGCGGAATAAACATACCTGTCGGTAATTTCTGATAATAGTCGTTGTTGGCGACAATTTTGAAGGTTTTACCAACAAATTTGGGATATTTTATTTTTTGACCAGCTTTAACTTTGAAACCTAGGTTTTTAATAATATTAATATTTAACTTGTTTTCATTATCTGTTACTAAGACTAAATCGGTAGCTTTATGTGGCCACGCTCCAGACAAAAGTTGATAATTTTCTTTCAGGAAATTACTTTTACCAGAATTAAGTGTAGTAGGAAATACTGATGAGCCTAACCCAGTAGCACTAATTGCTTGCATCCGCATCTGGGCAGCTGCTTGAGAACTGTCTGAACTAGCAGAAATGGGGGAGAATTGGACTCGCTTAATTTTATTATCATTACGTGTTAGTAAATTTAAGTTGATTCCACGCTGATAGGAAATATTGTTAGCATAATCAGGATTTATTTTTTTAATGTAATTAACATACTTTTGACTAATTTTATTTTGATGAGTCGATTCTTGCAGTCTATCTTTTTCAACAGTTAAATAGCCCCGATTTTTGACATTCTTATCAGATTCGTTACGGTCTTCGATACTTGAAGCATCGGTGGCGGTTTGATTGATGGTAACGGGATATTTGGCTAGTGCCTTACTCATCGTTGTATCAATCTGCTTTTGAAAGCCGTTGGATAAGGCTAAAACAACTGCGATAGATATAATTCCGATACTTGACGCAAAGGCTGTTAAAGTTGTTCTGCCTTTTTTAGTCATAATATTGGTAAAACTTAACTTGATGGCGTTCCAATACGACATTTTTGTCCGTTTCAGCTTAAAAGTATCTTTTTCTTTTTCCGGATTAAAGGGATTGGAATCATTTAAAATTTTACCATCCTGAAAGTTGACGATTCGAGTGGCATATTCCTGAGCAAGATTAGGATTATGTGTAACCATAACTACTAAGCGGTCTTTTGACAGTTTTTTAATCAGCTTCATAATTTGCTCAGATGTTTCAGTGTCAAGAGCACCAGTCGGTTCGTCGCACAGTAAGATATCAGGATCATTAGCCAAAGCCCGCGCAATTGCGACACGCTGCATTTGACCACCAGATAATTGATTGGGATTTTTAGAAATATGGTCCTTTAAGCCAACTTGGGTTAAAGCATCTACTGCTCGCTTATGACGCTCAGAAGCGGAAACTCCGGATAAATTCATGCCCAATTCGACGTTAGCAATAATTGATAAATGCGAAATTAAGTTATAATTTTGGAAAACAAAGCCGACAGAATTATTTCTGTAGGCGTCCCAGTCTGTTTCCTTAAAATTTTTAGTGGATTTACCGTTAATAATTAAGTCTCCACTGTCATAGCGATCAAGTCCACCAATGACATTTAATAACGTGGTTTTACCAGACCCACTAGGTCCCAAAATTGCGACAAATTCTTGGTTACGAAATGATATGGAAACATCATCAAGTGCATGTGTAACTGTATCACCGACATGATATGACTTACGTAAATCTTTTAATTGTAACATGCCTTTTTCTCTTTCTTTTAATAATTAATTAATAACAGATAGTTTAACATTTATGAAAGAGTAAAGCCAAAAGAAGATGACCATTTTAATGAATAAGTCCAGTTAAATCAAATAAAGCATAAATAATGAAGAATAATACAATTAATAAAATGGCAATAATATGCCGTTTCTTGTTTAAAAGTAAAACTGCAGCAAATTCACGCACGATTGCATTGGGCAGAAAGTAAAAACGAGTATAGCAGCCTACGCCGTTGGCATTAAGTCCGGCAGCTTTAGCGTAAAGAGAAGCCCTAAAAATGTGATAATTATTACTGAAAAATTTTGCTCTATAATTTTTACTGCCAAAATCTTTTGCGGCAATCTCAGCCGAAAATTTCATGTTTTGGTAGGTATTCTTGGAGTTATCTTCTAGTAATATATCACTAGGCTCAATTCCACGAGCGATTGCATACTCGGTCATTGCCTGTGCTTCAGCAACTTTTTCGTCTCCACCTTTACCACCGGACATGATAAACTTAGGCTTTTTTCTTCCTTTAGTAACCTGTTTTTGGGCATACTCAATTGCACGATTGATACGACTAGCTAAAAGTGGTGTAACTGTTTCACCTTGCGACAGGCCGGCGCCCAAAACAATTAAATAGTCTTGGTTATACTGTCTTGGTACAATTTGATAGAAAGTCAAATTTACTAAAAAGTTATAAGCAACAAAAAGCAGATAATCGAAAACAGCTGTTGGTGCATATAAGAGAATTCTGACCCAAGACGGCATGTTTTTAAACGGACCAATTAGTGCAATTAACCACACGACAATTATCCCGATACCAATAAAGAGTGTTAATAAGTTTGATAGTGTGTGACTTTCGCGTTTCCAGACAATATATGCATTCCACAAGAAAAACAGCCAGGAAAAGGCAGCCATCAGAGTAATTGCGGCTACAAATAAAACTACTAGAATTTCATAAGTTAAAATGAGCGGCCTTAAGCTCGTAGATAGAATCATTACTGTAAGCCAAACACCGAAGGTTAACAAAAAAACTGTGAAAAGAATACCATTAAGTAATCTCCGAGGTTCTTTTAACCAGGAAACCAAAAAAACAGTGAGTGTTGCCAACATAATAAGTGAAAGAATTATAAAAGATCGGTTCTGGTTTAGAATCTCAAAAAATCTAATCATAATAACCTGCCTTTGCTCTAGAGATAAGTCTATTATAATAAATATGTTTAAAAAGTCCTAGTAAATTAAAGTATGCTAGAATAAGAAAGTTATTTCCCAGGAAATAATTACCGGCCTTATTATGATATCTGAGCCATAACATCAAATAAAGACTGGTTATATTGATACTGAGATACTAGATAAATTAGTTATGGCTTTGCTTTTATTTTGGTCAGAAAGGAGCTAAGTGAATGAAAAAGTTTTTCTATTTTCTAGGAAATCTAATTACAATAGTGCTTGCTTTTATACTTTATACGATTGTACAACAGTTTTATTTTTATCCTTACAAGTTAAGAAAATCATTGGGCTTAGGAAATATTCCTTTTGTGGTGCTGACTGCCATAATTACAATCATAGCTTTGCTATTAGTATTTTACTTTTATTGCCTGCAGTTAAGGCGTAGTAACGAGCAAAATTATAATAGTAAACCACACTGGCAGATTAGAAAAGTATTGCTCTCTCTTTTAGGGGCAATAATGCTCATTTTTGTCAGTGCAACTATTCAATTGGCTCTAGGTTTTAATACTAATCAGACTTCTACTAATCAAAATCTTCTTGACCAAATTTCTTATCAGGCAGGTTACTTTTTCCCCGTAATGGTTATAATTGTGGGACCAATATTTGAGGAAATTATTTTTCGCGGACTATTCTTTAATACTTTTTTCAATAAAAACACAAGTAGTAACAAATGGTTGGGCATACTTTTAAGTGGACTTATTTTTGGTTACGCTCATGATCCCGGACTAACCAAATATCTGCTCGTTTATTGGGCCTTAGGTTGTGTATTAGCATGGGTTTACACTACTAGCAAGGATTTACGCTATTCGATTTTATCCCATATGATTTTTAATTCCTTAGGATTCCTATAAATAAAGCCTGATAAATTACGTCTCGTCTAAAACGCTGATTTATCAGGCTTTTTTAAATAGGAAAATTTCTTAATTAGTAGTTTTACTGATTCCTGTTTGTTCTGGGTTTGTAGGCGTAGTTTTAGCTAAAAGCGCCAAGCTAATTGAAATCATATCTACTACTTCCTGTAAAATGGCACCCCAAAAAGCGGGAATAGCACCGGTAAAGGCAATTAATTCAATTATAATTACTATTGTGATAGCTGTTAATACATCAATATTAGCGACTTTCATCGTATGCTTAGAAATAGCTACGGCATCGTTAATTTTAGATAAATCATTTACCATAATAATAGCATCTGCACTTTCGCTGGCTGCCGAGGCTCCCTTGGCTCCCATTGCAATGCCAACATCAGCAGCAGATAGACTAGGTGCGTCATTAATTCCGTCACCAGTCATCACAACTGGTCGATTTTCTTTCTTTACATTTTTAATCGCAGCTATTTTTTCTGCTGGTAATAATTCATAGCGAATATCTTTTACATTAAGCGCCTTGCCAATTTTAGTTGCAACATCTTTATGATCTCCTGTCAACATCATAATATGAGCATTGCTTTGGCGCCGTAAACGCTTAATAGTCTGCGCACTTTCAGGCCTAACTTGGTCTTTAAATGTAATATAGCCAGCGTATTTATTATCGATTGAGATATAAATAGCTGTAGCATTGGTTTCCTGCACTTTTTGCAAATTATCTTCTGGTTTTATGTAGCTCAGCTTGCCCACTTTGACTAAATGGTTTTCAACGATTCCGCTAACGCCTTGACCAGTTGATTCTTTAATTTGTGTAGCGGGTTTTAAGAGTTTGTTATCCGCTACCCTAACTAGTGAATTGGCAATAATATGGCTTGATTGTTGTTCGACACTAGTGGCGTAGCTTTGCAGAGTTTCTGCACTATAACTGCTATTATCAGCGGGAATGATTTCATCAATTACCAGTTGATTTTCCGTTAAAGTACCAGTTTTATCAAAGGCAAAAGTTTTAGCTGATGCTAGTTTCTCTAAAGTAGGACCAGATTTGACAATAATATGGTGTTTAGACATGGAACTCATGCCGGATACCAATGCCACAGGTGCTGCTATTAATAATGGGCAGGGCGAAGCAACAACCATAACTTCTGCGAAATTAATTGGATTACCGGAATGAATCCAAGCGGCGATTCCTATTACCAAGGAAATAATAGTGAAAGGAACAGCATAGCGATCAGCCATTTTGACAAATTTAGCCGGTTGCGCTTGCGAAGATTTAACTAATGAAACGATAGTTTGATATTCTGAATCACTGGCTTTTTTAGTAACAG
This sequence comes from Lactobacillus sp. IBH004, assembly GCF_026185255.2. Taxonomy (NCBI): domain Bacteria; kingdom Bacillati; phylum Bacillota; class Bacilli; order Lactobacillales; family Lactobacillaceae; genus Lactobacillus; species Lactobacillus sp. IBH004. The sequence continues at coordinate 1,920,335 of NZ_CP110217.2, read as the reverse complement.
CCATTTCAACAGCAACATTGCCATTAATTGAACCGGACATTAATTGATCCCCGGGGTTTTTGGCAACTGGCACCGACTCACCGGTTAAAGAAGATTGATCAAAACTGGATTCACCTTTAATAACTTTCCCATCTACAGGTACCTGTTCACCAGGCTTAATTAGAATGTGATCGCCAATTGCTAATTGTTCTACATTTACCGATATAATTTTTTGATTACTGATTTTGTTGGCAATAGTAGGAGAATTATTTAAAAGTGAACGAAGTTCTTTATCCGCTTGACCAGTGGCGTAATCTTCTAAAGCTTGCCCGCCAGTCATCATCACTAGAATCATCCATTCAGCCCAAATGTCACCAATTAGAATAGTAGAAACGACTGCTATTACAGCTAAAATATCAACGCCGTAACGCCCCGATTTAAAGTCGCCAACTATTTCAGTGATCAAGGAATATGCCATTATAATACCGACTAAATCCATTAAAATAGTTTGGATCGGGAACTGCAGACTTCCCAGTTGAAAAAGACTTTTTGTTTTTAAGCCAAACTGACAAATAAGAGCTATTATTCCGATAGCTAAAACACAAAAAAACTTCCATTGACGTTTAAAACTCATGCATTATGCCTCCTACAAAAAGAAATATAATTATATTTTAGCACTAATTTAGACTTATTCTAAATTAGTGCTAAATTTTAGGTAAAAAAAAGACCAGTCATCTGACTGCTCCTTCTAATTAGTGCTTTTTTAACTTAATGATCTTATTTGCTTGATTTTCCGCTTTAATTGACTTGGGTGTGTCTTTTGTTGGGTGCTTTTTAACTTTAAAAGCCTTGTATTCATCTTTAGCTGGATGAATGTGGAAAATTTTAGTCCGTCCTAATGAGTCAATCAAATCGGAGGAAGACATTGTAATAAAGTCATCATTATCACCATAATCATCAGTTTCTGCAAAATACTGATTAATCTTCGCAATTCCCTTTTCTGAAAAGTGTTCTTCTTTGGCTAAATCAAGGAGAAGAGCGTGTAAGCGCGAAGCTGACACTAATTCATGCTGCAAAATTATAAAAATCCACGAAAAATTGGAATCTATTGATTTAAGCCGCTTATTTATTTTATCTTTGTAAAAAGCATCAGTAATTTTAGCAGCATCATCCATACTATCTGGACTCTCTGTCAAATTTTTTAGTTGAGAAACCAACTCAGCTTTGTCTTTTAGTGATAGCTCTTGATCATTTGGGTAAGTCCAATTTTTTATAATTGCGCTTATCAAAAATGTCAATTGCGCAGAAATTGTTTTACTTGCCATATTAGTGCTCTTCTTTTCTAATTATTCAAGAAATATCTATTAATTTTTAATAACTAATTTAGCAAAGCGTTATTTAATTTTTTTAAGATTAAAGATGTTAATATTGTAATTTCGTATATGTTTAAAAAATAACACAAAATTAAAATCGAATTTTTACATTGTATTAACTAAATAGCTGGATTACCAAATAAAACCTAGATTTCCCTAGCTAATTATATTATAGCTTAATTTGAAATAAAGTACACTAAAAATGTAATAAATAATTATAAATTTACAGTATATCTCATAATTGCTTATTTTTAGTAATAGGAGTAACTTTATATTCCTTTTCAAAGTTGTGCGCTATGTAATTAAATGCTTTAATCCATTCGCGTCTTGTCAATAGTCCTTGAAAAACGCCATAGTCATCAACAACGGGTAAAAAGGCATTGTCAACTAGTAAATGAAGTTGCGTTTCCAGGGTAGTTTGCACAAAGTTGATTTTGTCAAACTTGGTTTGCATGACATCACGCACTTTTAATTGATTTAATGGTTCAAGAGAAATGTCGTCCGTTTCCATCATTTTATCTGTAATCATTGCTAAGCTCAGTAGGCCAACAACGCGGCTTTGGCGGTCAAGGACTGGAATTTTTGAGTATTTTACGCGAGTCAAGATCATAAAGGCGTGGTACAAAGGATTGTCGTCTTCGACAAATGCAATACGGGAAGCAGGGATAATGAATGAACCTGATTTTTCTTCCAGTAAGTGTTTTATTGTGGGTGAGAACATTAAATATAAACCTCTCATATTAATAAGTAATAAATAACTAAATTAATCCTATAACAAAGAAAAAAGGCTCGCAAGGTGTGCGAGCCTGTTAGTTTTCATCTACTTTGAAGGAGTAAGAATGAATGAAATAAAAAAGTGGGAGTATGTAGTAAGCATTGCTACTGCTTACTACATTTAAAATGATATCTCTAAATTATGAAGTTAAGGTAGAAAATCTCTTATAAAAGAGTAAAGAATTTCTTTAGAACTGTTTAAGAGTATAGAAAAACTCACGTAACGCACGTGAGTCGAAAGGGATAGATATGAAAATGACCTGTAAAGTCATTTCGGTTTTTTCATTATTATACTTGGAGGAGTATGAATGAAAAACAAAAAGTTGAGTATGATATAAAAAAGATCTATATCTTTCCTATATCACAATTATAGTATAACTATAAAATGTGAAAAAAGTATGACGAAAATGGCAAAATACAAATTTTGGTTGCTACAAAATTGTTTGTTACAAAACTCATTGTTATAATTAGGTTTACTTTATTTGAAAGGGATAATTGAGATTTTAAGGAGAAAAATGGGTAGACAAGATTATCGTAAAAAAATCACTTTCTGGTTACGCTTTTCTGGGTGGCTTTGTTTACTTCCGGCAAGCATCTGGCTGCGGCTATACCAATTAATTGGTCAAGGCGCATTGGCATACACGATTTTAGGGGAACTAATTTTTACACTTTTATTTGCTGCTTATATTTTAACTACAGCAGAGAGTGAGCGCTGGTTAAAGCCAACTAATCTTTTTATCTTATTAGTAATTACTATACTATTTGGTTCATTCATAATTTTAATTCCGCTTTGTTTTGCTTATAATGATTGTCGCAAGCTAAACGACGAACGATAAACGGTTGAAATGGGAAAATATTTAAATTTGGTAAAAATTTGAGGTGGATTTTTGGGTGACAAAACTTTAGTAGTACTATATTCGATAGTACATTTTATTAATATTGAGAAAGATATGAAATTATGGCTAAAAAAGAGAAAAATGATTCACGTGGAAAACGTATTGGGAAGTTCATTTTAACGACAGTTATCTATTGTGTCATTTTAATGGTGTTGATTTATTTATATCAATATAGTGGGCTGACTTCTGTTCACTTTATTTATAACGAATTTTAAGCTGGTACAAATCATGATTGAAAATGTAATTAAAAAAATTGATGAAGTTGCCCAAAAAGAACCTGAACGCATTGCCTATGATTATTTAGGTCAAACTAATACCTACGGTGATCTCAAAAAACGCTCAGATGAATGGGCTCATAAAATTACTGGTTTAGGACTTTCAGCGCAAAGTCCCGTTATGGTCTGGGGCGGTCAGGACTTTGAAATGGTTGCCAGCTTCTTGGGCTGTGTTAAATCAGGTCATGCCTATATCCCCATTGCCAGTTACTCTAATGCAGAACGGATAGTTATGATTCAAGAAGTTTCTCAGTCTGAAGCAATTTTAGCAATTGATGATCTGCCTGAAATTGACTTACCACCTATTAAGGTTGTACATCCTCAAGATGTAGAAAAGGGAAATTATGAACCCGATCCTGCCAACTTTGTCCAAGGTGATGCTAACTTTTACATTATTTTTACTTCAGGCACCAGTGGGAAACCTAAAGGCGTGCAGATTAGTCATAATAACCTGCTTAGCTTTATCAATTGGGAAATGACGGACTTTGATCTGCCCGAGCATCCCGCATTTTTGTCACAAGCACCGTATTCATTTGATCTTTCAGTGATGAGTCTTTATCCAGCTTTAGTTGGAGCAGGAAAGTTAGTGGCTTTGCCGCATGAAGTAACACAAAATTTTGCTCAATTATTTCAGACTCTGCCTCAATTACAATTTAACGTTTGGGTTTCAACCCCGTCATTTGCGCAAATGTGTTTTTTGGATAAAACTTTTACTGCTGCTTATCACCCAAGCTTGTCGCACTTTTTGTTCTGTGGTGAAGAATTGCCCCACAATGAAGTAGTAATGCTAAAAAAGAAATTTCCTCAGGCACGCATTTTTAACACCTATGGACCTACCGAAACAACAGTTGCAGTCACTCAAGTAGAAATTACAGATGCAGTTTTAAAGAAATATGACCGCTTGCCAATTGGCAAGGTTAAAGCCGACACCAAAATAACTATTGACAAAACTAAGGGTGATCAGCCTGATGAAGGCGAGATTATTATTACTGGCCCAAGTACATCTAAGGGTTATATGAATAATCCGGAGAAGACTGCTAAGGCTTTCTTTAAAAACCCAGCTGACCAATATCTGAGTCACCGTTCAGGTGATGAGGGCTTCTTTGACCACGACATGCTCTTTTATCGAGGCAGGATTGACTTCCAGATCAAATTTAACGGCTACCGCATTGAACTGGAAGAAATCAACCATTATATCGGTATGAATAAACTGGTTGATCACGGCGTAGCCGCACCTAAATATAATCAGGATCATACGGTTAAGCAAATTGTTGCCGAAATTAAGCTGAAAGATGGCGTTAAAGAACAATATTCCGAAGCAGAAATTACCAAGATGATTCGGAATGATTTAGCTAAAGATCTGATGCCATATATGATTCCGCAACGTTATGTTTACCGTGAAACATTACCAGTCTCCCAAAATGGCAAAGTTGATATTAAGGCCGTCATTAAGGAGGTCAACGAGTAGTGAACTTTAACTTCATTAACTTACAGCCATACTCTAATCCGCATTACTTTGTGTATTTGATGATTGGTTTAATTCCCATTATTATCGGGCTGTATTGGGGTCACCGCTTCAAAATCTATGAAGTTGTGTTCTCGTTAGTTTTTTTATTTCTCATTTTTGATGGTGAAAAATGGCAACAGGGCGTTAGCCTGATCATCTATATTCTGTTTCAGCTCCTGGTTTCCTATGGCTATCTCTATTATCGCAGGCGTAAAAATAGTCAGAATAAAACCTGGGTCTTTTACCTAGCGGTGATTTTAGCAATTGTGCCTCTGATTTTAGTGAAAGTGCAGACTGCTTTTCCGCAAGCTAAAATTCCGGGGGTCTTGGCCTTTCTGGGTATTTCCTACCTTACGTTCAAGACCGTTCAGGTTGTGATGGAAGTGCGCGATGGCGCTATTAAAGAACTTAATCTGGGAACGTATTTGCGCTTTCTCTTGTTCTTTCCCACCATTTCTTCCGGACCAATTGATCGCTACCGCAGATTTGCCAAAGAATGTGACACGGTGCCAAAGCGTGAGCAATATCTAAACGATTTAGAGCTGGCAACCCGCTATTTATTTCAAGGATTCTTATATAAATTTGTTCTGGGCTGGTTCTTTGGTACCTACTGGCTGCCGCGAATTACCCGAGCAGCAATGATAACAGGTACGGCTAATGGCGGTTTAAAACTTTCCTGGTGGTTAGTGGCTTATATGTACTGCTACAGCATGTATTTGTTCTTTGACTTTGCCGGCTATTCTTTATTTGCCGTGTCAATTTCCTACTTTATGGGTATTCACACCCCAATGAACTTTAATAAGCCGTTTATTTCACAAAATATTAAAGAATTCTGGAACCGCTGGCACATGACTTTGTCCTTTTGGTTTCGCGACTACATCTATATGCGGTTTACCTTCTTTGCTATGAAGAAAAAGCTGTTCAAGAATCCGGTCAGACTATCTCAAGCAGCTTATCTGTTATTATTCTTAGTGATGGGCTTCTGGCATGGACTAACCTGGTATTATATTGTTTATGGGTTGTTTCATGCTGTGGCCATCATCATCAATGATTGCTGGCTGCGGTTTAAGAAGAAGCACAAAGACAAATTGCCATCTAATAAATACACAAAATGGCTGGCAATTTTTGTAACTTTTAATGTAGTGTGTTTTAGTTTCCTGATATTCTCAGGTTTTCTCAGTCAATTATGGTTTGGCTGGAAGTAAGCAAGAATTTTATCTAAGGAGTTTTTTACAATGGATACCAAAAAAGAAGTTTTAGCAATTTTACAAGATTTAACTGGTGAAGATTTAGCAGACAGAATGGATGAAAATATTTTTGCCAACGGTTTAATGGATTCAATGGCTAGTGTCCAAATGTTGTTAAATTTACAGGAAAAATTTCAAATTGATGTACCAGTTTCTGAATTTGATAGAAACGAATGGGATACGCCTAATAAAATTGTGGCAAAGGTGGAAAATTTAGAAAATGAGTAACAAACGCCGGCTGTGGCAGATTTTTGGCCCAGTACTCTGCGCCGCCATCTTGTTACTGGTTATCTTTTTAATGCCGTGGGAGCGGACTTTTTCGCCAGGTGCTATTTATCAAGCTGCTAATTCCCAGACTACGACCATTTTTAAAGGCTCTTTAATGAAACAGGATGCCTTTAAAGATGACTATGTGCCTTTTTATGGCTCAAGTGAACTGTCACGGCTTGACCCGCTGCACCCGAGTGTAATTGCGCAAAAATATCACCGCGATTACCGGCCGTTTTTATTAGGTGGGCCAGGTAGCCAATCTTTGGCACACTTCTTAGAGATGCAGGGCACATCAAAACAGCTTAAGGGCAAAAAAGCCGTGGTGATTGTTTCTCCGCAGTGGTTTACCAAGAAAGGGCAAAATCCAGATGCTTTTGCCTTGTATTATTCACCGCTGCAGGCCTGCAATTTTCTGTTAGGGATTAAAAAAGATACACCGACAAACCGCTATGCGGCTAAACGCTTCTTGCAGATGCCGGAAGTGAAAGGCGTTATTAAGCTGGGAATGAAAAGAGTTGCCCGCGGGGAAAAGCTGACCGGTTTTCAGCGTTTCTACTTGGAGAACCAGCGGCGCATACTTAACAATGAAGACAAGTTCTTTAGTACCTTTCAATTACGTGACCGGATCAAAAGGATCAATAAGCAGGCTAAACTTTTGCCGGCTACTTATTCAGTCAAGGCCTTAGACCAAGTGGCAAGTGAGCAGGCAGAACTTAACACTAATTCGAATAGCTTTGGTATTAATAACCGCTTTTTTAAGCGGCGCTTGAATAAACGTTTATTGGTTAAATTGAAGGGCAGTCAGCGCCACTTTAACTACACTAAATCAGTAGAATACAGTGATTTTGAACTGATGCTGCACCAGTTTGCCAAGCAACATACCAATGTGTTGTTCATTATCCCGCCGATTAATGAAAAGTGGTCTAATTATACGGGCTTGTCACAAACGATGTATCAAAAGGCCGTTTCCAAGATTAAGTACCAGCTGGCCAGCCAAGGCTTTGATAACGTCACCGATTTGTCTAAGCGCGGCGGTGAACAGTATTTTATGGAAGATACGATTCACCTGGGCTGGCGCGGCTGGGTAGCAGTCGACCGGGCAGTAAAACCGTTTATGGCGCAAGCAAATGTGCCGCATAACTATAATATTCATAACTATTTTTATAGTAAAAAGTGGCAAAAAAAGCCGTACCAGATTAGTTTAACAGATGAAAATCCGGTAAATGGCACTGCAAAAGAATCTTTAAAAGGAAAATAGTGCGCCAGCAAATTGATGCTCTCAGAATAAAGGGCTCAATTCTAGTCATTAAAAATGACAAAATAATGCTTAACTATGCTTTAGGCAATAACACTGACACTAGTTATCTAATTAATTCAGTACAAAAATCAATGACTGCCGCAATTATCATGCACCTGGTGCAGGAGGGCAAGTTAAGTCTGCAGGATAAATTAAGTAAATTTTATCCGCAAGTTGCTGGGGCAAAGAAGGTTAGGCTGAAGAACCTGCTGGCAATGACCGCTGGTCTTGATCTTAAATCAGGGGCAAGACTGGGACAAAAGCATTTTGTTTCGGATCAAGATAATATCCGACATGATGCTGCTAACACTGTTTTTGAGCCCGCCTTGTTAAATAAGTGGCATTATAGCTCGTTAAATTATGTTTACTTGTGCGGCATTATGAGTAAAATAACGGGTCAAAGCTATGAGCAGTTATTCCGCGACACCTATGTCAGACCATTAAAGTTGCAACAAACAGAATTTTTGTGGTCAAAGCCAGGCAAAATTATTGCCAGTCATTTAGTACCAGGCATGATTTATCGCAAAGGCCGCTATGATGTAGTTAAGCATAAAGCAGCCCTCAGGGATGCTCATAGTGAGTTAGGCGCAGGGTCAGTAGTAATGTCAAATCATGATTTGGCTAAAGTAATACGGTATCTGCTGACTGGTAGTTTACTAACCCGCAGGAGTCGCAAATTGCTTTACCAAGCGGCTCCTCCGGCCTATTATAATGGTGGCTTTTATAACAATATTAAGCTGAAAACCAAAACGGCTAATGGAGCCGGACAAGGTTATTATACTTTCATGCGTAGCACTGATAATGCCAAAACCATTCTGATTATTCAGTCTAATAAAACGCGTGAAGGTCGATTTGGCCAACTAAAAGGGCAAATAAATCAAATTATGTTGGAACTGCTTGGCCGTAAGGCTTACAGTGCAAATATAATTGGCTAAAACTTGTTTTTTGGTTAATTGCATGCTAAAATTCTGTTGTGTCGCCATAGGGAAGTAATCATTTTCTCCGGTAGCGAAAATGTAAATTTCTATATGTGGTCAGTAGTGGTGACACAAACACTGTGTGAGCTTAGTTCCGATGTTGGTGGAACTAGGCTTTTTTTGTCTTTTCTTTGCGATGTACCATTATATGAGAGTAAAATGTAATTAGTATATACTAGATAAGGAGATAAGTTATGAACAGAGCAGAACTGAAACTAGAAGCTAGAAATCAGCTTCGTCATAACTGGGGCTGGGCAGTTAGTATTGGTATCGTAATGACGCTATTTGTCGGCTTCTTTTTTGCTAGACCAGCAGTAAGTGGTTCACTTAAGACTGCGAATAATGTAAATGATGTTATGGGAACCGGCTCAATTGATTCACTGTTTAAGCCAGCGTTTTGGGCAGGACAAATAGGACCTGATACAGGTTTAACTTTTATTGGCAGCTTTTTCATGTTGAGTATGGTGATAACATTTTTACATTTTGCTCGCGGAGAAAGGTTAAGCTTTTTTAAGGGAATTTTTTCTGTTTTTACTGATGGTCGCTTTATTCCGGAATTTTTGAACTTTCTTTTTAGCTATATTTTTCAATTTTTATGGACTTTATTATTATTCATTCCTGGGATAATCAAATCCTATTCTTATGCTATGACACCATATATTGTTAATGATTTAGTGGAAAGTGGACAAGAGGTGCATGCCACAACAGCAATTACTGCAAGTCGCCAGTTAATGGCTGGTCATAAGTGGGAATTGTTCGTGCTTGATTTAAGCTTTATTGGCTGGTACCTATTGTGTATTATTACTTTAGGTATTGGGTTTATTTGGCTGATTCCTTATGAACGCACAACCAAAGCTAATTTTTATCGGCAATTGGCCGGAGAGCGGTATTTAAAAAAGTAAATTGGTAACAAACAAAAAGAGCAGGACAATAACTGTCTTGCTCTTTTTGTTTTGCTTTAAGAAAGTTTAGTATTTATTTAAATCCTCAATACTTTCCTGAAACCATTTTCCCGCATATTCAGAAGTAAAATCATCTGTTTTTTTAAGCGCATCTTTGATTTGGCTGGAACTTAAATGATCTAATAGGTACAGTTTTAATGCCTTATTAATTAGGGCATTAAAATCTGTATCATTGGTTTCTAAGTATTTATCAGTCAGTTTTGCCACTTTGTCAGTTAATTCGATTTTCTTTCTGCTCATGTTCTCGCCTCTTAAAATACAAGTTCATTATACCATTTTATTCACAACTAATAATAAAAAAGATAATGGGTAACAAAAATGGCTTGCATTAAAAAAATAGAGTATTATTTTATTTTAAATATAATAATTAAAATAAAGGTTGAAATAATGACAGAATGTACAATCAATTTTATAGCTCGCCTGCAGGAATTTTCTTTTTTTCGAGCCACAAGACGGACAATGGCGATGCTAATGCCAATTGCTGTAGTTGGCTCCTATTTTAAACTTTTAGGTGATTTGATCTTTACACCTAACGGGTTAATCTATAATATTTTCAATTTGGATAAAGTTTTATCAGATCACATTTGGTATGGCGGTTCTTTTGTCTGCCGGGGAATGGTAGAAATTACTTTTGGGGTTTTTGGCGTTTATGCCAGTTATTTTATGGCTCGTTACACCGCACGCCTTTACCATAAAGATTCAACTATGGCAGGTCTAACAGCAGTTTTGATAATGCTTTTCTGCTCATATGCTTCCAGTAGTGGACGCAATGCTCGTATGCCTTTTACCGCCAGTTTATTACAAATTAATGCTGTTTTTATTGCCTTAATTGTAGGATACTGTGTGGGCCAAATATTTCATTTATTAGGAAAGGACTTTTCTTACGTTGAATATGAGGGCACAAAAGTAATTCAAAAAAGAGCAGGGGATGCCGTTTTACCAAGCGCTGTTTCATTATTATTGGGTGTTTTTTTAGGTATTTTAATTTATGAACTACAGCTTAAATTACTTAATTCCGCCAGTTTTACTGAAATTGTTAGCAGGGTTCAGACTACTAATAATTTTGGCGAAGTGCTGTTATTGACAGCCGTAATTACTTTTTTTGATTGGCTTGGAATTGGTTATCCGTTGCGCTCCTTAGCGGGAATAGTAAATAACGCCTTTACTGCAGAGAATTTAACATATACATTAAAACACGGTAATTCTTGGAATGTGCCATATAAATATCTGGGCAGCTCACTTATTAACAGTTACGGCATAATGGGCGGTGCCAGTGTTGTTTTGGCTGTTATTGTGTTACTGCTTAGCAGAAGAGATAACAGGGAAAACGAAATAAATGCTAAAATTAACTTGTTGCCTGCTGCTTTTGGTTCAAGACTAGGATTTACAGTTGGCTTACCTTTAATGTTAAATCCTGTTTTTATCTTACCGAGCATTTTAATTCCTCTGATTAATATGACAATAGCCGTGGCAGCTATTAGTTTACACATTATCCCAGTTTGCGTTTACCAGAATTTAAAAGGGACTCCGGGACTATTGGTTTCCTTTTTTGGCACTAACGGCAATTGGGCAACACTAATTTTTACATTATTGTTGTTTTTATTAGATATCTTTTTATTGCTACCTGTAATTAAGATAAATGAAAAAGTTGAATTAAGAATTAAAAAGCAGGAGATGAAATAGCAGATGCAAAAAAATCCTAACTATAAATGGTTGCTCCTGATTATTATTATTTTAATTATGCTTGCTGTTCCCAGCTTCTTTTGGATGAAAAAAGATAATAAATCACGAGCAGAACTCAGTAAATCGCTTCTCTCGCCTGTAATTATGGTCCCGGGTTCAAGTGCTACCACCGAGCGCTTTAACCAGTTAATTGATGAACTTAATAAAACGACACTTAACAGACATAGTGTAATAAAAATTAGAGTTTCACGTGAAGCAAAATTGACTTACACTGGCTCTATAGGTAAAAATGACTTGGAGCCCTTTATTATTATTGGTTTTGATAACAATAAAGACGGCTATTCCAATATTAAAAAACAAGCTAAGTGGCTAAATGTTGCATTTGAATCGTTAATCCAAAATTATAAGTTCAATAATTTTAAGGCGTTTGGTCATTCTAACGGCGGTTTGATTTGGACTTACTGGCTGGAGCACTATTATTCTGAGTATTCAAATGATATCAAAATCAAGAAATTAATGACTTTAGGTACGCCATATAATTTTACTGAAAATAATATTAATAATAGAACGCAAATGCTGGCTGATTTTATTAAAAAACGTTCAGCACTGCCAACCTATTTAAAGGTTTATTCTCTTTCTGGTGGCAAAAATTACGAATCTGATGGTATTGTACCTGAATCAAGTGTAGCTGCAGGTAAATTTATTTTTCAAAATCAAGTAAAAAACTATACTGCAATAACAGTTACGGGTGAAAAGGCAGATCATTCTGATTTGCCGCAGAACAAGCAAGTAATTCAGGCCATAAGACAGTACTTATTAAAGAAGCCAGAAAAGCCGTTAAAGCCGGCTAAAAGAAGGGGCAATCACTAATGAAATATCAAAAGCAGCCGACCAAAATTGAAGTAATTGGTGGTAAAGTTAATAACTTAAAAAACATCAACGTTGATATTCCCCTGCATAAATTTGTAGCGATATCGGGGTTAAGCGGATCTGGCAAATCAAGCTTAGCGATGGGAATCTTGTACTCAGAGGGTGCAAGACGTTATCTTGATTCCTTGGCAGCTTATACCAGAAGACGTATTAGTCAAGTTGGTCGTGCACAGGTTGACGAAGTAAAACATATTCCTTCAGCTTTAGCTCTAAGGCAAAGGCCTGCTGTGCCCGGAGTTCGTTCCACGGTAGGTACAATTACAGAAGTTTTTAACATCTTACGGTTGATTTTTTCCCGTTTAGGTTCACCTGTATGCCCCAACGGTCACCGAGTACCAGCAACGATTAAAATAGCTGAAGCCATGGATCTAACGGGGGCAGCTATGGGACGATTAACTTGTCCTACATGTGGGAGACAATTTTATGCTTTTAGTGCAGAAGACTTTGCGTTTAATTCTGATGGTGCGTGTCAAAAATGCCAAGGACTGGGAACTGTTGAAGAAATTGATGATAGCAAAATCATTGCAGATGAGAATTTATCTCTTGAAAATGGAGCAGTGGCAACTTGGCAAATTCCCGGACGAAATTGGATGTGGCGTATTGCCCGGGAACTAGGGGTACGGACCGATATTCCATATAAAGAGCTGAATGCTAAAGAAAAAGAAATTGTACTTCATGGAAAAGAGCGGAAAGTCCCGATTGATTTGCCAACTTCAACTGGTCGCGTATATCATCTAGATGCGCTATATGAGAATGCTTATAATGCGGTAGCTAATTCACGCAAAACTACTAAGTCTGAACGCGGACTGCAAAGAATTAACTCCTTTTATAAATTCAGTACCTGTCCCCGCTGCCAAGGCTATCGCATTGATCCAAGTCGCTGGCAGCAGTTAGTTGCTGGAAAAAGTATTGTAGCAGCTGAACAATTAACTTTGGGTGAACTGAGCCACTATATGAGTGAGATTTTAGCTTCCCTGCCGCAAGATATGCAGGAATTGGCGGAAAATTTAACTGGTGAATTGATGCATCAAGTCAAGCCCCTGCTAAAATTAGGCTTAGACTATCTGAGTTTAGATAGACAGGCTGCCAGTCTGTCTACGGGGGAACTGCAACGAATTCAGCTTGGTAGAACTTTGCGTACGGAAACCACTGGGGTGCTTTACGTTTTAGATGAACCATCTGTTGGTTTGCACCCTGATAATGTGGCTGGACTGATTGATATATTTCATGAACTGGTTAATCAAGGAAACTCTTTAGTTGTAGTTGATCATGAAACTGCAATCATTAAGGCAGCCGATTGGGTAATTGAAATTGGTCCTGGTTCAGGCAGCCGGGGTGGTGAGATTATTTCCCAGGGAATACCTAGTGAGATTGAGCAAAGTGAACAGTCTCTAATTGGTCCTTACTTAACTGGTAAGGCACCACTCCTAGTTCGTCACAGGGCCAAAACTGACCAAATTTTTAAACACGGTAAGGTTGAATTTGATGTTACTGAACGTTTTAATTTAAAGAATATTCACGCGCAAATTCCACTCAATCGCTTAACTTCCGTTACCGGCTTTTCTGGCGCTGGTAAGACTACCCTAATTCTCGATTCCCTCATTCCTGCACTTAAAGCACAAAAAAATCTTAAAAATGGTCCTGATTGGGTAAAAAATTTAAAAAATGATGCTATTAAAAATGTAATTAGTGTTGACTCTACACCTGTTGGTAAAAATCAACGTTCGACTGTTGCAACTTATACTGATATTATGGATAATTTGCGTAAACTCTTTGCCAAGCAGCCATTAGCAAAAAAATTAAAATACCGTGCGTCTCATTTTTCTTACAATAACAAAGAGGGTGCCTGTCCGGCATGTAACGGAACCGGTGTAATTTCACTTGACATCCAATATCTACCAGATATGGTTGAAACGTGCTCTGTATGTGGCGGTCACCGTTTTAACCAAGCTGTTTTACAAGTAAAATGGCATAACTTAAGTATTGCGGATGTCTTAGATTATTCCGTTGATGATGCGCTAGACAAAGAACTTTTTAAAAATGAACCAAAAATCAATAAAACAATTACAACTTTGCATGATATGGGTCTAGGATATTTGCACTTGGGAGAATCTACTCCAGCTTTATCAGGAGGAGAAGCACAACGCTTGAAACTAACCAGTCATATCCATCAAAGACAAAAAGGGACACTATTTGTTTTTGATGAACCGACCGTTGGCTTACATCCACAAGATGTCAGAACCCTTTTGCATGTTTTTCAAAAATTACTTGAGCAAAAAGGAACTATTATTACAATCACACACGATTTAGATATTATGGCTAACAGTGATTATATGATTGATATGGGACCAAAAGGTGGGCTGCAAGGTGGGAAAATTATTGCAAGTGGCACTCCTGTGGATATTTCGCAAAAATCTAATAGTTTAACTGGTAAATATTTACGAAAACAATTTAAATTGTATCAAAAATAGCAGTGAAAAGTCTTAAAAGAAGCATTAGTGCTTTTATAGCAAGACTTTTTTCTTTTGTGGAAAAAACGGGAAAATTGTGGAAAAAGCAATCATAATTTTTGCCTTCTGTGGATAACCTGCTATAATATTATATGTAAGTAATTAGCAGTCGAACCGATCGAGTGCTAATCACAAATTTATAACCTATCAAAGGGGTGTTTGCATATGGCATATTTTGATAACGATTTTGACGATTTATTTAACGAACTAAACAATTCATTCTTTAACAATACTAACGACAACGGTGGTGCTATTCCTATTCACTACTCCAGTAGTATGAATATTTCTCCACAAGATTTGAATCAAAGTGGACAAGTGAGACAAAAACAAGGTCAAAAGCCAATTGGTGTTGATCTGGTTGAACAAGCTAAGAAGAATAAGTACGATCCTGTAATTGGGCGTGACGAACAAATTCAAGAAGTAATTGAAATTTTAAGTCGGCGCAAGAAGAATAATCCTGTGTTAATTGGACCTGCCGGGGTTGGTAAAACAGCTATTGTAGAAGGCTTGGCACAAAAGATTGCTGCAGGCGATGTTCCTGATAAAATGAAGGACAAGCATATTATCGCAATTAATATTAATGATATGGTTGCCGGATCAAGCTTGCGTGGCAGTTTTGAAGAGCGCCTTAAGAAAGTGATTGACGAAGCAAAAAAGAATCCGAATATTATCTTGTTCATTGATGAATTGCATAATATAGTTGGAGCCGGTTCTACTGATTCTGAGAATAATAACGGTGATGCCGCTAATATTTTAAAACCGGCTTTAGCTAGTGGTGATTTAAACTTAATTGGTGCAACGACTACAAGTGAGTATCGCAGAATTGAAAATGATGCGGCACTCGCACGTCGGTTCCAACCAGTACAAGTTCCGGAACCATCAGCAGACGTTACCGTTAAAATCTTGGAAGGATTAAAGGATAAATATGAGTCTTTCCATCACGTAAAATATAATGACAGTGCTTTGAAACTCGCAGTTGAATTGTCACAACGTTATATTCAGGGACGTTATTTACCTGACAAGGCCATTGACTTAATGGATGAGGCAGGTGCTAAAAAGGGTCTTGATACAATTCCCAGCGATGAAGCAACTTTAAAGAAACGGATTAAAAAGCTTGAAAGTGAGAAAGAAGCAGCTGTCAAAAAAGAAGATTATAGTAGAGCAAACGAGTTGAAAAAACAAGTCGAAGACTTGCGTGATAAGGCTAATCACGTGGATGACGCTGCCACTCCACATGTTACTGATGAAGATATCTACGCTTTAATCGAAGCTAAGACTAAGATTCCAATGAGTGAATTACATGCAAGTGCAGGACAAAAGAACCTTGACTTGGCTGAGAAATTAAAGAAAGTAGTTATTGATCAGGATAATGCTGTTGACATCATTACAGATGCGATTGCCCGTAAACAAGTTTTCAAAGACAATGATCGTCCCACTGGTACGTTCTTGCTAACTGGACCTACTGGTGTAGGTAAGACGGAATTAGCTAAACAATTAGCTATTCAGCTATTTGGTGGTGAAAATCATCTTATTAGACTGGATATGTCTGAATATCAAGATCAGATGGCAGTTAATAAATTGATCGGTTCGGCACCGGGCTATGTTGGTTATGGTGAAGGCGGCCAATTAACTGAAAAAGTTCGTCATCAACCATACAGTTTGATTTTGTTTGATGAAATTGAAAAAGCTAATCCACAAGTATTCAATGCTTTGCTTCAGATCATGGACGATGGGCGCTTAACTGATGCTCAGGGCAGAACAGTTTCCTTTAAGGACACAATTTTAATCATGACTTCTAATGCAGGCTACTCTGACCAATTATTAAAAGACGGCAAAGTTGATCATGATAAGCTGATTAAAGCTCTTGAGGCCTACTTCAGACCAGAATTTTTGAATAGACTTGATGCTATTGTTCCGTTTAATTCATTGACCAAAGATGATATGAATAAGATTATTGATATCTATTTGAATAAAATGGCACATGTTTTGGCTAAAAAAGGTGTTAAGGTTGAAGTCTCTGATGAAGCTAAAACCTACTTAGCAGATAAGGGTTATGATAAGAAATTTGGTGCAAGACCTCTACGTAGAGTCGTTGAACAAGATTTAGAAACGCCAATTGCCAAGTTATTAATGAAAAAACCTGACACTAAAACAGTTAAGTTTACAGCAGATGATAAACATGTTTACCTAAATGATGCCGCAATTTTGGACATTTCGGCAAAAACTGATACTGAAACTAAAGATAGTGCAAAACAAGACTAATTTTAAAAACGAGAGTCATCCTATGAAAGTGATGTAAACCCTGAAATTAAGATAAATTGGGGAGTCATATTGCAATGAAGGGATGGCTCTTTTTTTAAATATATTCGTTTCACGTGAAACTAGATGCACATACAAAATTTTGCTTTTGTTTTATTATTAGAAGTTCAAATTATTTTATTGGACAATAGAGAAGTTTTACTATTGACAATAAAAAGAATTTAGTTTAAATTAGTTAACAATTAAATTAATATTAAAAGCTAAAGAGAAATTTTTAGCTTATGTAGTTTTTTATAGGGGACAGTTCAAATGAAACAACGAGTAGAAGACCTAGATTGGAAAAATCTGGGATTTAAGTATCGAGATCTGCCTTATCGCTATGAGGCAAAACATAAAGATGGTGAATGGCAGGAAGGGAAACTGACTGAAGATTCAACCATGACATTTTCTGAAGGTGCAGAAGTCCTGCACTATGGTCAGGAAATTTTTGAGGGCTTAAAGGCCTATCGTAGAAAAGACGGTAAAATCAACCTGTTTAGACCTGATCAAAATGCACACCGCTTTACCCTTTCAGCAAAGCGGTTAGCCATGCCGCCTTTCCCTGAAGATAGGTTTGTTGCTGCAGTAAAGCAAGTTGTTAAGGCTAACGAAGAGTTTGTACCACCATATGACAGTGGTGCGACCCTGTATTTACGGCCACTTATGGTGGGAACATCAAAAGTTTTAGGTGTTGAAGCAGCCAGCGAATATACCTTCCGCATTTTTGCGGTTCCAGTTGGCGCATATATTAAAGGATTGAACCCTGCAGATTACATTGTTAGTGAATACGACCGTGCCGCATATGCCGGTACTGGTCAAGCAAAGACATCAGGTAACTATGCCAGCAGCTTGCTTCCGTCCGTTGAAGCACACAAGAACGGCTTTGCCGATTGTCTTTACTTGGATCCACGTGAACATAAATATATTGATGAATTTGGTGGTGCTAACTTCTACGGCATTACCCAAGAAGGTCAATTTGTCACACCAAAATCACAATCGATTTTGGTTTCTATTACTAAGCGCTCACTTTTGGAAGTCGCTAAGTGGCAAGGCCTAAACCCGGTTGAACGTCAAATCACTTTGGAAGAAGCGTTCAACATGAAAGAAGCTGGTGCTATGGGTACAGCTGCTGTAATTTCACCCGTAGGTTCAATTACCTATAAGGGTGAGAAGCACGTTATCTACAGTGAAACAGAAACTGGACCGGTAACGACTAAGCTTTATAATGAATTAGTTGATATTCAGTATGGTAATAAAAAAGGCCCAGAGGGTTGGGTCCAAACAGTAGAATAAGTTTAAATATCGGGAACATAAGAGTCTGGGAAAAAATTATCTCTTCCCAAACCAACAAAAAAGCATTGAGTTTTGATATGACTCATAAATTTGGGGGTCATATCATTTTACGACTCAGTGCTTTTTTCATATACATTCTGCTCGGTATTGATATTATTTATTTACCAAACTCAAATAGGTCAGAGACCAATCGTCATGTATCAAAATTATACCACAGGTCAGACTGCTTTAGTATCCAATTTAGACTTTGTTATTCACCAGAATCTTTTAATCTGTCGAAATAATTTTTAGATTCTTAAAGAAGCCTTCAGTACCAATATCAACAAAAAGGCCGACACTACCTTGGGCTTTTGAACCATGTTTAAGGCTCGAGACCTTTAAAATAGGGTTGCTGTTGTTATTTAAGTAAAACTTTCCAGTTTCATCTTTTATTTCTGCTTTGATGGTGATCCATTGATTGAGCCCGATATCTGCTGAATTTTCATATTTAGTAATCTTATTATCGCGAAAGTATTTAAAAGTATGATGTGGATACGAAAAGTATTGAACAGCATGGCGCTTTCTTATTGGATCTTTTGTATGACCATTTGTGGGTCTGATATAGAAAGATTCAAAAGCCGAATTATCTTTATTAATTCGAAAAGCAATTCCAATAAAGCCACGTGCATAGTCTGGAGCATCCGGCAATAGTCGACTTAAAACTTGCACCTCTATGATACCATTATGAAAATTACAATTAGCTAATTTAGTAAATGTATTTTCATCAGGCTTTGCGAGTTTTTTAGCTTTTATCACACGAAGAATGGGCTCTTCCTTTAGGTCAACAGTATTAGCTTGTGTATTAACATTGATAAACTCGCTATGATTAAAATTCAATTTTCCCTCCCAGTATTAAAAACTATTATTGAACAAATATCTAAAATAAAGATAACATATATAATTTAATTTGCAATAACGCAAAGACTTTGCTCCAGCAATTTGCGAAAACTTTTATCGGCTGGTAACGATTTATCCGCAAACCAACCTGTTCCAACGTTGACAATATCTCCTATTGCTAAATCTCTAATGCACCTGCTTGCCAGTAATTGCTTTTTAGGATCAGTAAACTCAGTTGCTATCATTTGATTAAAGATAGATTTAAGTTCATTAAAAGCTGCAGTAGTTTCAGGAAACATATTGGTACGCGGCATTTTCAAAACAAATTGTGTTAAATGAAAATGATTAAGAGCTATTTGGCGAAACTCCATTGCAAAATCAATAATTGCTGTCATGCCGGCTTTACCAAATAAATTTCGTCGCAGCTGATCTGTCATTAAATTAATTAACCAAGCAACTATGGCATAATTCAGTGCTAACTGATTGGGAAAGTAATTATATAAAGCCTGTGATTGGGTACCAAATTCTCTGGCAATGGTCGCAAAATTATTTTCTTTTTTGTTTTCAATTAATTTAATGCTAGTTTTTATAATTAATTCTTTGGATAAAATTTGACGTGGCATACTAAACTTCCTATTTGCTTGACTTTTACAATGCGTAAATTATAATTACATATTGTAACTATAACACAAGATATGGTAAATATTAAGGGGTCAAGCATCATGAATATTTTTTTATTGGGACTAATAGGGTTAGTAATAGGAACCTTTGTTATTCTTTTTGGTGGTGGTGGCGCAGCCATTTACCTGGCAATTTTGACCGGTTTGTTTGGCCTCAATGCAGCGACAGCTTCTTCAACTTCACTAGTGACTGCTTTACCTTCATTAATTATCGGTGCAATTAGTTATTACCATCAAAGACAAATTAATATTAGAGTGGGTAATCAAATGTTAATGACGGCAATTCCGGCTGTAATAATCGGAGCACTGGTCTCAAAATATATTCCCGCTAAAATTTATAAGTGGCTAATAGGAATTGTCTTAGTAGTGCTTGGCATTAATATGTTATTTAAGAAAAAAGCACAAACCGCAGAAACAGTTAAGAAAACGCAGTTTGCCAGAATGGAAGCTGGAATTTATGGTATTTTGGGCGGCTTAATGGTTGGCGTAGCCGGCATGAGCGGTGGTGCTGTTATTATCGGTGGTTTATTTTTGCTGGGGTTACAAGATTTTCAAGCTACTGCAACTTCAACTTACGTTTTAGTTTTTATGACCATTACAGGCGCAATCTTTCATATTGCTGACGGCCGGGTAGACTGGACTGCTGGCTTGCCCTTGATGATTGGCGCCATATTAGGTGCAATAATTGCACCCAGACTGGCCCAGATTTTAGCCCAAACTAAAATTACTCGTTACATGAAACCCACAATTGGCATTTTGCTTATATTATTAGGGGCTAAGTCATTGCTTTAGCTATTATTACGTAAAATTTTTAAAAGCACAAGTATTCAACTAATACTGGTGCTTTTTAAATTATTTTATTTTGCTGTATGTTTTTAGTTGTTTGAGCAGCTCGAAAGGCTATGGGAACAACAATATTGTCAACTTCACGGCTATGCAAAATTAATTTAATTAAGTTATCGACTGCTAATCGTGCAATTTCTTTAACAGGTTGGACTATTGAAGAAAGACTGGGTGCAATGCTTGGCATCATTTGAAAACCATCATACCCAATTAATTGTAATTCTTCAGGAATTTTAACCGAATAATTTTGGAGTTTAAAAAGTAACTGATAAGCTGTTTCATCATTAACAGTAAATATGCCATCGATGTTATCAAGATGGTTAATGACTTTGTCCAACAATAAAGGTGCTTCAGGGTCAGTTTCACTGCATTCAAAAACCTGATAAGGTACATTTTGCTCTTTTGCTATTTTAAGAAATCCTTTTTTACGATTTAAGGATCCGTTGGGATAGTTAGCATAGGTGCCAACAAAAGCAATTTTTTTGGCACCCCGTCTGATTAGTTCATTTGCAGCAATTTCACCGCCATGATAATTATCGGAAGTAATAGTCGCTACTGTTGGAGTCGTAGAAGTATCAAAGAAACGGTCAATACTGATAAATGGAATGTTGGTGGATAGATAAGGATCAATATCGTTATAAGTAATTCCGATTATGCCGTCAACTTTGTTTTCTTGTGCCATTTGTAAAAACTTTTTTTCGCTCGCAGGATCGCTTTGGTTATTTGAAAGTAACATACCATATCCACGATTTTGTAATTCCGCTTCAACATAATAAGCAAATTCTGCATAAAAGGGATGCCAAACAAAAGGTACGCTAAGTGCAATCATTTTTATTGAGTCAGATTTTAATGCTTGAGCTAGGCGGTTCGGCTGATATCCTAAGTCTGCCATTGCCTTGTGAACTTTATCAAAGGTAATCTTTGAAAACCCACCCTTATGGTTAAGAACACGGGAAACAGTGGCAATAGATACTTGTGCTTTAGCTGCTACGTCTTTGATACTAGGTTGTTGAGACATTCTGATCACGCTTTTCTTAATTATTACTTACATTATACATCATAGATAACGTTTACTTATTTTTTATTATATTTTTCTTGAAATCCTTTTAAATAAGTTTTATTATTTAAGTAAACGTTTACTGATAACGTTTGCAAAAAGAGAGGGAGAAGAATATTGTGAAGCAAACAAAGAAGTTAAACACATATCATTTATGGAAAAATCGGATAAGCTATGGTGTTTCAGATTTTGCTTGTAACTTGGTGTGGAACGTATTGACGTTATATATGATGTTTTTTTATACCGACGTAGCTGGCATTGCTAGTGCGGCAATTGGAACAATGATTATGGTAACTCGAATATTTGATAGTTTTGCAGATATGTTTACTGGAGTAATTATTGATAAAACACATTCACGTTGGGGTAAAAGCTTACCCTATATCTTTTTTGGCGCATTTCCGTTAGCTGTTTTCGGCATATTATTATTTTGTGTACCAAATATATCAATGACAGGCAAATTGATTTACGCATATGTTACATATTTAGGCATTTCCATTTGTTATGGCTTAGTAAATATTCCAATATCGTCAGTCTTACCTAATCTAACTAAGGACCCGGTTGAAAGAACTAATATGTCAACGGTCAGAATGGTTTTCTCATTTTTAGGTGCAACTTTTGTTAGCGTTGCAACACTGCCTTTAGTTAAGTTTTTCGGCGGCGACAACCAACAAAAAGGTTTTGTTTTAGTAATGAGTTTATATTGTGTCGTAGCAATTTTTATATTATATGTTCCTTTTCATAATTTACATGAAATTGATGATCCGAAGAGCGTTAAAAGTTCTGTTAAATTAAGTGAAAGTTTCAAGGCACTGTTTAAAAATAAGCCGTGGTTAGTTTTTGCTTTTAGTACACTATTTATGTGGGCATCGAATTTCTTTGTACAGGGTTCGTTGGTTTATTATTTTACTTACGTTGTTGGCAGTGCAGCGCAAGCTGCAATAGTTGCGGGATTAATAAATTTTGTCCCAATGATTGGAACAATCATAACGCCGTTTTTAGTTAAACATTTAATTAAGCGTAATGTCTTTATTTTAGGAAGTGGTATAGCTGCATTAGGTTTAATAGTAATGTTGCTGGGGCATAAAGGCTTGCTTTGTATATATTTAGGCTCAATTTTGTATGCATTTGGCCATGGTATTCGGCAAAACATGTACTTTTCAATGCAAGCCGATCCAGTTGATTATAGTCGCTGGCAATCTGGACTCAATTTATCTGGCCTAATCTCAGCCATTAATGGCTTCATTGGTAAGTTGGCAATGGCTATTACTTCAGCAGTTACCGGCTTTTTACTAAGTTGGGGCCAATATGTGCCGCATCATGTTCAATCTGGTAAAGCAATCTTTGCTATTAAGGCTAACTTTATTTTGTTACCGATAGCTATGATTGTATTATCAATTGTAGTAATGTACTTTTATAATCTTGATAAAATTTATAACCAAATAAAAATGACTAATAAGGAGAATTAAAATGAACATTTCGGATTTAGCTCTAATTAACTTAAATGAAGAAAATCGGACAATATCACCTGAAAATTTAACGGGCGCTAAGGGTAAAGCCGCTATGAGTGCCAGTGACTTGGGTCCCAGCCGCAAAGGCAATGGTTCCATTAAATTACCTCAAGGAAAAACTGTAACCATAGCTGATATTCATTCTGCAGGAGAAATCAGGCATATTTGGATGACAATTGCTGATGCAACTCCAGCAGGTAGTTTTGTATTGCGGGATGTAGTTTTGAGAATGTATTGGGACGGTGCAGACAAGCCGGCAGTCGAAGTTCCTATTGGCGATTTTTTCTGTAATGGCTTTGGCGAACGATGTGATATTAATTCTGCTTTAATTACTGTTAATCCAACAGGTGGCTTTAACAGTTACTTTCCAATGCCTTTTAGAAAATCCGCTAAAATCACAATCACAAATGAACATCCTGGTGATATTGACGGCTTCTTTTATGGTATTGACTATGTTATCAAAGATGTGCCCGAAGATGCCGCATACTTTCACGCTGCTTGGAATAGACAAGAATATACTGAAAAACAAAATGATTTTGTAGTTTTACCTTCTGTAAAAGGCCCCGGACATTTTGTAGGGGTTTATTTTGAAGTCTGTGCTTTACAACGTTATTGGTGGGGTGAAGGAGAATTCAAATTTTATATTGATGGTGATACCAACTATCCAACAGTTACTTCTACAGGTACTGAAGACTATTTTGGTGGAGCCTGGGCATTTCACCAAAAAGACAAAAATGGTAAGACTTACGCTCAAACTTTTCAAAGGCCTTTTATGGGGTACCCATTTATGTCAAAAGTAGATCATACGCGGGATGAATTTAATAATGGTGAGTTAATGCCTTTACATGCCTTTGGCAATGATGCTTTGCCAATGCATGGGTTATATCGCTTTCACTTATTGGACCCAATTCGGTTTAAACACGATTTAAAAGTAACTGTCCAGCAAATCGGCAATAATGATATTCAATTGTTTGAGCGTTCAGATGATGTTGCTGCAGTTGCCTATTGGTATTCAGCAGAAAAAGCAAGTAATTTACCAGCTATTGCTCCTCAACCGGAAAGAGTGCCGCGCTAGGTATTTATATAAATGACAAATTAAAAACGTGATTCTGTTACGATAACAGAACCACGTTTTTTCGAGCGCAGATAACTGTCAAAATTCCAGCTTCCTTGATTGTACTCTGCATCTATTTGAGAACGTCATGCTTTATAAGAGTGCGTAATTTTTACTATATTTAGATATCTCCGTATCAGATGGTCTTACTTTAGCCCTAGTTATTTAAAAAGCCTTTCAATCTTTTAAAAAAGATACAGTAAGTTTTTAGCAGAATGGTAAAATATTTATATAATTGAAAAATAATTTAGTATAACTTTTTGTAATAGTAGGACCTAATTAATTGGTATTTTATGTTGAATAGTTTTCAGTGGATAATAAAATAAGGCAATTTGATTATTTAAATAAAAATTACAGCCCACCAATTATATCAAAGAAAAGAGATCAGAATGAGCATTATCAAAAATCATTTTTTTGCAGGTGAAAGAATTCTTTTTGGACTAAAAGATGCACAACTGGAAGGAATCACTTTTGGAGAGGGTGAGTCCCCACTAAAGGAAGCCAGCAAAATTAGCATTAAAGACTCTGTTTTTAAGTGGAAATATCCGTTGTGGTATGACAATGACATCACTGTCGCTAATACTGTTTTTGAAACTATGGCTCGTAGTGGTATCTGGTATACCAAAAATATTGCGATTAAAAATTCGGCTTTGCAGGCACCAAAATTATTTAGAAGAGCAGAAAAAATAAATTTGGACCATGTTCATTTTGCAAATGCTGAGGAGACAATGTGGACATGCAAGGACATTCGTATTACCAATAGTCAAATTAACGGTGATTATTTTGGCAAAGATAGTCAAAATATTTATCTTGACCACGTCAGTGTGGTTGGCAACTATGTTTTTGATGGTGCTCAAAATGTTGAAGTACATAATTCTACTTTTGTTTCTAAAGATGCCTTTTGGAACTGTGAAAATGTTACTGTGTATGATTCGCTAATAGATGGTGAATATTTGGCCTGGAATGGCCACAATATTAAGTTCATTAATTGTCAGATTGAAAGTGATCAAGGACTTAATTACATTGACCATTTGGAATTAAAAAATACCAATTTAATTCACACGGACTTAGCTTTTGAATATGTTTCTAATATCGATGCTACGGTTTCGAGTAAGATCGATAGTGTCAAGAATCCAATTTCCGGTAGTATTGTTGCTCCTGCAATAGGTAAATTGATTCTAGATCCACAAAAAATTACTCCCGCTAAAACGGAAATTATCTGTGCTAAAATTGATGAGAAGATTGATCATTCAGATGAAAATCAGAAACCAGGGGATTAAATATAATGAATAAATATGATTTTGTTAATGCACCGGATAGAAGTATGACAGATTCAGTCAAGTGGCATGTTAAAAAAGGCGACTTACCAATGTCAATTGCCGATATGGACTTCAAAACCGCACCGGAAATTATTGCTGCAATGAAAGAAAAAATTAGTCTCGGTGTTTTTGGCTACGAGTGGCCTGAAGATGATTATTTTAATGCTGTAGCAGATTGGTATGAAAAAGAACATGGTCATCGCCCCCAAGAAGAATGGCTAATTTTTACTACGGGTGTAGTACCAGCAATTTCTGCAGTTGTGCGGCGAATCTCTCACATTGGTGACAATGTTTTAGTGCAAGCACCAGTTTATAATGTTTTCTATAATTCGATTGAAAATAACGGTCGACACGTTTTAAGTAATGACCTGCAATTTGATGGCTCAAATTATGAGATCAATTGGGAAGACTTGGAACAAGAACTAGCATTACCTCTGACGACACTAATGATTTTTTGTAATCCGCATAATCCTGTGGGAAAGGTATGGACTCAAGCAGAAGTTCAAAAAATTGCTGATTTATGTTTTAAACATCATGTGGTGCTTTTGTCTGATGAGATTCATGGTGATCTGGTGCGCAAAGGACCAGATTATACTCCTGCCTTTTCAGTAAATGGTCCTGCACGTGACAACGTCATTTCCTTAGTTTCGCCAAGTAAAACCTTTAACGTTGCCGCTTTGCATGCAGCAACCGCTATCGTACCGAATAATAACTTGCGCGCTATGGTTAATCGCGGTCTCAATAGTGACGAAATAGCAGAACCTAATTTGTTGGCTATTCCGGGAACGATCGCTGCTTATGAACATGGTCATGATTGGTTGCAAGCATTGATTAAGCAGCTAAACGTTAATTTTACATATGCGCAAGAGTTTATCGGCAATAATCTTCCCCAAGTAAAAGTGGTCTCAGGCAAAGCAACATACTTAATTTGGCTTGATGTTGAAAAGATTAGTACCGACTCGCAAGAACTAGCAGATTACTTAGAGAAGAAAACAGGTCTGGTTTTATCACCGGGAAGTATTTATCGCGGTAACGGTCACAACTTTTTACGTATGAACCTTGCCTGCCCATTAGCAATGGTTAAAGATGGCTTAGAAAGATTAAAGACAGGACTAACCCAATATTCCGCTTAAATATGTTAAAAAGACGACTATGGCAATCAGCATAGTCACTTTTTGACTAGAAATAATAAAAAGCTAACTAGTACTATAAGCGAAATTAATGTTTCATGTGAAACTCAAAGACAAAAGGTAATAAATATGGCAGATTAATTAGCTGAGTCAGCATATTTTCAATATTATTAATTTGCTAATAAGGCGAATAGTTTAATTACCTATTTGCATACTAGTTGTTGAAACAGACTTTTCATTTGCCGGTTTTAAGTTGTAAAAAATTAATTTTTAGATTTATTTTTTTGAAAGTGCTGAGCAAGTTGAATGGCAGTAGTGATGTAGTCAAGAATAGTTGAGACAGCTAATATGATGCCTTTGAAATTAAGCGAGTCTTCAAAAATTAGCGGTAGTTGGGCTCCCATTGCAATAAACAAAACTATGATCAAAAGTTTACCCGGAGAAATTTTGCTATTACTACTTGTGAACTTATCTAATAAAGTTTGAATCTTTTTTGTTGTTTGTGGTGATAGCTGCATTTTCTGAGCAAGAATTTTTAAAAAGGTTCTGTTTTTAAAGACAGAGACTAATTGCTCATTTGCTTCTGTGGATAATTGCTTTAGTTGTTCTGCAATATGCTTATTATGTTTAGCGCAAACCTGCAATAAATTTTGAATTTGTTGTAGTCCAGATAAATTCCATGAATAATTATTTGAATTAATTCTTTCCCATAATTGTGGTATCTGTGCAATTTTTTGATTGAATTGGTTGAATAATTTCTGTGACGTTTTTGTTGGTAATATACTTTTTGGCCAATTTACTAACTTATTTTTAATATGCATAAAATATACTTCCTTTTCCTAATTATAGCAAGGATGAAAACTATACAAACTTGATATGCTTAAATTAAAAATTGCTTTTTTCATGTGAAACATTATTACGAGTGACTTGATGATTGAGACAGGGTTCATTATTTAAAAGAATTATTGCATAAATGATGATGTTGGATAAATTAATAAAAGTAATTGACCGCAAACTCACTTTTTATAATGAAGTTACCAAAAAGCATAACATGGATGAGCGTAAAAATAGCCGGAAGAAATATTAGCTGGCAAAGAAAAAGCGCAATAATGACACTAAAGGTAAATTATTGCACCTGATTTATATTACTTTAAATAAAGCTAAATTTTTATTGAAATGGAAATACTTTTTAATCGTAATTATTTGCTTTGGATGGTAATAACATAAGAATGATGAACCAAATGTCGCCAATGATTGGCACTATCATGATTAGAATCCACCAAGCAGAATGATTACTGTCATGTAAACGGCGAAAGCGCAAAGATAACATTGCAATCCAGACAACAAAGGATATGATGAGAGAGCTCGTCTTGATGCTCCAATCGCCCCAATTATAAATATCATTAATTGAATGACCTAATAGGCTCTCAACCAAATTCATCAAAACAAAAGCCAATATCCAATTTATAATCACCGGCCACCAATATTCTGAACGATTAGCAGTGCCGGAAAAATTAAAAATATTCTGCCAGAACTTTTTATATGATTTAATCATTAAATATTTCCTCCTACTTTTACCTAATAAATTCATCATAGTGCATTGCAAGAGAATGGGCAAAGATAAAGGCTTTATGTGAATTAATAAGCGTTATTTTTGTTTTATTATTATAAAAGCGGTATCTTGAACTTGAATTCATTGAAGGGAGAAAGTACAAATGAACAATAATTTATCAGATCCGTTAAAGCGTTATCATCATGATGATTTTCCTAAGCAATCACAGGAATATCCTGGACTGCAAAGTAAAATGGATCCTGCACCTGCCGGTGACATGGCCGACTATGAAGGACATGGATTGTTAAAGGGCCGCAATGCCCTTGTCACAGGTGGTGACTCCGGTATTGGCCGCGCTGTAGCGATTGGCTTTGCCAAAGAAGGAGCAGATGTAGCCATTCAGTATTTGCCGGAAGAAGAGTCAGATGCTAAAGATACAGCTGAATTAATTAAAAAGGCTGGACGTAAAGCAGTTTTGCTGCCAGCTGATTTCCGTAAACGTGGCGAAGCAGCAAAAGTTGTTGAAAAAGCTGTCAAAGAATTGGGCAGTTTAGAATTATTGGTAATGAACGCAGCTATCCAACAAAATGTTGATGGCATAGAGAATTTGTCAATGGATCAAGTGCACGATACTTTTGAAGTTAATATCATTTCCATGTTTGAGATGGCTAAGGCTGCAGTACCGCATATGAAGCCGGGCAGCGTAATTCTGACCTCGACTTCTTTAGAAGGCTTCAGTCCATCACCAATATTGCTTGATTATGCAGCTACCAAAGCAGCAATTGTCAGCTTTTCTATTAATTTGGCTCAAAGTCTTGCTCCTAAAGGAATTAGAGTTAATAGTGTTGCACCTGGTCCTGTTTGGACACCTCTGCAAGTTTGTGGTGGTCAGCCAACTGATGCTCTTGCTACATTTGGTCAGCAAGTACTGCTGAAACGCGCAGGACAACCTGATGAAATAGCTCATGTTTATATTTTCTTGGCTTCAAACTTGGCCAGTTATGTAACAGGCCAAGTATATGGTGCCACAGGTGGACCAGCTATTAATTAAAGAATAATAAATAAAATTTAATTTCCGTTTTTGCTTACACAAAAGTAAAAGCGGATTTTTTATGCAAAATTTGCTTTTTGGATAGGGCTTCAGTATATTAAATAATTAATTAGTCTTTAATATCCAAAGAATAGAGGTGAAGAAATGAATAAAAGTATTTTTCAAAAAATAGCACTACTGTCGCAAAAAAATGCCAGGATTATTGCAGATGAGTGGCATTACGACGGACAATATGCTTTTTATGATATGAAAAATGATCAAGAAGATTATGATGAAATAATTTCTCCCAAGTTACGTAAAAATAATTACTTTCAGGTTTTGGATACAAACGGCAATTTAGTCGCCTTCTTTTGTCTTGACCCAGATAAGGAGAAAAGAGAACAAGTTGAAGTTGGGTTGGGACTAGCTCCTAATCTAACTGGTCATGGTCTAGGCAGCGAATTTATAACTGTCATGGAAAATTTTGTCAAAGATAACTATGACTATAAAGTAATTGTTTTATCCGTTGCTGACTTTAATTTGCGCGCGATTAAAGTCTATCAAAAGGCAGGTTATGTCCAAACAGGTACAGAAAATGTGCGTTCAAATGGCGGCATCTATAAATTCAATATTATGTCAAAGAAAATTTGAGTTTAGTTTTATAGATATTTATGAAAGAATTGCAGGTGAAAATTATGGATAAAACATGGCAAAAAATGTATGAGGCAACAAAAAAAGTACAAGGATTCACTGCCATTGGCCCTCATATGGAAGCTGGTGGAGTCGCTGCTGCTGTTCTAGCTGAATCAGGAAAAATTTATACGGGAGTTTGTATTGACACAGCCTGTGGATTAGGTGTCTGCGCGGAACGCAGTGCTCTTTTTAATATGATTACCAATGGTGAAACTAAAATTAGCAGAGTTTTAGCATTAATGGCAGATGGTAAAAATGGTGCTCCTTGTGGTGCTTGTCGCGAATTTATTGTTCAGTTAATGGAAAAAGATTATCAACAAGTTGAAATTATGCTGGATTATGAAAAGGACAAAGTCGCTACAATGGGCGAATTAACCCCAGAATGGTGGCTATAATGTATAAAGAAGTAAAACAATTTTGGCAGGATTTTTGCTTTAAGCACAATTTGTCTGCCAGCACTAAAGTTGACGCTTGGGCTTTTGGTTATAGTGAAAAAGATGCAGATGAATTGGCTGAGTTAGTTAAGAGAGGCATAAAAACTGCCACAACTTCAGAATATGTACCAGGCGATGAAGATATGCCTAAAGTTGGCGATTGGAACATAATTCTTGATGGTCAAGGTAAACCCGTCTGTGTTGTCCAAGATAAAGTGGTAGAAATTATCCCTTATAGTCAAATTTCCGCAGAACATGCTTATCATGAAGGAGAAGGAGATCGCAGTTATCAATATTGGCGCACAGTTCATGATCAATTCTTTGAAGAAGAATTTAAAGCTAATGGACAAAAATTTTATCCCCAAGCGCCAATGGTTTGTGAAACTTTTGCAAAGATTGATTAATTGGGACGTTGCAAAATGAAAAAAATATGATATAGTTAAAATAATTTAGAGAAAGAGGTTATTGCCAAAATGGAGAATTAATTTCTGGTTTTATTAGTAAGCAAAAAGTTTGATAACCAAAGCTTTTGTCATGCTTTTTTGCCAATAATCAGAAATTGGTTTTGTTCTCTTTGGTGGTGATTCTTTAGTTTCACTAGCTTTTTGTGCACTGCTAATCAAATTATGGGCAATATGGTTATCAGTGCTTTTTCTTTAGCAAAAAGCAGGTGTTAACATGGAATATATTAAAATAACGAATCTGAAAGTAGAGTATCAAGGTGAGGTTTTATTTCAAGCTCCACATTTAAATGTTCAAGACCAGCAAATAACCGGTTTGATAGGTGATAATGGTGTAGGTAAAACTACGTTAGTCAACATTATTGCTGAAAAGCCTACAGTTTTTGAGATAGAGGGGCAAGTTAAAAGAAATTGCCATACTATTTTAGTACCACAAATTTTAAATAACAGTGAGCAAAGTGGTGGAGAAAAGGAAAAGGCAGCTATTGTTCGAGCATTACTTCAGATAAATCAAACTCAGAATTCTCTGCTAATTTTGGATGAGCCGACATCTAATTTAGATATTGAGCAACAAAGATGGCTAATTAAAGCCTTAGACAGTTTAAAACAACCAATTCTGTTAATTAGTCATGATCAGGCTTTTTTAAGTAAACTTGTCAATGTTATCTGGCAGATCAAGGACCAGCAAGTTCATGAATTTAAAGGTACTTATGACGAATACCAGCAATTTCTTAGAACACAAGAAAAAAGGCAGAATACTGAGTATTATCAAAAACGAATTGAAATTAAAAGACTAAAAAAAGATCAAAGGGAGTACGAAACTAGGGCTAAAAAATCTACTAAGAAAAAGAAAAGTATTTCTTGGTCCGATTGGAAAATAAAAGATAGCAGCGGTATAGAAAAAAGCCTTTTTCGTGAAAGTACTTTACTGAAAAGGCGTATAGCTAAAGCAGAAACGACGCTGGAAAAGCCGCAAGTTAATCAGCCAATCACTTTAGGTAATATTGAAAATATGAATCTGGAGCTGTCTCAGAAAAGCAGCATAGTCAGATTCAAGACGCAAAGTGTTACTCTACATAAAAAGCAATTATTTGCAATAACTAAAGAGTTGAAAATTAAAGGAAAAGAAAAAATAGCGTTAACTGGTATAAATGGTGCTGGAAAATCAGTTTTTTTAGAAAAATTATTTCACAAAAAACTGGCTGTCTGGCTTAATCCACAGCTAAAAATGGGCTATTTCAAACAAAATATGGCGCAGGAAACTGAAGAAACAGCTACAGTAAAAGAGGTAATATATAAAAACAGCATTTTTAATAAAACTACTACAATGCAGCTTTTAGGTGACTTGCATTTGCAAAGATCTTTGGATAATCGCGTTAGTGCTTTGAGTGGAGGACAGCTTGTTTGTTTTAAATTGGCAAAAGTGCTTTTAGGTGAACATAACTTACTGATCCTTGATGAGCCGGACAACTTTTTAGACATTTCATCTATTAATGCTTTAGCAGAATTTCTAAGAAACTATCCGTTTGCTGTTATTATAGTTTCTCACGATCAGAAATTGTTAAAAGAATTAAACTTTACTTCTTGGAAAATAAAAAATCACAAGTTGATAACGCCTAGTGATTTTTCGAGTAAAGAAAATACCAAAAATGCTAATCAGATCAGTTTATTGCAATTCAAATTAGACCAACTGATTTCTGATCCTAACGCTTCATTTACAGACATTGAAAATATTTCCCGGGAAATAAATAGGATTTCTAAAAAGAACTAAATCTTGTTAACTGTGGTAATAGCAGGAAGATTATTGTAGCTAGTGCAATTAAAAGGATTTATAGATGACTTGATTTTAGCTTAAATATTTTACTACAAAAGCAAATTAAGCGGAAATATATAAGAACAAAAGATACACGCAAATTACTAATAACTATTATAATGTTAATAACTAGTAGTATAAGTTTAATTAAGGAGGAAAAATGACAAAACCAATTATTGGCATTGCAGGATCTGAAATGATTGATTCTGCTGGAATGTTTCCAGGATACAGACGTAGTTATGTTAATGAGGATTATGTGGATTCTGTTGTTAAAAATGGCGGAATTCCCTTTATAATTCCTTTTACTGAAGATGATGAAGTTATTAAAAGCCAAATGGCTCACGTTCAAGGACTGATTTTATCTGGTGGACATGATGTTGATCCGCACTTATATGGTGAAGAATTAATGCCTAAGATTGGTCCCATTTGGCCTCAGAGAGATCACTTTGACATGCTTTTATTAAAAATTGCTGAAGAAACTAATAAACCTGTTCTGGGAGTTTGTCGTGGGGCACAAATTATTAACGTAGCACATGGCGGCAGTCTCTACCAGGATATTAGTTATCGCTCAGAGCAAACTCTAAAACACGAACAAGGTCATACACCTGATTTACCTACTCATAAAGTAACAATTAAGGAAAACAGCTTGTTGGCTAAAACATTAGGTAAGACGGAGTGTATGGTTAATTCTTTTCACCACCAATTAATTAAAGACATAGCGCCAGATTTACTTGAAGTTGCAGATGCAAGCGATGGCGTCCCGGAAGGGCTTGAAAATAAACAGGGTACTGTTTTGGCGATTCAATGGCACCCAGAAATGCTACATAACAATCCTAATACTAAGTATATGAATAATTTATTTAAATTTGTGGTTGAAAATGCCAAGTAGGGAGTAAATATGACTCAAAACAAAAACGCAGGAGACAAACTTGGCTTTTGGTCGATTGTTCTTTTAGCTATTAACTCAATTATTGGTTCAGGTATCTTTTTAACACCTGGTAGTGTAGTTAGTCAGGCAGGGAGTAAAGCTTTAATTGTCTACTTCATTGCTGCAATTTTTGCCTCAGTCTTAGCCATTTCATTTTCAGCAGCCGCTAAATATGTCACCAAGTCTGGTGCCTCTTATGCCTATTCTAAAGCTGCTTTTGGTGATAACGTTGGTTTTTACGTTGGCATTTTGCGTTACTTTTCTGCTAGTGTTGCCTGGGGAGTAATGGCTGTTGGTGTAATCAAATCGACTATTTCTATTTTTGGTGGCAATCCAGATAAATTTTTAAATGTTACTATTGGTTTTATTATCTTAATGGTAGTAGTTACTGTAATTAACTTATTTGGACAAAAGTTTGTGAAACTTGTTATGAACATGGCTACAGCAGGTAAATTAGCTGCATTAATTTTAATTATTGTGGCGGGTGTTGTTTTACTTATTACCACTGGAGCCACACATAGTTTGTCATCTGTTGACCAAATAACGCAAAACGGACAAAGAATAGTACCAACTTTAACTACTACAGGACTCGTGATGGCCGTTGTTTCAGCGTTCTATGCTTTTACAGGTTTTGAATCAGTTGCCTCTGGTTCAGAAGACATGCAAGAGCCAGAAAAAAACTTACCAAAGGCTATTCCACTAGCAATTTTAGTTATCGCCGCTATTTATATTGGGGTAGTGGCCGTAGCGATGGTGCTAGATCCTAAGGCGCTGATGACAACTAAACAAGTGGTAGCAGTCAGTGCAATTTTTAAAAATGAAGTATTGCGGGATGTAATTTTAGTTGGTGCGCTTATTTCTATGCTGGGAATAAATGTTGCCTCTAGCTTTAATGCGCCACGTATTTTGGAAGCAATGGCACGCGAACATCAATTGCCAGCTACTTTAACCAAAAGAACTAAAAATAATTTTCCTATTAAAACATTTTTTATTTCTGAAGCATTAGCAATTTTAGTACCTTTGGCTTTTCAATATAACATGACTAACTTGATTACATTGAGTGCTATGGTCAGATTTTTAGGCTTTATCATTGTTCCGCTGGCAGTAATTTGCTTTTACTATGGTAAAAATAAGCAACCAATTTTACCGGCTCCTAAGAATGTCATAACTGATATATTTGTACCAATATTGTCAATAGTTTTAGTAATCTTTTTGCTGGTTAAATATAACTGGCAAGCACAATTTGGTATTATTGAGAATGGTAAAGTCGTTGGTGTTAATTGGTATGCAATTTTCATGATGATCTTTGGGTTCATCATTTTACCACTATTTATGTTTTGGTTCTCTAGAAAAGAAAGAAACCAGCGGCAATAGTTTGCAAGGATAAATTAACATATAAAAAAAGAGTTGGCCGTGAAAAAATCACGTCAACTCTTTTTATATTTAGTTATTTTCTAGTGCTTTCTTACCTTAAAATAGTGGATCAAGCTGTAGCAGAACAAAATAATCATACCAGCTCCAGCCATTGTCATATCGGCACGAGGTGAACCATTGCCTAAATGGCTGCCTAACCAGTCTATAATCGTCGGTGAAGCGGCACAACCAACATTTACGAGCACTAAAGTAATCGTCGTAGCAAAGTTGACCGAATTTCGCGGAGCTGCTTCATCTAGCCAGTTAAAAATATAAGGAACTGACAGACCAAACCCAGTGCCTAAGACAATAACAGCAATAACCAATACTGGTAAATTAGCAGCATAGGCAAGAGCCAATAGTCCAACGACTTGCAGCAACAAACCTATAGGTAAAATTAAATCTTGGAGTTTCTTTTTCAAATAGCCATAACACATTCCGACAGGTATCCCAACCAGAGTTGCTACACTAGAAACAAAAGCAATTTGACTAACGTTGGCGATTTTTTGCGTAGTGGCTAATTGTGGTAGTTTAAAAGTCATTGGCATAAAGAAGACGTACATGAAGAACATAATAAGAGAAATTTCCACGACGCTGCCGTTGATCTTATTTTCCTCTTTAACTGGTGAATTTTCAGTATCAGTTACCTTACTTTTTTCATTTGGTAATGACACTACTAAGCCGAATAATACCATGACTGGCAGTGCTACTAAGTAGATTGCAAAAGTTGCATGCCAACCCATAACGGCTAAGAGACCAACACAAAATGAAAATACAGCAGCACCTACACTACCCATTGAGTTTTGAAAACCAAGCATGGTTGATAGTTCGTTGCCCTGATAGAATTTGGACAGCAGACTAACAGCTAATGAATTAAAGAGACCAATTCCGGCTCCTAAAAGAAAACGGGAAATTAAAATTGGTGTATAACTTGCTGCGTACATTGGGTATGTGCCTGCCAGTAAAGCAATTGCTAAACCAGTAATAACCGTTGGCTTGGTTCCGATCAGTTTTATTAAAAAGGGACTTATAATCAGACCTACAACAATTCCAATATTAGGAATTGTGCTTAATGTTTCTACGGCAGCCCGTGAAACTTGCGGAAATGATGAGTACATCAACGGCAGTACTGAAGAAATTTGTGGTGCTATCATTAGCATTAATGATATTGATAATAAAGCACATTTAAATAATCCAGATTTTGGATTAAATTTTTTCATATTAATTGCCTCTTTTTTATTTAATACTAGTTTTAATAATATATTACTCTCTTTTAACAGTTAAAATAACGCTTTCAGTAGCTTTGATCTGGCGCTGAGGAACTTTTTCTGATTTGCATACTAGTTTGGCCATAATAATCAACCATTGCTCTATTTAAAGAGCGGATACCACTAAAGCCGTTTTTCATTGCTATTGCTGTGAGAGTCATAGCAGTATGACATAAGTCTTGATATGCTTTTTGTGCCCGGAAATTCCTAAGATATTTACCGATAGTAGTTCCCATATTTTGATGAAAAATTCGTTGCAGATATTGTCGTGATAAGTGGCAGCTGTCCGCAATGTTTTGGGGTGTAATTGGCTCTTGGTAATGATTTTGAATATAATCTAGAGCATGGCGCAAATGTTCGGTAATAATTAAGTTACGTGATATTTGGCCCTTATTATCTCGTTGTTTTAAAAAGTATTTGAGTAGAATATTTAAAACTTGATAGCTAAGAATAGTTAAGTCCAGATTTTTAAAAGCTTTAGCTGGTGCAGATTTTATGGCAATAATTTTACTCAATAAAGTTTGTAAATAATGATATTGCTCTACTTGCTCTAAACTTAATTTTGCAAGGGGCTGCAATTCAAATTGATAATGGTCCATTTCAGGAAACATTTGTAATACTAAGGGATAAGGAAAAAGCAGGGATAAAGCCAGATCATTTTTAGAGCTGTTAAGATTGCGCACGCTATGAACAACTTGGGTATTAATTATTAGAACTTCGCCAGGATGCGTTTCATGATCTACCCCACCAATAATAAAATGGTCAATTTTTCCTCTTAGTGTAAAACTCAGCTCAATACTTTGATGCCAGTGAGGAGGTACTTCTGAAGAGCCCGGGTATTGATGAACCTTGATAAAAACAGGAAGTTCATCTAATTGCACTAACTCATGCTTATCACGTGCCATGATATTTTCTCCTTTACTAAAAATGGTCGAACTAAATTATACTAGTTCAACCAGTTTTGGTAGATATTATTTAATTGAGATATTTGCGGAAAAAGTTTAATTCATCTTCATTACACTGCTTGGCTAAATCGTCTTTTTGGTTAACGTGGAAAACGTGTCCCCGACGATGGTCATTATCACCATAAAAATGGAGTTCATGGTAAATGTTTTTAGCATGGAGATAGCCTGAAAGCATGTAGGCATTATCACGCAGAAAATCATCAGTAGAAGTCATGATAAACAGGGGTGGCAAAGCCGGTGTTAGGAATTGCTCTACATTTAGTTCATCATGTTTATCCATTTGAATTTCAGGTCTGAAATAAGCTTCGGGTGCACCGGCAATTGAATTAATCTCTGTTAAGAAGTAAGCTCCACAGTTTAAAGCCGCTGCTTTAATAGTTAGGTTAGGTACAGAATAGCCGAAATATTTACGGTATTCATTGTTGGTGTAAACTGCTAAAATTTGTTCACCCATTTGCCCACCAGCACTGTCTCCAACTATAAAGACATTGTCTAGGTCAAACTGATATTTAGCGGCATTTTCTTTTTCGGCTACCCAATGAAATACCCGATTAATATCATCTAACTCGCCCGGATATACAACATCAGGTGCTAACCGGTAATTGGCGTTAACTACTGCAAAGCCTGCTTTGGCAAGGGCTAAACAATAGAACTGGTATGTTTCCTTAGTGCCATATACCCAACCGCCACCGTGGATATTGACGATAACCGGTAGTTTGTCATTAGTTCTTTTCTGTGGTAAGTACACATCAAGTATCTGATACTTAGGATCGTCACCATACGGTATATTATCGCATCTTTCTACTTCGGGAATTTGTGTTGGCAACCCTTCATCACGTTGGTCATCACCTTTTTTAAATTCGCTACGCATTTCTTGAACTAATTTTTGATAATCTGGTTCTGCCATTTTTACAGTACTCCTTTTTGTGAAATCGCTTTATCAAGTATATTTTACTTCACTATTATGAAAAAGAAAGGCTATAAAGTCACTTCAAAGTGGCGATTGAGCAGCTTAATTTTTATTTTAGTACATGCTTAGATAAAAAATATCCTTTTACTGGTTATGTGTCGCCATAAATTTATGATATGCCTCATTTTCCATAGTGGGCGTAACCTGAAAGTTATTAAAGTTGGGATGCTTCTGGTGTAATTCACTTTCTGTAGTGTCAATATAATGAGTAACCGTAGCATTTCCGATCAACTCTATCCAATAGCTATGATCACTGTGATGAACTTTAGTTTGAACAAAGCCGCCAGGATTAGAAACAGTCAGTAGTTTGTCAAACAGATTCATTGACTGACAGGTCAAAGCGTAAATTAAACTTGCAGCTGACATGGCTGTACCACAGGCATTGGTGAAGCCTACACCTCGCTCAAAAGTGCGTACAAATAGATGATGCGCACTCAAAACTTGAGCAAAACTAACATTTACTCCATCCGGGAAAAATGGATTTTTCTGATTTAGTTTTGCGCCTAATTTTGCTAATAAGTCGCTTTTGAAAATATCATCTGAAACAAAGCTGATCAAGTGGGGGTTAGGGACAGCAACTGCTGAAAACTTCAATTCTGGTGCCAGTTCCGGCACTTCTTGATTATTTAATTCAGAATAGCCTAGATTAGTAAAGGGCAGAGCCGCAGCTGCAAAACTGACAGGACTGATTTCAACACTGACTGCCTTAACTTTTTGAGCCCAATCTGGCTGACAGCTGACACGTAAATCGTTTTGCATAGTTTCAACTTTAAATGTTTCTTTATGATATTTTTGTGCTAAATAACGGCCTACTGTCCTTAGCCCGTTACCACACATGGAAGCAAAAGAACCGTCAGCATTGACAACTTCCATTTTTCCTAGAGTTTGCGCATGGTCTGAATTGCTGACTACTAGTAAACCATCAGCACCATTAAGTAAGCCTCTTTCCGGCTTAGTTATCTGTTGCGTCAAGTTGACTAATTCTCCCTTAGATAACGGTGTTTGAAATTGAGTTTGATCAAGTAGAAAAAACTTATTCTGTGAGCCGTGAACTTTTTGTAGTTGTATCATGAAAATTTCTCCTTAAATTAATTAAAAAACTGGTGATAAATTTCTTTAACAGCGGCAGCTGCGTCTGCCTTTTTGGTGCCTAGCATGATTGAAATGCGTGAAGCACCCTGGTTAATCATATGAATGGCAATATGCTTTTCTGCTAAAGGCAGAGTGATATTTTTCATTACACCAATCTTGTTGCGCATCCCTTCTCCAACCACCATAATGATGGCATAATCATCGATCCATTCTAATTGGTCAGGTTGAAGTTCTTTCTGAATTGCAAGACACATTTGCTGACGAATTTGTTTATCAAATTGTTTTTTATCAAAAATAACAGTCAAATCATCAATTCCTGATGGCATATGTTCATATGATATATTAAATTTATAGAATATTTGTAGTAATTTAAGTGTAAATCCCACTTCTTTATTTAGTAAATATTTATGTAAATATAATGCGGCAAAATGTCCAGAACTTGCCACACCTGTAATGGTACTTTGCGGGGTAAAACTATTTTGTGGAACAATCATTGTTCCAGGCAGTTCCGGATGATTAGTGTTTTTGACGTTTACGGGAATCCGACCTTCAATAGCGGGAATAATGGCTTCATCATGAAAAACAGAAAAACCTGCATATGACAACTCCCGCAGCTCACGGTATGTCATAACCTTAATGGCACAGGGATGCGCAACAATTCTGGGGTCAGCTGCATAGATTGCATCTACATCCGTAAAGTTTTCATATAAATCTGCTTTAATTCCCCGGGCCCAAATTGCTCCAGTAATATCTGAGCCTCCGCGAGAAAAAGTTGCTATTAAGCCATCTTGTGTAATGCCATAAAAGCCGGGCACGACTAGTAAATCTGCAGTTTGTGCCCATTTTTGTAAATTTTCGTAAGTTTCTGGTAGAACTTGAGTATCGTTAGCATTATTAGTAACCATAAAGCCGGCTTCTGCGGGATCCAAAAAGCGAGCGGCTATCTGGTGCTTTTGCAGAACTAAAGTTAAAAGCTGTGCACTAAGTTTTTCACCATGTGCTTTAAACCCCGCCATTAAAAAATCTGTGTTTGGATAAGAAATTTGGGGCAGATTGAGTAATTCCTGTAACAAAGGCTTTACTAATTGCCCAGATATTTGAAAGTAGGTCGCGATATCCTGATACCTGGTCCAAATCGCTTTTACCGTTGCACTGTAATCTTGGTTATTAAGAACATTTTCTGCATATGTAATTAATAGATCTGTTACTTTAGTGTCGTTTTTAGACCTTTTGCCGGGAGCAGAAGTCACGATCACTTTACGTGCTGGATCAGCATTAATAATTTTTAAAACTTTTTGAAATTGTTCTCCGTCTGCTAGAGAACTACCACCAAATTTAACAACTTTCATGTTAATACCTTTCACAATTAAATTTAATTTAAGTAATTAGTATTGGATTTTAACATTAAAATTTTAATCTTCAACTGCAAAAGAAAGCTGCTATTCACTAAAGAAGCTGTTTTGCGTAACATTATTGCATTAAAATTTGAGCTGAAAATGTTGGTGCTAATAGCATTTTACAAGATAAAAAATAAATAAATTTTAAAAACAAGATTTTTATTTAAAAAATTAAAAAGCAATTGTCAGTGAAAATGGTTGACAATCATATTAATTAATAATAATATTTTAATAAATCGAAGAGGTTGCAACCAACAAAAGTAGCTGGTGGAGTTTCTGCAAAAACTAAGAAACTAGTCAAAGGGGCGGTTGCCGAAGCATTAATTATTGCGGTAATTAATAAGCTGGGACGTAATCAAACAGGTTACGGACTGTCGCAATTTTATGTTCGCGGAGCGCTATCGACAAAATTGATACCAGATAATAACTTGAAGGACTCTTTTGTTAGGTACAACAAAAGAGCCTTTTTTATTTAACAAAAAGGGAGAGACTTAAATGACTGCTAATGATTATTATCAAACTAATACCCAGGGTCATTTGATAATTGGGGGAGTAGACGCTTTGGAACTGGCAAAAAAGTTTGGTACCCCCTTAGTTGTTTATGACGTCCAGAAAATCAAACGGCAATTTCAGGCTTTCCAAAATGCTTTTGAAAAAGAGCAGATAAATTATGCCATTAGTTATGCTAGTAAGGCATTTGCCACAATTGCAATTTACCAGGTAATTAATAAACTGGGAGGGCATATTGACGTTGTTTCCGGCGGAGAATTATTTACTGCACTTAAAGCCGGTTTTCCTGCGGCAAAAATCAGTTTTCACGGTAATAATAAAACCCCAGATGAGTTGTTAATGGCTGTCCAAAACCATGTGGGCGTGATTATTTTAGATAATTTTACTGAGATTAAACTGTTAAAAAGGATTTTAAACCAAACTAATACTCGCGTGCAGGTAATGTTGAGAGTAACTCCAGGGGTCTCTGCTCATACACATGAATATGACCAAACCGGTCAAGAGGACAGCAAATTTGGCTTTGACATTCGGTCGGGTCAGGCTGAGCAGGCGTTTTTGCAAGTTAGAGCTAACCCACAAATGGAATTAATTGGACTGCATGCACATATCGGTTCGCAAATTTTGGCAGCTGAGGGCTTTAAACTTGAAGTAGAGAAGTTGATGAAGTTAGTGAACGATTGGAAACAAAAATATGACTATCAACCTCAGGTGTTAAATTTGGGAGGCGGTTTCGGTATCAGGTATACCAAGCAGGATCATCCAGTAACTGCTCAAACCTTCGTCAGTCAAATAGTGCAGAAAGTTAAAAAGTGTGTGCAAGCCAGCCACTTAAAAATGCCAGCTATCTGGATTGAACCAGGACGGTCGATTGTCGGTGAGGCCGGCTATAGCTTATACACAATTGGTACTCGTAAGGAAGTGCCGGGACTGCTGCCTTATGTGGCAGTCGATGGCGGTATGGGTGACAATATCAGACCGGCACTTTATCAAGCTCAATATGAGGCAGTATTAGCAGAAAAGCCACATGCAGACCCAGTAGAAACGGTTAGACTTGCGGGACGTTATTGTGAATCAGGCGATATTATTATTGACAAATTGGCATTGCCTAAAAGTAGACCGGGTGACGTAATTGCAGTTTTAGCGACTGGTGCTTACGGCTATAGTATGGCAGCTAATTATAATCGTGTTCCCAGGCCAGCTGTTGTTTTTGCAGAAAATGGGCAAGCACAAGAAGTAGTTACACGTGAAACTTATGCGGATCTAGTTAGTCATGATCGTTTTTATCAAATGGAAGGATAAATTATAAATATGAAAAAAATGACGGCAACCGAAATCATTAATTTTATTGCTAATTCAACCAAAAAAACACCAGTTAAAGTTTATGTCAAAGGAAATTTGTCTCAGTTAAACTGGCCAGCAGACTGCAAAACGTTTATTGAAAATCATACTGGGGTCGTTTTGGGAGACTGGCAAGTCTTGGGGCCTTTTATAGCAAAAAACTCTGACAAATTTGCTGATTACCAAGTGGAAAATGTTAGTCGTAATTCTGCCATTCCGTTGCTAGATTTGAAAAATATTTCTGCCAGAATTGAACCGGGTGCCCTAATTCGTGAAAACGTTGAAATAGGCAAAAATGCGGTGATCATGATGGGGGCTGTCGTTAATATTGGAGCAGAAATAGGCGAAAATGCCATGATTGACATGAACGCTGTTTTAGGAGGCCGAGCAATTGTTGGTGCGAACAGCCATATAGGAGCAGGCGCGGTGATTGCCGGAGTTGTCGAACCGGCTTCGGCACAACCTGTGAAAATTGGCAAGGATGTTTTAATTGGCGCCAATGCAGTGGTTTTAGAAGGAGTTCAAGTAGGTGACCATGCGGTAGTAGCTGCTGGAGCAGTAGTAACTAAGGATGTACCTGCAAACAGTGTCGTTGCCGGAGTACCGGCAAAAATTATTAAAATGCGTGATCAAAAAACGGCTTCTAAGACAGGAATTGAGCCGGGATTAAGAAAGCTGTGAATTAATGTTAACTTCCGCGCAACTAATTAAAATTCGGCGTGACTTGCATCAGATTCCAGAATTAGCTCTGCACGAATACCAAACACAAAAATATCTCTTGCAAGTTATCGGTAATTTTAATCAAAAATACATTGAAACTCGCACATGTTCTGAACTGCCTACAGCTATTTTAGTTAGAGTTAGTGGGAAAAAACCGCAAAAAACGATTGGTTATCGTGCAGATATAGATGGCTTGCCAGTTCAAGAACAGACCGGCCTGCCGTTTGCTTCCCACAATCAAGGTCAAATGCATGCTTGTGGTCACGATATCCACATGACAGTAGCCTTGGGAATTCTAGATTATTTTTGCGATCACCAACCGCA
This sequence comes from Lactobacillus sp. IBH004, assembly GCF_026185255.2. Classification (NCBI taxonomy): domain Bacteria; kingdom Bacillati; phylum Bacillota; class Bacilli; order Lactobacillales; family Lactobacillaceae; genus Lactobacillus; species Lactobacillus sp. IBH004. The sequence goes on along the minus strand of NZ_CP110217.2, from coordinate 1,876,629 downwards.
AGACAATTTGCTGTTCTTTTTCCAGCCAGCTGAAGAAAGTGAGAGTGGCGGGAAAAAAGCTTATGAGGCAGGAATTTTTACTGGTAAATGGCGCCCAGATGAATTCTTTGCTTTGCACGATACTCCAGATTTACCTACCGGTACAATTGGCTGCCGCTTAGGGACTTTATTTGCAGGTACAACTGAAATCAATATTGATTTATCTGGTAAGGATGGACATGCGGCGTATCCGCAGCAAGCTAACGATATGGTAGTGGCTGCAGCTGCGTTAATAGAGCAAATTCAAACAATTATTTCGCGCAGTATTGATCCCATTGCAGGTGGTGTTATTACAATAGGAAAAGTTAGGGCTGGAACAGTTAGAAATGCGATTGCCGGTCATGCTCATTTAGAAGGAACCATTCGCGGATTAACCCAAAAAATGATTGAAAAAATTGATCAGCGTCTGCGCGAGATAACTCAAGGAATAGCACACAGCTATAATGCTAAGGTTGATTTGCAGCTTAATCAAGGCGGCTATTGGCCAGTAGAAAATGATCCGCAAATCACAAGTGAGTTCATTAAATATATGAAGGAAAATGCTCAAATTAATTACCAAGAGATGCAACCAGCTATGACTGGAGAGGACTTTGGCTATTTACTAGCGCAAATTCCCGGTACCATGTTTTGGCTGGGCGTAAATGATAATTCCCAACTTCATTCTGCAACATTTAATCCGCACGAAGAAGCTATAGTAATAGGAATTAAAGCAATGGTAGGTTTTTTAAAGAGTCACATGTAGCTCAAAAGGAGAAAAAACATGACTAATTTTGACAAGGCAGATTTAATGACCGCGCTAATTACGCCCTTTAATAAGGAAGATAAAGTTGACTATCCTGGCCTGAAAAAATTAACTGAGCATTTACTCAACACAGGCAGCAATGGTTTCGTCATTGGCGGTACTACTGGTGAAACAGCAACAATGACCCATGACGAAAAGATTGAATTATACACTAAATTCGCTCAAATTATTGCTGGACGTGTGCCAGTGGTTGCCGGTACTGGCAGCAATAATACTGCACAGACAGTTGCATTTACACAAGAAGTAGGACAAATTCCCGGTATTGATATGGCACTGGTAGTAGCACCTTACTATAACAAGCCGGATCAAAGGGGAATTACAGCCCATTTTGAAAAGGTGGCTGAAAATTCGCCGGTACCAATCATTATTTATAATATTCCGGGGCGAACAGGAATTAAGATTAGCAAAGAAACTTTGGTTGAGTTATCGCATAATCCAAAAATTGCTGGTGTTAAGCAATGCTCAGACTTAGAAGATTTGGAATATATTGTTGAACATGCAGCCAATGATTTTTTGGTGTATACAGGTGAAGACCTGCAATCTTTAACGGCTAAAGTTTTAGGTGCAAAAGGCGTGATCTCCGTAGCTTCTCATATTTATGGCTTAGCTATGCGGGAAATGTATGATGACTTAGATCAGGGAAAAATTGCTGCAGCGGGTAAATTGCAAAGGCAACTAATGCCGAAAATGCAAGCCTTATTTATGTACCCCTCACCTTCACCGATTAAGGCAGTTTTAAACGCTCAGGGTTTACCTGCTGGTGGTTGCCGGTTACCGCTTGTAGCTTTAAATGAGACAGAAAAGCGGCAATTAGCTCTTCATTTAGGTTTAAGTGAAGCAGCATTATTGCATGAATTGCCACTAGAACTAGGAGTAGATTAATGAAGAAAATTTTAATAGCTGGTGCCACAGGATCCATGGGCAGGCAAACTGTCCAATTGGTTGAAAAGTTACCTGACTGTCAATTGGTAGCAGTTTTGGCACCTACTGCATCTGAGAGTTCAGATTTCAAGCCTGACGTTAAGCGGTTTGATAATTTAGCAATGGTCGATATTGCTGCTGATGTTTGGATTGATTTTACGACTCCACAAGCAGTTTATGAAAATACTAAGTTTGCTTTAAAGCATCATATGCACCCAATTGTGGGAACAAGTGGTTTAACTTCTGAACAAACAAAACAGCTACAAGAACTGGCAAAAAAAGAGAAAATTGGTGGCCTTATTGCTCCTAACTTTGGCTTATCGGCCGTCTTATTAATGAAGTTTGCGCAAGAGGCTGCGCGGTACTTTCCTGATGCTGAAGTCATTGAAATGCATCATGCTGATAAAAGGGATGCCCCTAGTGCTACGGCTATTGCGACTGCTAAATTAATTGCAGAAAACCGCAATCCAGAAAATTGTTCACAAACTGAGAATGATTCTCAAGCTCGCGGTGCCGATTATGATGGAGTTCCTGTTCACTCCGTTCGTTTACCTGGCTATATAGCTCATGAGCAGGTGCTTTTTGGCGGCCCTGGCGAAGCTTTAACTATTAGACAAGATTCATTTTCCCGTTCTTCATTTATGCAGGGCGTTAAAGTAGCCTTGAGCCGAGTAATGGATTTAACAGATTTAGTGGTCGGTTTAGACCAGATTTTGTAATTACAAGGAGAACGAAATGCCCCAATTAGCTACTGATTTAACTTCAATTATTCATACTCCATTGGCAAAAATTCCACCTTCTGGTATCCGTGCTTTTGCCCAAAAAGTTGACGATATTCCTGATTTAATCAAGTTAACTTTAGGAGAACCTGATTTAAATACACCTGAACATGTCAAAAAAGCTGCAGCCCAAAGTATATTAGATAATGATTCGCATTACTCGGCTCAAAAAGGAACACCCAGATTGCGTCAGGCTATCAGCAATTATTTAAAGCGCAAGCAAGGTTTAACCTATGATCCTGAAAGCGAAATTATTGTCACGGTCGGTGCGACAGAGGCCATAGCTGCAACCATGTTGGCACTATTTCAACCAGGTGATGAAATTATTGTGCCTACGCCATCCTATGCTCTTTATTTTCCGCTAATTCAATACACTAAAGCTGAATTAGTTGCCATCAATACGGCAGATACAAATTTCGTGTTAACTCCGCAGGCGCTGGAAAAGACGTTAAGTGAGCACCCTCATGCTAAAGCGATTTTATTTAACTATCCTACTAATCCCACCGGCAGAGAATGTCCCAGCTCTGTTTTAGAGCAAATCGCACCGATTATTAAAAAGCATCATCTTTATGTTATTTCTGATGAAATTTATAGTGAATTAACGTATGACTTTAATCATATTTCGCTTGCGCGTTATTTACCCGAACGTACTTTGTTAATTAATGGCTTGTCCAAGTCGCACGCGATGACCGGTTACCGTTTAGGCTATGTAACAGGACCAGCTGCTTTAATTAGTTTAATTGCAAAGATGCACGCATTTCTGGTTACAGCTCCATCTAATCCTGCACAAGCGGCAGCCACTGAGGCCTTGGAAAATGGTGATCAGGATCCAGCAAAGGCCCGGCCAATTTATCAAAAAAGGCGGGACTATATTGTTAGTGCGCTAAACAATATGGGCCTTGAAACCCATGCCAGTGAAGGGGCATTCTATGTTTTTGCCAAAATACCAGCAAGTTATGGTCAAGACGATGAGGCCTTTGCACTGGACTTAGCTCACAAGGCTAAAGTCGGGGGCACGCCCGGAAATGCTTTTGGTCCTGGCGGTGAAGGCTATATTCGTTTTTCATACGCTGCCAGCGATGAAAACTTGCATACGGCTATGAACCGCATCCAACAGTTTTTAGCAGAAAAAGGTGAAAATTGATGAGAAAATACGCAGTTGCAATTCTTGGTGCCACAGGTGCAGTAGGTCAGCGGTTAATTAGTGAACTAGAAAAGTCTAAAATTCCTGTCAAACAAATCAAGCTACTAGCTTCTAAACGGTCAGCAGGTAAAAAACTAAAATTTAAAAATCAAGCAATCACAGTAGAAGAAGCACAACCTGATTCATTTAAGGGGGTCGACTTAGTTTTATCATCTGCAGGTGGTGCGGTGTCACAAAAATTATTGCCTGAAGCTGTCAAAAGAGGAGCGGTATGTGTGGACAATACTAGTGCTTTTCGTATGGCTGATGAGGTGCCCTTAATTGTTCCTGGAGTTAATGATGAACAATTAGTTAATCATCATGGCATCATTGCTAATCCTAATTGCTCGACCATTCAGATGGTAGCTGCGCTTTATCCGCTGCACGTTAAATGGGGAATTAAGCAAATTATTGTTTCAACTTATCAAGCCGTCTCGGGTGCTGGTAAAGCAGCTTGGGCGGAGCTGCTGCAGCAAGCTCAGGACAGGTTAAATAAGCAAAAGACAGCAGCTAAAATTCTGCCAACCGCATCTGCTAAAAAGCATTATCCTCTGGCGTTTAACTTGTTACCGCAAATTGATGTTTTTGAAGATGATGGCTACACGCACGAAGAATGGAAAATGATTCATGAAACCAAAAAGATTTTGTTTAATGATCAGGATTCAAAGAAGATTAAAGTCACTGCTACTTGTGTCCGGGTACCGGTTGAAATTGGTCATGGCGAAACGGTTTATTTTGTGTTGCAAGACGAAACTGCAACAACTGCAGAAATAAAGCAGGAAATTGTGAAAACTCCTGGACTTGTGTTACAGGATGACCCTGAAAATCAGATTTATCCCCAACCACTTTTAGCAGCTGGTAAAAAAGAGACTTTCGTGGGGCGTATTCGCCCAGATCAAGAAAATTCTGGTGCATTTAATATGTGGGTAGTGGCTGATAACTTATTAAGGGGTGCTGCCAGCAATACAGTAGAAATTGCTGAATGTTTAGTGAGAGATAATTTAGTGCGTGTGCCAAAAAATAGTTAGTTCTATATTTAATTAAATGAAATAAACCAAGTTTGTATAAATAATATAAGCTTGGTTTATTTGATTACTTTTAAGCTGACTTCCTACTATTTTTTTGCAATTTTAAACGATAAAAAATCCATGGAGGTTATGAAAGCGCTATTTTATACTGACATTGTATTAATTGAATAACTAAAAAGTTATTTAGATGAAAGGAGTACGTTAATGAGTCTTGTAAATGCTTTGTTGATCGCAATTTGGGCAGGATATTGTTCATTTGACGATCAAGGACCGCAAATGTTTCGGAGGCCTTTGCTGGTTGGACCGGTTGTAGGACTTATCCTGGGAGATTTGCCAACGGCACTTGTGATTTCCGCTACATTGGAATTAATGTGGATGGGCCTGGGCAACATGGCGGGTTATCAAACACCAGATATGATTGTCGGGACAATTATCGGAGTTACTGTTTCAATTACTTCAGGAACAGGTGCTACACCAAAAGGAATTGCTGCTGGAGTCGCTGCCGCCACTACTGTAGCTGTTTTAATTCAACAGTTAATAGTAGTTACGCGGGTATTAAAACAGTTTTTCGAACCATGGGCTCAAAGATTGGCTGATAACGGTGATTTAAGTGGAATAATGCAAATAAATATTGTTGCTTTTCTTATACAGTTTTCAATTCGAGCAATACCAACATTTCTGTTTGTTTATTTCCAAAAGGGCATAATTGATAAAATACTGGCTGTTGTACCAAGCAACATCTTAAATGGTTTGGGAACAGCGTCATCCTTATTGCCTGCTGTGGGATTATCCATCTTAATGACAATGATGATGAAGGGCACATTGTGGCCATTCTTAATTTTTGGCTTTGTTTTATCAGCCTATTTAAACTTAGGCATTTTACCAGTTACCTTAATTTCTTTAATTTTTGCCGTGATCTATTCCTATATTATGGAAATTATAGATAAGCAAAATGAAATGGGTTCAGAAAATAGTAGTTCTAATAATCAGCAAGTTGATGAAGATACGGGGTACGACCTATGAGTAATGAAGTGGAAACTAAAAACAGTAAAAAAATTACCCGTAAGGATTTAAATAAAGTCTTTTGGCGATTGCAAATTTGGGGACTAAACGTTACTTCGACGCTGGTCTTGACTCAGGCTATTGGCTTTTTAAATGCGATGGTACCAATTATTCGCCGTCTCTATGGTGATAATAAGGAACTTAGAATAGAAGCCATGAAGCGCCATCTGACTTACTTTTTATCACAAATTACGGCAACAGGTATGATTCTGGGAATTACCGCGGCTGTTGAAGAGACAACCAGCGAAGATGAAAAAGAAGCAGTTGTTGCTATCAAAGCCGGTATGATGGGACCATTAGCTGGTATTGGTGACAGTGTCTTTAAAATAACCATTCAGGCTATTGCCGGCAGTATTGGTGCAGCCTATGCATTACAAGGAAATGTATTAGGGCCAATTTTGATGTTTGTCATTTATAACGGAATCAATATTGTTGTTAAATATTATGGAATTATTTTTGGTTACGAAAAGGGTACAGAATTTATTAAAAGCGGTAACCAAAAGAAGGTTATGCAAAAGATAATTAATATTTCAACAGCGATCGGTGTCATGGTTATAGGCGCACTTATTGCCCAATACGTCAAAATAAATGTTGGTACAGTCATTTATACCAAGGGTACAAAAATTGTCATCCAAAAATTATTAGACGGCGTGATGCCAAAGCTGTTACCTTTGCTGTTTACCTTAGGTCTTTATAAATTACACTCATATTTACCACGTAAATACTTAACTTGGTTAATATTTGCTATTTTGATTTTAGGAACAGTTTTAGCAGTAATGGGAATTATCAAATAATTTGTAAGGAGGTTACTGATGGCTATAAATATTATCTTGGCCAGTCACGGCTTGTTTGCTCAGGAAGCATTAAAGTCGGCTGAAATGATTATTGGACTGCCGCAAAAAAATGTTGCAGTTTTATCTGTTACTAAAGGTAAAACTTATGAAGAAAGTCTTGAGGAAATTCAAACTAAATTAAAGGCGCTCAACGAAAAAAATACGGAAACTCTTATCTTAGTTGATATTTTTGGTGGTACCCCTGCTAATGTATCTACGTATTTAACTTTGACAAATGAAAATGTCTTAGTTTATTCGGGGCTAAATATGCCAGTTTTACTGGAACTATGCTTAAGCAATCCTGAAAATTTAGCAGAAGCCAAGAAGATTATTGAAAGAACTTATCCGCAAGCGTTAGTGAATATTACTGAAAAAGCAAAAGAAGGAGAGAAACAAAATGCCAATCAAGTGGACTCGTATTGATGACAGATTAATTCACGGTCAGGTTGCTAGTTCCTGGCTGCGTCATGTTGGTGCTGAGCAAATCATATGCATCAGTGATAGGGCAGCTAGTAACCCAGTACAAGAGCAAGTGTTGAAAATGGCTGCTCCTGGTTATATCGTGCATGTTTTTGGAGTTGATAAATTTATTCGAGTTTACAAGAAAAATCCTATAAAAAAGACCACCTTTTTAATATTGACCAGTACCCTTGATTTATTGCACTTAATCGAAGGCGGGGTTGACATTAAGTCAGTTAATTTTGGTGGTATGAGAGAGCGTAAAGAACGTACAATTCGCTACAACAATGACCTGTGCTTTACTCCAGAAGAAAAGGATGCACTAGATAAATTGGTTGACTCAGGACTCGAAATAAACTTTCAAATGGCAGCTTATGATGCGCCTACACCAATCAAAGAATATATTGAACAAGTGCAAGGAAAGAACTAATGAAAATAGACTACGCAGAAGCATATGTTTTAGATGATGGTCAAACAGAAGTAGATATTAAGACAGATGAACAAAATTTACCTGATTATGAATTATATTGGACTCTGGATAACGACAAATATACTAAAGAAAAAAAGTATTTGTTAACCAGTAATAAAACTCAGGTCTGTTTTCAATTTTCTTACTCAACTGTTAGGCCCACTTATTTCATTCTGAATTTTAAGAAACACGAACCCTTATTATTTGGCTATCGCATACTGCCCGTTCCGGGGATGTATAATCTGCGTGATATTGGTGGCTACCGCACAAGTGCTGGTATGCGAATCAAATGGGGGCAAGTTTATCGCTCTGATTATTTGCACAATTTAGAGCCTTCTGGATTCACTTTTGTTAAAAATTTGGGGTTACGCTCAATAATTGATTTTCGGGGTGCAATTGAAGTTAAAGATACACCTGATCCTGTTATTGATCCTGCAATTCATACTTTTGCTTTTGATCCTAATGCAGAAACAGCTGCTATCGCCGGCAGAGCACAAAACTTAGATACCGGTAAAGATATGAAAGAAAGGGCCAAAGAAGCACTGGCTAAAGGAGAAACTGGTAATGATCAAATGATCAGACAACAAGAATCCTTTGTCGATAGTCCTGCAAGCATAGAGGCTTTTAGCAAAACCATTAAAGTCACAGCTCAAAGTAAGTATTTACCCAGCTTACAACATTGCCGTGGCGGTAAAGACAGAACCGGCTTTGGCTTCATGGTCCTGGAAGGAATTCTGGGCGTACCAGCAGAATTACTGGTTTATGATTATATGCTAACTAAACGAGCACGTGTTAAGAAAAATGCTCGTTACTATCAAAAATTTTTGCAACAAACTGGTAATAAAGAAGTTGCAGATTATATGTATGCCCTTTTTGACACCAGAGAAGAGTTTATTACTGCTTCAATTACCAAAATAATGCGCGAATACGGCACAATTTATCAGTATGCAACTGACAAGTTGGGTCTGACTGAAGCAGAATATTTGAGTTTACGCAAGTCATTATTAGAAAAAGCATAAGTTTTAAGTTAAAGTAAGTATTAATATTGTCTTAAAAAGGAAGACGGCAAAACAATGTTGAATTTAACTTACCGTGAAATTGAATTGTTAAATCTTTTTTTAAACAATGATTTACTTACTATTTCTGAATTAAAAAAGAAAAGCGGGATTTCTGCGCGAACGTTAAATACAGAATTTGAGCAGATTAATAAGGCTTTTCGTAATAACGGTCATGATGTCAAAATTGTAAATCAAAGAGCTAAAGGATATTTGCTTGATTATTCTTTAGCAGAAAGTGACTGGTTGAAATTATTAAAGGAGAATTGCTCTGAATATTTAAATCTCAAGTTTAATTACTTGTTTCGTAATAAGTTACGTATTGCCAAAATTTGCAGATTTCTGTGTGCGAGTCCAAACTACATCAAAATCGACCAGTTGGCGAGCAAATTAAATTTTAGTACCGCGACTATCAATAAGGATATGCGTGATGTGAAAAAATTTTTAAGTATTTATAATTTAAAAGTGAAGTCTGTTCCATACTATGGCATGAAAGTAGTAGGTAAAACGGGTGCAGTTCGTTCATGCTTGATAGATTTATTTGATGTCTATAGTTTTGAACAAAAAGATGCTTTGCTACCAGAATATGCTTTTACTGAATATGGCGTTACTAAAACTGATTTACTAAATAAAAGTCAGACTTTACTCCAATTAATTCATGAATATGATTTTCCTTTAACAGATAAGGGCTTTAGGCAAGTAACAAAATATCTGCTAGTTTATAAATTGCGGCCAGATATTAGTTTAAAAATTAATCATAATTTTAAAGTTGAATTGATGCATGACAAGGCATTTATAATTGCAGAAAAATTAATTAAAAATAGTGTCAAAGAAGAACTATGCTTAGCTATTTTTTTACTAATTAATTCCGAAATTAATCAAATTCCTGATCTGGATAAATTAAAAACCTGCTCTCAGCAAGTAAAATTACAGGTTAAACAAGTTTGTGCTATTTTAAAAGAGCAAATGTCACTATGTATTAATAAAGGTTCTGATATTGCTTCATACATTTATCGCAGTTTTTTTATCAGATACCTTAAGAAAAAATATGACTTTGTTTGCTTCAACCTAGAACTGGCAACTAAAAAGGTTGCCCACAAAATTTTTGCTACAAGTTCTTTAACAGTTGCTTTATATAATTCTTGTGCTGATTATAATAAAAAAGAGTTAAATGACAGCCTGTTTAACGATATAGTTCTGGGCTTATATAGTAAAATTCATCAAAAGCAAAACAGTTACTTTCCCACTAACTTCTTGGTTGTAAACGACTATGGTAAATTAGCCAGTGAGCACTTAATAGGTAAACTTGATTTAAATAAGTATAATGCAAATTATACTTTTATTTATTCTTATGAATTGGAAAATATTGATTATTCAAAATATGATTACTTATTAGTTTCCTCAAAAACTAAACCAGGTTATAAAAATATAAATATTCCCAAAATAACTTTTTCCTTTTTTTCAGATGATGGGCTAAGAATGGCTCTGTGGCAAAGAATACTGTCCACTAAACGAACTATTGGTTCAATTGCCAATTATTTTAAGCGGCCAGTGATAATAAAAATAGATGCTTTAAAAGGAAAAATTCAGGACATAGTAGCTAATCATTTGATTAAACAACTAGGCATCCCTCAAGCACATAAAAACAATTTTGTTAGTTATGTTGCAGCTTTAATAACAAATGAAGGCTACCATGCCTACCCTTATAATATGTACCTCACTCTTCTGGGTCCTCATGAAATTAAGAAACGTTATTTTGTTTTTAAGTTTAAGCAGCCTGTATATATAAATTATCATAAGGTCTTTAATTTACAGATTATAATTCTGGATCCCAGTAAAGGATTATTGGAAATTAAAAACGGTGATTCTGAACTGCAACTATACTTTAATATAGTTAGTAATGACCAGATTATGAGATGAATATCTTGTGGGAAGATAATTTTTGCTCTTAAAATAATTTGCTTTAAATATATAATCAGTTCTCTCAAACTGAATTTATCCGGTTTGAGAGTTTTTCTGTGGGCATTAATTGTGCTAGTACTCATATATTAAACTGCATCAACTAATATTTACTATTGAAGAAAATAAAAAATCCCAGCACCGACTACCTACCAGAGCTGAGATAAATTTTATTTTAACGGAAAAAAGAAATAATTACCATATTTATTAATAATTTGGCAATAAAATCATAAAATTAGCTATTTATCGCCATCCATAATCGTGTTTTTAACAATTACATAATCAACTAATTTAATTGAACTAAGGTCTTTGCCACCCGCGTAAGAAATCGAAGATTGCAAATCTTCCTGCATTTCTCTTAACGTGTCGGCAATGTGACCACGGTAGGGAACGAGCATTTGTTTACCTTCAACATTGCGATAAGCTCCCTTTTGCACTTCAGAAGCTGAACCCCAATATTGTTTGTAAGTTTTGCCATTAATTTTGATCACATTGCCTGGAGACTCCTCATGTCCCGCAAGCATGGAACCAATCATGACCATGGTAGCGCCAAAACGAATTGATTTCGCTATATCGCCGTTATAACGGATACCGCCATCTGCAATCAATGGTTTGCTGGCTACTTTACTGCACATTCTTAAAGCAGCTAGTTGCCAGCCACCAGTACCAAAACCAGTTTTAAGTTTGGTAATACATGCACGGCCAGGGCCAACACCCACCTTAGTGGCATCGGCTCCTGCACCTTCTAATTCACGTACAGCTTCTGGGGTTGCGATATTGCCTGCTGTTAAAAAAGTGTCAGGCAATTTTTCTTTAATATACTTAATCATATCAATGACATAGATAGAATGACCGTGGGCAACATCAATTGTGATATATTCAGGTTTGATGTTCTCACTGACTAATTGGTCAATAAAGTCGTATTCACCTTTTTTAATACCTACAGATATTGAGGCAAATAAGCCTTTTTCGTGCATCATTTTGATAAAATTAAGACGCTTCTCAGGCTGAAAGCGGTGCATGACATAGTAATAGCCATTTTGAGCGAGCCAGACTGCTAAATCATCGTTAATGACACTTTCCATGTTTGCGGGTACTACAGGTATTTTAAATGTTCGGTTTCCAAACTTTACACTAGTATCAGCATCATGACGGCTTTTGATAATTCCCTTGTTGGGCACAAGCTGGATGTCGTCATAATCAAAGGCTTCCATACTGAAATAATTACTCATAAATAAATCGGCTCCTAGAATAAATAATCTTTGCAAACGAAGTAACTATAATCAAAAATACTTTTTTTGTCAACAGAAAAATCGAACTATTAAAAATTTGACTACTATAATAATTCGCATTTAAATTTGACTAAATGTGGGCAAATTGCTAGACTATTTACGTGATATTTGTAGAAATTTAATGAGGTGAATAAAAATGACAGCAGTTGCAGTTGTTGGTAGTCAATGGGGCGACGAAGGAAAGGGCAAAATCACTGACTTTTTGAGTAATGAAGCAGCGTATACTGTGCGCTCAAACGGTGGTAATAATGCTGGTCATACTATTGAAATTAATGGTCAAGATTTTAAGATGCGCTTGATTCCGTCAGGCATTTTTGCGTCAAAACAAGGTGCCGTAATCGGTAATGGCGTGGTCATTAATCCTGAAGTTTTATTTAATGAATTAAAAAATCTTGAAGAAAAAGGCATAGACACCAGTAAATTAAAGATTTCTAATCGTGCTCACATCATCATGCCTTATCATATTAAGCAAGATGAATACCAAGAAGAAGCAAAGGGCGATCAAAAAATCGGTACTACTAAAAACGGTATTGGTCCAGCATACATGGACAAAGCTTCCAGAATTGGTATTCGCGTTTGTGACTTACTTGAGAAGGATACTTTTGCAGCAAAATTACGTGTTAACTTGGCTCAAAAAAATGACATTTTCACTAAAATTTATGGTAAACCGGCACTTAAATTTGAGGATATTTTTGACAAATATTATGAATACGGTCAAAAAATGAAAAAATATGTTACAGATACTTCAGTACTAGTTAATAAAGCTCTTGATAACAATGAAAAGGTCCTGTTTGAAGGGGCACAGGGAATTATGCTTGATATAGATGAAGGAACTTATCCTTTTGTTACCTCATCGAACACCATTTCCGGCGGTATTGCCAGTGGTATCGGTGTTGGCGCCAACCGGTTAAAGACTGTCATTGGTGTCTGCAAAGCTTATACGACTCGTGTTGGTGCTGGTCCTTTTCCAACTGAATTATTAGATGAAACTGGTGACCGGATTCGTGAAACTGCTCATGAATATGGTACGGTTACCGGCCGTCCTCGACGCGTAGGTTGGTTTGATTCAGTCGCGTTACGTCATGCCAAGCGCGTAGCTGGTATTAACGGCTTAAGTCTAAACTTACTTGATATTTTCAGCGGCTTTGACACTATTAAAATTGCAACTGCTTATGAACTCGATGGTCAAAAAATTGACTATTATCCTGCCAGCCTGAAAGAACTATACCGGTGTAAGCCTGTTTATGAGGAATTACCTGCCTGGAAAGAAGATATCACGGGTGCTAAAAGTTGGTCTGACTTGCCGGAAAATGCACAGAAGTTTTTAAACCGTGTTTCAGAACTTGTTGGTATTCCCCTTGTTACTGTTTCAGTAGGACCTGATCGTGAACAAACAATCGTGTTACAGAATCCATGGGAAATGTAATTTATGTTAGAACGTTATACTCGCCCTGAAATGGGCAAAATATGGTCGGATGAAAATAAATATGAAGCGTGGTTAAAGGTAGAAATAGCAGCCACTAATGCCTGGAGTGAATTAGGTGAAGTACCAAAAGCAGATGCTGCTAAAATTGCCCAAAATGCCAGTTTTACGCCTGAACGGGTGGCAGAATTGGAGCAGATAACGCACCATGATGTGGTGGCTTTTACCCGTACTGTTTCCGAAAGTCTGGGTCCAGAGAAAAAATGGGTGCACTTTGGTTTAACTTCGACTGATGTGGTTGATACGGCGCAGGGTTATATTTTAAAACAGGCTGATGCAATTATTCGGCAAGATTTGCAAGATTTAAAAAAGACGATTGCTGAAAAAGCACGTAAATATAAAAATACGGTGGAAATGGGGCGCACGCATGGTGTGCAAGCTGAGCCCACTACTTTTGGCCTGAAACTCGCCCGCTGGTATGCGGAAATTAAGCGTGATATTGAACGCTTCGAGCATGCTGCTAAGGGGGTAGAATCAGGAAAAATTTCTGGAGCCGTTGGGACTTTTGCTAACGTACCGCCAGCTGTTGAAACCAGTGTTTTAAAGCAGCTAGGCTTAACTCAGCAGCCAATTACCAGCCAGGTCTTGCCACGCGATTTACACGCTGAATATATTGCGACCTTGGCTTTAATAGCTACCAGTATTGAAAATTGGGCAACCGAAATTAGAGGCTTGCAACGCTCTGAAATCCACGAAGTAGAAGAACACTTCCGTGCTGGACAAAAAGGCTCCTCGGCGATGCCTCACAAACGTAATCCTATTGGCTCGGAAAATCTTTGCGGCATGGCACGAGTTTTACGAGGCCATATTATTACCGCTTATGAAGATGTATCACTGTGGCATGAGCGCGATATTTCCCATTCCAGTGCCGAGAGAATAATCTTACCTGATACGACAATTGGTATTGATTATATGCTCAATCGCTTTAACCGTATTTTGACCAATCTTGATGTTTTTCCAGAAACCATGCTTAAAAATATGGATAAAACTTATGGCCTGATTTACTCACAACGCTTGCTGTTAAAGCTTATTGATGAGGCTGGTCTTTCTCGTGAAGATGCTTATGACATGGTTCAAAAGCTAACTAACAAGTCTTGGAATGAGGGAATTTCTTTTAGAAAATTAGTTGAAGATAGTCCAATCATGGATTACCTTTCTGAAGAAGATGTAGCTGATGCTTTTGATTATCATTACCATTTGCGTCATGTTGATGAAATCTTTAAAAAAGTTGGTTTGGAATAATTAATAAATAAAAGTTCACTGAATGTGAGCTTTTTTTATACTTAAAAAATTAAATTTTGGATAAGCAGTGTTTTATGTAAGCGGTTATGTGATAAGCTGAGCTTGTTAACAACAAAATGAAATTGAAGTAAAACTATAGGAATCTAGACAATTAAGGAGCTCGGTTTGATGATTAATCTTTTATCAGCTTCAAAATGTCTTACCGGTGTTATTGAAGGCGACTCTGTACCGCAGGAATTTATTCCTGAAATGGTTGACCTTTATCGTTCAGGCAAGTTTTTACTTGATAAAATGGTTAAGTTTTATCAACCAGAGAGAATTAATGAAGCCATCAAGGATTCTGTAAATGGCAACACGATAAAACCAATTATTGTTTTTGATGAAGAATATAAATAGTTTTAAAAATTATTATTATGAAAGGAAAGGTAAACATATGATAGTTAATGATCATACATATTATGATGCAAGCTATGATGTAGTAGTTTTAGGTTTTGGTGGAGCTGGAGCAACTGCAGCTCGCTTTGCGGCTGATAGTGGTGCTAAAGTGCTAATAGTTGACTCTGCTCCAGAAGGTCACGAAGGTGGTAATACAAGGTATGCTGCTGAACTTGTAGGTTATAGCAGCAGCGAAGAAGATTATCGTGCTTACTACGAGCATTTGGCCCAGCACTTTAATATTGACCCAGAAATAGAGGATACAGTTGTTCACGGCATTACACACATGAAAGAATATTTTAGAAAATATCTGGATGTGAATGAACCTGTTAGCTATAAAACTATTTTAGGATTGCCGGATGATGCGGTAATTGCCGATCACCCTGATTTACCTGGTGCTAAAAGCTATGACATGATCACAATAGAGAAGGGGATTTTTAACGCTTCATTGTGGAACATTTTACGGCAAAAAGTACTTGATCGTAGTGATAAGATTGATGTTTGGTATTCTGCACCTGTTAAGCATATCTTGCAAACTCCTGGTAAAAAAGTTGTCGGAGCTCAAATTGAGCGTGATCATGTTTTATTAAACGTTTACGCTAAAAATGGTGTAGTGTTAACCACTGGTGGTATCGAAAATAATCCGCAAATGATTCAGGATTACATTGGTTCACACAAGTTAGTGCCACTGGGTTCACTTTATAATAAAGGTAAGGGTATTGACCTGGCCCACGAAATAGGTGCGGATATGTGGCATATGTCAATGTATGCGGCCGGTGGAATGCAACAAGCTTTTGCTTTTTATGAACCTGGGATGAAGCGTGCACCATTTTATATGGGTAACCCGGTCTTCTATACAGGCAGTATTTTTACGGTTGGCGATGACGGCACACGCTACTTTAAGGAAGACCAAGGAGCACGTGAAGGCTATGTAGAAAATCATGGTTCATGGTACAAACCATTGAATCCAATTCACCCTTACTTTGTCTTTGATCAAAAGCAATATGACAAGATCAGTGAAATTGATACTTTCCCTGATAATAAAGCACTTAATTCCGTTCTTAAAGCTGATTCTGTTTCTGAATTAGCAGAAAAGATGGGAGTTGCTGGGGATAAATTGCAAAGTACAATTGATGAATTTAACTTCTTTGCTGAAAAGAAACATGATTATGCTTATCATCGTGATCCCGCTACTTTAAGTGCATTTTCTGAAGAGGGTCCGTATTATGCCATACCGCTAGTACAAACTATTGGCTGGTCCGAAGCTGGTCCTAGAAGAAATGCTCGTGCTGAAATTCTTGATCCAGAGCACAAACCAATTCCGCATTTGTATGGTGCCGGGGAGCTGGGCAGTAATATGTCTAACTTATATCAAGGTGGGTCCGACCTTGCGGACTGCTTGATTTTCGGTAAGATTGCGGGCCAAAATGCAGCTCATCCTAAAGATGATGTAGCAGAAGTCAATGTACCTTCTCCTAAGCATGAAAAATTATTAAAGCCACGGCCACTTGGTTCTGATATTAAGAAAGAAGAATATCCAACTGGTCCTGAACAATATATTGGTAAATCTACTAAAGGGATGGGAGATGAAATTGTTGTCAGGGTAACAGCTGATAAGCAAAAGAATCTCAAAAACATCGAAGTTCTGAAACAAGCTGAATCCGATGACTATGGTCAAAAGGCAATTAATGAATTACCAGCAAAAATGGTTAATGCAAATACAGTTGATGTCGATGCAATTTCTGGTGCCTCTAATACCACTAGAGGATTAAAAGATGCTGTCAGGGATGCATTAAGTAAAATTAAATAAATAGTTGTTTGGAATTTAGAAGGGTTTGAAAAATCCCGGCTTCTCTTAGAACAATTAAAAGGCATTGAATAATAAAATGATATGACCCCCAAATTTAGGACAAATTTGGGGGTTATATCATAATAAAACTCAGTGCCTTTTTCATACTTGTCCTTGTTGTTCTCTACCAGATAAATTTCTTAAGATTATTCAAATCGGTTATCGTTAAGTTACCAATACCTTTTAGTCTCGTTTTATCAATTCTCAGCTGATACCGTTTATTACAGTCTATCCACGATTCCTTGTAAAGGCCCGACTTTTGCCAATCGGTAATTTTAGCATACTTTGCGCGAATGCTTTTTGACTTACTTTGATATTTACTAGTAATTTTAAATACATAATAAAATTCATCATCTTGCTCAATGTATAAAACTGGCCGACTTTTTCCGTTTGGTACATCTTCGTATTCAAGGTATGTTATAAAAATATTGCCCAAATTCATTAACTGGTTTCCTTAATCTGCAAAAAAGTCAGCTATTTCTTTGGAGGTTTCAACCTTTTGTGCAGGAATTTTACGACTAGCTGCAATAATTTCATCTTTTAGATGGTCATAATCGTCAACTGAAAATGCTACAGGTAGTTTGCCTTTGTCAGCAATCTGTGTAAGCATCATTGAAATCACATCATTAGGTTTAAGACCAATTTTTCTAATAACTAGTTCTGCAGTATCCGCTATTTGTTTGTCTATATTAACAGAATATCTTTTAGTAACAATCTTAGTTGCCATAATTTGCCTCCCGAAATTACTTTGTTACATAATAATATCATAAAAGTACCTAAAATAGCATATTTTAGGTACTTTTTGCAAATTTTAGCCTAAAAATTGTCTTAAATAAAATACTATACTAAAACTGACTTTGAATTTTTTCTTTTCTTCTGAACCAAAAAAATATACCACTTGGTTTCTTAAGATTACCACTTAGTTAAAAAGGCTAGATTTTATATTAAAATTAGCGTTTAATTAAATCATCAAGTGATGAAGGGCAGGTGAGAAGCGTGAAAATAAAAATAGAGCTGGATCCGGATCTGGATAATGATGAAACTAGTGTAACTATCCGTGCTAAAGCTGTGACACCAGAAGTTGAACAAATCTACCGTCAACTTCAAGGTATTAACAGCCATCCTGATCAAATTGAATGTAAAAAAGACAACGTGTCCTATTACTTGAGTATGAACGAAATTTTATTTTTTGAAACAGAAGATAAACAAGTGATTGCACATACTGCGAGGGATGCTTTTACAGTAGATTACAAACTCTATGAATTAGAAAATTTATTAAACAATCAATTCATGCGGGTCTCTAAGTCAACAATTTTAAATTTAAATCAAATTTATGCGTTAACACGCTCGATTTCTAACTGTAAAATTAATTTTCGCGATTCTTATAAAACTGTCTATGTTTCACGTCATTACTACCATAACTTAAATGATAGGTTAAACGAGAGAAGGTCATCATAATGAGAAAAAATAAAATTAGAGAAATATTTTGGGGGATAGCATTAGTGGCTGCTGCTGTCTTTCTGGTAATGAATCAGCTACACTTATTTTCTTTTCACTTGAAAGTAAGTATGATTATTTGGACTATTGTGTTTGGAGCGGCTTTAATTGAAAGTCTAGCAGATAGAAGCTTGTTTGGTACGACTTTTTCTATTGCTTTTCTCTTAATTGTTTACGCTGAACCTTTGCATATTACCAAAATTGTTCCATGGACAGTATTGATTGCTGCATTGCTGATTTATATAGGTTTGACATTAATTTTTAGAAAAAGCTGGTTTTTAGGAGGAAACTACTTTAAACATAAATTTAATCCTAGGGATTACTATGATGATTTGTCAGACTTTGATAAAAGTTATAAAACGACTGATAATAATACCATTAATGACAGTAAAGATTATACAACTGATGGCGATACCATTAATGACAGTAAAGACCATACTGATGGTGAAGATATAGTAATAAATCAGAAGCTGTCATCAGTTTCACGCTATGTTCATTCACAAAATTTACGTAGTGTCGTGATTAATTCTTCATTAGGTGAAGTTGAAGTCTACCTTGATCAGGCTAAGGCTGCTGGCGATGTAGTGACAGTAGATATTAACGGTACCATGGGTGAGATTGAAATTTACGTTCCAACTTCATGGAAAGTCAACAGTGATAACTTAAACCTAGCTCTGGGAGAATTAGATATTAATGACGAATCTACCGGTGGCGGTCCTACATTAATGTTAACAGGCCATTTCAGCATGGGTGATGTGGAAGTTAATTATGTTTAACTTTGGGAAAAATAAAATGGTTAATTTAAAACAATTACATGATTATGTCAAAGAAAATTATGAAGCCGGAAACTATAAAGAAGCTGAAAAAACCTATAAAAAATGGCGTGATACCAATGATTATACCTATCATGCAGCAAAAACTACTGTGAAAAAGAGTTCTCTCAGTGATTATCAAATGGGTTATGAACAAGCCAAAAAGGACTATGCAGAGAGTCATTCTTTCAAGGATTTTCCTAAAAAAGGTGTTAACTTAGTTAATCGTGTTACCCAGAATAAAGCAATTGAAATAGAACGCTACATTGACGGCTACAATGATGCCAAGGCCAAAATTTTACGGGCGAAAAAATAATAGCCCATAAAGGAGATTATTAATTATGTATGGCTCATTATTAGCCAATGTAAGTCCAGATAGAAAAATTAAGGAAGCTGTAGAACAATTTCCTCAACATACACAAGCCTATTATCTCGAAAATAAGCCAGTCGGGTTAATGACCTGTTGGCAAAATGCTTTTCACCCTTATTCCTTGAATTTTGCGGGCTATCTTGCACCTAGATTAACCAGCGGTGAACAAATGCAGGTTTATGAGCAAATACTGACGGATTTAACGGCAAAAGCCCAAAAAAATCACCAAAGCGCATTAATTACTTATGATTATGCACCGCAATTACTCTTTAATGCCATTGGTCAAAAAAATGGTTTTAAATTAATCAGAACTACTGTAGAATCCCAGATGCCCTTGAAAAGGGCACTGAAAAATATTCTGATAGATACTGATTTACAGTTGATCACTCTACACGAAATAAAAAAAGATCCTGTAATGATGAATAAGCTGGCACAAGTGAGCTTCTCCGATTATCAAAAAAATCATTTAGCAAATCCGGCTGCAAAGATACCCCTTAGTGAGTGGAGCAAAACCATTTTCACTGATCAACTTGAACACGCCCCCTTAGCACTAATTGCTGCTGGACAAATTAAGGCTTATTGCTTTTCTTTTGAGGATACCCCTCAAGAATTGACTTTAGGATGGATGGGTGCTGTTAAGCCTAATTTATTAGACCAATTGCAACAGCAATTGCTAAATTGGGCACAAGCAAAATATCAAACTTTAAGTGGTGAATTTGATTCTACAGACCCATTAGCAACGCGGACTTACAGAAAATATGCGTTTAATCTGTGCCCAGTTTATGAAACGTATTTAAAAAAATTAGATTAGAAATTTAAAAAGGCACCTTTATTCAAATAATGGCGTCTTTTTACTTATCTATAATTGATAGCGATAAAAATAATAGGGGATATTCCAGCTTTGCGAATCAGCTGCAACTAAATCATCATTAATTAAATATTTGGGCAGTAATGCAGTTGCCTGGCCTTTTTTGACCAGCTCTAAAATCATTTCTAGTGAATCAATTTCAGTGACACTGTTTTTATTATGCGTTAATTTGAGAGTCAAGTTACGAAACGGACAATTTATGTCTGCGTTTATGGCAACCGGTACTCTTTTATTTTCCTGCTTTTTGCCTTTTAAAAAACAGGCTTGTAAATGACTTTTTTTGATTAGCGAATATTTGGGTAGAGTAATAGGGGTAAAAGTCCAGATCATGTCATATGCATGCTTAGTTATTAATTCTTGAATTTCATTGGTATTTTTAATGATAATGTCGTAGTGCTCAAATGAAAATTGTGCTTTTTCGGTAATAATATAGCCGAAAAGCAACTCAGAAATGAGGACTTTGGGCTTGTTAATAGACAAATCCTCTTTCAGGTTTTGGTAGTTTTGTAAAACTTTAGTGGCGAAATCATGCATTTTTTGACCGTTTTTGGTTGGTTTGACTCCTAAATTAGAACGCACAAAAAGGGGCGTATTCAATTCTTGCTCCAGTGCTTTGAGCCTGGCTGTAATATTGGATTGGGTGTAGCCTAATTTCAGTGCCGCTTTATTCAGTGATCTAGTTTCATAAATTGTTTGGTAAATATGTAAGTCGTTAAAATTCATGTTGCTCCATATCATTAAAAGTGATAACTCTATTATAAACTTAGATTATGCAAGACAATTTTATCTTAATATACTAATTCTGTAATCTAAAAGGAGGAACTTATTATGACTACAAAAATTGGTATTAACGGCTTTGGCCGCATTGGCCGACTTGCTTTACGGCGCATATATGAAGTGGCCAGTGATGATATCGAAATTGTCGCAATTAATGATTTGACTTCACCAGCTATGTTAGCACATTTATTGAAGTATGATACCGCGCATGGCCAATTTCATCATGAAGTGACTGCAACCACTAATAGTATTGTAATTGACGGTAAAAATATTCCGGTTTATGCGGAAAAAGATGCTAGTCAAATTCCGTGGGTCAAAAATGATGGTGTCAAAATAGTGCTTGAATGTACCGGCTTTTACACTTCAACTGCAAAATCACAGGCTCACCTTGATGCCGGTGTTAAAAGAGTTTTAATTTCTGCTCCTGCAGGCAATATGAAGACTATTGTTTATAGCGTAAATGATGATCAATTAACTGACTCTGATCAAATTATTTCCGCTGGCTCATGTACCACTAATTGCTTGGCACCGTTAGCACAAGCAATGAACGATGAATTTGGCATTCAGGTAGGAATCATGTCTACCACTCATGCTTATACTGCTTCGCAAATGTTGCAGGATGGACCTGACCGTGGCGGCAATGTCCGTAATGCCCGTGCCGCAGTTGCTAATGTTATTCCCCATTCTACAGGAGCAGCTAAAGCGATAGGACTAGTTATACCTGAATTAGACGGCAAACTTACAGGTATTGCTCAACGAGTCCCTGTTATTTCCGGTTCAATTACTGAACTAGCCGCTATTTTGAAGCAAAAAGTTACAGCTGAAGAGTTTAATGCCAAAATTAAAAAGCACACTGAAGGTAATCCTTCTTTTGGTTATAATGATGATCAGATTGTATCATCAGATATTATTGGTACTGAGTATGGCTCGGTCTTTGATCCGACTCTGACTCAAGTTGAAACTGGTGATGACGGTGCACAATTAGTTAAGGGTTACGCCTGGTATGATAATGAATCCGGCTTTGTAGCTCAGATGATTAGAACACTGCAAAAAGTTGCCCAATTAGGTTAATTATCAATATAACTCATATTTTTACAATTAAAAACTGTTTATCATCAATAAAAAATGGTTCTGCCGAGTGCAGAATCATTTTTGTTTCTTTAAAATATGCTAGTCATTTTTTATCCATGGCGCTGTGAGCATTTGACTAACTGTCTGCTTAATATTATTGCTTTGAGCAATCATTGAGATTACTGCAGCACCAGCTGCCTTAGTTTTAGCGATTGCCTCTAAATCGTTAACAGTTATCCCGCCAATAGCAACAATTGGCCGGGTTGTGCTTTTGACCAGTTGGCTTAAGCCGGCAATACCAATTTCGGGGTCGGCATCACTTTTAGATTGGGTGGCATAAATTGGACCGCTGCCATAATAATCAATTCCGCTAATTTTATTGGCTTGTTCAACTTGCGTTAAATTCGAGCAAGAATAGCCAATAAACATTTGACCACCAACTTCTTTAATAACCTGTTTTATTTCTTCATCGCTTTGACCAACATGAACTCCCTCGGCATGAACTTGTTGCGCAAGCTGAACATCATCGTCAATAAAGAAGGGCACGTGATACGCATAACACAATTGATGCAGTTTTTGCGCCATAGGTAGTCTCTCAGTTTTACTTAAAGTTGAATTAGGCCCCTTGTCCCGAAACTGAAAAGCCGTGATGCCGGCAGCAAGGGCTTCTGCGACTATACCAGGTAGTGTTTTACCTTTGGGCACATCTTGACTGCCACAAATAAAGTAAGCATGTAAAAATTCAGTGTTAAATTCTTTCATTATTTCTCCTAAATTACTTTGCCCAATGATTTAAGGGACCGTGACCATGACCAACTTGAATAGTTTCCTTAATGGTTTTAGTAACGTACTTTTTAGCAATTTTAATTGCCGCAGGTAGACTTTGTCCTAAAGCCAGTTGGGCTGTAATTGCTGCAGCTAAAGTATCACCGGTGCCGTGAGTGCGTTTAGTATGTACTCTGGAACTGCTGACCCAAAGATCAGTACCATCGGCAAATAAAGCATAATCTTTTACTTCTGCGCTATTAGTGTGACCACCTTTAATTAGTACATTTTTAACACCCATATCTTGTAGTTTATGGGCTAATTCAGGAAATTGATCTTGCATTTGCACCTTGATGCCAGTTAAAGTTTCTGCTTCTGGTAAGTTAGGTGTGATTAGATCGGCTAAAGGCAGCAATTCATTTTTAACGGTGGCAACAGCATCTTGACTTAAAAGTGGTGCACCACCCTTAGCAATCATCACTGGATCGATGGTAATGGGGCCAAAGTCATACTTTTGCAGGTTAAGAGCAACTTGGTGAACGTGAGCCGCATCGCCCAACATTCCCGTTTTACAAGCACGAATATGAAAATCTTCTGCCAGAGAGGCGAATTGGGCGTCAACCATTTCCAGTGGCAGTAAAAAAGATTTTTGGACGCCCAAAGTGTTTTGTGCTGTCACTGCCACGATTACTGCTGTTCCAAATACTTTTTGCATTTGAAAAGTTTTAAGGTCAGCCATGATTCCGGCACCACCACCTGAATCTGTACCGGCAATAGTTAAAACCTGGGGAAAAGAATTAATTTTTTCTGTCATCATGAAGTTCCTTAATCAAAATCAGCAATTTGCTTAATATCAGGGACTGTTACTTTGTACAAATAATCCATGAGGTACATACCAAAAGTACCTGGTCCAACACTGGGATGATCTTGGACAACCATTTGACCCGCACAACTGAAAACTAAAGCACCTATCTGAGCCGCTTCAAACGGATCATCAGTGACTGCGGTAAAAGCTGTGACAATACTGGACAACATATCACCTGAGCCCACATGAGTTTTAAAAAGTGGTGAGCCGTTATGGACATGGGCTAGTCTTTTGCCGTCACTAATTGTATCTGTAGGACCGCTGGCAATGACCGTACAATGATATTTCTGAGCAGTTTTAGCAGTAATTTCATCAATATTACCAGAGCCGGAACCTGCATCGATGCCCTTTGAATTCCAGTTGAAGTCACCTAAGGCAGCGATCTCACCAATGTTGCCGCGAATAATACTGGTATGAAAATCCCATAAAAGCTTATCTGCGATTTTGTAGCGATATTCAACTGCACCAACCGCAACAGGATCAAATACTATCGGCTTGTTATATTGCCGTGCTAGGTCTTCTACCTTTTTAATATGATTGATTTGCTCTTTAGTTAAACAGCCAATATTAACTGCCACTGCTGCAGCCATTCGCACTATTTCTTCAGCTTCAGCGACTTCATTGCTCATAATTGGTGAAGCACCAATAGCATTGACTGCATTAGCCACATCTTGAACTGTCACAAAATTGGCGATGTTAAAAATAACCGGATTTTGCGCTCGTAATTTATCTAATAAGTCTAACTGCATTTTATTACTCCCGACTAAATGTTTTTGAAAAATTTTGATTAATAAAAAAGCCTTGGCACGTGGAAATGCCAAAGCTTAAGCGTTTTTGACACGTTCCTACGCAAGTATTAGCTTACAGGTTCAAAGGGTCTGAAATACTTTCATCTCAGCCAAAAAGGCACCCCTCGTGTTATCGCTTTCAATTATAGCGCATTATACTATTGATTACAATGCTGGGTTAATAAAGATGCTATCTGTATACGCCATAAGTACTAGTATTTTAGCTATTATTAAAAATATGCTAAAAAGCAAAAAAAGCATAGTGATTATAGTTAATTTTGAATAAAGTGTAGTTAGTAATAATTAACAGTTATTTAATTTGGAGGAAAGTAAATATGAAATTTACGGATGAGCTGCACGAAGCAGGAACGGCATTGTGGCATAAAAGTATGGTGCATCCCTTTATTAAGGAACTACAAAGTGGCGAACTCCCGATTGCCACTTTTAAATTTTACTTGTTACAGGATCGCTATTATTTAAGAGAATTTAGCAAGTTGCATGAATTAATTGCAGCAAAAACGGATAATCAGGAAGTAAAGGAATTTTTACTGGCAGGGGCACAAGACTTGAAAGACGTTGAAATATCAGTGCGCGGCCATTTTTTTGAAGAATTAAACATAACTGCGACTGAAATTACTAAAACTCCAGTGGCGCCAACAGCTTATAACTACGTTAACCATATGCATATGACATTAAAGCGATCTGGTGTTAAAGCAGCGGTCGCAGCGCTTTTACCATGTTACTGGCTCTATCAGGAAATTGGCCAAAAAATGGCAGAAAAAGGTTCACCGGTTTCTTATTATCAGGAGTGGATTGATACTTATGATGGCGAGTGGTATGGTGCCAATGTAGCCAAAATGCTGCATTTAACCAATTCTTTGGCTGAAAGTGCCACTAATGAAGAACTTGAGCAAATGCAAACTGCATTTGTACGCAGCAGCTATTATGAATTGCAGTTTTGGCAGATGGCTTATGAAAAGCAAGATTGGAAGTAACTTCTGTAAAAACCGCTTTTATTTTATTCTTACTTGTCTTTAGTCAATTTCATAATAAAATTTTGATATTGGACAATGTAATTATTGTTCAAAGTCCCAGGAAAGTGTGCAACTTGGAGAAAATAAGATATATTTATTTTATAATAATGTAGATTTATCTAGTACTGTTAATGGTGATTTAGGAATTTCTAAAATGTGGGTTACTAGTGGCAGCATATATTATGCACTAAAAGCAACTGATCTTAAACCTGAATTTCTAGTCTATAATTGGTCTGGAGAGCTAACAATGCACTACTATGCTAGTGGAAGCAAAAAAGCAAGAACCGTCAGTTATAGTGCTCGCGGTATAGGCCGATGCCAAACTTAACCGCAATATTCTCACTCTTGCACTCGTGGACGACATGGCTATGCCACTTTAAGTGATAAAATTGATGGCTTCTTAGGAGATATAATGTTTCCAAGCACCACCTTTTAAATGGAATATAAAAATGAATGATGAACTATTTTTTAAATTAAGAAAGATACTAGATTTTTTAAAAAACAAGCGCCGACAGCTATTATTGAAGAGAATGTAAATAGCGTTGAAAATTATAGGGCAGAATCTGTTGATGAGTATAATAGAGCAAAAAGTTATCTTGGCAAAAATAATAGTTCGTTTAAATCTTTTCATGTAAGTGTGGATTCAGCAAAAGATTTCTTGCGTTTATTGAACTTGCTGGGTGCAATACATGCAAATTTTAATATACGTTCAAAGCCTTTTATAATAGAAGGAGAAGAAAGCAGTAAGTCGCTAAAAAAAGAGAACGACTATTTTAACAATTGGATGGAGTGTTTTTCAAACTATGAATTTATGATAGTTAATTTTGATGAAACTGCTTTAGACCAGGATCAATATTACGGTTAATTTCATTAATTTATAAAAAGGCAGCTTACCAAGTTTTGATGTGAACCCTAAAATTAGGACACTTTATATTAGCTGCTAACTGAGGACTAACTGCCGATATTCAAGCGGAGTTAGTCCTTTTAGTTTGATTTTGATTCTATTCTGATTGTAATACTCAATGTAGTCTCTGATTGCGTCTTCCAGTTCAGTGAGATTCTTAAACTGCTTTTCAAAGCCATAAAACATTTCTCGCTTGAGTATCCCGAAGAAGCCTTCCATTAACCCATCATCAAGCGAATTGCCCTTGCGTGACATTGACTGGCTAATGCCATGATTTTTGAGCCACGCTTGAAATTGCGGGTGTTGGTACTGCCAGCCTTGGTCTGTGTGAAAGATCAAACCATTTAGTGCCGGATGCTTGTCCCAGGCCTTTCTTAACATGTCCATGGTCTGCTTAAGATTAGGGCTGCGGGAAATAGTATAGGAAACAATCTCTTGGGTGCAGCCATCAATGATCGGTGATAAATAGGTCTTTTGCCCCTTGAGCTTAAACTCAGTTATATCTGAATACCATTTGTGATTGGGATAAACCGCACTAAAGCTGCGTTTAATCAGGTCAGGCTTAATCGGACCCTGAGTGCCGCGATAGCTGCTGTATTTGTGCCAGCGTTTATTGACTATGCCAAACAATTTCAGCTTGTTCATTAAGCGTTGCACTTTTTATGATTGACTAATAAATCACGACGCCTAAGCTCTGCAGTAATGCGGCGATAGCCATAGCGGTGCTTGTGTTCTTCATAGATAGTTTTGATTTCTGCCATTATTTCTCGATTATCTCGCTCTTTATCCTTCTTCTTTAAAGTGTAGTAGTAATTACTACGGGATAAGTGCGGCAGATTGGGATTGGCATTAATGGTATCAAGAATAAAAGTTACGCTGACTTTAAGCTCGCGCCTTAGTTGGGTAACTGCCTGGGCTATTTCCGCGGCTTGCGGTTCTTGGTCCGCTGGTCGACTAAGACGCTCAATTTTTTTACGAATTCGTTCTCGATTTTCAGCTTCAAGTTCTGCTGGCGTAAGCGGTCGTTCTCTTGCTTGAGCCGATGATTTTCCTGTTTGATCAGCTGTTCTCTTTTGGTCATAGGGCGGTCGTCCTCTCTGCTTGTTAACGATATTATACCCATTTTTACGATATTCGCGCAGCCAATTGGACAACATGCCACTACTTTTTAAGCCCAAGTCAATAGATACTCGACGGGCAGGCTCATGTTCAACTATGATTCGCCTAAGGGCCTGCTCCTTAAAATTACTTGTATAAGCAGTGAAAGGCTGATCTAAAATAGCTAGACCGTGACGGCCAATTAAAGCTAACAAGTAATTAATATTAGTCTTGCCAACCCGATAACGCTGACTTAGCTCAGCAGGGCAGATTTGATAATCGTGCCAAAGATGATAGATTTCAACTTTATCTTGTTTAGATAATTTAGACATAAAAATGACCCCCAAATTTGTCCTAAATTTGGGGGTCACTTCATTTAAGCTGCCTTTTTAGTTCAGTCATTTCGCATTGTTAAAATCATTATATTAAAAGCTAATATGCTATTATTCATCAATTTTTTTAATATAAATTAATTTTGCTTTTCTTAATATGCCACGATCTTTAAATAGAAAGCCATAATATCTATTATTAATTTTTCCGACATAATAAAGCGTATCATAAGATCCTTGATTATCAGTAGTTATTTTAACGGAAGCAATTTTTTTATTATGTAAGCATTTATATGTGTCTAAGTTATATGAATATTTTCTTTTGCCAGCACTAAAATAAACGGCTTTTTCTAAAGAATTAATTCTACAATAATGTATAAAGCTTATTCCAATGCTGATAAAGAAAAATGTTAAAATAAATACAGTTATAGTTTTTGTTATTTTTTCATTTTTGCTCATTTTTAATATGTTAGGAAGAGAGAAAAAATTATGAAAACAGAATTTAAAAAATATAAACAGTCTTCTTTATTAATAGTAGCCTTAATTATATCACTTTTGGGGTTTTAAGAATTAATACCGTTTTTGCATCAA
The DNA here is from genome assembly GCF_026185255.2 of Lactobacillus sp. IBH004. Classification (NCBI taxonomy): domain Bacteria; kingdom Bacillati; phylum Bacillota; class Bacilli; order Lactobacillales; family Lactobacillaceae; genus Lactobacillus; species Lactobacillus sp. IBH004. The sequence continues at coordinate 1,847,970 of NZ_CP110217.2, read as the reverse complement.
ATGATAATATGCCTGAGATGAATAATACATCTGCAGAGCCTTTTGAGCTTGTCGCAACATATAAAAAATATAGCAACAATTGACAACACAGTGGTTATGGAGGTCAAAGGCAACGATGTAACTCTCATTAAAATATATGGAAAATAAAGATATTCCTGAATTAGCCTACAACAAAAAAATCATTCCTTTTGTAAATAATCAAATTCGAAAATTGCAATTTTGACCACTACACCCCAATTCAGCAATTTACAGCCTGCCAAAACTATTGGTAAAGATTGGAACGATGTACTAGTTAATAGTAAAAAACAAGAAAATTCTACTAAGCGGAGATACAATTAAATAAAGACAAAACAGATAGTGTTGTGATTTCCAATAAGCAGGTAATACAATCCACAGGTATAGAACTTGAATAGCACTACTTTAAAATCTAATATCGCTTTTTACCATATATCACTATAAAAGTGACTAAATATGGTATAATATAAGTACAGATATTGGAGGTTTTAAAATGAGTGCAACAATCGTTAAACTACTCAAAAGCAAAAATATAAGCGTCGCTAAAGTCGCTGAGGCCAGCAACGTCCCACTTAGTACTTTAAGAAACTCAATTGTTAAACCAATTGAGACCTGGTCAATTAGGGTCCTTAATGCCTTTGCAATCGCACTTAAAGAGAAGCCAGGAGATTTACTCAATATGCTAGAAACACAACCATATATTTTAGATATAAACGATGAAACGCAGACTATCCAAGGCGTTTTCATTGCTAATAAAGAAATTTACCAACAAATTAGAACTGTCGTGGAAGTCAACCACCTGGAAGGGTGGAATCCTACAGAATCAGATATCCAGGAATTATTTGATGAAGCTATCCAGCCTGATCCAGTAGTGGCTGAGCGCTTTGAAGAAATTTGGGGCAAGGATAATGAGTGATTGGATTAGTGAAACCTTGTATTCAAATGGCGTCCTAAAAAATAAGCTCCATATCCATGACTCAAAGGAGTTAGAGAAAAAGGAATATGAGCTATCCGCTCGGAATGCTTTGTTCTTGTTGCAAAAAAAGCCCCAAATAAACGATATCGGAGACCTTAAGAAGGTACACCAATTCTTATTTGGTGAACTATACGATTGGGCCGGTAAATATCGCCCCGGCAATTTCAATAAAAACGGGTATGAATTTTTTGATCATACCAGATTCGATTTTGCCGAAAAAGATATTAATAACATGCTGCACAAGTACCCCGCGGGCAAGCCTTTGGCTAACAAAGACTATGCTGAGCTGCTAGACGCAATTAATTTCATGCACCCGTTTAGAGAGGGCAACGGCCGTAGCTGCAAAGTTTTTCTTTCTGCATACGCGGCTAATCATGGCCAAGTAATTGACTATCCGCGAAGAAACAAAGAGATGATTGAAGCGCAAAATGAAGCTAACGTTGACAAAATTGCTAAACTGATTAAAGTTGAGAACACCCCCAGCCGCAATCGGGCGTTCCAAGTACTAGCCTCGCAGCAAAGTGCTGGAAAGACACTTAGCCAAAACCAATCTAACCAAATTAGTCTTCACTAACTCACGCTTTGAAGGCCTGACTACCACTATGCCGCAGACCTAGACAATCATTGATGGCCTGGGTGTTGACGGCATTCCAATTGATGATATTAATATTATTGTTCAATTGAAGCGAGGCTGGCAGTTTGCTATCAATGAAAAAAAGCCCCTGGACTTAAACTTCGAAAAGAGGCTTAATGCGATTGTTGCCCGCGATACGGCGGCCTTTCCAGGGTATTTGCGTAATGGTTCCAACTTACCGGGGCGAGTTTGAACCACCTATGATTGAAGAGAGTAGGAACAGGAATATTTAAAGCAGCTGTTAGTCAGTGATCGTACCGCCACCGATAAGGCACTGACCCTGATGTATCACAATATGCGCTAGCAAATGTTCTACGACGGTAACAAGCGAACTGCTCCAACCTGATAGTTCTGCCAAAGATGAAAAATTTCAATTTTGTCTTGCTTAGATAATTTAGACATAAAGATGACCCCCAAATTTGTCCTAAATTTGGGGGTCATATCATTACTACGCCTAGTAGCTTTTTTGTTATTAAAATTATTACGATAGTCTATGATTTGATACGCTCATCATGCCATTCTAGAATCATCTTGACTATGGCGTTAGCGACATTCAAGTTTTTTAATATGGGACCGTGGGAATAGGTACCGATAAAATTGCGATAGCGCAAGCCTTCGACGTGATCTTGGGGATTGTTGCCGTAGCCTTCAATCATTTCTCCTAAGGGATGCAGCTTATCCTGATCATCAAAATAAGTTTGTCCGGAATGATTTTCAAAGGCCTTGACTTCGCCCCATTCGCTCATGTAACGGGTATCACCAATCATGCGCTTATCTGCCTTAAAAACGGTATGGAAAGGTAGAATATCTAACCCTTTGATTGTCACTCCGGCATTGGTTTTATAATATGTGCCCACTAGCTGATAGCCACCGCAGACACCTACCATAGGTTTGCCCGCGTTAATATACTTTGTCAAAGTTTCTTTATGACGCGGTAAATCTTTAGCAACAACAGTTTGCTCAAAATCTTGTCCACCACCAAAAAAGACAAAGTCATAATCAAAAGCGTTGAATTGATCACCAAGAGAAATATTATCAACTTGTGTATCATAGCCCTGTTTTTTTAGCAAAAATCTGATAATTTTAACGTCGCCAGAATCACCGTAAGTATTCATCAGGTCTTCGTATAAATATGCAATCTTAATTGTTTTGTTTGCCATTGTTTACCAACCCCTATTATCTTGTTTAAAGTATATCTTAATAGTTAGAAGCGGGCAAAGAATAGTTATTTAAGATTTTGCTGCGCTGCAAAATGATTGATTGGACCGTATTTGGAGCCAACTGCAATTGGGTGAGCAATAGCTTCATAAGTAAAGTCCTTGGCTGTTTGAACGCTAGCGATAATCGATTGGCCTTTGGCTAATTCGGCAGCAATTACAGCAGATAGAGTGTCGCCTGTACCATTAATTCTATCTGTATTAATGAAAGGCTTGGTAAATTCATGGAATTCGCCATCTGCAGTTAACAAGATGTCAGTCACTTGGGACTGCTGGGAGTTGTCATGACGCCCCTTCATCAACACGTTTTTAGCGCCCATTTCCTGCAGCTTTTTAGCACCTTGACGAATTTCTTCTTTAGTATCTAAACTTAAGCCCGTTAACTTTTTCTGTTCATAAAAATTAGGCGTAATAATGTCAGCCAGTGGCATTAATTGCTCAAGAAACGCTTGGTAAGCATCACCATCAAGTAGGGTATCACCGTGCTTAGTCATGATGACCGGATCAAGCACAATTTTACCCATGTCATATTTATGCAAATTGGCGGCAACACAAGCAATTACGTCTTTGTTAGCAAGCATACCGGTTTTAAGTGCATCAATTTTAAAATCATCGTTTAGGACATCAAACTGCTTTTGAATAAAAGGAATTGGCATGACTTCCTGGGCGTAAATTCCAGTAGTGTTACCGGCCACTGCGGCTGTCAAAAGCCCCATACCATAAACTTGCCTAGCATAAAAAGAATGCAGGTCAGCGGTCATTCCCGCACTGCCATCGCTGTCATTGCCAGCAATTGTTAAAGCAATAATTTCTTTTTTCATTTTTGATATATCCCCATTTTAATAAAAGCTCTATGTAACCAGTATAACTTAAAACAAGCATAATGTTATAATAATTTCTTGTAAAAGCAAGGCCTAGTAGTAAAATGAAGATAAAACCGCTTTCTGTTGGAGAGGATCAAAGATGTTAAAAGAATATATTATGGCAATTGATGAAGGCACAACTTCAACCAGGGCAATGATAATTGACCATCAGGGCAGAAAAATTGCCTCTTCACAAAAAGAATTCCCCCAATATTTTCCCCAACCGGGCTGGGTGGAACATAAAGCAGAAGAAATTTGGCACGCAGTGCAAACAACAATTGCCAATGCCATCATCAATTCTGGAGTGCGGCCACAGCAAATAGTAGGAATAGGCATTACCAACCAGCGTGAGACCACAGTAATTTGGGATAAAAAAACCGGCAAGCCAATTTATAACGCAATTGTGTGGCAATCACGGCAGACGACCGACTTAGCAGAAAAGCTAAAAAAAGATGGCTATAGCAATCTGATCCACCAGAAGACGGGACTAATAATTGACCCTTATTTTAGCGCCACTAAAATTCGCTGGATTTTAGATCATGTCGCTGGAGCACAAGAAAAGGCCGAAAATGGCGAGCTGCTTTTCGGTACAATTGACAGCTGGCTTTTGTGGAACTTGACCGCTGGTGAAGTTCATGTGACTGATTATACTAATGCTTCAAGAACGATGCTTTTCAATATTCATGATTTAACTTGGGATGAAGACATTTTAAAGTTGCTTAATATTCCTAAAGTAATGTTGCCGGAGGTAAAGTCTAATTCTGAAATTTACGGCTACACCAAGTCTTATACATTTTTTGGCGGGCGAGTACCCATTGCCGGTATTGCGGGTGATCAGCAGGCGGCTTTGTTCGGTCAGTTAGTTCTGAAAAAGGGCATGGTTAAAAACACTTATGGCACCGGCTCCTTTATCGTGATGAATACTGGAGAACAGCCAACAGAATCTGACAATAATTTATTGACTACTATTGCGTATGGTTTAAATGGCAAAATTTCGTATGCTTTAGAGGGTTCTATTTTTGTTTCCGGCAGCGCTATTCAGTGGTTGCGTGATTCGCTCAAAATGATTAAGACGGCAGCGGATTCGGAGAAGGCAGCCAGGCAATCAAAGTCTGAAAATGAGGTTTACGTGGTACCGGCGTTTACCGGCTTAGGGGCACCGTACTGGGACTCCGAAGCCCGTGGTTCCGTCTTCGGTATTACACGTGGAACAAATGACAAAGATTTTATCAAGGCCACATTGCAGTCGCTGGCTTATCAAACGCGAGATGTAGTGGATACGATGCAAGTTGATTCGGGCATTAAAATTCCGACTTTGCGCGTTGATGGCGGTGCTTCCAATAATGACTATTTGCTGCAATTTCAGTCTGACATCTTAGGTATTAAAATTGAGCGTGCCAAAATATTAGAAACAACTTCAATGGGTGCAGCTTTCTTAGCTGGCTTAGCCGTGGGTTATTGGCAAAATGTCAATGAATTAAAGGATATTTTCGTAGTAGGTAAAACTTTTGAACCGAAGATGCCTGAAAGCGAAAGGGAACATTTGTATCAGGGTTGGAAAAAAGCCGTGAAGGCCACCCAAGTCTTTGCCCACGGTGAGTAGTTTTATAATAAAAGGAGGATAAGAAAGTGGCACATGATCGAATAATTGCATTAGATAGTCCGATGAACTTTCGCGATGTTGGCGGTTATCAAAGTGTAACTGGTCAGACAGTTAAATGGAATAAAATTTATCGTTCAGATTCACTCAGCTCTTTAACAGCAAGAGACCAGGTTAAATTAGCTAAGTTACGCGTCACTGTCGACTGTGACCTGCGCTCTGAATACGAAAAGTCCTCTTCACCTGATATGTCATGGCCCGATGTGAAATATGTTGATTTGCCGGTATACTCAGACAATATCAATGATGTGCAAAATAACCGGTCAATCTACCGCTTTTTGCATCATATTCCTGATATGCATAATAATTTTATTGGTCGGATTTATCAACAAACTCTGCTAAGTTCCCACAGCCAGGAAATGTTTGCCCGCGTTTTTGCGGAACTGTTGGAATTGCCAGAAGATGAAGCACTGGTTTACCACTGCAGTGCAGGTAAGGACAGAACGGGAATGGTATCTGCCTTGATCTTAATGGCATTAGGCGTAGACGATGACACTATTGCCCGTGATTATTTGTTAACCAATGAACTTTATGATTTTGCAGTTTCTCGGCAATTGCCAAGTAATGATGAAATTACGCAAATGGTTTCCAAAATGAACGTCACTAAAGGTGAGGGCATAGCAATTCGCGGTATTACGGAAACTGTTCGTGGCGGCTGGGGCGATTTTCCCACCTTTTTTAAAAAAGTATTGGGCTTTAATGATGATGACTTGGCTCAACTAAAACGAATGTACTTAGATTAGAGGCGAATCGTGATGGTAACCTTGCTTGATGTTGCTAAAAAGGCTAATGTTTCAAAGATGACAGTTTCGCGGGTGATTAATCATCCTGAACAAGTAACCGATGAATTGCGCAAATTAGTTGAACAGGCGATGGATGAACTGGATTATCACCCTAATTATGTTGCTCAGGCTTTGGTAAATAAGCGGACAAATGTGATTAAATTTGTCACCCTGGAAGATGTGGATACGACAGAGCCGTATTATATGAACCTGCTATTTGGCATTGCTCGCGGGTTATCTAAAAAGCAATATGCCATCCAGCTGGTTACAGACAGAAATCAAATAGAAGACGGCAACTTTGACGGCTACCTGATTACTGGTGCCCGCTCCAGTGATTATGCTTTATTTGACAGCCTTAAAAAACCCTTTATTTTATTTGGCGAAAATCATCATGGCTATGATTATGTGGATAATAATAATCAGTATGGTGGAGAACTGGCGACAAAATATGCACTTTCGCGGTTATACCAAAACGTTATTTTCATTGGCATTGATGTCAGAGAGCCATTTGAGTATTCGCGTGAAACGGGTTATGTCAATACTTTACAGAAGCACAAAAAGGTCCCGCAAATCTACCGCATTGCTAATCACAGTCACGCTGCGCAAGAAGTAATCAAAAATAATTTTCACAAGTTTCCTAAAGATACTTGTTTTATCTGTGCTAGCGATCGTATTGCTACAGGAGTGGTCAGGCAATTGCAGGATGAAAAGGCTAAAGTTCCGGCTGACTTTGGTGTGATTGGCTACGATGGCGTTTTTCTGGATCAGGTTTCCAACTTGAAGTTAACTACCGTTAAACAGCCAATTTTTAAAATGGGTGAACTCTTGGCCAACATGCTCTTACGCAAAATTGATCAAAAAGGGTCTCCTCAAGGAGAGGCACTAATTAAGCCTTCCTTAGTTAAAAGAGAATCAACCAGGTAAAATATAAGTACAAACAGAAATACACATAATAATCAGGTATCGGCTTGATTACTATGTGTTTTTTGACGTCTAGTCTTTTTTTAGGCAAAAAAAGTGAATGGACAGAAAATATGTCTGACCATTCACTAACACTAAAGTAGATTATACTTCTACTTTAATTAATCACAAACTACGGTAAAAAATATGAATAACAGATTTACTTTGCACCCATTTATTTTATCACAGATTAGCTTAAAATAATGATTATAATATGTATATTTTTACGGTATGAAATCCGCGCAAGAGAATTGAACTGATATAAATAAACTCACAAAAAATGCCAAAACAATTTTTCAAAAAAAGTTTTGGCATTAATTATTTAAAAATAAATATATCTTGCTTTTCCCAAATTTCACACATTTCTGGGGTATTGAACAAGAATTAAATTGTCCAATACCAAAATCTTATTATGAAATTAAGCCAAAGGCAAGTAAGAATGATATGACCCGCAAATTTGTCCTAAATTTGGGGGTCATATTTTCTGGAGAAAAACTAATTCTCTCAGACTCTAAGAAATGGTTTTAATGTAAGATTATTTTCCTTATTATTCAGGTTTGTAATCAGGATCGATAATTAAAACAGGTTTGATTGTTTTACCAGAAATTGAATCAGCATTGGCCTGATTAATATCTTCAAATTGATAAAACTTTTCAGTCTTATCAAATGGAAACTTCCCTAATTGATAGAACTCAAGCAATCTTGGTATGTCAACTTGTGGAATGGCATCACCCATGTTAACGCCAACCACTTTTCTATCATCTACACAAAGATCGTTCCAAGTAGAAATAGTCAGGTTCTGAGCTGTTACGGCAATTGCTGCGCAGGTACCACCTTGTGCCAAGGCATCGACAGCATTTTTAATAACGCCAGAAACACCAGTAGTATCAACTGTCCAGTCAACGCCATATCCACCAGTTAATTCCTTGATCTTGGCAACTGGGTCTTCTTCTTTACTGTTGATTGTATGTGTGGCACCTAATTCTTTAGCTAATTCAAGCCGCTCTGGAACAACATCAACTGCTATTACTTTAGTGCAGCCACTAATTACACCAGCCATCATTGCAGCTAATCCTACTGCGCCAGTACCAAAGACAGCAATGGTATCGCCTGGTCTAGCTTTCAGAGTGTTGAAAACAGTACCGGAACCGGTAACGTAGCCGCAGCCGAGAGGGCCAACTTTGCGCAAGTCGATATTATCAGCAATTTTTACTGCATTTCTCTGATCAACTACAGTAGTGGTAGTGAATGATGATTGGTTAAACATATCACAAATTCTGTGACCATCTTTTTGGAAATGATCATCACCATCTGCACGGACACCGGAAAGATTATAGTCGCTATAATGACGGCATTGGGTTGGGATACCCTTTAAACAATTATCACAAATACCATCAGCGTAGAAAGATAAAATTACGTGATCGCCTACACTGAAGTTTTTAACTTGGTCACCAACTTTTTCAACAATTCCGGAACCCTCATGTCCTAGAATTACTGGGTAGCCAACACTTGAATCACCTTTGCGCAAGGCTTCATCTGAGTGGCAGATTCCGCTTGCTACCATGTGAATTTGCAAGTCAGTGGGTCCTACTTCGTGTAAATCAATATTGTCTTCGATCTCAAACGGATCGCCCATTTTTTTAACAACAGCAGCTTTTATTTTCATAAAAAAATCCTCCTTACCTGTTAGCGATTTCAAGATTATTGTGAACCTGTACACATAAAAATGCAATAGTTTTTTAGGAAAAAACATACCTGAACATACCGCACTACGCTAATTTAATTGAACTAGCGGCGATTTTTTCTGATAGCGGTAACATTGCCATTACCATTGCCTCTCACCAGCTTTCTCAGCTAAACTTTAAGTGGAGGTATAAATTTATGACGCACTGGTATGAGCATGCAATAATTTACCAAATTTATCCCAAATCTTTTCAAGACAGTAATGATGATGGTATTGGTGATTTAAATGGAATCAGGCAGAGATTACCTTATTTACAGCAGCTCGGTATTAATACTATTTGGCTAAATCCAGTTTTTGTTTCCCCACAGGTTGATAACGGCTATGATGTGGCAGATTATTTTAAAATTGATCCCCGAATGGGAACAATGAAAGACATGAAAGCTCTAATTGCTGCTTGTCATCAAGTAGGGATTCATGTGCTTTTAGATTTTGTTTTAAACCATACTTCTGATCAAAATGAATGGTTTCAAAAGGCCAAAAGTGATCCGCATAGTCAATACCGCGACTACTATATTTTTGCAGGTGCAAATAATCAGCGTCCCAATAACTGGGGCAGCTTTTTTGGCGGCAGCGTTTGGGAACCGGATCCGGCAGGTACGGGCCAATTTTATTTCCATTTGTTTGACAAGCACATGCCCGATTTAAACTGGCGTAATCCTAAAGTAAGACAAGAAATGCTCAAAATTGCGGAATTTTGGTTGGCTCAAGGAATAGATGGCTTGCGCCTTGACGCTTTTATTCATATTGCCAAGGCAGATTTACGGCAAAGTTTTCCGGTAAAGGAAGTTACAAACGAAGATGACCAAACGGTAGTTGCCGAACCCTTTTTTGCTAATTTGCCCCAAGTTCAGAAATGGCTGCGACCATTTTGTGAGCAGATAAAAAAGGATTATCCAGAAGCTTTGCTTTTGGGGGAAGCTGCCAGCGCTAATGTTAACTTAGCAGCGGACTATACGGCAAAAGACCACCATCTTTTAGATAGTGTTGTTACTTTTCGTTATTTTAAGGATGATCAAGGGCACATTGATCCTAACTTGCCTGCAGCTGTTCAGCCTAAAGGACTTGACTGGGATGCTTTTAAGAAGACGCAGGTTATTTGGCAGCAAACTTTGGCGCAGGTTTCTCAACCTACATTATATTGGAGTAATCACGACATGCCGCGGCTGGCTAGCAGAATAGCAAAAACTGAAACACAGGCACGCAGCTTAGCAATGTTGATGTATTTGCAACGGGGAATCCCCATTATCTACTATGGCGAAGAATTAGGCTTAAAAAATCTGCTTTTTACTGCTAAAGAAGAGTTTAATGATCAAGAAGCGGAAGGCTTTATCACGAAAGCTGTAGATTGGGGTCTAACAAAAGCAGCAGCACTAAAAATGGTCAGCCAAGCCCACAAAATGCCGGCACGAGGGCCGATGCCGTGGACAACTAAAAAGCCAAATTATGGTTTTTCAAAAGTGAGACCATGGCTTGAAGGTCAAAGCCAAAATAACGCTAATGTTCAGGCCGAACTGGATGACCCTGACAGTATGTTTAACTTCTACAGACAACTGATTAGTTTGAAAAAAACGGCTTTGTTTCAATCAGGTAGTTTTTACTTGCTAGCAACCGCTAATGACAGCTACGTTTATCAGCGGGATTTAGCAAATGATAGTGCAATCGTGGCTGTTTCACTAAGCAGTCAAAAATTAAAAATTAAAATACCTAGTGAATATAGGAAAGTCATGTTAACTGCCGGACAGCATTATTTAAATAATGCTGAATTAATTTTGATGCCGTATTCTGGTGTAGTTTTAAGTAAATAATGGAGGAAAAAATGCAATTAGCAGCCCTGAAACATAGAACAGAAAGCGAAGACTGTTTTGTCATTAGTCAGCACCATGTGCGGATTCGGTTCCATAGTGCCAAAAATGATGTTAAAAAAGTAATAGTTCATTATACTGATAATTATCTTGATACCAAGACTGATAAAACCGTGGCCATGACTAAGGCGGGACAAGGGCAGGTAACTGATTATTGGGTAGCAACTTTGAAAGCTCCTTATCGCCGCCTTAAATATACTTTCGAAGTCATTGGCCAGGATGACAGCCATAAAATTGTTGGAGACCGCGGGATCAAAGATTTTACTGCAGCAAATTTAGCAGCTGACAGCAGCTACTTCAAATTGCCTTACTTGCATGAAATTGATCAAACCAAAACTCCTGACTGGGTTAAAAACACTGTTTGGTATCAGATCTTTCCTGAACGTTTTGCCAATGGTGATAAAAATAATGATCCTCAAGGCACGAAACCCTGGAATCCGCAAGATCATCCCGGACGAGAAGACTTTTACGGGGGCGACTTACAGGGCATTATTGACCATCTGGACTATTTAAAGGAACTGGGCGTTAATGGGTTATACCTGTGTCCGGTCTTTAAGGCCAGTTCCAATCATAAGTATGATACGATAGACTATCTGCAAATTGACCCTGATTTTGGTGACAAGGATTTGTTTGCCAAGTTTGTGAGTGAAGCTCATAAAAGGGGAATGAAAGTAATGCTGGACGCTGTCTTTAATCATTTAGGCGGCCAGTCAATGCAGTGGCAGGATGTAATCAAAAATGGCACTAAGTCGCGGTTTGCATCCTGGTTTCATATTAATCATTTTCCAGTTAAACCATATCAAGGACCTGATGCAGGCGGTCCAAATTATGATACCTTTGCTTTTGAGGGACAAATGCCCAAATTAAATACTGCCAATCCTGCAGTCCAAGATTTTCTGCTGGAAATCGCAACTTATTGGGTAAAATATTTTGATATTGATGCCTGGCGGCTGGATGTTGCTAACGAAGTAGACCATCATTTTTGGCGAAAATTTCATGATGCGCTTACTGCAATTAAGCCGGACTTCTATATTGTAGGTGAAATTTGGCATAGTGCACGGCCTTGGCTCAACGGTGACGAGTTTTCTGCAGTGATGAATTATCCGTATACTTTACAGATTGAGGAACATTTTCTGCACAAAACAAAAACAGCCCAGGAACTAGTTGCGGCTCTTACTGATCAACTAATGATGTACCGCGACTGCACGAATCAGGCCATGATGAATATGCTTGATTCACATGATACCGCCCGTTTACTGACGCTTGCAGGTGAAAATAAAGCGCTGGCTTTGCAAACGCTGACTTTTATGTTCGTGCAGACTGGCAGCCCGTGCATTTATTACGGTACTGAAATGGGAATGACGGGAGGAGAAGATCCCGATTGCCGCAAGCCAATGGACTGGCAAAAAGAGGGCACGCCTTTTTGGTATAAAGTGCAAAAGCTGATTGCTTTTAGAAATAACCATGCTGCTACTTTAGGTAACGGCACAATCAGTCTAAGCGTTACGTCTAGCGGCTTAATCAAAGTTAAGCGAATTGGTGCAGAAAAGATCACTGCTCTTTTTAATACAAGTCCTGATAAGATTGCTGTTGCCACAAACGGCCAGGTAGTATTAAGTCAGAATTTTGCAGCTGGGCAACTTGCCGAGCACGGATTTGTCATTGAACTTGCAAATTAATTTTAAAAACAACTAGTTGGTGCTGGTTGTTTTTTTAAAACATGATTCTGATACCGTTAACAGCGATTTTGCTATTGTCAAATACCCCTTTTTTGCGAATAATGAAAGCGTAAACAAAAACCTCACAAAAGAGGGAGCGAAAGTAAATGAAACGAATTTTTGAGGTTGACCCATGGAAAGTTGCCACACACAAGTTTTCCCCGGTGGATAAAAGGCTGCAGGAAAGCATTACTGCGATTGGCAATGACTATATGGGGATGCGCGGTAATTTTGAGGAAGGATATTCTGGCGATCAACTGCAGGGTACATACTTAGCAGGTGTCTGGTTCCCAGATAAAACGCGAGTAGGCTGGTGGAAAAACGGCTATCCGAAATATTTTGGCAAAACCATTAATGCCCCCAGCTTTATTGGAATTGGCATCACAGTTAATAATGAAAAAATTGACTTAGCCAAGATTAAATTTACAGATTTTTATTTTGAATTAGATATGCATCAAGGTTTGCTTAGCCGCAGTTTTATTTATGAGGGTGCAAATACTAAAATCAAGTTTGAATTTCAGCGTTTTTTACACATTAGGTTAAAAGAAGCGGCTTTAATCACTGTTAAAGCTACTGTACTTGCAGGTCAGGCAGAAATTGAGTTTAATTCAACGCTTGATGGCACAGTTACTAATGAAGACAGTAACTATAATGAACATTTTTGGCTTAGCTGCAATGAGAATGCTGCAAAGCGTTCTATTCAAGTTATAACCAAGCCTAATCCTTACGATGTGCCTCAATTTACGGTTTTATTAAAAGCAGGCCTGAGAAATAATAATCATGTTGTTAAGGGTACTGTTAAAACGGCAAAAGCAAAGTTAAGTGAGAAGTTGGCAGTTACTCTAAATGCTGGAGAAAGTTACACTTTAGAAAAAGATGTGATCGTAATTACCAGTCGTGATGTAGCACCCGAAAAGCAAAGTGATCGTGCGGATGAGTTGATGCAACAATTGCAATCAAAAAGCTTTGCAGAAAATTTGGCTGATCATACTGCGGTTTGGCAAAAGCGTTGGACTAAAAGTGATGTAGTTATTACTGGTAATGATGAAGCGCAGCAGGGTATTCGTTTTAACATTTTACAGCTATTCATGACGTATTACGGTGAAGACAAGAGACTTAATATCGGTCCTAAAGGTTTTACTGGTGAAAAATATGGTGGAGCCACATATTGGGACACAGAGGCTTTTATCTTTCCGATGTATCTATGTATTACTAAGCCGAATGTCACGCGGGCGCTATTACAATACAGACATGATCAACTTGACGGTGCCTATTATAATGCTAGGCAGCAGGGCTTAGCCGGAGCACTTTTCCCAATGGTAACCTTTAACGGGATTGAATGTCATAACGAGTGGGAAATTACTTTTGAAGAAATACACCGTAATGAAGATATTCCCTTTGCAATCAAACAGTATACTAGTTATACGGGAGACGAATCATATGTTAAGAACGAAGGCATGGATGTCCTGGTAGGCACTGCCAGATTTTGGGCTGATCGAGTCCATTATTCTAAATGGCGGCATAAATATGTTATCCACGGAGTAACAGGACCTGATGAATACGACAATAATGTTAATAATAATTGGTTTACCAACATTATGGCGCAATGGGTACTGCAATATACTTTAAAGAGACTGCCACTTGCGGATAAGGCTGCCCAGGAGCGTTTAAATGTAACTAAAGAAGAAAAGGCAAAATGGCAGGACATTATTGAAAATATTTATTTGCCTGAAGATAAAGAACGCGGCATTTTCTTGCAGCAAGATGATTTCTTGGATAAAGATATTAGACCGGCTACAGAAATTCCGCTTGACCAAAGACCAATAAATCAGCACTGGTCTTGGGATAAAATCTTACGGTCACCTTTCATCAAGCAGGCCGATGTATTGCAGGGTATTTATTACTTGGATGACAGGTTTACCAAGGAACAAAAAGAGCGTAACTTTGCATTTTATGAGCCGTTGACGGTGCATGAAAGCTCCCTTTCCGCCTGTATCCATTCAATTTTGGCAGCGGAATTAGGGCGTAAAAAGCAGTCAGTAGAATTTTATGAACGCACGGCACGCCTAGACCTCGATAACTACAATAATGATACGAATGACGGCCTACACATTACTTCGATGAGCGGTTCTTGGCTGGCAATAGTCCAGGGATTTGCTGGCATGCGTTATGATCACAATCAATTGAGATTTAATCCTTTTGTGCCAGATAATTGGGCCGGGTATAGTTTTAAAATTAATTATCGCGGCCGCTTAATTCAGGTGGAAGTGACGCAGCAGGAGACATGTATTACGTTAATTAGCGGACAAGAATTGACAATTTTAGTTAAAGAGCAAAAGGTTACTTTAAAAGAGGGTGAACAAAATTGCTTAAAGGCCTGATTTTTGATTTAGATGGTGTGCTGACAGATTCAGCCAAATTTCACCTGGCAGCGTGGAATAATTTAGCTCAAGAACTGGGAATTAAATTAACCAGCGCGCAGTTAGATTCTCTGCGGGGAATATCACGGATGGATTCTCTTAATTTAATTCTGAAGTATGGCAAGCAGGAAAATAAGTACACTGAGACCCAAAAAGAAGAATTTGCGGCAGAAAAAAATGAAAAGTTTTTAGAGCAGGTTGAAACCATGACGCCAGCTGATATTTTGCCCGGAATTACAGAATTATTAGCAGACGCCAAAAATGCAGGTCTGACAATGTGTATTGCTTCTGCTTCTAAAAATGCCCCCAAAATCTTGAGTAAGCTGGGTATTGCCGCTCAATTTGATCAAATTGTTAATCCCGCTTTGCTGAAACGCGGCAAGCCGGATCCGGAAATTTATCAAAAAGCACAGCAATTATTGCAGCTGCATAATGATGAAGTGATTAGCTTTGAAGATGCGGCTGCCGGTGTTGCGGCAATTAAGGCTGCGCACCAGTTTGCAGTGGGAATTGGAGATAAACAAATACTTAAAGGAGCTGATTATATCGTTAAATCTACAGAAGAATTAAAGCTGAATAAAATTGTGGCTGTATTTAAGAAAAATAATAAGAAGGTAGGTTAAAGATATGGTTGAAGTTGACTTAAACCATATGTGTAAAAAGTATGAAGGCAATGATCACTATTCAGTGAAAGACTTTGATTTACACATTAAAGATAAAGAATTCATTGTTTTTGTCGGCCCCTCAGGTTGCGGTAAATCAACTACTTTAAGAATGATTGCGGGATTAGAGGACATTAGCAAAGGTACTCTTGAAATTGATCATAAGGTAATGAATGATGTGGCACCCAAAGACCGTCACATTGCCATGGTTTTCCAGAACTACGCGCTTTATCCGCACATGTCAATTTACGATAATATGGCGTTCGGCTTGAAACTACGCCATTATCATAAAGATGAGATTGATAAAAGGGTACAAAATGCTGCTAAGATTCTTAATTTGCGTGAATATTTGGATAAAAAGCCGGCAGAACTTTCTGGTGGTCAAAGGCAAAGAGTTGCTCTGGGACGGGCAATAGTGCGGGATGCTCCCATCTTCTTGATGGATGAGCCGCTGTCAAACTTGGATGCGAAACTGCGTGTTTCCATGCGGGCAGAAATTGCCAAGCTGCACCAGAACTTAGGTACAACTACAATTTACGTTACTCATGATCAGACTGAAGCTATGACCTTGGCTGACCGGGTAGTGGTAATGTCAGTTGGTAAAATTGAACAGATTGGGACACCGCAGGAGGTATATAACCACCCAGTTAATCAATTTGTCGCCGGCTTTATCGGTTCACCGCAAATGAATTTCTTTAATGTCCACTATCATGACGGTCAAGTCTCTGATGGCAAGGGTCTTAATCTGGGAATACCTGAAGGCAAGTCAAAACTGCTTAATGAGCAGGGCTATAATGACCGCGACTTGATACTGGGTATTCGGCCAGAAGATATCCACGCAGAAGAAGCCTTTTTAGAAACTTGGCCTGACGCGGTGGTCGAATCTGAAGTCGTTGTTTCTGAACTCTTGGGCGCTACTATTCAGCTTTACCAAAGAGTGGATGAAACTGAGTTTGTAGCTAACATCAATGCCCGGGATATTTATCAACCAGGGCAAAAGGTCAAGATGGGCTTTGATTTAAACAAAGCACACTTTTTCGACAAGGATACAACCTTGGCGGTAGTTAATTAGGGAATAAAATCAGTGACTTCAATTGTCATTGATATAAAAACATGTTGTTTTATATTAGGAGGTAAATAACATGAATATTTGGAAGAAAGTAGCTTTAGGAAGTACAGCAGTTTTAGCTGCAATGTCACTTGCAGCATGTTCTAATGGTAAGTCAGACTCTTCATCAAGCAGCAGTAGTAATCAAAATACTAAGTTGACTTTATGGGTTGATACTAACCAGGTATCATACTACAAGAAAATTGCCAGTGATTTTACTAAATCACATAAGAATATTTCAGTGCGCGTTACGCAAAATCCAACCGGATCAGCTAATGCTAAAACTGATGTGGGCAAGGACCCTTCAAAAGCAGCCGATGTTTTTGAAGCACCAAATGATCAATTAGGTCAACTGGCAGATTCTGGTTATATTAACCCGCTGTCACCAAAAGATAGTAACAATATTAAATCTAATTACATTGACGTTGCGGCTAAAGGTGTAACCTGGAAAGGCAAGATCTATGCTTATCCTTATGCACAACAGGCACAAACAATTTATTACAACAAGTCTAAATTGTCAGCAAGCGATGTAAAAGACTGGAAGACTTTAACTTCAAAGGGAGTTGTAGCAACAGACTTTACTAACGCTTATGTTATGTGGCCGGTATTCTTCTCTGCTGGTACAAAGCTTTATGGTGACAGTGGTGAAGATTTGAAGGGCTCAACCTTTAATTCTGCTAAAGGTGTTAACGCATTGAAGTGGTTTGCAGAGCAAAAGAATAACAAGGGCGTAATGCAGACCTCTAATGCTTTGAACCAATTGAAGAAGGGCAACGCTCAAGCCATCTTGGATGGTCCTTGGAACGCGGCTAACATTAAGAAGATTTTAGGTAAGAACTTTGCTGTTGCTAAGTACCCAATGATTAATGTTGGTGGCAAGAATGTGCAAATGCAGGCCTTTTTGGGAATCGAAGGGTTCGCTGTTAATGCTCATACCAAGAGTCCTAAGGCTGCATCACAATTAGCAGCATTTATTACAGATAAAAAGTCACAATTAATTGCGCACAAAGAAGCTGGTCAAATCCCTGTTCTTAAGGAAGCAGTTAATGACCCAGTAATTAAGAATGATTCAGTTGCTGATGCTGTAATTGAAATGTCTAAACCTGGCAACTCAGTCTTGATGCCGAAATTACCACAAATGTCTGTCTTCTGGAACGATGTTCCTCCTCTAATCAATGGTGCATATGATGGTAAAGTTAAACCTGATCAATATAAAGCACAACTTGATAAATTAGCTAAGCATTCATCAAAGAAATAGTTAATTAAAATACTTAAAGGTTGGACAAGTAGTGCCCAACCTTTTTGTTCAAGAAGAGGAAGAATTATGTTTAGAAAGAAAAAACATGCGGCACCTGAGGCAACCTTTAAGGAAGTATGGTCTAAAGGCAATATTGCTACTAAATTATCATTCTTTTTTATGGGTTCCAATGCTTTGGCAAATAAGCAATGGGTAAAAGGCCTAGCATTATTGCTGGCAGAAGTGGCCTTTATTGCTTGGTTTGTTTTTAGTGGCATATCCGCAATTAGTATGTTGTCAAGTTTGGGACCAATTAAAAGTAAAAAGGTTGTTTATGATAGCGCACAAGGCGTTTATATTACCAAGCAACCTTCAAACTCCGTTTTGATTCTTTTGTTTGGCTTACTGGCAATTATTGTTTGTATTGCAATGGTTTACTTATACATTGTCAATCTGCGCTCTACCAGAAAAAATTATGTGCTCCAGCGGGATGGCAAACACATTTTAACCAATAAAGAAGAACTGGCAAACTTGTTTGATTCTCGTTTGCATGATACTCTGATGACTTTTCCAATCATTGGTATTCTTTGCTTTACCATTTTGCCAACAATCTTTATGATTTCAATGGCGTTTACCAACTATAACCGGCAACACCCAATTGCCTTTTCTTGGACAGGGTTTCAAGCTTTTGGCAATGTCCTTAGTGGTGACCTCTCAGGCACGTTCTTCCCGGTTTTGGGTTGGACACTCGTCTGGGCGGTAGCTGCTACGGCAACAACATTCTTTTTTGGAGTTTTGCTTGCCTTACTGATTGAATCTAAAGGAATAAAACATAAAGGCTTCTGGCGGACAATCTTTGTGATTGTCTGGGCTGTACCTCAGTTTGTTTCTTTGTTAATGATGGCTCAGTTCTTAGATTATCAGGGCGCACTCAACAATATCTTAATGAATATTGGCTGGATTTCTCATCCGCTACATTTTATTGACAGTCAAGCCTCACCTTTGGTAGCACGAATAACGGTTATTATTGTTAATATGTGGATCGGTATTCCAGTTTCAATGCTGGTTTCGACTGCGATTATTCAAAATTTGCCAACCGATCAAATTGAAGCCGCAAAAATCGATGGTGCTAATGCCTTACAGGTATTCAAGTCAATTACTTTTCCACAAATATTATTTGTGATGGCACCTTCTCTTATTCAACAGTTTATTGGTAATATTAATAACTTTAACGTGATCTTCCTGTTAACTGGCGGAGCACCAATGAATAACAAGTATAATGGTGCAGGTTCTACCGACCTGTTGGTAACGTGGCTGTACAACTTAACCTTTGGTCAGGAGCAGCGCTACAATGCGTCAGCGGTCTTGGGTATCCTCATCTTTATTATCAGTGCGGTATTTTCATTAATTGCATACCGCCATACCAATGCTTTTAAGGAGGGCTAAAAATGAAATCATATCAAAATCAAAAACGCCTTTCACTCATTTTTCGTTATCTATTATTAATTATCCTGGCCGTAGTTTGGATTTTACCAATTATCTGGATAATATTAGCCAGTTTTTCCTATAATGATACGGGATTTGTTTCAACTTTTTGGCCTGAAAAATTCACTTTTGACAACTACATTGGTATTTTTACTAATTCACAGTACCCACTAGTCAGCTGGATTATTAACACATTGATTGTTTCTATACTATCAATGATCATTTCTACTTTTTTAACGATTTCGGTTGCTTATGTTTTGTCACGGTTACGCTTTTCGTTTAGAAAGCCGTTCATGCAGATTGCACTGGTCTTGGGCATGTTTCCTGGATTTATGTCAATGATCGCTCTTTATTACATTTTAAAGGGCTTAAACATGTTAAACCTGGGCGGCCTGCTACTGGTATATGTCGGTGGCGCCGGACTAGGATTCTACGTTGCTAAAGGCTTCTTTGACACGGTACCATTTTCAATAGATGAAGCAGCTGAAATTGACGGGGCCACTAAATGGCAAATCTTCATGCACGTTGATTTGCCATTAGCTAAGCCTATGATAGTTTACACTGCTTTAACAGCCTTTATTGGTCCGTGGACTGACTTTATTTTCTCGGGAATTATTTTGTCAACCTCAGGCAATCCTAAAACATACACAATTGCGTACGGACTTTATAACATGGTGCACAACACTAAAGGCAATGCTACCGCGTACTTTGCGGAGTTTGTTGCTGGTTGTGTGATTATCGCTATTCCAATCACGATCTTATTCGTCTTCATGCAGAAGTTTTACGTCAACGGTATTACGGCTGGCGCAGAAAAGGGATAGGACTTAGTAAGAAAAATGCGGCTCACAAGAGTCGCATTTTTTTGTTTGGGCAAAAATAATTTGAGCTAAGATAAGGAAAGTAGGCCATTATCACCACTTGAAGAGAAATGACTTTTAGTAAAGCATAAGAATTGAGCAGGTATGGTCTTCTTGCAGCTATTTAAGGGTTATATGATGACTGAATCTAAAACTGCTGAAATATTGAATGATCAACTAGGTGCAACTATTCATGGTAAGACCACCAAAAAACTTTGGAAATTATTAATTTCAATGAAGCAGATGCAGAACCTAGCAACTAAAATAAGTAATGCTATTAAAGAAACTAATGGTAGACTACCAAAAATGCGACTCACATAAGTCGCATTTTTGGTATTCAAAATCTTCATATAAAAATAGAACAAAAAAGGCTTGCTTCCAACCTATTGCATCAGAACCAAGCCTTGTATGTCATATATAAACTAGTTTATATTGTCTTGTCATAAATGCTTAAAGCTTTTTGCTTTTGTTCATCTGACATTGGAGAAGATGGTGTTAAAGCTACAACGTTATTCGGAATTCCTCTTTGATCGAGAATATATTTGAATAAAGTCATAAATGGGTTAACTATATTTAATAGTTCAGAAGCTTCAGCAATTGTCTTTTGTTCTTTTGCTACTTGCTCATCATTACCAGCCTCATAGTTTCTTAACAAGTCAACACAAACATGACTGTAGAGGTTAGATAATCCGCCAACTACACCTTGACCGCCAGCTTTAACTACATCAATTACATTACCGTCATAACCAGTGTAAACTCTAAATTCAGGGAATTTTGCGTTTACAACTTTGATAGTGTTGAGAGTGTGGTTAACGTCCCCAACAGTATCTTTAATTCCAACAATATTAGAGTTGTCTTTTAATAAAGTTAAGAGAATGTCGGCGTTAACATCATAACCAGTTCTGTCAGGATAATTATAAATTATAATATCGCCTTTAATAGCTTTAGCCATCTTATTATAGAAGGTAATAATACCAGCTCTATCACAAGACATGTAATATGGTCCTACTAGCAAAATGCCATCTGCACCAAGTTCCAGAGCTTTGTTAGCAAATTTAATAGTTAATTGATCATCCATACGATTGGCACCGACTAAAACTTTAGTCCGGTGGTCAATATACTTAATTGCATCTTCTACTAAAGATTGACAAACTTCAAAGGTTTGAGCATAGAATTCTCCACAACTGCCTAAAAGAGCAATTTCTGAAATTCCATCTTCAATCAGGCGGTCATACAGCTTATGCATAGCGTCAAAATCTACAGTACTTTCATCTTTTAAAATGGTCAAAATAGGGCAAATATATTCTTTCTTCATCTTTCTGTTCTCCATTTCTGTATAATAATTTTAACTTCCAATTTTAACTAATATTTAGCCGAAAAACATAAAGGCCACAACTTCATTGATAATAGACACAATCCACATTGTTGGCACCCCATATTTTAGGAAACTCTTAGTATCAACTTTCATGTAATCAAGTCCCCAAATGTTCCAAGACTGTGTAACGTCAGTAGACACTGCAAGTAAACTTGGAATCAGTAACAGTGGTAGTAAGAAATAGTCACTGAATAAATGGGTACCTGAAAGAACTGCAGCAGTAGCCGCACCAGCACCCCAAACGTGTAGAGGACCTCTAAATAGTGCTAACGGAGCTAATACTCCGAATATCAGCGCTAATATTAAGTGGCCATGAGGCAAAATTGCACTGAATAGGGGCTTAAAGTGAACTGCGTCAATTTTGGCGGCTCCTGTAAACATCGTCAGTGCCATTAAGAACATGATTAAACCAGCAATATCTGATATGGCTTTTTTGACAGTATCATTAATGAAATCTACTAATTTCTTATAGTTATTCATTTTTTTAGTCAAAAGCATGGCCAATATTGCAGCCAAAGTAAGTGACGGTACAGCATCCCACTTAAAAAGCATATTCATTGCTACTGGGACAATTGGTACTATATAAGCAATCTTTGAGATTTTTGGTTGCTGATCACTGTTATCAATTTTGGCACCGATAACTGCTAAATTTTCTTGTGCTTTTGCAGGGTCGATTTTTTTACGATTTAAGACTAGCAAAAGTATTACGAATGCCAATTGGATAATCGCTGCTATCCAAGCGAATTTCAGATATTTATTATCATAGGTAACGGATGGAAAGAAAGGCTTTATTTGATTAAATAAAACCACATTAATATACATTGGCGCACCGATAGCTAAACAAAAAGTCGTTAAAGCCAAGTCGCGCGGAATACCTACTGATAGCATAATCGGTAATAAAATTACCCCGATAGCTATAACTGAGCCAACTCCGTATGCACTGATAAAAATAAACGAAGTAACCAATAATACTAAAATTGCCGATAATAAAGGTTTCTTTTTACCAATCCTATTTGTTTCTTCAGAAATAGAAGAAGCTATGCCACTTTCAACTAGTACTCGGCCAAACCAGGAACCAAAGATGATATAAATAATTGTTGGTCCATAACCAAGGACTGGTTCAGTGAATATTTTCTTGATAGCTGTGTCAAAGGGAACAAGTCCAATGATAGCCCACAAGATAGCCATCACAAATAGGCCAATTGTTAAATTGCCGCCCTTTAGTATGAAATAAATAAAAAGGAAAAAGCTGATTAATAGTAAAATCGGAATTATATATGAAACCATAATTTTTCTTCCTTAATTAGCTTAAAAACAGATCTAAATTGATAGTATAAAACTACAAATAAACCGAATAAGTAATTTAGTCAAAGACTTAGCTATTTCACCTATCTTTTTTATTTGCAATAAATATATTTTTTAGGTAAGCGCTTACCTATGTTTAATTCTGATACATTAGGAAGAAAAAAGCAATACTTTTGGGAAAGTTTTTTGCTGATCGCATACACATATACCTTAAAACAGCGATTAAATAGAAACTAATGGAGATAATTTTATTGGCAAAATAAAGAATTTTTATGATGTAGAATTACTTAACCTTGAGACTTTGACTAAAAATAGTTAATTATAAAAGAGAGTTTACAGATAACATTTTAAGTAAAAAATCTTTTTAGGTTTAGAATGAAAGAAAAGAGGGAGGCTATGTTTATGGAAAATCTCAAAATTATTCAAGGTGACATTACTAAATTAACTATAGATGCAATTGTTAATGCCGCAAACAAGTCTTTATTAGGTGGTTTGGGTGTTGATGGTGCAATACACCAAGCAGCTGGACCGCAGCTGCTGGCCGAGTGCAGGCAGCTTCATGGCTGTGAAACGGGTCAGGCTAAGATTACCAAGGGGTACAAGTTACCTGCCAAGTTTGTCATTCATACTGTGGGGCCAATTTATTCAGGCTCTAAACAAGATAATGAGTTGTTAAAGGACTGTTATATAAACTCGTTAGATTTAGCTAAAGATCATAATCTGCATAGCATTGCTTTTCCGGCTATTTCTACTGGAGCTTACGGTTTTCCTGCTGCACCAGCCGCCCATATTGCCTTTACAGTGGTGCAGAGTTGGCTTACGGAGCATTCTGACTATCAAATGAAGATTATTATGTGTGCCTTTGATGCCAAAACGGCAGAGTTATACCGAGCAGAAGTTAAAAAATAGGCTTGAGGAAAGATTAAGAAGGTTATTTTCAATTGTTTTTCAAAAATTAATCTTACTAATGTCGAGCTATCCCTTTAACTTTTTTATTAAATTATAATTAACTTGTCTATAAAATAATAACCAAGCCAGTAACATGACTTGGTTTTTTTATATAAAAACAGTTCTGAAAGTTGACTAACTATAAAGGTTAATTAGTTTTCGGGGCTTCGACTACTGGTAGAGTGTCGCCAATTTCGTAGTTGAGAGGCAGGACAAGCTAAAATTAATGCTAGATAAACTTGAGTAAAAATGAAAAAAGTAATATTATTAATTAAAAATATTAATAAAAAATAAAAATTAGGAGGAATATGCCTTTAATCAAATATTTTAAAAGATCTAAGTGGCAATTTAGTATAGTAATTGCCTTAACTGTTATTAATTCCGGCTTTTCAACACTTGCAGGAATTGCCAGTGCAAATGCCCTAACTCAGGTCACCAAACTGCATGCCCAACTGTTTTTTATTTGGGTCACAATTATGGCTGCTGCCTATGTCATGTATGCAGTCTTTACCTACTTAATTTCAATCAATCAAACAAAATTGAAGCAGCAAATTGATCTGCTAATTCGGCAGGATGTGGCACAAAAGTTGTCACAATCGGATTATCAGTCTTTTCATCAGCAAACAACTGCAACTTACGTGTCATGGCTAACGAATGATATTAACACGATTAATGACTTTGGCGTAGACGACTTGATGATGATTGTGCAACAATTAGCGAAATCTTGCTGGGAGCAGTCACTTTAGCATATTTTCAGATCAGCTTACTTGTCACTGTTGTTATCTTAACTACAATTATGGCAGTAGTGCCTAACTTGTTTTCAAAATGGTTATCTAAACGTTCGCTTGAATTCTCCCATGCGCAAGAACGGCTAGTTAATAAATTTAATGATGTCCTGAATGGCTTCAATACCTTATTTTTAGCAAATTTACCTCAAGTAATTGTTAAAAGAATTAATCAGGGATCTAAAGATGTAAAGAAAAATGCTGTTGATTACGTTAAGGCAGCTGGGTTCACTCAATCATTTACCAATTGTATTGCCTATTTAAGCCAAGTAATTGTTTTAGCCCAGAGTGGCTATTTGATTTTGCGGCATCTTACACCAGTGGGAACTATTAGTGGTGCGCAATATTTTGCCGGTACAATTTTTGCCGAATTAAGCGGCATTAGTTTTAACTGGCAAGAATTTAGATCACTTAAACCAATTATGGATAAGCTGGCAAATATTAAAACGGCCACGCAGCCTGATCAAAAAACTGAAATTGCTGCCAGTCAAATTCAAATTAAGGGTCTTTCATATACATATCAGGGGAAGAACCAACCAATTTTAGACAATCTGAATTTAACTATTGAAGAAGGGAAAAAGTACCTCTTGCTCGGTGATTCTGCTGCAGGCAAATCAACACTGCTTAATATTATTAGTGGTCTGCTAAAAAATTATACTGGTACGCTTAAATTGGGTGACATAGACTATGCTAAAATAACTGACAGCCAGTTGCATCGAGTAATTTCTTATGTCGAACAAACGCCCTATATTTTTGCAGCCAGTTTAAAATGGAATTTAACTTTGGGGCAAAAGGTTGCTCCTGCAAAGCTAAACCAGGTCATTGCAGCATGTGGCATTGATAAAATAATTGCCCATCTTCCAGCTGGCGTCAACACGATACTGGCAAATCAGGGGTCTAATTTATCTGGTGGGCAAAAGCAGAGAATTGCACTTGCACGGGCACTTTTGCGTGATACACCAGTGTATCTTTTTGATGAGGCGACTTCATCATTAGATAAAGCGGCCAGCATTTCCTTGGAAAAGTTGATTTTGACTCAGAAAAATAAAACCGTTGTTTTAGTAACACATCATTTACAAAAAGAAACAGCTGACTTATTTGACGGAAATATTATTTTAGATAAATAGGCTGTGAAACTGAATTCAAAGCCCTATTTGTGGTAAAGTGACGGCAAAGTTTCACCAGTGACAGTTTTACTTAATTGCTAAATCTTATTTCGGTAATTTAGTCACAATAATACCCCCAAATTTAGGACAAATTTGGGGGTATTTTCACATAAATAAAGCTTTTATTTTACAATCAAGGCAAAGGCTTCATATGGCCTTAAGTTAATGTTGTTAAGTGATTGCGGTGCATTATAGTTACTAATTAAAACCTGGTCAATTTCATCTGGTGCAGAAAACCGTTCGGCACTACCAGTCAAATTGGCAACGACTAACCAGCGCATGCCTGCAAGTTCACGATAATATGCTAAGACATTAGAGCTTGCAGGAACCGGTGTAAAGCTGCCATTAGTGATAATTTCGTTTTCATGACGTAATTTAATGAGTTTTTGATAGGTATAAAAAATTGATTGTGGGTCCGCCAAAGCAGCTTGAACGTTAATATCCTGATAATTAGGATTAAGTGTCAGCCAAGGCTTACCAGTAGTAAAGCCAGCAGCTTTAGCCGTTGACCATTGCATCGGTCTGCGGGCATTGTCGCGTCCTTTAGCATTAATTGACCTTATTAGTTCTTCTTTGGTATAACCTT
The DNA here is from genome assembly GCF_026185255.2 of Lactobacillus sp. IBH004. Classification (NCBI taxonomy): domain Bacteria; kingdom Bacillati; phylum Bacillota; class Bacilli; order Lactobacillales; family Lactobacillaceae; genus Lactobacillus; species Lactobacillus sp. IBH004. Next base: position 1,821,605 of record NZ_CP110217.2, on the reverse strand, counting down.
GCTTGATTCGCTCATTATACATATTGATACTTTCGAGGTCTTCAATTTCTGAAATATCCTTGACTGGGCAGTTAGTCATACCAATTTCTTCACCATTATAAATATACGGAGTACCACGCATTAAATGTAAGGCAATGGCAAACATTTTGGCAGACTGTACGCGGTATTTGTCGTCATTACCCCAACGTGAAATGACACGGGGAATGTCATGATTTTCCCAAAACAAACTGTTCCAACCGTGGTTATAATCTATTTGTGTCTGCCATTTAAGCAAGACTTCTTTAAGATCACTGGCTTTAAACGGCTTGAGATCCCATTTTGGTTTTCCCGGTTGCTTATCAATATTCTGATCTTCAAACTGAAAAATCATTGAGAGTTCATGTCGAGCGGGATCTGAATATTTACGGGCGCTGTCAAGGTCGGCACTCCAAGTCTCACCAACAGTGACTACGTCGCGGTTAGCTAAAACAGCTTGGTTCATTTCCTGAAGATAATGATGAAGTTGTGGACCATTTTCGCGAATTTTGCGATCAGGCTCTTTGCCAATCAGTTCGATTACGTCCATCCGGAAGCCGCCAATGCCTTTATCAAGCCAGAAGTTCATCATGTCGTATATTTTGTGCCGTAATTGCGGATTTTGCCAATTCAAATCCGGTTGTTGCGGGGCAAAAAAGTGCAAGTAATACTGGCCCGTTTGATCATCGAATTGCCAGGCAGAACCTGAAAAGTCAGATTTTAAATCATTTGGTTCATGACCGGCAACAGGATCACGCCAGATATAAAAATCGCGGTAAGGATTATCTTTACTTTTGCGAGCTTCAATAAACCACTGGTGTTGATCAGAGGTATGATTAACAACTAAGTCCATGATGATCCGAATGCCGCGTTTTTTAGCCTCACTAATCAACTTATCCATGTCTTGCATAGTGCCATATTGCGGATCAATTGCTTCATAATCAGCAATATCATAACCATTATCCACACCGGGAGATTGATAAATTGGCGAAAGCCAAATTGCATCGATCCCTAATTTTTGCAAATAATCCAAGTGACTAATAATGCCGGGTAGGTCTCCGATACCATCCCCATTGCTATCTTGGAAGGACTTGGGATAAATTTGATAAATTACTGCATTTTTCCACCAAGGTGTCATATTAATTCTCCTTTGCAATCGCTAACATTATCAGTTAATTATAACACTGCAAAATAATGAGAATTAATGTTACCGGTATCTGATTAAAGTCCTAAATCTGAGTGTAATTGCAGTGCTTCTTCGTCATTGCCCAGCTGCAATAAAGCATCTTTTAAGCATAACATGGGCTTGCCGTCACGATCTGGCGTAGTTTGTGCATGAGCCAAAGAACTGAGAATGGCTTCGTTAACTATATCAACTGTAATCCTAAAGTAGCGGTCAATTTTGTCATCAGTAATTGCCTGAACTGTGCTTAATTCGTGATCAGGAAAATGACTTACGCGGTTAGCAGTAGAAAAGGCCAGGGTAACCTCACCGCTGCCATTACCACTAAATGAGCCAGTGCGTGTAATGCCAATACCAGAACGCTTGGCAATGCGTTTTAATTGCCTCGAGTTAAACGGAATATCGGTAGCAATTATTGTGATAATGCTGCCTTTTTCCTTACTGTCTTTGTTATCCACAAACTTTTTACCAATAGCATGGCCGTAAATATTGAGATCGGTGCTAAGACCAAAATTGGACATGACTAGCGCGCCCATTGTAAAGGTTTTACCGTCAATCTCGACTTGCCTTGAAGCAGAGCCAATACCACCTTTGAGTTCATAGCAGCGCATACCTGTACCGCCACCAACACCGCCTTCAGCGAAATCAATTGTGGCAGCGGCAAAAGCATCGTTAACATCGTCTTCGGTGACACCCAAATCGCGGATATGATTAATTGAGCTGTCATTGCATTCCATAATGATCGGATTGACACTACCAGTTGAAAGGCCAATTTCAGGGTTTTCGGCCAGCATTCTTTTGACCAGAGCCATCGAGGCAGTGCCCACGCTGAGAGTATTGGTTAACACCAGAGGCGTTTCGATTGTACCCAGTTCATTAATTTGAATTAAACCTGTACTTTTGCCAAAGCCGTTAATCACATGTGTAGCGGCCGGCATTTTTTCCCGAAAAATGTTGTCTGGACAAGGGTTGATTACAGTGACACCGGTTCTGAGTCTATCAGTGACAATTGTCTTGTGGCCAACTGTAACTCCGGCAACATCTGTAATTAAGTTTTTTGGTCCAGGCTTAGTATCGCTAAGCGCAAATAAAAGTGGTTTGTTAAGTCCCATTTTTACTCCTTTTGTTTTTTAAAAAATTTCTTCTCTTATTAAAACGGTTCGTTAATTTTTATGCAAGATAAAAAGCAACTATACCAAGATAATCTGACGCAAAAGCAGGTAGTCAACAAAGGCATAGCACACAGCTTTTGGCTGCGCCAATTTATGCAATCTGCTAATCAGGATTAGATTGGCAGAAAACAAGGCAAAGGAAAAAAGAACCAAACAGTTTATTAACCGCTTGATTCTATTTAATCTTTATTAACTGTATTTGCTAAAGAGTCAGAACTTTTCTATTTAATTATTTTTAAATTGCTAAAAATTAGCTTTTTTAATATAACGGTTCTTACCAACAATATAGTATAACTTATGATTAATTTTAATAGCGCCACCATATGTTGTTATCGTATATTTCTTTTTCAGTACCTTGCGGCCCAAGCGTTTAGCTTTTTTAGTGTAGATGTAAGCATTATGCTTTAATTTACGGTTTACCCCAGTTATATTAACTGCTTTTACAAAGTCATTATTGCCTAAATCATAGTACTTTTTGCCTTGAATTAGCTTAGTACTATAAGTTTTGACCGTTTCGCCAGCAAAATACTCACCCTTTTTACGGATGCCATTTTCATCATAAACATATGAATTGTGGAAAACAGTTCTTGTAACAGAACTTAAACCAGTATCATTTTTAGTGTAAATGTAAGTAACGTCTTGATTTTGATCACTGTAAAAGCCGGTAGCATTATCAGGCCTGGCTTTTAGCGTATAGCCAGCAATTTCTACAGGAGAGATAATGTAACCATCGCCGACATTGCCCTGTAATACCGTATCGGGTGCAAGTTTATTGCCGCTTTCATCTTGATAATGAACAATCACATTCGCGGCTTTGACTGGGGTTGCAGCGGCTGGAGTAGAAGGGACGGATACGGGAACAGCGGAATAAATAAACTTGACAATTTGTGGCTGATCAGTGAAAAAGCCACTGGCGTTAGCGGGAATTTCCTTGATAACGTATCCTGGAATTGTTTTAGGTGTCAATTTATAGCTGTTACCGATTTTACCATTTAAACTTGTTTCATCCGCAATAGACTTGCCGTCAGTATCTAAATAAAAAGCCTTAATAGCTGCACCTGGACGGATATACGTGTCATCAATTCCATGGGAAGCTAAATCATTAGAATTCAATTTCTGGTTTGCTTGTGGTGCGTCTTCAGTGCCATTGCCAACATTAACCCACGTTCCCGGAGTATCAAGATGCGAATCATTAATATAAGTTCTTTTTCCTAGTTTAAGGGTGTTCAATTTAGTAAGTCCATGTAACATATAACCCTTGTCAATACCGGGATCTATGACGAAACTGCTGAGATCAAGTTCTTTTAAGTTACTACAATCAGTAAACATTCCAATCATATCGTTCACTTTAGAAGTGTCAAAGGATGATAAGTCTAACTTGGTTAAGCTGGAACAATCTTCAAAAACCCTTATCATGTTGGTAACATTACTAGTATTAAATTTGCTAAGGTCTAGAGCAGTTAAACTGGAGCACCCACTAAACATGAATTTCATACTGTTTACATTAGCTATTGTGAATTTAGGTGAAAACTTAATGCTCTGCAAATTTTCACAACCTTGAAACATGCCTTCTACATATTGTGTATTGGTGGTATCAAAGCCGGACAAATCCAGGTCAGTCAATTTACCGCAATCCGCAAACATATAAAGCATATTAGTAACTTTGGGAGTCTGTAAATCACCGATGCCGTCTATGCTGGTTAAATTTTTACAATTTGCAAACATGTACCTCATGTCAATGGTATCAGATGTATCAAGATTTTTTAGACCGGTAATTTTAGTTAAATTAGGTAAGCCTCTGAACATTTCTGCAGCCGAATTAACTTTTAATTGACCAGTAAACTTCACTTCCTGAATATCATCTTTGTTAATGCCATTAATATAGGCCATAGATCCGGGTTGAGTAACACTGCCGCCGGGAACAGTAACTACGTGGTTGCTATAAGTGACGTCGAGGTTTCCCCATTTAAAAGTATTAGGAGCTGAATCTTGAAATTGAGGCGCCTCTGGAGTGTTAACTTTTGGTTGATCGTTTGTGGTAGATTTAGGGAACGCAACTTTATTGTTAGCATAATTTTTACCAGCAACAGTTTGCTTGGTAAGGGATGAAAGCACTGTCTCATCGGCTTTGACTGTTTTAGGGGTCATGGATAATAAGCTTAAGCTGGCAGCAGCAATGCTAAAGTACACTAATGAAGTTTCTGCTTGCTTAGAATTCTTTTTCTTCCTCATGTTACTATTCCTTCTTCAACAATAAAATAAATGTATACATGATTAATATTTAGCTTATACTTTATTACAGGTATTATACATCCTTTTAGTTTATTAACATAATTTATACACTTTTATTTGAAAAGAACAAATAGTTAATTTGATTAATAAATTGCCAAGCTGGCTTGCTTACTCACTAGGAGTTATTATGCCAAGCAAAAATAAACCCAATTAGCAGCGATAACTACTAATTGGGTTTATTTATTTATGAAAAGTATTTTTTGTTATCTAAAGTTAGCTTTCTTAACAAATTGGTTCTTGCCAATGATGTAGTACCACTTGTTGTGCATCTTGACTGCACCACCGTAAGTTCTAACTTTCCTATTCTTCTTTAAAACTTTACGTCCAAAGCGCTTAACTTTATTATTCTTCTTAGTGTAAATGTAAGCATTATGCTTTAATTTACGGTTAATACCTGTAACGTTGTTGGCCTTGACGAAGCGATCGTTACCTAAGTCATAGAACTTCTTGCCGTTAATATACTTAGTGCCATAAGTAGTAATGGAATCACCAACGTAGAATTCACCACTTACACGTACACCATTTTGGTTAAAGATGTAAGCATTGTGAGTAACAACTCTCTTAACGCCCTTCTTGACGTTAGTGTTTGGCTTAGTTGTAGTATTGTTGTTGGATGGAGCAACTGGCGTACTTGGAGTAGATGGAATAACTGGCGTACTTGGGGTTGAAGGTGTGCTTGGAGTAGATGGAGTAGCTGGTGTACTTGGAGTAGATGGAATAACTGGAGTTACATTATTACTTGCAGGTTTTAAAGTGTAAAGACCAGCCTTACCATCAAATTGACTTGCAAATTCATCAGAAGTTAAGTTTTTACCGTTCAGGTTCCATGTACCCTTTGTGTTAAGACCAGAACTTTTAATAATATTGTCTTTACCAAGTTTTAGCGAGGTTAAGCTGTCCAGTCCCTTTAGCATATCAGTTTCAGCGGGTTCACTATAAAGTGTATTTCCGTCTGCATCTTTTACTGGTACTGGTTCTGATGGAGTTGTGAAATTACTGATGTCCAAAGATGTTAAAGCGCTCTGGTTGCTGAACATATTGCCCATTCGTTCTACCTTAGTAGTAACAAACTTATCCAAGCCTTTAATTTCAGTCAATTTCGGAGCAGCGTCTTTACTTGGTTTATCGTCATCATTAGATGCATCAACCTGAGCAAACATGTATGACATATCAGTCACGTTTGAAGTGTTAAATTTTGATACATCTAATGAGGTTAAACTAGAATCATTGGTAAACATGCCCATCATGTCGGTTACTTTAGAAGTGTCAAAGTTTGACAGGTCTAATGAAGTTAATTTAGGATCATTAGCAAACATTTGGTTCATGCTAGTGACTCCTTTTGTATCAAGGTTGTTTAATCCCTCAATTTCCTTCAAGTTTGGTAAATTAGCAAATAATGAACTGGCATTGCCGTTGAAAGTAACAGGACCGTCAATTTTAATGATTTCAATTTCATCTGTGTTAACATCATCAATATTCCAAGCTATTCGGAAAGGATTGATAATAGGTGGTTGTTGACCACCTGGATAATAATTGTTAATTAAACCTGCTTTATCTGACTTAATAGTAAAAGTCTTAGTCTTTTCGTCATAATGATAAGTTCCCATAATCCATCTTGAAGCCCATAGACTGTGTGAATCATCTTCGGCAGTATGATCCTCTATATCTTTTTTATTGCCCTTATCATTATTTGTTGTTGACTTAGTTTCAGCTGGCTTAACAGGTTGCTCTCCCTGTGATTCGGCAGCCTTAGCTGCAACAGGATTTGCAGCAATCACACTTAAGGCAGCAACAGCCATGCTAGTAAATAAAATCTTTTTACCTTTATGATAAAAATTGTTATGCATATTCACACTCTTCCTCCAATTAAATTTTTATTACATCATAATTTATTATATACACATATCTTATACAAATAAATATCATAAAATGTGTTTTTATATAGTTATGGCTATTTTTTGGTACAAGTAAATAAAGTAAAAAATTAAATTCATAAATTAAAGCTGGTTAAAAAAGAAGAGGGTATAATTTAAAGTCCGAGTCCGTTTTTCTGCCATTGAACTATATGCCAATTAAGCTAGCAAATGGGGCCTAGTTCTCAATGATTTTATTATCTAGACTGCTGCTTTTACTTATCCTGCTTTCAGTTAAATTTTGCTTGTTTTGCTTGCTATTAATGGCAAACATTTTACTATTATTTTCATTATTAAAAATAATTTGATTAAATTATGAAAGCCTTTAAGTACTAAATATTATCTGATCATTTTCCTTTTTGAAGTCTTACCTGATGTAATGTAGCTACCTCCCTATATAGTTAGTAATACTTTTACTTAGGGTGATTTCATTAACATTTTTATTCATAATCTTGCTAACCAAAAGCTCCGTAAAGTTAATGTTTTTTACGGAGTATCTTCACTGATGCGTTGCTAGCGCTAGTTGTTTTTTATTAAAAAAAGCATGACACCCCAACTATCTTGTTAGGATGTCATGCCTAGTCTTATATCTAAATTAAACTATCAAAAGCAGCGTAAGAATATTTTAGCTATACCTAATTTCTAAAAGTTAGCTTTCTTTACATATTGGTTTTTACCTACAATGTAGTACCACTTATTGTGCATCTTGATTGCACCACCGTAAGTTCTAACTTTCTTATTCTTCTTTAGAACTTTACGTCCAAGACGCTTAATTTTCTTATTCTTCTTTAAAACTTTACGTCCAAGGCGTTTAGCTTTCTTATTCTTTTTAGTGTAAATGTATGCATTATGCTTTAATTTACGGATTACACCTGAAACGTTGCTTACTTTAATATAACGGTTATTACCTAAATCATAAAACTTCTTACCTTTAATGATTATAACGCCGTAAGTTTTAATCTTTTTGCCGACAAAGTATTCTTCAAGTCTGCGCTTGCCATTCCGGTCATATATGTAAGAATTGTGATGCACAGTTCTGATAACTGCAGTTTGAGAATTATGTTGAACCGGTACCTTAATAACATCTGGTTTATCCGAGTTAACAGGATTAACAGAAATAATTGGGTTACTTGGGTTAACCGAGATAATAGGATAAACAGGGTAAATTGGGTTAGTAGAACCATTACTGCCAGAACCATTACTGTTAGAACCATTGCTGCCAGAACCATTACTGTTAGAACCATTACTGCCAGACCCGTTACTATCGGAGTCATTGCTGTCGGACCCGTTACTACCAGATCCATTACTGTCGGAATCGTTGCTGTCTGAGTTGTTGCTACTTGATTCGTTGCTGCCGGATCCGTTACTGCCAGAGTCGTTTTTATCGGAGTCGTTGGTGTCAGATCCATTACTACCGGATCCGATACTGTCGGAACTATTGGAGCCTGACCCGTTACTATCGGATTCGCTGCTACCAGAGCTATTGCTGCTGGAGTCGTTGCTGTCGGAGTCGTTACTACCAGATCCGTTACTACCGGAACCATTGGAGCCTGAGTCGTTACTACCAGATCCGTTACTGTCGGAATCGTTGCTGTCTGAGCCGCTACTATTGGAGTCGTTGCTGTCAGATCCATTACTACCGGATCCGATACTGTCGGAACTATTGGAGCCTGACCCGTTACTATCGGATTCGCTGCTACCAGAGCTATTGCTGCTGGAGTCGTTGCTGTCGGAGTCGTTACTACCAGATCCGTTACTACCGGAACCATTGGAGCCTGAGTCGTTACTACCAGATCCGTTACTGTCGGAATCGTTGCTGTCTGAGCCGCTACTATTGGAGTCGTTGCTGTCTGAGCCGTTACTATCGGAATCATTACTGCCAGAGCCATTGGAGCCTGACCCGTTACTATCAGACCCATTACTACCGGAATCGTTACTACCAGATCCGTTGCTGCCAGATCCATTACTACCGGAATCGTTGCTGCTGGAGTCGTTGCTGTCAGAACCATTGGAGCTAGATCCGTTACTATCGGATCCATTGCTGTCAGATCCGTTACTATCGGAGTCGTTACTGCCGGATCCGTTGCTGCCAGATCCGTTACTGTCGGAGTCGTTACTGCCGGAGTCGTTACTACCAGATCCGTTACTACCGGAACCATTGGAGCCTGAGTCGTTACTATCAGATCCATTGCTGCTGGAGTCGTTACTGTCAGAACCATTGGAGCCTGACCCGTTACTGCCAGAGTCACTGCTGTCTGAGCCGTTACTACCAGAGCCATTGCTGTCAGAGCTATTGGAGCCGGAGTCGTTGTTGCCAGATCCGTTACTGCCGGAACCGTTACTGTCAGAGTCGTTGCTACCAGATCCGTTACTACCAGAACCATTACTATCGGATTCGTTGGAGTCGGATCCGTTACTACCAGATCCGTTACTATTGGATCCATTGCTGTCTGAGCCGTTACTATCAGAGTCGTTACTGCTGGAGTCGTTGCTGTCGGAACTATTGGAGCTGGAGTCGTTGCTGTCAGAATCGTTGCTGTCGGAGTCGTTGTTGCCGGAATCATTACTGCCGGAGTCGTTACTGTTGGAGCCATTGCTGCCGGATCCGTTACTGCCAGAGTCGTTGTTATCGGAGTCGTTACTACCGGATCCGTTAGTGTCGGAACCATTGGAGCCAGATCCGTTACTACCGGATCCATTGCTGTCAGAACCATTGCTGTCAGACCCGTTACTGTCAGATCCATTACTATCGGATTCGTTGGAGTTGGATCCGTTACTACCAGATCCGTTACTACCGGATCCGTTAGTGTCGGAACCATTGGAGCCAGATCCATTACTACCGGATCCGTTACTATCGGAACTATTGGAGCTGGAGTCGTTACTACCAGATCCGTTAGTGTCGGACCCATTGCTGCCAGAGTCGTTACTACCGGATCCGTTGCTATCGGAGTCGTTACTGCCAGAACCATTACTGTCGGAGTCGTTACTACCAGACCCGTTACTGTCAGAGTCGTTGCTACCAGATCCGTTACTACCAGATCCGTTACTACCAGAACCATTACTACCGGATCCGTTACTGTCAGAACCATTGGAGCCTGACCCATTGCTGTCAGACCCGTTACTACCGGAACCATTGGAGTCGGATCCGTTACTACCGGAGTCGTTACTACCAGAGCCATTGCTGTCAGAGCTATTGGAGCCGGAGTCGTTGTTGCCAGATCCGTTACTGCCGGAACCGTTACTGTCAGAGTCGTTGCTACCAGATCCGTTACTACCAGAACCATTAGAGCCAGACCCGTTGCTGTCTGATCCATTACTGTCTGAACCGTTGCTGCCAGAACCATTGGAACCGGAACCATTACTGCTGGAGTCGTTACTACCGGAGTCGCTGTTGCCGGACCCGTTGCTGTCGGAACCATTAGAGCCGGAATCGTTACTACCAGAACCATTAGAGCCAGACCCGTTGCTGTCGGATCCATTACTGTCTGAACCGTTGCTACCTGAGCTATTGCTGCTGGAGTCGTTGCTACCAGATCCATTACTACCGGATCCGTTACTATCGGATTCGTTGGAGTCGGATCCGTTACTACCAGATCCGTTACTATCGGATCCATTGCTGTCTGAGCCGTTACTATCAGAGTCGTTACTGCTGGAGTCGTTGCTGTCGGAACTATTGGAGCTGGAGTCGTTGCTGTCAGAACCATTGCTACCGGATCCGTTACTGTTGGAGTCGTTGCTGTCGGAACTATTGCTGCCAGATCCATTGCTGTCAGAATCATTGCTGCTGGAGTCGTTACTGTCTGAGTTGTTGCTACTTGATTCGTTACTGTCAGAACCATTGGAGCCGGAGTCGTTACTATCAGATCCATTACTACCAGACCCGTTACTGTCTGAGTTGTTGCTACTTGATTCGTTACTGTCAGAACCATTGGAGCCTGACCCATTGCTGTCAGACCCGTTACTACCGGAACCATTGGAGTCGGATTCATTACTACCGGAACCATTGGAGTCGGATTCATTACTACCGGAATCGTTGCTGCCAGAGCTATTGGAGTCGGATCCGTTGCTGTCGGAACCATTGCTGTCAGAACCATTGCTACTGGATCCGTTACTGTTGGAGTCGTTGCTGTCGGAACTATTGCTGCCAGATCCGTTACTGTCGGACCCGTTACTGTCAGAACCATTGGAGTCGGATCCATTACTACCGGAATCGTTGCTGCCAGAACCATTGGAACCAGACCCATTACTGTCAGATCCATTACTACCAGATCCGTTACTATCGGATCCATTGCTGTCAGAGCTATTGGAGTCGGATCCGTTGCTGTCGGAACCATTGCTGCCAGATCCATTACTACCGGAACCATTGGAGCCGGAGTCGTTGGTATCAGATCCATTACTACCGGAATCATTGGAGTCGGATCCGTTACTACCAGATCCGTTACTATCGGATCCGTTACTGTCGGAGTCGTTGCTGCCAGAACCATTGGAACCAGACCCATTACTGTCAGATCCATTACTACCGGATCCATTACTACCGGATCCGTTACTATCGGATTCGTTGGAGTCGGATCCGTTACTACCAGATCCGTTACTATCGGATCCATTACTGCCAGAACCATTACTGTCGGAACCATTGGAGCTGGAGTCGTTACTATCGGAGTCATTGGAGCCAGATCCGTTACTATCGGATCCGTTGCCATCAGTTGTATCTTTATCCTTAGTATACGTAAAATAGAATTCTGGTATAGTACCCTGATCTTTTTCCAGCTTAGTAGGAAGGTTGTCAGATTGACAAGTATAGCCAGCTATTTTCTTTGGTGTTAATTTACTAAAGTCATTATCAGCTACATATGCATACCCAATTGGTGTAATATCATTCTTACTATCATCATAGTAATGCACTATAACGTTATAGCGAATAAATTCCTCTTCAGTTAATTTTTTATAATTAAATACTATATTTTGTATAGTCCACGGTAATTCTGGTAAACCTGAGCTCAATGGATAACTGTTTTGAGGATTATTTTCTGTTCCACTACCCACATTGATCCATTTATTGGGATAGTTATTATCAATTAGATTTGAACCTTCTAGCTTATTTTTACTACTGATAGCTATAGCGCATAAACTTGGCAAGTCTACAAGCATGTTTATAGTCTTATTCTTATCCTTATTCTCCAAGTCAAGCGAGTCAACAGGCACATTTTTCATGTCAAAATTACTGATATCAAGCTTTTGTAATGCTTTACAGCTCTGAAACATGGAAGTCATATTAGTAACTTTTGCAGTATTGAAGCTGGATAGATCGAGATCAATTAGTTCTCCACAAAAAGAAAACATGTTTGACATATCAGTAACGTCAGAAGTATCTAGCTTATCAAGTCCTTTTATTGACGTTAATCGATTGAGACCATTAAAAAGGCCATGGGCGGATCCGTAAATTTTAACATTTCCATTAAACCTGATTTCTTTAACATCATCCGCAATGTGAAAGCCAAGGTCTAATTTACCATCTTCATTATGAATGGCACCACCATAAATAGTTAATATCCCTTGTCTCTTATCAAAAGTTATTTTTAATTTGTTCCAAGTTGTTTTAATGATATTTTCGTTAGCCTTAAGATCATTTTCTTCTTGAGTACTAGGAGAGTTAGTACTTTTTGAAGTTATAGTAGTTGTGGCAGAATCTGAGCTATTTCCTGATGTGGGTGTAGCAGAATTTGAGTCATTACCAAAATTATTTGAAGCAGTACTAGTGATATTGTTATTTGAATCATGATATGGACTGCCCGTGTCAGATATAGTATCTGCTTTGGCAGAGTCAGGATTAATTGCGATTAAGCTTAAAACAGTAGCCGCAACACTGGTAAATAAGAATTTCTTATTAGTTTGATTTACATTCTTTCGTTTATACATTTTTATCCTCCAAGATATACATATACTTATTAAATATACATGATGTTAAATATACAGGTAAAATTAGGGAAAAGCAAAATAGTTTATACTAATAATCTTATAAATTTTTTAATAAATAAATTTTAGTATAAAAAAGTTATTCTGAAATATCATTTTTTTCACATATTTATTTATAAACGAATATCTAATATATATAAAAAACGTCTCTCGATTACTTAAATCAGAGAGACGTTTACGTATATTTTGTTTTTTGTTATTTATTAGAAGTTGGCTTTTTTAAAATACTGATTTTTACCAGAAAAGTATTATAGCCTGTAATACTGCTATAATAGCACATCAACAGATCTCAATCATACAATCTTTAGGTCTTTTGTCCATAGCGTTTACATTTTCTAGTGTAAATATAAGTGTTATGTTTTAGTTTAGCCTACGGCTACTTCCATAAACTTTATTAGTTTTGGCAAACATATCATTACCCAAGTCATAGTATTCTTAACTTTGAATATAGGTTTTACCATAGCTATAATACTTGCATCACTATAATATTAGCCGGCTTTATGGCTACCTTTGTGATCATAAAGATGTAAATTATGATAAATAGCAATTTAGAACATTCTTTATTAATTAAAACTTAGCTAGTCTTTTTTGCGACCAAACCAGGCTGCACCTATGGCGGTTGCCAAAGCTAAACTGCCCAAAGCCAGCATTGCTAAACTGTTATGCTTGTCGTTACCAGTTTGCGGCAAGGGATCAGTTAAACTATCATCTGAGGTGGTTCGTGCAGTTGAAGTAGGACCATTGTAATCTAGACTATTTGCTAGTTGCTGGTCACGAATTGCATTTTTACCTTTGATATTAAATCCTTTATTAAAAGCTTTATGAGGTTTAACAGTCTTGGGTTTGCGATTCACAGGTGATGGAATGTTATTTGGTTCATTGTTAGGCAAGTTGTTGCCATTATTTTGACTATTACTGCCAGAACTGGAATTGTTGTTAGAATTGCCAGTGTTACTGCCTTGACTATTGGATCCTTGGCTATTAGAAGACGAAGGATTATTGACTGAACCGTTATTTCCAGAAGAACTGTTAGTGTTATTTGGAACTGAAGTATTAGGATTGCTGTTGCCAGAACCTTGACTGCCTTGAGAGCTTTGGCTGCTTTCGGAACCTTGACTATCTGTACCAGTTTTCTTAGTGTAGACCAAAGTAATATCTTGCGGGTCAGAAGTAAATGCTTTTACATCAGGATTTTTATTTTCCTTTAAGGTGTAACCAGTAATATTAGTGTCAACATTTATCGGGTCTGAAATATTACCGAAGAGTTCTTCATCAGGAACTAGCTGATTGCCTTGTTCATCTCGGCGATGAACAGTTACGATGCCACCAAGGTTAGTAAAGAGCTTATAAGTATCATGATCAGTAGAGCCCTGATATTTAGTCATCAACTCGGCTGAAGTCCATTTTTTGGTCCCTTTAGCGGGAGAGCCTTCGCCTGCACCCATGTTTACCCAGGTGCCTGGTTGCTGGAGTGAATTATTTGGCTGATTATCCAGTGTAGTAAACTTAAAGTCTTTGCCTAAAGCTAGCTTAGTTAAGCTGGAACAAGAACTGAACATATCCTTCATTTCAGCATTAGCTGCAACTTTAAAACTGGATAGGTCTACACTAATTAAAGCTGTGTCGCCACTGAACATCGAAGAATAGGAAGCAACATTATCAGTATTGAGACTTGAAAGATCCAATGCAGTCAATTTAGGGCAGTTCGAAAACATTTCTTCCATATTTGTTACTTGCGAAGTATCTAAATTACTTAAGCCTTTTATAGTAGCTAAATTCTTCAGGTTCTTAAATACTCCGTTGGCACTGCCTATAATTGCAATAGGGGCATTAAGATCAATTTCTTTAATCTCATCAACATTTACGCCCTTAATATTTTGGCTAATGCTAATATCTCGAGTGTCAAGTGCGTAGCTCTTTTCTTTGTTTCCTGAGTTGTCAATTTTATAGTTTATGCCTTTTACGCCCAGTGATAAGACGCCATTATTAAAGGTGTAAGGAACACCTTCCCAAGTGTTGTCACTAGTGTTATCAGTTTTACTCTTAGAGTAGACCAAAGTAATATCTTGCGGGTCGGAGATAAATTCTTTTACATCAGGATTTTTATTTTCTTTGAAGGTGTAGCCAGCAAATTCTTTGCTGGTATCAACAGTTACTGGATTGGAAATATTGCCGAAGAGTTTTTCGTCAGGAATTTGCTTACCATCTTGATCAACTAGCTGCTTGCCATCTTCATCTTGGCGATGAATGGTGACTGCACCAGCGGTATATCTAGCATAGGTATCATGGTCTTTGTCTCCTTGGTAATTAGTCATTAACTCGTCTGAAGACCATATATTTGTCCCTTTAGCGGGAGAGTCCTGATCAACTCCCGTATTTACCCACGTTCCTGATAAATCTTTTAATCCAGTAGAGCCAACAAACTTAAAGTTTTTGCCTAAAGTTAGCTTGGTTAGGTTGGGACAAGAACTGAACATATCATTCATAGTTTTAACTTTAGAAGTATCAAAACTAGATAAGTTCAAACTGGTTAAATTATCACAACCATCAAACATATTATTCATTGTAGTAACATTAGAAGTATTTAAACTAGACAAGTCTAAATTAGATAAAGCTGTGCAGCCTTTAAACATGTTACTCATATCAGAGACTAAAGAAGTATCGAAATTAGAAGAATTCAGTCCTTCTAGAGTAGTTAAATTTGGATCATTTTCGAACATTTCAGCCATAGATGTTGCAGGTGTGTGCTGTTTGTCGCCTATTACTAAGTTTTCTAAGCCCGTAATCTTTTGTAATTTAGGCAAATCTCTGAATAAGCCAATAGAGTAGGGCAATGTTACTTGACCAGTTATATCTATTTCTTTAATATTAGACCAAATATCACTATCACTAGTGTGAATACCAATGTCAGGTAAATTTCCATTTACGGCGAAGACGTTGACTTTACCACTTGAAATAGTAAATATTCCAGTCTCTTTATCAAAAGCAACAGGAACTGTATACCAAATACTCTTTATCTGAGCTTTAGTAGCTTCAGCAGGGTTAAATCGTTCTGTAGCAGTCTTATTATCAGAAGCTGAAACAGAATCGTGGTCATTATTACTGGTTGAAGCAGCAGAATTTTGGTCTTGGCCAGTTGTTGTGCTTACTTTAGTTTGACTGCCACTGTCTTGGTCAGCAGGGTCAGCGGTTGCCGTTTCACCTGCAGTCTCTGAATCCGTCTCAGTTTGATAGTTTAACTTGGTCTTAACCGTTCTTCTAGTCGTCTTCTTAGTGGCACGGTTGCCATTCAAAGTGGCTGCCTTCACTGCCTGGGGCTTGGCATTAATTAAGCCTAAAGCAGCTGCGGCTACGCCGCTGAGTAATATTTTTTCTCCTTGTTTATTATTATTCTTAAGCATGTTCATATAATTCCTCTTCTAAACTGCATGTTAATATAAGCTTAGTATATGGCTGAGTTTAGTAAAAGTCAAACCTGGTCTATTTAACCAAAAAAGCGCTCTACATTTTGTAATATAGAACGCTTTGATTATTTAAAACTTAGCTAGTCTTTTTTGCGACCAAACCAGGCTGCACCTAAGGCGGTTGCTAAAGCTAAACTGCCCAAAGCCAGCATTGCTAAACTGTTATGCTTGTCGTTACCAGTTTGCGGCAAGGTATTGCTTGCACTATTTTGTGCATTTGAGCTCGAACCACTGTTCTTTAAACTGTTTGCCAGTTGCTGGTTATGAATTGCATTTTGATCTTTGATATTAAATCCTTTATTAATAGTCTTGTGAGGCTTAACAGTCTTGGGTTTGCGGTTCACAGGTGATGGAATGTTATTCGGTTCATTGTTAGGCAAGTTGTTGCCATTATTTTGGCCATTACTTGCGGAACTGGAATTATTATTAGAATTGCCAGTGTTACTGCCTTGACTATTGGAACCTTGGCTATTAGAAGATGAAGGATTATTGACTGAACCGTTATTTCCAGAAGAGTTTGGATTGCTTGAGCTATTTCCATTGTTGTTATTTGGAACTGAAGTATTAGGAGTGCTGTTGCCGGAGCCGTTACTGCCGGAGCCGTTGCTACCGGACCCGTTACTACCGGAGCCGTTACTACCAGAGCCATTGCTGCCGGAGCCATTGCTGCCGGAGCCATTGCTACCGGAGCCGTTACTACCAGAACCGTTACTACCGGAGCCATTGCTACCAGAACCATTACTACCGGAGCCGTTGCTACCAGAACCATTACTACCGGAGCCGTTGCTGCCAGAACCATTGCTGCCAGACCCGTTACTACCGGAGCCATTGCTGCCAGACCCGTTACTACCTGAGCCGTTGCTGCCGGAGCCGTTACTGCCAGACCCATTATAAGGTTTATAAAAGAAAGTAATAGTTTGCGGGTCTGAAGCAGAAGAGAACTTCAAATTATTTAGACTGCTTAAATCAGAAACGTCCTTACCGTTTAAAGTAGCGTGTACAGAAGAAAAATCATAATTGTCAATTTTTCTTGGCTTAATCGGGTCAGTTAAACTTTCACCGGATTTACCACACTGATAATCAGTTGGAGAAATTATTTTGGTTGGGTCTGTCTCGTCTACATATTGAATAGTAATTAAACTTGGATCAGGAAAGTTGACATAAACATCATAATCTGATTTACCATTGTAATTTTCCATTAGTTCTTGTGAAGTCCACTTATGTGCACCTTGAAGCAATTGTCCATTAACACCA
The DNA here is from genome assembly GCF_026185255.2 of Lactobacillus sp. IBH004. Classification (NCBI taxonomy): domain Bacteria; kingdom Bacillati; phylum Bacillota; class Bacilli; order Lactobacillales; family Lactobacillaceae; genus Lactobacillus; species Lactobacillus sp. IBH004. The sequence goes on along the minus strand of NZ_CP110217.2, from coordinate 1,804,339 downwards.
ACATTAATCCATTTTCCGTTGTTAGGGAGATCGTTAATTGATGGAGAGTCTCCCCAAGTAGACCCTGGCTGAACGTAGCCTTCCTTTAAATCCACATTTTTACCTAATATCAATACTTTTAAGTTTCGCATTCCTCCCAGCATATAGCCTTTCGAAATAACTTTGGTCATATCAAAGTTACTAAGATTAAGTCTAACAATATTAGATGACTGAAACATGGTTTCCATGCTAGATACTTTAGATGTATCAAAGCTGGATAAATCTACGCTAGTTATTCCGGATTGATAAAACATATCTGTCATATCACCAACATTAGAGGTGTTAAAGTTAGACAAGTCTAGTGTCTTTAAGGAAAAAGTATTTTGAAACATGGAACTCATGTCACCAACATTAGAAGTGTCAAAACTAGAAACATCTATAGCGGGTAGGCTTAGACAACCTTCAAACATAAATTGCATGGAAATTCCTCCAGGTTTTACAGTCTTTGCGGTTGTCTTAAAATGAGAAATATCTAGGCTCTTTAGGTGAGCACAGTCACGAAACATTCCATTAAAATTGGCTACACTAGAAGTATCAAAGGTAGATAAATCTAAGCTTGGTAAAACCCCACAGTTATAAAACATATGGTCCATTCTTTCTACTTTAGATGTATCAATTTTAGAAACATTAACCTTGGTTAAACTGGCGCAGCTTTGAAACATCTCTGACATATTTGTGACATTAGATGTATTTAACATTGATATGTCTAAATCTGTAAGATCAACGCAGTCTTCAAACATCTCTGACATATCAGTAACATTAGCAGTATTGAGAGGAGATACATCCAGTGTTGATAGGGAAGTACAGCTTTCAAACATTTGATGCATGGTGGTAACATTAGCAGTATTAAAATTAGATAAGTCTAAACTGGTTAAGCCCCTACAATCTTGGAACATTCTGGTCATATCAGTAACATTACTAGTATCAAGATTTGATAAGTTTATATTTTTCAGATTTTTACACCCGTCAAACATGTCCGACATGTCTGTTACCTTGGAAGTTTTAAATTTGGTAATATCCAAAGTAGCTAATCCGTTTCCTTCAAACATACCTGCCATATTAGTAACATTAGAGGTGTCAAAACTAGATAAGTCTAAAGTGGTAGAGCCTAAATCATCAAACATATGTGACATGTCAGTAACATTAGTAGTATTAAACTTAGATAAGTCTAACTTGGAAAGTCTATAACACCTTTGAAACATGTATGACATGTTAGTAACTTTATCAGTTTTAAATTTGTCAGGATCATATTTTAGATCCTTAAGTGCATAACAACCTTCAAACATACTTGACATGTTAGTAACATTAGCAGTGTCAAAGCTGGTCAAATCTAAATTCTGTAAACTATAATCAAACGAAAACATGTTCTTTAAGCTAGTAGCTTGCGAAACATCTAGGTTATTCAGTCCGTTAATGGTAGTTAAATTTTTTAAGTCAGAAAATAAATCAGTTGCGTCACCTATAAATTTTATCTTACCTTTTAAAGTAATTGTTTTTATAGAATCATCAGATACTGAGTCAATATGTCTACTTATTCCGACTAGAGCATTAGGAGTGGCAGTTACGTCAATAACTGCCGGGTTCTCATCAGTACCACCTGAAATTACCAGTTCATCAGTCTGATTGTTAAAAGTGACATCTAAATTGTTCCACTTACTTGAAATAACGTTATTAGAATCCTTTTTACTAATTTTTTTATTAGTAGAGTCAGACTGCTTGTTGCTGGCAGTACTTGGTCCCTGAGTGGTTTCACTTGCTGTGTTGTCATTAGTATTAGTTGTAGAGTTTTGCTCCTGTCCATTTGTTGTGCTGTCTGCTGTATTTACTTTAGTTTGACTGCCACTATCTTGGTTAGCAGGGTCAGCGGTTGCCGTTTCGCCTGCAGTCTCTGAATCCATCTCAGTTTGATAGTTTAGCTTGGTCTTAACCGTTCTTCTAGTCGTCTTCTTGGTAGCACGATTGCCATTCAAAGTGGCTGCTTTTACCGTCCGGGGTTTAGCATTAATTAAGCCTAAAGCAGCTGCGGCTACGCCGCTGAGTAATATTTTTTCTCCTTGTTTATTATTATTCTTAAGCATGTTCATATAATTCCTCTTCTAAACTGCATGTTAATATAAGCTTAGTATATGGCTGAGTTTAGTAAAAGTCAAACCTGGTCTATTTAACCAAAAAAGCGCTCTACATTTTGTAATATAGAACGCTTTGATTATTTAAAACTTAGCTAGTCTTTTTTGCGACCAAACCAGGCTGCACCTAAGGCGGTTGCTAAAGCTAAACTGCCCAAAGCCAGCATTGCTAAACTGTTATGCTTGTCGTTACCAGTTTGCGGCAAGGTATTGCTTGCACTATTTTGTGCATTTGAGCTCGAACCACTGTTCTTTAAACTGTTTGCCAGTTGCTGGTTATGAATTGCATTTTGATCTTTGATATTAAATCCTTTATTAATAGTCTTGTGAGGCTTAACAGTCTTGGGCTTGCGGTTCACAGGTGATGGAATGTTATTCGGTTCATTGTTAGGCAAGTTGTTGCCATTATTTTGGCCATTACTTGCGGAACTGGAATTATTATTAGAATTGCCAGTGTTACTGCCTTGACTATTGGAACCTTGGCTATTAGAAGATGAAGGATTATTGACTGAACCGTTATTTCCAGAAGAACTGTTAGTGTTATTTGGTACTGAAGTATTAGGAGTGCTGTTGCCGGACCCGTTACTGCCGGAACCGTTGCTACCGGACCCGTTACTACCGGAGCCGTTACTACCAGAGCCATTGCTACCTGTACCAGTTTTCTTAGTGTAGACCAAAGTAATATCTTGCGGGTTGGCGCTAGCACTATATGTTACATCACTCAAAGTAATGCGTGAATTGTTTTGTACAGCATGGTCAAACTGATATTCAGTACCTGAACTGTCTTTAAGGGTGTCTTTAAGTTTGAAAGTCGTAACAGGATCATCGTTAATAAGTTTATCATTCTCGTTGCCAAAGTTGACCTCAGCGGGAACACCAGGAATTTCTTTACCATCTTGGTCACGATAGTTGATAGTGATTTTACCACCAAGGTTAGTAAAACGAACATAAATATCATGGTTTGTGTCTCCGTGGTAGTTAGTTATCAAGTCAGCTGAAGTCCATTGATTTGTACCTTTAGCTGGAGAGCCTTCGCCTGCACCCATGTTTACCCAGGTGCCTGGTTGCTGGAGTGAATTATTTGGCTGATTATCCAGTGTAGTAAACATAAAGCCTGTGCCTAAAGTTAGCTTAGTTAAGCTGGAACAAGAACTGAACATGTCCGTCATTGCGGCGGCAGTATCTGCAACTTGGAAATTAGACAAGTCTGCGCTAGTTAAAGCTGTGTCGCCACTGAACATCAGACTAAAGTCAGTTACTTGTGATGTATCTAAATTACTTAAGCCTTTTATAGTAGCTAAATTCTTCAGGTTCTTAAATAGTCCGTTGGCACTGCCTATAATTGCAATATTCGCATTAAGATCAATTTCTTTAATCTCATCAACATTTACGCCCTTAATATTTTGGCTAAGGCTAATATCTCGAGTGTCAAGTGCGTAGCTCTTTTCTTTATTTCCTGAGTTGTCAATTGTATAGTTTATGCCTTTTACGCCCAGTGATAAGACACCATTATTAAAGGTGTAAGGAACACCCTCCCAAGTGTTGTCACTAGTGTTATCAGTTTTACTCTTAGAGTAGACCAAAGTAATATCTTGCGGGTCGGAGGTAAATGCTTTTACATTAGAATTTTTATTTTCTTTGAAGGTGTAACCAGCAAATTCTTTGCTGGTATCAACAGTTACTGGATCTGAAATATTGCCAAAGAGTTTCTCATCAGGAATTTGCTTACCATCTTGATCAACTAGCTGCTTGCCATCTTCATCTTGGCGATGAATGGTGACTATGCCACCAGTATATCTAACATAAGTGTCATGGTCTCTATCACCTTGGTAATTGGTCATTAACTCATCTGAAGTCCATTTATTTGTCCCTTTAGCGGGAGAGTCCTGATCAACTCCCATATTTATCCATTTCCCAGAATTTGTGAGTCCACTATTGTCTGGCGAGAATTTGGTATTTTTACCTAAAACTAACTGATTCAGACCGGTACAATTTTCAAACATTTTTTGGAAATTAGTTACTTTGGACATATCCATATTGGATAAATCTAATTTGGTTAGAGCACTTGATTTAGAAAATAGAGCACTCATATCAGTAATATTACTTGTAACAAACTTTGTTGAATCAGATTTTTCAAGTCCCGAAATTGTAGTCAGCTTTGGATCGTTGGAGAAGAGCTGACTAATACTGGTTACTGACGGGTCAGTAATGTCAAGCTTTTCAAGCCCGGTAATAGTAGTTAAATTAGGTAGACTACCAAATAAATTAAAAGCAGTCTGCTTAACTTTAACGGTTCCTACAATATTAATTTGCTTAATTTTGTTGGCTATGTTGCTTAATTTTGCTTGAATTCCGATATCCAAAGGTATACCGGGAAGGGATATGGCTGAGTTAGGAGCAAGTTCTCCTTCCTTAACGGTGAGAGTTCCAGTAGCTTCATCAAAGGTTACGGGTACTTTTCCCCACATATAATCTGTAGTGGTTGAGCCACTGCCTGGATCATTAGAACTCTTTTTGTAGACCAGTGTAATAGTTTGCGGGTCGGCACTATATGTTACATCACCCAAAGTAACCGGGGAATTATTTTGTTCAGCATGGTCAAGGGTATATACAGTACCTGAACTGTCCTTAATAGTTTCTTTAGGTTTGAAGGTTGTAATCGGATCATCGTTAATGAGTTTATCACCCTTGTTGCCACAGTTGGTATCATTAGAGACACCGGAAATTTCATTTCCATCCTGATCGCGATACTTAATAGTAATATCCCCACCAAGATTGGCAAAACAAACATAGGTATCATATTGCATAGGAGAAAACATACTATTTATAAAGTCATCTGAATCAGAAAACCTGTTTGTTCCTCTTTTGGCTGGTCCATCAATACCCATGTTAACCCAGCTTCCTTCAGTTTCGAGGCTAGTATAAGTTAAATGAGAACAGTCTGGTCCTATAGTTATTTGTCGTAAATTTTTGTCTCCTTCAAACCAATATGACAATGAGTTATCACCACCAGGAGTGGTAAAATACCTAATGTTTAGTTTTTCCAAACTAGTGCAATTAGCAAACATTGACAGCATTGAATATTGGTCATGATCAATACTTTTATTACTAAATGTAGAGAGATCTAAGCTTTTTAGCGATGAGCAATTGTAAAACATAGATGACATATTTGTTATTTTGGTAGTGTCAAAGTTTTCTAATCCGTTAATGGTTGTAAGATTTGTTAAATCAGAGAAAAGACGATTGGCATTACCTACGAAATGGATTTTTCCAACAAAATCAATTTCTTTAACACTGCTTGGGTTTAGATCAATATTTTTAATATTACCTTTTTGACTGAAGCCGCCATATTCTCCATCATTTTTAGTAATCGTATATTCATTATTTGCTAAACCTACTTTTAAAGTGCCATTTGTAAATTCAATAGGAACATCATCCCAAGTAGGTGTAGTTGAGTTTTCATCGCGAGTAGCTTTAGCAGGATCAAATCGTTCTGTAGTAGTCTTATTATCAGAAGCTGAAACAGAATCGTGGTCATTATTACTGGTTAAAGCAGCAGAACTTTGGTCTTGGCCAGTTGTTGTGCTTACTTTAGTTTGACTGCCACTATCTTGGTTAGCAGGGTCAGCGGTTGCCGTTTCGCCTGCAGTCTCTGAATCCATCTCAGTTTGATAGTTTAACTTGGTCTTGACTGTTCTTCTAGTCATCTTCTTGGTAGCACGATTGCCATTCAAAGTGGCCGCCTTTACCGCCCGGGGCTTGGCATTAATTAAGCCTAAAGCAGCTGCGGCTACGCCACTGAGTAATATTTTTTCTCCTTGTTTATTAGTGTTCTTATGCATATTCATATAATTCCTCTTCTAAACTGCATGTTAATATAAGCTTAGTATATGGCTGGCTTTAGTAAAAGTCAAACCTGGTCTATTTAACCAAAAAAGCGCTCTATATTTTGTAATATAGAACGCTTTGATTATTTAAAACTTAGCTAGTCTTTTTTGCGACCAAACCAGGCTGCACCTAAGGCGGTTGCTACTGCAAGTCCACCCAAAGCCAGCATTGCCAAACTGTTATGCTTGTCGTTACCAGTTTGCGGTAAGGTATTGCTTGCACTATTTTGTGCATTTGGAGTAAGACTGTTGTGTTTCAAACTATTATTTGACTGTTTGTGTTGAACTTCATTTTTAATTTTTGCTTTAGGATGTTTATTAATAGTTTTATGATGCTTACCAGTCTTTGGCTTACGGTTCACAGGTGTTGGCGTATTGTTTTGATCGTTATTGCCTGGATTATTAATTGGTGGGACGTTTGGAACATTAGGAACGTTTGGAACATTAGGAACGTTTGGAACGTTAGGAACAGTATTAGTATTATTTTTACTGTAAACATAAGTTACATCTTGAGGATAAGAACTAAAGACGCCCGTAGCATTATTTGGTCTGATTTTCAAAGTATAGCCGGGAATAACTTTAGCTTCAGAAACATAACTATCTCCAACATAGCCAGTTAATATAACGTCAGGTGCAATGTTATTGCCATTCTCATCGCGATAATGAACCGTGACATTAGCAGCTGGGACCTTATTCCCAGGATTGTCTGAATTTTTAGTATAAACAAACAAAATAGTTTGAGGATTTTCATTAAGAGTAAATGCTGCTTGCTCAGTTGAGTCTTGCTTAACATCATTAATAAAAATTGACTTAATGGTATACCCTGTAATTTTCTTAGGCTTTACAATTTTTGGTTCGTCAATTTTACCATTAATTTCTTCATCTTCAGCTATTAACTTACCACTTTCATCTCGGTACTTGATAGTAGCGGGCTTAGCCTCGCTAGTATAGTTAAGTGTAATAATTTGAGGAACATTGGTATATTTTCCTGAAGTGATGCCAGTGTTACCATTTCTATCAGTTGCATTGACAAAAGCATACCCCTTGAAATAAGGTGCACCAATTGTCCAAGGAGTACTAATTCTTCCCTGTAGTTGCTTGGCTGGAATTTGCTGACCGTTTTGATCAACAAGCGGCTTGCCTTGTTCATCTCGGTATTGCACTGTTACGTTACCATTTATAGTAGTGTATAGGGCATTAATGATTTGTTCCTTGCTGGTAAATTTTCCTCCTTCAGGGAAATTTTCAATTTCTTTAAATGAATAACCACTATTAGGGAAATTAGATCGATCTATTTGTTTTTCATCTATAAGGTCACCCTCATTGCCAAATAAGAATTGGTCAGGAATTTGTTTGTTATTTTCGTCAACTAAAGGCTGACCATTTTCATCAAGACGATGAATTCTGACAATTCCACCTGTATATTTCGTATAAGTATCATAATCCCTTGAGCCTTCATAGTTTTCCATTAACTCAGTAGGAGACCAAATATTGGTATTTTTGGCTAAGGCTGGATTGCCTAGACCTTGGTTAACCCAAGTAGTAGGAGTGTCAAATCCAACATTATTGCCGTTTTTTGTAAGTATACACTTTGGCCCTAAAATTAATTTGGTTAGTCCAGCTAAACCTTCAAGCATGTTAGACAAGCCGTAAATTTTATCATCTTTTGATGAATCTGCCGCTTTAGACATATCAAATGAACTAATGTCTAGAGTCGATAACTTTTTACAGCCTTGAAACATACTTACAAAAGCAAGTACCTTTTCGGTGTTGAAATGGGACACGTCAATGTTAGTTAACTTTTCACAGCCATTAAACATGCCATTCATATTTATAACTTTTGAAGTATCAATGTTTGAAGGAAAAGTGATGCTTTTAAGACTCTTACAGTTATCAAACATTGCGTTCATAAGCTGAACCTGACTAAAATCAAAAGTTGATGGTAAAGATACATTTTCTAAAGCATAGCAGTCCTCGAACATACCAGCTACATTAGTTACCCGTTGAGTTTTCAACTTATCGAGGCCATCAATGGAGGTTAGTTGTTCATCATCTTGGAATAGGCTAGACATATCATCAGCACCTGAAAAGTTGATGTTGTTTAGCCCTGTAATACTAGTTAAATATTTAAGGTTAGCAAACATGCCGTGAGCATTACCATCGACTTTAAATTGTCCATTGACCACAATACGCTGGATAACATTAAAACCTAGTGGATCAAAATGATAGGGATCATTATTATCAAGTGTTGCATGTTGAATGCTTATTGGTGAAGGATCGGAGTAATTACCATTAAAGGTATTTGAATCTCCTGGCACAAGAGTAAGGGTGCCGTCAGTATCCCAGGTAAATTTTACTGAAGCCCATGTACCGGTATGGATAGTTCTAGTAGCTGCTGCAGGATCGAATTGGTCGGTCTTTTGTTCTTTTTTGTCAGCTTGACTGTTGCTGGCAGTACTTGGTCCCTGAGTGGTTTCACTTGCTGTGTTGTCATTAGTATTAGTTGTAGAGTTTTGCTCCTGTCCATTTGTTGTGCTGTCTGCTGTATTTACTTTAGTTTGACTGCCACTATCTTGGTTAGCAGGGTCAGCGGTTGCCGTTTCGCCTGCAGTCTCTGAATCCATCTCAGTTTGATAGTTTAGCTTGGTCTTAACCGTTCTTCTAGTCGTCTTCTTGGTAGCACGATTGCCATTCAAAGTGGCTGCTTTTACCGTCCGGGGTTTAGCATTAATTAAGCCTAAAGCAGCTGCGGCTACGCCGCTGAGTAATATTTTTTCTCCTTGTTTATTATTATTCTTAAGCATGTTCATATAATTCCTCTTCTAAACTGCATGTTAATATAAGCTTAGTATATGGCTGAGTTTAGTAAAAGTCAAACCTGGTCTATTTAACCAAAAAAGCGCTCTACATTTTGTAATATAGAACGCTTTGATTATTTAAAACTTAGCTAGTCTTTTTTGCGACCAAACCAGGCTGCACCTAAGGCGGTTGCTAAAGCTAAACTGCCCAAAGCCAGCATTGCTAAACTGTTATGCTTGTCGTTACCAGTTTGCGGCAAGGTATTGCTTGCACTATTTTGTGCATTTGAGCTCGAACCACTGTTCTTTAAACTGTTTGCCAGTTGCTGGTTATGAATTGCATTTTGATCTTTGATATTAAATCCTTTATTAATAGTCTTGTGAGGCTTAACAGTCTTGGGCTTGCGGTTCACAGGTGATGGAATGTTATTCGGTTCATTGTTAGGCAAGTTGTTGCCATTATTTTGGCCATTACTTGCGGAACTGGAATTATTATTAGAATTGCCAGTGTTACTGCCTTGACTATTGGAACCTTGGCTATTAGAAGATGAAGGATTATTGACTGAACCGTTATTTCCAGAAGAACTGTTAGTGTTATTTGGTACTGAAGTATTAGGAGTGCTGTTGCCGGACCCGTTACTGCCGGAACCGTTGCTACCGGACCCGTTACTACCGGAGCCGTTACTACCAGAGCCATTGCTGCCGGAGCCATTGCTGCCGGAGCCATTGCTACCTGTACCAGTTTTCTTAGTGTAGACCAAAGTAATATCTTGCGGGTTGGCGCTAGCACTATATGTTACATCACTCAAAGTAATGCGTGAATTGTTTTGTACAGCATGGTCAAACTGATATTCAGTACCTGAACTGTCTTTAAGGGTGTCTTTAAGTTTGAAAGTCGTAACAGGATCATCGTTAATAAGTTTATCATTCTCGTTGCCAAAGTTGACCTCAGCGGGAACACCAGGAATTTCTTTACCATCTTGGTCACGATAGTTGATAGTGATTTTACCACCAAGGTTAGTAAAACGAACATAAATATCATGGTTTGTGTCTCCGTGGTAGTTAGTTATCAAGTCAGCTGAAGTCCATTGATTTGTTCCTTTAGCTGGGGAACCTTCGCCTGCACCCATATTTATCCAAGTACCTGATAAATCGTTTAATCCAGTGGAGCCAATAAACATAAAGCCTGTGCCTAAAGTTAGCTTAGTTAAGCTGGAACAAGAACTGAACATGTCCGTCATTGCGGCGGCAGTATCTGCAACTTGGAAATTAGACAAGTCTGCGCTAGTTAAAGCTGTGTCGCCACTGAACATCAGACTAAAGTCAGTTACTTGTGATGTATCTAAATTACTTAAGCCTTTTATAGTAGCTAAATTCTTCAGGTTCTTAAATAGTCCATTGGCGCTACCTATAATTTTAATATTCGCATTAAGATCAATTTCTTTAATCTCATCAACATTTACGCCCTTAATATTTTGGCTAAGGCTAATATCTCGAGTGTCAAGTGCGTAGCTCTTTTCTTTGTTTCCTGAGTTGTCAATTTTATAATTTTTACCTTTTGCGCCCAGCGATAGAACACCATTATTAAAGGTGTAAGGAACACCCTCCCAAGTGTTGTCACTAGTGTTATCAGTTTTACTCTTAGAGTAGACCAAAGTAATATCTTGCGGGTCGGAGGTAAATGCTTTTACATTAGAATTTTTATTTTCTTTGAAGGTGTAACCAGCAAATTCTTTGCTGGTATCAACAGTTACTGGATCTGAAATATTGCCAAAGAGTTTCTCATCAGGAATTTGCTTACCATCTTGATCAACTAGCTGCTTGCCATCTTCATCTTGGCGATGAATGGTGACTATGCCACCAGTATATCTAACATAAGTGTCATGGTCTCTATCACCTTGGTAATTGGTCATTAAATCAGCCGAAGACCACTGATTAGTACCTTTGGTCAGAGAACCATTGTCTTCACCCATATTTATCCAGGTACCTGGTTGTTGAAGTGAATTGTTGGGTCTATCATTGCTTGTAGTGAATTTAAACCCTTTACCTAAAATTAATTTGGACAAACTTGAGGTAAGCTGTTTGCTCAATGCAAACATTCCCATCGTTGTAGCATTATCTGAAACGGTAAAACTAGATAGATCTACGCTAGTTAGGTTAGGATCGCTAGCAAACATTGTATTAAAGCTGGTTACATTAGTAGTATCAAAACTAGATAGATCTAAAGAAGTCATTTTTGTACAACTCATAAACATTTGTTTCATATTCGTTACTTTAGAAGTATCTAATTTATTTAAACCATTTATTGTGGTGAGATTCAACAGACGGTAGAAAAGTATTTCAGCTGATCCAATGATGGCAATGGGAGCATTAATATCAATTTCTGTAATATCGGTTCCAGCAACATTACTGATATTATTAAAAATACTAATATCTTTATTATCTGAATTATTTATCGTATAGGTTTTACCTTTTTCACCTAGCGATAAGACGCCATTATTAAAGGTGTAAGGAACGCCTTCCCAAGTGTTATCAGTTTTACTCTTAGAGTAGACCAAAGTAATATCTTGCGGGTCGGAGGTAAATGCTTTTACATCGGAATTTTGATTTTCTTTGAAGGTGTAACCGGCAATTTCCTTGCTGGTATCAACAGTTACTGGATCTGAAATATTGCCAAAGAGTTTCTCATCAGGAATTTGCTTACCTTCTTGATCAACTAACTGATTGCTATCTTCATCTTGGCGATGGACAGTTACGGTGCCACCAGTATATCTAATGTAAGTATCATGGTCTCTGTCTCCTTGGTAATTGGTCATTAAATCAGCCGAAGACCACTGATTAGTACCTTTAGTCAAGGAACTGTTTCCTTCACCCATGTTTACCCAGGTACCTGGCTGTTGAAGCGAATCGTTTGGTAGATCATTCGTTGTAGTGAATTTAATTCCTTTACCTAAAACTAATTTAGTTAAATTTGTACATGAATCAAACAAACTATAATCTACAGCATCATCAGTAATTGTAAAACTAGATAAGTTTACGCTAGATAGGTCAGTATCTGCATAAAACATAGAAGAAAAGAATGTAACTTTGCTAGTATCAAAACTTGAGAGATCTAATGAAACTAACTTCGGACAATCAGCAAACATGTAGCTCATGTCAGTGACATCTGAAGTAATGAAGTTATTTAAGCCGTTAATTTGAGTTAAATTAGGAAGAGTATCAAATAATGAATCAGCTGGCCCATTAATTGTGATTTTTCCCAAAATATCTATTTCAGTAATATTATCAGTATTTATATTATTTATATTATTATTAATGCCAATTTCTTTTTCAGCGGTATTGTCAATTGAGTAGTCTTTGTCTTTTTCACCGAGTGATAAGACGCCATTATTAAAGGAGACTGGGATATCATTCCAAGTACTTGAAACAGAAGTATTACTTTCACGAGATGCCTTAGCAGCTACAAATTTTATTGGGTCTGTTTCTTGCTCGTCAGTTTTTTCATTGACTGCAGCTTCGTCTTGGTTAGTTTCAGTTAATATGCTGTTATTGTTATTGACAACACTAGCTTGGTGTTGCCCAGTTTCTAGATTGCTGTTTACTGCGCCAACATTATTAGATTGATTACCACTATTTTCATCATTAGTAACGGCTTCTGCACTAGTTTTAGTCATATCACTTTGATAGTTTAACTTAGTCTTGACCGCTCTTCTAGCAGTCTTCTTAGTAGTACGAGTGCCATTCTGACTAGCCGCCTTCACCGTTTGGGGTTTGGCATTAATTAATCCTAAAGCAGCAGCTGCCACACCACTGAGTAATATTTTTTCTCTTTGTTTGTTAATAGTATTATGTGTATTCATATAATTCCTCTTCTAAACCACATATTAATATAAGTTTAGTATATGGCTGGAATAAATCAATGTCAAATTACTTTTAAAAAAGCAAAACACCTGTTAGCGTTTAACTAACAAGTGCTTTGAATTTTATATAATGTCTAAGCAAATTCTAATTCACTTTACAATAGCATATGTATCATAATTTTTAACGCCATTGTAGTTATTCATTAATTCTTGGGAAGTCCAATTAAATGTTCCCTTTGGATAACGAGATTTTTGAGATCTACTCCCCATATTCATCCAGGTTCCTGGTGTGTCAAGACCAGTATTAGCCATAACAACATTCTTTCCAAGGACAAGAGTTTGCAGATTGCTTAAACCTCTCAACATATATGTTTTATTAGTGGCTTTAGTCATATCAAAACTACTAATATCAAGATTTTGCAAACTCTTGCATCCATCAAACATTTGATAAATGCTGTTAACGTTTGACGTGTCAAAGTTAGATAGGTTTAGTGTTGGTAATGCTTCACAATGGAAGAACATACCTTCCATTCTGTTAACTTTAGCTGTATTAAACTTTTCTAGACCTTTAATAGAAGTTAAGTTGTAACAATTACTAAACATTCCTAGCATGTTAGTTACATTTGCTGTATTAAAGTTTGCTAAATTAAGTTCTTTTGCGGCAAAGCAATTATAAAACATATTAGACATGTCAGTTACATTTGCTGTATTAAAACCGCTTAAATCAATATCTGTCAAACTTTCACAAGCATTAAACATACTTGCCATGTTTGTAACAGTATCGGTCTTGAAATTAGATAAGTTTAATTCCTTCAGATTTATACAGTAATTAAACATGTTAGACATATCCGTAACTTTATATGTTTCACCAGGCACGAACAGTTTTGATAAGTCTAATTTTTCTAAGGATGGACAATTATAAAACATGCCACTCATATCAGTTACATCTTTGAGGTCTAAGTTTTCGATTCCATTAACTGATCTTAATTTCACAAAGTTATTAAATAAGAAAGAAGCTGAACCTTCGACAGAAAGCTTTCCAGTAAAGTTCACAGTTTCAACGGTTCTGTTGTTAAAAACATATGAAGAGTCGTCCCAATCAATATAATCGAAGGATAGGGCATTAGAAAATCCAGGAAGGGGAATTGGCTTATTTTTTATATGACCTCCACCAAGATTCAGTGTATGAGTTACTGTATCATAGCTAATTCGAATAGATCTCCAAGTTCCATTTTCAACGGTGTCACTTCTAGTGGCTTTAGTTGAAGTAAACTGCTTTGCAGTCTTATCATTGTCTGAGACAGGATTGGCACTATCTTTTGAATTACTATTTGCTTTGTTCTCATTGCCATCTTTACTTACATTTGATTGGTTAACAACATCTGAGTTGTTTTTGCTATTTGCAGTTGCATTGGCGTCAACTTTATTAGTTGTAGCTTGATTACTATTTATTTCATCAGCTTTAACAGCATTAGGTGAGACGGCAAGTAATGCTAAAGCGGCAGTTGCTAAACTACTAATTAGCAATATCTTATTACGATGAAAAGCCATAATTTCTCCTTTAATTAATTTGTATAAGCTAGTCTTATAAATAAGCTTATATTTTAAGTTTCAACCAGAAAGCATTCTCTAACTGAAAAATATTAGAAAATGCTCTTGAATTATTCTTTTTAGTCTTACTGAGTAATTAAATTAGTTGTTAGTAATTTCAAAAGGAATAATGATCCAGCCACCTGATTCATAACCAGCTTGTCCAAAGAAGGCACCTTTGTAGTTAACTGTCATATATCCTCTGTAGCCAACTGGTAAACCACTAAAGTCCCAAGTAACGGTTTTACCATCAGATGAAACTACACCAGCATCTTTCTTCCAATTGCTGAGGTAGTTCCTAACGTAATGATCATGTTGAATGTCATCTTTATTAGCTACGCGAATCGTCATATTGCTGCCATCTTTATCGTAGCAGTTATATGAAAGTGAAACTTTACCATATGACTGTGGAATAGAAAGTGTTTGATACTGTACTGCTTGATAATATGCAGGAGTATATGAGTTTATGGCAGTGTCTGACTTTAGAGGTGAAAAGTCGGTAATTGCATTATATGAAATAGAAAGATTAGTTAAATTAGGCTTATTTGCCAATGCTGAAATATCATAGATGCTACATTGCTGTAAGTTAACACTTTCCAATTTGTCTAAATCTTTCAAAGCGCTAATATCAGACAAATTACTGTGAATCAAAGCGACACCAAAGTCATTAATATTAGTGTTTATATCAGGTTCCAATTCCAATCTTTCAAGATTGTGAGCATACTCCAATCCCTTTAAAGATTGAATGTTTAACCCAGCTATATAGTAATTCATATCATTTTCTTCATGCTCACCAAAAAGATAAAGTTCTTTTAATTTACCTAGATCAGCTTTAGTAATTCTCTTTACACCAGCTTCGCTGTCATCAGAATAAAGATTGTAGGCAACTATTTTTTGCAAATTCTTATCAGGCATCCAGCTATCAATAGGTTCATCATCGTCATCTTGAGCTTTGACTGACTTAGTAGCAATACTGTTGGAAGTAGTATTACTCTTGTCTAAGAAGCTCTTGTTAATATGCACAACGGTCTTATCAGTAGCTATTGCGTTTTTATCAGGAGCCTTGCTTGCTGTCAAATTGGCTTTATTGTTCAAGCTTTGTGCAGCTAAAGTACTAGCTGATACACTGTCAGCTTTAACTGCATGGGGGCCGCCAACAACTAGTGCTAATGCAGCAGCAGTAATTCCACTAAATAACAATTTTTTACTTTGTTTACTTAGTTTTATGTGTTTATTCATAATTTATACCTCTTAAATTTTAAATAATAACAGTTTGCACTATTATTGTATATCTATAATATAATGTTTGCAATATAAAACGACTATATCTTATCTAAAATGTATATAAAAAGCACCCAGTAAATATACTTATTAGGTGCTTTTTTTATTTTGTTCTTTTTCTTTTATAGAGCATCAGTACTAGACCTAACACATTGAATAATACTATCAAAATTAGTGTTGTTAGTACTAAATGCGAGAGCTTATTAATTTTAGAGCTGGGTTGCTGCACATTTGTCTGTTTGTCATTTGGTGGGCTTGTTTTGCCACTAAGTCGCTGATGTTCACTGTGCTTATAGTTAGCGATACTATCTGCTTTAACTAGGCTTTTGCTTTCCACTTTGCTTTTAGTATAAACATAGATTAGTTTTTGCGCCTGTTGTTTAAGAGTAATTACGGTTGTATCTAAATTATTTGTAATATGTGAACCGTTAAAATCTTTAAATTTAATAGTGTAACCTGGTAGTTTTAATGCTGGAACAGATTGTTGATCATTAATAAAGCCACTTATAATTTTATTCGGAGCTATCTTATTGCCGTCTGTGTCTTCAAAGCAAACAATCACATTAGATACTTTTTCTTTGCTTTTTTTATCATAATAGAAAGTAATATCTTGCGGCTGACTATTGAGCAGAATAGCTATGCTTCCCAAATGATAAGAGTTGCCATTGTGGTCAATTTCATAATAAATAGGAGTATAGCCAGGAACATCTTTAGGCTCAATTACTTTTTGCTTATTAAAATCACCACTAGTTATGCTTTCAGGCGCAATTGTTTTGCCATTTTCATCTTGATAATGAATGGTAATGTTTTTGGGTTTATCGCGACTATAAAGCAAGGTAATATCTTGTACTTGGGCGCTAATAGTGGTCGTGACAAAGTCCTGGCTGATTGGAGTCTTAGTGCCATCAACTAATTTTGCAGCAATTGAATAGCCGGTAAAGCTCGGAATAGAGATATTGCTGCTGGTATTAATATCGCCATACAGTTTCTGTTCACAGGCAATTGTGTTGCCGTCATCGTCTTTAAAATGAAAAGTAATCGGTTGTCCTGTAACTATTCTAAAAGGAATAATATACCAACCAGTAATTAGCGGCTCTTGCACACGATTCATACTATGGAACTTTACGGTCATTGCTGCTCCGTCACCGGGCTTCAATCCCAGAAGGTTCCAAGTTACAGTCTGTTCATCAGTAATTTGACCGACATGGTTACTCCAATTGCTGCAAAATTGTTTAATGAAGCAGCTGGAATTAAGATGCTTACCTGTTTCAATTTTAAGTGGCATATTTGAGCCATTAAAATCAAATAGTTTGTAAGGGTCAGGTGTGTAAAAAGTACTTTCTGCAGGGATGTGAATAGATTTAACGCGAATTATTTGCTTTTTTAAGTTTACAATGCCATTTTCCAGCAACCGTTTATTTGTCTTTAATGGTGAAAAATCTGCAATTGCATTGTATGAAAGGTTAAGTTGAATTAGTTGCGGTTTATTTGCTAAAGCAGCAATATCATGCACGCTGCACATCTCTAGGTTAACAGAGGTCAATTTATTCAAATGATGCAAAGCCGAAATATCCGATAAAGTTGAATTAACAATAGTATGGTGTAGCCATTTGTGATTAAATTCGCGACTAGGGGCAAGGTCTATTTTAGCTAAATTAGTTGCGTATTCTAAGCCCTCTAGTGATGTAAGCTTTAAGCGTAACCTATATTCGGCCGCAGAAACATCACATTGCCGTTTGCCATGAACAACATGTCTTTCACTAGGTGCTATTAAGCTAAGTTCAGTTAAGTTAGCTAAGCTTTCCTTGGTAATCTGGCTAATATTTTGATTCAAATTCGCTGCCACAATTTTTTGCAAGACCTTGTCAGGCATCCAACTGGCAATTGAATTGGAATTTTCGACAGAATTTATCGCATCAATATCAAAATCAGAGGTAGCGATCGTTGATTCGAGTTCACTAGTTCTAGTCGACATTTAGTCATCATCTTCTTTACTAATAAAAATAACGGTAAATTCATTTTTAACGTTAAGCGCATTTGCTTTAAAAATAGCAATGGGTATATTAATCTTTTAAAAAATCGCTTGCTAAAAACTATATATTAATATTATACGCGCAAATAGCCGCAAACAAATATTACCCTCATAATACTATCTAAGTCTTAGTATAGCATGTATTATTGCAGATGACTATTTCAAAATAGTTATTTATGATACCGTTATATAGTGGTTTTAAAGAAGTTATTGCAAAATCCAAATGCGCACAAGTCGCCAGCCAATGGCTAAAACAAAAATAACATTAAAAACAATGATTACCGTCTTGATGAAGGTCATATTTTGGTAAAACTTTGGCCGGGCTGCAGGCCGAACCTGCTCGGACTTTCTAATCTTTTTCTGGTCTTTTTTGATTGATAAAGATGCATGGCGTCTTTTTTTACTTTGCTTTGGCTTAGCGGTTAATTCTGTAGCAAGTAAGTTGTGTTTCGTCGCTTTATTGTTAGCGATTAAGTCGCCTTGCACAACCGTCCGGTGCTGGCCGTAGCCATACTTAGAGGTATTAAAGTCAGAACAGGTAATCAGCGTGATCATGCTTTTATCCTGCACGTTGTTTTCGACTTCAACCTGAGTGGGTTTAATAGCAAAAGAAATTGTTTTGATTTTATACGTATATATATGATGCAAGTCGGTTATGTAAATGAGGTCGCCCGGGCGTGATAAGTGCAAATTATCTAAAACGGCGGGACCATAAGACCCCATGTAGTGTCCTGCGAGTACGTAATTATTAGCACCACCCATGACACGGTCGGGCAGGCAAGTTACCACACCATATTCTAGATTTTGATTCTGGTCTCCGTAGCCGGCAAAAAGGGGATTATGAATATTGACACTGGGAATAGCAATTCGGCCAATGGCATAAGCCCTGGCTTGCTTAGCTCTGAGAACTTCGGCTGCACTAACTGACTTAGTTTTGCTGGCATCGTAATTTGTTGTGCGTTTTTTATTTCTATCTGCTTTCTTTTGTGTTAAAGTTGTATTTGCTTTTTGCGCATTTTGTTGAACGACATAGGAGTTACCGAACCCGGAACCGAAAAAGATCAGGGTTACTCCCAGGTAAAAAAGAGCTCCTAGTAGTAATACACGAATAGTAGACCACATTTGATATTTTAAAGAATGTTTTTGCTGTTTATTTGCCATTGAACTATTTCTCTTTAAACTTCTGTATTAGGTTTCAGCTATTATTTAAGTATAAATTTGCGTAAAGCACAATTATTTGTTTTGTAGGAAACACTTAAAAATAATAATCAAATAAGTATTGAAATCGCTTATGCACTACTTTATAATATCAGCTGTAAGTAGACGTGTTACTGATTTGATCAGGCATTAACCTATGAACAATACTTATTTTGGTACTGTTTGTAGGTTTTTTTATTGGAAAGGAAGTAAGTTGAATGAAATTTGTAAAGAATTTTAACAACAATGCTGCCTTGGTGTCTGATGAATCTGAAGTAGACTGGGTGGTGATTGGTAACGGGATTGGTTTCGGCAAAAAAGCTGGCGATCCCATTGATGAGGACAAGATTTCGCGCCGTTTTATAGCTGTTGGGGAAAACCTTAAAATGGTTGACAGCGTGCGGGATATTGATCAGAGGACTTTAGCATTAACTACTGCTGTGATTAATTTGGCCAGCAAACAATTGCAGATAACTTTTTCGGATTATCAGTTTATGGTATTAGCAGATCATATCGACTTTATGTTAACCCGTGCTATTGAAAATATTGAATTGGGTCAGGATACGCTTGGCTGGGAAATGCGAAAACTATTTCCTAAAGAATACTGCACGGCTCAGGAAGCGTTAGAATTGATGCAGGAAAAAACCAAGCTTGATTTTCCTACAAGCGAAGCAGCATATCTGACATACCATTTTATTAACGCTGGCTCTGGTCAGACCAAACTGCAGGATACTATCAAAATTACTAAGCTTATTCGCGGAGTAGTTGATATTATCCAGTATCAATATGGGATGCAACTTGACACTGAATCATTTAATTTTAACAGGTTCATGACGCATTTACGTGCCTTCATGGTAAGGCATATGTGTGGCGAATGTGAGAAGGATTCGGGTAAAGAACTTGATAATTCTTTAATTGAACTGATGAAAGTCAAGTATCAAAAGGCGTATGACACTGTCCAAAAAATCGGCACGTACTTATATAAACAAACAGGCTGGAAAATGCAGCCTGATGACCAGGTATATTTAGCTCTTCATGTCTGGCGGGTAACGCATAGACAAAATGATGCACAATTACGAAAGAGTTAATTCTACGATATTTTAATAATTAATTAGTTTAAACGGTGTGTTACTGTTTACAGGCATTAACCCGAGAACTTTAGGTGAAAGTCTCACAAAAAATTAGTGAGATGTTTTCTTGAAGTTCCCGGGTTTTGCTATTTAGGAGGAAAAATGGCATACGAAGATTTAAGTAATGAAATTATCGCTGACGTTGGCGGTAAAGACAACGTAGTCAGTGTAGTTCACTGTACTACCCGTTTACGTTTTAAATTAAAGGACATGAAGAAGGCAAACGATGACAAATTAAAAGCCACTGATGGCGTAATATCTGTTGTCAAGTCCGGTGGACAATACCAAGTCGTTATTGGTAATAATGTCGCTGATGTCTATGATACTTTGGTTAAAGTAGGTGGCTTTTCTGGTGGCGGCAGCATTTCTGATGATGACGTTGACAACAGCAATATGAGCTTAGCTGATAAATTTATTGACTTGATTTCCGGTATTTTTAATCCGCTTCTAGGTGCAATGTGTGCTGGTGGTATGATTAAAGGCTTTAACGCAATGTTTTTGGCGTTTGGCTGGCTATCAGCAACTTCTGGAACATATGTCATTTTAAACGCCATTGGCGACAGTTTATTCTATTTCTTACCTATTATTTTAGGAATTTCTTCAGCGAAAAAATTTGGTATCAACACGTATCTAGGTGCCACTATTGGAGCTGCCCTTTGTTATCCTTCAATTGTGTCAATGGCAAGCAGTAAAACTGCACTGTTTACTGTCTTTAAGGGCACATTTTTAGAAGCACCGGTTCACATGACCTTTTTGGGCATTCCAGTAATTTCGATGAACTATACCACATCGGTTATTCCGATTATCATTGCGGTCTGGTTTGCTTCTAAAGTGCAAAAGGTTGCTCGTAAGGTCATTCCAGATGTTGTTAAAACTTTCTTAGTACCATTTATCGTTTTATTAATTACTGTTCCAGTTACTTTCCTTGTGATTGGCCCGGTTGCAACTTGGCTGGGTAACGGAGTTGCGGAAATTGTGAGTGCAATTTACAACTTTAGCCCGGTGATCGCTGGTATTTTAATGGGTGCATTTTGGCAAGTATTTGTCATTTTTGGCGTTCATTGGGGCTTTGTGGCAGTTATGATGACTAACATTGCTGCTATGGGCTTTGACCCGATTATTGGTTTATCATTTGCAGCCTCCTTTGCTCAAACTGGTGTGGTTTTAGCTATGATTTTTCAAACTAAAGACGAAAAGACTCGCAGTCTGGCTATTCCAGCATTCGTATCAGGTATCTTCGGTGTTACCGAACCAGCTATTTATGGTTTAACATTGCCACGTAAGAAGCCATTTATTCTCAGTTGTATTGCTTCTGCTGTTGGTGGCGGCTTAATTGGACTCTTTGGCACAAAAACTTATTTGATGGCTGGAATGGGTATCTTTGCAATTCCTTGTGCTATGGGTAAAAACGGCATTGACATGGGTGTCTATGGCTTAATGATTGGTATGGCTGCGGCAATCATTTTAGGCTTTATATTGCAAATGCTTTTGGGTAAGAAAAGTGTAGATGAGAATTTAGCTGAACAAACTGCAGGTTCTGCTGCAACAAATGGTGCTGCAGATTCAGCAGTTGTTAAGCCGGAAGTTTCATCTAATAAGGAAGAAAAATTGGTGGCTCCATTAAACGGGCAGGTTGTACCATTAAGACAAGTCAAAGATGAAGTCTTTTCCAGCGGCTCAATGGGTAAAGGCGTAGCGATTAAGCCTAAAGATGGTCAAGTTTGCTCACCTCTTGATGGTGAAGTAGTGATGGTTTTCCCTACTGGACACGCTATCGGCCTTAAATCCAATAATGGTGCAGAAGTCATGATTCACATCGGTATGGATACAGTTGAACTTGATGGCAAGGGCTTCACTACTTTAGTTAAAAAGGATCAGAAAGTTACAAAGGGTGAACCTTTAATTAACTTTGATCTGGAAGCCGTCAAAGAAGCCGGTTTTGAAACTACAACACCAATAGTTGTTACTAATTCTAATAATTACCATGAAGTTAATGCTATTGCAAATGGTACAATAACCATTGGGGATGCATTACTAGATTTAAAATAACGAAAGGAGAAAATGATGACTACAAATAATTTTCCTAAAGGATTTCTATGGGGCGGTGCTACTGCTGCTAACCAATTAGAAGGTGCCTACCAAGAAGGAGGCAAAGGCTTATCCTTGCCAGACGTTTTACCTGGTGGCAAAGACAGAATGAAGATTATTGCCTCACCTGACTTTGATTTTAAGCTAAACCCAGACTATGTTTATCCTAATCATATTGGTATTGATCACTATCATCATTACAAAGAAGACATTGAGCTTTTTGCTGAAATGGGCTTCAAGTGCTACCGCTTTTCAATTGCCTGGTCCAGAATCTTTCCTAATGGGGATGAGGAAACTCCTAATGAAGAAGGCCTTAAGTTCTACGATGCTGTAATTGACGAGTGTTTAAAGCATCACATTGAGCCTGTAATTACTATTTCACATTACGAAATGCCGCTGCATTTAATTACTGAATACGGCAGCTGGAAGAATAAGAAGCTGATCGACTTCTACGAGCGCTTTGCCCGCACTGTTTTAACCCGCTACCAAGATAAGGTTAAATACTGGATGACTTTCAACGAAATCAACAGTGCCGCTCACTTCCCAATTATGGGTCAAGGTCTCACCATCAGTAATGGTGCTGGTGACAAGAAGAATGTTTATCAAGCATGGCATAACCAATTTGTCGCTAGTGCCAAGGCTGTTAAAATTGGTCATGAACTCAATCCTGATATGAAAATTGGCTGCATGATTCTATATGCTACAACATACAGCTACGATTCTAACCCTAAGAACCAATTGGCTACCTTGCAAGATAACCAGGCTAATAACTTTTTCTGCGCTGATGTTCAAGTAAGGGGTCACTATCCTGCTTATACAAAGAGCTTATTGGCTCGCCAAGATGTTAAATTAGCAGACCTTGATTACACTGATGAAGAACTGGCATTGTTAGCTCAATATCCAGTTGACTATATTGGCTTTAGTTACTACATGTCTTCTGTAGTTGACGTTACCCACGAAAACCAAGAAACTACTAACGGCAACTTGATGGGCGGCGTTAAGAACCCATTCTTAAAGAGCAGCGACTGGGGTTGGCAAATTGACCCAACGGGTCTCAGAATTGCCTTGAACCAACTGTCAGATCGCTATCAAAAACCTGTATTCATTGTTGAAAATGGTTTAGGTGCGGTAGACAAGCCGGATGAAAATCATTATGTCGCAGATGATTACCGGATCGATTATTTGCGTGAACATATTGAGGCTATTTCCCAGGCAATAGACGATGGCGTTGACGTCATGGGTTATACTCCTTGGGGTTGCATCGACCTAGTTAGTGCCTCAACTGGTGAAATGTCCAAGCGCTATGGCTTTATCTATGTTGATGAAGATGATGAAGGCAACGGCAGCTTTAAACGTTACAAGAAGAAGTCATTTGACTGGTACAAGAAGGTTATTTCTACCAATGGTGCTGATTTAGGGTAAATGTTTTGCTTTAAAAATTGACTATTAAGTTAAGGCAATGTATCGTGGTATATGAAAGCAGGTAACTAGAGTATCTGCTAGATGTTGATTTGAGATGGGTGGATTGGACTTAGTTGCACTCACTCAAGGAGTCTTGATAGGGTTGTGTGTGAACACCTCAAGCCAATAGTAAAACACTCATTGTTGCAAATAATAAAGGAACTCTTTAAAGGAGTTCCTATTTTTTTTGAAAGAAATATATAAGATAGATGTACATACACAGGAGAGAGCAAGACCTTTTACAAGTTGCTGCAAGTGAATTCAATAAGCTAATTGGAAAAAAGGTTAAATTAATATTAGGTCGTAAAGGAAGAAGCGAAGAAGTAACGATAGTATTTGACTCTAGTGATTTCCATTATTTAGCAGGTTTACATAAGTTAAAAGATATACAAGTTGTATACAAGAAAAACGCCAAATTAGTTTTTAATGATATCTTGAAGGGGGAAATAGGTATTAATGATATTACCAAGTCTACATTTTTTTCGGTTATTGCTGAAAGAATAGAAATTATAAGTCAGATAAATGATATTTTTACTAAGGACAACCTTGTTTTTAAATTCTCCAGAATCAACATTTTAAATAGTAAAATTTTATGGCAATATCTGTTAGAATTTATGACGGTTCAAGGCTATCATGGATATTTATTTTTGAAAGAAATATCACAGACAGCCTGGTAATTATGTTTGCGTAACAGATTTTTTAAAAAAATTATAGTTTAGGTCAAATAAACATGACATTATTGCAAACAACATTAATTGATGGTGCACAAAAAAAGATTATTTTCAAAAATCCGTCCTATAACTCTAATATGAAATGATTCCCAAGTTAATTTAAATTGTACTGCTTAATAAAAAGTAAGTTTCAAATTGATATAACCCCCAAATTTAGGAGTCATATCAAAGTCCTATTTTGATTATTTAAAATTTAGTTGGATGTTCCATGTCATTAAACTGATAGCGGGCATATTTTTGCATTAACTTCTCGGTGCTTAATCTACTTGGGTAATTGCCACTTTCCTCTTATTTTGTCACTTATACTATATTGCGTTAATCATAGACTCAACAAAAAATCCTGCTTTTGTGGATAATGTAATTGTGCATTATCTACTTAAGCAGGATCATTCACTAAAACTACTTTTTCATATTGCAATAGAAAATTGGATAAGTTATGCTTTTCTAGTCCTAACACAACTATAATGATGCCCATTTACCATTATGAAAATGATTAAATAAGCTTTTGTTTTCTTCCAGCAGCCCAATTATCTGTTGTCTATCATAAACGGCTACTCCATGAGTATTAAAGATAGCAACAATTTCTACTAAATCTTTTGCTTGAATATTTCTTAATTCTAATTGAATTACTTTATTATTCACAGTCAAATTTAGTTTAAAAAAGTCTGGATTAAAATCAATTGGGCTAATTCTAACTTTTTTACGATATGTAATTTCAGCATTAGTGATATTCTCGAATAAATATGATTTTGTATATATTTTTTTGATATGTAACAGCTGCATAAGTTTCATTACATCATTTGAACTATAACTTAACACAGTAATTCCGTTTTTATTAATCTGCCAATATCCACTAAAACATGTTGGTAAAGTAATAAAAATTCCC
The DNA here is from genome assembly GCF_026185255.2 of Lactobacillus sp. IBH004. NCBI lineage: Bacteria > Bacillati > Bacillota > Bacilli > Lactobacillales > Lactobacillaceae > Lactobacillus > Lactobacillus sp. IBH004. The sequence goes on along the minus strand of NZ_CP110217.2, from coordinate 1,779,233 downwards.
ACCAAAATTATGAGTCCCAACACCCACCAAGGTTGATAGCCAAATCCAGTCATAAATAATGACACCAAAATGACTAAAACTAGTCCTAAGATTACATGCAGAATGTTTACTTTATGTCCAACAGTTACACTTTTATCCAAGTTACTAAATCCTGAATTATTCGCAGGATAGAGTTGTCGTCCTGCAATCATTTCTTCGTTTGACTTCATGATATTCACACTCTCACAATTTAGCAGTAACCATTTTATTTGTATTTAATTATACTACGTCTTGTTTTTTTAGAAAGCGTTTTTCTTAGCAGTAATGAATAATTTTTGCTGTTTAGTAGGACTTAGAATATAAAAGTTCATTATTCAAATTGTAATAAAAAGCTGGTTACCAGTGAATGCTGGAACTAGCTTCTATTTATACTAAAATGCACCGGTTTTTTCCTGCACAATTTTTTGCAACTGCTTACTATATTCAGTCATGCCGATTAAGGCAAACTCTTCTATTTGCCTTGCGCAATTATCCAGATAAACCTGTTGGGGATCAAAATGATAGTTAATAATGTTTTCCAAGAATAATAGAGTCATCTTATTAAAGCAGGTTAGTGGCTGGGTGTGAATCTCATGGGATTTTTCCACCAACTGCTTTGCTTGCTGGTATTTGCTTTTTTCCAGACAAATGCTAATCATATTGATTAATATTCCCAACACTATAAATTGAAGACCGTCATTTTCGCTATCTTTAAATTGTTGAAAAATTTTGTTAGTAATGATCATATCACTGGCAAAATCATAAAAAACCATGCAATTCAGGAAAATTTTGATAGTTTTCCAGTCAAAATTCTCTTCATTAAAGAACTTATTCTTTAGTTGCTGGATTTCTGCAGCGCTTAATTTTTCTCTATTACCATCTATAATAGCCAGGATTGAGTTCACACGTAACATTAACTCATTTTTACTAGCAAGCCCACTACCTGCAATAGCCTGTTTGATTTCTTTTAGGCGTTTAATATCAAAATTATAATAAGCGTCCGTCATTTGGGCAACAATCTTCTTTTTGAGATTATCTTCACTTTCAGACTGGTAATCAAGTTGTTTAAAAAAATCAGCAATTTTAACGTGATTTTGCCGTAATAGTTCAATTAGATCTGCCGCTGAAATACGGGTCAGATCTTTTTCTACTTTAGAATAAAAAGAGGGGCTGATAACGTCGCCAATCCATGCGCGTTGAGTTTTGCCAGCTTCTAAACGGTATTGTCTAAGTAATGCACCGATAGTCATAGTTTAACCTCATTAAATTTTTTGTTTCATATATGACACTTTTATATTCACAATTTTAGCTTAAGTACAATTAAAAATAAAGAAAGCTAAAAAGGAGAAAAAATTATGACTATCTTTTTTAAAAATAAAGAATATCGCAAGTTTTCAATTGCCAGTATTTTATCCAGTGCTGGAGATATTTTATTCTATTTAGCGCTGATGACTTACGCTAGTCGGCTCAAAAACTATTCGCTGGCCTTATCATTAATTGCTATTTCGGAGTCAGTTCCCCGGCTGTTTTCCAGTGTTGGTGGCTATCTAGCTGACCGGACGCATAACAAATTTCAAAAAATAGTCTGGATGGCCATGATCAGAGGTGCGCTTTATTTACTGGTTGGTTTTCTTTTTAGCCAGAATATTGCGGGTTGGAATCTGGTAATTATGGTGATTATCATCAACTTTATTTCTGATACGGCCGGAACTTATTCTGGCGGACTTACCACACCATTAATTATTAGTCTGGTTAAAAAGGATGAGATTGCTGAAGCTGAAGGTTTTACTAGCGGTGTTTCGCAAGTAATCACTTTGATTAGTCAGTTTGTTGGGTCAGGACTTTTGTTATTCATGTCATATTCTGCGCTGGCTGTAATTAACGGTCTGACTTTCGTTGTGGCAGGGTTGATCTATTGCAATATTGCCAGGAGTAAACGAAAAAAGGGCATTTCAACTGTCACACAAGAAGTCGATGATCGTGGCTTTTGGTCCACCTTGGCCTTAGCATTAAAGCAAGTTAAAAAGGCTAGTGGCTTAATTACTACCTTACTGGTAATCGCCATTTTAAACGGAGTTCTCAGCACGATAGAGCCTCTGATTTCTATTGTAATTGCGGGCAATCGTCAGGTGATGGTCATTGGAACCTATAGTTTTACAATTGCATTAATCGGCGCTATGGCAGGAATAGGCGCTGCCTTAGGCAGCATTTTTGGTACTAATCTATTTAAAAATGTTAGCCTTTATATCATCATTATGTTTGCTTATATTGCTGGAGCAAGTGTCATAATTGCTATTTTAAGTAAACAAATTTGGTTCTGTTTAATAACTTATTGTATCCTAGGCTTCTTTGCAGGAACTGCTACTCCAAAATTAACCCAATGGATGGTGGGTGCAGTTGATCGTAAAATTTTGGCGTCCTCTGTTGGTCTGATTAATACGATTTTATTAATTGCCAGTCCCTTAATGACAACTGCTTTTACTACCTTATCGGCTGTGACAAGCGTCATCTATTCTCTTTGGGGTCTGTTTATCGTCAGTATTTTGCTCTTTGCAATTACCGTATTAGTGATGAGAAAATCCGCACAAAAAGGAAAATAAACAGCCAGTTTAGCTGGTAAATTTGCAGTATCTAATTTTTGCCAGCATTTTTCTAAGCCAGATATAAAAAGCCACCAAGATAATGGTGTGAATCCTAAAATTAGCACACTTTATGGTTGTTAACTGAGAACTAATTGCCCTTATTTGATCGGAGTTAGTTCTTTTAGTTTGGTCTTAATTTGATAATTATGTCAAAGCTGATAGATTATAATTTTATCTTGTTTAGCTAATTTAGACATAAAAAAGACCCAAAAGTTGGATAATTTTTGGGGTTCAGTGCAGTTTTTGCTTTTTTAAAAAATTGAACTAAAATTGTGCTAATTTTTTCATATTAGCTTCGTCTAAGCTTACTTTGATATTACCTTTCATTCTGACAGTTGGATCTATTGCCCTAACATGCTGCAGCATAGATTTCATCTTGATCTATCTCAATAAATAAAGGTGATTTAACAGACTTTTCTGCTACTCTATATTTCTTTGGTGAAGATATGAGAACTGTTAAGACCGTGTTAAAAAAGGACCAATCTTAGCTTCACAACATATCATGGAATTATTTACAGAAAAACCGCTTGGCTAATCTTTCTGAAAAACTACTTTTACAATTTTGAGTATCTTTCCCATATAGTCATCAGGTAGTTGCTCTAAATATTGAAATGATTGGTTATGATAATCGATTGTAACTAGCTGATCTAGCATGACTACGCCTTTTGTTTGAGATGCAGCAGGTAATTCTTGATATAATGGGTAGCGTCTTTTAGTAGTTGCTATAGGAGCAAACACAGCAATATGGGCGTATTTTTCGACTCCTTTATAGCTTAAATATAAATAAGGTCGTTTGCCAGATTGTTCATGCCCCTGTTTAGGACTTAAATCCATTAATAGAATAGATCCTTGCTTAATTACCATTTTTCATTTCCTTTTCTCTCATCTGGTAACTTAATTTCAGTATCAAATTCTTCACCTGAATAATCTTTAAAAAGTTCTTCAAAAGTTAAATCAGGTGTATCATCTTGCTTTGACATTATTACTTTGTTGTCCTCAATTTTAAAGTTTAACTGATCTCCTATAGTAGCGTTTAATGCTTGCAAGACTGCTTGGCTTAGTCGTATGTCTTTAGATTTACGCTATAGATAGGGCAGCTCTAATCATAGTTTTCCCTGAAAAAATAAACAATGTATATCCTAAAATGTAATAAAATTATACAATGCTTGTCTACAAAGATCAGACAAAAAAGTATCCTGAACGGAATATGATGTGACCACCAAAATTAGGATACTTTATTAGTTGTAAGTTAGTTCTTATTTATTAGCACTTTTTCTCAAACTGAAAAAGATAATGAGAATAAAGTTAATCAGTAGGGTAAAGCCTGTAGTCCAGAAAACAGTTGCGTAGTTGAACAGTCCCGAGATAGTGGAGCCCATAAGTGACCCAAACACAGAACCAACTGCTTGAAAAGACTGATTGTAGCTAAAGATACGACCAAAGCTTTCGGCTGGAGTGTTCAGTGTCAAAACGGTCTGTGCTGCCGGTAACATGGCAGCACTGGCAATTCCGAGCAGAAAACGCAATCCTGCCAGCACCCAAGGTGAGTGTGTCAAAGCCATGGGTACGAAAAGAATTGCACCTACTATTAAACCTAGGCGTAATATTTTTAGCGGACCAATTTCATCCATTTTATGACCGATTTTGGAAGCGGCCAGTAGTGTTCCGAGACCTGGGGTTGCGGCCACAATTCCAGCCACAAAGGCAATGTTTTTACTGTTAGGCATCATTGACTTAACATATAAGGAAACAATTGGGTCAATTGACATATTAGCAGCCTGCACTAAGAGAGTAGTCACGAACATCACCACAATTAGCTTAACGTTAGGCAAAGACTGCATAATTTCCTTCATTGGCTTCATTTCTGCACGAGAAATCGGAGTAAAGTTTTCATGAACTAAGAAAGTTGACCCTAAGAAGACGAGCACCATCAAGAAGCCGGTAATAAAGAACGGAATGCGGTAGCCCCAAACGCCACCTAACCAATTACCGAAGAAGTTTGACAAAACCCCACCTAAAAGTGGTCCTACCAAATTTCCAGCAGTACCGGCAGTCATCATTTGACTCATCACCCAGCCACTTTTTCTGTGGGGAGTTTCTCCTGCGATGAGGGCGGTAGCATTATTAATGTAGCCGGAAAAAGCGCCCTGAATAAAACGCATTACAATAATGTAGATGGCATTAGGAGCAAAACCGGTAGCGGTAATGGTCAAAGCCATGACTCCAGAAGCACGCATGCACATTAACTTACGGCCCTTTCTGTCGGCCAAATTGCCCCAATAAGGTGAAACTATTGCCTGAGCAATAAAGGTCATGGCAAAAGCAAGACCGGAATACATGCTAATCTGCAACTTGCTGTAGTTTCCTAGGTCAGCGATAAATAATGAAATAAAAGGCATTGTCATGGAGTAGCCCATGCCTGTAATAAAGCAGCCTAGCCATAAAGTAACAAAAGCTTTATGCCAGCCAGCTGGAAATTTTTCGGAAACTGTCAAAACGTCCTCGCTTTCTTTTTTAAGATTTTTCTAAAAAATACGATATCTTTTCTATTTTAGCACAATAAATTTGCTAAGAATTTGCTAAATAGCTGATATTTTCATATTAATCATGTTAGGATATTATTTCTGAAAGGAAGGGGTGGCTGGTATGGAAAGAAATTCACACTTGACCAGGCAGGAATATCGTGAAAAATACAGTCAAAAGTCTCAGCTTCAAAATAAAGAAATGACTAAAACAGCACTCAGAGGGCATGATACCTCTCAAACTCGTGCCGATTATCGTCATTTAAAATTAAATTTTTGGGATATATTTGCTGATCGACCATATGTTGCGGTGGCCATTGTTGTTTTGGCTATTTTCTTAGTTATGGCTAAACTGTGGTGGCTGCTTGCCGGACTGGCCGTTATTGTCGCAATCGGTATCTTCGTCATTGGTCGCAGTCACCATCCCGATCGCGTTCTTAGCCTGGAATTTAAAATGAAGTCATCTCGGAAATTAAGCATGTTACGAGCTTTGCAATTTGGCGGCTCGATCATCATGTTTCTGGCTACTTACATGAAAAAAGTAGTAACAGTCAATTTTTCTACTGCTGGTTCAACCGATGGGTTACAGATTGTGCAGGGAATTTTATCTAATCGTGGCGGTGTCTATGGTCAACAAGGATCATATTTCTTAAGCTTACTGAATACCTTAACTGGTGGACAACTTTGGGGTAAATATCGCTATGCCACTAATAGTGCCCAAATGATGAACAGTAGCGCTGGACGCTTAATTATTATGTGGATATTACTTTTAATGATTGCGCCTGCCTTTTGCGTTTTAGCACAATTTTTCCGTGAACCCTATTCACGCAATACGGCTTTAGCAGCTTCAATTGTGGCAACCATCAGTTTCGTGTTAACTCCGCGCTTATTGAGTAAGTGGATTGTAGAATATGCGGTAGAAAACCGCATGGCAAGTGTTCAGGCACAAGCCGCCATTAGCGTGGGGCCAATGGCTTATGTGGCAATCTTCTGCGCAATTTTAGTTCTAGTTATTTCTATTTATCGGGTAATTAAAAAGGACAGGTTCGTCTAAAATAGTCTTCTCATAACGTTTAACTTAAATAGCATTAATGCTGGCACCTTAGTGGTGCCAGTTTTTTTGTGAAATTAATTTCGAAAAGTGAAACAAATATTTCAAGTTGTGAAATACGTATTCACTTTCATGGAAAGCGGATACAAAAAATAAGAAAGATGTTATAAATATAAAAGTAAGCTAGCTTAGAAAATATCAGCTCAGGTTGAGCAGAGTGAATTAAAGGAGAAAAATATGTCCGAAAAAGATAAACGTTATTCCGTAGTCATTGCAGGTGGAGGTAGTACTTTTACTCCAGGATTTGTTTTAAGCTTGATTGCTAACGAGGACAGATTTCCACTGAGAAAGCTGAAATTTTATGATAACGATGCCGAAAGGCAAAAGAAAATTGGTGATGCGTGTGCAATTATTATGAAAGAGCGCGCACCGCAAATTGAATTTTCGTATACGACTGATCCTAAAGAAGCATTCACAGATGTTGACTTCGTTATGGGATCAATTCGGGTTGGTAAATACCACATGCGTGAACTCGATGAAAAGATTCCGTTAAGATATGGCGTTAACGGCCAAGAAACAACCGGACCCGGAGGAATGGCATATGGGTTGCGTTCTATTCCAGCTATTATTGAGATAATCGACTGGATGGAAAAGTATTCGCCAAATGCTTGGATGATTAACTATTCTAATACCATAGCTATTGTTGCAGAAGCTTGCCGCAGATTAAGACCAAATGCTAAAGTAATTAATATTTGTGATATGCCTGTAGCAATTATGACAAGAATGGCTCATATTTGTGGCTTAAATGATTACCATGATCTTGATGTTAACTACTATGGCCTGAACCACTTTGGCTGGTGGAAAGAAGTTCGTGATAAAAAGACGGGCAAAGACTTGATGCCTCTTCTCAAAAAGCATGTATCTGAAAATGGCTATTGGATCGGTGGCGAATACGATAAAGAAACTGAAGCAAGTTGGGCTGAAACATATAAGAAGGCTAAGGACTGCTATGCTCTTGAGCCAGAAACTTTACCTAATACTTATATGCAATATTACTATTATCCACAATATGAAGTTCAAAACGCTGACCCTAACCATACTAGAACAGATGAGATTCGTGAATACCGACAAAAGATTGTCTTCGAAGAATGTGCCAGAATTGTCAAAGCTGGTACAGCTAAGGGCAATATTTGGGAAGCAAGTGCAGAACACTCTAACTATATTGTTGATATTTGTCATGCGATTGCTTATAACACTCACGAAAAATTCTTTGCTAACATTCCGAATAACGGCGCGATTGCTAATATGGATCCTGACTCTGTTGTTGAAGTACCTTGCTGGTTTGGTGCAGATGGAGTTCAACCTATGGCAACTGGAATGGCTGGCAGATTCCAAAAGGGATTAATGGAAGAGCAACAAGCATGTGAAAAGCTGGTAGTTGATGCTTATGAACAACATTCATACAACAAGATGTGGCAAGCCTTTGCTCTTAATAAGACGGTTCCAGATGCCTTAGTTGCTAAGAAGATTCTTGATGATATGATTCCGGAAAACAAGCCATACTGGCCAGAACTTAAATAGTTGTTAGGGAGATGATAGCTTATGATGCAGAAGTTTCAAAAGTTTGGTGCAGCAATGTTTGTACCGGTGCTTTTGTTTTCATTTGCAGGAATTGTCGTTGCATTTGGTAGTTTGTTTACCAATCAGGCAGTTTTCGGCTCTCTGGCAAGCCCAGGAACAACTTGGAATTCAATTTGGGATACCATTAGTGCAGGTGGTTGGACAGTTTTTAAGCAGGAAGCTTTGCTTTTCGTCGTGGGTCTACCAATTGGTTTAGCAAATAAATCCAGAGGTAGGGCTGCCATGGAAGCAGTAATTACCTACATGACTTACAACTATTTTGTGGGTGCTATTTTGACTCACTGGGGCGCCAGTTTTGGTATTCCTAACTTTGATAAGATCCAGATTGTGGAAAACTCCACTAACCACGGACTAACAGAAATAGCAGGGATCAAGACTCTGGACACCAGTATTATTGGAGCTCTAATAGTTGCTGGTATAGTAATTTGGCTGCATAACCGTTATTTTGATAAGAAATTGCCGGACTGGCTGGGAACTTTTCAAGGGTCCACATATGTTTATATTTTAGGCTTTTTCCTTATGATTCCGCTGGCAGTTATTACCTGTTGGGGTTGGCCAAAAGTTCAGCTAGGAATTACGCAACTACAGCATTTTATTGTTAGTAGTGGTGTCGTTGGTATTTGGATTTACAACTTTTTAAATCGGGTTTTAATACCAACTGGGTTACACCACTTAGTGTACATTCCATTTCAATACGGTCCAGCTGTGGTTGCAGGAGGTTTGCAACCCTATTGGTTGAGACATCTGACTCAGTTTGCTATGAGTACTAAACCATTAAAACAGTTGGCTCCTCAATTGGGCTTCCAATTATATGGTAACGAAAAGATGTTTCTTGCTCCCATCATTTGTTTGGCCTTTTATGTTACTGCTAAAAAGAATAAAAAGAAACAAACTTCAGCTTTGTTAATTCCAGCAGCTTTGACTTCCTTTTTTACAGGTATTACTGAGCCAATTGACTTTACTTACTTGTTTGCGGCACCAGTTTTATGGATCATTTATTCATTACTTTCAGCTACTATGAACACTATTATGTTTAGTTTTGGCGTTGTTGGTAATATGTCTGGTGGTGCCATAGATACGGCTGCAGAAAATTGGATTCCTTTGTGGGCTAACCATTGGCAGACTTTTCTTACCCAAATTGTGATTGGGATTATCTTTGCAATTATTACTTTCTTTATCTTCAAATATATGATCGTGAAGTTTAATTATATTACTCCCGGTCGTGAAGAGGATACTGAGGAAGTCCACTTGATAAACAAGAAAGAATACCAAGCTAGAAAAGCTGAGCAAGCAGTTACACAAACAGATGAACAAACTGCGACTGATCCATATATTGAAAGGGCAACTGCCTTTTTAGACTTATTAGGTGGAAGTTCCAACATTAAAGAGTTAAGTTCTTGTGCGACCAGATTGCGTGTCACTGTGGCAGATCCTGATAAGATGGGCTCTGATGCTCAGTTTAAGGCAGCTAAAGCCATTAATGTTGTCCATCACGGCAAAGCAATTCAAGTTATTGTTGGCTTAGATGTTGCCCAAGTCCTTGAAGCAATGCAGGAACTAAGAAAGCAGGATAATAAACAAGATTAATTAGGGCTAGAACGCTTGTATAGGTAAAAGCAATTTGTCATATGTAAAATTACTTTATATGGAGCGTTGATCTATGTCAAAATTAGAATATTTAGTCTATCAAAATAGTAGTAAATTGAATGATTCTGAAATAAGGGTCATTCAATTTATTCTAAATAATGCAAAAGCGTGCAAAGGATTAAGTCTTACTGAACTTGCGCGCAAATTATACGTTTCACGTTCGGCGATTTTCCGTTTGTGCAAACATTTGGGCTTAAGTGGCTATGGTGAATTGAAATTTATCCTAAATGAAATGGTTCAGGAGCAGGAGCAAAGTGAGAAAAATAAAGTTCTAACGAATAACTTTAGTTCTGACTTAATTAAAGAAACAGAAAATCTAGTCAAAAATTTTCAGTCACTTAATTTAGACCCCTTTTTTACTGATCTGAGTAAAGCAGAACATAAATATATTTACTCTACCGGCTGGATTCAACAGATGCTGTCTGATTATCTTTCTCACGAGTTATTACTTTTTGGCATTTCATCAATAGTTTTGCCAGCTGCTGTCAGTGAACTGGAAATGGTAGGAAAAATAGCAGAAAAAGGCGACATGCTCTTTATTATTTCTTACACGGGCGATAATAAAGAAATTAACGATGAACTGGGTAAGTTTGAGACGGTTAACAACAAATTGCGTTATGTCTCCTTTACAGACCTAAAGCAAAATAAACTTGCTTCGCTTTCCGACTATAATTTCTACTATCCGACTGTAAAATTTTCGTCTAGCAATGATGTTTCGTTTATACTGGCTTACACCTTGGTGGATTTCATCATAAACAAGTTTGGTATTTGGCAAAAAGAAAAAAGTGATAAAAATGGTAAGTAAGATAAACAACTTTGTGATTAGTTTCTTAGACAGGGCTCATTTAGACACCAAAAAAATTTTGACAACCTATATCTATGCTTTAATTTTAATTCCCTTGTTCTTCGGCAGCTTTATAATTTTGACATCATCTGTTGCTAAACAAAACATCAATGTTGTTTTGAACAATACACCTTTGATTGCAATAGATAGGATAGTAGCTCTTACGGATTTTATTATGGGTTATTATATTTGGCTCAAGAAAGATTTGATTCTTAAGCATGAGGGTAATTATCACTTTTTGATGTTCAGTCAGGCGATCAGCCAGTTAATGGTCGGTAACATTTTTTGCTTGATTTTGGCGCTTTTTGGCATCATACGTATTAATGAACAATCCGGCAAATTAAAATGTCAAAGCAGTTTTATCAAAGTGCCTGCTGTTATCTTTTTGACTATCTTTGGTTTTTGTTTAGTTTTAACAATTAGTATATTTATTAGGAAATAGGTAGAATTAATGTTTAATATATTTAAAAAACGCGGTTTTACAGTGACTGCAGCTTGTGATGGGAAACTAATGCCAATTACAGATGTGAAAGATGAAGTTTTTTCTCAGAAAATGCTAGGCGATGGCTACGCCATTAAGCCTACAGATGGCAAAATTTATTCTCCTGTTACAGGAACTGTCACCACAGTCTTTCCCACTAAGCATGCAATCGGCATTACTACTGATAATAATTTAGAAATATTGGTCCATTTAGGAATTGATACTGTGGAATTAAAAGGTGAGCCCTTTGAAGTGGCTGTCAAACAGGGTGATACTGTTAAGCAGGATGATTATTTGGCAAGTATGAATACAGAACTGATTACGGCTGAAAATTACGATGATACGGTAATAGTTGTTTATACTAATATGGACGTCATAAAATCTGTTTCTGATGTGTCGGCAGGTGATACGACCCACGGTGACACAGTTCAGACTCTGCAGTTTAACGCTTAATTATTTTTAAATAAGATGCTTCGACCGGTTAAATAAATTAAAGCCTTGAGCTTTAATTGCAATTTTAACTACCTCGGAGCGTTTTTTATTTAATATTGTAAAGGTATAGGTTTGGATTTATTATGAGGTTAATTAAAGATTAATCGTAGAATTATTCTGATTTGGATAATAGCTGGAATAACTATATAACATCTTTGTTTGTGCGTATTATTGGAATTATTTTGTGGACGGCAATATTTTTAATTGGCGACTTTCTGGATGGGAAAATGTATCACTGGTATTTTAAAAATAATAGTAGGTAAAGAATAGTGGTGAATTCACTTTGAGTAGTAAAAACACTAACAGTTTAATAATAAAAACATCCAATGGTATGATTGAGTTACCAGCTCATATATCTCTTGATCAAAAAGCTAGAAAAAAGCTTGAGCAGCAAAGTGAAGAGAGCTTTTGGAATAATGAAGTATACATGAATGTTCTCAAAAGATTAGCGCAAGAATAAATAAAAGCACCTCTGGCTTAGCCTAGGGTGCTTTTAAAGTGAAACTATTTTTATTGTTTGAATGGGCTAAATTAAACTAATATTACTAAGCTTGCATTTGACGCAAAGCTTCCGTTGTAACTTTTGATACATTAATTTTATTTTTTTTAGCCCAATTATTTAGATCCTCTGGCAATGAAATATTGCGCCGAACAGTTTTACTATATTTATTACGCCACTTTGTCATATTAACTTTAACCCAAGATATTTGCTGATTTTTTTCCAACTTCCACTTTTTAGGATCTTGAACTCTAGGATAGCCTTGAAGGTCAATCATTGTTGCCATTGCATCTTCTGCATGATAAAGAGCTTCACCTATTGTTTGACCATCAGTGACTAAGCCTTGGATGTTAGGTGACGTAATCGCATAATAATGTCCTGATTCATCGTTACATTTTTCTATAATAACAGGATAAGCTGCAATTTCTTGTTTCATGTCAATTTAAATATGCCAAGTAAGAAACATTAATCATTTTTGCTTAAACCAGCTTCCTTTAGAATATTTCTCTCAGTTACTAAAGTTAGTTCTTTATTATGCATTGGTACCTCTGTGTATCTTTGCGTGATAGGATTATAAAAAGCTCTATGTCCTCCGCGTTTAGGACACTCTACAAAACCATGTTTTAAAAGAAATCTAATCATTTTTGCTGGTTTCCATGGCACACTTATAGCCTCCCTTCTTAACTTACAAGCATTATACACCATTATTGTGTATAATGCACTTGATATGAAGAGCAATGTATATTTTTGACTGCTTAATAGATATTACATAATTAATAATTGACTTCTGGAAATTTTATATAAAAAATACAAATAACTGGGTTTTAATCTAAAAAGCTTTTGACTATGGGATTGTTTAAATTTTAGATATTCAAACCAATTTTATCTAAAAATTTAGTAGTTAATTTTCTTTTTTTTGGCCTTCCTTTAACAGTTTTAATTAAACCCTCTTTTTCTAAATCTTCTATAGCAGTTTTTACTTTTTTAGTTGATATTTTTTCTGTGCTTTTGATGAAACTGATCAAACTTGTGTCTTGAACGCTGCCATCAAAACTGTTGAATAAAAATGACTGTGCATATACATATAAGATATTGAATTCAAAGTTAGGATAATCAAAATCTTCTAATTTCTTTTTGACAAAATTTAAAATGTTATGGTCATCTTTTAAATTACCTAGGACATATTTTTGTCCAGAAACTAAGTATTTTAGCAAACTGATAACGAATAGTGTGATTTCGCCGTAATTTTTTTCATTTTCAACTTCTTGAAATTCTTTATAATATCTTGCCTTTTTTTGATTGATCTGATAAGAAAAGCTGACAGCAGTATAAGGGTCAACTTTTTTTCCAATATAACTGCAAAAGAGATACCTTCCTAACCTGCCATTACCGTCATAAAAAGGATGAATATATTCAAAATAATAGTGGGCAACAGAGGCCTTTAAAATAGGATCATATTTATCCAAATTAATAAATTTTAGCCAATTTTCTAATTGCTGATTTATCTCATCTTCGCTGTTTTTGGGAAGATGAACAGTTTGAACTGAGTTGCCAATTCTGACAAAACTATCCCTAAATAGTTTGCCGTCGGGTAAGTTACTTTTTGCTATTTCACCTTTTAATAAAGAGTCATATAATGTTCTGATATCTTTTAGCTCATTAAGTTGATATGTTTTACCGTTTTCAATATCAAAATACATTTTAGCAAAAGATTGGAAACGCACAGTTTTATTATGATTATTAATATTTTCTACGGCTCTGTTAATTTCTTTTGTAGTAGAAGCAACATTTTCAATATCATTTGTACCTTTAATTTCTTTAATTAACAAATCAATGAAAAATTGCTCTCTGGCAACACCTGGAAGCTTGCCAATGAGTGCTTTGATTTGAGCGGAGTTCTCTCTAATGATAGTTAGCAGTGAATTATAATCTTCAATTTGTACCAAAAAAAGTGGCAATTGTGTAGGTATTCTAATTTGTTCGCGCACATCTATGGGGTTTATTGCTAACGGAAACTTAATTGTGCCATAGCCATTAAACCTTTTATTAAATTCACTAGTAACTGGCTTGCCTGGATGTTGGTAAGAATAAATTCTCAATAAGTGATATTTTGACATAATTTAGTTTACCTTTCTAATTATAAATTCAAAAAAGGCCACTTTTTGAATTTGTTTTTGATTATACACTATATTTGTTAAAAATATTGCGATTTTAGCAATAAATATTTTAAAAGCTACATAAAAATACGAAATATATTGTATTGAACCAAAAAAATATAGAGTAGTTGAACTTTTTAGATAATTTCCCTGATTACCCTTTTCGAAATAGAGTAGGCGCAATTACACGGCTTACCTGACTCTAATCCTCGACCACTAAAAGAATTACGAGTCCAATATACCTAAAATTTCCATAAATGGAATAGATATTTCCAAATATGGTATAATATATTTGGAAAATAATTTTAGAAGTGAGCATTTTAAAATGAGCGCAACAATTACAAAACTACTAAATAGTAAACACGTTTCGGTAAGGGAAGTTGCCGAAAAGAGTCATGTTTCAGAAAGTACACTGAGAAAAGCAATCGCTAGGCCTATTGAATCTTGGTCAATCAGAATTCTTGACGCCTTCGCGGCCGGTTTAGATAAAAGAGCTGGTGATTTGTTAAATATGTTAAAACCACAATCATATAATTTAGAAATTGATGACGACACACAGACCATTCAGGGCGTCTTTATACCAGATAAAGACATGTACTTCGAAATCCGGGGAGTAGTAGAAGCTAGTCATTTAGAGGGCTGGAACCCCACTAAGGAAGATATTCAAGCCGTCTTGGACGGGGTTTTAAACCCTGATCCAGAAGAAGTTAAGGAAATTGCTGCAATTTGGAATAGTAACAATGAGTGACTGGATAAAAGATACGCTGTATCCTAACGGCATTTTGAAAAACAAATATCATATTCGAGATCAGCAAAGGCTTGAACAAGTAGAGTATTTGGAAGCAACACGGAGAGCAGCAATTTTTCTCCACTCTAAGCCCCAAATTAAAAAAATTCAGGATATAAAAAAGATTCATAAAATCATGTTTGGCCGTTTATATGATTGGGCTGGAAAATATCGACCGGGTAATTTTCAAAAAAACGGTTATGACTTTTGTGATCATTCAAGATTTGGATATGCGGAAGCCAATATTAATAATATTATGCAAAATCTGCCGCAAAAGAAGGCCTTAAAGGCCAAAGATTATGCGCAGCTGTTAGATGAAATCAACTTTATGCACCCATTTAGAGAGGGCAACGGCCGGAGCTGTAAAGTTTTTCTTTCTGCATATGCCGCAAACCATGGCCAAGTGATTGACTACCCACGAAAAAATGCAGAGATGATCCAAGCGCAGATGGATGCTAATGTGGCAAAAATTTCACAATTAATTAAGGTTCAAAATATGCCTAGCCGGGAAAATGCTCTTACTATATTAGCTAATAGGTATGGTAAAAAAACAACATGTGTCGGATTAAGATGAAGTTTTTGAGTTAGAGTAGAAAGCAGGATAAGTCAATTGAAGTATGAAGACAAGTTCAGACTAACGCCTGAAGAAAATAGACGCTTTGCCAAAACTAACTTAACCAAATTAGTCTTCACGAACTCACGCTTTGAAGGCCTGACTACCACTATGCCGCAGACCCAGACAATCATTGATGGTCTGGGCGTTGACGGTGTTCCAATCGATGATATTAATATTATTGTTCAATTGAAGCGAGGCTGGCAGTTTACTATCAATGAAAAAAAGCCCCTGGACTTAAACTTCGAAAAGAGGCTTAATGCGATTGTTGCCCGCGATACGGCGGCCTTTCCAGGATATTTGCGTAATGGTTCAGGCGGTGTAGCAACTTACCGAGGCGAGTTTGAAACACCTATGATCGAAGAGAACAAGGAACAGGAATATTTAAAGCAGCTGTTAGTCAGTGATCGTACCGCCACCGATAAGGCACTGACCCTGATGTATCACAATATGCGCCAGCAAATGTTCTACGACGGTAACAAGCGAACCGCCACAATTGCAGCTAACAAGATAATGATTGATAACGGAGCCGGTCTGATTAACGTACCGCTTGACAAGTGGCCCACGTTGCAGCAAAAGCTGGCAGATTATTACTTTTCCAATGACATGACTGACCTCAAGGACTGGACGTATCAAAATGGTATTTTCGGTATGGAGCCAAACTTGCAGGCGCGGGCGGAACATAAAAGTCAGGAATTATCCGAAAGCGATGAAAAAGAAACTATTGCCGAATTCAAAAAGATGCTCAAATCAGCTAAGAAGAGCAAACAGAATAAAAAGCAGCGGGGCTTGATCGTGACGATGGACTTGAGCTTTAGTTGGCCCAAAATATTAGCTTAAATTAAGAAGGTATTACAATGGAATACGGACAAAAATTAGCTGTGATTACAAACCTAAAAAATAAGATGGATACCTATAGACCATTATCTCCGCTTGAAGTAAAGCAGCTCGAGCAAAATATCAGAATTGAGCATGTATGGTCTTCTGCTGCAATTGAGGGCAACACCATGACCGAGGCTGAAACTGCCGAGATTCTTAACGGAGGGCTAGGCGCAACTATTCACGGTAAGACCATTAAGGAAACACTGGAAATCATTAACTTAAATGAAGCTTATGACTATATGCAAAATTTAGCAATTAAAAAACAGCCAATTCGCAATGAGGATATTAGAAACTTGAACCGAATTGCAACTTTGACAACAATTCAACCGCAAGAAGAAGCCGGTAAGTATCGCAATATTGATGTTTACCCTTATGGTTCAGAATCACGTCCTTACGCCCACTTTTATGAAATACCCGAGAAAATGCAACAATTACAAGCTTGGAGTAATGAAGCACAAGACAAGTTGCACCCGGTGCAGTATGCGACCGACTTGCACCAAAAATTCGTTACTATTCACCCGTTTAAAGATGGCAACGGACGTACAGCACGGCTTTTAATGAACCTAGTCTTAACAGAAAATGGTTATCCAGTGGTTAATGTTAATCCATCTAAACCCGCACGAGAGCAATACATGAAAGCATTAGCTGTTTCCCAGCAGCCCAATAATGATCCTCAACCATTTAGAAATTTGATCGCTGATTATGTAGAAACAGAACTTAAAAATCGGATTTTAAGTCTGCAATATGCTAAAAAAAATGAAGAGGAAGCTCAAAAAGATTTCAAAAATAGTCAACTTGATTGGGACAAGCTACAGAAAGAATATGAGGCATCTAAGAAAAAACAGCAGTCAAAGCCAACCGATAGTCAAGCGAAACTTACTAAAAACTGCGCTGAACAACAGAATAGAAAGAAGCAGGGGCTTGATCATGACGATGGACTTGAGCTTTAATTAGATCCAAAACTTCATTATAGGATCAAGCAATGGTTGGGTCTTTTTTAACTCTTTGTCAAATCTAGTTGATAAAGAATAAATGAATACAATCAAGCAGCTAATCAACAATTGCAGGAATTAAAAGTGGCTCGTTTGCTTCTACTATATTGCTAAGCAAAATTGCTCAAACTGCTATAAACTGCTATATAGAAAAGGAAAATCGAACTCACACATGCTTAATTTCGTATCAAGACCATAAAAAAGATATTCAGAAGGATTTACTTTGAAAATCACTGGTATATTTGTGGGAAAAAGTAGCAAAAAGCATATTATCCTTAATGATATTTGTGCTGCCAAAAATAATTTTACTAACATGCTGCTAGTCGTGGCCAAGTGATCGACCATCCGAGAAAAAATGAGGAAATGATCAAAGCCTGCATTAATTCCAAATCAATTTTGAATTAATAAAAATAAATTAAAAATATTGTTGACTTTTTATTAATTACATATTACATTAAAATTAATCATATATGATTAAGAGAAGTATATAATAATAAATTGATAAAAGGAGGAAATAATCATGAAACGAGCCAACAAATTAATTTCAGTTGTACTGTTATCTAGCACATTATTTGTATAATCTGCCCCCGCTGTCACAAATACTGTATCATCAGCTTCTATTGATAATTCTGCTTACGCTCAACCATCTAATGTCTTAAGTCAAGACGTCGTAAACAAAATTGACCCATATGTAGAAGTGAAAAATAATAAATATGTTCTTAATGACGATGTTAAAAAGGTTATTACTTATGCTGAATATGTCTCTGCTCAAGAAGTAATAGCCCATACCAATCAACTTATTAATGGATCATCTTTTGTAATAAATAAAAGCACAAAAACTGCAACTTTAGAATTTGAAATTAATAATTCTGGAAAATCAGTTAGAGTTTTACCATCAACAGAAGATTCTAAAATTCAACCCCGCGCAAAGCATCATTTTGGTGTAAATAAGGTTGAATTTGGATGGAATTACATTAGAGTTTTTATAGATAAACGCACTGCTAAAGCTGTTGCTTCAGGCGGTCTTGCAGGTCTCACAGCTATTATCACCGCTGCTGTTGACCCTGATTGAGGCCCTATAGTAGCTGCAATTGGTGCTTTTCTAAGTTCGACAATTGGTGACAATATTAAAGGTGGCGTTTGGTTTGATGTTAATTGGATACTTACTGGCATCAATCACTATCCAGTAATTACTCAGTGGGGCTGGCAATAATTCAATTTATAAAAGACAAAATGAATAGAAAGAAAAAGACTGAATCTGATTATTATGAATCGGTGAAATATCGTAACGCATTAGCGTACGGAATATCGACTGGAATTATAGTTTTCATATATCAAATATATTTATCACCTTACATAACTAATAGGTGGACAAATATTTTTGTACAATTTTGCATTATACTTTTGGATATTTTTATAGTTAATTGTGTGCTTCATTGGTATGACCGCAACAAAAAATAATTTAAATCAAATATTTTGTAGTCAATAAATGTGACGTATAACTAGAACTTAGACATCCAATTATTATGCAAAAGCCAATGTACGATTTTGATATTGATACGACCTCTGAAATTAAGATAATTTTTGAGGTCGTATTTTTATGGTTAAATTATCTTAATTTTGGTGGTTAACATTAATTACTAAACGATTTTTCGTATACTTTTTAATTTTAAGTTAGCACCAGTTGTTCATTAGATTGCACCCCTTTTGGTCTTCAAAATAAACAGGATTTAACTAAGATTATGAGCGCAATTAAGCATAAGGGAGTCACACTGCATTTTTTCGTCTTTGCGAGGCTTTTTGAAGATTCTAACCTGTAGAGTTGATGAATAACATCATTCTAGAGCTTTATAAGTACCAAACTGAGAGCGAACGTAAGAGAATTAAGGAACGGAAACGGCAGGACACAACCAATTGCTAAATCTGAGGGCTGCTATCATGGCCGCAAGCCCAAATTCAATAAGAACAGTCTCCAATTGCAACACGCCTTTAAACTTTACCAAAGTGGTATGACTGATATTGCTGTCAGCAAGGTAACTGGAATCAATCGGATAACATTCAAACGATATAGAGAAAAATTAGGGATTACCCAGATAAGTTAATCAGGTTCTTGTGCAAGATCAGTTTAATCATGCTAGAATATAACTATAGAGAAAAAAGAAGCCTTGCAAAAACAAGACTTCCTCTCTGAATTTCAAGCAGCCGCTTTAAAGGCGGTTAGCTAGATTATAGTTTGGTTAAAGACCAATCCCATAACGTGCTAAAGTTATTGTTGGGACGGTCTTTTTTTATTTGTGTTTGTCGATATAGGTCAACAAGACAATAATAAACGAGGCAAATGTCAGCGCTAATTCTAGCGCATGGTACACACTCAATAGCTGGACACCTTTCTAAAAGATTTCGTGCCATTAGCACCCTCTTCCTTCAAGTGAAACAGCCAACCGCCCTCAAAACAATTTGCTATCAATTCAAACTTCATTATAGCAAATATTGCTCTATTCCTAAATGATGATGTGAGCCCCAAATTTAGGACGACTTTTAGGAGCTCAGTACATATTAATTTCGTGTTTTTCTTATATTTAGTTATCTTTTTGCCCTGAAAAAGATAATTTCTCTTGCTGCAACAATTGGACCGGATGATTGATAAATCGTCAGATGCACTTTTTTAGCGCGCACATCCCGCAAGCCTACTACCTTGTTTTTAGTATCAGCCTTCCACTGTAAGTGGTCTGCGTAAGTAGTGTAGTTTTCACCATCTGTTGAAACAGCAATTGAAACAATAAGAGGATCACCATTATGATCAATATTCCGGGGCACAAAAACCATTCTACTTAGCTTTTCAACCTTTTCAAAGCTAAAAGTTAATTCCAGCGGTTGTTCAGGTGAAACAGTTTGGCTAGTTTGCCATTCGCTCGCCAATTTCAGGTCAGTCAAATAGGACAGGGGATGGTTTTCTTTACTATCACAGTTGCTGGTTACCTCAATGTTTTCAATCGCATAGTCTTTGGCAGCGTGTTTCGTAATGACACCGAAAAGATCAGACCATTCAGAAACTTTATTTCTAATGGCATAACGCATCCTAATAATATAGCGGGTATTAGGCGCTAACTCATGAAAAGTAAAACTTTTGCCGGTAATGCCAACATAAAGAAGATTATTAATTTCAATCTGGACGGCACTCTCATGAGGCCAGGCAAGTTCAAATGAATGAGCCGAGATCTTACTTGAATCTACTGCCGGTAGTTTTGGTGACGGTAAGACGCCACTGGTAATTTCGTGTACTAACACGTTTTTGCCATAGTTGAAGTTACGGACTGTGATTTTTATTTCAGTGGCGGTAATATCTCTAGCGGCTAATTTTATTTGCAGTGCAGTCTGCGTGTTCTTATGGTATTTTTTAAACTCATCGAGGCCGTAATTAGTATTATAAAAAATACCTTCATGAGCATGATTGAAAGCAGCCAGCGAGCCGTATTCTTCTACGGGGACAACTTGATCATTAATTTTAATAGTTACAGCATCAGGGTAAGAATCGCACATAATTGTCAGACTGGTAGGTTGTTCAACGAATTTCTTTGTCAAGTTACCCTCAGTCGGTGCAATAGTGACCACCAGCTTTTCCTGCTCAACTTTACTGCAGATTTTAGTAGTATAGCTGTTACTTGCAGCAATTGTCCCATCATCGTCATAGCTAATGGCTTCACTCTGCTCTTGGGGATAAAGTAGAAAATCACGTTTATTCCAGTCAAAAATACTGCCACCCCGAACAAAAACCGGCAGATGCCATAGTGGGAAAGTTAAGTTATTGTAGACCTTGCCGCCTGCATATTTTTTACCGGTAAAAAGGTCGATCCACAGCGTTTTTTTGCCTGGCAAATATAAATTATCTTTACGAGAATCACCGTTTTTGTCTTCGCGACCATTCGTAATAGGAGCAACTAAAAGGTCGGGTCCCAACATAAACTCATTGCCAAACTGGGCTGTATAATTAGCACGCTCATCAGGAAATTCGCTGAACAGTGGCCGCATAATCAGCTCGCCGCTTTTTGCCCGTTCATTTAACGTATAAATGTAACTGGCTAAATGCTGACGCAATTTAAGATAAGCCAGATTAATTTCAGTTATTTTCTTATTATAAGCAAACGGGTTTTTACTGAAATTACCTTGATCATCAAAGTTAAATAGTAAAGCGGTAAAACTTTTCCATTCAAAGTCACGGACATTGATTTGCGCATTGCCGCCGCCTTGCAGACCATCAACTGCTGCCCCAACTAAAGGCTGACCGGAAAGATTTGCTCCCAGTAATCCCGCAACTTGATTAGTAATATTGTCCCAGTTACCACCAACACCACCAAAAATTAGTGCGGCGTTTTTTTGCATGCCGGTACTGCCACTATCAGCTAGCACTAATGGCCGCTCTTTTTGTGATTCACTTTGGAGTTTTGCCGTATCTTGAGCTGCTTCGCC
The DNA here is from genome assembly GCF_026185255.2 of Lactobacillus sp. IBH004. NCBI lineage: Bacteria > Bacillati > Bacillota > Bacilli > Lactobacillales > Lactobacillaceae > Lactobacillus > Lactobacillus sp. IBH004. Next base: position 1,757,499 of record NZ_CP110217.2, on the reverse strand, counting down.
AGCTGCAGTATAAGTAAAGTCAGTTTTTTCAGGTAGATCAACTTCACCCTGATGCCAAAATCCGGGATGAACACCCTGAGTTTGCGCGTATTCATTAAAGAAACTAAGAGCCTGCTCATTTTCGGGTTGCTCACCATAATTAGGGACAAACCAGCTTATTGGAAAATGCATGGCGTGATAGCGATCAATTAGCGCTCTTGCGGAAAACTGGTAGTTCTCTTCCCCATTAAGTGAGGCCTTACCCGAAGCGGAATTTTCATCTTTGGTACGGGTATAATAATTGTTGCCAATTTTGCTGGCATTACGTTCCTGGGCATGGCTTGGCTGCCATAAGGTCGTGCAGAAATTGCCGATATGGCCGAGACCAAAAGCATATTTAGGCAGTAACATCGGCTTGCCCGTTAAAGTGAAATAACGCTGTAAAATTTCCTTGGGTGTAGCGCCAAGGAAGTAAAAAGTGTCAAAAACAGCATCTTGATGAGCGAGGATGGTAACTCCCCGCTGGGTTTTACCAAAATCATAGCTTCCCGCTGCAGTGGTATTTCTTAATTCACCATAACCGGCATTCGACCAGAAAAAGGGGACAGGCATAATCACGCCGCCTTTTCCCGTTATTTGATCATGCTTAATTGCGATTTTATGGCCTTTATGACTAAAATAACCGTTTTGCAGTCCACCACCGTAGAAAAATTCGTTTTGGTTTTCTGCTAAAAATTCTCGCGTTTCGTTTTCACTAAATTCAAGTGGTTGCGACTGACGCATCCTATTATGATGCAGCGATTCATCAAAAATACTGAGCACAGCCGGATTTTGACCGAAGATAATTTGATAGTTGCCGGTATGAATGATTAAGGAATCATTGGTAGCTCTGACCTGAGAATTGGTAAAAGCAGTATTATCAAATTGCGCCAGCTGAATGTTTGCGTTTCGATTTTCACTAAAATTTTGCTCTGGATCAATTAAAAGGCGAAAAATACCGTCAGCTAAGACGTAAAAGTGCGCAATTTCGCCAGTGGCAAAGTGTAATTCATAATAATGGTCACACTTGCTGGCACCAGTAAGTGCTCCCAATGAGTGTTTATTTGTTTGCGTATTTTGAATCATGATTTTTGCTTCCTAATTAGTTACCTATACCACTATTATAACTAAAAAATTAAAACTTTCCGTACTATTTGAAATTGAACTGGTAAAGACCAGTTGATTAGGCTAAAATGAAGCTATAAGTAAGAGGTTTATTTTATAAAAGAAAGGCCAAAATATTATGACTTATTATATTCATGCAGATAAATTCTTTCTTGAAAATGTAACTGAACAAGGTGGTTACTTAGAAGTACAAGATAATGGTAAATTCGGCTTTTATTATACCGAAGACCAAAAGCCAGAAGGTAAAATTGTCGATTATAAAGGTAAGTGGATAGCACCGGGACTTGTTGACACTCACGTTCACGGGTCACTAAAAGAAGACGTAATGAAAAGTGACTGGGCGGGAATTAACCACTTGTCAGAAGGCTTCTTGCGTTCAGGTGTTACCAGCTGGTTGCCAACGACTTACACTGCCGGTGCTGATACATTAAGCAAAATTTGTCAGATGTTTGGCGCCCATAAGGGTGAAGAAACTGGTGCTAAAATTCAGGGACTTCACTTTGAGGGCCCATACTTTACTGCGGAACATGCTGGTGCGGAAAATCCGAAATACTTGCTTGACCCTGATATTAACCAGTTTAATCAATGGCGCGAAGAATCAAAAGGACTTTTAAATAAAATTTCTCTTGCTCCTGAAAGAAAAGGTGCTAAAGAATTCATTCGTGCAGCTGTTAAAGAGGGCGTAGTTGTAGCTTTAGGACACTCAAGCGCTACCTTTGCAGAAGCTAAAGCCGGTGTTGAAGCTGGTGCCACTATGTTTACTCATACCTTTAACGGGATGCCTGATCCGTCACACCACGATACATCAATTTCTAACGCGGCAATGGTGCTGCATAATGTGACAGATGAGTTGATCTGTGACGGTCACCATGTTCAAAAAGAAATGGTACGGGCATTAGTTCAGCTTAAAGGTGCCGAACATATTTGCTTGATCACAGACTGTATGGAAGCTGGCATGATGCCTGATGGTGACTACATGTTAGGTGAGTTGCCGGTTTATGTTAAGGAAGGCATGGCGCGCTTAAAGGGTGGCAATAATTTAGCTGGTAGCATTTTACAATTGAAGACTGCAGTTAAAAACGTTGTTGATTGGAATGTTGCTACGCCGGAAGAAGCAATCATGATGGCCTCTTACGTACCGGCTAAGAGCGCTCATGTTTTAGATAAATGTGGTTCAATTGCTCCTGATAAGGACGCTGATTTCTTAGTATTAAACCCAGATATGACTTTAAGCGAAACTTACTTAAATGGTGAATCACGTTACAAAGCATAATATGACTAATTGATTAAATTATAAAAAGCCAATTCATCAAGTTGAATTGGCTTTTTGCTTGTTATTATTAACTATATTTAGCTATTTATTATACACTATACGCTTTTACTATAAGTTAAATTAATTGCACTTTTTTCACCCCGGATATAGTCTAAGAATATAGTACGTGCTATTAATAATTAAATAGACGGAGAGTGAGAAAATGGCTAAAACAGGACAAGATAGGTTGAATGACCCATTTTTGAATAAAGGGACTGCTTATACAGAAGAGCAGCGAGAACAATATCATTTAGTAGGGATGTTACCGCCAAAGGTGCAGACTCTTGAAGAACAAGCTCGCGATGTTTATTTACAATACCAGGAAAAATCAACGAATCTAGAAAAACGAATTTTTCTAATGACGATTTTTAATACTAACCGCGTGCTGTTCTTTAAAATTTTTAGTGAACATGTCACTGAATTTATGCCTATTGTGTATGACCCGACAATAGCTGAAACTATTGAAAATTACAGTCATTTGTTTGTGAATCCGCAATATGCCGCATTTCTGTCAATTAATGAACCGGATAAAATGGCAGAAACATTAAAAAATGCGGCTGATGGCCGTGATATAAAACTAATAGTGGTTACTGACGGTGAAGAAATTTTAGGAATTGGTGACTGGGGCACTCAAGGCGTCGACATTTCTGTTGGCAAGTTGATGGTTTATACTGCTGCAGCTGGTGTCGATCCAGCATGTGTATTACCCGTAGTTCTTGATGTTGGTACTAATAATGATAAATTACTTAATGATTCGCTTTACTTAGGCAACCATCAGCGTCGGGTGAATGGAGATCCTTATTACCAATTTGTTGATCGCTTTGTGCAAACTGTAGAAAAGCTGTTTCCGGGACTATATTTACATTTTGAAGATTTTGGCCGGGATAATGCTGATAATATTTTAAAACATTATCGTGATCATATTCTAACCTTTAATGATGATATTCAGGGTACTGGAGTCATTGTTTTGGCTGGTATTTTGGGAGCCTTAAAGATTAGCGGACAAAAGTTAACCGAGCAAAAGTATGTCTGCTTTGGTGCTGGAACTGCTGGTACTGGAATCGTGGAACAAGTCTACGCTGAGATGTTGCAAGCAGGTTTACAGCCTGATGAAGCACGCAAGCACTTTTACTTAGTGGATAAACAAGGATTGCTTTTTGAAGATACACCTGATTTAACACCAGCGCAAAAGCCTTTTGCAAGAAAACGTTCTGAGTTCAGTAATGCTGACCAGCTTAAAGATTTAAAGAGTGTCGTGCAGGCAGTTCACCCTGACATTTTAGTAGGAACTTCAACCCGTTCAGGTGCTTTCACTCAGGATATTGTGACGGAAATGGCTGCCCATACCGACCGGCCAATTATTTTCCCATTATCAAATCCAACTCAATTGGCGGAGGCAAAAGCAGAAGATTTAATTCATTGGACTAAGGGCAAAGCCTTGGTAGCAACTGGTATTCCTGCTGATCCAGTTGAATATAATGGCGTCAAGTATGAAATAGGTCAAGCCAACAATGCTTTGGTTTACCCCGGACTTGGTCTTGGTGCTTTAGCTGTTAATGCCAAAATTTTAAGCGATGAAATGATTAGTGTAGCAGCCCATTCACTTGGCGGCATTGTTGATTCTAGTAAACCAGGTGCAGCGGTTTTGCCACCAGTCGAAAAATTGAATGTCTTTTCTCAAACTGTAGCGAAAGCTGTGGCTAATAAGGCAATTGCTGATCATCTTAACCAGAACGATTTTCAAGATGGTGAAAAAGCTGTAGCAGCACTTCGCTGGACGCCAGAGTACGCAGATGAGCAGGAGTGAGAATAAATGCAAGCCTTTATTACTTCGTTAACCAGTGTAGTTGAGCTGTTACTTGTAATTGCCTTAGGTTATTGGCTGCGCACGAGTGGCAAACTGGGTGACCAGTTTAAAGGCAATATTTCTTATTTGATTATGAATATTGCTCTGCCTGCTTCAATTTTTGTTTCTGTTTTAAAATATTTGAATCGACAAAAATTGTTCGGTTTAACAGGTGGCTTAATCTATGCCATTATCTGCTTTGCCCTAAGTTATTTGTTTGCCTGGTTATTATGCAAGGTTTTGCGAATTCGCAAGGGTCGTCGTGGTACTTTTATTAATGCCATTACGAACGCCAATACCATTTTTATTGGCCTACCATTAAATATCGCCTTATTTGGGCAAAAAAGTATGCCATACTTTTTAATTTATTATGTTTTAAATACTGTTTCTACTTGGGCAATTGGTGTCTTCTTCATTTCTAGTGATGATCCGACCGCACAAAAGAATAAGCAGCAAAAATTTAACTGGAAAAAGTTGTTGCCAGCGCCACTAGTGGGATTTTTAATAGCCTTGATTTGCTTACTGGTTGAAGTCCCAATTCCTGGCTGGATTACTGCTGTATTGAGCATGGTCGGCGGCATCGTCACGCCGATGTCACTGATTTATATTGGTATTATATTGGCAGATGCTGGTTTGAAGTCAATCCACCTCGACCGCGATACTATCTGGGCATTACTTGGCCGCTTTATCTTAGTACCAGCTTTAATGATTATTTTAATTGTTGTTGGTGCTAATTGGTTACCAGCTTTGACTGGTTTAGCTAAACAAACATTAGTTGTGCAATCTGCTACTCCTGCTTTGGCAGTTTTGCCAATCTTAGTGGGTGAATCGCACGGGGATGTGCAATATGCCACCAACGTTGTGACCACCTCAACGGTCTTATTCGTAATTGTTGTTCCACTAGTTTTGGAAATTACCCAAATACTAATATAATTAATAAAAATTTTGTAATATAAAACCCGTCTTTGATCGTATAAATAAGGCGGGTTTTTATTGTGTTATTTCTTCTTTTATTAATTTTAATATGATAGGCTTTTCGCAGTGGATCCCATAGAAAAGGGAGAAATTTATTATGCAAGTTGTTAACAATCACTTTGCTCAGACGGCTAGCAAAAACTAGTTACACTGCTTAGATCAAAATATGATTATGATATGTAAAAGAATATAATAAAGGTTGCTTAATATTGGAACATAGAGAATTAGTCAAATCAAAAGATATTTCTGATAAGGGATTAAAAGCAATGGATGAATCTGTTGCTAATTTAAAAAAAGGAAAGGTGTCCGCACCAATAGATTTATCAGACTTTTAGATGAATAGTATATTTAAAGAAATTGCTAGTTTTGTGAATGTAAAGATTTATACATATAAACATATAAAAATCCTCTTAGTTAAATTGAAATCTAACTAAGAGGATTTTTAGCTTTAATTATAGTGAGTTTTGCAAGCTATAATAATTAATCGCTCATTTTTAACTGTGTAAACTAATCTATCTACATTATTTATTCTTCTTGACCAACCAATTTGATATTTTAATTTTTCCGGCTTGCCAATTAACATATTCATTCCAAGCTTTATCTAAAAATTCTACTGTCATTCTTTCTTCTGCTCACTATTTAAAAGATGATGTGAATGGATATCCTGATTATTGTTAATCTTTTTGAAACGCTGATTTAGTTCAGCTTGATTTTCCTCACTATAAAATGGATCCCTAACTTCAAACGGTAAACCACCTTCAGCAATACTTTTCTTTATAAATATATTAATGGCAGTCGAAAGATTAAGGCCTAGGCCGTTAAATATTTTTGTAACTCGGTTTTTATCTTCTGAATTAACTTTAACTGAAATCGAAATTTTGCTTTTTTCTGGACTTAGCATTATTGATCACCTCATATGCATAGTAGCACTTTAGATGTATTATGAAGTATAGTTAATTGCTTTAAATTTATATATAATGTACTAGCTAAATTATTATTAGTAAACATTTATAAACAACGAAAATCAATTACAGTTTAAATAAATTATTTTATGGTTTTACCAAATCTTTTCTGCATTTTATTACTGGTATAGCCCAGTTTTTCGTAAAATTTATGAGCACCTAAACGTGATTCTCCTGAATTTAACCTAATTTCTTTCATGCCTAAATTTTTAGCTTGTTTTTCCAAAGTGTGCATAAGTTGACTGCCAATGCCTTTCTTTTGGGCAGAAGAATCTACGGCTAAAGCTAAAACGTTGAACATGGGGTCAAAGTAGGTTTCTTCAAAAACTTCTGCATGCAAATAACCTTCAACTTTTTGGGTATTATCATCTTCAAAGACCCAGAGATAGTGGTGTTCAGGATCATTTAGCAGCCTTTTAATGTTAGCGGCCGTTTTTTCGACAGGATAATCATAACCTAGTTCAATTTGATTGATTTTTTGAATAGCTGGACTGTCAGCTACTTGGCATTTTCTAATCATAAAAATTCCTTTCCTATATTTTTTACGTGATAAAGCTATTTTAGCGCTCCCAATATTGATTAAAAAGATTTATTTACATACCTTAAAAATGCGCTCATTTTAAACTTGGATTGGCTTAGTACACTGGTAGTAAAACCGTCTTTTACCATTGTCAAAAATGTATTTTAGTTTTTAAAGAGGAAAACAAAATACTATATAGTGGAAATAATCAAAATAAGCCATTGATTTGGCAATAATGCTTTATAGTTATTCAATATGCAAACAGTATTTGTTATAATTAATTTAGAATTCAAGCAAATTGTTTTGAGGGCGGTTGGCTGTTGATCCGGAAAGGAGATGGTGCCTATGGCACGAAATCTTTTAGAAAGAGAAGCAGTTAATGAGCGTTTACCAGGCATTACAAATAATGTTGGCATTCGCCGCGTTTATTATTGTGTTGTTGGATTATATCAATAATCACAAGAAATAAAAAAGACCGTCCCAATCATACTTTAGCTAGTTAGGGATAGTCTTCTATTTCTCACATAGCTAACCGCCTTTAGAGCGGCTGCTTGTTTTCAAAGAGGTCTTGTTAGCGCAAGGCCTCTTTTCTTCACAATTACATTATATCATGACTGAATTAATTTAGCACGGTGAACTGAGTAATGATTGCGACTAGCATAGCTAGAAAGAGAAGCAGTCAATGAGCGTTTACCAGGCATTACAAATAATGTTGGCATTCGCCACGTTTATTATTGTGTTGTTGGATTATATCAATAATCACAAGAAATAAAAAAGACCGTCCCAATCATACTTTAGCTAGTTAGGGATAGTCTTCTATTACCTAGACAGCTAACCGCCTTTAGAGCGGCTGCTTGTTATCAAAGAGGTCTTGTTAACGCAAGGCTTCTTTTCTTTACAATTACATTATATCATGACTGAATTAATTTAGCACGGTGAACTGAGTAATGATTGCGACTAGCATAGCTAGAAAGAGGAGTGAGCGTTTACCAGGCATTACAAATAATGTTGGCATTCGCCATGTTTATTATTGTGCTGTTGGATTATATCAATAATCACAAGAAATAAAAAAGACCGTCCCAATAATACTTTAGCCAGTTGGGGATAGTCTTCTATATTCCTACTCAGCTAACCGCCTTTAGAGCGGCTGCTTGTTTTCAAAGAGGTCTTGTTAACGCAAGACCTCTTTTCTTTACAATTAAATTATATCATGACTGAATTAATTTTGCACAAGTTGACTGAGTCAGGGATTGCATGTTGCCATTTATAATCGTTTTTTTTACAGTTACAAAATAGGATTAAGGAAAAAATTAGTGCTAACGGGAAATTGTTCAGTATAAATATTAAAAGAAAATAAAATTATCTTATTGACTTTTAAAGATTAAAACCTTATTATTTTGGTTATCTAATATTTATTTTTTATTAATTTAAAAGCCTGAGTTTTAATAATTAAGCTAAAAATTTCTTCACATGGCTTATTGGACAAGCTTAAGAGCAATATTGAATTTAAAAATGAGTATACATACTATAAGTTAAGAACTAGACTAACAAAATGCTATTTAAAAAATATTGAAAGGAAAAACAATGATTATAAAATATTCAAACCCGTGGAGACTCGTCCTGTATGCCTTTTTTGCTCTTTTAAAATCACTTCAAGTTGTTTTTGTCGCTTTCATTTTTCAAAAATTTATTGATTTTGCTCAAAAGCCCCAAGGCAGTTTGATCAAGCTGACTACTTTTGCTGTTTGCGGTCTATTGATATTTGGAATAATTGGCATCATATATCAGTATTTATATTATAAAATTATCGAAGAAATTAATCTTGCCCTGAAAAGTGCGTCTGCTAATTATTTAGTGAATAGCTATGCTGGTCATGACGAAATTGACAGTTCATTTATGACTAATGACCTCAAGCAAATTGAAACTAATAGTATTGAGGCAGAGCTTTCAATTATTTCTGATTTAATTCAATTTCTGGCGGCTGTAATCTCTGCATTTGTTAGTTCTTGGATTATTGCATTGGTATTTTTAATAGCTTCATTTACTCCTGCCGTTATCCAATCTGTTTTTGGTCCTAAGATCGAAAAAAATTCTGAAAAGTGGGAAAAATATAATAGCAACTATACCAATACCGTTAATGAAACTCATTCCGGAGCGGAAATGGCTAATATCTATGATGTTCAATTTTCAATGGTTAACAGGCTGATTAAAGCGGCGAAGCTGATGGAAACGGCTCTTTTCAAAACCAATTGGACTAAAGGCATGTCTAATGAGATGACTATGATAGTAGCATATATTTTCAGTATGTTCCTTCCTTTTGCCATTGGTATTAGTTTCATTGTTAGCGGTCGGCTGACTTTAGGCACTTTTATGATGATTTCACAACTGGCTAATAATTTTATTAATCCTGTAGTTGGTATTTTTGGCTCAGTTAACGATATTAAAACGGCAAAACCGATTTTGCAAAAAATCAAAAAAATCGACTTGCTAATAAAGCCGCAGGGTAGCAATACTGCAACTGCTCCAGACACTTTCCAATCATTACAATTGACTGATGCTGGAGTTAGCCAGGGTAAACAGAAAATTTTTGCCAATGTTAATCTAAAAATTGATTCCGGAGAAAAAGTTCTCCTGCAAGCTCCATCAGGTTGGGGGAAATCAACTTTACTGAATGTATTAATTGGTATTCAACAACTTGATTCTGGATCTTATGAAGTTAATCATTCTGAAGTAAATGGTAATTGGGGAAAATTACACGAGTACTTCTCTTTTATTCAGCAAAAGCCTTTTATTCTAGATGATACATTAAAATACAATATTACTTTAGGTCGGCATGTATCTGAAGAAGACTTAAATTATGCTGTTGAGCAAGCCGGCTTAACTGATCTCGTAAACGAAAAGGACTTGGACTACCAGCTTGGGAAGGGTGGCAGTAATTTATCTGGTGGTCAAAATCAACGAGTTGAAATTGCACGAGCATTAGTATCAAAAAGACCAATATTATTGGCTGATGAAGCAACTTCATCTCTTGATCAGAATTTATCTTTGCAAATACACCAAACTATTCTAAGTGAGTTTAAAGGAACTGTGATCGAAGTAGCACACCACATATCAGAAAAAGAGCAAGAAATGTTTGATCAAATAATTGATTTATCAAAGCAATCTTGAGCTATCAATAAAGCATAGTAAAGTAAGAGAAAAAGATAAGTAAAAAGGGATATGACCTTCGAAATTGAAGTGTTCCATAATAGTTAGACATTAATCCGACTATTATGTTAAATATTAATGAAAGGTAAAACCAATTATGAAAAAATATTTTGATAACAAAAGCATAATCCTATGTTTTTTGTTAACCCTGATCGTAGGTCTTGATACTCCTTTTAATACGTGGTCTTACTCGCAAATCTTTGCCATGGTTGAAGCCGGTGATAAAAGACGAGTAGTTCTTGAAGTCTGTTTGATTGTTATGGTTATTTTCTTATTAACCGTTGCTCGCTACTTTTACGAGCGAACACTAAATCGGAATATCTACCTCTTCAACAAGAACGTGCGTAGTGATCTGCTATCTTCCGATTTCGTTAAACAGAAGGGATCAGTGTCTGATAAGCTGTCATTTGTCACTAACGATTTAGAGTTGGTAGAAAATAATTACGTTAAAGAAGTATTTAACTTAATTACTTGTGTTGTTAACCTGCTACTTTGTTTAGCCATGGCAATAAATGCAAACTTCATCCTAACTTTTGTTTTCATGCTTTTTTCAGTTATTTCGGCAATTGCTCCGGAAATTATGGCTAAACGAGTTATGGAGAGCTCTAGAGCCTGGAGTGCTAGTGTTGGTAAGTATACAGGATTTATGTCGGATTACCTAAAGCACATTGACTTGATTTTACATTATAATGCAATGCCTTTCTTTTTACTGAAAGGTAAGAAGGCAATTACCGAAACCGCTGCAGCCAAACAGAAACGAGAAAATACGATTGCCATGAGCAATTTACTGGCAGGTATTTTGGCTTATTCCTTATCATTTCTGCCTATTGGAATTGGTATTTTATTTGTTTTAGACAAGCGCTTGCCCCTTTCTTCCTTTATCATGGTTCAGTATTCCAGTTCTTGGATCGTGAATTCTATCTTGGCAATCAACCAGTCAATGACAACGATTAACTCGGCCAAACCCTTGTTAACAAAACTGGCTAATATCAAGGAATTACCACAGTCTGCTCTCAGTGACGAAATGACCACAATAGACTTCAAAGACTTGCAGCTCAATGATGTGAGTTTTGGCTATCAAAATAAGACTATTATTCAAAATGCCAACTTGACAGTTAATCGCGGCGATAAAATTCTGCTAACTGGTCGTAGCGGGCAGGGTAAGAGTACACTGCTCAAATTAATGGCCAATATAATCCATCCAAATAAAGGAACCGTTGAACTCGTTGAACCAGATGGCAAAGCTATTACTCCACAGCCTGACTACTTTGGAGAAGTCAACCAGGATTCCAATATTTTTCACGACACTCTGCGCTTTAACTTGACTTTGGGACGCAACTTTTCTGAGCAAGAGATTGAACGTGCTATTCAAAAAGCGGGTTTAACACCATTAATGCAAAAGATTGGTCTTGATACCGTCATTAAAGAAGACGGAACTAACTTGTCGGGTGGAGAAAAGAAACGAATAGAAATTGCTTGTGCCTTTTTATACAATCGCAACTTTTTACTGATTGATGAGGGTACCGCATCTCTTGATCCCCAAACTGCACATGAAATTCATGAATTGATTTTGTCTTCCAACTTAACCGTGGTTGAAATTGATCACCATATTCCAGAGGACTTGCAAAGTAAGTTTACGCGTTCTTACAAGTTGGAAGATAAGAAGCTGAGCCTGATTAGTTAAAGTACTGGGATAAAGTAGGCCGGTTTTTAACTGTTAATTTAATGATTTAGTCATAAAAATATCCCTAATTTATGTGCTCCCAAGTTTAGGACAATTTGGGGCTTTTTTGTAGCTAAATTATCTAAACAAAATTTTTGTCAAAATAATCTTTAAATTAAAAATGATTTTATATAATTTGTATGCTATTATTTTAATAGTTGCTATATAAATCTTATGCTTTATTCGGTCTCTTCATTAGCAAAGGAAATATTATGAACTGTTTTCAAAAAGATTTTAGTATTCTAAAAAATTTAAATCATCGTTCTAAATCAAGTCTAACTGATGATAAAAGAAAAGAAGTTAATAGTATTGATTTAACAGAATATGATGCAATTGCTTATATAGGTAGAAATAGCATTTTTATATATTCAACTTATAAAGGCGATTTGATTTATTATATTAATTTACTAACGCAATCCGAAATAGAGCATAAGAAAAATATAAAAAATTTTTTTAGAAACCTAGCTGATAGAAACACTAATTTTACATGTTTAAGTACGCTATTCGTCATAGAAGAAGACCAATTCTTGAAGAATATGAAAAAAAATGATGATGAATTAATTAAAATTTATCATACTATAACAAAAATTAATGGCAGTCAGTTCATTACAGCAGCTCAATACCATGGTAGGTTTGGGTTTAAAATAAAGCAAGATCAGAAAACTGGAATAAGGGGAAAGGCAAGAAAAATTGACATATGTGATAAAAATCATATATACGAACTTTTTAATCACAAATGTGTATATTGCAATAAAGAATTGGAAAAGTTTTCTGATAAGAAGAATAGTATTACACAAATAGATCATATTGTGCCAATTAAAGAAGGAGGCAACAATTATTACCTGAATTGGGCCTTAGTTTGCAGAGAATGTAATAATTTAAAAGTAAATAAACTTTTTAATGATACTTCTAAAAGCTCAATATGTAAACGAGGTAAAAAATATTTAAATAAATTAAAGGAAAATTACCATTTTTATAAAATAAAAAGGGATAATCAATATTATTTAGTTAGAAAGCAAGGAAACTTTTATTTTAATAGTTATTTTACGATCTATAAAAAAATTTGCCAAAAATACACTAATAGAGATGATTTGTGTAGCGGATATCAATTTATTATAAGTTTGAGTGATAATGATGAGCTTAAGCCAATTGTAAAGAACGATAAGGTAATACCTGACAGTGTAATTGAATCAGAATTAATTAAAGGCAATGTAAGGTTAATTGATTGTTGGCTAAATTAGAGCTGAACGGAAACTGATAAAATAGAGTTCTAATCTTTTTTATAATTATCCATATCAACAATACCACCTTATTAGAAGAGTTTATAAATAATATAAAAAAGCTGAGTGCAGTGCCTTGAAAAAATTCGTCGCTGCTTATAGTAATGGTTTGGATACTAATTTAGAGTATACCGGAAGTAACATTTCTGGTGGATAAAAGTAATGTATTGCTGTAGGTCGACGTCTTGTAGTTAACACTAAAGCCATTTTAGTTAACAAAAATCTTTACGATTAATAAAAAACGATCAAACATTGAGAAAATTCTATTTGATATACCAAGAGTAACTTTAATTTCTATTTCACACTATCTGCACTTGGAAATTAGAGATCAGTTTGTTCAACATAATAGCTAACCTTTTTTATTAAAATGCCCTAGAAAGTTAATCAGTTGATTAACGCCTAGAGCATTTTTGCTTTAATTAAAGGAATTTAATATTTTAATTCTACTGATCGTATTTTTTAAATCCTATACAAGTGGTAGTATTGGTGTAAGCTATTTCATTTTTAAGAAGTGCGTGTGTAAACGAGTAAGGAGAAAAAAGTTGCACTATAAAGCAGTAGACTTAAAAGCATCTCTTGTAAATTTATTTTGGGACCAATTTTTATTTTTGTGGCAACTAATAAAATCGCGCTTTCTTTTTTGGTTAGGCTTAATAAACTTTGTAATACTGATGTTGAAATTAATGCCGAATTCTGCTATAGTTCCTATTTTTTTCATGGGTGTTGATTTTAACGCTGTTAAATCAGGCCAAGTTATTTTGCCTGTTTTTTGGTTTGTTTATTTTGTAGTGCCGCTATTGATAGTCTTAAGCGGTATTAAACAATTGTGGCAAGTAAGAGGAATGCAATTGCGAGGGCTGAGATACTCACCATTAAGTTTCGCTGTAGTTAACATTGGGTTAATGGGATTGATCACCCTCATTTATGTGGCACTAACAGAAGGAATTATGGGTTTAGTGACTGATTATTCCTGGCTAAGAAATTTTAAGCTATTACAATTTCACGGATTACCAGCTTTATTAGTATTGTTTATTATCAACTTTTTAGGAATATTTCTGTTGTTGATAATTCAAACCACTATCGGTCGCTTCAATGCTCCACTGGGCATAATTATTCCTTTTAGTTGGCTTATAATGACTGTTTACACCACTTGGAAATATAATCCGCTCAATAGTTTAATGTTGTTGCGGGTCAATAATAACAATTTTCTGTTGTTATTAGCTACAACGCTATTAATGCTAATTGTCTATTTAATTACTGACCGTTATAGTGAACCGGATTATTAAAAGTCTAATTCTACTATTTTTAATAATACTAAAATGGTACTATGAACGTATAGAATTAAACGATAATGAAAAAATAAGAAACAAAACTGGCTATTTATAATAGTCAAATTAATTCATCTTTATTGCTGCAGCTATCCTTGCACTCATAAAAAGAAGGTCTTTATGAAACGTCTGTTTTGGAATCAATTACTATATTTATGGCAAATAATCCGCTTCCGTTTTATTTGCTGGCTAAGTTTGATCTGCTTTTCAATTATTTTTCTCAGTACGCAGCTTATCGGCAGTTCACATACTTCTATATTTAATCTCTTCTTTGCCGATACCAGTCAAGGCGCATCTTTTAATTTTATTTTGTGGCTGGTCTATTTCTTAATACCGCTGCTTATTATGCTAAATAGCTTTAAACTGCTTTGGCAAACTACCGTTATGCACCTAAGAGGATTACAAATTCCACCGAAAAATTTTACTGTTGTCACTATGTTATTAATGGGAGTAATAGCTTTTGTCTATGCATTTGTTACACTTTTAGTTATGTTGCTTGTTACAGCTTTATTTAAATTACCCTCTTTGTCTTTTTTTCATTTAGCTGACTGGCAGGCAATCCCACTACTTTTCATCAACAATTTTTTAGGAATATATCTGACGCTTCTTTTGCAAGGTACAATTGGAAAGTTTAATTCGGCCTTGGGTCTGATTATTCCAGCTTCACTTTTGATAATGACATCTCTTTTAAAATGGCAATTAAATCCTTTGAATTGCTTGATAATTATAAGATTTAATTTCCCTGGCTTTTTATTATTATTGCTGGCAACTTTAATTATGGTGATTGTTTATGGGATTATTGACCATTTCTTTAGTGTAGAGTAAGGAGCAAAAAATGAGTTTTATTGAATTAAATGAAGTAGGAAAAATAGTGAAAAGACGGCCACTATTGCATGATGTCAGTGCAGATATTCCGGAAGGCAGTATTACTGTTTTAGAAGGAATAAACGGTTCCGGTAAAACGTTAATCTTAAAAACGATTTTAGGCTTAATAAATACCAGTGGGGAAGTCATAGTTAATGGTAAGAAGATGAAGGTCCAAGAGCCTTATCCTATTAAAGCGGGAATTTTAATTGAAAATCCCAGTTTAATAGAAGAATTTACTGCTCATAAAAATTTAGAACTACTAGCGAAATTAGATCCAGATATTCAAGAAAAGCAGATTAATGATTTATTGGCATACTTTGATTTAACCAGGTTCCCTAAACAAAAAGTTAAGAAATTTTCACTGGGGATGAAGCAGAAATTGGGAATCGCACAGGCTTTTCTCGGAGGCTATCCGTTAATTGTTCTGGATGAACCCACCAATGCGCTGGATCATGAAAGTATTGGTAAATTAATCAGATTGATTGATGGGTATAACCATAAAGGTTCAACCTTTGTTATTGCTTCGCATGATCATGAATTTGTGAACAAAGTCGCCACGCAAAAGCTATATGTACAAGAAGGAACGATTAATCATGAAAAATAAAAAATTATTATGGAGTTTCTTCGTGGTAATAATAATTGTAGCTGGCTGCGTGGGCTTTTATCGCTACCGCGAGGTAAACGCCCATCCTCAGCAGTATGGTGTGACTAAAGAACAGCTTTTTCACAAAAATGAATTGGTAAAAGCCTATCACGTTAACTTTATTGTTCATGAAGCTGCAGTTAAGAAAAGTAAGGACGCTGTACAAGCCAAAGTCAAATTTAATATACGCCAAACTGGTCAGTCATTCTATGGCGAGAAAAAGAACAATCCTAATTTTAGAGAAAATATGTATCTAAATAATCCTTATGGTATAAGCAATCCCTCAATAAAATTGTATGATAAAAGTCACCACAGTATTAATCCTGATAAAGCATTAGCGCACGGCAAGCAGCCTTTTACAATATTTTTTACCATTCCGCGTTATTCATATGACATGCGCAATCAAAAATTACGTTTCAGTTTCTTGGTACCAACTAAGAAGCACTATGTCAAATATTCGCTTCTGCTAGAATAGGGAGAATAAAATGAAATTTCTGTGGTCACGTTTGAATAAATTATGGTTATTTTTAGCATTGGCAATAGGGTTAAGTATTAGCGTTGTACAATGTGCTGTTTCTGTGTCTAAATATATTCCTGCGACAAACTCACCTTATACTATGTGGATGTCAATAGATGGATTTACTTTTGTTCCTACTATATTTTTTATCTTGTTACCGTTAATTGCGAGTTTACCTGCCAGTACATTATTAAAAGAAGATTTTACCAACGGCTATTTTTATAAATTAAAGATGGAGAAGTCCATTAAACAAATCTTGTTAGGATACCTAGAAATCGCATTTATGACAGGTTTTATTGTGATCGCTGTTCCTTTACTGTTTAACTTCTTATCTTGGTTTATGATATTACCTAATGTTAAGCCCGATAATTTACTTAATATTAATATTGGTGCCAGAAATTTTACTATGCTGTTTGTCTCCCTTTATTATTCCCATCCATTTGTCCACGCTATTTTGTCAATTATGTTTTCTTCTTTTTGGGGAGGATTATTTTCTGTATTCGCAATGGTTACTTCTTTGTGGATTAAAAATAAGTTTGCTGCCATGTGTACAGGTTTAGTTTTGCAAATAGTTTTATTATTAATGAATGCAACTATCCATTTGCCATATTTCATAAGTTATTCACCGGCTGATTTCTTACGTGAACTCCCTGGAACTACTAACATCTATGTGGTGGTGTTTATGACTGCAATATTATTACTTTATTGCATGATTATGTTTCATTTGGATGAAAAACGATTAGCAGAGTTATAAAAGGTGAAAGTAAAAAGGATTAAGTCCTAAATTTGGACTTAATCTTTTTTAATATACTTTGATTCTGTTAAGTGGCCAATAACGATACTTAACAATACCTTCAATTTTACTTCTAGGAATTGCTCCTATATAACGACTATCTTTTGAAACGCTCCTATGATCTCCCATTACAAAATACGAGCCTTTGGGAACTTTGTTAGTATTTTTCATTTTTTTTAATTGAGAAGGGGAATAAATACTTTTATATTCTTTTGTTCTTGCTAAAGAACGAATTGAAAAGTCAGCAGTATAAGAATATTTAGTACCATAAAAACCGTCTTCATTATCCGTCAGCTTAAATCCAGGTTTTAAATAGTCTTGATTTATTTTTTTGCCATTAACATAAATCTTATTATTTTTTCCAGTAACAGTTTCACCTGGTAATCCTATAATTCTTTTTATATAAAAGGAATTACGTTCATCCGGAGCCTTTAAAATGACAATTTCATTTCGTTTCAATTTGTTATTGCGATTAGCTATAACTCTTTCTTGGTTTTCAAAAGTTGGTTGCATCGAGATGCCAGACACGGAACATTTAACTATCAAATATTTTGTCAGTATAAAATTAATTAAAATAAAAATCGCAAATAAGACTATTGTATATTTTAAAAAATCATAAAATTGTTTTGTTTTCTCATTTTTGTCGTTATTCTGATTATTTGCCATAAGTAAATCCTTACAAATAAAATTACATATTAATATAACTAGCTTGTGATTAATAGATAAATTATAGGCAGATAAATAATTAAAAGTCAAAATAATCTAAAAATCAACATAAAATTAAACAAATAATCTATTTAGATGATACAAACTTCTCCTAATTTTGGAGATCACAATCTATATCAGATCATAAAGCTAATTTCTGTTTTTATTGTAAATAGCAAGTGATAGTTATAAAAAAATTGCAGTCAAAAAAGAACCAGGACAAAACAAAAAGGACTAACTTCGTTAAATATCGGAAGTTAATCCTTAATTGAAATTTATTAAACAGAGTAAAAAGTATTTAGAATGGTTTCGTTAAAGCCAACTCACTATTAACTTTTAATTCATCAGCTGGAAGAAACCAACTATTCTGTTGATTCTTTAAGGTGAGTGTAATTTGTTTAACCTCTTGCAGGCTGGCTGTCTTTGAACTATTAATTTGCTTTCCATATGCTAAAGCTGCATCATATGTTTCATGTCTGTATTGCTGATAATTCTCACTTGCTTTAACTTTTTCATCTTGATTGATTGCTTTTTGCAAGTCTTGTTTATCAGTTTCAGTAGCTGCCTTGGCGTCTGCCTTGGCTTCATCTACTGTATTAACAGGCTTTAACAATGGTCCAGAAACAAATTCGCTGTCAGCTGCTTTAACAAAAGTCATACTGTCTTTGTTAATTCTCTGGAAAAAAATATCACTCACAGTTGTATTTGGAGCAAGGTGGTAATATAACTCAGCCTTGTTTTCATTGTTATTCCAAATGTATAGTTCTTCATCAACGGGTATGAAAGTGCCTTTAGCAAAAGAAGTAGTTGCACTATTTGTTGCCGTTAGGTTTGAACGAACCTGTCCGTTGGCATCATAAGCATCAGTATTCTTGCTGGCAGAAACATAAGTATAATATGTATAGTTTAGAAGCTGCTGTCTTGGCTTTTTGTTTACTATTGATGTGGCGAAAAATCCTGTCTTTGTTCCGCTTATGCGATAACTAGCTCTGTATGATGGTCCAGACAATACTTGAGAGACGCGATCAACTTTGACCTTTTCTCCAGGTTTAATACTTGTACGCTCTTTACCGGTGCCAACCCGTATAGCACTAGTTGTATTAACTTTCACACTTACATCAGTTGTGTAAAGTGGTTTATTATCTATTTGCCCAACATTGGCCGCATTAACATAGCCACCGGCTCCAATATTGTAGTAATATTTACCACCGATTTTTTTATAAGGGAGCCATGACTGATTATAGTTGTCATCATTGACTAAGAAATACTGTTTGCTATTCCGGTCAATTTTTTCTACAGAGCCAGAGTATTTCAAAGGGGTTCCTTTGCGCAAATGCGTATTCTTTTTACTGCCACGGAATTTGTATAGCCGTTTACCATTCTTATCGTAAACATAAGAATTGTAATTGAGCTCCAAGTTGCCATCTTGTACCTGTTTGTTGACAACACCAACATTAGCCGCCTTAACGTAGGCACCACCGGTTAAAGGATAGTAGCTTTTACCATTAATCGAAGTTGTTTTGGCATTACCGTTTACGGTGGTGCCCATACGCAATGTCCCTTTACCGTTATAATAGGTGCGCTTGCCCTGAGCCGTATAAACATAAGAATTATGATTCAATGTGAGAGTATCAGTCTTAGCAGCTAATACTTCTGTATTGCTTGGCATTACTGCAGGTAGCATAGGACTAATAGCAAGAATGCTTGCTATGGAACCATAAACAAACTTTTTATTTAATTTCATGTAATCACCTCAAAAATTGATTAAATACTTTACATCCAGTATAGAATAATATGCTGTCTTTGAACAGGCTTTCAAACAGTTTAATATTAAGTTAATAAGGTGAGTGAAAGTTATTTACACCAAGCCGTTTAGTTAATTATCTGGCTCTTCTTTTATTCAATATGCAAACAGTATTTGTTATAATTAATTTAGAATTCAAGCAAATTGTTTTGAGGGCGGTTGGCTGTTGATCTGGAAAGGAGATGGTGCCTATGGCACGAAATCTTTTAGAAAGAGAAGCAGTTAATGAGCGTTTACCAGGCATTACAAATAATGTTGGCATTCGCCACGTTTATTATTGTGTTGTTGGATTATATCAATAATCACAAGAAATAAAAAAGACCGTCCCAATAATACTTTAGCAAGTTGGGGATAGTCTTCTATTACCTAGACAGCTAACCGCCTTTAGAGCGGCTGCTTGTTTTCAAAGAGGTCTTGTTAGCGCAAGGCCTCTTTTCTTCACAATTACATTATATCATGACTGAATTAATTTTGCACAATGGGCTGAGTAATGCTTGCGACTAGCATAGGACTAGCATAGCTAGAAAGAGAAACAGTCAATGAGCGTTTACCAGGCATTACAAATAATGTTGGCATTCGCCACGTTTATTATTGTGTTGTTGGATTATATCAATAATCACAAGAAATAAAAAAGACCGTCCCAATAATACTTTAGCAAGTTGGGGATAGTCTTCTATTTCTCACATAGCTAACCGCCTTTAGAGCGGCTGCTTGTTCTCAAAGAGGTCTTGTTAGTGCAAGGCCTCTTTTCTTTACAATTACATTATATCATGACTGAATTAATTTTGCACAACGGGCTGAGTAATGAGTGGAATCTTAATTAATAAAGTATCTTACAAAGAAAATCAGGTGAGTTTTCATAAAAGATCTAAATAACCACTTCTTTGTAGCTATAAATAGTAGTTCAATGAAAAATCAGAATCACATAAAGAACAATAAAATGTTAAAAATAAATGAAAATTCTACGAATATTATATATACATGGAAACCTTTCTGCTAAACTTACAATTAAGGACATAAATTTCTTAATAAGTTAGTCTAAGTGATAAAAAATATAATCACATAAGGCTAAAAGGTTTAGTTTCATTTTATTAAAATTAATGACTAAATAGGACTGACTTTTAGCGATTAAACATCCAGGATTTATGTTAAACATGTGAGTAATTGACGCATTCTAAAAAAACTAAAAGTGGGAGAGCTTTTTATGGAAATTATGATCTGCTATGCCATTGTTATGATATTCATACCTGTTGGAGCTGTAAGTTTGTTATACATGATTTATATCGTCTCAAAAGCTTGGCATAAACGTAGTCTGGAATTACGAAAAGAAATCGCAACGTTTACAGTTGAGCTTTCAGCACAGCCTGGATTTGAAAGAGAATTGATAATGATAAATGGCTGCCCGTTTATTGCAATTATTGCTCTAGGATTAAGTTGGGTTTGTTTTACATCAAATGTTGTTATCCTATGTATAGGAAATTTTATTTTTATTGCCGCCTTATTAGCAGAAATATATATGAGTGCAGATATAATTAAAAAAATAAGAAAGCAGTTTACAAGTACTTCCTATATTCATAATGCAAAACGGGCAAAATTAGTATGGCGATTATATGTCACTAGCCACGTTTCTTTTATAGTTGGTTTTACTGCAGGTACTTTCTTTATCTATTCAGTATATGGCTGGTAGACAAAACTGAATTGTTAAAAACTCTAAACAGAAGATACAAGTTCTGCTTTTTTTCAGATTGCTAAAAATTCAGTTTATTACCAATTTGACCGACTGCTCAAATTAAAAGTATGAACTATGATTAGATTATTAAAATGATAGACAAATCTACTAATAAAACCAATATAAATTTTGGCTAACAATTCGTGATAGAATGGGTTAATTATGACAGAAAAAGATAATCAATCAAAACGACTTTATCAGATGAACGCTGCTCAGTTCTTTATAAGTTTGCAAGGGTTCACAACGCCGAAATTTTATTTTATCTTGTTTAGATAATTTAGTCATAAAAATGACCCTCAAATTTGTCATAAATTTGGGAGTCACTTCATTTAAACTTTTGAGACTTGCTTTTTTAATATGCCCTAATTCTATTAAGTGGCCAGTAGCGATACTTGACTACACCTTCTATTTTGCTTCTGGGGATGGCTCCTATATAGCGACTGTCCTTTGAAACACTTCTATGGTCACCCATTACGAAATATGAATCTTTAGGAACCTCATTAGTTTTTTTCATTTTTTTCAGTTGCGCAGAGGAATAGATACTTTTGTATTCTTTAGTTTTAGCCAAAGACCGAATTGAGAAATTTTCCGTATAAGAATATTTCGTACCATAAAAGCCATCTTCATTATCTGTAAGCTTAAAGCCGGGCTTTAAAAAATCCTGATTTATTTTTTTACCGTTAACATAAATTTTATTATCTTTTGCAGTTATAGTGTCACCTGGTAATCCAATAATTCTTTTGATATAAAAAGAATTACGTTCATCAGGAGCTTTTAAAATAACAACTTCGTTTCTTCTCAATTCGCTATTTCGATCGGCTATAACTTTTTCCTGATTTTCAAAAGTGGGTTGCATTGAGATCCCAGATACAGAACACTTAACTATTAAATATTTTGTTAGTAAAAAGTTACATAAAACAAAAATAGCAAAAAAAACTATTACATATCTTAGAAATTCGTAAATCTGTTTTGATTTTTCTTTTGTATCGTTATTTTGATCGTTTTTCATTATTCAGTCCCACTGCTTAAATTAATATTAATGTAAAAATTATAGACTTATAAATAATAAAAAGTCAAAAATTTTTTTCAATTACTATTAGCTTAAGTAATGTTAATTGAAATAGCTTTTCCTAATTTTATATAGTCATTCACACTGAATCTTTAATATTACTTTTTCATAAAATAGAAAGACTATTTTTGCATGAGTGATCAAGCAAACCAGTTCTATCCTTTAAAGCTCTTATTTAACAATAAAATTAGCTATTTTTTATTTTGCTGATTAAAATCGAAAATTGCAATTTTAAGTTGAACACTTGCCCTGATTAGAAAATGAAAAAAGTCCATTGGACTTCTCTGATAGAATGTAATTACCCAAAATTCTAGAAAGAAGTTACCAATGAACTCCCTTAATTCTACCATATCTACTCACCAAAAGGGCCAACATCTTGCTTTGCAAGCTTTAACATTGCTGATTTTATTTTCTGATCTTTTTCAAATTCTGAAACATCTCTGCAGTAGTCATATCTATCGCCACTTCCGAGTTTATAGAACAATAGTGGGGGATTTGTCTTGGATTTGAAGAGAAGTGTCGCTCTTAGCTTGTATGCTTGTTCTTTAATGGCTCTTAACATGTGATGAGGTTTCAGTTTATATTTTCTACATCCATCAATAAAGTGGTAGAAAACTAGGGCAAGATTCCTTTCTTAATTGTCTTTTAAGGAAAAGATCTGATCATCGTCATTATAGAAAATCATGTAATGGCCGTACTCACCATAATTTGTAACTTCATCTAAACCTTTAGCTAATCTATTTGCTTCTTTGTTTATTCTTTTACCCAAAAGCAAATTGGGGAGTTTTACGGTTGAAATTGGCGCAAGGTTTATAGAATCAAAGTCAAACTTTTCTGTAGGGAAATTAGATACGTTGTCAATCTGCTTGCTAATCATATCGAAGATTACATCAGGACTAATAAAAGTGTCATCCTTTAAATGCTTATACGATTCTTGAATGATTAAGTTAAATATAAGCTTGGCAAAACTTTTAGAATCATTGTCTGATGATTCTATTCTGTATTGGCGATAATCATCGGCCATTATCCCTAAAACATAATCTTTAGCATCAACGGCTTTTGCTTTTTTAAAAAAACATCGAAAACCATAATTAGAACCTTTCTTCTAATCCATTTCTTTATCTTTTTGATCCTAGTCTTAATCAATATTTCTAAATAACTTTTGTCGAAAACCAAACTTATATTTAAGCCTAATTTTGGTTCACAGCTTTTATTGTAGATCAGCAAATGCTTAGTTTAAAAAGTGAGTAACTCGATTACGACATTATTAATTTTCTTTTTCTGATTCTTATGTTTGTAAATCTTAAATCGAGTATAATGCACAAGCTATAAAGCTTTATTTTATCAGCGTTTGGACGTATTTTATATGTTATAATTGTATTAACCAGAAAAGTTAATATGAGCGGTGGCACTTCAAAGGAAGGTGATGCCTATGGAAGTTTTAAATTCCTACGCAGATCTTACAATACTGAGGTGCAATTTACGTTGTGGCGTGGCTGACTGCTATCATGCTTGCTCTGCTTTCGCTTCTGTGGTTTGGTTACGAAAGCATTGTTGTGATGACAAAGATCACCAAGCAGGCTCAGAAGCTTATAAAGTCTTACCGCAAGCTGCGCAAAATGCTACACAAACATAAGTAAACAAAAACCGCTTTAACTTTTGGCGAGGTTAGCGGGTTTTGTAATCTATTAATATTAGCCACCGCTCTTAAAAGCGGCTCTGGGCAGGCGCTGTTTGCAGACAGCGCCTTTTTGTTTATACAAATTATATCACATCTTTGAGATTTTTGAGCAAATTCCACTTGTTCAGAGTAGTTTTTGATTCCGTTCAATAGGCTAAAGCCTGATTCCAACAAGTCTGGGGTGGCTTATTTTTTGTGTAAATTTATGTTTTAAAAAACCGATTTATATTCGATAATATGTCACAAAGCTTGATGAATCAACAAATATTTTTGTTTTATTTTTGCAAAATATAGTTGACTTTTGTTTTGCCGAAAATTGCAATTTTAAGTTGAACACTCTACTTGATCTGATAGATGCAATCTAATCTTCTTTCATATAATTCATCGGGTGTGTGGTAGGCTTAGTAATATCCAAAATTAATTAAAACTTGTGTAAACCTAGCGCATGTTGTGCAGCCAAATTCAAGATATTCCATTGCCGATCAAAACTTGGTGAGAAGAAAAAGTCTTGCTCAGCTAAATCTTCTAACGTTAATTTATGACCAATTGCTAAACTTAAAACATTTCCTTGAGCAGTGATGTCATATTTAGACATCACTGCACCCCCAAGAATCTGGTGAGTATCCTTATTATAAGTTAAGGAGACATATCCCAGTGGATTATCTTCTGCAGGAATAAAGTCTGGACGCAAATGATCGATGTAGATGCTAGTTGCAGCATTAATGCCGGCAAATTCAGCAGATTTTTGTGGGAGGCCGCTAACTACCGCATGTACATCACCAAATTCTAGTAATTGGCCACCAACTAAACCTGGGAATGACCGGCTTGGTTTTTGCTCAAACAAATGTTGTACTAAATAATTTGCTTCATGGCGAGCAGCGACTGCCGATGGAATCGGCATTCTTTTATTAGCCGGGATTGATAGTGGCCAAATAGCGTCACCCAAAGCATAAACATCTTTTTGATTAGTCCTTAAATACTCGTCTGTTTCAATATAACCCCGTTGGTTTAAATTAATAGTATCTTTAAGCCAGTCAGTATTAGCAACAATGCCTGCAGCGACGATAACTAAATCAGCTTTAATATCACCATGATCAGTTTGGACTAGGTGATCATTGGTAAAGCCAGTAACTTTTGTATTAAGCTTTAAATCGACACCCTTGTCACGCATTTCTTGTTCAAAAACATCGGTAAAGTCTTTTGAAAAATAATTAGCCAAAATATGGTTGCTGGCATCAACCAAGGTCATGTGTTTACCAGCTAAAACACCAGCTTCAACGGCAGCAATTCCGTTACCAGCACCCACAACAACGATGTTTTTAATTTCATCATTATGAAGAGCTTCATTGATCTTTTTAGCCCAACTGTAGCCTCGCATTAAATAAACATAGTCTAAATCTGCCCCTGGAATTGGTAATTGGAGTGGATCAACTCCTGGAGACAAGATTAATTTGTCATAATTAACTTCTTCAGTCTGACCAGTTTGGGTATTTTTAATTGTAACTTGCTTATTTGCCGGATTTAAGGAAACTGCTTGCGAATTATTGACAATTTTACCACCTAATTTTTCTAAATCAGCAGGTGAAAAGTTACGTACATTGTCCTGACCGGTAGTTTTTTCTTCTAAAAAGAGCTTCATTCCGCAAGACATAAATGAAACAAAGTCACTTGCTTCATAAATAGTGACATCAAGATCTTGATATCTGTCTAATAATTCGATGGCTGCTTCATGACCCGGATGAGAAGCACCAATGATAACTACTTTTTGATTCATTGAAAAAATCCCCTTTTTATCAATATCTGAAAGCGCTTGTAGCACTTTACTGTCTTCTATGGTAACACAAGAAATGCGTTAGTTATACAAAGATGCACTAGTATAGCTAATTCGTTTATATATTAAAACTTATAAAACAACAAAAAAATTATGACCGTATAAATTGACTTTGCAAATTTCACTAAATATCAAATTTGCTGATAATTTCTGAGCAAAATACGGCCAAGTAAATCATTTAAAAAGAACCTAAGAAGTAGAAGTGATACTCAAATATTAGTACAAATAGAGTATCATTTGAAAAAGAGAAGCATTCATTTAAGCATGCGAGATCAAAATGAAATTGCGACTTTTGCTATTGCTTTAAAATCCAAAAGAAAAGGCAAAAACAGTTCTTTGCTAAATCATGTTGATAAGAAGTAATAAAACAGAATCAAGTAGCTAATAAACTGCTTGATTCTGTTCGTTTTGCCTTATTTTCTGACGATCTGATTTTAGTTAGCAGATTGTGGAAATTGGTGTAGCCAAGTGTTGTACGCTCAATTTATTTGATTTTGCGAAGGAATATGTCCTTCTTTTTGTGTAATAAAAAATTTGTTAAAAGGATAAATTATAGAGCTACCATTTTTGGTAGGGAATCACTGAAAGCAAGATAATTGCGATGATATATTGATATGCAATAGTGCAGTTTTTGTAAGCGTTTGCTATGTTTTATATTTTGTGATACTGTTAAATTAGGGCAGTGTATAAATTAATAAGTAGGAGGCGAATAACATGTTTAAAAAAATATTATCAATCGTTACTGTAGTTACTTCCTTAGGACTTGCTGGTGCAGCTACCACCACACTAGCAAAGACAGTAGGTGGCGGCACATAGAACTATGGAATAGGTTGGAATGGACTTTTTGGCTATTCCGACTATCTTCACGCTACTCGTAGGCATAGCTCATCAGTTGGACCTAGTACATCAGATCGGAATAAGGACTTTGCTTCTGCTGGAAATTGGTCTCAAGCAAAGTATTACAAAATACCACCTACAGGGCTAAATTATTGGTGGAGTTATGAATAACAATAAATAATTAATTTCTTTTATTGCCTACTACTCTTGCATACACTATTAATTTAGAAAAAGACTTCTTTTCTAATGGTATGCAAGAGTTTTTTATATACGTAATCACACTATTTTATTTACAGATTGTTATAACAACTGAAAGGAAGTGATCTTATCAAAAAAGTAGTTAGCCTATTCTTGGTAATGTTAACCGTCCTAGCTGGCCTATTGGTAATTAACATCTACCAGACCAAGGATCAAGATAGGATTGAAAAAATAGAAGAGACGTCAGATTCGTTCAAGATCTATGTATCTGATAGTCCGCGCATCGCGGACGAGACGCTGCCCTTCTTCAAGCACATGGCTGGCAAATATGGTTTGACGCTAATTAAGACCGATTATGGCGGGGAAACCGTGATCAAGTCGGCTGTGGCCAGCAAGGACAGCTTTCCCTATTATGAATTCTTTGCTCAGAATAGGAAGTTTAACCTGTTTCCCAGCAAGAGGACCACGTATGTACAGGGCAGAGATATTCCTGTGTTCTGGAAGAGTGAGCGCATCAGGCTGCAGAGCCTCGACAAATTCTGGAGCAAAGAAGACAAGTCTGTGAATGGCGTCTACACGGTTATCGGCAATCTAAAGTACCGCAAAACAGTTGTGCGCAAACTGGCCGCATTTTTTAAAACTAGCGAGAAGGACCTATTGACGCCCAAAGTGTTTTCCAAAAAGGAATACTTTAATCGAACGCTGATGATTTACCTGGCCTTGTTCCTGACACTGGCTGTATTTACAGTTCTTGCCACCTTTTCGCTTCCACTGACAAGCGTTAAACAAATTGGTGTGTATAAGCTGCTAGGCCTGTCTAATTTGGATGTGGTGGGCAAGCTGTTCACGCTGCCGCTTGCATCCCTACTAGGCGCCAGCTTGCTTTTTGATATCGGAATTAGGTTGTTTTTCGCCTACTGGCCAGCGGGCTTTGTCAAGTGGGTGTTGATCAGTCAACTGATTGTAGTCATGATTTTTGCCTTGTGTGTTCTTATCGCACTTGCTCTGATTAGGAGTATTCGAATTATCACGCTGCTAAAGCAGGGCATCAACTTCAACCTGGGCATGGCTATCACACTAGTCATCAAAGTTGCTACGGTAGTGTTAGCCACAGTGTTGCTAATAGGTGGGTTGATGAATATTAAAGAGATCAATGAAAAAAGCAGGCAACACGACCAGGTGACCCGCTTGGGCAGCTACCTGACGGCGGAACGAACCAGTCTTGTCTCTGCCGCAGCCATTAGAAACGATGATGTTCATAATGGCAAGAATGAGGCCAAGATAGGACGCTTCTTCAATGACCTGGAAAAATGGGGCAATGCCTACTTTGTGTCCGGTTCAATCACTAACCCGCAAAGGAACCTGGCCCGCTTCAAAGTTTCTGATAGCTTCACCTCCAGGATCGCTACCCGGTAGTGCGGATTAACCGAAACTACCTCAAGCGTCTGGGTCTGAATGCATCTGGGAAGCTGAAAAACACATTCTACGTGCCGGTTGAAATGAAGAAAGACCATGATAAGACAACTAAACTCGCCAAGCTGCTTGTCCTTGAGCGTTCGGACAAGTCGGAAAAAGACTTGGCCAAGACGAGGGTAAATATTGTGTACTACCGGTCTGCGCCAGCGACTCCGGTTTACCTCAATGAACAGCTTAAGTTTTTTAAGCGGCCAATCTATGAATTGATTGATTCGAACCACTTAGATAACTGGAGCAAGCTGCAGCTGTCGACTTCGGGTCTTAGTAATCCCATCAGAATTAAAAACAACCGGCATAACCGGGCGCAGATTAAACGTTTAGGCCGAGCTAAATACATGCGAGGCATCCGGATAAAGTTTGCAACGGCAACTTCGCTTGCCAATAATCTTACTACTATATACCGCTGGGGTCTGCTGATTTCACTAATTTTGCTGGGTGTTACCTTTACGATTTCACTGGTCGTTTCGGCTTTCAGCGCGGTCCTCTATTTCAGAACCAATGAGCAGAAACTATCAATTTTACGCCTGCTAGGTTTTAAAGTCATTGACCGATACGGCATGGCCATCATCCTCTTGCTAAGTCTATATGCAGTTCAAATCGGCGTAGCCCTCTTCTGGGGCAGAAGCATTGGGGCACTGCTGGTCGGTGTGCTGTTAGCAGGGGTCGACCTATTGGTAACGCTGGCCATCTTTATCAGCCAGGAGAACCGAAATATTGTTCAAGTATTGAAGGGCGGGTGAGACAATGATTAAGATACACAATTTGACTAAATCCTTTGGACGCAAGATTGTCTTTCAGAATTTAAATTTAGACGTCAAGGACAAAGAGATGGTAGCCATTATGGGTGCCAGTGGTAGTGGCAAGTCGACTTTATTAAACATCCTGGGGTTAATTGATGGCTTTGATTCCGGCAACTATATCTTTGACGGACAAAGTAACATTAAACCCAACAGCAGGCAGGCTAATCGGCAAATTCGTGATAAGATAAATTACATCTTTCAAAATTTTGCCCTAATTGATAATCTGACTGTTGCCCAAAATCTGACCTTGGCGCAAAAATATGTCAAGAAGGACAAAGCGGCTAAAATAAGGCAGATTGATGAAACGCTTAGGCGAGTTGGTCTTGAAAACTATAAAAGCAATAAGGTTTATGAGCTTTCTGGCGGCCAGCAGCAAAGGGTTGCCGTTGCCCGTGCCATGATTAAGCCTAGCCAGTTGATTCTGGCGGATGAGCCGACTGGGTCGCTAGACGAGCAGAACCGGGACGTTATTATGAAGGAATTAAAGCAGCTAAACTTGATGGGCAAAACGCTGGTAATTGTTACCCATGACCCTGTGGTAGCAAGCTATTGTTCCAAAATTATTAAGCTATAAAAATATCATCCGTACCTACCCCTGATGTTAACTCCAAAATTAAAACATTTTAATAAATTCGTATCTTTGTTAAATCATGTTGATAAAAAGTAATTGAACAGAATCAAGTAGCTAATAAACTGCTTGATTCTGTTCGTTTTACCTTATTTTCTGACAATCTGATTTTAGTTAACAGATTGTTTAAATTGGCGTAACCAAGTGTTGTACGCTAAATTTATTTAATTTTACGCCTTCTAAGTATCCACTGGAATACTCCGATACTGTCTCTTTGATTACCGCATAAGTGGTACATGAATTTCTTTAGCAGTCATCAAAAAGTGAAAGGGAATGACGTTAGAAAAAGCATGTCACTTTAGGGTAAAAGTTCGAGATGGAAATTCATTATTAAGCTCCTTTTATGTTAGCTTAAAAAAGGTGACATTCCATTATATTACTGGTATATATCTGTATAATTAATTTAATGCTATATGATATCAGTATTTTTTGTATATAAAAAATAATAATAAATTATAAATGTATATGTGTTTATATATCTAAAAATTATACTTTATAACAAATGTTATTTATGCTACACTTGGGTTAGGCAGAATTATATTGCTTAAAGGAGACAAATAATGAATAAACACCATTTTAGGATTAAACTTACAACGTACTTAGCTATTATTGCTATGACTGTGGTAGGTTTAAGTATTATTAAACCGCAAACAACATTTGCATCGGCTTCACCTCCTGTAAATTCAGCAAAAGAAACGAAAATTGCAACAAGAGAAGCTCGGACAATTCGATGGGGCGAGAGTGGTCTGTCACTTAGCTATGATTCGACCAGTAAAACATTAACAATTCCTGGTAGCTCCACAGCTGTTGCTGACCCGAGACCGCTAGCATATGCTTTAAGTGATGTAGGCCTTGATCCTGCAAATGTTAACCATATTGTTATTCAGGATCCCTTGGCAATTAGTGGATCAGCAAAGTATTTTTTTAGAGGCTTTAATTATCTAACTAATATAGACGGCTTGGATCAACTTGATACTAGTAAAGTTACTGATATGACAAGCATGTTTTCTTTATGTTATTATTTAAGCGATGTTAATCTAAAAAACTTTAATACTGCCAATGTGACGACAATGTCAAGCATGTTTTATGGTTGCTTTAGGCTTAAAAATATTGATGTCAGTTCCTTTAATACTGAAAATGTTTCGGAATTAAGTGGCATGTTTGAAGAATGCAGAAGTTTAAATGCAATTGATTTAAGCAACTTTAAAACTAGTAAGGTGACCAATATCAGTACCATGTTCCAGAATTGCCGGTCACTAAAAAGCATTAAATTTGGTGAAGGTTTCAAAACTGATAATGTCACTGATATGAACGGGGTGTTTAACAATTGCCTTTCCCTAACAGACCTAGATGTTAGCGGCTTTTCAACTGCTAACGTTAAGACTATGTCATATATGTTTGGGGCCTGCCAAAGCTTAACAAAAATTGATGTTAGCAACTTTAATACTGATAAAGTAACTGTAATGAATAACATGTTTATGGACTGCGAGCATATTACAGAGCTTGATCTCAGTAAATTTAATACCGCGAATGTTTTTAATATGAAAGAGATGTTTCAGTATGATTTTAAGTTAAAGAAACTTGACATTAGCGGTTTTGATATGAGTAAAATTACATACATTGCCGATATGCTAAATGATTTGCAAAGTCTAAACTTGTTAAAGCTAGGAAAAGATAATATTGTTAATGGTACTGGATTAAATACTGATGGTACTTGGCGCAATGTTGCTGATGGTACACTTAATGATCCTAAAGGCAAAAATAGGTGGAGCTCAAAAGAGTTAATGGCAAGCTATGATCCAACTAAAGATGCCGATACTTATGTTCGCGAGGGTACACACTTTGATGAGGATAAGCCACCAGTCAATCCGCCAACACCACCAACACCGCCGACGCCAACACCAACGCCTACTCCGACGCCAACGCCCACTCCGACGCCAACACCACCAAGTCATTCATCTGGTATTATAGAGCCGATTGCAGGAGCTGAGGTCAGAGTCCATTATGAAGATAAAAATGGCCTTAAACTAACACCTGATAAAATCTTGAATGGTAATGTTGGTGATGGCTACGTTACCCAAGAACTGAAATTTGCTGGTTATTTATTAAAGGCAAGACCTTATAATGCGACAGGCTTCTTCAGCTACCAGCCTCAGACTGTAACTTATACTTACCTTAAAGGGATTGAAAGAATGGTAATGCATAATTCGTATCTCTATGATATTAACGGTAAGCGGGTAACAGGAGAACTTATGTCAGGTCAGATGATTACTACCTATGATACCGAAACCATAAACGGTCAGAAGTATTATCTTTTAGATAATAATACGTTTGTGAAGGCCACTAATATTACAGGCCAAAAGCGTAAGTTAAAGCATAATGCACTCATCTATAATCAAAAAGCAAAGAAAATAAGACATGCCAGTCTGAAGCGCGGACGCAAAGTTAGAACATATGGTGGTGCAGTAAAGCGGAAAGGTCGCTATTACTACATCATCGGACTGAACCGGTACGTGAAGAAGGCTAACTTTTAGAATTTTTGGTTAAGCAGTTCAGTAATACAGCATAAATATGTTTATAACTACTGAGCAAAAACGGTCAAGAAAGAATTCACAATTTAAATGCACCTAATAGTAAAAATTAGCTATTAGGTGCATTATTTTGTATTATGCTATTTAAATTAGTCCATAAAATTGTAAAAAGGTCCCGAAAGTTGCTTAACTTCCTGGACTTATTTTTTCTAGTTATAAATTTAATTCTGTTTTTAAGGCTTTAGTTAGTACAGCAGAAAAATTTAAATTTTTCTCTTTGCCCATTTTTACCAGATATTCTGGTACAGTTACTGTTTTGCGGATTGTCTTGGGATTATTGCGTCTATATTCATCCATATCAATGGCCACAATAGTTTTAATATCATTGTCAGCAACATGGATACTTTCTAACTTAGATGGTTTAGGATAATTAGTTGTGTCTTCTAACATTAATCCAATCATATCAGAAGCCATTTCCAAAGCATTAGTTAAATCTTCGCCCTGAGTAAAACCACCTGTAATATCTGGAACTTCGACAGTATAGCCAGTGTCTTCAGGGTGAAGTATAACAGGGTATACTAAAAGCTTAGACATATTAATTCCTCCTAACATGTAAAAATTAGCTGAAAAATTTATTTTAATCCAGCTTCTTTTAGAATTCTCTGTTCTAGTCCTTTTTTCATTTCTTTTGAATGAATGGGAACAGGAATAGTAACATTTGTAATGGGGTTATACATTTTTAGATGGGAACCATTTTGAGACTTTTTCACAAAGCCTTGCTTTTTTAAAATCTTGATAATTTCTCTTGGCGTCTTCGTCATAAAGTAAACCTTCCATGTTTCTTATTATACGTATAAATACGTATAAATTCAACGAAGAAAGTTTAAAATTAAGTGTCCCCATATATATTAAGATATTTGCCTAATTAAGCCCACCATTTTTTACCTTCATTAATTACTGAGAAAGGTTCAGAATGAATTATAGCCAGTATGTTTGCGCTATCATTTGTTTTGCATTTTTATGAAATAAGAGCGATGCAGTAACAACAGTGCCTGTCTTAAGAGAAAGGAGTAAAAATTATATGACTAAAAAGCTTTTTCGTTACTTACTAGTTGCTATTTTAAGCACGTCCGTAAGTTTGATATTAAACCAATATGTTAATACTGTAGACGCCAAAAGTATTGTTAAAACCGTGATGCACGATGCTCAAGCTTGTGATTTATATGGTGATAAAGTCAAAGGAAAATATGCAGCTTATACTCAAGTTAAGGTGGACGATGACCCAATTTCATTCAGATTTAAACCGTTTGCACCAGCATACAAAATTAGCGGTAAAAATAAATATATCAAGGCCAGCAACATAGATGGTGTTAAACGTAAAGTCAAACATAATTCCTTTGTTTACGCTACGAGTTCGCGGAGGGCTGATTCTCGCTTGCTTAAAAAGGGCAAGACAATAACAACTTATGGCAATTCCTTCAAATTTAAGAACGGTTTACGGTACTACCGCATTGGTGGACCAAAAAAGCAATATGTGAAAGCTGCTAATTTGGGTAAAATTATTGGTTCTAATACAGAAGAAACAACTGTAACTGTAAAAACCAAGGGAGCTGATATTACTGATTATGCTTATATTGATAGTGACGATGAAGACATTGTAAAGAGAGTCAAGAAAGGAACCAAATTCAAAGTTGATTATGCGCAATATTCTTCCATGGATATAGACGATCCTGATGGATATGAATATCATATAAAAGGTACAGACTTTTGGATATGGTACCGTGATGTCAAAGCAGATAAGAAAATACCAATACATGATTATAAATTTGAACATTATACTTATATAATGTTTTATAAAGATACTGATGTTTATAATGCTGACGGTACAAAGCAAGATCATCATGGGCAAAAAATTATCAAACAAGGAGGTTTTATAAAGGTAAACAAATTGCTTTATATCTGGATAAAATCCAAAAATAAGGCTGAATTGTTTTATCATTTAGCAGGCCATCAATTTTATGCTACAGATTTACCAGATGGAAGCAGTGGCTCGGATGTAATAAATGTCGGTCAAGGCTATGTTAAGAAAAAAGATGTTAAATTTATTGATGGCCTTAAATTAAGTCCAAGTAATACACCAGAAGAAGCGCGTCAAGCTGCAAAACAGGATACAAATAAGAAAGCTGAATAATTTTTGAAGTATGTCTAGAAGGGAGAAAATATATGAATAAGCAGTTTCTACATTATGTTGCAGCTACTATTTTAAGCGTTTGTGCAATTTTTGTTATGAACCAAAAAGTCAATACTGTAGAAGCTAAAAGTATTGTTAAGACCGTGATGCACGATGCTCAGGCTTATGATTTATACGGTGATAAAGTAAAAGGAAAATATGCAGCTTACAGTCAGGTTAAGTTAGATGATCAACCAATTTCATTTTCTTTTAAGCCGTTTGCACCTACATACCAAATTAAAGG
Organism: Lactobacillus sp. IBH004; assembly: GCF_026185255.2. Taxonomy (NCBI): domain Bacteria; kingdom Bacillati; phylum Bacillota; class Bacilli; order Lactobacillales; family Lactobacillaceae; genus Lactobacillus; species Lactobacillus sp. IBH004. The sequence goes on along the minus strand of NZ_CP110217.2, from coordinate 1,722,620 downwards.
TAAAAAGCAATATATCAAGGCAAGTAATATTGACGGTGTTAAACGCAAGATCAAACGAAACTCTTATGTTTACGCTACAAGCTCTCGTAGGGCTGACTCCCGCTTGCTTAGAAAGGGAAAGACAATAACAACTTATGGCAATTCCTTCAAATTTAAAAACGGGCAACGTTACTACCGCATTGGTGGACTAAAAAAGCAATATGTGAAAGCCAGCAACTTAAGTAAGATTATTAGTTCTAATACAGAAGAAACAACTGTGAAAGTAACTGCAAAAGAAGGAGCTGGTCTTTATGATTTTATTAAAGACGATACTTATTCCAAGAAAGCCAAAAAGGGTACAAAATATACGGTAGACTATGCTGAAAATAATGGAGGAGATGAAGATGATCCCCAAATATTTACTTATCATATTAAGGGTACAAAATATTGGTTATTGAGCAGTGAAGTTAAAGCCAGAAAGAAAATGCCTGTACATTACTATGATTCTGAACATTATTCTTACATTAAGTTTTATAAAAATACAGATGTTTACAATGCAGACGGTACTAAGCAAGATCATCACGGACAAAAGATCAGAAAACAAGGTGGGTTTTTAAAAGTAAATAAATTGCTTTATATTTGGGTACCAGCTGAAAAGAAAGCTGAATTATTTTAACACTTGAAGGGTCATGAATTTTACTCCTCTGCCTCACGAGACGGAGGAACCTCTGTAATAGATGTTGGTGATGGCTATGTTAAGCAAAAAGATGTTAAATTTATTGCTGGCCTAAAATTACGTCCAAGTAACACTGCAGAAGAAGTCCAGCAAAACGTTAAGCAAAAAATGACCAAATAAATCATTTTAAGATATTTGGCTAATTAAGCCCACCATTTTTTACCTTCATTAATTATCAAGAAAGGCATAGAATGAAATTATATAATTTCTTGTTTTGATTGCAGAAATTAGAGAATCAAAAATAAAGATAGCATTTTTTGAAGAAGAGAGGTTAAAACATATGAATAAAAAAATTACTCATTATTTAGCAGCTGGTTTTTTAGGACTTACTGCAATTTGGACATTTAATCAGCAATCCCATACTGTTCAAGCAAAGATTCCCAGCACTATAAGAACCGTTATGTATACGTCACAAGCATATGATGAGAACGGACAAAAGGCAGATGCTAAGTATCCAGCTTTTCGACGAATTGAAGTTGATAAAAAACCTGTTATCTTAGATTTCAAGCCTTATGCCCCATACTATAAAATCAGCGGGAAAAAGCAATATATCAAAGCTAATAACATTGACGGTGTTAAACGCGAAGTTAAGCATAATTCCTATGTTTATGCTACCAGTTCACGCAGGGCTGATTATCGTTTAATTCGAAAGGGAACTTCCATTACAACTTATGGCGGTACTGTGAAGTTTAAGAACGGTCTGCGCTATTACCGCATTGGTGGTCCCGCAAAGCAATATGTGAGAGCCAGCAACTTGGGTAAAATCACCGCTTCAAATACCGAAGAAACTGTCGCAACAGTGACAAGAGATGGTGGTGCTCCAATTTATGAGATCAATAATGGTCTTAAAACTACTAAAAAGGCTAAAAAAGGCACTACCTTCGTAGTCGATCGTGCTGAAGAACAAGGATACGCTGAAGAAATTAGCCAATTGGCTATACCAAATGCAGTTATTTATCGTATTAAAGGGACGAATAATTGGCTCTATTGCCTGGACGTTAAAGTTAAGAAAGATTTGCCTTCTCATTACTATGATTATGAGCACTATTCTTATATTAGATTTTATCAAGATACAGATGTCTATAATGCTGATGGCACCAAGCAAGACCATAAAGGACAAAGAATCAGAAAACAAGGCGGAAATTTAAAGGTAGATAAATTGCTTTATATTTGGGTACCAGCTGAAAATAAAGCAGAACTGTTTTACCATTTAAAAGGTCATAAGTTTTATGCCACTGACCTTCCAGGTGGTGGAGGACCAGATTCAATTGATGTTGGTGATGGCTATGTTAAACAAAGTGATGTTAGATTTATTGCCGGTGTTAAATTAAGCCCAATCAATACAGCTGAAGAAGCAAGTCAAGCTGCTAAGCCAAAGACGGCCAAGTAAAACATTTTGAAAAAACTGGATAAATAATTTAAATGCACCTAGTAGTAAGAATAAGCTGTTAGGCGCATTTTTATATGTATTTGCTGTTAGGGCTTGTCGATAAATTTAGTCTTAATATAGATATCAAAATTATCTCAATACTTTTATCAAATCATTTTTAAACCTTTTTATTTAAATTTTCAATGATTCAAAGTGAAGCTTTTTTAAAATATTTATCTTGTATCTTAAACTAATTTAAAATTTAGTCATCTTTTTCATTATACTTATTGACAACGCTTTTTATTAGATCTAGTGTACTAGATGAATAGTACAAAGAAACAGAAAGTGAGGATTAGCTATGGCTGAAATTTTGCAGGTAAATAATGTCACTAAAATTTATGAAAAACAATATCAGGCAATAGCAGGTATTAGTTTTGGAATTAACTTTGGCGAATTTGTGGCAATTATGGGTGCGTCTGGTTCAGGTAAGACCACTTTACTCAATATGATTTCAACTTTAGACACGGCTTCTGGCGGCAAAATTTATGTTGATGGCCATGAAATTTCAAAATTATCTGATGATGAAGCTGCCAACTTTCGCAAGACAAAACTAGGTTTTGTTTTTCAAAACTATCGTTTACTAAAAAGCTTGACTGTAAGGCAAAATATTGCCGTTCCTATGTCATTATTGGGTAAGGATGACCAAGAAATAGATCAAAAGATTGATAAATTAGCTGAATATTTTAGATTAAGCAATCAACTTGAAAAATACCCCGTTACTTTATCTGGTGGTCAAAAACAGCGTGTAGCAATTATTAGAGCCATCATTAAAAATCCCGCACTATTATTAGCTGATGAACCAACGGGAGCATTGGATTCAAAAGCAGCAAAATTAATTATGGAATACTTAGCAAAAGTGAATCAAAAGTTTCATACTTCTATCTTAATGGTTACTCATGATAGCTTAGCAGCTAGTTACGCTAATAAAGTTATTTTTCTAAAAGATGGCAAAATTGTTGACCAAATCGTTAAAAAAGATAGCAATGATGCCTTTCAACGGGAGCTAGCAAGGAAATTAGCCGAAGTAGAAGCATAGGGGGTGAAATTAATTATGAATTACAAAGTAATAGCTAAAAATAATATCAAAAATAGTTTTGGCCTATACCGAAATTATTTTATATCGCTTTCTTTAATTCTAGGATTATTCAACACTCTGCAAATTTTTGCTAAAGACCATGTAATTGCAGATTCTTTATCAAGCTCAGCCAAAGTAGAGTTTATGTCTTATGTTACTTCGGTATTGTTTACCTTATTTACAATTTTCTTTATTATTTACTTTAACCGCTTTTTCTTAAAGCAACGTGCTGAAGAACTAGGAATTTATTCAATGCTGGGTATGTCAAAGAAGAACATTACTTCGATTTTAATGACAGAAAATACCATTATTATTGGAATTGCCTGCTTTGTTGGAATGCTTATTAGTATCTTGTTTTATAGTTTAATAAAAGTACTTTTGATTGTAGCTTTAAAGCTTGATATACCCTATTTAACACATTTCACCTTGTCACCATTCATAATTACAGTAGTACTTTCAATTTTTATGTTGTTAGTTATCTTTTTTGATAATTACCATTTGATTAAGCGCTTATCTATCTTAAATATTTCTAATTTAAATCAAGTTAGCGAAAAAGTAGTCAAAACTAAGTCCTGGACAGCTTATTTAGGAATAGTTTCGTTATTAACAGCCTATTTCTTAGTCTTAGATCTCGTTAAACAGCAACAATCTTTATGGGTTAAAATTGGTTTTGCGCCAATGGCAATGATTTCATTAGTATTGGTAATAATTGGCACATTCTTAATTATCAAAAGCACTTTGGCTTATTTTATTAATCGGAAAATTAATAATCACCGTCAGTTGTACCGACCGACGAACAATATCTTTTTACCAGAATCACTGTTTAAACTAAAAACTAAATCAAATTTATTGGTTGTACTGTCCTTAGTTATTTCAGCTGTTATTGGTCTTGCCAGCACGACTTTCATGCTTTTAACTTATCCAAAAGCTTCGTTTATGAAAACTATACCTTCGGCTATTGAAATTAATCAGAAACTTGAACCTAATCAAGTAACCAAGGTAAAGCAAATAGCTAGAAAATATGATGGTAAATTTAAAGCAACAAAGGTAATTAAACTGATTTCTAATAAACCAATAATGGTAAACAAAAAGCAGTCAACTAAAAAATGCAAAGTTATTAATAAACAGGATTATCAAGAGCTGTTTAAATTACAAGGTAATAAGCAAGTCCCAAACCTTGCATTTACTAAGGGAACTGGATATATTTATGCCTTTTATAAGCCAAACAAATCTTGGCGTAAGGTAAATATTAATAGTATCAAGTTTAATTTGAAAGAAATGTACATGTGGCCTATGAACGCTGGATATGGCTACGCATATATAGTGCTGAATAATCAAGACTTTAAAAAAATAAGTAAACATCATTCAGCTAAAATGGTTTATACGGTTAATGGGCCTAATCTACGAGATAACAAGCAGCTTTATCAAGATATTAAGCATATGAACATTAGGTTTTTAAGCGCTTATAAAAAGAATAAAGATGCGGTTGACAATAATAGTGCAACCTTTTTAATGGAAGCTTTCATTTCTGTGTTATTTTTTGTCTTTATCGGTTGTATTCTTTACTTTACTACTTTAATGGAAACTATAGAACTAACTGACGAGTTTAGATTTTTAGATAATATTGGTTATAGTAGAAAACAATTGAAAAAAATAGCTAGTGCTAGCAATTTATTGCTTTTCGTTCCTCCTGCAGTGATGGGACTATTAAATGGATTAATAGCTTTTATTGGCTTTAGATACAGTTTCTTGGAAAATGATGTTGTGGAACTCATAGGAAGCTTTCAAATTGTGGGGAAGCCAATTATTGAAACATGTTTATTATTTTTAATAGTTTATGGATTAATCTACATTTTTTCATACCATAAAACTAAAGCGCTATTGGAAATATAAATAGAACGAAATAATTTTAAAAATTAGATTATTAATCATATAAAGAAGGGTAGACCCATAGCTTTTATACATATTGAGTAGTCTGTGACCTATTTAAGATGCAAAATTCAAGACTGAGAGAAAATATATATGAAAAAAGCATTGAGCATTAAACTCAATGTCTTTTGTTGGTCTATAAGAAATAATTCTTCAAGACTATTCAGTCAAGTCAAGATTGTATTTTTCCAAAATAGCTATTTCTAAGCATTTTACTCGGGTAGCAATAAGAAGATCAGGCCAGTATCTAAATAAAGAAAATTGGAACCGCTTTTTGGACTGGTTATCATATCCACTAAGCCTAAGAAAAGAAATACCAAACCTAAAATAGCAGAAAATTTTTTCGAATTTTTATATGCTTTTTTAGAAATTTTTTTAATTCTAGTAGTGGGATTCTTTCCAAAAAAAGCTGATATGAAGCACATGAGGGCTAAAATTAAAAAGCAGAATAGGAAACCAATACTTTTTCCTAAACCAAAAGTTAAAAAGATGCCTAGCAGAACCTGAATAAAGGCACATATTAAAACTCTAGCTTTATAAGACAATTTTTTTAAAATCATAACAGTATAACGCTTTCCCTATTATCAAATAATCTTGTATATAACTTGATATCAAAGATGATATTTATATTATATTTGGATATATTAAACCCTGATTATTAAAAAGGCAACAAAATTTTAAATTGTTTCATAATTAATCAGTGCTGCCAAAAAATATATAAGTTTTAATTCAAGCAACTAGGAAAAGAAAAATATATCCATATTAATTAACTAATTAACTAAACATCTTGAAACAAAGAGTATTTGGGAAATAGCCATAGAAGAAAAATTTACCAAAAATTTCGGAACCTTTGTCAAATCAAGATTGCATTTTTCAGAAATAACTATTTCTAAATGTTTATTAAGGGAATAATACGCATAGCAGGCCGGATTCCATATAAACAAGACCTAAGCCACTTCTCGGTTGATCTATAAGTTCTATTAGAGCCATAAAAAGCAAAACTAAACCTACGCAAGTCGAAAATATCTGCCTATTCCTATAGACTTTTTCAGAATATTTTTTAGGTTTATCGGCTGGATCCTTTCCAAAAAGAACATTTGCAAAATCCAAGAGGGCAAGAATTAAAAATATGACTATGACATAAAATTTGTGTTTTAAAACAAAAGTTGCAAAGAGACCTAGCAGAATTTGTATAAAGCCAGATATTATATGTTTAGTTTTATAAGATAAGTTTTTTAAAACCATAACATTATGACGCTTTCTCTACTATCAAATAATCTTGTATATAACTTGATATCAAAGATGATATTTATATTATATTTGGATATATTAAACCCTGATAATTAAAAAAGCAACAGGATTTTTAATTATTTCATAATTAATGAGGACTGCGTTTAACGCCATTTTTGTATATTCTTTTTTCGTTTATTTTCATTTTATTAACAATGTCTTCGCCCAGGTCACTGTCCAGCATTTCTGCAATGCCTAATAGGAATATCCCCACATCGGCTAATTCTTCATTGATATTTTTCTTATTATTCTTGCGCCAGGCTTCAAATAACTCATTAGCTTCTCCATGTAATCGCAATAATTCAAATTCAATATCTGTGGTATTGAAACCGTGTTTTTTCTTATTTTCCATGACTGCTTTTTGCAGTTTCTTAGTGTCTATGATCAATTTTGACTCCTGAATAATGATTTTTTTCTATTTTATATTTAATTTGCGTAATGGAAGTAATAAATATCAAATTAGGTTAAAATTTTACGATCTTAATACTCTGGAATTGCTTTACTTATTCTGTTAGGTTTATTTTATATTTTTAGTGATTATCGTTCAGCAAAATAAACGATAGAGTTATTATGAGGTGAAAATATGTTGTGGATTATGATTTTACTTCTTATATTATTTGCGGGAATGGAATATACAGGAAGAGAGCAACTGCAAGCTCTTAACAAGATTTTTGCTTGGGTAGCAATTGCAATTATTGTTATACCCCCAGTTGTATCTTACTTGCTATTTAAGAATTTTACTGCTTTAAACAGTGTCACCATTATTCTTGGAGTAGTTCAGGTATGTATACTAGTAGCAATATATTTTATATTCAGAAAAATTGCTTTGAACGATTAGTTATTAAAAGCAAGCACAGTGATATATGATAAAAATTTTGATTGATTATAGAAATAGCTTAGGATTCTCTAAAAATATTTTTGCTATTATTTTGACTCCAAGCTACAGTTAGCTTGGAGCTTTTTAAGTTAAAAACAATTGACCCAAAAAATTATTGTCATAGTCTGAATTAGAATTTGCAATAAAATTAAAAGAACTAACATGCGAATGAATCGTGTGTTAGTTCTTTGTGTTTAATCTTAATTTTAGGGATGATATCAGTTGAGGATTATTTTAATCTTTTTATCTGCAATTTTAATTAGGTAATCACATCCTTGCCAAACACTCGGATCATGAGTTGCTATCACAATTGTGGCAGAGGGATCAAAATTATTTAACAAGGTTTTTAGCACTACTTGGCTATTTTCTGAATCTAGCGAACCGGTTGGTTCATCCGCGAATATCACTTTGGGGGTTTTTAAAAGTATGCGGGCTAGCGCTATCCGTTGCTGTTCACCTCCGCTGAGAGTATATACTTTTTGATTAAACGGCATTTTTTCCAGACCCACTTGCTTTAAAGCTGACTGCATTCGTTTGCTTTTTTGTCCTTTAGTTAATTTCTGATTAGTAAAGCCTAATTCTAGGTTTTGCTTGACGGTCTCCGTGTCAATTAACCCAAAATTTTGAAAAATAAAGCCAAAAGTTGTGCGATATAGTTTTTTGCGATTTTTACCATTAACAGTTAAGTCAGAAATTACTACTTTTCCGGATGAAGGTTGCTCAAGTCCGCTTAAAACATTAAGAAAAGTTGTTTTACCCGCACCACTTTTGCCCACAATAGCATATGTTTTACCTGTTTCTAAAATACAATTAATATCTTCGAAGATAACTTTTTCTTGAAACTTTTTAGTAAGATGTTCTACTTTAATCAATTTTTCGCTCCTAATTTCCGTGATTAAGGGTAATTAATAAATTGTGTTGTGCGTGAATATAAGTTAATAAAATAATAACTGCTTCTATTAAAAGGTAACCTAAAGTAAGCGGTATTAAGTTTAAATATCCTCTTTTAGCTAAAACCAAGTTAATCATTAAGAAATCGAATCCCAAATTAACAATTAAAAACGTGCAAATTAGTTTAGCGTTAGATTTTCCGAATACCTGATAAACCGCCATTTTATGTCTCTGGCTTTGTAAGAAGGTTGAGCTGACAAACAAGATAATAAAAATTAATTGCAGCAGTGATATGATTGTCGTAATGGTTAACAGGAGCAGCTCCTTATTTGCTTTTGCGACATAATCCGAAAGCAATGCCTGCTGGCTGGTAATTCCAACAGTATAAGGGGTTAAACCTAAACGCTTCACTAATCTTTGCAGGGCTTTAAGATCGGGAAAGCGAATCATTCCTTGACTGTTAGTTGACAAATAGAAATCATCCGATAACGACTTATCATTCACCACGATAATTAGCGGATTAAATGAAATAGACGATAGTATCTCGTTATTAACAGTATAATTAAGGACTTTTTGATCACTTGCAATCGGAATGACCTGAATCGTTGGCATCTTTTTTTGCTTGCTATAGCGGTTAGGTAACTTATTTTGAAATTTAAGGAAGCTCTTTAGCTCCTTTTTAGCTTCTCCCAGTTGGTCTAAGCGATTCTTTGGTACTAAGAGCAAGACATTATTTTCAGAAACTTTAATATGTTTAGAAGTGAGGCAACTCTTTGCCAGGAAGCTTTTATTGGCAGTAATCACATTGCCATTTTCAGGCTGAACATCCCGCATTGCTGGTCTGAATACCTGTGAATTTTTTGCAATGATTGCTTGGGGAGATTCGACCACCAATTTATGAACCTTTCGCGCTACTTTTATATCTTCAGCCTTGTCCGAAGTATGCCAACTAAGATCCAGTGAATAGCCATTTTCTTTAGCAGAAAGCTTTTTGATGATACTCGTGTCTCTTGTATAAATCTGGTAATTTTTATATAAAGCTATCGCGTTAAGCATTATTAAGGCTAGCAGCACTATTTTTAAAAGATAGCCTATTAATAAAAACGCTCCCGAATGTTCTTCGCCCTTGATTGCGGCATATGGCTTTAATAACACCAGTACCAGATAGGATAACGCGTTTAAGAAGAAGAAACTTAAAAATAAAAGCAATAATACGAGTAGCATGTAGGGTAAAAAAGTTGTCCAACCTTTAGCAGTAAATGAATAAGATCCCCAAGCGACTATGAATATTACAATTAAGCCGAGAGCAGCAACTAATAAAGGTGCTTCTCTTTTTAAGTCGTTCATAAAAAGCTGCCAGTTATTTAAGCCGTTAATTTTCATTATGCCATACGCTTTGAAACGGTATAATTTTTCGAGCACCATTACAATGAACAAAATGCTGATAACACCCAAAAATATGACTACATTGGTACTACTTAATTCCGTTAGAAGTAAATGCAAAATATAATTAAATGATAGGGAGTTGTCTTCAGTTCGTACTTTTAATTGGTGTGAATGAAGTAATGAAAGCAAATCGCCCAAAGCTTCATTTTTGGCATTAGTACAATATACTCCGTAAAGATCTTCTAATTGTAGCTTTTTATTTGATAATTTTTTAACAGATTTATCTTTATAAAGTGAGTAATCTTTATTATCATTGCCGAAACTATAAACTATTTTGCTTTGATGGCCATTAAAATTATTAATTCTTAGCTTAACTAAAGAAATATTCTTAGAATGAGCAAATTTTTGTAATATGATAAAAAAACTTTTTTTATTATGTTTTTTGTTCCATTCTTTACTATCCGTTTTTTGCCATTTCCTAATTTGCGAATTATTAAGTTTTTTTGAACCATAAATTTCCACAATAGTTGGATTATCGGGTAAAGAACTGTCATCATAGGAATGAAAAATGTTAGTGAACAGGGCGATAGTAGCAATTGTAACTAGCAAGTAAAGTAGGACTTTTATTTTTCGTAGCACCTTTAAACCTCTTATCCAAAAATAGCTCTGTCAAAATCGAATTGGTATTCTGTATCTTTTATCATATATGTAATTTTAGCTATTTACTATTAGATTAAACGAGTTATCATGTTCTTTCAACTGTGCTTTGCATTTGATGTTGGAAATAATTTTGTAGGTATGTACTTAAGTCACTTTTCACTTCTTACTAGTGAAGACAAAAAATAATTGATTTTAGATAACACAAAAAGACACCTATGATGGGTGTCTTAAATATTTTTAAAAGTTCGCCTTTAATTTTTGTTTTTATAATAGAAATAATTAACTACTTTGTTAGACAAAATGAGAGCTATAACACAAATAGCAACACTAATTATAAAAGTTAAGAAATTAGAACCGCTGATCCAAAAAGGCCAAAAGCTTGGCAAAAGGTAATACTCAACAGCACAAGAAGCTATCAATACAATGAAGAAGGTAATGGACTCGTAATTTTTCAGCCTTTGTGGTTTTCTTTGGTAGTTTTTTCTATTTTCTGCCATTCTATTTTTTATTGCATCCATATAAATCATCTTCCTTTTTTAGATTATAAAATATTAATAGTAATGATTGATTAATCTATATGCTAACTTGCTTAATCTAATTATAACTAAATTAACATTTATTAGTGAGTATTATACACTGATTTAATAGTAAATCAAATTTTTATTCAATTTATTATCAATAATAATATTATTGTATATTAATCAATAATAGTAATAATAATTCTTGCAACTAAAAATACACCTAGTAGAGAATAATTTATACTGGAAGTATTTTAAAATTGATAAATTAAGGAGTTTTAAATTTTACAGACCGCCACCATAATTTTTGCGTAGTTTTGGGTCATAGTATGTTGCCAAAAGCAGAATTTTCATTATTGTGGCTAAAAATGGTGGAAACATTATCTTCAGCCCCTCTTACTTTTATAATCTAGTGTTATGTGATCATGAAAGCTTATTATTAATTACTGCGATGCGCATCTTTTAATCTAAAACTCCACCAAATGTAATCGCCTTTGTCATCATTTTAGCAACATCAAATTTAATTTTAAATTGACATTAAAAGAGCAATATACATCTAAAAATCTTTTATAGTGTTTGAGGATTCATTTAAAATTTAACTTCTAATGCATTCTTAGTTTCATAATACTATTTAAGCGAGGTTTTTAAATAGGTTTTTACATGAACAAGTTTGGTCGGACGGCTAGAAATTAAGAATATTACGAAGGCGAACACATCAAAAGTTAGCGAACGATCCCTTTGATCGTATGATTACGAAACTGCAAATAAAATTGTTGCCAAAATTATTCAAGCAATCGATAAATATTACGCCTTAAATAAGTCTTCAAAAGTAAATACATTAGTTAATTAGGTAATGACTGAAATGTTGGCACAAAAATTTGACTTGGCAGTAGTTAATTTAATTAAACTAAAATCTTTAATTAAAGAGTTGGGTCAATATGATAAATTGCTTGTGAATAAAGTCAGGATTGCTGTTTGTCAGAAATATAAAACCGAAGCTTTAAAACAAGTAAGTTTGCTTCAAAAGAATCGAAGCTGATCATTTAGCTGATAGGTTAAGATCAAAAATTGATGAATTTTTATAGTTTAGCATGGTAAAAAAGGTGCTACCAAATATTAAGCTTTACTGAGTTCAAAAATTTGGGCAAAAAGTTAATATCATTTCTTTAAGGCTTGAGCCCGATATTCTTTCTTCATTATAGTAGCGAATGTATTCCACAATTGCTTTAGTTAGTTTTTGCAGGTTATGGTAGTTATATTCTTGACCATAAAACATTTCGGTTTAAGCAAGAATTAGTATTTATGAAAGCCCTTTAAGTCTCCTAGTCTTTTTTGAATTTTAAACTTGGTGTATAATAAAATACTATTCAAACCAAATAATGTGTTTTTTATGATTAGTTTTTACTGGATATCATTTGAATACATTTAAACTTTGTATGTCCAATGGCTGGATTTTAGTAACTAGACAACTCATAGTTACTGATAATAACTATTTCTCTGACTTTTTAATTGTGGCTGCAAAGACCAAAATATTAGTAATAGTTTTAGACTATGTTTGTTATATGGAGGAACCATGATTATCAGTAATATTTGGTTGATTATTTTTGCCACTATTTCTTCATTTTCCAGGGGAATAATATCAGTTATTGACCGTTACCAAATGGGCTATCGCAAGCAAAGTTCAATTGATGTGAACTTTTTAAACAATATTTGTAGTTCGGTTTTAGTAACTTTCTTTCTAATTTACGTCCTGCACAGTTTTCCCAGTCCCAGAATAACCAACAACTATCTTATTAAAGTCCTTTTATATGCTTTTTTGGCGCAAATCGTCGCTTATGGCTATAGTTATGTGTTCAAAAAAGTTTCAATTATGCAGTCTGTGCTTTTGAGCAAGGTGACCGATCTTTTTATTCCTTGGGCCATCTTGCTGACTATGGGTTACTTTAGCAAATCTTCATATTTAGTTTCGATTATTTCCACTGTAATAGTAGTTATTTATATTATTTTTGAGCAGCGTCATAATAATTTAAATTTGAAAAACCTGTTGACGACTTTTGCCGTAATTGCGCCCTTGTTGATTATTCAAGCAGCACTTTCACCGTTATTAACTAAAGGCCTAATCAAACCGATTGATCTGGTCTTTTTTACTATTATGACAATTTATGTGCGCTGCTTAATTACTTTAATTACTTTTATTTATAAAAACAAAACTCTTAAAATCAGCGCTGAAAATCTCAAAGGTAAGGTTTATCTAATTTATGGTTCCCGGGCGATTCTAACGCTTTTAGCGCAAGTAACTTATACTTTGGCAACGTCTTCACCCAATTCAAGCATTGCCTGGATCTTTTTAAACATGACCTCTTTATACAGCGTCATCTTTGGCGATATTTTCCTTAAAGAAAAGATGAAATTTGCAGATATTTTGGTAATTGTTGCTATTTTTATCTTAGCTTTATTTTCAAAGTAACTGGAACAGTTGTTGGGGTGCTATTAAAGAATTAGGTCAATATGATAAATTACTTGTAGCTAAAGCCAGTATTGCTGTTTGCCAGAAAAATAAAGCTGTAGTATTAGAGCGAGTATGTTTATTTCAAAAAATTGAAATTGATCATTTAGCTAATAACTTAAGATCAGAAATTGATGAATTTTTATAGTTTAATAAAACAAGCCAATTGCTTTTTTAATAAAATGAACTACTATTTGGTCAATATTGTAAATGAGGTGGCAATAATGACTAGAAAAGTGAAATTTGGTATATTTGCATGTATTGTTGCTGCAGGTCTTTTTTTATTTTACTATTGGGCATCAAATGACTATGTACCTGACATAGCACAATATCAGGTTAATCAAATAATAAGAAAACACGATACCCGAGAAATTAACCAAGTAGCAACTAATAGAAAAACAGCGAAATTTTTACATACTCTTAAAACTAGTGACCGCTGCCAGAAAATTAGCAATTTTCAAGGTGGAACTGAAGAATGTGGCTATTATGTTGCAAGTATCAAAAATAAACCTGTTGGGATTTATATGCAAAAAAAATCCAATTCTTTTTGGAATTGGAAAATAAAAAGTATCATATGTTTTGATTGAGCTGTTGCAGAACTTTTTATCTACTACTCTCCCTAAAACCGGCAGGTTAAAATAGGATAAGAAATAAGTATGCATCAATCTGCGGAATATACGAAGTCAGATTAGTCCTATCAAAAATTAATACTAGAAGCGAAAATGCCAAAGCTGCTAAAAATAAGCACTTGAAAAACTTTTCTCCGCCATCCAGATTAGCCTTTTGAATAATTTTTATAGGGTGGGTGGTTTTAATGAAAATAGCGCCTAGCAGTAATATCACACCAAAGAAAAAGTAAGTATATATAGCTATTTTATTTTTATGATAATAAATAAAAAGAATACCAATTAAAAATTGTAAAATGCCCATTAAAAATAAGGCAATTTTCGGATTAAGTTCATATTTCAGCATGATTTGAAACCTTTCAAAATTAAATTTAATAAGTCTATGCAATAAAAAAAGTAATATTTTTACTGTATAGACTTAAACTATACCTTATCACTAAATTATAATAATATTAAATTATTATTTGAATATTTTATTAAAAACATTATGGTGCTAAATTATTTTAAAAGGAGCAAAGTGATGAGAGTTAATGTTTTACAACACACGCCAAACGAAGGCCCCGGTTCAATTCAGGAATGGGCCGACCTGCATCAGCATGATTTTTATGTATATCATCCCTATCAGTTTGGCATTTTGCCCGTTGCTGCCACAACAGATTTACTAGTTATCTTAGGTGGTCCAATGAGTCCAAATGACGATCTGCCATGGATTAAGCAAGAGCGCCAGTTAATTAAGCAGCTATTTCAGGAGGGAAAGCCTATTTTGGGAGTATGCTTTGGCGCACAACAAATTGTTAAAACTTTAGGCTATCAGGTTAAAAAGGCGCTGGTTAAGGAAGTAGGCTGGGGGCCGGTCGAATTGCAATCCAAATTAATTACTGGCTTACCTGAAAGTTTAGAAGTATTGCATTGGCATGAAGAAATGTTTGAAATACCAAAAGAGGCTGACGTTTTATTTTCTAATGCTAATTTACAAAATCAAGGTTTTGTTTTAGGCAAGCAAGCTGTTGGTCTGCAGTTTCACTTAGAACCAGAAAAAGATAATATCAAAGAGATTGTGGTTAACGATTCTCAATATCTATCCGGTTCGGTGTTTAAGCAAACAGCTAAGCAGATTATTGAGCATCCTGTTCCTAAAGAAAATAAAACGGCGATGTTTCGCATTTTAGATTATTTGACGGAATAAAAATATATAATTCGCTTTAAAGTATTACTTTTTGCTGATAGTTTTAGAATCAGGTCAATTATTTGTAAAAGCAGAAAATAGACGAGACTTAGCAATGAAGTGCCCCAAATTTGGGGGGTGTTTTTATATCTAAATTATCTAAACAAGATCAAATTGAAGTCTATCATAATTAGCATTTGGCGCAAACAATATAAGTATTGTAACTACTGAAATAACCTTCAAAAATAAAAACCAAGCCATTTTAATGGCTTGGTGTATATGATTATAGATAATTTTCCTAAAATCTGGTTAATATTTGAGATTGGTTTGTTATAATTTAATCAGCGTAGAAAAGTTAAAAGGACGGTAGCTGCCGCTTTCATGAAGGAAGTGAGGCCTATGAACTATCTTGATTCATACTCCAATCTCCCAAAAGAAGGGAGCAGCAGTTGATGAGCACTGCCGAAGCGTTAAGTTTAATGCTTAACTTTGGCATGTTTATCTTGACCTTGTTAATGTTTATTGACAAGCATCATGATAAATGAGCAAATCAAAAAACCGTCCTAGAAACTAGCTGGGCGGTTTATAAATTTAAAAAATTATAACTATAAGCGCAACTACCGTCCTTTGTGGCGGCTCTACGTGAGGAAGACTTATTGGCGTAAGCCTTCCTTTTTCTTACACCTGTATTTTAGCATGAATGTCTTTACGGTGCAATTAAGTATTATAGAGCAGAATTCATTGCGTAAAAGAATACAAGGCATTTTAAATTGCAAAGATAGAGCTAATTTAACAACATGCAGTTAATTTTACCCACTAAGCTAAACTGCCTTGAACAATTATCTTGCTCACACAAAAACCGTTTCAACAGAAACGGTTTTTATTGACAAGCATCATGATAAATGAGCAAATCAAAAACCGTCCTAGAGACTAGCTGGGCGGTTTTAATGTAAAACTAATATAAGCGCAGCTACCGTCCTTTGTGGCGGCTCTACGTGGGGAAGACTTATTGAGGTAAGTCTTCCTTTCACTTACACCTGTATTTTAGCATGAATAACTTTATGGTGCAATTAAGTAATATATAGTAGATTTTATAATGTTAAAGAATACAAGGCTTTTTAAATTGCAAAGCTGACGCTAATTTAACAATATGCAATTAGATTACGCGCTAAACTATAAACTTCCTAAACAATTGAAAACATATAACAAAAACCGTCTCAATGATGTGAACCCCAAATTTGTCCTAAATTTAAGGAAAATATTTCTATCAAAACAAAAGTAGATCAATTCTTGATTAAAGCAAATGCTGAGAGCGCAATTCTAAGGCCAAGTTCATTGAAGTTAGCAAGACAAATCCCAAAGGTTTTTTATGTTAGAACACATACTCTCTAAATGATATAATCATCAATAACTAGTAACGCTCATTTTATAGGAAAGGGGTAAAAATAATGGTTAATCCAAAACAATTAGAAGAAGATATTAAGAATATGAACTATGATCAGATTAATAAAATGATTGACAACTCGACTAATCAAGTTGATACCAATTTCTGGATAACAATTCGGGATCGCGCACTTCAATTACGACAGAGACAGATAATTAATCGTAAAGACTTTATTAGATGAGTATAGATCTATATATGTTTGCAGGAGTTAATGGAGCCGGGAAATTAACTCTGTATAGCTCAATAGATGCAAATGAGCGTCCCAAAATTAAAAACAGTAGGCTTGCTAATGCAGATGAAATTGCCCGGAACAACCACTGGGATTGGCGCGACCCTGTAAGCAATTTTAAAGCAATGAGAATGGAAGTCAAAAGAATCAATTCTTTTATTGCTAATAAACAAAGCTTCAATATGGAAACTACTTTAGCTTCTTCCAAAAAAACTTATATAAACATCTTAAGTTCAGCTAAGGAGCAGGTTTTACTACACATTTATTATATGTGGGCGTTGATAGTGCAGAATTAGCTAAAGAAAGGGTTAAGTATAGGGTAGTTAAAGGTGGTCATGGGATACCTGACGAAGTAATTGATCGACGCTATTCAAAATCAGTCAAGAATTTAGAATTACTAGCTCCATTATTCGATAGCGTAGAACTATATGATAACACTAATGTATTTCAGACTATTTATGAAAGAAATAGGTTAAAGACGACGACCTTTAAAACCTCTATAGTCTGGGCTCAGCCAAGCATTATGGCCGATAAGCATGCGATTAGAGTTAAGCAACTTGCTCTGCAGCGACTTAAAAGAGCAAAGCGAAAGGAATAAAAATATAGTTATTGCTAATTAGAAGGATAGCATATGCTATCCTTTTTATTTAGAAAGGAAATAATGAACGAAAAGAAACAAGAAGATTTAATACTTGCTATAAAAACAAGTATTAAAAATGATTTTGAATATAGAATTGAAAAATCATATAAAAATAGTGTTTTTATTGTTGTGTATTCTACTGAAAGTCTCTCTAGCATTTTACATTTATGTGGAACGCTTGGTGCCTTTTTTAATTATGGTAAGGCAGAAGAAGTCGATGAAATTCATGCTTTTGAATATGAAATTTCAATAACTGATTATGGACTTGATCTTTCAGAGGTTGCAAGATTGATACGTGAACACATAGATCCTAATGATATTTGATAAGACCACCTATCACTAGAGTTAAAGAAGGCACTTTAAAGTGCCTTCTTTAATTTGCTTAGGGTAGTTGAAAAAGTGACTAATAAAGTTCATGCTTCGTTGGTTACAAATAAACAATAGAAAAATTTTACCACCGTCAAAACCAACCTTAAATTTTTAAGTTTCAGTTCAATTGAGTACACCCATCAATGATCGGTGATAAATAGGTCTTTTGCTCATTGAGCTTAAACTCAGTTATATCTGAATACCATTTGTGATTGGAATAAACCGCACTAAAGCTGCGTTTAATCAGATCAGGCTTAATCGGACACTGAGTGCCACGATAGCTGTTGTATTTGTGCCAGCGTTTACTGACTATGCCAAATAATTTCATTTTGTTCATTAGGCGCTGCACTTTTTTATGATTGATTAATAAGCCGCGCCGTCTAGTTCTACAGTAATGCACCGACTGCCATAGCGGTGCTTGTGTTCTTCATAAATAGCTTTGATTTCAGCCATTATTTCTCGATTATTCCGCTCTTTGTCCTTCTTCTAATGTAGTAGTAATTACTACCAGAAAGATGGGGCAGATTCTGATTGGCATTAGTGGTTTCAACCTGATAGTTTTGCCAAAGATTAAAAATTTCAATTTTGTCTTGCTTAGATAGTTTAGTCATAATAATACCCCCAAATTTGTCCTAAATTTGGGGGTCATATCTCAACAGAAACGGTTTTTATTTGTCTTATTTAGTTTTTGTATGAACGCAGCTTTGTTTAATAAGCAGCTCCATCGTAAAAGTCAAAACGAGGTTTGTTGAAATCAAAGTCTTTCACTTCACTGAGCTTAAGTGCAATATCACAAACGCCCCAGCTCATTAAATTGATTGGTTTGCCATAGTCTTCATCAGGAATAACCAACACAATGTATTTTCCTTGAGACAGCGCATAACCCAATTCCATACCGAGACCTACATCTTCTTCATCTGGTAAATAGACACCGATCATAATATCGCTGGTCTTAATACCGGTTAAGTCACCGCGGTAAGTAGCGGTTTCCCATTCACGATCACGCAGATATTCAGGATGCTCCTCGACATTGATGCCTTTGTATTGATGATCTAAAGGAACATAGCTGTTTTCCAGGTCAATGGTTGGGTTTTCTTCTAAAGCTTTCATTGTCTTCTTGTAAGCGTCGTTTTGCTTATCGTTAAACCAACCAGCACCAAAATAAACAGTCTTTGTTTTAGTCATAAAATTTCTCCTTACCATTTAAACCTATTTTAAATATATTTCACGTAATTTACTGATTTCATCATCAGTTAATCTCATAATATCATGTAAGTAGTTTTCAACGCTACCATAATTTTTATTTATAGTTGAAACTACAAAGTCAATGTACTCGGAGTGCACGGTTTGCAAGTCTTTTAGGATATTTACTGTAACGTCGTTTGCTCCTTCATCTTTGGCTTTTTGCAAAAAATCATGGACAAAGTCTTTGGTGGCAACGTTTGTTAACAGGTAATCTTTTTTGATAGTTTCAAATGGCACACCAAGTGCTGATAAAATCAGTAGTGCTGCAAAACCAGTTCGGTCTTTACCAGCGGTGCAATGGAAAATTACACTCCGGTTTTCTTCGTCATTAGCTAGCAGTACATCAAAAAAGTGGCGGTAAGCTTTTTGAGCAGACTCGCTTTTAATCATGTCATCATAGGCCAAAAACATGTGGTCAAATCCCGCTTGGGGATCTTGGTTTTTTTGACTAAGAATTTCATCGATTCCCTTTGATGACTCAGTCAAGTCCTCACTAAATACCGGATCAAAATTGTAAATGGCACCTGCAGGAACCCGATCAGGCTCTTTTTCAGCCTCATCTTTACTCCGGAAGTCAACGACATACTTAACGCCATAGTCATGTAAAAATTTCAGATCGGTTTTATCCAGTTTTGCCAAGTTAGCTGTTCTGAGTAATTTATGCATTTTAACAGTTTTGCCGTCAGTAGTTTGATAGCCGCCCAGCTCGCGGAAATTACGGCCACTTGTTACGCCAATTAATTGATTTTTAAGTTTTTGGGTCATTGAATACCTCCACCTTTGCATTTGACAATTACACTTAATTTTAGCAATAAACTAGTATATAAACAATTATAAAAAAACCTAAGTGGATAGTGAAATTATGGTAAAATAAACAAAAGAACATTATATTTCAAAAGGGTGAGAACATGGAAACGAAAAAAGCTAGCATTTTAGTTCCAGTTGACGGTTCAGAGTCGGCAGAAAGATCCTTTGATAAAGCAGTTAAAATCGCAATGACGGAAAATGCACATATCGATGTCTTGAGTGTTATTGATACCAGACAATTCTTGGGTGAAATGCAAGATACACTGATCACGGGCGACACCGTTTATCAGATGACGCAAGATTCAGAAAAATATCTTAAAAGCTTAAAAGAATGGGCTCATGACAACTTAGGCTTCGATGATATTGATTATCATATTCGTTATGGCAGTCCGAAGGCGATTATTTCCTATGACTTTATTAAAGATCATCACAATGATTTGATTATCATGGGTGCAACAGGATTAAATGCAGTAGAAAGAATGTTGATGGGTTCAGTTACTGAATATGTTAATCAACATGCTTTGGCTGATGTTTTAATTGTCAGAACAGACGTTAATAATAATCCACTTAAGCCGCAAAACGGTAAGAAATAATTATACATAAATTTAAAAGCATACGATCAACAATTCGTGTGCCTTTTTTATGCCCAAAAGTCAAAGCTAATTTCTAATAGTGTTCGGAAATACTATTTTAATAACACGATAATTAAATAAAATTTTATTATTCCTTGCTATTTTACGAATATTTATGGTATTATCTTTATGAAATGAACGTAATTATAGTGTTTGGAAGGTTGAGGGTAATGACGGTAACAGGAAAAATTTATAATTTATTCTCCTATTTATATACTGTTCAACTCGCTTTGTTAACTGTTCGTTTTTCTTTCAGAATAACTACCAGGGCATGATATGACATTGGTCATATCATGCCTTTTTATTTGCTTAATTTCAGGAGGATGTAATGAAAAATAGAAACGGAAGCTGATTCGGGTTAATTTTATTTGAATATTTACATGAATAAATTGCCATGAATATGACAACGAAGTTTATGCTTAAACAAAATTAAAGTTATGGTATACGTATTTATTAGGAGTAAAAAAACAAATGACCAAAATCAAAAAGTTTCTGATAGCATGTTTTGCATTATTATTAACCGTTGGTGCTACCGCATGTTCCAATTCAAGTAAGAAATCAAGTTCAAGCAGTAACACGCCAAAGTCACTCAACGTCCAGTTTGTTCCCAGCGTAGCAGCTAACAAGTTGGAAGCACGGGCTAAGCCTATGGAAAAGTTATTGTCTAAGCGTCTGGGGATTCCGGTACATGTTTCAATGTCAACGGACTACAACGGACTAGTTGAAGCCATGAAATCTAAGAAAGTAGAAGTCGGTTTTTTACCTTCAGATGCGTACATTATGGCTCATAAACAAGGCGCAGCAGATTTACTACTGCAGGCAGAACGTTACCGCGTTACACAGCCAAATGGTGTAAGAACCAAAGAATTAGTTAATTCATATCGTGGTGAAGTAGTAGTAAAGAAAGGCTCCTCAATTAAGAGCTGGAAGGATTTAAAAGGCAAGTCTATTTCTGTAACAGATGTTACATCTGACTCGGGTTATATTTTCCCTATTGCAGAATTAAAACAAAAGGGCTTAGATGTTACTAAAAAGTGTAAACTGGTAACAGTTACAGGTGCAGACCAAGCAGTTCTTAACGTATTAAACGGTGATACTGACGCGGCATTTGTTTATGAAGATGCTAGAAATGATGTGCTGAAGGATGAACCAAAGATTATGAGCAAGGTTGTACCTATTTACTTCACTAAACGTATTCCTAACGATACTATTTCGGTTCTTCCAAGTATGTCTAAATCATTTAGGAAGAAGTTAGCCAAAGCCTTTATTTCAATTGCTAATTCAAAAGCTGGTAAAAAGATGATAGAAAATATTTATAGTCATGAAGGATATACATACGCTAAAGACAGTGATTATAACATCATCAGAAAGTATGATAAATTAATTGCTTCTACTAAGAAATAGTTTCCCCCATATTTAAAAAATCTCAAAAGGCTACATACTAAGAATTAAATAAACTTTCTTAAACAAAATAAGATTTCTAGTCAATTCTCTTTTCTAAATAAAACATTTCTGCTATTATTTGATAGAATAAATACGGTATGTCGAAAGGAGGGTGAAGGTAATGCAAAAACGGCGCTTGGCGTTCAATGAAGTTTTTGCAAAAAAGCCTTTTCGTTCCTTTCAAAATGGTATTGTTCGCTTTTTAGTAAAAGTGTTATTGAAAGACTTAGTTTAATTCACATTCGTGTTTTTAGCTAAAGTCTTTTTTTATGTCTGGGAGGGCATGATGAAAAAATTTAGAAAAATACTAGCTGGTGCCGCTGTTTTTTTAGTAGCATTCATGATGGCTGCCTGCTCAAACAAAGAAAAGAGCAAAGATACTGGCACGCCTAAGTCTTTGAACGTCCAATTCGTTCCTAGCCAGGCTGCCACTAAACTGGAATCTCGTGCAAAGCCACTGGAAAAAATGTTGTCGGATCGTTTAGGCATTCCAGTACACGTATCAATGTCTACCGACTACAACACGGTGGTTGAAGCCATGAAGTCTAAGAAAGTTGATGTGGGCTTCTTGCCGCCAAATGGCTACATTTTAGCTCATAAGCAGGGCGCAGCAGATGTCTTGCTCCAAGCTCAAAGATATGGTGTTAAGCAACCTGATGGACGACCAACTAAGGAACTGGTCAACTTCTATCGCGCTGAAATTGTGGCAAAGAAAAATTCAAAAATTAAAAGCTGGAAAGATTTAAAGGGCAAGTCTATTTCTATTCAAAGTCCCACTTCTTCAGCTGGCTACGTTTTCCCAATTGCTGAATTAAAGGAAAAGGGTCTTGATGTACGTAAGAGTTGCAAGCTAGTGACAGTAACTGGTCAAGACCAAGCTGTTTTGAATGTTCTCAATGGCGACACAGACGCCGCATTTGTTTTTGAAGATGCACGGACAATTGTTAAAGACGATAATCCTAAGATCATGAGCCAAGTTGTTCCAATTTACTTTACTAAGCCTATTCCAAACGATACCATTTCCGTTGTTCCGAGCATGAGTGAATCATTCAGAAAGAAATTGGCAAAGGCATTTATCGATATCGGTAAGTCTAAGAAGGGTAAAAAGGTCATCGAAAGTATTTACACTCACGAAGGATATGTCCACACTAAGGACAGCGACTTTAATGTTGTGCGTAAGTATGAAAAAATTATTGAATCGACCAAAAAATAAGAATACAAAGGAAGTTTATAATGGCAGATTCTGCAGTTAAGCCAATAATCGAATTAAAAAACGTTAAAAAAGTTTATGGCAAAGATGTTGTTGGTTTAAAAAACGTCAATTTAACTATTAATAAAGGTGAATTTGTCGTTATTGTTGGTCTATCCGGCGCCGGCAAATCAACACTTTTGCGGTCGATTAACCGTTTAATTGATATTACTGAAGGTGATATTTTAATTAACGGTGAATCTATTACCAAGGCCAAGGGTAAAAAGTTAAGAACACTGCGCCGGCATATTGGAATGATTTTCCAAAGCTTTAATCTGGTTAAACGGTCAAGTGTTCTGCGTAACGTTTTAACAGGCAGAGTGGGTTATTATCCTACTTGGAAATCTACTCTCAATCTTTTTACTAAAGAAGATAAGCAGCGGGCATATGATGCACTGCAGCAAGTGGATTTGGCAGACAAGGTTTATTCACGAGCTGATGAATTGTCTGGTGGTCAGCAACAAAGAGTGGCGATTGCCCGTGTCTTGACTCAAAACCCGGATATTATTTTGGCGGATGAGCCGACAGCTTCACTTGACCCGCAGACTTCACGCCGCGTAATGAAAGACTTGCAGATGCTGAATGAAAAGCATGGTATGACGGTAGTCATTAACCTGCACAGCGTCCAGTTAGCACAAGAATTCGGTAAACGGGTCATTGGTGTTCGTGCTGGTGAAATTATTTATGACGGCAAGATGTCAGATACTCCGGCATCCACGTTTGATCAGATCTATTCCGGTGGTGATCAAGATGAGTAGCACAGAGCAAGAAAAGCTGATGACTTTACCTAAGAAAAAGCTTAAAATTTTGAATTGGCTTTGGGTGCTGCTTTTTGTCGCTGGATTATTCATTTCTACTAATGAAACCAAAACAGATTTGGGTGCTCTATTTGCCAACTTTGGGGATTTTGCTGAAATTTTCTTGCAGATGTTGCACCCAGACTGGTCATACCTGGCAACAGTTGTACCGCTGTTGCTTGAAACTATTAAGATGGCGATCTTAGGCACGGCGATAGGTTCTGTAATTGCTTTTATTTATTCTTTGCTTATTGCCCGCAATATTGTTAAAAATAAGGCAGTTACGGGTATTTTGCGGATAATCATGAACATTATCAGAACTATACCGGACTTGCTTCTTGGTGCCATCTTTGTCGCTATTGTTGGTATCGGACCGGTAGCCGGTGTCTTAGCACTAGCTATTTGTACATTCGGAATTGTGGTCAAGCTCTTTTATGAAGCTATTGAAACTATTGATCCGGGTCCGATTGAAGCACTAACTGCAGTTGGGGCTAATAAAATACAAATAATTGTCTTTGCGGTTTTGCCACAAGTTATTACCTATTTTATTTCTTATTGTTTATACGCATTCGAAATTAACGTGCGGGCTTCAACCGTTTTGGGTTATATCGGTGCCGGTGGTATTGGACTATATCTGCAGCAAACACTGCAAATTTTCGATTATCCGAAGACAGGTACAATTATTATTGTAATTATCATAGTGGTAGTGCTGATTGACTACGTTTCATCTAAGTCACGGGAGGCGTTGATGCAATAATGGATACAAGTATGAAAAAGTTACCTCCTAGGCCTATAGATGTTAAAAAGCGTGCCTTTCACTGGTTGATGGCTATTATCACAGTAGTGCTGATTATTTGGTCATGTACTGGTATTGACTTTGGCGGCATTAAAGAAACTGCCGGTCAAATTGCAGGTGCCATCTTTTCCGGCATTTTCCACCCTGACTGGTCATATGTTTATAACGGTACAGGTGAAGATCTGCTTTCGCAGCTTTGGGAAACTGTCTGCATTGCCTTTTTGGGCACATTTATTTCCGCCATTATTTCACTGCCGTTTGCCTTCTGGGCAGCACATACTAAGCATAAGCACTGGTATGTCTCACGCTCTGGTAAAATTGTGCTGGCAATCATCAGATCATTCCCAGAAATTGTTTTGGCTTTGATGTTTATTAAAGCTGTAGGCCCTGGCTCAGCAGCCGGTGTTTTGGCCTTAGGCTTTCACTCAGTAGGGATGCTCGCCAAGCTCTTTTCTGAAGCAATTGAAAACTTAGACGATGGCCCTAACGAAGCAGTTACTGCGGTTGGTGGTTCAAAAACAAATATTATTATGTTTTCTACTATGCCTAATCTGATGCCTGCTCTTATTTCAAACACGTTATACCGGTTTGACGTTTCGATTCGGTCCGCTTCTATCTTAGGCTTAGTTGGAGCTGGTGGTATCGGCTATCCGCTAATTATTGCGCTGCAATACCGCCAGTGGAACCGTGTTGGTATCATTTTATTAGGTATCATTATTATGGTTGTTGTAATTGACTGGATTTCAGGCTGGATTCGGAAGAAATTAGTGTAAAACGTAAATATAACAAATGATGAATCAAGTTGGTAACTAGCAACTTGGTTCATTTTTTTAGCCGTGATATTTAAACGGGCAATTTTCAAGGTGATCATTAATTAAGCCTACGCTTTGTAAGAAAGAATAAATAATTACGGGACCCACAAAAGTAAAGCCGTCTTTTTTCATCTGCTTTGCTAGTTCTTGCGCAATCTTGTTTGTCGTTGGTACTTCAGTACTTGTTTGGGGATGATGAATAATTGGTGTAGGAATAAATTCTTGCAAATAATGCGCAAAGCTGCCGTATGTGGCATCAATAATTAGCAGGGCGCGAGCATTGTTAACTGCCGCCACAATTTTTCTTTGATTGCGGATAATTGCCTTGTTCTGCAGTAAGCGAGTTTGGTCCAGCGCACTCATTTGGGCAACTTCTTCTGGAATAAAGTTGTAAAAAGCCTGCCTAAAGCTTAAACGTTTATGCAAAACAGTGGACCAGCTGAGTCCGGATTGAAACAGTTCTAGTACCAGCATTTCAAATAAATAGCGTTCGTCTAAATTTAACTTACCCCATTCGTGATCGTGGTATTCTCTAACTAAGGCATCATCATGGTCACTCCAGGGGCAGCGAGTGATATCATTCATTTTTATTTCTCCTTAAATATATCTTAGCGTTCATTAATAAATACGCCAAAAGTTTGCTATTCTTTGTAAAACAATTTGACTAGTAAATTTAATTATTTTCTTTTTCCTAAAATATTAGAAACTTTGTCCTCAAAAAGTGCAATAGTAGTTTTTTTGGTATAATATATATTGAACTTTAGGAGGAAACCATGGAGAAGTTAGAAATAGTAACTTTGGCCGATGACTTGGCCGCAAATCAAGAGAGTATTTTAAATAAAGAAACAGATTTTGACGCCGAGGCAGTTTATCGTGTAATTGATAATTTGCACGTATTGCATAAGCCAATAAAAGAATACTTCGGCATGACTCAGGAAGAGTATTATGACACTGAAAGTGATCATAAACTGACTTTGATTAAATTATCAGAGCAGTTAACCGATTTACATGATCGGATTTTAACTAACCACGTTGACGGTTTTGTTGACAAGAATGAAATCAACTTGACTTATAATCATGAAAATCCTTATGAAGATGGATTTTATAATGATATAGTAGACTTTCACGTTGTTAGTTACAGCTTAAAAGTAATTGGAGCCGTTGAAGAAGTAGCGCCAAAAACATTACAAGGAGTTTTGTCTAAGGATGCACTTCTGTCAATTGGTTTAGCGGCACACGCTTTAGAAAAAAGTTTATAATTTTAGAGCTGAAACATGTGTGTTCAGCTCTTTTTCTTTCTGCTTGAGGCAAAAAATGGGTGTTTTTAAGTATGCTAAAGGATTAGCTGATAAAATAAACGGGGCTAAGCTGCATTCCTTATTTAAGAAAAAAGATGCACAGCTTGATCCCATGCAAGACTATTTGACAGTAGGAGAGTATCACGTTGACGGTGAACAAAGAACTCCCAATGATCAACCTTATACCTTGACTGTCTATCAAGATGAAGAAAAGGTGTTGCACCAGGCATTGAGCTTGGAAAGCACAGATAAGTTAGAGCCTGAATATGTGCGCAGGTATAGTCCTGAACTGCAGCGTTATCGCGCTTTTGTCAGCCGTAAAACCGGTAGGCGTTACGTGGTAGAAGAATATCTCGACCGCTTTATTGAAAGAGTAAAAGGCCACATTCGTACAGGGCAAAATTCTGTGAATGTGAGTGTCATTACGGACACTCATTATAAGGACCGTAACAGTATGGACTTTTATGGCTGGAATGGTTTGACACATGTTAATGAATTTTCTTATCTTGATGATTCCGGTCTTCTTAGTTTAAAAGTTCATTTAGGTGACTGGATCGATGGCTCTGATACCGGCTTTTTGGGCGAAAGTGAGTTAACTAAACTGCGTGATTCTTTTAAATCAGATAAGGTGCCTTATATTTTAATTAAAGGAAATCACGATGAAAATGATAAATTCGATGAACATCATGATTTAAGGGCTTCTTTTCCTGAAAATGAATTTGAAGGAATTATGTGGCCGGCTATGTATCAGCAAGATGGCATTCATTATATTTCCCGCCAGCACGGTGTTTGTTACTATGACGTGGATGACTTGCGCTTTATTTCTGTTAATACTTCAGATTTGCCCTATTATCTGGATGCACAAGGCAGAAAAAAATATGATGCTAAACTCACTTTGGCTGTGAGGGAAGATCAAATAGAAGAAATTATTGAAATTCTGGAGCAGTCATCAAATAAGCAAATTATCTTGATGAGTCATGCTAATCCCATCAATCGTAAGGGTTCAAACGCATTAAAGTACAATGGTCGTTCGCTGCATGAACTGCTGGTAGCTTTTAATCAAGGTGAAAAAGGAGAGATGCATTCCAGCTTTGGTCTGCCTCCTGAATTTCGTTTGGCAAATGAGTTTGACTTTACTAATGTAAAAAATGCCCGCATTATTGCCTACTTCTGCGGCCACAGACATAGAGAAGATCAGTACCGGATTAACGGAATCCAGTATATCTTGTTTAACTGTTCTGCACTGATGGGTCCTAATCATGCTTTGACTACTAAATATAATAAAAACTGGAAAAGGCAAATTGACCACCAAACCGAATTTGCCGGTTATATTGTAAACATTGATTTACAAAGACACTATATTCAGACCTTCGGCTATGGTGCTGCCAGCAAACGCAGAATCTTTTATATTTAGTAAAGTCGCGACGGGCAATTTGGAAATTGCCCGGTTCTTAGCATATAATGGAAAAGTTAAAATGAAGACAAAAATATACAAAGTAAGATAAATTAAGGGAAGTTAAGCAATGTGCGGAATTGTTGCATTCTATAATCCAGAAATAAATGATAAACAAGCTGCTATCGGTAAAATGATGGCGGCAATGAAGCATCGTGGTCCTGATTCAGATGGTTTTTATACCAATGACAAAATTGCTTTAGGGTTTCGGAGACTGTCAATCATTGATTTACGTGGCGGCAGTCAGCCAATCTACAACGAGGACAAAACAAAGGCGATTATCTTTAACGGTGAAATTTATAACTTCCAGCCTTTAAGAGAAGAATTGCTTGCGGCAGGTCACACATTTACCACTAAGTCCGATACGGAAGTGCTTTTACATGGTTTTGAAGAATGGGGTATGGCTGGCCTGCTCAAAAGAATCAGGGGCATGTTTGCCTTTATTATTTGGGATGATAAGACCCAGACAATGTATGGTGCCCGGGACTTTTTCGGCATTAAGCCGCTGTATTACAGCAATGAAAATGGTCATTTGATCATGGGCTCGGAAATTAAAAGCTTTCTGGCACTGCCCGGCTTTAAACGGCGTTTAAATATTGAGGCTGTTAAACCGTATTTGATGAATCAGTATAATGACCTGCATGAGACCTTCTTTAAGGGTATTTACAGGTTTCCTGCCGGTCACTGGTTCGAATACAAAGATGGCTCAATGAAAACCCACCAATACTGGGACGCGGAATACAAAGCCAATACTTTAAGTTTCGAAGAAACTGTTAATAAAATTAACGAGGACTTGCACGAATCAGTTAAACTGCACCATATTGCGGATGTTCCCGTCGGTGCCTTCTTATCTGAAGGGGTCGATTCCAGCTATATCACCAGTATCTTAAATCCAGATGACGTCTTTTCAATTTCGTTTGATGATGCTACTTATGATGAAGCGTCAAAGGCCAAGGCGCTAGCAGAGATTAAGGGCTGGAACTTCTTTTCTGACAAGGTTAAAGCAGATGAAGCAATGCGTGACTTCCCCGAGATGCAGTATCATATGGATGAACCGGATGCCAATCCGTCAATTATCCCGTTATGGTACCTCTGCAAAATGGCGCGAAAGCACGTCACTGTCGCACTCTCTGGTGAAGGTGCAGATGAATTGTTTGCCGGTTATGTCAATTACGGGATGCACACGCATAACAGTATTATTAAGGCCTTTACTTCGCAGTGCAAGAAATTGCCTAAGAACACTAAGGTTAAGCTGGCGCGCAGAATTAAGAAAATGCCGAACTTTCCGGGCAAAGTGCATCTGTATACCAACTTAGCTGAACCAAGTGAATTTTATGTTGGTCAATCGGTTATCTACGACATGGATTACCCGACCATCTTCTCTTCAGAAGATGCTAACAGCATCTTAAAGCCGTCTTACCGGAATAAGCTAACTGTTAACGGGATTTACCAAAGCGACTTTAAGAAGGTCAAAAATCTCGATAACGTCCGGCAAATGCAGTACATTGATCTGCATCACTTTATGCTTAATGATATTGAACAAAAGGCAGATAAGATTTCTATGGCACATTCGCTGGAATTGCGGGTACCTTATCTTGATAAAAAGGTGGCAGAAAGAGCAAATTCAATTCCCACCGATTATCTAGTTAATAAGCATGATACTAAATATGCTTTACGCAAGGCTTCAGAAAAGGTTTTACCAGCTGAATGGGCTAAACGGCCAAAACTAGGTTTCCCTACCCCAATCAAAGAATGGCTGCAAGAACCTCGTTTTTATAAGCAGGTACGCGAGCTGTTCAGCGAAGACTTTGTTCAGGACATCTTCGAGCAGGATAAAATTTTAGACTTACTTGATGAAAACTATAAAGGCGATGGCTCTCATCGCAGACAGATTTGGACAATTTATACGTTCTTAGTTTGGTATAAACTATTCTTTGTTGATTATGAAGGTACAGTTGCCAAATACCAGCGTGTTCAACCAGAAGTAGCCGATTTGATTAAACAAGGCAAATTGGTTTAATGAGGAGCAGAATTTATTAATGAAACGAAACTTTACACCAATTTTACTTGGTAGTGACATTAATGTTTACGGCATGGCCCGATCGTTTAACGAGGCTTATGGTATTAGCGTGAAAGCACTGGCTGACAGCCAGCTGGCAGCAACGCGTTATTCTAAAATTGTTAGTGTGGAACTACATCAGGGTTTTAGTGAAGATCCCACTTTTATTGAAGTAATGCGCAAGCAAATGAAACTCTACCAAGACCATGAAGAACCGGTGATTTTGATTTCATGCGGAGATGGTTATTCAGAACTGCTTGCTAAACACAAAGAAGAACTACAGCAGGTATTTGTTGTACCTTACGTGGACTACGACCTCTTACAAAAATTAATTTCAAAAGAAAACTTTTATCAAATTGCGGAAAAGTATGGTCTGCCGTACCCTAAGACTAAAATTGTGACTATGGCAGATTACAAGGCAGAAAATTATTTGGAACTGCCTTTTGGCTACCCACTGGAGCTTAAGCCGGAAGATCCGGTATCCTGGCTTGACGTGCAATTTGAAGGTCGCAAAAAGGCTTTTACCATTCATAATGAAACTGAATTGCGCGACATTGTCACAAAAATCTATGAAAATGGCTACAAAGAAGATTTAATTCTGCAGGACTTCATTCCCGGTGATGATTCCAACATGCGGGTGTTAAATGCCTATGTTGATAAGGATCATCATGTTAAGATGATGTGTATGGGTCATCCTTTGCTGGAAGATCCCACACCTCAGTCAATCGGCAATTATATGGCGATTTTACCTGATTATGATGAAAAGCTGTACGAGCAGGTTGAAGCATTTTTGGAAAAAATCAATTACACGGGGATGGCTAACTTTGACATTAAATATGATGCCCGCGATGGTAAATATAAGTTCTTTGAAATTAATTTGCGTCAGGGCCGTTCAAGTTTCTATGTGACCCTTAATGGTTATAATTTGGCCAAATGGTACGTGGACGATTATGTTTACGATTCACTGCAGGACAAGGAACCAATCTACGGTAACAAATTAAAGTCAAAGCATGAACTGTGGCTGGGTATTCCGGTGAGCGTGTTCAAGGAATATGCCGTGGACAATGAAGCTAAACAGATGGCCGAAGAACTGATTCATGAAGGGCGCTATGGTACAACTGTCTTTTATGATCAGGATCGCAATTTTAAGCGGTGGCTGCTTTTGAAATACATGTTTCATAATTATAAAGGACGCTACCAAAAGTATTACCAGGAAAATAAGGGCCAGTTCTTTTAGGCCTGTTTCCATTGCATAATAACAAAGATGATTGCAGCAAGGCATGTAATCATCTTTTTAGATATAAACTATCTTTTTACCAAGTTAGTTATTAGTTTTGGGGTGTTCTTTTTTAATACTTCTTGCTAAACTGGTAAATGGAATTTAAAAAAAGAAAGGACTGAATAAATGAAACTTAAACACGGATCTAATGAAGAAACAGAAATTAAGCTGCGTTGGCTGTTACTGGGGGAACTGGCCACGTGGATTGGGTCAAGTTTTGTTTGGCCCTTAACTTCGGTTTATTTAAACAAGCAATTACACATCAGCCTTTCTGTAATAGGGGTTGTTTTATTTTGCAATTGTGCCAGCAATGTCTTGGGCTCATTTTTAGCCGGGCGCTTATACGATCGCCTGAACCCCTACCCGTTAATTGTCACTGGTTTAGGACTTGATGCGCTGGTTCTGTTTATGATGGCATTCTTTCATGGCTGGCCGGAATATTGGATTTGGTTGATTATGACGGGATGTATCAGTGGCTGGAACGGCACGCTGATTAATTCAATTGCGACGAGTCTGCGCAAATATTCAGGACGCTACGTTTTCAATTTGATTTATTTTGCGCAAAACGTTGGTACTGTCACTGGTACTCTGCTTGTCGGTTATCTCTATGATTTTTCAATTGAATTTTTATTTATTCTGGCAGCATCTTTATTTGCTATTGCTTGCGTCAACGCGGCTATCCATTATCGCCCAATCAGCACTTTTCACCAAAACCGTAAAAAGAATGGTGTTAAAAAGGACGCACAATCCAAGGCAATTCCTATGCCAAAATATAACGTGATGTTGATGGTCGGATTTTTGGTTTCTTTAGCTGTGACCTGGTTAATGTATATGAACTGGGAGTCCAACCTGTCGGTTTACATGGTGTCATTGGGAATACCTTTCCACATGTATAGCCTACTATGGACCTTTAATGGTGCGATCATAGTTACTGTCCAGGTAATTTTGGCCCGTTTTCCCCATATTTTTAAAAACCTGTTTCAGCAAATTATTTTTGGCACGATCATGTTCGCAATCTCTTTTGCCACATTGATTTTTGCCAAGGACTTCGCCCATTTTGCACTGTCAATGTTTGTTCTGACGCTAGGTGAAGCGACAGCTTTTCCTGCCGTTCCTGCTTACATTAACTATTTATCCCCCGCAACCAGTAAGGGTAAATACCAGGGGGAAATTAATGTTGCCCGCGGTATTGGTCAGGCCTTTGGCCCCTTATTTGGCGGGATGGTAATTGATCGTGCGGGTTACATCCCGTTTTTCATAACAGCTGCCTGCGGTATTTTTCTGATGGTGCTAATGTTATTGCCCCTTCACGCAAAGTTGCGTAAACATATCACACTTTATAAATGATTTTGTAAAGGCTTTTTAATATTAACGGTTTGATTAAAATGATAAGATTAATTTAGTCTATTTTTAATTTAGATATAAAAGGGAGGACTTTCTGAATGAATAAAAATTTTGCTGTTCGCGGCGGTAGTGGCGATATTATTGAACCTAATGTTGCCGCTCGTCCACAGGACAACCTTTACTTGGCTATTAATTCTGAGTGGATTAAAAATACTACAATTCCTGAAGACCGTTCACGGATGGCTTCATTTGACGGCATCGATGTAGATGTTGAAAAGCATTTAATGCAGGATTTTGCCGATTTTGCATCTGGTAAAAAAGAAGTGCCGAACGTTCCTAACTTAGGTGAGGCAGTTAAGCTCTATAAATTAGCAGGCGATTTTGACAAGCGTAATAGAGAAGGTGCTGATCCGATTAAGGACGATTTAGCTATTCTTGACGGCATTAAGGACTTTTCTGACTACAACTTAAATGCGCCTGACTTAGCAACTTTTGCCTTGCTCCCATTTAGCTTTAGCGTTGAACCTGACATGAAGAATACCAAAGTTAATGCTTTGTATTTTGCTGGTCCTGGAACTTTCTTGCCTGACACTACAACTTATCAAACTCCTGATGCACCTCAATTGTTAGATACTTTGCAAAAGCAGTCAGTTAAGCTTTTAACCATGGCTGGTATTGCTCAAGCTCAAGCAGAAAAATATGCAGCAGATGCTATTAAGTTTGATGCTAAGCTATCTAAGATCGTTAAGTCTACAGAGGAGTGGGCAGATTATCCTGCTACTTACAATCCAATGAAGATTAAGGACTTTGAAGCTAAGTTTGATAAATTCAAGATTGCTTACTACTTGAAAGAAGCAATTGGCGAAGAACCAGAACGAATTATTGTTGAAGAACCACGCTACTTGGATCACATTAACGAAATTATCAATGAAGAAAACTTTGCTGAAATCAAGGGCTGGATGATTGTTACCTTTATTAATGCGGCTGCTGATTCTTTGTCACAAGACTTCAGAGAAGCAGCGTTCCCATTTAGCCAGGCTTTATATGGCCAGCCTAAGTTGTCTAGTGGTGAAAAGCAAGCTTACCACATTGCCAACGGTGCCTTTAGTGAAGTAGTCGGCGTTTATTACGGTCAAACTTATTTTGGCGAAGATGCTAAAAAAGACGTTGAGGATATGATTCATCGTATGCTTGACGTTTATAAGGAACGCCTGCAAAATAATGACTGGCTTTCTGAACAAACTAAAAAGCGTGCGATTGTTAAGCTTGATGCTTTGGTCTTGAAAATTGGTTATCCGGATAAAATCGAGGAAATTTATAATCGCTTAAAGGTTATCCCTGCAAGTCAAGGTGGCAGCCTTTATGCAAATGAACGTGCATTTACTATTGCAGAACAAAAGTACAACATTGAGCAACTGCACAAGGAAGTTGACCGGACAGTATGGGCAATGCCTGGTAATTTAGTTAACGCCTGCTATGATCCGCAGAGAAATGATCTGACTTTCCCTGCAGCCATTTTGCAAAAGCCATTCTATGACTTAAAGCAAGACAGAGCAGCTAACTTTGGTGGTATTGGTTCCGTAATTGCTCATGAAGTTTCACATGCGTTTGACAACAATGGTGCACAATTTGATGAATTGGGCAACATGACTAATTGGTGGACTGATGTGGATTACGCCGAATTCAAGAAGCGGACACAAGCTGAAATTGATTTGTTTGATGGCATCGAATATGGTCCGGTTAAACTCAATGGTAAGCAAATAGTTTCAGAAAATATTGCTGACCAGGGTGGTTTAACTGCTGCTGTTGAAGCCGCAAAGAATGAAAATGATGACTTAAAGAAATTATTTGAAAACTTTGCACGCATTTGGGCTAATAAGCAACTGACTGAATCAATTAAGAGTCAAACCGCTGTTGACGTTCATGCACCTGGTCCATTACGTGCCAACGTTCAAAGCCAATGTCAAGATGACTTTTACAAAGCCTTTGATGTTAAGCCTGAAGATGGCATGTGGCTCGACCCAGAAAAACGAGTACATATTTGGTAATTATTAGTAATAAATCAAAAACCATTGTTCTAATCATTTAGAACAATGGCTTTTTTTGTAAAGGTAAATAATAATTTTACTTATTTTAAAAAAGGATTAAAGATATATTGAAACACATTTTATATTTACTATAATGTAGTTACCATGAAGAATTTCAATCAAAACGCTGTATCAGCACGTACATCAGAAACAAATCGGATAATAAAAATTTTTCATTTAGCACAAACTGTGGGACAAATATTGATCTTACTAATTTGCGCTACTCTGGGTTTTGTTAATAGAAATCTTTTTAATCAAAGCCAAAAGCTTGCCATTTCACTCTCTCTTATTTTTGTTTGTTTACAATTTTCTTTATTACAGACTGAAAGTGAACAGCCGAAAAGATGGCAATTGATTAACCATTACATTGAAACTATAGCAATTTGTTACACTTTGCCAATTAGTTTGTCTTTGCTAACAAAATTACTGAATTACTATCATTTGATCAATGGCACTTTCTGGATGCTTTTGGTTACTTTTTATTCCCTTATCATGTATATTCCAATGGCTAAATTAGCCTTAAGTCGGGTGAACAATAATTGGGGCAGAATTTTGCTATTGATGTTTGTTGTCTATGACGTCCGGGTTGTAAGCAAGATTGCCGGAACTTTACGGTACAACAAGGTATTGCACCAGATAAATAATTCGGGTTTGTCTGGAATTCCTGTTTTAATCATCATTACTGTTTTGGTAATGACCAGTTGGAAAATACAAAAACCACACTTTCTATATAGTCGGAATGACTCAATTCTGTTTTCCAGCTTAATAACTTTGCTTTTAGCGGGAGTTTTATTTTTAATTGCTTTATCCCCTTTAGCCAAAGTTGATAACATTGCCGATACTTTGAGTTACTATTTTGATCAAATTAATCTTGGTATTATCGGGTCAGCTATACGAACAGGGATTGCTGAAGAATGGCTAATGCGTTTTTTAGTTATTGCTCTTCTTGCGCAAATTTTTCAAAGCAGTAAGTATCGTATATACTTAATTGTGTTATTTGATGGTCTACTTTTTGGGTTTTGGCATATCACCAACATTGCCTATCAAACGCCATTAACTACTTTGCGCCAAATGTTTGAGGTAAGTGGCGCGGGGTTGGTACTTGCTGCTATTTACCTTTACACACATTCGCTACTGTTAAATATGACCTATCATGGCTTATATGATTTTATTCTATTTCTTCAAGCTGGTATCGGCGAATATGGCAATCCAGTTAAGTCTGCAGTGCAACCTACTATGATGGATTGGCAGGGAACCATTTTGAGAGTGACTATTTATGCAGCTATAGCTTTAGTTATTATTTGGACCAAACGGAGACAAGAAGTAATCGCAAAAAACTTGGCGCAAATGTAATATTTTAAATTGCAGTTTAGGAAGTCATCAAGATTTTACGCAAGATGGAGAAATTAGAAAGAATCTGTTTGACAGTGAAATTCTAAGAAAATTTTTTCCGAAGCAACAAGATTAATTACCATTGATTTTGATTCCATAATTGACAAAGTAATTAAAAAACGCATAAGCTAGACTTTAGCTTGTGCGTTTTTGGTTTGAATAGTTTTCATATAACTAGTTTAGACATATGATTAATAAAAGAGATTTGGTTTATGGGGTTAATTAGTTTTAAAAACTAAAGAGCCACAAAATCTACCAACTTTTCATTAATTAAAATTTGATAAGCATAATATTCAGGTCCAATGTGTTGTACAATGGAGTCACTCACTTCAAGCTTATCGATATATTTATTCATAATTCGCTGGGCTTGGTCTTCACTTATGCCTTTACTCACAGCAAATGCGATCATTTGCTTAAGAAAAATATTTCTATCCATTGTACTTACACCTCACTATCCTAACTCGATCAACTGCTATCTGTTTGACTAGACTTTTACTACTTAGTCATGATTTCTTCATATCACTTATTATAAACGCTTTTTGCTTAAAATAAAGCCGCCCCGACTCTAACAAGTCGTGGACGGTTATTTATATTATTCAGTATCTTTTTTCTTTAGGTTGGAATAGTCACGTGGTGCAACCCGCTTAATGTGCAAGTTGTGTCTTGGCTTGCCTAAAATCAAAGGCACTTGCTCGACCACCGTGTCAGTGTATTCCAGGCCAAACCAGGAGGCAGGATTGGAAGACAGGTTTTGCAGCCATACCCGCGCTTTTAACATTACTTTTTCAAAGCCTTTTAGTCTGGTTAAAGGACTGACAACTTCATTAACAATTACAAATGAAAAGTCGCCGACTTTACGACCAGGGGTAGTGGTGTATTCCTGCGGTTGAGCCTCAATGGTGCCGTCTTTAATCAAGTCGTGGACAATTTGGCGCAGATAAACGTTGACACTGGTCTGTTTCTTGAAACCGAGATACAGCTGCACGTTAATGACATTTTTAGTGCCAAAAGTATTAACGGCGTATCTGGCTGTAAACGGTTCGTTGGTAATGTTAACAGTGACAAACCAGTAGGCCTGAGCGCGTTTAGGCCGTTTATCCAAGATGGAGTACATGATTTCCCGTTTAATAAACTTATTGTATTTAACTTTAGCCATGTAGACCAAGTTAGTCGCATAAGTAGGGTAATCATCATCATGACTTAGGTCCGTTAACATATCGGTGTATTCATCTAAACGTACGTAGGAATGAGCACCTTCGTGCTTGTCGCGGACTTTATTGCCGAAGTACCAAATGAACATGATAACGCCAATGAAACCGGCAATTAGGACGGTGACATAACCGCCATGCATGAATTTGGTTAGACTGGAGATTAAGAACATGCCTTCGATAAAGCCAAAGGCAAGTAAAAAGCACAGGCGCAATATTAGCGGATGGTGTTTTGAACCCAAATACTCAAACAAAAGCAGGGTAGTCATTAACATTGTGACCGTGATTGACAGACCGTAGGCTGCTTCCATGTGTTCTGAAGTCCTGAAGAAAATGACGATTGCAATAGTAGCAACGCAAATCATTTTGTTAACGGAAGGAATATAAATTTGTCCATGCTTAGTAGTAGGATAATTAATATTCATTCGTGGTAAGAATTTCAGACCACTTGCTTCGGATACCAGTGTAAATGAACCGGTGATTAAAGCCTGGGAGGCGATAATGGCGGCAACTGTAGCTAAAATAATAGCGAATAGGCGCAAATCAGTCGGTACAGCCTCAAAGAAAGGATTGAGCTCACCGCCATTAGTTTGGTAGTGCGGGTTCTGCAGTATCCATACCCCTTGTCCCAAGTAATTAAGTGACAGACAAAGAAAGACATATGGCCATGATCCGCGAATGTTACCTTTGCCAACATGACCAACATCAGAATACAGCGCCTCGGCCCCAGTGGTAGCCAGGAAGATTGAACCCAAAATGAAAATGCCGGCTTTATTAGATGGACTGAAAAGGACTTTAATT
The DNA here is from genome assembly GCF_026185255.2 of Lactobacillus sp. IBH004. NCBI lineage: Bacteria > Bacillati > Bacillota > Bacilli > Lactobacillales > Lactobacillaceae > Lactobacillus > Lactobacillus sp. IBH004. Next base: position 1,684,169 of record NZ_CP110217.2, on the reverse strand, counting down.
GCCCAAACCGGATTCAGTGCTTCCAGAATTGACCAGTCGTTAGCCATATTATAGATACCGATCAAACCTAAAAAGGTAAACCAGACAAACATAATCGGGCCAAAGGCTTTACCAATACTGCTGGTGCCCAGCATTTGAATTGAAAACAGTACCAGCAGAATGGCGATCGTAATAATGATGACGGCATTCTGATTAGGAACGGGAACGTGGGAACCAAAGTGCATGTTCTTTAGTCCCTCGATTGAAGTTGTGACGGTCACGGCCGGCGTCAATGTTCCATCGGCTAATAACGCTGCCCCGCCAATCAATGCTGGCATCACCAGCCACTTGGCTCTTTTGCGTACTAAAGCGTATAAAGCAAAAATACCACCTTCACCACGGTTAGTGGCCTTAAGCGCAATCATAACGTACTTAACGGTAGTTAGCAGCGTGACTGTCCAGAAAATCAGCGAGATTGAACCCAAGATTAGTTCCCGATCAACGTTGGCAATACCACCATTACCCGTAACGATTGACTTCATTACATAGAGCGGACTAGTGCCGATATCACCGTAAACGATACCGATGGTAATTAACAAACCGGCAGCTGAGATCCGCTTCTTCTTTTTATCCATAGTAAATATGTACTCCCATAGACAAGATTGAACTATTCATTTTTAAGTAAAAAAGAATGTCAATGTGGCATTCTCATTCAAGTATCTATTTTGTTCTTTTTTTTGCTTTAGTACAAGTAAATTATGATAAAGAAGCTGAAATTTTATTGCGACGGTCTTCGTACCAGTTATCCCAATCCTTGTATGATGTCATTTTTTCTGCTTCAACACCATCTTTAGCCGCAATTTCATCAATTATATTTTGGAAATTTTGGGCATGATATTGTAATACATGCTTAACTAATTCTTTGCGGGTAAAGTGAATGTTGTTAAGAAGATAGTGATTAATATCCACCATGTTGGAATTAGTATCGTATAAGTTCATGATTTCTAAGTCGCGCTGATTAAATTGTGCGATGTAGAAATCAGCGAAGACTATAAGGTAGTCTGGCTGCTGCGCGAATTCTTTCTGCGGCATGGTAGCCCACTCAGCCTCAGGCATGACAACCTTAAGTTCCTTTTCTTTTCTAGCTTTTTCCTTATCCTTTTCTTGTTGTTTTTCGTTATCTTTCTCTTTGGTATTATTTTCTTTATCAGTCAAAGCAGACACTCCTTTAATAAAAATAGGAAACGTGAAAGTCAATAGTCATTTTACAGAGTTTAGACTATAAAAGCAACTATTGGAGCAATTTACCCTTTACATAATAGTAGTTTTTCTCAATTTTAATAAAATTATAGCATTTTTACCCACTCACAAAAAACTGCTGAATAGTTAAAACTTTGACAAGAAAAATCGTCTTAAATTGCAGCTTAGCAGTTCAAGGCGATTTTGCTTAATTTAGAGATCTAAAAAGAATGATTATGGTCTGAGATAATCTTGGATGTCTTTTTTGGTAATCTTGCCTGGCTTAGTTCTGCCAGATTTTCTGTAAAGATCAATTAAGTCTTGTGGACTCCAGGAAGTAGCGTCATAACCAAACTTAGCTACACGCTTACGCAATTGCGCAATCTGCTTCTTAGAAACAGTCTTGCCGTTTACTTTATGGTTGCCCATTGCTCCTTCACCGGTCTTACCAGCATTGCCTGTGTCTGGTCCTTTACCGGAAATAGCTTTGTAGCTTTGAGCTGCGTTACCGTTTGTGCCATCTTTAGCAGCCTTTTGGTTATTCTTCAGTCCCTTTTCTGCTTCTTTCTTATATTGGCTGTAGTATTGCCCGTCGATATATGGCAGGTCTAGAACTTTTTGATACTCGTCAGCGGCTTTAAGGTATTGTTTATTCAGTTCGGCTTGGGATGCAGCAAGAAAGATAGGCCGAATTTCGTGCTCGTAATTATCCTGCACATCTTTAATGGTGGTTTTGAGACTTTTACCTTGTTTTACTAAAACGGAGTAGCCATTTTTGCTTTGAATTACGTCTGCAGTTTTGCTTAAGGCATCATCATATTTACCTTTTTTAGTAGCCTTAATTGCAGAAGTCATATTGTCCGATTGGTTTTTATAAGCTTTAGCCTGGTCAGTCTTCTTAATTCTGAAAGCTTTGGCAAATGCGGAGCTTGCTTCTGAGTAGTCTTTGTCAGCAACTGCATTTTTACCGGTAGTCATTGCACTGTTATAGGAAGCATTAACTTTATCACTGTTAGATTTTTGGGTGGCATAAAAAACGCCACCACCAATAGCGATAATTACTACTGCCACAATTGTACCAATTGTCGTTTTTTTCATAATAGGAATTTATCCTCCTTACTCATACTTAGTTTAATTATAGATGGTTTAAGTAGATTTGACTACTTAATGGTGTTTTTTCACTTGTTTTAGCTAAAAAATCACACTTAAAAAAGTTACATTTTGCAGTGCCAATTCGTTAGTAATAGTGTAAGACATCTGGCGCGCGGGTTGATTACAGCATTAAGATAATTTAAAAAAGGGAAGAAAGATACTATGAATTTTGCATTATTAGATCAAGCAGTCCAATACACATTTTTAAACTCCAAGTATGGCAAACAAGGTGCTAAAACACGTAATTTGAAGAATGTTAAACGGGGCGTTGCAGCAGACAGTTTAGCTAAAGTCGGAAACGCATTGGCTGAGCTGCAAGGCGATGAACTGGGAGCGGCAACCTTAATTCAAAAGCAGGGCATTTCATTAGCAAGAGATTAAAACCAGTCAGTCAATAATTAAGTGGGATAGGAGTATATAATATGGAAACTAAAACCAAGACTTTACAACTAGTATTTTTAAATGGTGCAGGTAAAAAGGTTAACTTATCCTTGGCTAACGCTGCGGTCAACTTAACTGGCGCGGAAGTTAAAACGGCAATGACTACAATAGCAAATGCTGATGCATTTGAACAAGAAGGGGTGAGTCTATATCAAACTCCTCAATCTGCTGCATACGTTGAACGAACTGTTACTAGTTTGTTTGATAATACTGCGGATCAGTCTCTGTAATTTGCAGATACTGAAACTGATTAGCAAACTGATTGCTAAAGTCAGACGGATTTTAAAACGAGAGTAGATATTAATAAAGGAAAGGGTTGCACTCAGATTGTTAAGTGCAGCCTTTTTTACTTTATAAAAAGTTTTTTGTTATTATTTTGTAAAATTTACCGGTAAATAAAAAAATATTTTTGACTAAAATTAGCCAGAAAACCTGCAAAGCATTGCTGCACAACGTTTTTATAGAAATAGGAACTTTACATATCTATTTTACAGCTGTAAGCGTTTGTTACAAAAGTGTGTAAAATAATTGGATGCCTTGCAATTTAAGCAAAAGGTTAGTACAATATGAAATGTGGTAAGTAATAGCTATGCTTCAGGTTCGATAGCCTGTACGCATGCGCGTTCTTCAGCTTGAAGGCTACCTCATAAGAGTTATAAACTTATGATTTCGGCTCGAAGGGTGTTGTAACAATGTAGGCTCATAACGACTGAACCTATAGTCTATTACTATTTTGTATATACACAAGGAGGAAAGACCACATGAAGAAAAATTTAAGAATTGTTAGTGCTGCTGCTGCTGCTTTATTAGCTGTTGCTCCAGTTGCTGCAGGTACTGTATCAACTGTATCAGCTGATGTAAGCACACGTGCTGCTGATCCAAGTTATTACACCCTTAGTGCAGGACTTGATGTTTTTGGCGCTGAAGGTATTAACGGTGGTGAAGCCGCTTCATTTATAACTTTTGGCTTACATTTTAATGGTGGAAATGCAAATGTTCCAAATGCAAAAGTTGTAACTCGTGGAGATACTTTCATTTACCAAAAAGATGATGTTACTTTTGCTGATGGTGTTGCAACTATTAAGAGTGGTGCAAAGCCTGTATCAACCTTGGAAAAGGGTACTGATTATGTTGCAGCAAATAGATATGCTAAGATTACTGGCTTAAACCCTGGTCAAACATATAATTTAAATGTAAATGGTGGTACAAGACAAATTGTTGCTACTAATCCTGGAGGTGAAAGTGACGAATTTGTATTGGCTCAATCATTTAAGACATCTTACCAGGCCATGGTAGGTGCACCATATGTTTACACTAAGAGTGATAATAGACGTGCAGCTGCTGGTTCAGTTGGCCTTGTTAAAGGTTTCTATAGTGTAGATGCTGTTGTAAATGCAATTAATGCAAAATATGGTGTTGGTGTAGATTCAATTAGTTCAAGCAATACTGCAAATAGTGCTGGAATTATTAGTGGTAGATTTACACAACTAGCTCAAGATGTTAGAGATGGTCTTGTTAAAGCAATTACTATCAACTCAGATGGTACTTTTGCAAAGCCTTCCGCACCTATTACATTCCCTGTAAATATTGCAGCAGGTAGAAATACAAGTACCTTTAATGTAACAGTTTATCCAGATGCTGTTGATGCAGACTTCTCATTCCCAAGAATCAAATTTGCTGGTGAATCAGCTAACACACCTGCACACTTTGGTACAGGCGATGTTGTTAACGTTAACGGTGAAGGATTTAATTACGTTGCCCTTAATGGTACAGTAAACGAGCCTTTGATCACTAGTCGCTTCTCAGCTACTATGAGTGAAAATAACAATACTGCTATTCCTGTTAAGGTTGATACAACTAAGGTTAATACAACTGTTGCTGGCGTTTACCCTGTAACTGTAAGTGCTACTAATGCTGAAGGTAAGACTAGTTCTGTATTGTTCTACATAACTGTTGGCGATCCAAGTGCTACTTACACTACTGTTCAAGCTGACATTGATAACGTACCAGTTTATGACATCAGTGGTAATGTAGTAACCGATACTAAGACAACTGTTAAGAACGGTGACAAGATTGCTACTTACGGTACTGTAACTGTAAATGGTAAATCATACACTCGTATTAACTCAGCTAACTCAACTAAGTTTGTAGAAACTAAGTATGTTGATGGTTCAATTAAACCAGTTGCTGCTACACCTAAGAAGATTATGCACAATTCATACATCTACGACAAGGACCACAAGCGTGTTGGTACTAAGACACTTGCTGCTTACAGCACTGTAAATGTTTACGGTGACCCAACTAAGCTTGCAGATGGCAGCCTTGTTTACAAGATTGGTGACAACCAATACGTAATGGCTGACAACATTGACGGTACTGCTCGTGTATTGTCACACAACGCTTATGTTTACAAGACCTCTAAGAAGCGTGCTGACAGACGTGTATTGAAGAAGGGATCAACTGTTGTTACCTTTGGTTCACCTTACACATTCAAGAATGGTAAGGCTTACTACCGTATCGGCGGTCCTGCTAAGCAATACGTTAAAGTTGCTAACTTTAAGTAATTAATTCTTAATTAATTACACGAAAACGGAAATGTAATACATTTCCGTTTTTTTGTTGCCTTTTTAAGCTATGCAAGCGATAACAATACTGGTATAATAGCTTTTATCAATTTTAAAATTAGGAGAAGCTTAAATGATAAAAGAAAATGATACCATTTGCAACTTACCCCCAAGTAAAGACTACCCCATTTGGTCAGAAAGGTTATTGCGCCAGCGCATAGCAGAAGATAAGAAGATTTTAGACTATCTGGTGTTTGATGAAGAATACTGTGTTAGTGCCAGTACCATTGCCTTGTACCAGTTTCAAAATCAGCCGCTGTGGGGCAAGTTCAAAAGCGCCATTTTTGACAGTAAGTGCGGCATAGTCTTAAGTGGTCGTAGTACAAAGTCTCACTTGACTTCATTTGCGCAAAAGTGCCTGTTTGCCGGACTTGAGTTTCAGTGCGAGTTTGCCCGTCAAATTGGTTTAGCAGGACACAACGTCATAGCTACTGGCAGACTGGCTTATTTTTCCACTCGCAGCTACAACACCAGTAATCTTGACTGGGTTGCGCTTCATCAAATGGCCGACTATCAACCCTTGCAGAACCACATGTTTGTCTTTGAAACTGTCAGTATTAGTGACAACAAATACCTTTTTGCTTACCGCAACTGTAGTCGCCATTTAACAGAAAAGATCGGTAACAGCTTATTCTTTAACCATGCCCTCTATGTGCTCAACAGCAATCATTTAGAGCAGAATTTAGGCTGGCGGGTTAGGAAATTTCATGGCAAATCCCTGATTGATCAACCGGCTAATTTTCATCCGCATCAATCTCTGGCCAATTTAAGTCTCAAAAGCATTATGACGGAAGTTCTGGATAAAAAGCATCTACGCTACGGTAACTACTTGGCAGATTTTTATGAATTGCCCCAAATGACCGAGGCACATAAGAAGGCCTACTATTCCAGCAAGAGACCCGACAGCTTATATTAGCTTGCTACACGAATTAAGTAATTAATTCGTGTATTTTTTTAACTCTTTTTTCACCCAGAAATTGCGCGTTATTAGGCTATCTGCAACTAGGATTAGGGAAATTTTTACTTTTATTAAAAAAGTCAGTGATAGTATAATAAACGCCTCATTTTATGTTTTTGCTATTTTAATAAACCTTGTTAATCTATAGGAGCACAAGCGCTTGTGACAAAATGACATAAAGGAAACGTCACAAATGAAGATTAACCAACAAGCATTTTTAACAGCATGGAATAACCAAAAATTAGTTAGAGGCGCTTTAAAAGCCGCCCACGTCAGAGTGGACTATACTAATTATGAAGACCTTTTTCAAGAAGGTATTTTAATATACGCGGAAATGTTAACTAAATTAGCAGATAAGAAGCGATCTGAAGTAGATCGGCTGAGTTTTCGTAAGATTATCTGGCACACTATTGATCTGTTGCGCAAAAAGCAGCGTCAATCAGAAGAAGAAATTGCCTTTGATTCGCTCACAGAAGCTACATTAATGACTAACTGGAATAATCAGCTGGTTCTTAAGGGTGAACTTGTTCGTATGAACGAGATAGAAAGACTGGTATTTATTAATCACTTAATTGGTGGTCAAACTATCAGTGCCTTGGCTCAAGAAGCCCATGTGAGCCGAGTTCAGCTGCAGAGAAGCAAGCATAATTTGTTAATTCACTTACGTGAAATTTTAGAAAAATAATTACTATTTGTAATATAAAAACGATCTATATTACTTTTTGACTACAATTCAAGTGCAGCTATTGTTTATAGTCAAATTGCCCGATACAATAAAGGTGTCGGTTAAGGAGGAAATATTATTTATGAAGAAAAGACTAATCACTGGTTTTGCGACAGCTGTCCTCGCCTCAGCGGTGGTAATGCCGGTTACCAACAACTTAATTGCCAATTCTCCAGTAAGTGCTGAGAAAGTATCTGCAGCTACTGCGGCTGAAACTACGTTTTTAAATACTATGTCTAAACAGGCACAGAAGGTATCAAAGAAATACGGCTTATATCCTTCAGTGATGATTGCCCAGGCAATCGTAGAATCTAATTGGGGCAAGTCGGGTTTGGCAGTTAATGCCAATAACTTATTTGGTATGAAAGCTAATGACGACTGGCCCGGAGCAACATATTCGTCTAAGACTCGTGAAGAAGATAAGAACGGCAAGAGCTATTACGTAACTGCTAAGTTTAGAAAATACGACTCCTGTCAGGATTCATTTGATGATAACGGCAAGAAGCTCCGCTTAGGTGTAACTTGGCAGCCTAATCGCTATCAAGGAGCATGGTTGGAAAACGCCGCTTCTTATACAGATGCCACTCAGGCGCTAACTGGTACGTATGCGACTGACAGCAAGTACAACACGACCTTGAATGCCAGAATTGCTAACTACAATTTGACGCAATATGACCCTACGGTCTCAAACACCAGCAAGTCTTATGTCGTCAAGAAAGCGGGCGCTACTTATGCTTGGCCCACTGATCACTCGGTTTCAGCTAAGACTGATTCCGTTGCTAAGGGCGATGCCGTTACCGTTACGAAGACCATTACCTATTATAATGGTAAAAAGCGCATGTATATCTCCGGCAAGGGCTGGGTTAATGATACGCTCTTAGACTTGGGCAGCGCACTTCCTCCTGCTTCGCAAGCCCCTAAGGGTGAAAAAAAGGTCAACAAGACTTTAATGCACAACTCTTATGTCTATAATTCTGAGGGTAAACGTGTTAAAAAGCTCAAGGCCATCAAGGTGCCTAACACTGGTAAAGTAATTGCGACTTATGGTACTAAAACTATTAATGGGAAAAAATATTACCGTATTGGCGAAAACCAGTATATTGCCAGTGGCAATATTGATGGCACAGTGAGACCTTTAAAAAAGAACGCTTATGTTTATAACGATTACGGCAATCGTGACAATCAGCTGGTGATGAAGAAGGGGCAGTCAGTCGCAACCTTTGGCAGTGCAATTAATATTTACGGTCATAAGTATTATAGAATTGGTATTCACCAATATATTAAGAAAGGCAATTTCTAGACCAAGGTCAAACGGTAAAAAGCAGAAAATAAGGAATGAAAATTTAGATGAAGATAAAGAAACTAATAACTACTATTGCTATCGGAGTAGGTTTAGTTGCACCTATTTTTAATGTTAATCACACACAGGTAGTTGAAGCTGCCTCAATTAATTCAATCGCAAAACAAAACAGCTATGTCGGCGAAACATTTTTGTATCAAATGTTGCAGACACAGAATATTAAGTATAACAAATTTTATGCTAAAGGCAATAAAATCAAGTATCGAAAAGGAACACCTGAGGGTATTGTCATCCATGAGACTGCTACCCCTGGAGCTTCCGCCTATAACGAAGCTATTTACTTCAACCGTGAATGGATGAATATGTATTCCTACGTTCATGCTTTTGTCGACAGTAAGCAAGTTATTCAAATGATGACGCCCAACTACGGCGTTTGGGGTGCGGGCGCAATTGCCAACAACCGCTTTATTCAAATTGAACTGTGCCGGGAAAATACGCGCAATAAATTTGCTAAAAGCGTCAATAATGATGCTATCTATGCCGCAAAACTATTGCACCGCTATGACATCACGCCCGTGAATGCTTCAAATACGGGCACGGGAACTATTTGGTCGCACCACGCTGTATCGCGCTTTTTAGGTGGTACCAATCATACCGATCCGGATGGCTACTTCCAAAAATGGGGCTATTCGATGAATGACTTTTTCTCCTTGCTCAAATATTATTATGACTTGCAGGCGGCTGAAACTTCTAATACCACAGTGCCAGATAATAACGTTGGCACAAATGATCCGGTGGTTTCTGATTCTAACACTGATTCTGACCCCGTCTCTCAGGCACCAACTGGCAACAAGACTTTAATGCACGATGCCTATACTTATGATGCCCAGGGCAATCGTACTACTGCTGCATTGAAAACTGCAGGTACAGTGGTGACTGTAGCGCAAGAGAAAGTCATTAACGGTAAAAAGTACTTACAAATTGGTGAAAATGAATACGTTGTTGCCAGCAACATTGTTGGTACTAAGCGAGTTTTAACTCATAATGCTTATGTTTATGATACTACCGGAATTCGCTGTGATAATGCAAAACTCTTACGTGGTACTTCTGTGCGCACTTATGGCGGTCGCATCAATATTGGTGGCAAAATGTACTATCCAATTGATACCAACCGCTTTGTCAAAGCAGCTAATTTTAAATAGCAAATAAAGAAACAGGTTATGATATGGCCCCCAAGTTTGGGGGTCATTTTGTTATTTCTTACCCGTATTATTTTCTTCATTTGACAATTTCTTGTATAATCGACTAAGAATAAATGAGGGGGCATTCCTTGTGGCACAGTTGTCTTTATTCTTAGTTGTTTTGTTTGCGCTGGTAGTGCCTATATTAATGGCACGTTTGCGGGTTAATGCAGTTCCGACTGCAGTTGCAGAAATTATTATTGGTATTGTGTTAGGTGCAAGTGGCTTCAATCTCGTCCGACCGACCCATGACCTGTCTTTTCTGTCAAATTTAGGCGTGATTTTGTTGCTATTTTTGTCAGGAATGGAAATTAACTTTGACTTGTTAAAGCCAGGGCAAAAAGCCAAAAGAAAAAAGGGTCAGATTGCCCCTTTTAAAGTGGCACTCAACGCCTTTTTAGGTGTGACAATTTTGTCTATTTGCTTAGCATTATTGTTAAAAGTGTTGGGTTTATTTGGGGACGTCATGTTGGCAACCATCATTTTTATGACTGTTGCTTTGGGCGTGGTGATTGCTACCTTAAAGGAAAAGGATATTTTAAACAGACCCATCGGACAGACAATTTTACTAACTGCGGTTTTAGGGGAAGTAATTCCCTTAATGCTCTTAACGGTTTATGCAGCCATTAATGGCGGTAACACTAAGCAGTTGTGGCTGATTATCCTGCTCTTTGGCGTTGCTATTTTATTATTGTGGCGCTTTAAGCAGCCCTACTTGTGGTTTGTAAAAGTGACAAAATCAACCACTCAGTTAGATGTTCGTTTAGCTTTCTTTCTAATATTTGCTTTGGTTACGGTAGCAGAGAGAGTAGGAGTAGAAAACATCCTGGGGGCGTTTTTAGCCGGCATTGTCATGAAGTTGCTGGAACCCAGTCAGGAAACAGCGGACAAGTTAACCTCAATCGGCTATGGTTTCTTTATTCCTATTTTCTTTATCATGACGGGAGTAAAACTTAATTTAAGGTCACTTTTGGCCCACCCAAAATCACTGATCTTATTACCAATATTAATCTTGTTTCTGTTCTTGGCTAAAGCACCTGTTGCCCTGGTTTACGCGCAAAAATTCGGCAGCAGAAATGGTATTGCCGGGGGCTTTTTAACTGCAACTACCATTACTATAGTCCTTCCGACTTTAGCAGTAGCACGTAAGTTAAACGTTATTACGCGGCTGCAGTCAGATGTTTTTATCCTGGCTGCTGTGATCGTCTGCATTCTGTGCCCAATTTTATTTAACGCCATTTTTGAATTGAAAGCAGAAGATCGCATTAAGGAAAAAGTCGTGATTTTGGGCACTAATGCCTTGACTGTCCCCGTAATGCTCGACCTGCATGATAACTGGTATTCGGTTAAGATGTATACTACCAGTAACGAACACTATCATATTTATAAAAGCCGCGTGCCACAGTTAAAATTATTATCCCAATTGGATAGTGCGAGCTTGGCACAATCTGGTGCTTTTACTGGTAATATTTTCGTTGCGGCCATGAGGTCTGACGATACTAATTTGCGGCTGGGGCAGCTGGCACAAGAGCAGGGTGACTTCAAGCGCATTATTATTTGTCAAAAGCGTGCTGATATTGCCAGGGTCAAGGACTTGCGCAAGAATGGTATGGAAGTCTTTGACTTGAGTAATATTACTTCCGCACTTTTACGGGCACTAATCGAATCGCCTGCTCTCTACAGTGTCTTGAGTGATACTAAAAATGCTGTTTACTCTGTTGTTGTCCGTAATACGCAGTACTCGGGTCGCCAACTGATGGACTGGGACGTGGCTCATGACATCACCGTCAGCCGTATTCGTCGGGGGCAAGAGTGGCTGGTGCCACACGGTCATACTGTCATTGAATTAGGTGATGAACTGATTTTCACCGCAAAATATCAGGCGGCCGATCGTATGCGCCAGATTATCGGCAAAAAATAATTACTAATTAGACTGACTAACAAAGGACTGATTTTGACAATCAGTCCTTTTTAATTGCGAATTTTTCTCAGTTAGAAAATAATACAAAAATTAAGAAGTGACTGTCAGCATTTTTTAATTCTCAGTTAAAATATACTTTTGTATAGTTATAATAATTTCCATTTTTAAATATTGAAAGGTTTAGATATGAGTAAAAATAATCTTTGCAAAAAAGTGATCGTTTCTTTGACCACTGTGACTTTACTGACAGGGTTTTTAAAGCAAGCGCCGCCGAGTGTCTTAAATGCCATGCCGGAAAAAGTAAGTGCAGCTAAGAAAAGTAGTCGAACTAGAAGAATAAAAAGGGTGGGAGCCAATTCCGCTGTCTATGTCCGTAAGGGCAAAAAGCTGGTTAAATCCAAGAAAATCATCAAGGCGGGTCAAAAAGTACGTATTTATGGCCAAAAAACTGTTAAGGGCAAACTGTTTTATCGCATTGGTAAAAATAAATTTGTTAAAGCCGTTAACATTCAAGGTAAAATTTATCAAGTAACCAAAGATACGGTACTTTATACTCGAAATGGCAAAAAAGTAAAAGCAATTCACAAAGGACAAAAAATCAGGATTTTTGGCGCATCAAAAGTAATTAAGGGCAAGAAATGCTACGCCACTAGCCACGGTTACATCAGGAAGGGTGTGTTAGCCAAGATAAATTCAACGGTGAAATCAACTGAGCAGGTGATTAAAACTCTGTCGCCTGCAGTAAATATTACTAACGAATTGGCAAAAAGTATTGATTATAATAAGACGCAAAATGCCAATACTTTGGTATTTAATGGTTACGGCTTGAATAATATGCCAAGCAATAATTTTACTCCTAATGTGAATAAGACTACTCAGGGTGAAATTAAGAATAACCATATTAATAGTGCATCAAATGCAAATGGGGCAGAGAACTCTGATAAGTCTGAAGTTTCTAATGATAGCAATACTGCACAAAATTCACATAATGCGGATAATCTTGCAGATGCACACGGTGCTAATGTAATTCCGGAAGAAACGGAAACTAATGATAAAAATACCTCTGAATCTAAAACACCAGAAGATAAGGTGAATCCCGATCAGCCGAATAGCTCTGATGATGCAGCTCAGGATACAGCCTCCGCTAATTTACCAGATCCTATTGCCGTTAATGAGAATGTTTCAGATTCTCACACAAATGAATTTTCACCTAGTAAATTTAGGCAAGTCTTTTTAAGAGAACTTAATCAGGAGCGGATTAGTCGGGGTTTAAGCAAATTAACAGCAGACCCTACTTATGACAAGATTGTTCAAGAACGTGCACAAGATTTGATCAAGAATTTTGGACTTTATGATAAATCTGGAACGTCTATTTTACAAAAGGCTTTTCAAAAAAAGGGCATTGATTATCCCATATTGGGAGAATGTATTGCTAGTTTTTCGTGGGAGTGGACTATTAATCGCACTACAAACATGCTAGAACTTGCACTTGATGGTGGATCAACTGAAGAGGTTGCCAGCAGCATTCTTTATGAATATCTTAACAATAATATAACTAGAGATGGGAAATATCGAGACATATTGCTTGATCCGGCTGCCAGAACAATTGGTTTAGGAGCAGCCTTTGAGAAAACCACCGTTTATTCGGCTGTGGTTGTGATGCCATAACAATATAACAGTAATATTTCAGTTACTGGCAAAGCAAATTATTTATAGTAACAGTGTTATCATTTTTAGTCAGACTTATAAATAAAGTTAAAGAATTAACTTATTAATATTTATATTCTTTTTTCATAGTGCTAAAATATAAGCCATGTAACTCAATAGGAGTTATAGCGTTCTTAATTTTTAACTAAGTACGTCAAAATGTTGTCAATGGAAAAAGGAAGGCTCAATATGAGTAAAAATAGTTTTTATAGAAAAATGATAGTTTCTGTAGCTGGTGCAACATTGTTAGCAGTTGGCGTAAATCAATTGCCTGTCAATGCTTTAGGTAGTACTCCAACTGAAGTTAGTGCTGCTAAAAAAGCTAATAAAACTAAAAAAGTTGGTGCAAATTCTGCTGTTTACAAGCAAAAAGGCAAGAAGTTAGTTAAGACTAAGGTAACAGTTAAGGTTGGCCAAAAGGTTAGTGTTCTTGGTAAAAAGACTGTTAAAGGCAAGGTTTACTATAAGATTGGCAAAAACCAATATATTAAAGCCGTTAATGTTGATGGTAAAACTGTTCAAGTAGTTAAAAACACAGTTTTGGTAACCAGAAGCGGTAAGGCTTTAAAGAAGAGTAAAGTTCGTAAAGGCCAAAAAGTTACCGTTTATGGTGGTACTGTTAAAATTAAGGGTAAGAAATATTACTCAACTTCAGCTGGATACATTAAAGTAAGTGCTTTAGCTAAAGAAGAGACAAACGTTACGCCAATTAGCTCAACTGGTTCAACCGGTTCAACCGGCTCGACTGGTTCTAAAGGTTCAACCGGCTCGACTAGTTCTAACGGTTCAACCGGCTCGACAGGTTCTAACGGCTCCACTGGCTCAACTAGTTCCAACGGTTCAACCGGCTCAACTAGTTCTAATGGCTCAACTGGCTCCAACGGCTCAGCTGGCTCAACTAGTTCTAACGGTTCAACTGGTTCAACTAGTTCCAACGGCTCAGCTGGTTCAACTGGTTCTAGCAGTTCATCAGCTAATACTCCTTCAAAGTAAATAATATTTAATATTACTAGCAAAAGAGACCTAAACGGTATCCCTGATAAATACTAAAATGTCTTACCGGACTTTTAGGCCTCTTTTTATATTCAAAAACGCAGTTCTTCTAAAAATTAGAGGTAACTGCGCTTTTAATTTTATTTATTTGATCGACTCTTTTGCTTGAGCTAGAACAGCCATCACAGCTACGCTATGATCATACAATTTGTCAGCTGCGGCAGTATCGTGATTGTCAATAATTTTAACAAAGTCTGTAAATTCACTCGCCATACGATGATCAAATTGATTAAAGTTGAATTCACTGTTTTCACCATTTCTTCGTTCAATGGTAAAGTTTTTGATTACACCTGTTGACCCATCAAAATAGATAGTGCCTTTTTCACCCTCAATAAAGGATCTTGGCGTAGTATAGCTGTCCTTTGAAGCAATCAAAACAGCTTGCTTATCTGGGTAAACTAAGTTAAGTATACCGGAAGTATCAATATGCTGTTGGATCACTGGGTAATATTGCACCTTTTCCGGTTTGCCAAAAAGGCCAACGGCTAAATGAATGTTGTAAATATTTAAATCCATTAAGGTGCCACCGTCTTTTGCCGGATCAAAAACGGGAGCAATCTTACCCTGCAAGAAATCATCATAGCGGCTGGAGTATTGCGTATAGTTCAAAGAGATGATATGAATAGGCGCTATTTTGGTTAATTTTCGTTTGATTTCCTTATAATTTGGCAAATGAATATTGGTGATAGCCTCGACAATAATTACGTTATGATCATCAGCTATTTTTTTAAGTTCTTGAGCTTGAGCAACGGTTTCAACATAGGGCTTTTCACAAATAACATTTTTGCCAGCCAAAACGGCTTTTTTAACAACGTCATAATGCAAAAAGTTAGGTACGGCGACGTAAACGGTGTCTACGTTGTCGTCATTGCACAACTGATCGTTATCCGCAAAGACCTCTTTAATACCGTACTGCTTAGCTAAATCTTCAGCGATATGGCGACTGCGCTTAGTCGTAGAGATTGCTGCTAGTTCCAAATTTTCAATTTTAGCAGCAGTGGTTAAAAAGTCATGGACAATTTTGCCACTGCCAATAATACCTAATTTCATTTTGGACCTCCAATTTACTGGTGAAAATATTTAAAAGAGTTAACACCCTTATTTTATCTCATCGAATAGATCTGGAGAACCCTATCATTTTAGATTATTTAGTTGTAGCTGGGGTCTGGGGTCGCATTTTTGACTTCGTCAGGAAGAGCTAAAGAATCAGAGCCACCAAAGCCAAACATTTTAAGTTTGAAAGATGCTGGTGTCTTTTTATCATAATTCATCTTAAAGTAAACAGCATAGTCTGTTACTTCTTCGTCTTTCAGAGTGAAAGTAACGTAGCATTTGCTGAGTTTAACGTGTTTTTTGAAAGACTTGGTGTCTACCTTATAATCTTTAAAAATCTGGTTTAACATTTTGGCTGCTTTAGTCATGCTGACGCTACTTTTGAGAGTATAAACGCCTTTTTTATGACTAAGACGGGCATTCTTGTTGAAATCATGTTTAACACTCTTGGTAAATTTCTTAATTGTGCTTTCATATTTTTGCATGTCCGGCTGTGCAGTTTCACTGTCTTCAAGAGGTATATATTGCCATTTACCATCTACTTTGGTGTAAAGGCGGTTGGAAGTCAGATCAACCCATTGTTCTACTTTACCTTTGTTTTTACCAGCTCTGACAGTAGTAATAGATTGCACTAGTTGAGGCTTGGTAGTGAAGGTGCCATGGGCATCAAAACCCAGTTTTTGCTTACCACTTTTAATCTTAGTGGTGAAAACGTATTGGCCACTGGTTGGTTCCGCCTTTTTATTGTTAACAATCGCAACAGCCTGCTTTTTATTTAACGCTGCGTCAACTGTTTTGGCGTGAGTCAAACCACCACCAACAAGGGCGGCAGATAATAATACAGTAGAAATTAGTTTTTTAAATTTCATGATTAAATACCTCTTAATTATTAAAAACACTTTATATTATTTTAACGGGTTAGCCGGTGCGTTTTTAACCTCATCGGGTAATTGTAAGTCGTTAAAGTCACCAAAATTACTCTTACTTTGCTTTACTCGAACATGTATAGTTTTGGCGAAACTTGCTTTAAGGCTAACATAGGTACTTACAACTTTTTGATCCTTAATGGTGTAAACAAACTTGCAATTGCTAAATTTAAAACTCTTTAGTAAGGATTTTGTATTTGCTTGACCTAGCATCCCTAGAGTACTTCGTAATAATTTCTTACCGCTAACTTTACCTTTAACCGTGTAAGTTTCATTATTATTGGTGATTTTGGCATTCTTGCCCATTTCCTGATAAATACCCTTATTATATTTCTTAAGCGCTTTACTATTTTTTAGTTTATTTAGTTCTGTAATCAAAAAGTCTGGTAAGGTATCGTACTGCCATTGGCCTTTTTGCTTAGAATAAAGGCGCTTGCTGTCTAAATCTACCCATTGCTCAGTAGTCTCAGTTTTCTTTCCGGTTTTTGTTGTGCTGATGATGTGAAATAACCCCTTTTGACTATTAAAAACGGATTGTTCTGTGGTAGTTGTAGTCTTTTTCCTATATTTGGTCGTTGTTGTTTGTTCCATTTGCAAACTAGTGGGATTTTGTTCATCCTTTGCAATAACTGCAATTGCCTGCTTTTTGCTTAAGGCTGCTTCTACTGACTGGGCATGAAATAGCCCACCACCAACAAGGGCGGCAGATAATAATACAGTAGAAATTAGTTTTTTAAATTTCATTGGTAATATCTCCTTTTTTAAGATAACTATATTTTATATCTAAAAAAGCTTTTGTATACCTTTTTTAGTTAAATTTTTATTAAAATTATATATATTAGTCTGCCCAACAGGTCTTGACCAAATAAAAGTCTGAATAATCCTGTTGCCATTGGTGGTAGAGCTTGATTTTTAGATAATCCGGTCATAAAAATAGTCCCGCAAGTTGCTTAATTTGCAGGATTCATTTCATTATTCGGCATTTTTTCTAAATTAAAAGGACTAGCTTCTGCTTAGTAGCGGAAGTAAGTCCTTAACTAGAACCCCATAAACTTTGCTGGTTTTAGGGTTCACATTAATAATAGTTATTTCTTCTTTTTATTTGTTTCAGGTAATGGCTTGGCGTTAAGTGCATTATTAGGAATCTTTAAAAAGTCCCTGCTGCCAATGTTGCCGTAACTTTGACCAGCACTGAAGCGCATTAATTTGTTTACTTTAATTTTAACTAAGTATTGAAACGTATAAAGCTTCTTATTTTTAACCACAAGTTTTGCGGTCATACCTTGAATTTTTCCTATTTTGGCTATTTTACGGTAAATAGTTTGTTGCTTTGAGCTTTGATTATTAGTGATAAAAATGGGATCAAGCGCCTTCTTTATGGTCTTTTGATCTTTAACTGTTGCGTCTAGCGTATATGTTTGCCCCTTACGTGTCATTTTATAAGCTTCTGTAAGAGCCGCTGGCGGATCCATTAACATGGGGTTGTTGACTATGGAGTCCAATAAATCAACGTATGAATGACCAGTTAATTTGTTAAAGTCGCTCTTGTACCAATTGCTTTCACCATTAATATAGATATGATTGGAATTATCAACCCACTCTTGTGCAGACTGGGTTTTGCCTTTAGCCTGTGTTTGGGAATTAAGTTGAAAAACGGTGGGATTGCCTCCAAATAGGGCAGTCGTAGCAACAACTTGGTTCGAAGTATCAGTACCCAAAGTGATAACCTGCTTTGCCTGCCCACTCTTAAAAGATTTCTGTGAACATTTGATTACTTGGCTTTTAGTTAAAATTGGTTCGCTTTGCTTTTTTGGCTTCGAGCAACCACCAGCAATTAAAGCTGCCATTAAGCTTAGGCCCAGCATTAGTTTTTTAATTTTCATAACTAGTTAGATAATCTCTTTTCTTATAATCATTATTATTTCTATTGTATCTTAAAACTTGAATTTAAAAAACGATTTTTAACCCTAAAACCTATGAAAACAAAATGTAAATGTGTAAAATAGTAAGTGAAACATTTAATTTGCAAAGGAGATATTTCATGTCAAAATTAGTTTTGATTCGTCACGGACAAAGTGAATGGAACCTTGAAAATAAATTTACTGGTTGGATTGATGTAGATTTATCAGAAAAAGGCGTTGAAGAAGCCAAGAATGCAGGTAAGTTAATTAAGGAACACGGCTTGAAATTTGATCAAGCTTATACTTCAGTTTTAACTCGTGCCATTAAGACTTTGCACTATGCCTTGGAAGAAAGCGACCAACTTTGGGTTCCCGAAACTAAGACCTGGAGATTAAACGAGCGTCACTACGGTGGTTTGCAAGGCTTAAACAAGAAGGCTACTGCTGACAAGTACGGTGATGAACAAGTCCACATTTGGCGTCGTTCATACGATGTTTTACCACCAAAGATTGAGGATGACTCTAAATACAGTCAAGTTCACGATCGTCGTTACGCTGATCTTGACCCACACATTATTCCTCGGACTGAGAACTTAAAGGTTTGCTTAAAGAGAGTTATGCCATTCTGGGAAGATCACATTGCACCAGACCTATTGGCTGGTAAGAATGTCATTATTGCCGCTCACGGTAATTCACTTCGTGCTTTGACTAAATACATCGAAAACATTTCTGACGCTGATATTATGAACTTGGAAATGAAGACCGGTGAACCTGTAGTTTACACCTTTGATGACAAGTTGAATGTCACTAACAAAGAGAAGTTAGACGACTAATTTTAAGTTAAAAAATAAAATTCCTAACCTTCGTGGTTAGGAATTTTTTGTAGCTGCAGTTTATTTGTCAATTTTGACAGAAGCGTCAAGTTGTCGACCAGATTGTTCAGCATATTCTTTTAATTTTGGTTTGATTTTTTTCAATAAAGTCTACTCTCCTTTTTATCACTTATACTCCGCAACATATTGTACTTTAATATATTTAAAACACTATATGTTGAAAAGGCTATTGCTTTTAGGCTTTAGCATGATTATCAATCCGGTTCCTTTTTCCAGCACAAAAAAGCAAAAAAATAGATCAAGTCTTTTCCAAAAGAAATACTTGATTTATCTTTTTGTCTAAAAATTAATTCTTACATTTTCTACTATAGCAATACCGTGCAAAGTATAGTTTTTTCCAGGAATTGATTCCTTATAAGAAATTGTATTAAACGACATTACAATGCTTAAAGCTACTAATATAGCTTTTAAAATGAAAAAAGTAAAAAATTAGTACAAACAAGATTATTAATGAAATAAAAGAACTAAGTAAAAAACATGGCTACCCGCCATATGCTGATCAATATATTATCAGAGTGACCTTGCCATAAAGATATTAAAAACCGATCTGTCCAATTACTAGGCAGATCGGTTTTGTTCTTTAGTTTTTGCCTTTTCTTTTGGATTTCAAAGCAATAGCAAAATCAGCAATTTCATTTTGATCTCGCTTACTTAAATGACCGATTCCCTTAAAGGTTAAACCTCTTTTGGGAAAGCGGTAAAGCTTACCAATATCGACCCATGAGGGCTTCATTAAACCGGCAGCTTGCCATTCTTTAATTGGATAATACTGTTGCCTGATATAAGCCGATTTATTTTTGTACTTACTGGTAATTTTATAAGCTTCAACTGTTTGCGCCGAAACCTTGCGAATTAATACTGGTCTAGGCTTACCACCATTAGTTTCTACATAACTAACGAATAAGCTAATTAGGTCATTAGTCTTCATTTGGATCATTTAGCCAATTAGCAACTTCTTTAGCGTCTTTAAACTCCACTATTGGAGTATTTTCAGTGGCCTTTAAAAAACGTAACTTTGCTCGTTCTGTTTCACTTAAAGTTGGCTTAAAGGGTAAAGCACCATCTGCAACGATTTGCTTATAAAGCATGTTAATAGCCGTGGTGGGTGTTAGGCCCAACTCACTCAAAATTGCTTCGGTATTTTCAGCCAAGTTTTTATCAATTTGTACTTGAACTCTTTTTTTATCTTTAACTGCCATGACTGTCTCGCCTCTCTCAAATAGTACTCTAATTGTACTACTGTTTGAGTGCTACTTCAATTTCTATGCCTTTTTGGGCTTTTGCTTTAATTTTAACCGCTTTGCTACTGCTTATTTTTAATTTCTTCGTCTGACCAAATGTGGCTTTTCCCTTGATCTTGTATAATAGGTATTATAAAGAATTTTATTTAGGTAAGAATCTGTTCAGACAACTAAATATCAATATTTAACAGAAATTAGGTGCTCTTCAACTTAGCTACGTAATACTGGAATTAGTAAGACTAAAATAATATTGATATTGGGCTTGATACTCTTGAACATTTAAATCGTGAAGATGTAATGTTGTACATTGATTATCTTAAGAATGGCCAAAATAAGCAGGGGGAGTATAACTTTCCCCCATTTAAAAATTAGAAAGCAACGTTATCATGCTCCAAAGGGAGACAAAGCCCTATTTTTAACTATATTTATCGTAGGCTGGTTAAGTCGCTAATTGAAGAAAAAGAAATTTCAAACTGGGATTTAAAAATTGCAGGTCAGTGTTTCAAAAATTTTGACTTAAGAGATGTGAATTCTTTGCCAGGTTTTAAGAATTACTCTGGCAAAAGTAGTTATTCAGCTACTATAACAGTCGATAAGCTTTTAGATGAATTCAAGATTGATCTAGGACAAATCGGTGAAGTCGCTGAACTAAAAGTTAACGGTAAATTAGTGGGAAGAACTATTGAGCAAAGCACAACTTTTGCGATAACACCATTCTTAAAAGTAGGTCCAAATAAAATTGAAGTTGAAACGGTAAATAACTTGGCCATTAAAATTCAAGACCCTGAATCCCAATTTGGTATTATTCCACCAGCTGGATTAATCGGGCCGGTAAAGTTAAAAATCTACCAAAGCTGAAAAAAGAAAGACAATCAATTACGTAAAAATAATTGATTGTCTTTTTCTTGAAATGGATGTTGAGAAATTCTTAATCCGGTTCATTAATATTTAAAATGGCATCGAACACGCTCTGGGGCAACTTAATATCACTTTTAACAGCTTGCCTTTTGTTTAGACTTTGTCTACGCAAAAGTTGTTGTTTCTTCGAAATACTCCGTTTTTCGCCATTAACAGCCGCATTTTTACGCAAAGGCGGTACGTCAACTCTGGCAATTGCTTTGTTTTCCACCATTGCTTGCACAGGCATGGGGTATAAACGCCGCGGCACAGTATACTTCAATTTTTTAACTAATTTATGGGCGATCAAATCGGCTTTTTGCCGCGGCACGATAATGTCTAGAGCATCAACAGAAGCATAATTAATCTGAATTTGAATTTTAACTACATCTACTAGTTCGTAATCCAGAAATTCAGTGTCAAGAGTCGCAAAACCATGAGTAATTGATTTTAAGCTGTTGAAAAAGTCATAGGCAATTTCAGATACCGGCAGTTTGTATGTTAACGTGACTAAATCTTGTTGATTGTCCAAGTTGACCATTTCCCCAAAATGCTGGTCGCATAATTTCATGACGGCACCCAAGTATTCATTGGGCGTGGTAATTACGGCCTTAACGTATGATTCAGTGACATAATCAATTTCAGAAAAATCAGGAAATTTTGCCGGATTGGTGATAGTGAGATATTCCTGTTTAGGCTGAGGCTGCTTGAGGTAAACGTGGTAGGTGGCATTCGGCGCGGTTGTCAACACTTCGACATGATATTCATCGCGCAGTCGTTCCTGGATGATTTGCAGATGGAAAATACCTAAGAAGCCGCAACGAAAGCCGGCATCCAGTGCTTCAGATTGTTCGGGGGTGTAATGAAAGGCTGAATCATTGAGAGCGAGCTTACTGATAGCCTGCTTTAGAGCCTCATAGCTGGTATCTCCTTTAGGATAAAAACCAGCATAAACCATTGATTGCGCTGGCTTAAAGTGGGGAATGGCATTTTTAGTCGGATTTTCCGCAGTGGTTAAGGTATCGCCAACCTGCACGCTGGCAACATCCTTAATCCCAGTCACAATATAGCCGACTTCACCCGCGTTTAATTCCTTTACTGGCTTCATATCTGGCGTGAAGATTCCCACTGCTTGAGCATTAAATGTGCTGCCGTTCTGCATTAATTCTAGTTTTTGCTGGCTTTTTAACGTGCCGTCAATTAGTCTGACATCGGCGATAATTCCCTGGTAAGAATCATACTGCGAGTCAAAAAGCAAAGCCTTAAGAGGTGCAGCGGGTTTTCCCTGAGGAGCTGGGATTTTTTGGTAAATAGCTTCTAATACCTGGTGAACATTTTCGCCAGTTTTAGCAGAAATTTTTAAAATAGCCACATCTGCGAATTCGGGGCGCAAAGCACGAATTTGCGCTTCTGTTGCCGCAACGTCAGCCGCCGCATTGTCAATCTTGTTAATAACTGGAATGATGGTCAAGTTATGCTTTAAAGCTAAACGTAAGTTGGCTACGGTTTGTGCTTGTACGCCTTGGGTTGCGTCAACTAATAAAATAGCACCATCGCTGGCGGCGAGGCTTTTAGAGACTTCGTAGGAAAAATCAACGTGTCCCGGCGTATCGATTAAATTGTATTCGTATTCTTGACCATTGTCAGCTTGATAAAAGTTACGCACTGATCGTGATTTGACCGTTACTCCGTGAGCTTGTTCAACTTCCATGCTGTCGAGTAATTGGTCACTTAACTGCCTTTTGCTCACAGTATCAGTTTGTTCCATAATTCTGTCAGCTAAGGTTGATTTACCATGATCAATATGAGCAATTATGGCAAAATTTCTGATGTTCGCGAGTTTCATTTTATTTAGTTCCCTCCAGTTTTTGTTGCAATCCTTGTAAGTAAAACAACATTATTTGATTGGCTTCTTGTTCGAGGTCGATTTGAAAGCCGTTAAAGTCGACGGGCAATTGATCGTGGTGAAATTCGTCCAGATTCATCATGTTCATGAGACCGCTAATTATGGCGCTTTGAATAATAAAAAGGTGACTGGCCTCTTTAACGCTTAATAGTGTGATTCTTGCAGCAATCGCCTGTCCCAGTTGCTGGTTTATTTCATATAATTTTTCCCGACCGGCCAAAGTTTGTTCTCTGTCAGCCGCTGCTTCTAAAATTGGTCCTCGTAATGCGTTAAGCCGCAATAAATCGGGCCTTTCACGTATTAACAGGTGATTTTGTTCTAATAAAAAAGCAGTAAAGTCATTCCAAGAAGTGATACTTGCAGTTTTTTGAAAACGCTGGCGTACTTCTTTGAGGTAGTCTTGATAACCAGAAAGCAGCAGATACATAAAGATGTTTTCTTTGGTTTTAAAGTAATTAAATAGTGTGCCTTTAGCTACGCCTGATTCATGTGCAATTTGCGCCATGGATATTTGGTTAAAATCATTTTTTTGAAATAATTTACTGGCTGCAGCCGCAATTAGCTGCTTTTTGGCTTCTTTTTCTCTGGGAGTTAAGACATACATAATGACATTTTGTGCTCCTTTCATTCAATAATGACCAACGGTCATTTTACAAATAATTATTAATTTTTGCAAGCAAAAAACCAGCTACTTATGCAGCTGGCTTGAACACATATTTTATTTATTAATGTATTTCTTTAATTGTTCACCATGAAGTCCGGCACTTAAGCCCACTAAGAGTTTAATTCTGGCCTTTTGGCCATTAAGGCCGCGGCAGAAGATAATACCCATTTTGGCTAAGCCAACACCGCCGCCCTCATAATCATAGACCGGTTCGGCGATACCATTAAAGCAGCGTGAGACTAATACCAGCGGAATATTATTATCAAGCAATTTTTGCAGTGCTGGCAGTGTTTGTGGCGGCATGTTGCCAGCACCTAAAGCTTCAATCACTATTCCTTTAGTTGTCGGTTTATTTAAGGCCTGCAAAATTTCTGGTCCCATTCCTGCATAGGCCTTTACCAGATAGACATTTGCAACGACATGATCAATAGGTAAATGTTGCTGCGGGTTAATAGTTTGCACATAATTGACGTGGCCTTCTGAAACAACGCCAATTGGACCAAAAGTGGCTGTCCGAAAAGTAGCTACGTTGGTGGTGTGAGTTTTGGTGACATAACGGGCCGGATGAATTTCATCATTCATGACTACTACAACGCCCTTACCAATGGAAGCATCAGAGCTGGCTACCATAATTGCAGTCCTGAAATTGTACAGGCCGTCACTGCCAATTTCGTTAGAAGAACGCATGGCCCCGGTCACTACTACAGGCATTTTGC
This sequence comes from Lactobacillus sp. IBH004, assembly GCF_026185255.2. NCBI lineage: Bacteria > Bacillati > Bacillota > Bacilli > Lactobacillales > Lactobacillaceae > Lactobacillus > Lactobacillus sp. IBH004. The sequence continues at coordinate 1,659,633 of NZ_CP110217.2, read as the reverse complement.
TGGAGATAGTTAGATCTAAAAATAAAGCTGTTTCTTCCAAAGTATCAGTGCCGTGAGTTACAACTGCGCCAAAAAAGCCTTCTGCTTCAGCTTGGCGGATACGCAAAGAAAGTTGCAACATGCGCTCAGGAGTCATATGGGGCGAGGGCAAATTAAAAATTTCTTCTGTAACTAACTGCACGTCATCATCAACATTTAAAGGTAAATCAGCTAGTGGATTTTGACTGTTGGGCTTAATTTTGCCATTTTCATCTTCTGACATTGAAATGGTGCCACCAGTGTGTAAAATTAAAATTTTTTTGCTCATGATCGTTTTACTCCCGTAATTTCTTTTAATACCCATCAAGAGTAACATAAATTTTCAGCTGCTGATACCTTTAACGGTCAAAGTTTTTAGACATAAAAAAGCAGCCAGACGAAGCAGTGATATGACCCTCAAATTTAAGACAACTTTGGCCGTCATATGAGCAAACAGACCAGCCGTTTATGTTAAAAGTTTTAATCAGCGAAAACCTCTTGCGCCAGACCAAATGCTGACCATGCTTTAGGCCAGCCGCAATAAAAGGCCAGGTGGGTAATCAACTCCACCATTTCGTCTTGAGTAATACCATTCTTTTTTCCTATAATCATATGTGATTTAAGTTGGGGGAAAGCGCCTTGTGCCATTAATGCAGCACAGGTAATTAAGCTACGGTCGCGTGCAGATAATTTATCTTCTCTTGACCAGACTTCACCAAATAAAACGTCATCATTTAATTCTGCAAATTTAGGTGCAAAATCACCTAGTTTATCTCTACCAGCAGTCTGTTTTTTCATTTTTAGTCCTCCAGTTTCTCATATTCTTCATCTGTAACAGGTTCCAACCATTTAGGCGTTCCCGCAGTAATAGCTATATGTGCAAACCAACTGTTCTTGGTAGCACCGTGCCAATGTTTGACACTGTCATGAACTACGACGACATCTCCTGGGTGCAGTTTGCGTGCCGGCTTACCCTCTTCTTGATACCAGCCTACACCGGCGGTAGCTAGTAAAATTTGAAAGCCACCAATGTGCTGGTGCCAGTTGTTGCGACAACCGGGTTCAAAACTGACATTTGAAACGCTGACATTAATATTAGGATCACTGACTAAACTCTGCAAATAGCTTTGACCTTTAAAATATTTTTGATAAGCAGTATTTTTGGCACCTAAAGCAAAAATACCATCTTGCACATCACTTTTATGATCGTCCATTTTTTTAACTCCTTTATATTTGATTTAATAAGATTACTTTAATCCTTAACGTGAACTTTAAGTCAAGTTGTTTTAACAGATGAGTTCAATGAGTTTTATTAATGATAACTATTGTTTTTTGAATAGTATATATTGGAAAAATATAATGTGATAGAATTAATTTGACTAATGAAAGCGATTTATATTAAGGAGATTACCATGATTTATCACAAGAATATTGCATGGAATGCAAATTATGATGTTGTTGTTTTAGGATTTGGCGGTGCTGGTGCCACTGCTGCTCGGTTTGCGGCTGATCATGACGCTAAAGTGCTACTGGTTGATGCAGCTCCTGAAGGGCACGAAGGTGGTAATACCCGGTATTCTGCCCAATTAATTGGTACTGGTAACGATTTTGATGAGTTAAAAAAGTATTATCAGAAACTAACGGCGCCAATGGAACTTGACGAAGAGATGATTGATACTTATGTCGACGGGATGGTGCACATTCCTGAATATGTTTCAAAATATTTGGGTGTTAAACCAAATAGTGCTAAGGAATATGCCCCTGACAAAAGTTATGCTTTCAGGGAATTTCCAGAATTTCCAGGTTCAGAGTCCTATGATTTCACCACTGTAACTAAACATTGGTTTGATGCTTCCTTATGGCAGATTTTAAAAGAGCAGGTAGTGAAACGGCAAGACAAAATTGACGTTTTGTACAGCACACCTGCTCAAGAACTAATTCAAGATCCGGAAACTAAAAAGATTTACGGCGTAGTGATTAAGCGTGACGGTAAGCTGCTCAAAGTTCAGGCTAAAAATGGTGTTGTCATGACTACCGGTGGTTTTGAAAATAATCAAAGAATGATTGAAGACTTTATTGGCGCCAAAAGACTGGCACCTTTAGGCACCCTTTACAACAAAGGTGATGGTCTGAGAATGGCCCTGGAAGTTGGCGCTGATTTTTGGCATTTACATAATTATGAATCTTTAGGTCTGCTTCATGGTATGGCTTTTGCGGTACCAGCAGGACAACGCGGTCGCTTAATGTTAGGGTCTCAAAATGAAGCGGTCGCTAGCGGCAGTGCCTTTGTTGTAGGTGATGACGGTACCAGATACTTTAATGAAGCAGAAGAAAACCGCCACGGCCATATCAAGAATCATGGTCAATGGAAAGTGCCGCTAAATCAAGAGCACCCATACTTGATTTTTGATGAAACTAAAAAGCATGAATTAGATAGCGATAAAATTATTGGCGATTACAAACCATACACAGAAAATGTTATCAAAGCTGACTCTGCTGCTGAATTAGCAGGTAAAATTGGTGTTGCACCGGCAGTATTGTCTGATACCCTCAATCGTTTCAATCAAGCATGTCAAAAGCAAGATGATCCCGAATTTAGAAGAGATCCAGCAACTTTACGTGCATTTACTGGTAACACAATTTATGCTGTCAGACTAGAACAAACTATGCTCAATACACAAGGTGGTCCTAGAAGAAATAAGAATGCCGAAATTTTAGATACCAGAGGTAAAGCAATTCCTAATCTTTATTCTGCTGGTGAACTTGGCGGTATCTGTGCTAACCAATACCAAGGCGGCAATAATTTGGCAGAATGCTTAATTTGGGGCAAGATTGCAGGAGAAAATGCTGCTAAACCAAAAGCTGCTGCAACTACTGATGCGGCAAGTGGTGCTACTATGCCTGAAAAGCACTTAACTTCGGATCTTAAACACGAAACCTATGAAACAGGAGAAAACCAATATATTGGTAAATCAACTAAAGGTATGGGTGATGAAATAGTTGTCCGGGTAACTGTTGATGAGCAAAAGAACTTGAAGAACATTGAAGTTTTGAAGCAAGCTGAATCAGATGACTATGGCCTAAAAGCTATCAAGACTTTACCTGCCAAAATGGTTCAGGAAAATACCGTTGATGTTGATGCAGTCAGCGGTGCCTCAAGCTCATCACGCGGTCTCAAAGATGCGGTTAATGATGCGCTAAGTAAGATAAAGTAACAGTTTTTAAAAAGGCCATTTGCGCTAAATGGTCTTTTTGTATACACTAAATCAAATTGTGCAATACAAATCTATGTTTTTATAATAAATGTTTTTGGTTATAATATATACATAAACAATACTAAGGCTTTTAATGAGGTAATCAAAAAATGAATTTTACGCAATTACGATGTTTTATCAAAGCTGTTGATAATTCAAGTTTTACTATCGCAGCTGAACGACTAAATTTTTCCCAGTCAGCAGTTTCCAAAAATATTAAGGATCTTGAAAATACTATTGGCGTTACCTTAATTAATCGCGCGCATCATCGTATTTCTCTCACTAATGCAGGCAAATATTTTTATCATGTCGCCAGAAATGTTGTAGATGATATGGACTACACCGTTGCTTATTTACAGAGCCAAAAAAACGATCCAGAAACATTGTTGCGAATTGGAGTTTGTGATACTCCGCTAGAACAAAAAATTTTACCAATATTTTTACGTAAACTGCGGGAATCTGGCAGTAATCTCAACGTTCAATTTATTTTTGTACTTAATAACTCTATTGGAGAACTTCTCAACCATCACGTTGATTTATGTGCCATTGCAAGAGATGATGTTGAAGTAGTTGCGGATGTTAAATTCAAGCCTTTAATTCAAGGACAATTTGTTTTGGCATGTCCCAAGGGTTCGCCTTTAGCTGAAAAAGAACTAATTACTTTAAAAGATCTAAAGAACACCAATATCTTTTTACTGGATCCCAATAGTTCTTTAAATGTGCAAATGAGGTATCAGGATATTCTTATCAATAATATGGGAATGGATCATATTAAATTTGTGCAAGATTTTTTAGCCATGGACATTTATGTAAAAGCAGGCTGGGGTTATGGGGTACTACCTAATTTTATCGTCGATGGTAGTGCCAAAGATGTATCGTATATTCCTATTGATTATCATGACATATCTCCTTATGGTATTGCATATATGGAATCTTTTACAAATGAATCTGTTTTAAATCAAGTTGTTAAGATTTTAAGGGAAACAATTAAAGAATATTCACCGGTAAAAAAATAATTTTAGTGAAATTAAGTTATTTAAATAATACTTGCAGTATGCACACGATGGTTGTTACTGTAAGTATTTTTTCTTGAGCAAAAAATCATGAAACAATGTTATACATTCCATTTTGTAATCTTCAATTCTGAAATGCGTGAAAAGAATCACTTGATTCATAGTATCATGTAAGCGATTGAGAAATTAGTTTTAAAAAGTGAGGGACAAAAATGGAAAATATTTATGATGTAATTATCGCCGGTGCCAGTAATGCCGGTGGTATGGCAGCATGTGCCGCGGCAGAAAAAGGAGCTAAAGTTCTGTTAATTGATAAACAGGGCAGTTCACAATTTCTCTACCGGTCTTTCTTTGCCGCTCTGAATAGTAATGCTCAAAAACGGGCAGGTATTAAGGTTGATAAAGCTAAATTAATGAACTTTTTAACTTTATTTTTCCAAGATAATGTTGATGAGCGTCTACTTTGGACCTGGGCAAATCATGCTGATGAAACAGCGAACTGGCTGGAAGATAACATTCTAAAACCAAATGGTGGCGTCTTGAGACCGCAAAAGGATGCTTACTATGAAACAGTTGTTAACACCGCTTTTAACACTGAACTTGCAATTGCAACACCTGACAACGGCTGGGCTCACTATGGTGATTGGGTAATTGATAAAGTTAAGGAGTTAGGAGTAACTCTTAAATACAATACTAAGCTTGAAGAACTTGTCACTGATGACAGCGGTGCGGTGACCGGTGTGATTACCAGCGCTCGTGATAGCGGTGAAAAAACGACATATCAGGCTACCAAAGGTGTCATCATTTGTACAGGTGGCTATGGCGGCAACGTTGAATTAATGAAGAAGTGGGATCCGCTTGGCTACAAGAAGAACGTTTATTCTGACGGTCCGCGTGATGACGGTTCAGGAATTCTTGCAGGACTTAAAGTGGGAGCAGCTCGTGATGAAGAACCAGCAGAAATTATTTTTGACCGTGGCGCTGTTCCTGTTGGTACCAATGCTGAAGAACACTATCAAATTGACTTTAAGGGTCCTGGCTATTTCTGGATGGGTGCATATCCAATGCTAAAGGTTAACCTGAACGGCGAACGTTTTGGCAATGAGAGTGTCCCTTACCAATTTGATATTAATGCAATGGCTAAACAACCGGGATACCTGGAAGCACAAATTTGGTCAGAAGATACCATGGATCACTTAGCCCAGTTCAAAACTCAAGGCTGTTCTCGTTTAGGCTGGCCTGGTATTTACAATACTGAAGAAAATAAGGCTGAGATTCAACGCAGAATTGATGATGGTATGGTTCAAAAAGCCGATACCATTGAAGAATTGGCTGAAAAGTTGAACTTGCCAAAAGATAACTTGGTTAACAGTGTTAAACGCTATAACGAGATGTGTGCCAAGGGCGTTGATACTGATTTTGGTAAAGAAAAATTCAGATTATTCCCAGTTGCTAAAGCGCCATACTATGGTGTTATTATGGGTGGCCGCCTGCTGGCAACACTAGATGGCTTGCGTATTAATACCAAGATGGAAGTGATTGATAAGATGGGTAAGCCAATTCCTCATTTGTATGCGGCTGGTAATGCCAGTGGTGGTTTCTTCTGGGGTAGTTACCCAGACCGTGTTCCAGGTCTTACTTGCAGCCATGCTCAAACATTCGGCCGTTTAGCTGGACAATACGCCGCTGAAAATTAGTTTTAATTACAAAAGGAGTTTTAATTTATTATGGATGAAAAACAGTTACCTAAGCTTTCTAGTTATAGATGGGTAATTTTAGCTATTATCTCTTTGATGGATGCTACTAGCAGTTATATTCAATATCAAATTTCTGCTTTAGCTACACAAGTTATGCCGGCTTTACATATTGCACCAGCACAATTTCAAAGCTTATTGATGGCTCCAATGTTTGTCGCAGTTTTCCTCAGTATTCCTGCTGGATCACTGGGAGATAAATATGGTGCTAAGAAAATTGTCACTTTTGGTTGCTTTGTTTCACTTATTGGTGCTTATGGTCGTATAATCGCTACTAATTTTGCTACGATGATGATTATGTTGCTGCTATTTGGTGTTTATATGGCACTTCTGAGCGCCAATGCCTTAAAGATATTTGGTATATGGTTTAAACAAGATACTAAACTGGCTATGGGAGTATTCTTTGCATCAGCAAGTATTGGTATCATGTTAACGCAGTTAACTTCTCACATGTTTCCAAGCGTTAAAGCAGCTTATATTTTCTCATCTACACTTTTATTAATATTAACTGTTTGCTGGATTTTATTTGTTAAAGAGAAGCCTGAAGGCGAAGAGGTTCCGCCAGTACAGGCTCAAGCTCCACAAGCTAAACCTGAATCAGCAATGAAATACTTTAAGGTTGTAGCACGCAGCAAGAAGACTTGGTTAGTTGGTCTTGCTGGTGGTTTAGGTGTTGCTGCCAGTGAAAGCTTTTCCGGTATTTTGCCACAAGCCTTTGCTGCTCGTGGTATGACACCTGCTGCAGGTAGTATGATAGCAGCTATTGCAACTATTGGTAGTTTGTGCGGCTCATTATTTGGGCCTGGTCTAATCAACAAAGCTAAAAAGGCTAAGCCGGTAATGATAGTCTTTACTCTTATAGGTGGCTTTTTAATGGCAATGACTTGGTTCATACCTTTAGGTTTGCCTTTAACTATTGCTTTGATTCTTGGTGGCTTGTTTGGTGCCATGACTGGTCCAATTATGAACTCAATGCCGATTCAGTTTCCTGAAGTTGGTCCTAAATATGCGGGTAGTGCCGGAGGACTTGTAAGTACAGTTTCACTACTTCTTTCATCTTGTCTTCCAACTGTAATCGGTTTAATTGCTGGTAGAAACTATGAATTAACATTTATAATTCAAGGAATATTTTTCGCAATCACTGCTATTATCATTGGGATCCTGCCAGACGCAAATGGTAGTCGTCCACGTAGATAAACGAAAGGAATTTTGTAATGACCAAAAAAATAACTGCAAATCCGGGCAAATACACTGGCTCGGGTCAAGGTAAAGAAAGTCAAATTAACCTTGAAGTTGAGGTTGACACAGATAAAATTGTTAATGTTAAACCATTGGATAAATATGCGCCAGACAGTTTGGCTGACAATGCATTTAAGAAGATGGCCCAAAAGATTGTTGACCAGCAATCAGTTGATGTTGATGTCGTTTCTGGAGCTTCCGAAACTTCACGCGGGATTATTGCGGGTGTAAAAGAAGCCCTTGATAAAGCCGGTGTTGACTATGATGCTCTTAAAGAAAATGGTGGTCAAAATACCGGTAAGAAAGAAGAAACTATTGACGTTGATGTTGCTGTAGTTGGTGCCGGTGGTGCTGGCGTGGCAGCTGCTTTAGCTGCACGGCAACATGGCGCTAGCGTTGCCTTATTTGAAAAAACCATTTCTCCACTTGGCGCAAGTACGTTTGCCGGAGGAATGTTTGCTGGCGACAGTCAACAACAAAAAGACCAAGATGCAGTCGTTTCTAAGAAGTGGCTTTATGACGAATACATGGACGCTTCTCAAGGCTATATGAACTCAATTCTTGTGCGCCGCATTATCGATGAATCAGGTAAGACCGTTGATTGGTTAAATGAAAACGGCGCAATTATGAAATTGGTTGATGCTGGTACTGGTGGCAGCTATGATCATATTGGCATGCCTGCTACCCTTCATGGCTATCAAGAAGGCGGCACTAAGGCAGTAACTAAATTGATTGAAAAATTCAAGTCAATTGGCGGCAAAATGTACTTTGGCTTTGCTGGCAAAAAACTGCTGCAAGATGATGACAAAGTTGTTGGTCTAATTGCTGAAAGTGATGAAGAAACGCTCCACGTTAATGCTAAGAAAGTTGTTATTGCCACAGGTGGCTTTGGCGGCAACCCTGAAATGCGTAAGGAATACCTGGGTGATGTCAGCACACAAGGGCAGGTTTTGCAAAATACCGGTGACGGTTTGAATATGGCCTGGGATGCAGGAACTGCTCACCATATCAACGGCTCAACCCATTACTTCTGGCAAACATTTAGTAATAAAGATATTGGTGATATGGCTAAACTTGTCGGCCCCAACTGGATGCCTGTTAATGCACTAGCAGACTTTCCAAACTTGCGCGTTAATAATCGCGGCCAGCGTTATGCCAGTGAAACCCATGCATTAGACTTTGCTGTGCATGGAGCCGAATTGTCAGAACAACCACAACAAACCGAATTCGTTGTCTTTGATCAGGCAATGCTGGACAAGATTAAAGAAGGCGGCACAGTTGCAATTGAAGATCACTATGGCAAGTGGAAGAACCACCGCCAGTTCTACATGGAATTTAATTATCCAACAGATACTGAAGAAAATATTAAGCATGAACATGAAAAGACAGACTTTACTGCACTGTTAAATAAGCTGGCTGCAACTAACGTTGTATTTATTGGTAATACAATTGCTGAATTAGCCGAAAAGATGGGCGTTAACAAAGAAAATCTGCAAAAAGCGGTTGAGCAATACAATGACGCTAAGAAGAAGGGTGAAGATGATCTATTCTTCTCTGATACCAAGAGAATGATTCCAGTTGAAAACGGACCATTTTACGCTGTGAAGTTTATTGCCCGTAATCTGGGAACTCTTGGTGGTGCCACAATTGATGAAAAAATGCATGCTTTGACTCCAAAAGGTGAACCTGTACCTAACTTGTACGTGGCAGGTGCCGATGCATCTGGAATGTATGGCAAGGCTTATGTTGACTTTGAAGGTGGTACTTTAGGCTTTGCTTATATCTCTGGTAGATTAGCCGGAATTGATGCGGCTGAAACTGCTAAAGCTGGTAAATAGTTTTATTTAAAATCAGGTATAAATTTTAAAAACTGGTTTGTACTTAATTTTTTACTTGAGGAAGAGAATATGACACAAGAAAAATATGATGTAGTAATTGTTGGCGCTGGACTTGCTGGCTTTGCTGCTGCAGATGAAGCTGTTGACAATAATTTAAAAACTTTGCTGGTTGAAAAAGGTAAAACAACTGGAGGCACTGGCAATTATGTTGAAGGTGTTTTTGCTGCCGATTCAGAACTGCAAAAAAAGGATAACGCGGTTCTGAACAAGGAAGATTTGCTTAAAGAAGAACTGACTTATTCGCATTACAAAGCAGACGGTAAAATGTGGCAAAAATATATTGACAATGCTGGTAAAAACGTTTCTTGGCTTGAAGACCATGGTGCCGTAATTGGTATGGTAGCAAACCTGGGTTCCGGTGCCCGGACCTGGCATTTATTTAAAGGCAGGGGTCATGATGCTATTCATAATGGCTTAGAGCCGTATGCTAAGAATAAGGGGATTACGATTCTTACTTTAACAAGAGTAACTGACTTAAAACAAAATGCTGACAGCACTTATGATGTTACTCTGACTAATGTGGTAGAAAAAACTGCTAAAGTTGTTAATGCTAAAAATGTGGTTTTGGCTACAGGTGGCTATTTGAACGACCAAAAGTTATTAGAAAGTACACCTCACCAAAATCCTGATAACATTATTCCCGTTAACTCTGGTAAAAATACTGGAGACGGTTTGAGATTGGCCTGGAAGTTGGGCGCTAAAAAATACTTCACAGGCATGGCAATGATGTTTGGTGGTCAGCTAAAAGATAAGACTATCCCATCATTCAAGCTCTGGGGGACAGCTATTTGGAGTTCAGTTTGTGACCAGCCGCAAATGTGGGTAAATGAATTAGGCGAGCGTTTTGTTGATGAAAGTGCAGCTGTTGTGAACTGGGCTAATGAAGGTAACGCAATGAACCGCCAAGATCGGGTCTTCTGCATCTTTAGTCAAAAGATTTTGGATGACTTTACTGATAAATCTTACCCAAGGTCAATGAAGCCATTTGTTCCAGAAGACAGGTACCCGACTTTGCGTGATGACATTGCCAAGGCCGAAAAAGAAGGCCGCCAGTACCTGCACAAGGCCGCAACACTGGAGGAACTAGCTCAGGAAATTGCTACTCCTAATTTAGTTGCTTACGTTAAGCATTATAATGAGATGGCGGCAAACGGCGAAGATACTGATTTTCATAAACCGGCCAAATATCTGTTGCCAGTTGATGGCAAGGGTCCATTTTACGCTATTGAATTAGGTGTTGGTGCCTATACTACTGGTGACGGCCTTCGTGTTAATATCAATAATGAAGTACTTGATACTAAAGGCAGACCTATTGCAGGCTTATATGCTATTGGTGGTGATGGTTCTGCTGTTCTGTATGGTGATACTTATGGTGTTAATGTTCCTGGTACACATGCAGGTTATTGTATCTTTTCAGGTCGTAATGCAATCAAAGCAATTGCGGCTAAGGAATAAAAAAGCAAAAAATAATTTCTAAAATAATAAAATAATATCCCAAATTAAAAGACTAACTCCCGTTTTGATGTGAGTTAGCCTTTTTTGCTTGATAACTTAAATTATGCGTTTGCTTTTACAAATTGGTCTACTTCATCTAAATATAATTGCTTTTGGCGCTGACTGATCCAAGAGGTCTCAAAAGAATTTTTAGCAAGTTGCACGATTTGATCTTGTGATAGATCAAATTTTTGTGCTAAAGCATAATAATTATCACTGATATAGCCTTTGAAGTAAGCAGGGTCATCTGAATTAATGGAAACTTTTACTCCCGCATTCAAAAGATCGATTACTTCTTTACCCTTCATTTCCGGTGAAACAAAGCTGTTAGATAGCGGGCAGGAAGTCAAGCCAATTTGTCTTTTGGCAGCTAATTCAACCAGGTCTGGGTCTTCCACAATGTTGGTGCCATGGTCAAGCCGCTCAACTTCCATAATTTCTAAAGCCTGACGAATATGTTCAATTGAATCTTTTTGATCAATGTCACAGTGAGTAGTGATGTGCAGTCCAGCAGCAACTGCGTCTTCAAACTGGCGGGCAAATTTTAGTGGCGGATTGTTATGCTCATCAGAGTCAAGTCCAATGCCAATTATCTTATCACGGTACTTGAGACCTTCCTGCAGGGTCTTTCTAGCAGATTCTTTAGAAAAATCACGTAAAAAGCACATGATCAGATGAGCATCAACGTTTAATGCCCGTGCATCAACAGTAGCTCGATAAAGACCATTGAGTACAACTTCGAAGGGGATGCCGCGGCTAGTATGAGCTTGGGGGTCAAAAAATAGTTCTACATGTCTAACGTTGTTGGCGGCAGCCTTAGTTAAATAGGCCCAGGCCAAGTCGTAAAAGTCTTCTTCAGTTTGTAAAACATTCATTGCTGGATAATAGACAGCTAGAAATGATGCCAAATCATGGTAATTATAAGTCTTTTGGACATCTTCAATTGTAGCTTGGCCTATATCGACGTGATTGCGTTTAGCTAATTTTAACTTCAATTCCGGTTCTAATGTTCCTTCGATATGCAAATGCAATTCGGCTTTAGGCAAGCCCCGTGTAAATTCTGGTGTGACGACCGAACTCATGTAATCCTCCTTAGATAATGTTCTTGTTTTTCACTTGTTATTTTAGTTTAGCACAATTTTTATAATAAAAATAGAGTAAAAAGCGAACAAATTAAAGAGCATTAACGGATATGTTCCTAATAAAATACCTAACTAAGAATCTAGTTAGATAAAATAATTAAAAATTCCAATTAAGTATTTTAGTCGCAATGGCGCCATTTTGCATCTGTTAAAATGCGGGCTGTTAATAAACCGATTGGCAGAGCAGTAATAATCATCAAAGCATCCATAATCCAATAAGCACCGACATTAATGTTAGTAATGCCAAAATTAAAGACAGCGCGGTACATGTATAAGCCGGGAACCATGATGACAATTGCGGGAACAGTGATCGCAATACGGGGAAAGCCAACTTTATCGCGGACAAAACTGGCAATTAGTCCTGCCAATAATGCCCCAATGAATGCTGCTAGAGCGGCTGGAACATGGTTAAATTCAACTAGACTTAAACGCAGAGTATTTGCCAGGGCACCAATTACGGCAGCAACTGTTGCCATTGATAATTTAGCATTAAACATAATTGAAAAGCCAAAAACGCCACAAAAACTGGCAATTATTCTAAGCACTGTCAGTAAAGTCGGATTAAGATTTAGTTTTGGTATAGCACCCGGTGATAAGTTGAGCATGGTAGCCGTACCCCAGCCCACCATTGATGCAATCATGACAACAAGTATTGCGTAGGCTAGTCTCTCCAGCCCTGATCGCATATCAAGTTTCGACATATCAAGACCAGATGTGATAAAAGGGAAACCGGGAATGACATAGAGCATTGAGCCGATATAACCATAAGCATGATTACTGCTCCAACCCCAAACTATTGTTCCTAATTTAAAGCAAAGGAAATACACCGCGCAGGAAACTGCTACACCAACAGTTATTTTGGCAACAAGAGTAATTTTCTTTTTACCCATTAGTTGGCGTAAATAGTTACCAACTAAAGCGCCTAAAAATGTACAAAACATTTCTGGCAAGCCACCACCAAGTAAAAAAATAAAACTGGCACATGCCAAACCAGCGCTCAAAGCGGAAATAATTAGGGGATAGTTTTGAGTGTGGCGCTCAATTTGATTCAATTTATGATGAATCGCCCCAATTGTCCAGTGACCATTTTCAGCTTCAAATTTACGGACAAATTCTTCCATTTCATTTAACTTATTCATATTGACTTCTGTAGTTGGTAAGGAAAGAGTCTGTGAGTATGACTTGTTGTCAACGTCAAAGCAGGTATAGCTGATAGTTACTAAACCAATGTCGGCTGAACATGTAATTTTGAGTGCCCGTGCAATGGTATTCATCGAATCGCGCACACGCCAGGCTCCAGTGCCACATTGCAGCAGCATTATACCTATTCTGCCGACTAAAGATCCTTTTTCTACCAGGGTAATATCCTTGACTAAAGTATCATCTGAACTTTTAAAAAACTGTTTCCAGTGAATTCTCATGTGATGCTTACTAGAAATCTTGGGATATGATGCTGGAGCTTGTTCGTCTTTCATAACTGCTTTTTGACCTTTCTGTTATTAATATAGTGTTTTAATTTTACCACACTCGTGGTTGGACCAATTTTATAGAATTGAGTTTTAAAAAGATGTTAATTACAAAAAAGTGTAGTATACTACAGTATGATAAAATATTAGTATGAGATTTACTTCTAAGGAAATTATATGACAGCTTTTTTGAACCGAATTGGTCCCAAAATTAAAATTGCGAATACTTTGATTGAAAAGGAATTAAACAAGCAGTTTGCAGAAATATTTAGAGATTATTCTTTAACAGGTGCCCAAATTTCTCTGATGATTTATTTATATGAATCAAAAGCACGGCAAATTACCCAAAAAGAAGTGGCAGATGCATTTGTGCTAAGTCATCCTACAATTCGAGGAATAGTTAAACGCTTAGAAGCAAATAAATTAATTGCTACTTCGCGTTTAGAAAATGATCAAAGGCAAATTGTGTTAGAACTTTCAAATGAAGGCTTTAATTTAATTGACAAAAATATTTTTAAGATTCGGACAATTATGACAAACATTAATAAGCGCATTACTAAGGACTTGTCAAAGCAAGAAATTTCAGAACTTGAACAAGTCTTAAATAAAATTTCTGCAAATTTCTAATTATTATTAGCAAAAATGTAGCATGCTACATTAAAGAAGGGACTAAAATGATCAAAAATATTTCTAATAAAAAAAGAGCTTTAATGATGGCCGTTTTACTATTTGGAGCATTTGTTTCGCTACTAGCGGAAACTTTTCTCAATAACGCTCTCCCCACAATAATGGCTACGTTTAAAGTTAATCAATCCACTGCTCAATGGCTTACTACTTCTTATTTATTGGTCGTAGGGCTAATGATTCCCATGTCAGCGTGGATCTTTGAATCATTTAATTTAAGACAAAACTTTTTAACAATGATGCTAATCTTTTTTACGGGATCAGTCATTTGTATTTTTGCTCCTAATTTTGCCACATTACTAGTCGGCAGAATTATTGAAGCTGTGGCGGCCGGTAGTTTAATGCCATTTATTCAAAACGTCATTTTGATTATGTTTCCTCCTGCAAAAAGAGGCATGGCAATGGGAATCACTGGCTTGGTAATTGGATTTGGTCCAGCTGTTGGTCCCACGATTTCGGGATTAATCTTAAAGTATGCAGACTGGCAAATGCTTTTTATTATTTTAAGTATTGCCAGTGGGTTGGTAGCTATTTGTACTGTATTTTGTATTCAAAATATCACTCAACCGCGCAAAAGCAATACTGATTTAATATCGTTTATTGAATCTATTTTGGGCTTTGGCCTAATCTTGTATTCCCTGTCTGATATCGGGAACACTGGCAAAATTACAATTGCAATAGCAGCTCTTTTTACACTTGGTGTACTAATTATTTTGTTATTTTGTCGACGTCAGTTACATATGAAGAAACCATTACTTAATATTAGAGTTTTTCAAAATTTACAGTTTGACTTGGATACTTTACTAAGTACTATCAGCAATATTTCAATGGTAGGAATTGAATTAGTTTTACCATTATATTTACAAACTACTAGACAAGAGAGTGCATTAACTTCTGGTTTAGTAATGATGCCAGGGGCTCTATTAATGATCATTTGCAATCCGGTTTCAGGAACTTTATTTGATAAGTTTGGTATTAAAAAATTGGCACTTTTTGGTTTTACTATGCTTTTATTAGGCACATTACCAATGGTTGTTTTTAATAGCAATACTAGTCTTGTTTTAATTAGTTTATGTTACGCGCTACGTATGGTGGGAATATCATTTACCATGATGACCACTTTTACTGCGGGTATAAATGTTGTAGAACCCCACATGACGGCACATGCAAATGCGGGTTCATCTACAGTCAGACAAATAGGTGGCTCACTTGGCACAGCATTATCAATGCTGGTAATTAGTTTGTGTGCAGGTGGTACATCGACTGCGAATCTAGCAACTGGATACCGTTGGGGCTTTGTTTTAATGCTGGCTTTTGCAATTATTGGCTTTTGCAGTTCGCTATTTTTGCCTCAAAAAGAAAATTAAATAGTTTTTATTAGTTCAAGTGATAAGCCGTTTAAAATAATTCCTTCCTATACGTTAGACCAAAATAATATTATTCTGCTTAGATAATTATGTGTATAGTTAAAGTGACATTGACCAATTAATTTAAGCTAGATCAATTTTTATGAAAACGGTATTATAAAACTGCTGGTTACTTATAGTTAGGAATTGGCTGGCAAACATTGAACTATTCTATAAAGCACGTAAAAATAGATATTAGCTGAGGAAATGAAAACTAATGAAACTAGATAAAATTAATGAAATATTAGATGAGGTTGTCCCTTTAACTCAATATGCTTTTTTAAAAACTAATGATCTGAAAAAAGATAATAATTTTATGAGTTGTTATCAGCACAGTGACAGTTATGGCATTTTTCATGATGGTAAACTTGCAAGTTATATTATGGCAATCCATTTTGCAAGTCAGATTTTTGATCATCAAATTAAAATGTCAGGAATTGGTTATGTCTCCTCATATCCGGAAAATCGCGGCCATGGAGATATTTCCAAGCTAATGAAAGAAATACTGGAAGATCTTCATGACGAAGGTGTTTCGCTATCTAATTTAGCACCATGGTCAGAAACGTTTTATCGGCAATATGGCTATGAAAATACTATTTATCAAAAAACCTATAGTATTGAACCTACAATGTTTAAGTATTTCAAGCTACCCCAGGCTGGTAAAATTTTAAGAGGCAATTGGAGTAATCCGACATTAAGTAGTTTGATAATAAAGCTATACCAAAAGCAAATTGATGCGGGTGAGGAGCGTAATACGATTGTTAGAGCAAAATGGTGGTGGCACAGACTCGAAACATATTATCCTGGCAGATACGTTGCAATTTATGTTGATGAAAATCAGGCTCCTCAGGCCTATATGTTTTATCGTTTTGTAAATAAAAAATTTAAGGTTGACGAAATCTATTATACAAACGCGACTGCTATTACTGCATTACTTAATTTTATTGGTGGTCATATTTCTTCCTGTACTGAGTTTGAAATTACAGCACCAGAAGATTCATTGCTTGAGGAATATTTTCCTGATCAAAGTGGCTTAAAAATTAGTGTCCGGCCTTACATGATGTCGAGAATTGTTGACTTTGGAAAAATTGTGTCTAGCGTGAAGTTTGCTGGTGAAAAAACTGCCAATTTAGAAGTTACAGAGGATGAGATTTGTCCGTGGAACTGCGGTGTCTGGCATCTGGTGAATAATTCTGGTGAAACCAGTTGCGTTAAAACCAGTGCCAAACCTGATTTTACTGGGTCAATAACTAACTGGACGAAGGTTTTACTAGGCCATTTGACTTTAAAGCAAGCAATAAAGTTAGGGCTAATTAAAAAATTGAGTTCCAGTAAATTGGAATTTTTATCTGGTAAAGTGAGTTTTTATGACTATTTTTAACTGAAAATTGTTTCTAATTAACAAAGTAGCAGTTGCATAAATTATGCGACTGCTATTTTTTTGCTTAGAATGAACGATTTTGCAGGAAAATGACAAATTATGAATGAAAATGATTGCTTTTAATTATCAAAGCGCATAAAATACTCGCTGGGGTGAAATATATGTTAACGCCTGAAAGGCAAAAAGTGATTGAGGATTTCGTTAACCAGCATGGCTTATGCCGTGTTAGTGATCTCTGCTCAATAACTTCAACTTCAGAGTCAACCATTAGACGAGATCTAAATCAATTAGCCGAAAAAGGCTTGATTAAACGGGTGCATGGCGGTGCCCAGTCAGTCAAAAGTTTTACTCATGATGTGTCACAACATATTCGGTTTTCAATGAATCATAATGATAAAAAGCTGATTGCCCAATATGCTGCTGCAAATTTTGTGCATCAAGATGACTATATCTTTATTGATGCAGGAACAACAACATATGAGATGGTTCCTTTTATTGCGAATATTCCAGGAGTAACGGTTGTGACTAATGGGTTAGAAACTGCACTTTGTGCTATTAGCCATGGGATTGATACTATACTTTTGGGTGGTCGAATCAAAGAAAATACTCATGCGGTAGTGGGACAAGCTGCTCTGAAGCAACTGCAGGGGATGAACTTTTCTGCCGGTTTTGTGGGTACAAATGGACTTGATTATCGTGGCAATCTAACCACACCCGATACTGAAGAAGCCGCAATTAAAAAAATAGCAATTGCTCAGGCTAATCAGACATATATTTTGGCCGATACTTCTAAAATTGGCGAGTGTAGTTTTGCCACTTTTGCCCAAGTTAAAAACGTCACAGTTCTTACTACTGCGCTAAGTGCAAAAGAAAAAGAATTACTGCCTGCCAAAATTAAACTGAAGGAGATTTGCTAATGATTTATACGGTTACCGTTAATCCTGCCTTGGATTATGTAATTCAATTAAAGCAGGTTAACCGTGGTGAAGTTAATCGCGCTCATAACTGCTCGTTTTTGGCGGGTGGTAAAGGGATTAACGTTTCCCAAATACTCAACCAGCTGGATATTGATAATACTGCCTGGGGCTTTGTGGGTGGCTTTACTGGCAAAGAGCTGGTACGCCAACTTAATCAGCGCCGCATTGTTAACGACTTTGTTACTATTTCTGATGTGACCCGCGTCAATGTGAAGGTGCACGCGGAGGAGGAATCGGAAATTAATGCCGCTGGGCCTAATATTACAGAGCAGGAAATAACTGCTTTTAAAGCGCGACTAAATGACTTGCAAAAAGGTGACATAGTAGTTTTAAGTGGTTCATTAGCTCCTAGCTTACCAGTAGCTTTTTACAAAGAACTTTTGCCTACTATTAAAGAAGCACAGGCAGATTTTGTGATTGATACAACTGGTCAGGCTTTACTTGATACTTTGAGCTACAAACCACTTGTAATTAAACCCAACCATCATGAACTGGCTGATTTGTTTAATACTACTTTTAATTCTGATAAAGAGATGCTTGAGTGTGCGCGTAAATTGCTTGACATGGGTGCCCAAAATGTTATGGTCTCCATGGCCGGCAAGGGCGGTTATTTGATAACCCCTAAGCATTTTTATCATGCTAAAGCAGCTGTTGGTACTGCCGTTAATTCGGTTGGTGCAGGAGACTCGATGATAGCCGGCTTTGTTGGCACTTATGTGAAAACAAATGATCCGGCAGCAAGTTTCCGTATCGGTATGGCCTGTGGTGCTGCCACAGCTTTTACTAAAGATATTGCCGTTAAAAGTCAGATTGATGCGGTGTTGCCGCAAATTAATGTTGAAGGAATTTCATAAATTGAGGAGAATTTAAATGAAAATTAAAGATATTTTGGCTCCTGAATCCATGATTATGGCGCTTAAAGCGACTAACAAAGAAGATGCAGTTAAAGAAATGGCTGATTTAGAGGTCAAAACCGGCATCGTCAATGACGAAGATGAATTCATTAAGTCAATTTGGGCTCGTGAAAACGAATCTACCACCGGTATTGGTGATGGAATTGCGATGCCGCATGCTCGGAATAAGACAATTAACAAAGCGCGCGTGCTTTTTGCTAAAAGCGAACAGGGGATTGACTACAATTCGCTTGATGGTCAACCAGTTCATTTATTCTTTATGATTACTGCTCCAGATGGCGCCGACAACACTCACTTACAAGCTTTAGCTAAATTGTCCGGGTTGTTAATTGATCCTGATCTGGTTAATGCTCTTAAAAAAGCCCAAACTCCTGAAGAAGTGATTCAGCTTTTTGAAGATGCAGAACAACAAAAGGATGAGGCTAAAAAAGCCGAAAAAGAGCAAGCCGCAAGTGCTAGTGAAAATGATAATGATAAGGAAGAAAAACCTTTAATTGTCGGCGTTACCGCATGTATTAACGGTATTGCCCATACTTATATGGCTCAAGAGGCTTTGATCAAGGCTGGTAAAAAACGTGGCGTTGATGTGCGCATTGAAACCAACGGTTCAGAAGGTGTCAAGGACAAATTGACCGCCGCTGAAATTAGCCGCGCTCAAGGGGTTGTTATTGCGTCTGACAAGAAAGTTGACATGCCTCGTTTTGATGGCAAGCCGTTAATTTCTCGTCCCGTTGTTGACGGTATCAACAAACCTGACGAATTGATTGATAACATTTTGAATTCTAAAGCTAGCGTTTACCATTCAAACGGTGAAAAGAGCAGCGATGATAGTGACAATGCTAAAGAAGGCGTTTGGGGCTCAATTTACAAGAACCTCATGAACGGTGTTTCCCACATGTTGCCATTTGTTATCGGTGGCGGTATCTTAATGGCAATTTCCTTTATTGTGGAAAACTATGCTGGTGGTCCAAAATCTCCTGCATTTATTTTCTTGAATAATGCTGGTAACATGGCCTTTGCTTTCATGGTACCAATTTTGTCAGGTTACATCGCTGAATCAATCGGTGATCTGCCCGCTTTAATGCCTGGTTTTGTCGGTGGTTTTATGGCTACGGTCTATAGTGGTGCCTATGGTGGTGCTTATGTTGCCAATGTGGTAACTAATGCTAAATCACCTGCCGGTTTCTTAGGCGGTCTGGCTTCTGGATTTATTGCCGGATACTTGGTAGTCGGCTTAAAGAAATTGTTTGCTAAATTGCCGAAGTCTCTTGAAGGAATGAAGCCAATGCTCATTTACCCAATCTTGAGCCTGCTTTTCATAGCCCTGATTATGTACTACATTGTTAACCCAATCTTTAGTGCCGTTAACTTTGCCATTACTAATTTCTTAAACCAAATGGGTACGGGCAACTTAGCTGTTTTGACTACTATTTTAGCTGCCATGATGTCAATTGATATGGGTGGACCTTTCAATAAGGCTGCTTACGTCTTTGCCTCTGGTGCTTTTGCCAACGACCCACATTCAACTGTTGCTGCTGTAATGATGGCTGCCGTAATGGTTGGCGGTATGGTACCACCATTTGCGACTGCAATTGGTACGACTTTCTTTAAGAATAAATATACTTTAGATGAGCGCCGTGCAGGTTTAACCAACTGGATTCTAGGCTTTTCCTTCATTACTGAAGGTGCAATTCCGTTTGCTGCAGCTGATCCTGGACACGTTCTGCCTTCATGCATCATTGGTTCTGCTGTTGGTGGTGCCTTAGTGGGCATATGGCGCATCGGTGTTCCTGCACCTCACGGTGGTCTCTGGGTATCTCCGCTTGCTAACCACATTTTACTGTACTTTGTTGCTACTATCATTGGCTCCATTGTTGCAGGTGTAATCTTAGGTTTGTGGAAAAAGCCTGTTGACAAACAAGATCAAAAATAACTAATTTAACGTTAATTAAATAAATTAAAAAACTGCACCAAGCTGCTTAGAGAGCTTGATGCAGTTTTTGCATATTAAGACACTATAAATTTATTAAGATAGCTTTTACTTTAGTGTTTCTAAATGAATGTACTATTTAAAATATCCGTTGGTTAATTATTACTAAAAGTCTAATTTTAATAATACGTATTATGTAAACTGGTAAAAATAGATCATACAACTTATGATAAAAATTAGGCAAATATAATAATTTAGTAAAGAGTTTTAAAACTTTTGAGGTAAAGCAATGTTAACTTTCAAGCAACGAGTTATTAAATTTGAGTATAAACTGAATGAAACAGACGAAGAAATAATTGATTGGATAAATAAGAATAGTAAAGTAATTTCAAAAATTACTATCACAAAGTTGTCAGCCAAAACAAATGTTTCACCTAATACAATTAGTAGACTTTGTAACAAACTAGATTATAGAGGATTTAGTGACTTTAAGTTTGAATTTCAGAAGGATATGGAAAAAAAGACAAATTTTTCCAAATTACAGCCTTATGAGATAAATTTAAATCTGATTGATGTAGAAAGAGAAAGAAAAGCTGTTAATTTGATGTCTAAAGCAAATAAGATTGTTTTTTTTGCTGTTGGAGAAACCGCTTTCGTTGCTCATAATTTTTCCTATATGTTTCACGCAGTTGATCAAAAATCGGAATTCATTACTTATGAAAATCAAGCTTTCCGAGAATTACAAAATAATAAAAATATATTACTGTTTTGCATTAGTCAAAGTGGTGAAACTAAACAAATTCTTAAAGCTGCAAAAATAGCTAAAAAGAATCATCAAAAAATCATAGCTTTAACAAGTTTAAAAGTAAATGATTTACAGAAGTATGCAGATATAAGTTTATACAGTTATGCAGAACCATTTTATTGGCATGGATATAATCTAACTGATAAATTACCACTCTATATAATTTTAAATAGTTTATTCCAAAAATATTTTGAGAAGCATAATTTTTAAATCATTCTATTTATTATAGGAATAATTTACCTATTTGTATAAAATTACACATTCTTTGACGTTATTGAATTAATCAGGTTAAACTTTGTCGAAATAAGTAAGCGCTAACAAATAAAGTGATATTTTATTGGCAATAAGGGAGGTTATGAGAATGAAATTATCGCAAGGTACTTCTACTAAATTAATAATACTTGATAAAAAAGTCACCTGTAAAGATGAAGCTTTCAAGCTGTTAGCAAGTAAATTTTTTGATGAAGGGGTTATTAGTTCCAAAAAAGAATTTATTAAGGCGGTTTATACAAGAGAAAAAGAATCACCTACAGGCTTAGAAAACGGAATAGCTATTCCTCATGGAAAATCTTCAACTGTAAAAAAAGCCCAATTTGCAATTTTAAGGACGTTGGATCCAATTGAAGATTATAAAAGTTTAAAAGAAAACAATAAAGTAAAATTGATATTCATGATGGCTATTCCCGAAAATGGATCAGAAGAGCATTTAGATGTGTTATCAACTTTAGCGACTAAGCTGATAAATCAGCAGTATCGCCAAAAAATAATGATGGCTAAAACGCCAGAAGAGATTATTAGTCTACTCGATAATACAAATGATACAAATTCAAAACAAAGTCCAATAGAAAATAATAAAGATTCTTACGTTGCTGTTACTGCTTGTGCGGCAGGTATTGCACATACATATATGGCTGCTGAAGCATTGGTAACAGAAGCAAATAAAGAAAATATTTCAATGTATGTTGAAAAACAAGGAGCTAAAGGTGTTGAAGACAGGCTAACCGTCAAACAGATTCAGAATGCTAAAGCTGTAATATTAGCCCATGATGTTACTTTAAATGAAACTGATAGATTTAAAGGCAAGCCAATTTTAGATATTCCAGTAGCTGAACCTATAAAAAATGCACATGATGTCATTTCTAAGGCTAAAGAAATAAGCAAAAATTATAAGTTCACAAAAAACAATGTCGCAAACAATACATTAAATTTGAAGAAGAATTGGAAGACTGAAATTAAAGATTCAGTGCTAACTGGAATATCTTACATTATTCCAATAATTATTGCAGGTGGAATGATATCTGCCATTACGATGCTGATAGTGCAATTATTTGGGTTACAAGCACTTTCAAAAAATCCAACTAGTTGGATATCTTTACTTAAAGCATTGGGTGGAAATTTACTTAGTGTATTAATGATACCTATTCTTTCAGCATATATGGCTTACTCTATTGCAGATAAACCAGCTTTAGGACCTGGATTTGCTGGTGGACTTGCCGCGAATATGATTAGTAGTGGGTTCTTGGGTGGTATGCTTTCAGGTTTAATTGCTGGTTATTTAATGAAATGGATGAAAAAAAACATTCATACAGATGGGGCATTTTCAGGAGTAATTACATTTTGGTTATACCCGGTGGTTGGTTCACTTATAACTGGTTGTCTAATGCTATTTTTAGTAGGAAAGCCAATTGCTTGGTTGAATAGTAGTTTAATAAATTGGTTAAATAATTTGGCTGGAACCAATGCAATATTACTAGGAGCAATTATTGGTTGTATGGTTTCGTTTGATCTAGGTGGACCAGTAAATAAGGCTGCATATGCATTCTGCTTGGGGGCAATGGCAAACGGAAACTTCGTGCCATATTGCGCTTTTGCTTCAACTAAAATGGTTAGTGCATTCACGACAACTCTCGTTTGTTTGCTAAAAAAAGATTTAGTAACATCCGAAGAAAGAAAAATTGGTAATCAAACGTGGATACTTGGATTAGCTGGTATAACAGAAGGGGCAATTCCATTCGCTATGGCAGATCCGGTAAGAGTAATATCTTCTTATGTAATTGGTTCTGCAGTCACAGGGGCTATTGTTATGTACTATTCTATTGGACTAAATGTCCCAGGTGCTGGCATTTTTTCAATGCTTTTTTTAAAGAACGGTGTAAGTGCTTGGCTAAATCCAATAATTTGGTTAGTTGCAGCATTAATCGGTACGCTTATTTCAACAATTATACTGATATTTTTAAAAACAAAAAGGAGAAATAAAAATGCATAAAAGAGAAATATACGTTGTACCACATTT
The DNA here is from genome assembly GCF_026185255.2 of Lactobacillus sp. IBH004. Classification (NCBI taxonomy): domain Bacteria; kingdom Bacillati; phylum Bacillota; class Bacilli; order Lactobacillales; family Lactobacillaceae; genus Lactobacillus; species Lactobacillus sp. IBH004. The sequence goes on along the minus strand of NZ_CP110217.2, from coordinate 1,635,965 downwards.
TCATTGGGACAGAGAATGGTATTTTTCAACAGAAGAATCCCAAGTACTATTAGTAAAAGATATGGAAGACATACTTAATAAACTAGCAGATGATCCTAATTATAAAGCATATGTTTTAGATGGACAAACAGTAGTACTAGAGGACTACCTGTCAGTGTGTCCTGAAAATTTTAATCGTATTAAAAAGTTTGTACAAGAAGGAAGGCTTAAAGTTGGTCCTTGGTATACACAGACTGACGAAAATATTGTCAGTGGAGAATCTTTAACTAGAAACTTATTATATGGCTTTAAGGATAGCCATAAGTTTGGAAATCCAATGATGATAGGCTATGTTCCAGATCCATTTGGTCAAAGTGCTCAAATGCCAATGATATTAAATCAATTCCAAATAAAAAAGTCACTATTTTGGAGAGGTTTTTCAGATTCTAAAGGGACAAATAGTAGTGAATTTTATTGGAAAACTGATAATGGTTATAAGGTTTTAGCAGAAAATTTCCCATTAGGTTACGCAATAGGTAAATATTTAGAAACCGATTCTAAAAAATTAAAAGATAGGATGGACAAAATCTTTGATATATTGGATTCAAGAGCATTTGGTAAGTATGAATTATTACCAAATGGTCATGATCAAATGCCAATTCAAAAAAACATTGATTATATTATAAAAAAACTAAATAAGTTATATCCAGACCGTCATTTTTGCCTAAGTGATTTTGAGACTTTCTTTGATAAAATTTATAGTGAACAAGATTTGCCAACTGTACAAGGTGAGATGTTGGATGGAAAAATAAGTCGAATTCATAGAAGTATTTATTCAACTAGAATGGATTTAAAAGAGCAAAATACAAAAATAGAGAATGAAATTACTAATTTACTCGAACCTTTGGCCAGTCTTGCCAAAAGTTTGGGCTTTTCATATGAACATGGATTAATTGAATCGATTTGGAAAGGCTTAATGAAAAATCAGGCTCACGATTCAATTGGAAATTGTGTTAGTGACGAAGTTAATAAGGAAATCGGGCTTCGGTATATGGTTACGCAACAAAAAGTTGAAAGTCTTATAAAACTATATATCAGATTAATTAGTGAATCAATTGATCAAGCTAAATCATTCCCGCATCTAGTGATATTTAATTTAAACAAAGAAAGAAGAAAAAAACTAGTTACAGCTACTATTGTAACAAAAGAAGATTGTTTCACTTTGACTGATTCTGCAAATAATTTGGTACCCTTTGATGTAATATCTCATGAATTTTTAAATCCTGGCTTAGTAGATCGACAACTAGTTGCAAATAATAACTATCAGCCGTTCCATAAGTTTACAATTGAATTTGAATATACTTTTGATGGGATGGGCTATGAAATGTTAAACATAGTACCAGATAAAAATGAAGTAATGTCATATGGTCATAAAGTTGATGAAATTAATACAAGATTTTACGGCATCACATTTAATAATAACGGTACTATTAATATTAAAAATAAAGAAACAGGTAAAACTAATAGTAATATTATAATCCTTGAAGATTCAGCTGACGTTGGTGATGAATATGATTATTCACCTTTGAAAGGGGATAGTTCTTTATATTCTGTTAACAGTTCGTCTAATGTTTGCATAAATATAATGGAGTATAAAAATAGTTATCATGCAGAAATAAAATATGATTGGTCGATACCCAAAGATGTTGAAAGTCGCCAAAAGAAAGTAAATAATGGACTCATAAAAGTAAAAATAGGATTAACAGTTTCTAAGTTTAGTAAAAATATAGCGGTAAATTTAAATATTGATAACCAGGCAAAAGAACATCGATTAAGATTACTAATTCCGACTAATATCAAATCTAAGTTTTCTATTGCAGATAATCAATTTGGAAAAATTAAACGTCCTGTTATTGATCCAAATCTAAAAAATTGGAAAAAAGAAAACTGGTGTGAAAGACCGGATACAATATTTCCTTTTCTTACTTATATTTCTTTGACAGATTCAAATACTACTTTTTCAGTATTTACAAATTCTTCAAGAGAATATCAAGTTGTTGGAAAAGATTATGATTGTATTGCAATTACATTATTACGAAGTATTGGTCAGTTAGGAAAGCCTAATTTGATGAGACGCCCAGGTCGGCCATCTGGTATTGAAGCTTCTACTCCAGATAGTGAAATGATAGGTAATCTTTCCTTAGATTTTGCTTTGAGGATAGATAATGAAAAATTTGGAAAATGCGAGATAGCTCAAAAAGCAAAACAATATCTGACACCAATTTTGTCTTATAATCTAAACGGATATTACGCATTAAAACTTAACGATACAGGTAAAAAATTAAAAAACAGTTTGAGAATAAACGTAAATAAAATGCTAGGTGATTTACAATACGGAGTAATTTCTACAATTAAATTAAGTGAAAATAATAAAAATTTCTTATATAGAGTTTATAATCCAACTGACCGAAAACTAAAAATACCTCAAGAATTTGATCAATTTACTTTAGATGAAAATGAAAAAAATAATAATCAAATATATTTAATGCCGAACGAAGTAATTACACTGGGAACAAAAATTTAAATTTTGATTTATTTAAGTCTGAGTTAAATGTTTTGTCTATATGCTCCTATATGATGTACTGCTTTTAAAGTAGTGCATCTTTAGTGTATAATGGTTATTAATTGTAAGTAACTTCGGTTTTTTACTGCAATTAATTAATAAGTTGCCGTGTTAATTAAGATAACACTTCAAAATGAAAAGGAATGACAACATTAGTGAAATTTACTAGATTAAAAAAGATATTTACTGCAATTACCTTATTGGGTTTGGTTCTTTTGACGTTAGGTGCTTGTTCACAGAAACCACATAAAAGTAATAAAATTACTATTATGACCACTACAAATATTTATTCTGACATTGCTCAAAATGTAGTGGGCAAATATGGTAAGGCAGAAGCAATAATTACCAAGTCATCTGTTGATCCCCATGACTTTCAACCTACCACAAATGATGCTAAAGCATTATCTAATGCTGACATAGTAGTGGAAAACGGCTTAGGTTATGACAGCTGGATGGACAAATTGGCTTCTTCAGTTGATAAGAAACCGGTGCGCGTTGGCGAAGACTTAATGGGCTTAAAAAAGGGTGATAATCCTCATATCTGGTTTGATTTGACTATGCCTACTAAGTATGTTAATTACTTAGTTAAGCGGCTCAGTAAAAAAGATCCGGAGCATGCTCGTTATTACCGTAAAAATGGAAAAAAGTATTTAGCCCAGATTGCTCAAATTCAGAGATCTGCTGCTAAATTAAATCATCATGTTAAAAAACCGATTTATGTTAGTGAGCCTGTTTTTGATTATGCCTTAGAATCTGTTAATATTAAAGTGGCAAACAAGGATTTTGAGAAGGCAATTCAAAACAATACTGACCCTAGTCCAGCTTCCGTTCAAAAAATGACTGAAGGGATCAAAAAACAAAAAATTGCATTTTTTGTGGACAATGAACAGACATCTAGTTCAACTGTTACTAACTTTTTGAAATTGGCTCAAAAACAAAATATTCCTGTTTTAAAAGTAAGAGAAACAATTCCGGATAATACAAATTATTTAGATTGGATGAAGGATAATTATCAAAACTTGGCTGAAGTAGCCCGAAAGTAGTTATTATGAGGCGATGAAAATGAAGAAATTAATTGCTGTTTTGGCATTGGGAGCAACTGTTACAACCATGGCAGTGCCACAGCCGGTGACAGTTCAGGCTGGTACAATTAATGACACTGCAAAACAAAATAGTTATAGCGGTGTAACATTTGCGGAACAAATATTGGCACAAGAGGGTATTAAATATAATGACTTTACTGCTGCCAATCCAATTAATTATCGTAACGGCAAGCCCGAAGGTGTTGTTATTCACGAGACTGCTACGCCTAATGCTACAGCACGCAATGAAGCTATTTATTTTAATCGTGAGTGGATGAATATTTACTCCTATGTTCATGCTTTTGTGGATAAGACTGGCGTTATTCAGATGACGACTCCTGATTATGGCGTTTGGGGTGCAGGTCCTGTAGCCAATAATCGTTTTATTCAAGTGGAATTATGTGAGGAAAATAATCTTGCTGATTTTGCCAAAGGTGTCAACAATGATGCTGTTTATGTGGCGCAGCTTTTGCACAAATATAATTTGGTACCGGATAATGCCGTTCATGATGGTAAAGGTACAATTTGGTCTCATCATGCTGTATCTACATTTTTAGGCGGAACTGATCATACTGATCCAGACGGTTATTTTGCCAAATGGGGTTACTCAATGGATGACTTCTTTGAGCTAGTTAAATATTATTATGATCAAGGGGCATCAGCAATACCTACTGCTCCTGTTGGTAGTAGTCCGGTAGCTACACAGGTTCCAGCACCGACAACACCTGTTGCACCCGCTAAAAAACCTGCAGTTTTGCCTAAGCCGGTTGCTACCAGGACTTTGATGCATAATGCGCTTATTTATGATGAAAACGGGGTAGCAACGGATTTACCAACTAAAAAAGCCGGTTCCAAGCTAACTATTTATGGTAATCTAACAATTAATAAACGGAAATATTTACAAATAGGTATTAATGAATACGTTGTTGCCAGCAATGTAGAAGGTAAACTTCGACTCTTAGGGCATAATGCCTATATTTATGACGGTAACGGCCAGCGAGTTGGCACAAATAAACTATATCGTGGAAACTATGTCCGCACGTACGGCGGCCGTGTAAAAATTATGGGTCGTAAATATTACCCCGTTGATGTTAATCAATTCGTCAAGGTGGGCAATTTTTAATAATAAAAGTGGGAATAATGCAAATTGTCTGATATTTTAGAAGTCACTAATCTCTCAATGAGATTTGACAAAAATACTGTTTTCAATAATTTGAATTTTAAATTAGAAAAGGGTTCACTTACTGCCCTTTTAGGCCCAAACGGCACAGGAAAAACGACTCTAATTAATATTTTAATGGCTATTTTGACACCTAGTACAGGTAAATTTAAGTTTGCGGATGGTGTTCGGCTGGGGTATGTGCCTCAGTTTCGCAACATAGATGCAGAATATCCGTTATCAATTGAAGCTTTTGTGGGTCTAAATGCCCCTGTTATCAAAAATAGTGCAACTAAGAAGGCAATAAAAAAGCAACTAGAGGAAACTAACCTGTATCAAATTAAAGATACTCGGATGGGCGAAGCTTCTGGTGGTCAAAAGCAAAGAGCTTATTTAGCACAAGCTCTGCTTGATAATCCGAACATGATTATTTTAGATGAAGCTACAGCAAGTCTTGATCCCGTTGCTAAGGATGAATTGATGAAATTAATCAAGCATTTGAATGCGAAGCATAAAATAACGGTCTTGTTTGTGACACATGATGTGACATTAGCTCACAAGTATATGCAAAATTATTTATATTTAAACCATGGTCAAATTGAACATGGCGAGATGTCTCAATTTAAGGAGGCATATGAATAATGTTTGCCTACGGCTTTATGCGTAATGCCTTTCTGGCGAGCACCTTTATTGCCATAACTTGTGGTACGGTTGGTGTCTATGTAGTTGCGCGCAATTTTAGTTTTTTAGCACATACACTGTCTGAAATTGGTTTTGCTGGAGCTGCGTTTGCAGTTTGGCTCGGAATTGGCCCTTTGTGGGGGATGCTGTTATTTACTCTGTTGGGTTCAATTAGCGTAGGGGAACTGTCACTTCACAGCGAGCAAAAAGAATCCTCAATCAGTGCAATTTCAGCTTTATTTACTGGCTTGGGAGTTCTTTTTCTGGCAATATCCGGTGCAAACAGCAATTATGCTACTAACATTTTGTTTGGTAGCATTATCGGAGTTGACCATCAAGGCGTAATTCAACTAATAGTCTTGTCCGTAATAGTGCTACTAATGATTTTTAGTATTCAGCGCCCGCTGAACTTTGATTCCTTTGATCACATTGGTGCTCTTGCTCATGGGGTAAAAACCGGAGCAATCAGCGTGATTTTTTTAATAGCTTTAGCAATGTCCGTTTCAATCGGCGCACAAATAGTGGGCTCTCTTTTAGTGTTTATTTTATTGACTTTGCCACCTGCTACTGCTAATTATTTGGGCAAAACTATCCCGTCAATGATCGCTTGGTCTGTCTTTTTTGCTTTAATTGGCGTTTGGCTCGGGTTATATCTGGGTTACATTACTAATTTACCTGTAACCTTCTTTATTGCTGTGATTGAAGTAGCAATTTATCTTGTTACTTACTTTACTCACATCATTAAGCATAAATTATAGTATAAATTTTGTTATTTAAACTTTCCTTTTTGAAATTCACTAACTTTTGTATGCATTTACATGTATAATAAAAAGCGGAAATAATAATAAAGAAGGAGTCTTAAAAAATGACATATTATTATAATGGTTTTCCTCAAAGCGAACGTAATGAAGCTTTAAATATGGTCAACCTCGATGAACTTGAGGAACGGGCAAAGGAAGTTATGCCTGAAGGAGCATATTACTATATTGCTTCGGGATCTGAAAATGAATGGACTTGGCGTAACAACACTACTGCTTTCAACCATTTTCAAATTGTACCGCGTGCTTTAACTAATATGGATCATCCGCAGTTAGATACTGAATTTATGGGCATGAAACTAAAAACACCGGTGATGATCTCACCTATTGCTTGTCACGGTATCGCTCATAAGGATGCAGAAATTGCTACCCAAAAGGGGGCAGCAGCTGCTGGTGCACTCTTTTCATCCAGTACATATGCAAATAAGAGCGTTGAAGATATTGCTGCTGCAGCTCCAGATGCACCGCGCTTTTTCCAGCTTTACCTCAGTAAAGACTGGGACTTTAACCAAATGGTCTTTGATGCGGTTAAGAAAGCCGGCTATAAAGGAATTTTCCTGACAGTTGATGCGCTGATCTCTGGCTTCCGTGAAGCTAATCTTAGAACTAACTTTGCTTATCCTGTACCCTTAGATTTCTTTACTCGTTATCAAGGTGCTAAAGGCGAAGGTCAAACTGTTGCTCAAATGTATGCTTCTTCAGCGCAAAAAATTGGCCCGCAGGATGTTAGACGCATCAAGGAAATGTCTGGCTTACCTGTATTTGTTAAAGGTGTTGTTTGTGCTGAGGATGCTTATATCGCTATGGGTGCTGGTGCTGATGGTATTTATGTTACCAACCATGGTGGCCGTGAGGTAGATTGTGGCCCTGCAACAATTGACATGTTGCCAGGAATTGCGAAAGCTGTTAATCATCGGGTTCCGATTGTCTTTGACTCCGGTGTTCGTCGTGGTTCGCACGTCTTTAAGGCTTTGGCACTTGGAGCTGATATGGTGGGTATTGGCCGGCCATATCTATATGGTCTAGCACTTGGTGGTGCCAAGGGTGTTCAATCAGTTATTGAACAACTTAACCAAGAACTGTTAATTGACATGCAATTAACTGGCTGCAAGACAATCGACGATGTTAAACATGCTAAGATTACTCATATTAATTATACGGCTGATAACTTAAAGTCAAATACTGATCCTTCAAGAGTTAAGCCATATCCTGTAACTGCTGAAAACCAATTGAAGAATAATGGTTCAGATGCTGTAACTGGTGCTTCTCAAGCTTAATTAATTTGAAATGTAAATAGTAAAATCGCTCTATATACTAGTTGCTCTTACTAATAAATAGAGCCTTTTTTATTACTTAAAAAAATATTATTATTAAGTAATAGTTGTAATTCTATTTTTATATCTTTATAATTGTCATAATAAAAATAAAATTTAGGAGGAAAATTATGAAGAAAGCGTGGAAATTGCTTGAAACTTTGTTGATAGCAGTCATAATGCTAACCCTGTTACCCCAAACTGCAGTAGCTGCTAAAGGACAAACTGAACAAAGAACTGACAATTATCTACGAAAAGTCCGACAAAAAGGCGAGCTAGTCATGGGAACCAGTCCAGATTATCCTCCTTATGAATTTGTCAAAAATATTAACGGCAAATCTAAAATAGTAGGTATGGATGTTGAAGTAGGACAAAAAATTGCTCATGATATGGGTGTTAAGCTTGTTGTGCGATCAATGGACTTTGACTCTCTTCTAGTAGGTCTTGAAACTGGAAAAGTTGACATGGTTATTGCCGGAATGAATGCAACACCTAAAAGGGCTCAAAGTGTTGCCTTTAGTCAACCATATTATAGAAGTGATCAAAAATTACTGATAAGAACAGAAGATAAGGGCAAATATCATAATTATAAGTCTTTTGCCGGCAAATCAATTGGTGCCCAAACTGGCAGCATGCAGGCGACAATGCTTAAAAAACAAGCCAAAAATGTCAAACTTAAAACTATGGATAAAGATAACGACTTGGTTTTAGGACTAAAAACGCATAAGGTTGATGCTGTGTCTGTTGACAAGGCAACGGCTGAGGCTTTTGCTCAAAATACGGCTGGCGTGATGGTAATTCCGGCAGGTCTAAAGACCGAGTCATCTGCAACCTCTATTGCTTTTCATAAAGGAGCTAATAGCTTAGTCAAAGCTGCTAATAAATCAATTGCGGAGATTAAGCAGAAAGATTTAATCAATAAGAAGTATTTGCCAAAAGCCGGCAATTACTTAACAGGTGGTAAGACGAAAAAAGAAGTTAAAGCATCCAATTCAATGTGGGCATATAAAGACTTCTTTATTGCGGGAGTTGGCTATACCTTACTTATTTCCGCCATTTCTGTTTTTTTCGGTTTCTTATTAGGTGCGATACTGGCATTTATGCGGCTAGGACACAATCAAATTGCCCGTTCGCTTGCGAGAGCGTATGTGGAATTTATCCGTGGTACACCGTTAATGGTGCAATTACTCTTTATTTATTTTGGCTTAGGGGTAGTGATCAATATTCCGGCTTTACTGTCCGGTATAATTGCAGTTTCTCTTAACTCTGCAGCTTATGTAGCGGAGGTAATTCGCTCGGGTATTAATTCGATTGCTGTGGGCCAGACAGAGGCTTCTCGTTCTTTAGGTTTGTCATGGACAGCAACGATGCGTTACGTTATTATGCCGCAAGCAATGAAAAATATTTGGCCGGCTCTGGGAAACGAATTTGTTTCTCTAATCAAGGAAAGTTCTATAGTTTCGGTAATAGGCGTCAAAGATTTGATTTATCAGTCACGGGTAGTCCAGGCTGATACCTATCGTGGAGTTATGCCATTGGTAATCACAATGATCTTATACTTTATCATTACTTTTGGTTTATCCAGCCTAATGAAAGTATTTGAAAGGAAAATGAATCATGACTAACGCAAAACCCGTAATTAAAGTTGAACACTTGCAGAAAAAATTTGGCAGTAATGAAGTCCTAAAAGATATTAATGCGCAAGTAAATGAAGGCCAGGTTATCTGTTTAATTGGTCCTTCAGGAGCTGGTAAAAGTACGTTTTTACGGTGCTTAAATTTGCTGGATCAGCCATCTTCCGGCAAAGTGATTTTTGAAGATAAAGAATTAACTGCTTTAAGTGAAGACCAACTTGATAAATTGCGTGAGAGAATGGGCATGGTTTTTCAGCAGTTTAACTTGTTTCCTCATATGAGCATTATTGAAAATATCAAATTGGCACCTATGAAGGTAAAAGGAATGAGTGACAGTGATGCTAAAGCTAAGGGACTTGAGCTATTAGATCAAGTAGGTTTGGCTGACAAGGCAGACGCTTTTCCCACCAGCCTTTCCGGTGGCCAGCAGCAAAGGGTTGCTATTGCCCGTGCCTTGGCAATGGATCCTGAAGTAATGCTCTTTGACGAACCAACTTCGGCGCTTGATCCAGAAATGGTAGGAGAAGTACTTAAAGTCATGCAGGACTTGGCCCAAAAAGGGATGACAATGGTCGTTGTGACTCACGAAATGGGCTTTGCCAAAAATGTTGCGGATGAAGTATGGTTTATGGCAGACGGCTATATTCAGGAAAAAGCTGCACCACAACAATTCTTTGCGCAGCCACAAACTCCGCGTGCCCAGGACTTTTTAGCCAGAGTATTGGAAGCATAAACATTTAAAAATTAACCTACCTGCTGGCAATTTAGCCAAATAAGGTAGTATCAAAGGTAAAGCGTAAAAAGTTATGCAATTTAAAACCCACTTTCAGTTAAAGAGAAAGTGGGTTTTGATGTAAGAAATTATGATTTACATATCAGTTATATTATTTGTCAGCGAAACTTGCAAGTGTTATTTAAAATTATTTTGGACAATTTCCTTAAATTCAGCTAGACGATTGGCGAAAGTGGCGAAGGCCTCTTCCAAATAATCAGGCTTAGTCATGTCAACCCCTGCTTTTTTCATGATTTCAACCGGGTAGTCGCTGGAACCTGCTTGCAAAAAGCTGATGTATGCTTTTCTCTGCTCAGCAGTACCATGCACAACATTATTGGCCAGAGCAGTGGCAGCAGCAAAGCCTGTAGCATACTGGTAAACGTAGAAATTATAATAGAAATGAGGAATTCTGGCCCATTCTTTAGCAATTGCTCCTCCTGGCTCAACTGCATCACCATAATAGCGCTCATTTAATTTGCCGTACATGTCGTCTAAACGGTCGGCAGTTAAAGGTTCACCTTCAGCATCCAGTTCATGAATGCGCTGTTCAAACTCAGCAAACTGCGTTTGTCTAAATAAAGTTCCTTTGAAAGAGTCCAAATAATAATTTAGAACAAAAGCGCGGGTTTTAGGGTCAGTGATATGTGCTAAAAAGTATTCTGTTAGAATATTTTCGTTCGTAGTTGACGCAATTTCAGCAACAAAGATAGGATAATCACCATAAACGTATGGCTGGCTTTGTCTGGTATACATACTGTGAACGGAATGACCAGTTTCATGAACCAGTGTATATAAGGAATCAACGTTATCTTCCCAGTTGAGTAGTTCATATGCATCAGTATCATAGCAGCCGCCAGAATATGCACCGGTAGCCTTGTTCTGTGATTCAACTACATCGATTACCCGATTATTAAAAATGTAGTCAACCTGCTTTAAATAATCCTCACCTAACGGCCGTAGAGCTTTTTTAGCCTCTTTTTTGGCTTGATCAAAGGTGTAAGTTAAAGACGGTTTGCCTGTTAACGGAACATACATGTCCCACATTTGTAAATCGTTCAAGCCTAAAATTTGTTTGCGTAAAGCCACATAGTCATGAAGAAGGTTTAAATGCTGGTCTACCTCGCTAATTAAAGTATCGTAAACAACTGTTGGTACACCATTTTCGTTCATTGCACATTCGCGTGCTGATTGATAATGATGAACACGGGCATTATAGTTGTGTTCCTTTACTGCACCAGAAAGGGTAGCAGCTAGAGAATTTTCAAACTGGCCGTATGTGGCATACATTGAATCAAATGCATCTTTTCTTACTGCACGCTTTTGAGATTGGATCAATAAAGAATATAGGCCGTCAGAAAGCTGCACCATTTCCCCGTCATCATTTTGGGTGTAACCATATTCCATGTCCGAATTAGTCAACACGTTATAAGTATTGTCAGAAGCAGACAATGCATCCCCAGCATCTGCAATCAGTTTCTCTTCCTTTGCGGACAAAGTATAAGGCCGCATTCTGGTAATCTGATCAAGTAAATGATTGTAGTTGACCAATCTTGGTTCTTCTTGTTTAAAGGCTGCTAATTTTGCGGTAGAAACACTTAAAATTGCAGGATTCATAAAAGCGGTGACTGCTTCAAATTGACTGGCTAATCCTTGTACTTGAGCAACATAACCTAAATAGTGTGCGTTTCCAGTGTCAACATCACTGGCTAAAGTAGCATAAGAGTAAACTTTTTCCAGCCTTCTGCTAAGTGCTAAAATTTTAGTTATTCCATTATATAATGATGTACCTGATGTAACAAAATTTTCTTTCAAGGTGCTTAAAACTGGTATTTCTTTTTTAAGACGTGTATATTCATCTTCCCAGTCAGCATCTGATTTAAATATTCTAGTTAGATCCCATTTTAGATTTGCGGGAACCTCACTTCGTTTAGGAATTGACATTTAAAATCTCCTTTTTTGATATATATAATTAAATTATACTAAAGAATAAAAAATAAGATATTATTAATTATAATTGATATTATTTTAATTCAAGTTTGAAAGTGTTAAAAATAATAGATGGAAAAATACGAAAGGGATTAAATAGAGGAATGGATCCAAATTCAAAACGCAGAGAAGATTACCATAAAAAACATTCTTCTCTAAATCTTCATCGTAATCATGCTTTAGCAGAACCAACTAAAGTATTCAAGGGCAGCGTTTTCGCACGGATTTGTGGTATTGTGGCTGTTTTGGGTGTTTGCCTGGGTCTAGCTTGGGCAGCTCACATGTATTTTGCCTTGCACAGCGCAATTGATGGTGATAGTGGTAACTATGCCACGTCTGCTCGTATTGCTAACAGGCAGCCAATCTCAGTTTTGATTCTTGGGGTTGATCAAGGACTTGAAGGAAGACATGATAAGGGCAACTCGGATACTTTGATTTTGGCTACTGCTAACCCGGCTAAGAATAAAGCAACAATGACTTCTATTCCTCGTGATACCCTTGCTAATATTTTAGGTGATCCGGGAAACAAGTACAATATGTTTCGGGTTAATTCAGCCTATGGAATCGGCGGCAGTTCTGCTTCTATGAAAACTGTTGCGGCTTTAATTGGTGTTCCCATTCATTATTATGTAGAAGTTAACATGAAGGCGTTAAAAAGCTTAGTTGATGCTGTTGGCGGTGTTGATGTCAAAGTACCGTTTAAGTTTTCGTATGATTGGTGTGATTTCCATAAAGGAAAGCAACACCTAAACGGACGTCATGCTGTGGCTTATGTTAGAATGCGCCATGATGATCCGCGAGGCGATTACGGCAGGCAAATGCGCCAAAGACAAGTAATTACCGCAGTTGTCCACAAGGCTATTTCCGTTGATTCAATTGCTAATTACCGCAAGCTGGTTAAGATCTTTTCGAAGTATGTTAAAACCAATCTTACCTTTAATGATATGTTAGCCTTAGCTTTGACATATCGTGGTTGTTCCCAAAATATTTCCAGCGGTTATATTCAAGGACATGATGCTTGGATTAACGGTTCTTCTATTCAGGTGGCGTCTACCAAAGAATTACAGAAGGCCTCTGACAAGATCCGGACCAATCTTGACTTGGATAAAAAAATATTGGATAATGATGAAACGAAGCTCAATAGGCTAAATGAACAGAACAATAACATTAAATGGCAGGATCCAAGTCCGTTTACTAACTATCAGATTTACCGTTCAGTAGTAACTGATGAGTCAAATAACAGTTCTAGTGGAACTGCTTCAAGTGGGACTAATTCTGGTCAATAAGTGTTCTCAGCAAAGGAGGATAAAATATGCGTAAGCAATCTGTATTTCTAGTTGTTTATGGTGTGATATCAGCTTTTATTGCTTTTCTTGCCGTAATTTTCATCTGCTTACGCACATTGCACTGGTCTTTACCGGTTGCTGTTTTAGTGGCTAGCATATTTGCCTTATTTTTCTTTGCTCTTTCATGGTTTCGGGGTCATGCTTCCGTTGAAATAAAGCGGATTGCAAGTAAATATCACTTATCTGATAAGGATTTAGCCGAAATTACGGGAATGAAAGCAAGTGATTTTCCAATATATAATAACAAGTTGCAATTAATTTTGCCTAAGCGCTATTGGCCAAAAATATTGGATGCCTTGCAGAAATATGAACAAGAAAGAATGTAAAAGTGGGCAACTGCCCACTTTTTTATTGCATGCGTTTATAAATTGAACTGATAGACAAAACAACTGCTTTACTTTTTACCAGTACTACTTATCTTACTATCTAGGGAGATGCATAATGAGTTTATTAACAGTTAAAAATTTAGGACAAGGTTTTGAGGATAAAACTTTGTATGAAAATGCCAGTTTCGTTCTTAATAAAGAAGACCATATGGGAGTCACTGGTCAAAATGGGGTTGGCAAATCCACTTTGATTAAAATTTTAACTGGTGAAATACTGCCTGATGAAGGTCAAGTTAAATGGCAAAATAAGGTAGCAGTCGGTTATCTCGACCAGTATGCTAAATTGCAGCAAGGCGTGACAATTCGGCAGTTTTTGCGCACAGCTTTTACTCCTCTTTATCAAAAAGAACAAGAATTAAACTCACTTTATGAGCAATATGCAACTGAAGGAGCTGATTCTCTACTCGCAAAAGCGGGTAAACTGCAAACTTACTTAGAGGAAAATAACTTTTATAATATTGATACAGAAATTGAACGTGTTGCTTCTGGCTTAGGCCTGGCTGAATTGGGATACGATCATGATGTGAGCCAATTGTCAGGTGGTCAAAGATCAAAAATCATTTTAGCTAAATTGCTGCTGCAAACTCCGGCTGTTTTACTGTTAGATGAGCCAACCAACTACTTAGATGTTGTTCATATTGACTGGCTGGTTGACTACTTGAATGATTTTGAGGGTGCTTTTATTGTTGTTAGTCATGATTATGACTTTTTAAACAGAATTGCCAACTGCATTATTGATATTGATCTGGGCACAATCACGCGTTATACCGGTACATTAAAGCAGGCAATGAGGCAAAAAGAAGCTAATCGGGAAACTTACATGAAGGCTTATACTAACCAGCAACGCAAAATTGCTAAAACGGAAGCATACATACGTAAAAATAAGGCTGGAACCCGGTCGAAAATTGCCAAATCACGGGCGCGTCAGTTGGCAAAGATGGAAGTGCTGAATCCACCCAAAAGCAATCATAAACCGCATTTTGCATTTCCTTATGTAGCAACAGCAGCCAATTTACTTCTACAAACACAGGATTTGGTTATCGGCTATGACCAGGCGCTGGTAAAAGAAGCTTTTAATTTTTCAGTTGGAAATAATGAAAAAGTTGCTATTACTGGCTTTAATGGGATTGGTAAAACCACGTTATTAAAAACGTTGCTGGGGCAATTAGAACCCATTTTTGGCACCTATAAATTATCAGAAACTGCCAAGATTGCTTACTTTAAGCAGGAATTGACCTGGCCTAATAACAATATGACTCCTTTGCAATATTTGCAGGAAAATTTTGAACAGATTAAGCCTAAAGAATTAAGAGGCGCTCTGGCAAAACTAGGTGTTACCGCTCAGCAGGCAATGAGCCCTTTAAAAAAATTATCGGGTGGTGAACAAGAAAAGGTTAAACTGGCAAAAATGTTGTTTGAACCTGCTAATTTATTATTTTTAGATGAGCCTACCAACCATTTGGATCGTGATGCAAAAGATGCACTTAGGCAAGCTATCGTTAAGTTTCCTGGCGGAGTCATTATCGTTAGTCACGAACGAGACTTTTTCCAAGGTAACTGGGTTAATAAAACTATTGATATTGAAACGATGAATAAACTTTGAGGTGAAAAATGAGTGCTGAACAAAGTGAACTGTTTTACCAGGATTTACTTGATACCTGTTTAACTGCCGGTGAGCTAATGATAGAAGGGGGCAGTGAAATGTATCGCGTTGAAGATACAATGCTGCGAATTGCCAAAAGTGCCGGAGAACCCGATCCGCGAGTCTTTGTGGTACCAACAGGCGTTTTTATGAGTCTCGACCACGGCAATTATTGTCAGAGTATTTTAGTACATGAACGCAATATTAATCTTGAGTTGGTTGATCGGATTAACTCATTATCGCGCGCTTTTGCGGATAAAAAAATCACTTTGCAAGAAGTTAAAAGGGAAGTAGATAAAATTGCCCACGGTGGTTTTCCCACATTTCCCTTGTGGCTGCAAACTATTGGCGCTGCAGTTTTAAGTGCCACGCTGATGGTAATGTTTATGAATAATTATGACTGGGTTGATTTTCCGGGCGCAGCTTTCGTTGGAGCAATCGGATTTCTTTCTTTTTATTATTTTAAGCGTTTTACCAACGTCAAGTTTTTGGCTGAACTGGTTGCTGCCCTGGTTATGACAGTTGTAGCAGCTGGATTAGTTAATCTTTTTCCCAAAATGATTATTGACAATATTTTAACTGGAGCGTTGATGCCACTAGTGCCGGGTCTGGCATTGACTAACGCTCTGCGGGATTTGTTTAAAGGTGATATTCTTTCAGGAATGGCGAAAATTTGTGAGGCCTTGCTCACAGCCTTTGCGTTAGGCGGTGGAGTTGGTATTGTGTTAAAGTTTTTAGGAGCATAAAAAATGCCTTTTTGGTTAGAAATAGTAATTAACGTTGCCTTTGCTTATTTAGCTTCTGTTGGTTTTGCCCTAACAATCAATGTTCCGCGGCGAGTGCTTAATTTAGCTGGTGTGAGCGGTATTATTAGCTGGATTATCTATTGGCTGGCAATGAGAGCATCAATGGGACGGCTACTTTCAAACTTGCTTGGTTCTTTTGCCATTGGCATTTTAGGAATAGTTTTTGCCAGGATAAAAAAGTGTCCGGCTACTGTCTTTTATATTCCGGCAATTGTGCCCTTAGTACCCGGAGTTCCTGCTTATCAGGCGGTGAGAGAACTAACCTCGGGCAACTTGAGTGGAGCTAATGATGCGGTTTTACGTGTAATAATAGTAACCGGCTCAATTGCTCTCGGGATGCTTTTATCAAGTATGTGTGTGGAAATCTTTTTCAGGATAAAAAAATTTTACAAACATCATTCGAATAAGTATAATAATTAATGCGAGTCGACAAAAACGCGAGATGCGTATTTGTGTGAGGACACCCGCCTTAAATGGCAGGCACGGGAAGTGCTGGTGGTTGACCAACCTGATGTGAACAGAAGTAGTCACCTGTTATTAATAATGGGCCTCGATTTGAAAAAGAGCAGATTCTTAATTGAATCTGCTCTTTTTTTATTCCAGATATAATGCCTGTTTTCCTTGCTGATTATAACTTTTCTCCAAGTTTTGCCACGGAACCTTTTTATTTTTGGTGCCAAAAGGATCATTAACATAAACTACATGAGCTTTTTTGTCAAAGCCGGTAATAACACAGGCGTGAGAAGATGGTGTTACCTGAACTTTACCTTGAGCTGTTTGCCATGTTTGCATATCGCTAACATGATTAAAATTGGTCGTTGTAATGATTAGCACAGGATGGCCATCAGAAACTAGTTTCATTACTTGAATAAAATCATGATTAGTAAAGTTTTTAATCCGATTGGTGTATTTTAGTCCTATTTGTTCTAAAGGCTCATTATAAACGCACCAGCCAGCATTTGCTTGGCTCATATAACCAACAAAACCCACATGGGGATTACCCCGGTATTTGCCATCATCCGTGTAAGAAGATACATGCTTGATATTTTCGGATAAGTTTAGTTTATTTACCTTGATACCATAATACTGTAACAGCATTGACAAGGAAGTCACTTCGCAACCATTTGGCAGTTCCGGATACTGGTTTTCTAGTGGAACATCCAGTTTTTGAGAGGATTTCAGGGTAACCCAGTCATAGCGATCTTTAAGACTATTAGAATTAAGGCCGCTAAAAATTACACCTAAGAAAACGAGACCTAGGAATATCAATAAAATAGCTTTAATGGAAAATCTTTTCTTTTTCATAAAGCTATTTAAACATAGATTGTTTATTAAAAGCAAAAAATCGTTCAAATAAATGAACGATTTTTGGAAAATTAACTAATTCTTTAGTGAAAGTAGAAATTAGTGGTGAGTTGCGCCTGACAAAGCGTCAAGACTGTGATCTTCACCTTTAACTGCCATACCTTCAACGTCCATGCCTGGGCAGAAGACTTCATCTTCTGGAACGCCCCTTTCTTCGGCAAAAGCCTTAGTCAGAGTTTCCATATCCATCAAATGATATTTCTTGTCTGGGTGTTTTGGATCAACAATTTGAATTTGCGCCATCATACCGGCATCTTCGTGTTCGATAATGTGGCAGTGATACATGAAGACACCAGTGTTTTGGAAGTAAACCTTTATGCGAACTGTTTCTTGAGGTGCTACTTCGATAGTGTCCTTGTAAACTCCTCTTTCGTTTGGATATGGTTCTTTACCGTTACGTGATACAACCAGGAAGTGAGCACCGTGAGTGTGGAATGGGTGCAACATGCCGTTAACTTTATCGTTAGTGTTAGTTACGTCCCAGTATTCAGCATTCATCAATTCCTGCTTCATATCAATTCTTTCCATTGAGAACAACTTGCCGTTGATCATGTTGTGGTTATCCATAGTAACATGAGGAACTGGTGAGTTAGGGTTAACAACTGGATCATATGGTTTGAATAAAGTATCAGGAATTACGCTGTCATCTTTTTCATAACTGTGAATTCTGAATTCAACCAGCTTGAAGTCGTCAGTGTAAAGGTTGACAACATCGCCTTCTTTATAATTGCTGAAATCAACAACTACTTGTTGACGCTCACCCGGTCCAATTAAGACTTTAGTCAACTTAACTGGGTGCTCCAAGAATGAGTCGTCACCGGCGATTTGGGTCATTACCAAGTCATCGCTAAAGTGCAGGCGCCATTCACGACGGTTAGAACCACCTAAGAAGAGCAAACGTACTTTTTGAGTAGTGACATCAACATATGGTCGAACAACACCATTGATGATTGGAGTGTCGCCAAAGATACCCATTGCGTTGTAGTCTGCCTTATAGTCAAATTGGTTGTCTTCGTGGAAAATACGGTCTTGCAAAATAATTGGGAACTCGTCCTTGCCGTAAGTCTTAGGAATTGGCAGTTTAGCTTCGTTAGCATCAGTAATAACAACGCCCATAGCTAGTCCCATCCAAACTTGCATGGCAGTTGATGGACATGGATGGGCGTGCAGCCAAGTTAAAGCTGCTGGTTGTTTAACTATGAAGTCAATGTGCTTTTCTTCACCTGGGTAAACTGGTGAGTGACAAGCACCATCGTTACCAGGACCTGAAAGTTCCATACCGTGCCAGTGGTAAGTAGTCAATTCTGGCAAGCTGTTCTTCAAAGTTACGTGAACATGTTGACCTCTGGTCAAAACCATGGTCTTACCCAGAACTGGGAAGTTGTAACCCCATGTGTGAGTCTTTTTCCCTGGCAAAAATTGGAAGTCGCCTTCTTGAGAATCGATTGTGTACCAAACATCGTTATTTTCTTGTTTATCAGGTTCTAATACTGGAGGAACAATCAAAGGTTGAGCTTCAACGCCTTCAGGAATATGAAGATCTTTATATCCCATTTGGTGGTTTTTATCAAAATCTTCAGAATTATAGAAATAATCTGTGTAAACTTTATCTGACATATTCGTCTACCTTTCAGTTAAAAAATTTAGTGAAAAATTTTTAGTTACATGTTAAATTTACTCTATGTGAAAACGCTTGTAAAGTAGATAAGTCTATGTTTTTTTGATAAATTTTTATAAAAGCGCTTTTGCAAAATTTCAAGGGCTAAAGCGTTATTTAATATTTACAAAAATAGTGCGTAGCTTTCGTTTTCTTTAAACTAAATAATTGCAAAAATATTATAAAATAACCCTGAGCAGAAAAAAATGTTTTTTAAAAATTATTTTTAAAAGAAATAAAATAAATTGTTTTTAAACCAAAATTTGAGTATCGTATAAAAGATGATAAAAATTGATAAATTTAGATAAGGATTTTTAACTTGAAAATAAGCTTAACAGATTTCACTACCAAAATAGAAAAGCAAGATTATATTGAAGACTTAGAAACTACTAAATATGCTGATGTCAGTAAATCCAAAACCAAATTGCGTGAACAGGCAGCTAAATTGGTTAAGGAAACTAAAGCTGCCCTCAAGCATAACTCACTGAGTCATATTGCTCTTGAAATTACCGGTCAAAGACCCATAACTTTTGCATTAGAGACCAATATGATCAACTTGCCATATAGTAATTACAAGAAGAATACCAATTTTTTCGAAGAGGGTAAAGAATATCCGGTTGCAGTATACTTTGAAACGCAGTCGGAATATTTGAATGCATCGGGATTTCGAATTGATCAAATCGCGACGGAAGCAGAAATTGAACAAAATGAAACCGAAGTTATTGCCAAATTAACAGATGCTATGCAGGAAAAAATAAAACAAGTACGTGAGTTCCAAAAGCCTGCTGCTTCTGCTAAAAAGAAGACCACTGTTAAAAAGCCTAAAACAAAAAAGTCACAAAAAGAAACAAAGTCTAAGAAATAAAATATCTGAGACTTAGTAGGTGAAAATTAATGCAAATTTGAACGTAACTATTCAAAAGGTGTTTTTTACCATATAATGGAAGAAGATGCAGGAGGTCCATTATGATTAGCTGGAATCTACTTGGAGTATTGTTATGGGTAGTAGTTATTCTTTATTTCGTTTTTGTTGTGCAAAACATTCGTAAGCGCCGCATCACAATGATTATTAAGAAGCACCGACAATTTAGCTGGCCCAATTTTTTGATAGATATCATTGAAGTAGCCGCTCTTTTAGTTGGGATTGTCTGGTTATTCGGCAAGACTATGCTAGATAACCCGGATCTTGATGATACGACTAAGATTAAGTCTCATATTACCTATGAACCGATTGTCATGAACCCGGGAGAAGGCAATTCAAGTTACGTTACAATTGATTCGAAAAAGAAAAGGATTAGTACCCAGACTTTCACTTATTACAGGCCGGGTAAAAAAATTAAAGTAGCCAGTGATTTCGCTACAGTGGCTTATGGTAAAAGTCCTCTGGATCTTAATGCGGCCAAAATTCCATACGACAAAAAGCAACTGCAGACAATGGACCGCAAATATCAGCGAGCTTACGTTGCTATTTACACCGCTAACTATAAAAAGGTCTGGCAAAATGGCATTGGCATGCATGCAGGACACAATGCTACTCGTTATTATCTAATCAGGATTCCGGATTCATCGTTTATCAGGGAGAAAGAAAAATAAAATAAATAAAGCGTTTGCATAATTGTAAAAGTGTGGTATGCTTTATCTGTATTGAAAATTTAAGTAGATTGTTACTATCAAATTAGGCGAGACTACTAGTATAACTGATGAATTTTTATTGTTCATCGGCTATTGCTAGTAGTCTCTTTTTTTCTGCAAAAAAGGAAGATGTTATGCGCCTTAAAAAAATTTTTAATAATAACAGCATTTTAGTTGATGTTGGGAAAGGACAGGAAGCTATTGTTTTCGGTAAGGGAGTGGGGTTTGAACAGGGCAAAAATAGACTAGTTGATACTAAAAAAATTCAGAAAATATTTTATTTAGACAATAAGAAGGATAAAGAGTCGTTTAATTATCTTTTCCATAATATTCCTGCAGATATTATTGCAGCAGTTTTTGCGGTTATTGAAAATGCGCGAATCAATTATCATTTTCAGGTTTATGATTCGATTTATCTCACCTTAAGCGAACATGTCAATGGCGCCTACAAATTACTGTTAGCAGGAAAATATCGGGAAAATGAGATTCCGGATTTAAGTGAAAGATATCCAAAAGAATATCAAATTGCAAACGAAGCTCTGGGAATTATTAACGATAAATTAGGCGTTGATTTTCCACTTTCAGAGGTCAAAAGTATAGCGCTTCATTTTATCAACAGCAAGATTCCTACAGGTATTGTCAAGCACGAAGGTAAATCAAAATATATTTTTAACACATCTAAACTAATTAATGTCGTTCTTAATGTCCTGGATAACAATAACATTTATCAAAATGGTAAAAATCGGGACAGCTTTAGACGATTTCTAATTCACTTGCAGTATCTGGCCAAAAGGCTCTGGCGGCCGCCAGAAAAAAATGAATCTATCGATAAAAAGATTGAATGTGACATGATCAAGGCCTATCCGCGATCTTACAAAATAACTCAAGAAATTTTTCAGGCTCTTAATGCGGAATTTAATTTTCAGCCGTCAGACGCAGAGAGGGTTTACTTTATCATTCACATTCATCAAATTTTAGGGACAAAAGAAAAGGAGTAAAAAGATGGCAACTAAAGAAGAAATTTCAATGGCCGGCTTTGAAATAGTCGCTTATGCTGGCGATGCGAAGACTGCATTAATCACAGCACTTGATGAAGCTAAAAAAGGCAATTATGACAAGGCCAGAGAGCTGGTTAAAAGTGCAGACAGCTCTTTAAACGATGCTCATAATGCACAAACAAAACTAATGAGTAAAGAAGCCAGTGGTGAAGAAATGGAGACCACATTCATTATGTCACACGGGCAGGATACTTTAATGACTACGATGCTATTAAGGGATGAAGCTAAATATTTTATAGATTTGTATGAGAAGTATAATTCCGCTCTGAAGGAATTGAATGAACTAAAAAATAAGTAAATGAACAAGGAGTTTAAAAATGAATGCTGTAATTAAGCAAATTGAAAAAGCACAGCCATTCTTTCAAAAAGTCGCCGCTAATAAATATTTGCGCGCGGTCAGAGATGGCTTTATTGCTTTAATGCCGATAATTATCTTTTCCAGTATATTTTTACTGATAGCCAACGTGCCTTTGATCTGGCACTTTGCCTGGCCAACCAAAGTAGCTAATGCATTAAACATGTTTTACAACATGTCCATGGGAGTTTTAGCACTGATGGCTTCTTCATCAGTCGCTAAGGCATTAACCGATTCGTTTAATCTGGATTTACCAAAAACAGATCAAATTCCAACTGTAGGCGTGCAGTTTACCGCACAGGTTTCTTTTGTCTTGGTAGCTGTTGATACTTTAACTGATAAAATGAACAACCTGTATTTTGCAGTTGCAATGATTGGTACCAAAGGACTAATTTGTGCCTTTCTGGTAGCATTTATAGTTCCAAATGTATACTATCAATGTTTTAAACACAATATTACGATTAAATTGCCAGATGCTGTACCCCAAAATATTGCGGGAGCCTTTAAAAACATTATTCCTTTTGCAATTAGTACGTTTTTCTTCTGGATCTTTTCATTAGCTTTTAGAGCTGCGACTGGGACTAACCTAGCTGCCTGGATTATTCAAGTTTTATCACCTTTATTTACCGCAGCAGACGGTTATTTTGGTCTGGCAATAGTTTATGGTGCGATGGCTTTCTTCTGGTTTATCGGAATCCAGGGGCCATCAATCGTTGAGCCTGCGGTTACTGCTATCTATTTAAGCAATGTTGAATTAAACTTAGCAGCCTGGAAAGCTGGTAATATTGCAGGCGCCAACAGAATTCTGGCTCAAGGTACACAATACTTTGTTGCTACTTTAGGTGGTACAGGTGCTACTTTAGTAATTACATTAATGTTTGCTTTCATGTCTAAATCAAAGGAATTAAAAGCAGTAGGTCGTGCTGCATCAATTCCAGTTTTGTTCGGGGTTAATGAGCCAATTTTATTTGGTGCACCATTAATTTTGAACCCAGTCTTCTTTATTCCTTTCATTTTGACACCAATTGCCAATGTCTGGCTTTTTAAAATATTTGTTGATGTCTTCCACATGCCTGGCTTTATTTACAATTTGCCTTGGACTACACCAGGAACACTCGGCTTGATAATGGGTACCGGCTTTTCGATTGGTTCAATTATCTTGGCAATATTGCTTCTAGTAGTTGATGTTGTCATGTACTACCCGTTCTTTAAAGCATATGACATGCAAAAATGTACTGAAGAAGCAGCAAAAGTAACTAATGACACAAGCGAATCAACTAATGCAACTGCTACTAATACCAGTACTGAACTAGCAGCTTCTGTTTCTGAAAATAATACTAATAAAACTGCAAGTGAAAGCAAAATTCCACTAGCTAAAACAAAAGATGGTAAAAGTCTGAATGTTCTCGTACTTTGTGCTGGTGGTGGTACCAGTGGTATTTTAGCCAAAGCCTTAAACAAGTTAGCTGCTGAAAACAATTTACCTTTAGCAGTGGCTGCTACTTCATTTGGTGCTCACCACGATTTGCTTTCAGGAATGGACATCGTTATTTTGGCACCGCAAATGAATGCGATGAAAGATGAATTGAAAAAGGAATGTGATAAGAATAACGCTAAGATGATTACGACTACTGGTAAGCAATATATAGATATGACACAACATGCTGACAAGTGTCTGGACCTGATAATTGCTAACATTTCTGAATAAAGGAGAATAAAATGACTTTACTAAATAGAGTACAAAAATTACCTCACGATTTCGTGTGGGGTGGTGCCACTGCCGCTTATCAAGTTGAAGGTAGCACTCAAGTTGATGGTAAAGGCAAAACGATGTGGGATGATTACCTTGAAAAGCAGGGCAGATTTTCACCAAATCCTGCTAGTGACTTTTACAACCGGTATCCAGAAGACATTGGGCTTGCCAAAAAATATGGTTTAAATGCTGTGCGCGTTTCAATTGCTTGGACCAGAATTTTTCCTGAGGGTTACGGTCAAGTAAATCAAAAAGGCGTGGAATATTATCATAAATTATTCAAAGAATGTCTTGATAATGGCATTGAACCTTACGTTAGCCTGCATCATTTTGATAGTCCTAAAACTTTATTTGATAATGGTGACTGGTTAAATCGCAAGAATATTGATTATTTTGTTGACTATGCCAAGTTTTGCTTTAATGAATTTAAAGAGGTAAAAAACTGGTTTACTATTAATGAACTAATTTCTTTAGCATATTCACAGTACATTGCCGGTACTTTTCCACCAAACCATCATTTTGATGTTACCAGTGCGATTCAGGCCGAACATAACGAGTTAGTAGCACATGCCAGAGTAGTTAATTTATATAAAGAGCTGGGTTTACCAGGTAGAATTGGCCTAATTCATGTTATTCAACCAGTATATCCAATATCAACCAGTACTGAAGATAAACATGCAGCTAAATTGCAAGATGCGTTTTTGAACAAGTTTTTGCTTGATGGGACGTTCTTAGGCTATTACTCAGACGATACCATGGCATCAATTAATGAAATACTGCGTTTAAATAACGCACATTTGGATATTCAAGACGGTGACCTCGCTATTCTCGCTAAAGCTGCATCACAAAATGATATTTTAGGTCTAAATTATTATCAAAATCAGTTTATTAAAGCATATCATGGCGAAAGCGAAAATCACTTTAACGGTACTGGTGACAAGGGTACTTCTTCCTTTAAGTTTAAAGGAGTAGGAGAAACTGTCAAAAAGCCGGGGGTACCGACAACCGACTGGGACTGGAATATTTTCCCACAGGGTCTCTATGACACATTAAAGCGTATCAGTCATGATTATCCTAACTGTAAGACAATTTATGTGACTGAAAATGGTTTAGGTTATAAGGATAAATTTGTCAGCCCAGATAAGATTATTGATGACACTCCCAGAATTGATTTTATTGATCAACATGTCGCAGCCCTTTTAAAAGCTCGCACTGAAGGAGTGAATGTCCAAGGCTATTTTGTATGGTCTCTGCAAGATCAATTTTCCTGGGCGAATGGCTACAACAAACGTTATGGTCTGTTTTATGTAGATTTCAAAACGCAGAAGCGTTATGTTAAAAGGAGTGCCTTATGGTTTAAAGAATTAGCAGATACAATGAATAAAGAATAAAATTTAAGCAACTAACTTAGTTTAAACCCCGAAATTGAATAAATTGCGGGGTTTTCTAATGGGCAGAAAATTTTTAAAAAATAAAAGAACTAAGTCTGATTGTGACAGTTAGTCCTTTATCTAAAATTAAAACTATGATAAATCTACATTTTACATTAATTGGATATTGCTATTGTTTCCTTTTTACGAACTTGAACTAATAGATTTCCTTCAATGAAGGCGAGAATAAAGCTGGCTGTCAAAAAGTCAACCACATTACCGGAAGAAAAGGCAGCGAGCAGGATGAAGCAACTGGCCAGTAATAAGGAACTGACTAAATAAGTCCGTGCTGCTTTATATCTGAGCCACCTGTAAGCACCATAAATTAGTACTGCCAAATATGGTCCGACATACAAAAGCATTCCCAGCCAGCCTAAGGAATATATTTGGGCAGTAAAATCTCGTTCTAAATTAAAAATATTGTTTTCTCGGATGTAAGAAATACCAAAAAGCTTGTCTAGTTTGTTGTTATTGGTTTTGACTACTTGATTAAGCATAGCCTTTTCAATTTGGCGGTTTTCCATGCGCGACTGGCCCGGTTCGTTCATAATTTTGAGCCAAAATTCCGGGTCATATTGGTAAGGATAGCTTTTAAAGACAAATTTGGGATTAAGCGCATATTCTTGATAATTTTTCTTAATGAAGTAACGCAAAAACTCTTTTCTTTTTTTGCCATTAGGGTATTTTTGTAAACCAGCAGCTAATTCCTTTTTTTCGTCCGCTAAATCATGGTCAGACTGTTTAGCTAGATAAATTTCATAATTATAACGCTGAATTGCAGGGCCAAAGGGCAAAATCACTAGGGCTCCTGCTTCTATTAAGACAGCAACTAAAAACGCTTTGCCGCCCTTTTTTACATCTTTAATCAGATATTTATGTAGGCCAAACAGGATGAGACCGATTATTATTCCGCCAATCAGACCAATAGCAGCAACTTTAGTGCCGATTTCAATCATTGCCAGAGCCTGCACCACATTTAACAAAATGGTATGCCAGTTAAATGAAGTGAAAAGATAGTAGAGCATGAGCGGCAACAACATAAAGAGGACGGCTGAAATCATGTTGGTAAAATTGAAGAAGCCTTTAGATGCCATATGGGAATAACCGATATTGGGATTAAAGAACCATTCAAAAATGTTGGCACTGATAGTTCCTGTTTCGTATGATTTCAGAGAAATGACGAAAAGGTTAGAAAGTACAATAGTACCGGAAAAAAGTCCCGAAATGCCTTCAATCACCATTTGTAATTGCCGGGATCCAAAATCTAATTCATCAGTCAAATATAGCACTGTTAAGGGTAATATCATTCTAATTAAATAGAAGATTTCTCCACTAGGAGAATAACCATAATTGTTGGGACTCACGCTGGTAAAATGCTGCACGTGTATTAAATGTAGTGCTGAATAGATGACTAACAGCATAATATAAATTAGTAGCCATTTTTCCTGTGATAGTTTCTGCCAGGAATTTTGCGAGCTAAAGTAAAGGCCAACCAGGCTCGCCACTGCAAAAATACGGATAATTGTAGGCAGTGTAAATGGTAAAATATTAGCCAGAGTGCCATGATAGAACCAATATAAATCTAGAAACGGTTGTATTAAAATGAACCAAAATAAAATGGTTCTTGCTTTTTCTTTCACTTTTTTCTCCATATCATAAATATTTTCATGGTTTAATTTTAGGCAAAAATAAAGCAAAAAAAAAGAGCAGTGAACATTAATCACTGTTTCTTAATTAAAAAATAGTTATTATTCTTTGTTTGTGTCAGTAGTTGCTTTTTCTGTGGCAGATTTTTTGATCTTTTCTACTTTAACGTCACTTTTTGCTAAAGCCTGAATTTCCTTCATTTTCTTTTTAGAAACGGTTTTTAAGTTCTTAAAGTTGACCACTATTTTTTGATTGAGGTCACTAACTGCAGTTTTATCAGCTTTATCATAATCGATTATTTTTAGCAGAACAGAATTTTCATAAATTTTTTCTACTTTGCCCACAAATGGTTTGGTCAGTTCTTCATCAGACTTGGCACTGAGAATGTCATCTGCTTTGACGTCAGCTTTTTTCATAATAAGTTTTACTTCCTCTCTTAGCCATGTTTCACTATAATAGAAAGATATTATTATAAAAGCGAATAGTTTTCAAGTAAAGGAAGCTCGGATTTTGCAAAAATTAATTTTAATTGCTGGCCCCAGTGGTGCTGGTAAAACTACTATTTCAGAATACTTGGCAAATACATTCGCCATTCCCAGGGTATTGACCCATACCACCCGGCCAATGAGGCCGGGAGAAAGTTCAAAAGAATCGTATCACTTTGAAAGTGAAGCCAGTTTTAAGAAACTGCATTTTTTTGAACATGTCAAATACGGTTCCTACCAGTATGGTTCAAGTAAAGAAGCTCTAGACCAGGCTTGGCAGGATCATGATCTAGTATCTTTGATTGTCGACATTAAGGGAGCGCAATCTTACCTAGCAAAGTTAGAAAAACAGGTCTATTTTTTATACGTTACTGCCAGTTCGAAAAAGATGCTGGCTGAACGTTTAATAAAGCGTGGAGACGATCCAAATAAGATTAAAGAACGGTTAACTGGCAGTGAACTAAACGTCCTGCCGCCAACTCTACAAAAATACGCGCACATCTTGGTTAATGACGATTGGAATCAGACTAAGCGTCAACTCGATAATATTGTTAAAGAACTGAGTAAGTAACTTGTCTGAGTAATTACTTTTGTAAAATGGTTTCAAATTAAAATTCTTAACATTTTGTAGCTCGTTTGACACGAATGTGTAACATTAAATGAGTAAGATAGAAAATGTCGGAAGAAATAGATAAGTAGTTTTAACTCTGCTTGCTAAAATTAATAAATATATTTAGAAAAGAGTTTAATTTTGAAACACGGACACTCGAAAGGATTAATTAAGTTAATAATTGTTATTGCCCTCTTTTTCACTGGTGCAACTAGCGTAACGGTAGTTAGTGCTGCTACTGCTAATGATGTCAGTGCTAGTAGTGTAACCAAGAAGCGCAAAGCTGTAGCTAATTTAGCTAAAAAGCAAGTTGGCAAAGGCTATGTATATGGCGCTGCGGGTCCTTATTCTTTTGACTGTTCCGGTTTAGTACAATATGTCTACAAGACAGCTGGAAATAAAATTTTACCAAGAACTACATATTCACAAGTTTTACAAGGTAAAAAGGTTTCACTAAAAAAATTAAAGAAAGGTGATTTACTTTTCTGGGGATCTTCAGCTGCCCCAAACCATGTCGGCATCTATGTGGGTGATAACCAGTTTGTACATGCTGCTACGCCAAGCCAAGGTGTTTTAAAACAATCAATTAGTGCTTATTTTTATCCTTCCGCTGCTAAACGTATTTTAGATTAAGCACTCTTTTCTAATTTCCCCAAATTTGCTAAACAATAGAATAAATTTGAGCGTCCTTTTACTGCTAAATTTGTGAAAGGGCTTTTTTACGTACCGGTATTATTTCTGTAACCTTTTTGTAATACTTTGCGTGTAAAATTGATTTTGTAATATAGAAGTAGAGCTTATTAATATAAATAGTTTGATGCGAATACGGGGGGATTTTGATTTTGAAGATTAAAAGTAACTTAGTTAAATTTACTACTGCTGCGGCGCTTACCATCACTGGCTTAGGTGTTGCCAGTTTAGCCAATAACAATTTGACAACTGCTAATGTTAAAGCTGCCACTAAAAAAGTAAAAATCAATTATGTTCCCGGTTATGGTATCAACATTTGGGATAACTATGAAAATCCTACTTTTACCGGCCAACGGATAAAACACGGTAAAACAGTTAATGTTTTAAGCAGTGCTATTGACCAAAAAGGCAGAACCTGGTATCAAATTGGTGAAGGTCAATGGATTCAAGCACGTTACACCGTCAAACCTGGTGTTAAAATAAAGTCGGTCAAACCCAAAAAATCTGTTAAGCAAGCCGAAAAAGTTGTGGATTTGGCTAATGCAGAAGTGGGCAAAGCATATGCCTGGGGTGGCAATGGACCTCAAGGATTTGACTGTTCAGGTTTGGCTCAGTATGTATTTAGTGAAGCTACTGGCGTGAACCTGAGTCGTAGTACTTATTCACAAGTTAAACAAGGTAAACAGGTTTCGATACAGGACTTAAAGCCTGGCGATCTTCTGTTTTGGGGATCAGCAAGTGCTCCATATCATGTTGGTATTTATGTTGGCAATAACCAATATGTTCATGCTGCTTCTCCTTCACAAGGTGTTGTTAAGGATAGTTTAAGCTCATACTTCTATCCTTCAGTTGCAAAACGTGTTCTTGAATAGGAATATATTAAAAATTAAAACACTTAGGAAATCTTCTAAGTGTTTTTTTAGTACCATTTGATTAGTGTAACTTGATTAAAAATCTGAAGCGTTTAAAATGAAGTTAAATAGTAGTTTTTGGTCACATTATGCTACCAAAGGAGAAATGATTTGATGAAGCGTAATTTTTGGAAAATGAGTCTTGCTGCAGCATTGACATTAACCGGAATTGGTGTTGCTTCACCGCAAAAAACTGTAGATGCTGCTACGTTTAAGACACCTATAAAAAGAATACAAATCAATTGTCTGCCAAATAAGAGTGTGAAAATATGGACAGATTATAATGGAGGGCAACTGATCAGTTTTCGTGCAAAAAATAAAAGTAAATGGAATGTTGCCAAAACGGCTGTTGATCGCAAAGGTAAATTATGGTACATGATTGGCGACAGTGAATGGATTGAAGCACGTTACACGCAAGATTTAACGCAGGATTCTAATACACAAACTGTGCACGAGCAGGTTAAGAGTGCAGTAACTAAAAAGAAGAATAAAAAGGCTAAAAGCAAAACTAAAAAAATAGCAGTTGGGCCGAATAAGCAGAAGACAGCTAAGCCAAAGGCGCAGGAGCAAAAGATAGTTGTACCTAAACTTAATAATGCGATCCAAACAAAGAGTGCCGCTAATGTAACCCCAATAACACGTTTGAGTAATAAAGTTTCTGCTGATAATGTTTCTAAACGTGCACAAGACGTTGTGAATTTAGCAAAAAGTCTAATTGGTAAAGGTTATGCCTGGGGTGGAAATGGTCCAGATAATTATGACTGCTCGGGACTGGTTCAGTATGTTTATAATCAAGTCGGTGGCGTGCAATTGCCCCGCGTAACGACTGACCAAGTAAAAGTTGGAGTGACTGTATCGCTGGACCAGCTGCAGCCGGGTGATCTCTTATTCTGGGGGTCCGAAGATGCGCCTTATCATGTCGGAATTTACGTTGGCAATAATCAGTATGTTTGTGCTGCAACACCAGAACAGGGAGTAGTATTACAGACAATCAGTTCATATTTTTATCCTTGTGTAGCAAAGCGCGTTATTCAATAATAAAATGGTAGTTTTGAGGCTAAGAAGCTTTGAGTAAATGAAAAAAGATTCTCACAATAATAAAATATGCGAGGATCTTTTTTTAGTTAATATAATTGGCTAAGCGTGCTTGTTCTTGGGGTGAAAGACGCGCAACAACATGAATACCATCATTTTGATAGTTTTCTTTTAATACTTGAGCATTTTCATGCAGGTAAGCTAAAATCTTTCCCGCAGATAAGGGTAAAAGCAGATTAATTTGCTTATAACTGCTAAAAATATGCTTGGTTATTAAATCAGCAAGGGTTGCGATAGACTTGGTATCAATTGCAGAATATAGAATACCGCTACCTTCAATTTGCGGATAATTGCGCTCTGACTTGTCAGCCTTATTATAGGCAGTAATCATCGGCGTGTTTTTGACGCCAATTTCATCAAGCACGTTTTGTGTGGTGCGGATCATCTGTATCATATTGGGATCAGAAGCATCAACGACGTTAATTAATAAATCGGCATCTTTTACTTCCTGCAGCGTAGCTTTAAAAGATTCAATCAGATTATGGGGCAATTTAGAAATAAAACCAACTGTATCTGACAGGATAAAGCTAAAATTATTATCTAAGTCGATACGACGAACATTTGTATCCAACGTAGCAAACAGCATGTTTTTAACAAAAACTTGTTTAGCACTATGCTTGGAAAATTCTGTTAACAGCCCATTCATAGTGGTTGATTTGCCAGCATTAGTGTAGCCGACTAGTGCTACTTTAGGGATATGATTTTGATTGCGCCTTTTGGCTTTAATTTCTTCTTGTTTACTAATAGTTTGTAATTCCCTTTTTATAGTAGAAATTTGTTTGCCAATTGTGCGCCGATTCAATTCCAGTTTCGTTTCCCCAGCACCACGGTTGGCAAAACCACCACCAGTGGAGCCGCCATTACCGCGTTGTTGATCCAACGAGTTCTCAGAGGGATGCAGGCGCGGTAATTCATATTGTAATTGCGCCAGCTGCACCTGCAATTTTGCTTGCTTAGTCCGAGCGCGATTTGAAAATATTTCTAAGATTAATTCAGTGCGATCAACTACCCGCAGCTTAGTCAGTTTTTCTAAATTACGTATTTGTACAGGTGTTAACTCATCATTAAGTACTAATACTTTTGCTTTTAGACCCCGTGCCATATCTTTAATTTCATTTATTTTTCCCAAGCCAAAATAAGTACCAGCTATGATGTGTTCCGCATTTTGTCGTGTCTGTCCTACAACCTGCATGTTTGCGGCTTCTGTAAGATTGGCAAGTTCATTCATGTAATATTCAAAATTAGGGTCATTTAAATTAACTCCTGCAATAAATGCCTCTGTTTTATGGGGAGTATTTTCAATCATTTAATTCTCTTTCTGTATGTGAAGTTATTAATAGTGATCTTATAAATTAATATTTTTTAATCCTCATGATTCATACCTCTTTTGCTTTGCTATTAGTTTAATTTTAATACATCTATGTCTCATTACCAAAAAGAAGATTAATTGTCCGCCAATTTTAGTGGCAAAAATAAAGCTTTTTAGGATAACTGTCCCAATTGATTTATCATAGAGCCGGCTCTTTTACCTGCTAGGTTTTGCAAAAATTACTGCCAATAGTTTTTATTACTTGGCAGAGAGAAAAAAAGGAGTATAATTCAATCTGTTAAGGTACCTAACTAATTTTGTAAAAACGGAGATATTTGTAAAATGGCACAAAGAATAAGCTATCAAACTAATCAAAAGGTACAACAGAATCGCTGGTGGATTCTGGTTGCCGTGGGACTTTTCACGTTCATGTCAACTTTAGATGGCACAATTGTTAATATTGCTTTGCCAGTAATCAGTAAAGATTTGCGGATTCCAATGAGCCAGTCCGAATGGGTAGTTTCGCTGTACTTAATTGTAGTCTGCAGCTTTATTTTGTTTTTTGGCAAGTTAAGTGATATCTTGGGCAAGATTAAAATTTTTCGCTTAGGCGCAATCTTTTTTATTGCGGGGTCACTTTTATCAGGTTTTAGAATCAATCTATTGTTTTTGCTGGGCGCAAGGGCCTTGCAAGCAGTTGGTGCCGCTATGACTATGGCTACAAATAATGGTATTATCACAGAAATTTTTCCCACTACAGAAAGGGGAAAAGCGTTAGGAACTATTGGCTCCTTTGTTGCTCTGGGTTCAATTGCTGGTCCCGGTTTAGGTGGATTAATATTAAGTCGCCTGTCCTGGTCTTATATTTTTTGGCTTAATGTGCCAGTGGGAATCATTGCTGCATTAATTGGCGCCAAGTTTTTACCACAAGACATTACTTTTACCAAAGCTCCTCTGGATAAAATGGGCTCGTTCAGCTTTGCTTTCGGCATGATTACTCTATTTGGTGGTGTTTTCTTAGGCCAGCAATTAGGTTTCAGTTCTTTACCGGTTTTATTAATGTTAATAATTGGTCTTGTAAGTTTTATTTGGTTTGTTTATGTGGAAAATCATGCTGCTAATCCATTGTTACAATTCAAATTGTTTAAAAATCCGGATTTTTCAGTTAGTCTGCTCTGTGCGTTATTAATTTTTATTACGAACTTTTTCTTCAATGTGGTCACACCTTTTTACTTGGAAAATGCGCGTCACTTACCTCCGAGCCAAACTGGTTATATCTTGATGATCTTACCTGTAGTCCAGCTGGTTGCCGCTCCTGTTGCAGGATCTCTTTCTGACAAGATAGGTCCTAAATTAATCACATTTATAGGTTTGGTTTTACTGTTAATCAGCCAGGTGGGTTACACATTGTGCAACTTAAATTCACCAATTTGGCTGTTCATTATCAGCATCGCTTTAATGGGATTGGGAAGCGGCATTTTTAGTTCTCCTAATAATTCACTTGTCATGGGTTCTGTTGAACAAAAGGATTTAGGTGTTGCTGGCAGTATTAACTCTTTATCCCGTAATCTAGGTATGGTTATTGGTATTTCCAGTGCAACTACCGTATTATTTGCGGCAATGAGCAAAGCAAAAGGAGCTAGAGTCACCGCATATTTACCCAAGCAACCTGAAATTTTTATTTATGGTATGCATGTAGTTTTCATTATTTCAATGATAATTTGTCTAATTACTGTTATCTTAAGTGGCTGGAGACTATTCAAAAATAATAAATAATAACTTGTAAATAAGTGTCGAAAATAAAAATTTTCAACACTTTTTTGCTTTAAAAAATAATTTTTTAATAATTTTTTCTTCTTTTTACTTATTTGGGTATATTATTGTAGAGGGAAAGTGCAAAACGAGGAGGTTTAGGATGAACCATAAAGTTGTGACGTATCCAGCCATTTTTAAGCCACTGGAAAATGATATATATGTAATTAGTTTCCCTGATGTTAAAGGGGGAATAACCGAAGGGCAAGGTCTGCGTGAAGCAATGAAAATGGCTGCTGATACACTTGCGAGTCGTTTATACAATAAAGCGGTATTGCCGAAGGCTAGCAAAGCTAGTGATATTAAGTTGCCAGATGATGGTTCCTTTGTTGCACCGGTTTCTGCAGATTTAACTGAGGCGTCGCGCGATCGTCTTAATTATGAAATTTGATTTACAAAAAAAGCACCCCAATTTCTTGGGATGCTCTTTTTATTAACTTGTTCCAAAAACTTTCTTTTAATTCTCGGGAACAAGTCTATTATAATATATCTAACAAAATTTTGCTAATACTTTTAGCTTGTTTTACTAAAAAGTGTTTGCAATAAGCTCTAATTAAATGTACAAAAGCATTTTAGATATTCGATACAAATTGACAATAACATTATTTGAGTGCTATTTTTGAGAAAGAAAAAAAGTGTGGGAGTAAATTATGCAAACGATTGAAAGTTCTGTTTTGCGAATTTCTATTTCTGAAAAGGGTGCCAAGTTAGTTAACTTTATTGCCCAAAATAAGCAGAATGATTATTTTAAAGATGAGAATGAGCAAAAACAATTAGAGATTATTTTTAAGGGAGCAGGTCAAGGGGAAAACCTGGCTGACATCCTGCCATGGACAGTTGTAGATAAGGGAGATTCCAGAGTAAGCTTAGCGTTAATTGACGACAACTCAAGCTATAAGAACTTTCCTTACCATTTTGAGGCAATTCTGACATATGCTTTGGAGGGAAATAGAATTGATATTAAGTTTTATTTAAAAAACAATTCGCATAAAGATTTGCCATTTTCGTTACAATTCTTAATGCCTGTTTTCACAGGCTGGTCAATCACTACCAACGCAAATGAACTCGAGCTGGGTAGAAACGATACTACTTTGACTTTGGATTCTGCTCATTTCGCGTTAACAGCTGCTCATGAGCAAGTTAAAGCCAGTATCGACCAGGCCAGTCTTGCCAGTGATAGTGATGAAGAATTGACATTGACCTTAACATTGAGTTAAACAAATTAATGTTTTTAATAAGATAAAATTGACAAACCGTCGTCGGTTTGTTTTTTTTGCTATAATATACTCATTGTAACTAGATTTTAGGTAAGTAAAAAGTTATGGATCACAACGAGAATCACCCGCATAAGAGTCGGGTCGAATTGCACGCAAAGGACTACCACAGAAGAAAGCGGATTTTAGCTTGGGTGTTAAGCATTGCAGTCCTGTTAACTGTGGCGGTTGGTGCGTATTCCGCATATATTTATTTGCGCACGAAAGATGCAGTTGATAATGCCTACGATGACCAAAACAGTGTGCAGATCAAAAATGGCGAGTTTGATGGCAAGAAAAAATTTGCTGTATTGCTAATGGGCACTGATACCGGGGCACTTGATCGTAAAGAAAAAATAGGTAATACTGATACTATTATTATTGCTGTCGTTAATCCGCAGAAAAAGCGTTATTCATTGATGTCGGTACCAAGAGACACAATGGCTCAAATGATAGGAGCAGAAAAATTTCAAGTTAAGAAAATTAATGCTGCTTATCCTGTTGGTGGGGCTGCCATGTCCATGGCCAGTGTTTCTAAACTAGTTAATGTGCCTCTCAAATACTATGTTTTGGTAAATATGAAAGGTATTATGCGATTAATCCGCTATATCGGTGGCATTAATATCAAACCTACTTTGAGTTTTGAGTATGGTGGTTACATTTTTAAGAAAAATCAATTGACTCACATGGGTGGCGGTGGAGCTCTGGCATACTCACGTATGCGCTATGATGATCCGGAAGGTGATTATGGCCGTCAGAAGCGCCAGCGGCAAGTGATAACTACTATCATCAAGAAGTCAGTATCAGTCAGTACTTTAGCCAGGCTAGATTCAGTATTGTCCGCAATTTCTAACAACATTAAAACTAATTTGCCCTTTGATGCGCTGCGCCAAATTGCGTTTAACTACCGTGATTCTACCAAGAATGTCAAAAATGATTATCTTCACGGACACAATGCGACAATTGACGGTGCATCTTATCAAGTACAATCAACTAAGGAACTGCAAAGAGTTTCAGATTACTTACGAACGGAATTAGGCTTGTCTATTGTACCAGTAGACAATAACGAAACCTACCAAAACAAACGTAACAAAATTCAAGGGTTTGATTTTAAAAATCCTGAAAATCAAGATTATCATATTTACGAGGATTATCAAGATCAAAGTTACCAGGAAGAAGGCGACAATTGGTAATGCGTTTGTGGTCAATCGCTATCGGATATGGATTCGGCTGTTTGCTGTTTGCGGTTTTTATTTGCCGCTTTGCTTTACACGAGGATCCCACAAAGGTGGGTTCGGGTAACCCAGGAACGGCTAATGTCGGAGCAGTGTTTGGGAAAAAATGGGGTATATTAACTTGTATTGGTGACTTGTTAAAAACGCTCATCTGTCTTCTTATCGTACACTATCTTTTCTCAGACAATATTGCTCTTTTGTATGCTGGCTTAGGCTTGGAGCTGGGGCACTGCTTTCCCTTTTGGAACCATTTTGACGGGGGAAAGGGCGTCACGGTAGCCGTGATAGTAGCGGCGCTGTATGATACTCCTGCTGCTGCGGTGACACTTCTAGTTTGTTTAATACTACTGATACTATTACAAAATTTGACGATTCCGCCGATAATTTTTATAATATTGTTCAGTTTGTATGAACTTTTTAAAGTTAAAGAAGCGGGAATCGTATTATTAATAATGACTCTGGTCATGACTTTCAAATTTAGATATGACCTACGTGACTTTTTTACTGGCAACGGGAAAAAGGTTGATGTTTTATACTCAATTAAGAAAAAATTGGGTCTATTGCATGATAGTCAACAGCATCATTTTTAGTGAGGAATATAACTTAGGAATATGAATAAAAATAAGAAATCTTTAAAAGCTATTCAGATAATTTTCCTATTGGTGGCAACTCTGTTTATGCTAGTGCAAATGTTTAATTTGAAAGGATTTGCTGCCAGAGCGCACTTTTCATTTATTCACTTTATGCCTAACATGTTGCACAACGCAACTTTAATGATAGTGCCTATGGTATTTGGTGCTGTTTACAGCAAGAAAAAGCAAAGTGTTAGTGAAAGCTTTAAATATTGGCTGCTAGCCAGTGTTACTTTAATCGTTTACTACATTTTCTTTTTCTTTATAGTTCCAACCCGTTTTAATATGTGGCGCGTTTGGGGAATGCTGTTTCCCATCATTACCAGTACTTCAGTTTTGTTCTCCGGCCTGGTTTTCTGCTTACTAATCCAGCCACACCTGTATGACTTTTTGCATAAATTAACTGTTAAGCAAAATCTCTTAGTACTAAGTTTGCTGACATTATTAGGTTTTGCCCTCAGTGCCGGTAATTTATCTTTTCAATACTCGTTTTATGGCTTGTACTTAGTGCTTTTCTTTGCCTGGGGCATGTTTTTAGCCAATGTTCCCATCAATAATAAGTTGCTGACATTATCTTTAATCAGTGGTTTTTTGTCCTTCTTCATTGTAGTGATTGGCGTTTCCGGCTTTGACGCTGTTTACTGGTCTCAGATAATTTCCGGTAATGGTGGTGGCGACTGGAACAGGGAATTTTTAAATAATCCTACGTCACCATTTATGTTTTTACTGGTGGTTGCCGTCTTTTTATTGTTTAAGAAGTTAATCTTAACTTTTAACAAAAAGCAGATGCGCTACTTTATCCCAGTAATCATGATCATGGATGCACCTATTTCACCCAGATTTATGAGAGCTTTTAGCTTTACAGGATCATCCATTATTGACAAGCTGATTTTGCTGCTAGTGATGACAATCATTGTGGTTGTCTGGTATCAATTGCTTGAGCGCTATTTGTTCCAAATAAATCCATTTGCTAAGATTATCAATTACTTAGATCATGAACCTAATCTGGCCAAAATTTGTGAAAAGGGTTGGGCAATATTTACCAACTTTGTTATTAAAAACAGGGTTAATCTGCTAACTTGGGCCTGGTTCTACATTTTAAGTTTTGGCTCTTTCCTAATTGAATCCGATAACTTACGAATTCAGATAAGCACGGCGGCAACGATTAATGCGATAGTTTATCTTCTTGGCACTAAGTTCTTTGCCATGATTCTAACCACCATTTTTCTAGATGCATTGTTCTCAGTATTTTATTTCGTAACAACGCGTTACTGGACTTCGAATATTCTGGTAAGTCTGATAGCTATCGGCTGGGCTATCGCAAATAAAATTAAGCTTTTACTCCGTGGTGAACCAATCTACCCCACTGAATTAAGTGAGATAGTCAACTGGAGAACCTTGATTCCAATGATTGGTAAAACAACTGTCATTGTAATTTTAATTGCATTGGTTGTAATAATTGCGCTGGATATTTTCTTAGAATTAAAGTGTCCAATCAAAAAGCGCGGATCATGGAAACGGCGTGGAATTTGGGCACTGTTAAGTCTGTTACTATTTGTTACGCCGCTGCGTTTTAACCATGATGGTGGCGTAATCTATCATATTAATCGCGGTTTTGACAACAGACAGAGATTCCGTAACCCAGAGCGTGATATTCAGGTTAATGGGCCTGTCCTTAATTTCTTGAATTACATTGACCTGCAAATTATGGATCAGCCTGAAGGTTATTCAGAAACAAGCATTAAGCAACTAAATACCAAGTATGAAAAAGTTGCTGCCAAAATTAATAAGAAACGTAAAAATGATCTGAAGAATCAAACCATTGTCTTTAATCTGAGTGAAAGCTTTGTTGATCCAAGCACCTTCCCTACGATTAGATTCGATCGTGATGTTCCAAATCCAGTTAAATTTATCCAGTCGATGAAGTCACGCTCAACCTACGGTAATATGTTGAGTGCTGGTTATGGTGGTGGTACTGCCAACATGGAATGGGAAACTTTAACTGGTTTGAATATGGGTATGTTCAAGTCTACTTTGACCCCTTACGTTCAAATTGTGCCAAATTATGACTTCTACCCAACAATAGGGATGAACTTTGATTATAAATCTGCAGTCCACCCATTTATCGGTACATACTACTCACGTCAGGAAGACTACCATAGATTTAAGTTTGATAAGTTTATCTACGTCGGTTCAAAATATAAAATTATTGACCAAAAGAAGCTAGGTAAGAGCGGTTATAACTCTGACTTCACTACCTACGCCAACGGACTAAAAGAAATCAATTCACGTAATGGCGGCCAGTTTATCAACCTGATATCAATTCAAAACCACATGCCATACAATAACTGGTACCCCAACAACGAATACATGGGTAAGATTTCGGGAGAGTTGTTCAAGTCTCCAGCAGTACGTGATCAAATGGCTACCTATGTCAAGGGTACGCAATATACTGACAAGGCAGTTGAGCAATTTATCAAGCAGATTGATAAAATTCAAAAGCCTATTACTCTAGTCTTTTATGGCGATCACTATCCAAGCATTATTTCTCAAAACTATACTGCTAAGTATCCGGTACAAATGCATTCAACGCGCTACTTTATTTACTCAAACAAGTATGCTCGTCAACATGGTGCTAAGACTAGGTTGCCGCGTAGGGCTAATAACTTCGTCAGCTCGAGTGACTTTATTGCTATGATGCTAGAACAGACTGATTCGAAAGTTACCCCTTACCAAGCGCTGTTAACTGAAGTGCATAAGAAATTGCCGGCAATTACGATTAACTTTAAAGGCGATAAGGGCTTCGAATTAATTGGCCGGCAAGGACAAGTAATTGATCCAAAATATCTCACTAAAAAGCAACAAGAAATTTTAGCTGACTATGAAGCTATCCAATATGATATGACAGCAGGTAAAGCATATGGCTTAAAGATTAAAGGCTTCTATAAGTAATAAAATTATATTGACTTATTAAGAAAAAATGAGTATTATCATTTATAACAATTTTAAGTAGCACCTTGATTCAGCGTTCAGAGAACTAGCGGTTAGTGTGAGCTAGACAGGTCAAGAGTAGCGAAATACTAGTTGGGTGGTTCCCGTAAAGACCATAGTTAAGGCACTTGTAATTAAGTGTAAACGTGGGTGGTACCACGGCTGAAAAGGTAATTAGTCGTCCCTAGATTCAAAAATGAATCTGGGGACTTTTTTATTGGAGGAAAAAAGATGGCAAATTTTGATATTTTAGCAGATTTGAAGTGGCGCGGAGCGATTAACCAGCAAACCGATGAGGCTGGCTTAACCAAGTATTTACAAGAACATGATGATTTAGCCCTTTATTGTGGTACCGATCCTACAGGTGATTCCCTTCATATCGGCCATCTTATTCCCTTCATGATCTTAAAAAGATTTCAGTTGGCCGGATATCATCCTGTGATTGTTATAGGTGGTGGTACCGGAACAATTGGTGATCCTTCTGGGCGTAAATCTGAGCGGGTGCTTCTTAGTGCGGAAAAATTGCATGAAAACGAGGTAGCTCTGACTAAGCAAATGGAAAAGCTGTTTGGCACTGACAATTTTCAAATTGTTAATAACGCTGAATGGCTTGATAAATTAAGTTTAATTGAATTCTTGCGTGAATATGGCAAGCACTTCCAAGTTAATAACATGATTAATAAAGATGTAGTTGCCAGTCGTTTGGAAAATGGTATTTCCTTTACTGAATTCTCCTACCAAATTTTACAAGCCATTGATTTTTACCAGTTAAATAAAAATTATGGTGTCCAAATGCAAATTGGTGGCAGTGATCAGTGGGGCAATATCACCGCTGGCATTGATTTAATTCACAAGTTAATGGGACCAGACAGACAGGCATTTGGTTTAACAATTCCGTTAATGTTAAAAGCTGATGGCACTAAGTTTGGTAAATCAGCAGGTGGAGCTGTTTGGCTTGATCCTGAAAAAACCAGTCCTTACGAATTTTACCAGTTCTGGATCAATCAGGACGATCGTGACGTAGTTAAGTATTTGAAGTACTTTACATTCCTAAGTCATGAAGAAATTGATGATCTGGCTGAAAAAGTAAAAACCGAACCATGGAAACGGACAGCACAAAAAACACTTGCAAGGGAAGTAACCAAGTTTGTTCACGGCGAAGCAGGACTAAAAGAGGCAGAGATGATCACAGACGCCCTGTTTTCCGGTGATATTAAAAACTTGTCGGTTAAACAGATTGAGCAGGGACTTAAGAGTGCTCCTGCAGCCGTAGCACCTTCTCAGAGCCAAAATATCGTAGACTTCTTAGTTAATACTAAGATTGAATCTTCTAAACGTCAGGCACGAGAAGATGTTGTTAACGGAGCAATTTATGTTAATGGTGAGCGCGAGCAATCAGTTGACTTTGAGGTCGATCCTGCTAAAGCCTTTGACGGTAAATACGTTATTATTAGAAAAGGCAAAAGAAAATATACTTTAGTTACAATTAAAGATTAATCTAAAAGAGGCAGTTGCTATTTTCGCAACTGCCCTTTTTTAACTCTAATTAAAAGCGTATAATAAGAAAACATTATTTTTTCGGAAGGAGTGGTTGATATGCGTGCACGTGTAATTCTTTATAATTCTGAAAATGATGCGATTTTATTAATTCATAGATTAAAAAATGGTCGAGACTACTGGGTAATTCCTGGTGGTGGAGCTAAAGGGAATGAAACCCCAGTTGAAACCGCAATCAGAGAAATTGATGAAGAACTAAGTATTCAACTAAAACCAGCTGCCTTAAACCAGCTATTTGAATACAAAAGTCAAGAAAATGAACATTTCTTTTATGCTGAAATTTCCTTTATAGCTGCACCAGAAATTAGTGGAGAAGAAAAAGAACGCTCAAATAATGCAAATGTTTATCAGCCTGATTGGGTAGCTGTCAAAGACCTAACTCAGATTAATTTAATGCCTCCTAAAATTGCTTGTAAAATAATAAATCTGATTTGACTAATTTGACAAAAAAGTTATGGGATTTCATACTATTAATTTAGTAACGTATAACCATACTGCTAGGAGGGCAAAATGGCACAAAAAGAAATTTTAATAACAACTACAGAAAATATACCTGGTAAAAAATACGAAATTATCGGAGAAGTATTTGGTCTGACTACTCAGTCCAAAAATTTTGTTAAAAACTTTGGTGCAGGATTAAAATCAGTTGTTGGTGGTGAAATTCGCAGTTACACCAAAATGCTGGAAGATTCTCGCAATCAAGCTTTAGAAAGGCTGCGTCAAGCTGCAGAGGATAAGGGCGCAGATGCAATTGTGATGATGCGTTTTGACTCTGGTTCAATCAGTGGCGACATGCAGTCAGTGGTTGCCTACGGTACTGCTGTAAGATTTATTGAAGATGACGAATAGATATAGTATTATTTGAAGTATTCGCTTTATGGAAAGTGAATGCTTTTTTATTGAATGTAATTCGCCACTTTAGCTCAGAAGGTAGAGCACCGCCGTGGTAAGGAGGAGGTCCCCAGTTCAAATCTGGGAAGTGGCTTAGAATTTTTAATATCAGTAATTTATCAAAATATTGCTATGATAGTTTAAGGACTATTCTGCATTAAGTGTCGTAATCAGTTTTAGCGGTAAAATTGTATCGAAAAATTGAAAATTAAAAATCATTATTATCTAATTTTTATATTGCTTAATTTTATTATTGATTATATAACTAATAGTGTCAGGTAAATAATTTATTATAAAAGGTCAAACTGTATCTTACAGAAAGGATGTCAATTTGCTATGAAGAAAACCAAATTATTCAAAAAAATCATAATTGCGGGAGTGTTATTGACTGCTGGCATTACTACACTAGCTTGTTTAAACTCTCAAACCGTTGCTGCCAAATCACTACCGGTTGCGACAACTAAGGATTATAACAAGCTCCAGAAACTTTCTAAAAAGTCTGGTGTCCATTACATCAAAAAAAGAAAATGGTACGCTAGTTTTATTCCAGGCGACAATGTTGAAGCGTATCGTGATCTTAAATCACTGAAATTAATAGGAACTAAGTCTGATCCTGGGATTGATGACTGGGATGTCTTTATAGGTGCTGGCACAATCAACGGAACGCGCTATTTTATTAGTAATATTAAGGAAAAAGATGGCAAAAGAAAATATATTATTCCTGCCGCATATTGCCAGGTCCCATATGGTTACCAACTTAAAAAGGGACACGCGGTAGTTCATGATTACAATGGTTCTTTGGCTAATGCTTATAATGGTTACAGTGAATCAGATCATAAATATGGTAAAACGCTAACTAATGAAAACATTATATATAGTAATAAGGAAGACGCCACGTTTACAGTTTCCCTGAAGCAAGATGGTCAAACAAAGGGCAAACATAAAGGTTTTTGGATTGGACGCACACCGATTAAATTCAGAGTTGACGGTACTAATACCTATGAAAATTATTACCCGCTGTATAACTATGTGCCCAATGGTGAATTAATTGTGACTTATATTAAGACGGAAGATTTAAGTCAATTTAAACCAGCAACAGTAACTTATAATCACATTGGTACTATAACTAAAAATCATAAGTTCAAACCAGCCCATAAGAAATTAAACATTTAGCATTGATATTTGGTAAGAATTATCTCAACAGCTAGTGTTTCTTTGATCTTGGTGACTAACATAAAATGGTTTGGTTAAATTAATCAAAAGAGATAGACTATTAAACAAGTAGTAAAAGCTATGAATTTGTGGTCTGTCTTTTTTTAGTAAAAAAGCAGTAAAATCATAATTAAGTTATATTTTTAGTGATGTGAGCTTAATAGTTGGATGCGGAAAGGAAATTAATTTGGATTTAGCTAAAGTAACAGAATTTGTTAAAGAGCAGCTGCAAGATGAAAAAACTGGTCATGATTTTTATCATGGCCAACGGGTAGCGCATTTGGCCAGCAAAATGTATTTGCAGGATAATCCTGCTGCACATAAAGACAGCCGTATGGTTGCTATTATCGAGGCAGCCGGATATTTGCATGATACTATTGATGAAAAGATTTGT
Organism: Lactobacillus sp. IBH004; assembly: GCF_026185255.2. Classification (NCBI taxonomy): domain Bacteria; kingdom Bacillati; phylum Bacillota; class Bacilli; order Lactobacillales; family Lactobacillaceae; genus Lactobacillus; species Lactobacillus sp. IBH004. The sequence goes on along the minus strand of NZ_CP110217.2, from coordinate 1,591,761 downwards.
GCAGATCCTGATCAGGTTCTTGCTAGTATTAAAAAATTGTTGCCACAAGCAGGGTTTACTGCTTTAGAAGTAAAAGATATTTTATTTACAATACAGCATATGTCCTTTTCAGCCAATATAGAGCATCATTATCAGCTGCCAGTTTCTGGAGAATATGTCCAAGATGCTGATCGCATTGAAAGCCTGGGTGCAATCGGTATTGCGCGGGCTTTTACTTATGGTGGTGCCCATGGCAATGTTATATATGACCCCAGAATCAAACCGCAAAAGCTGGTTAGTCATGATCAATATCGAAAGCACACGGAAACAACAATTAACCATTTCTATGAAAAATTATTTCACTTAGTTGATTTAATGAATACAGCCGGAGGTAAAAAGGAAGCACAAAAAAGAACCGAATTTATGCGTGACTATGTCCAAGAATTTATGTCTGAATGGAATGTTTAAGCTGCATGAGCTCCATGCAGCTTTTTATTTTGCTTTAAAACCGAATATTAAATGCTTTATAGCAAGTCTAATTGACTGGAAAATTTGATTTGGGGATTTTCCATTTTTAATAATGTCTTTTTGCGGTCGAGACCTCCAGCATAACCCGTTAAAGAGCCGTCACTGCCAATTACTCGGTGGCAGGGAATGATTAAGCTAATAGGATTGTGTCCAACAGCATTGCCAATTGCACGAGCCTTATTTACTTTATTCTTTTGCCCCTTTTGCATGCGGTTGGCCAATTCTTTATAAGTGACAAGCTCGCCGTAAGGCACCTTTTGCAGTTCCTTAAGTACTTTTTGCCTAAAGGCTGACACGTCAGGTTTCACGGGGACAGTATACGGGTCGGGGTTTTGCCCAGCAAAATAGTCAGTCAGCCATTTTTGGGCCAATTTAATCGGGTTACTGGGAAAGACTTTGACAAGACTCAAATCATAGCCGGCACCAAAATATTTTTGTCCGTTAAACCATAATCCTAAGAGGTGGTTATCATCGCTTAAAAGCGTTAATGTTCCTAATTTTGATTTAAAAAAAGCTTTATATAATTTCATTAGATTACCTTTATCATTGACGAACATTTTACCGTTTATTTTATTATACGTTAGTTTATGAACAAAGGTTGCTTAATGGCGCCAGATTAACTTAATTAACACCTATACGAAAATTTTAACTTTTTTATTTGTGGTATACAAAACATTATGAGTAAGGCTCAGTTTCGCTTTCATGAAAAAATAGGAATGCTATCAGATCAACACTTTATCTTGTAGCTTACTTTTGACAATACTACCAGATATGGTATGTTAGGTATTGTGATATTTACAGGAGGTACAATATGAGGTCAAAAATCAAAAAAATCTTTTCCATCAGTGCGATAGCGGTTGCTGCAGGGTTAGCGCTTACTGCTTGTTCAGGTAAAAAGCAGGGTGGCGCCAGCAATTCAAGTAGTAGTGCCAAGCACTCAATTGCGCTAATCACTGATACTGCGGGCGTTAATGATAATTCTTTTAACCAGTCTGCTTGGCAAGGCTTTAAGGAATATGGCAAAGATCATAATCTTAATCGCGGGCGCAATGGCTACCAGTATTTTCAATCAGGCAGTGCGGCGGATTTTGAGCCTAATTTTGATCAGGCAAGCAAAGCCGGCTATCAGACAATTTTTGGTATTGGCTATAGCTTAAAGGATGCGGTCAAGGCTGCTGCTAAAAAGAATCCTAAAAAGAACTACGTTATTGTCGATGAAGTAATAAAGGGGCAGAAGAATGTAGCTTCTGCCAACTTCAAGAGTGAGCAGGCTTCCTATTTGGCAGGTGTTGTTGCGGCAACAGAAACAAAGACGAATGTCATCGGCTTTATTGGCGGTGCCCATGGCAATATTATTGATTTATTTGATGCCGGTTTTACCAAGGGCGTTCATGACCAGGCGCAAAAATTGCATAAAAAAATTACACTCTTAAACCAATATGTAGGCGACTTTAAGAGTGCTGATAAAGAAAAGGCAATTGCACAGTCAATGTATGCTAAAAAAGCCGATATCATTTTCCACGCTTCTGGTTTAGCTGGCAACGGCTTGTTCCAAGAGGCTAAATCAATTAACCAGACAAGAACAGCTGCTAACAAAGTTTGGGCTATTGGCGTCGATTCCGACCAGTCTCATTTAGGTAACTACAAGTCTAAAGATGGTAAAAAGGATAATTTTGTTTTGACTTCAGTTATTACCGGTGTAAATGTAGCTACACGGGACATTTCTAATCGCGCTTATCACGGGAAATTCCCTGGCGGTCAACAACTGGTTTATGGTTTAAAAACTAACGGAGTTTCGATCAAACGCGGACAAATTAGTGCAAAAGCTTGGCAATATTCACGTCAAGCTCGTACAGAAATTATTAAGGGTAATATCAAAGTGCCAATTCATCCAAGTAAATAGTTCGCAATACGCCAACATTTTTACCTATAATCAACCACAAAAAAATATTTCTTGAATTAATGCGTATTTTATTATAATATTAACTATGAAAAGTTCGTATTTTGTGGAGGGTAAAATCAATGGGTAAGAAATTTACGAAATTTTTGTCATTAGGATTTTTAATGGCATCATTTACTTTAGTTTTGAATGCTTGCTCGGGAAAAAAGCAGGGAACAAGCAGTCAGAACAAAAAAGACAGTATTGCTTTAATTACTGATAGCAATGGTATTAATGACCAATCCTTTAACCAGGCTGCATGGGCCGGTTTTAAAGATTATGGTAAAGAACATCATTTCAAGCAAGGTAAAGGCTATCAGTATTTCCAATCTAGCAGTGCTACTGACTATACGCCTAACTTTAACCAAGCTGCTAAATCTGGTTACCAAACAATATTTGGTATTGGTTATATGTTAAAAGATTCGGTTAAAGCAGCTGCTAAAAAGAATCCTAAGAAAAATTTTGTAATCGTTGACGATGTGATTACTGGTCAAAAAAATGTGGCTTCAGTAACTTTTAAGAGTAATGAATCATCATATTTAGGTGGTGTGGCTGCTGCTTATTCTACTAAAACCAACAAAGTTGGTTTTATCGGAGGAGCAAAGTCAGCTATCATTGATACTTTTGAAGCTGGTTTCAAGCAAGGCGTAAAAGACGCTGCTAAAGCTCAGCATAAAAAGATCAATGTCAGCGTACAGTATATCGGTAACTTTACTTCAAACGATAAAGCTAAATCAATTGCTCAGTCAATGTATGCTAATAAATGTGATGTAGTATTCCAGGCTGCAGGTTCAGCCGGTAGCGGAGTCTTCCAAGAAGCTAAAGCCCTAAATCAAACTAAACCTGAAAGTAACAAGGTTTGGGTGATTGGTGTAGATGTTGACCAGAAAAATCTTGGTAACTATAAAACGAAAGATGGTAAAAAGGCTAACTTTACTTTAACTTCAGTATTGAAGGGACTAAACGTTGCAACTAAATCCTTGGCTGACGATGCGGCTAAAGGTAAGTTCCCAGGAGGAAAGCATCTTGTCTACTCCTTAAAAGGCAATGGTGTTTCAATTACTAAAGGCAACCTTACACCAAAGGCATGGCTGGCAGTTGAAAAGGCCAAACAACAAATAGTTGCCGGAAAAATTACTGTAGCGCAAAATTAAAGTAAATTATTGATTAAAACTCTTTGTGTATACTTATGCAAAGAGTTTTTTACGAAAAAGGAAATTTACATAAAATGGAAGATATGACGAACGTAATAGAAATGCGCCATATTGTTAAGGATTTTAATGGCTTTAAAGCCAATAACGATATTAATCTGACTTTGAAAAAAGGTGAGATTCTAGCGTTATTAGGGGAAAACGGTGCTGGTAAATCAACTCTCATGAGCATTCTATCAGGATTGATTCAGCCCACTTCAGGTTCAATCGAAGTTCGCGGAAAAAAGGTTAATATTAAAAATCCGACTATCGCCAAAGATCTAGGTATCGGTATGGTACACCAGCACTTTATGTTGATGGAATCCTTTACAGTTTTGGAAAATATTATTTTGGGCCATGAAACAACCAAGGAACCTAAACTAGATTTCAAAAAAGCTGAAAAGCAGATTATGGCCTTATCTGAGCGCTATAACTTAAATATTGACCCTCAGAAAAAAATCAGTGAGATTACAGTGGCGCAACAACAAAGAGTGGAAATTCTGAAAGTTTTGTATCGCGGGGCTGATATTATGATTTTTGATGAGCCTACTGCTGTTTTAACGCCACAAGAAATTACGGAATTTATTCAAATTTTGCGTGGACTGGCTAAAGAGGGTAAATCGATTATTTTAATCACGCACAAGCTGGAAGAAATTGAGAGAGCTGCTGATCGTGTCACCGTTATTCGTGCTGGCCAAAGTGTAGGAACTTTTGCCGTTGCTAACGTCGATAATAATCGTTTGGCGGAATTGATGGTTGGTCGTCATGTTAACATGACGCTTAATAAACCAGTGGCAAAAATTGGTAAAACGATGTTGCAGGTTGAAAATTTGCAAGTGAAAAATAAGCAAAACGTGGCTGTAATTAAAGGAATGTCTTTTAATTTGCATGCTGGCGAAATTTTGGGTGTTGCCGGTATTGATGGTAATGGTCAAGATGAACTTGTCAGGGCTTTAACCGGCTTGCAACATGTTCATGCCGGCAAAATTATAATTGACGGCGAAGACATGACTAATCGCAAGGTACGCCAGATAACTGAAAAGGGCGTGTCATATATTCCTGCTGACCGGCAAAAATATGGCTTAATTTTACCTTTTTCAGTTTCAGATAATTTAGCCCTGCAAACTTATTATCAAGAGCCATTTTCACGTCACAACGTCATGCACTACGATGTCATTCACGAACATGCTAGAAACTTGATTAAGCAATTTGATATCAGGACGACCAGTGAAAAAATGCCTGTGAGTGATTTATCTGGTGGTAATCAACAAAAAGTGATAATTGCCCGTGAACTAAGTCGCAACAGCAATTTGGTTATTGCTTTTCAGCCGACACGCGGACTTGATGTTGGTGCTATTGAATACATTCATAATCAGCTTTTAAACGAAAGAGCTCAAGGTAAAGCAATTTTGTTAATCTCGTATGAACTTGATGAAATTATGCAGTTGTCTGATCGGATTATTGTCCTTCATAATGGCAGTATTTCAGGTGAAGTCAGACCGGAAAACACGAGTGATGAGGAATTAGGATTGTTAATGACTGGCGTTAAGAAAGAAGGCAGCGCTCTTGCTTAAAGTAACACTAAAAACCAAAAAAATTTTAGTACCAATTATTTCAATTTTAGCAGGCTTTTTAGTTGGGGCAATCATCATGCTGGTCTGGAGTTACAACCCGTTTCAAGCATACGTTTCAATGTTTTCCAGCGCCTTAGGCAACATGAATGGTATAGGTGAAACTATTCGTGAAGCAACTCCCCTGATTTTCACTGCTATTGGATTTGCCATTGCTTCTACTGCTGGCTTTTTCAATATTGGTTTGCCCGGTCAGGCGCAAGCAGGCTGGTTGTCATCCATCTGGGTGGTGCTTGCTAATCCCAATATGCCTAAAGTATTTTTACTGCCACTGGCTGTAATTACCGGTATTATTGCCGGTGCACTTGTTGCCGGTGTTGCCGGCTGGCTGCGTGCTCAATTTGGGACTAACGAAGTAATTACAACTATTATGATTAACTACATTGTGCTTTATTCTTGTCAATATTTGATGCAGCAGGTAATGTCAGCGAAATTACGTATTGATACTGATACTACTAAAACAATTACTGCTAACGGTAGTTTAAAGATTAACTGGCTTAGTTCAATGTTTGGTGATTCACGGATTAATGCGGGAATTTTTATTGCTTTAGTCGCCGTCTTTTTGTATTGGTATTTAATGAGGAAGACTACCACCGGCTTTGAAATTCGTTCGGTTGGTACTAATGCTGCAGCTAGTCGTTATGCCGGAATGTCTGCTAAAAAGAATATTATGCTATCGATGCTCTTGTCTGGCGGTTTTGCCGGTTTAGGTGGAGTTGTGCAAGGCCTTGGTACTTATCAAAACTACTTTACCCAGACGACTAGTTTGGATATTGGCTGGGATGGCTTGTCTGTTGCCCTTCTTGGTGGCGGCACAGCTGTTGGTATTTTGCTAGCTTCATTATTGTTTTCGATATTAAAAATTGGTGGTCTAGGGATGCAGACCATTGCCGGTATTCCTTATGAGATCGTTTCGATAGTTATTGCTGCTATTATTTTCTTTGTTGCTATTCAATATGTTATTGGACTGCTATTTAAAACTAAAAAAGCCCAGGCAATTCAAAGAGACACCAAAACTGCTGATACGGATTCAGACAGTGCGGTGGCGGATTCTACTAAAACTCAAGGAGGACAAAATTAATGAATTTAGTTACGATTTTAGCGTTAATTGTATCATCAACTTTTGTCTATTCGGCTCCGTTGATTTTCACCGCTTTAGGTGGCGTTTATAGTGAAAACTCAGGTATTACCAATATTGGCCTAGAAGGAATAATGACTATCGGTGCCTTTTCTGCCATTGTGTTTAACCTGACTTTTGCTTCTACTTTTGGTAAAGCAACGCCATGGCTTGGCTTATTGATTGGTGGAATTGTGGGTCTGCTCTTTTCATTACTACATGCTGTTGCCACTATTAATTTTCATGCTGACCATATTATCAGTGGGACTGTACTTAACCTCATGGCACCGCCTTTAGGAGTATTTTTAGTTAAAGCTATTTATGATAAAGGGCAAACTGAAAACATTACTCAAAGCTTTGGTTATTTTAGTTTTCCCGGCTTAGCTGATATTCCTGTAATAGGGCCTATTTTCTTTCAAAATACATCAGCACCAGCATGGCTGGCAATAGTGGTGTCCGTAGTATTGTGGTGGATTTTGTATAAAACCCGCTTTGGCTTGCGCTTGCGCTCATGTGGTGAAAATCCGCAAGCAGCTGATACTCTGGGGATTAATGTTTATGGTATGCGCTATACCGGCGTATTAATATCAGGCTTTTTAGGTGGAGTTGGCGGTGCAGTTTTTGCAGAGGCAATTTCTGGTAACTTTTCAGTTTCTACTATTGTGGGCCAAGGTTTTATGGCTTTGGCGGCCATGATCTTTGGTAAATGGAATCCGTTAGGTGCAATGATGGCTTCGCTTTTCTTTGGTTTTGCTCAAAGTATTAGTATCATCGGCAATCAATTGCCGTTCTTCAGCCACATACCTGCTGTTTACATGCAGATTGCTCCTTATGTAATTACAATCATAGTTTTAGTTCTGTTCTTCGGAAAATCGGTTGCTCCAGCAGCTGATGGTCAAAATTATATTAAGTCAAAATAGGGAGTATTAATGAAAACAATTTATTTTAACCATGATGGTAATATTGATGATTTAGTAGCTTGTTTACTGTTTTTGCAAGCGCCGGATATTAAATTAATTGGCGTTAGTGCAATTGATGCGGATGGCTATGTTGATCCAGCTGTTGAAGTGTGTCGTAAGTTGACAGATCGCTTTAACTTGCGCGGTGATCAATTGGAAATTGCCAAATCAAATTCTCGCGCCGTTAATCAGTTTCCGGAAGATTGGCGTAAAGCGGCATATTCTTTCAATTATCTGCCGTTATTGAATCGTTCTGGCAAAGTGATTACTAAGATGGCAGACAAGCCGGCTCATTTAGATATGGTTGAGAAAATTATGGCATCAGAGCAGCCTGTAACTTTAGTTATGACAGGTCCTTTAACGGATTTAGCGCGCGCACTAGAAACTAATCCTCAAATTGCGGATAACATTGAAAAGCTGTATTGGATGGGTGGTTCCCTTGATGGTCATGGTAATGTTGTTCAGGTTAATGCTGACGGTACTCAAGAATGGAATGCTTTCTGGGATCCTTTTGCGCTTGAAACTGTTTTGAAATCAAGCATTCCCATGCAGGTTATTGGTCTTGAAAGCAGTGAAGAACTGCCTTTAACTGATGAGTTAAGAATGCACTGGGCCAGTTTAAGTGAACATCCAGCTATGGATTTAGTTGCACAAGGATATTGTCTTCTGGTTAATCCGCCAATACCAACTGCGCAATTATACTTCTGGGACGTTTTAACGGTCATTAGTGCCCTGTATCCCGCAGTTGTTTTGACGACTGAAAAACACAAGGTAAGAGTAATTACCCAAGGCTTGGCAGCAGGCCGTCTGGAAGATGATCCCGCTGGTCGTGAAATAACTTTAGTGACTAAAGCAGATAAAAATTTATTCTTTAAAAAGTTTGATGAATTATTATTGCGTAGTTAAGTAATACTTATAAAGAGAAAACCCTCGATTTTCGAGGGTTTTCTTGTAATTAAAATTTATAGTGGACAATTATGAACAGCAAGAATTTAATTGCAGATTTAGGTGGAAAAGATAATATTGAATCAATTTCACACTGTATGACTAGGATTCGTATTAAAGTCAAAAATCCGCAATCTGTCAATAGAAGGCAAATTGCAAGTGAAAAAAATGTGATTAAGGAACAGTTTGTTGGTCATGAATACCAGATTATAGTGAGCAATAACGTGGAAAAAGAATTTGCCAGTCTGCAAAAGCAGATGCATTCAGGTGGGAATGATTTTACAGCTATTGAGTGGAAAACCATACCAAGTCAAATTTTAGTTCCTATACTACCTTTATATACAACCGCGGCTATTTTTCAAGGTGTTTTAGTATTAATTAAATTGTGCAATTTAGTTTCCGCTGATAATTATCAATTTCTATTAAATTTAATACGACTTCCCGTATTTTGTTTACCAATAATTATTGGTTATAGCACCGCCAAAAGTATCAAATTGAACCCACTTGCTGGAATAGGCTTTGGTATAGAATTAATGGCAGTACATCATTATTTCAAAGCTTTTCCCAATTATGTTGGTTCTTTTATTCCTGTGATTTTGGTATGCCTGGCAAGCAAAATTATTTTTGTGTTTTTGGATAAAAAAATTAGGGGAATCATAGGTGCTACTTATAATTTTACATTGGGCTTTATCATTACCAGTGTAATAGGAATTTTATTTTTAGCACCAATTGGCCTATTTTTAGGCAAATTATTTTCAGATACTATCAAGTTAATTATGCTAAAAGTGCCTGTCATTGCAGCGTTAGTAAGTTCTATACTTTATTTGTTTTTAGTTGTCAAGGGTCAGCATTGGTGGTTAACGCTACTTGCTCTGAGCAACTTAGGAGCCTTAGGCTATTCTTGGCTTTTTGCTTTTACTTCAACTGCACAGTTTGGCCAATTGGGCGCAGTTTTGGGAATTGCGACAAAGCACAAAGAAATAAAAAATAAAAAAGTAAAGAATACTGTGAAAAATTGCCTTTTTTGTATTATTGAACCCGCATTATATGGTTATACGACATTAAAGAAAAGCAGATATATTTCAAGTCTTGTTGGACTAGCTCTCAGCGCAATTTATTTAGCTATAGCTAACGCTAAAATGTATGCTTTTCCAAGCAGCATCCTTTCCTTGGTTAATCCAGAACAGCCGACCTGGGATTCACTAATAACAGGTTTAATTTCGATTTTAATTGCTATCTTCGTCAGCTTCATTGCTGCTTTAGCTAGCGAACAGAATAACAGTTTACCTAAAATTAAAGTGACGGCCCCAATTGCGGGAACATACTTTGATATTGCACAATCTAAGGACCAGACATTTGCCAGTAAGGTACTGGGAGATGGAATAGCAATTACTCCCTTATCCTCGACTAATGCTGACATTTATGCTCCCGTAAATGGGAAAATCATTATGATCGCGCCCGACCAACATGCATTTGGTATGAAAACTACTGCAGGTGTTGAACTTTTGGTACATGTCGGAATTGACACGGTAAAATTAAAAAAAGCAGCTGTTAAACTAAATTTAAAAGTAGGACAATTAGTTGCAAGAGGAGACAAAGTCGGAAATGTAAACATCAATAATATTATCCAAGCAGGCTATAATCCAGAAACATTGCTGATTGCATTGAAAAATCCAGAATATTATTTTGATAAGAATAATTTATGCTTAGTTAAGAGGAAAAATGAAACCAGATAAGAAAAGAGTTTTAGGAATATTGCAGGGAGTATCACTAGGTGATGCTATGGGAATGCCAACAGAAGTATTGTCACAAGAACTTATTCGCGAAAAATTTCCTAACGGTATTCATGAATTGTTAGGCCCTGTAAGCGGCGGACCGTACAAGAGAGATTTACCGGCTGGCTCTATCACTGATGATACCGTTAATACCTTATTAGTCTGCAAAATGTTAATTAAAAATAATGGCAAAATAGACAGCAGGCAATTTATTGAATCCTTAATAAGATGGACACAGGATTCCAATATGGCACAGTATGTTGCGGGTCCATCAACTAAAAGTGCTATTAAAGCTATTCAAAACGGGTTACCACTTGAAAAAGCTGGAATTACTGGTACTACTAACGGAGCAGCAATGAAAATTTCTCCGGTTGGTATTGTGTTTGATTATAAAAATGCTAGTGCACTGCTAAAGGCTGTTTCGGCTATTTGTATGCCTACCCATAACACGAGTATTGCCATTGCGGGAGCTAGTGCGATAGCAGCTATAGATAGTTATGTTGCAAGGGGTGGCACGAAGATCAGTACAATATGGCAAATTGCCGTAGATTTTGCTCAAAAGGGCTCAATGAATGGCTTTAAATTTCCATCCGCCGATTTAGTTTTTCGCATTAATCAGGCAAAAGCAATTGTTCAGACTTCCAGAACAAGAACAGTATTGCTTTCACGGCTTTACCAAGAAGTTGGCAGTGGAATGGAAACGATAGAAACTATTCCCTGCGTTTTGGCCATAGTTGACTTTGCCAAGGCAGATGCTTGGAAAGCAGCACAATTAGCTGCAGAAATTGGCTGGGATACAGATACAATTGGCTCTATTGCCACTGGTATATGTGGTGGTATACGTCCTGAAAGTATACCAATTTCAAAAATTGCTCGGATCGAGAAAGTAAACCAGATTAATCTTAATTATATATCCGAACAATTATTTAAAGTAGTAAAATAAAATAAAGTTTGTATTATCTCCTTGCTAACGCAAAATTTTTCCTATATTTAAATAAAAGTAGCCTTGAAAATCACAATCATTTCATGTATTCTTAAATTGAATCATACGTATAAATTTATGCGTATATCATTATATTGTTCGTCTTTTAAGGAGGAAAAATTGAAACGAGGACTTAGGTATGATTTCGATTTACTGGCACTATTATTAATACCAGTTGGCGTAGCGTTAAATTTTGTCGGTTATCAGTTATCTGCGGCATTAAAATTACCTGTTTGGATTGATCAGGTAGGAACATGTTTTGTGTCTATGATTGCAGGTCCGTGGGTGGGAATGGTGATGGCTTTATTAGGCAATATCATTAATGGTATGTTAATACCAACTGCGATTCCATTCGCCTTGGTAGCCATGACTAACGCATTATTTGTTGGTTATTTTTCACGGTTTAAGTTTTTTAGCAACATTTTTACGGCAGTTATTGCATGTGCAATTGTTAATGTTGCAACTGCAGTACCTTCAGCTATAGTAACAACTTTTGTGTTCGGTGGAGCAACAGGAGCTGGTAGTGATTTGCTTACAGCTGTATTTTTAGCAGCAGGCAAAGCTTTGCTTTGGTCAACAATTCAAGCAAACTTAGTTGGGGGTACTTTTAGTGTGGCCTTTAACTTCACTATTGCATGGCTTTTAGTAAGACGTTTACCCGATAGATTTTTAATAAAATTAAATTATGGTCGTCCATACATTAAAAACAGAAAGGCTCTAATCTATGCTTAAATGGTTTAAATCACTATATCCTTCAACTAAGGCATTAATTGTTTTGCTTCTTATTTTACTTAGTATGATGAGCTCAAAGTGGCAGGTTCAATTGTGTTTAATAGCTGTAACAATGATTCTGGCATTATTTTCTGGTACATTAGTCAGGCTAATTAAATTGTTCTTTGAATCTTTAGCATTAATTGTGGTCTTTTTATTTGTATTGCAAGTGTTTTTCATCAGCTATCCTGATTCACAAAAAATTTGGTGGGTCATTAAGTTTTCACAAACAGGTCTTAATACTGCAATTATGTTGGCAAGCAGGATAATTGCTATTTCGTTACCAATTATCTGGTATTTTTTAGTTACTTCCAGCGATGTTATCATCCAAGCTCTAGATCAAACTAAGTTGCCTAAAAAAGCTATCTTTGTTTTAGCTTCAACTATTCAGGTTGTTCCCCAATTAATGTGGCAGTCAAATATCATTAGTGAGGCACAGCAAGCAAGAGGAGTAGAAACTACGGGTTCATTATGGCAAAGAATAAAGACATTTATACCAATGATGGGTCCCTTGGTTTTATCTTCTGTTGAGCAAAATGAAGAAAAAGTTTTAACGTTACAGGCACGTGGCTTTTCTAATCCAACTCCCCGGACAACTTTGCATCATATTTCTAAAAAGAAAATCGATTATTTATTAGACATAATACTCTGTTTAATCTTGGTTGTTTTTGTTATTTGGGGAGGTAAATTTCTATGAGCTTAATAGAACTGCAACATATCAATTATCGCTATCCGTTAACTTCAGACCTAACGATTAAAGATCTGTCATTAAAGGTTGAGCCAGGTGAAGTGTTGGGTGTTATTGGCAGCAATGGTTCTGGTAAAACGACTGTGTGCAATATAATGCGTGGCTTTATTCCTGCTTTTTATAAAGGCGAACTTGAAGGAAAGGTTATCTTTGAAGACAAACCGCTGGATACTTCTAACCTGGGCAGACTGGCACAAAAAATTGGCTATGCTTTTCAAAATCCGTTTACACAAATAACTGGCGTTAAATATACAGTTTATGATGAAATAGGTTATGGACTGGAGAACTTGTCTATTCCCAGAGAAGAAGCTAATGAAAAAGTTGAGCAGGTCATAAAATTATTAAACTTAGAAAAAATACGTAATCAGAATCCTTATGATTTATCTGGTGGTCAAAAACAAATGGTAGCTCTGGCTTCAGTTATTGTATTAGATCCAGAATTAATTATTTTAGATGAGCCTACTTCACAGCTGGATCCCAGCTCGACATTAGCTGTGTATAATATTGTCAAAAACTTGAAAAAGCAAGGTAAGACCATAATTATTGTTGATCATAAAGTTGATTTACTGGCACAAGTTTGTGATGAAATTGCAGTGATCCAAGACGGACAACTTGTGGTTAAAGGAGAAACACATCATGTTTTTAGTGATGAAAAAGTAGTAGCTGCAGGTGGACAGATTCCAGAAGTATCAGCTTTCTATTTAAAAAAATATCCCAAATCAAAACAAGTTCCTGTTACGGTTGATGAAGCATATGAAATGTTAAAGGAAGCTAGAGCATGAGTTACTTAAGTCTGCAAGATGTCAGTTATTCGTATGATAATAAAAATAATGCAGTTGAAAGTGTCAATTTAGAATTTGAACTAGGTGAGGCAGTAGCTATTATCGGACAAAATGGTGCTGGTAAAACTACTACTGTAAAAATGATGAACGGATTGATTAGACCTGATAAGGGTCGAGTTTTACTCGATGGCAAAGATACTAAAGGAATCAGTGTAGCTCAATTATCTCACCATGTTGGGTATGTGTTTCAAAATCCTGATGAGCAGATTTTTCAAGATTCAGTTGAAAAAGAAATTGCATTTTCGCTAAAAAAGCAAAAGCTGCCACAAACGGAAATAACTACCAGGGTAAAAGACGCTGCTAGACTGTGTCACTTGGATAATAAATTAAATGAACATCCATATAATTTACCTTATTCTCAAAGAAAATTTGTTACAATTGCGGCAATTATAGCTATGAACCCAGAAGTTATGGTCTTTGATGAACCAACCGCAGGGCAGGATCATAACTCAATTATACGTTTAAATAAAATTATCAAAAAACTAACAAGCATGCATAAGCTAGTGATTACAATTACACACGACATGAGCTTTGTAGTTAATAATTTTAAACGCGTGATAGTTTTTGCTCAGGCTCATAAGCAAAAAGAAGGTTCTCCTGCAGAAATTTTTAGTGATGAGTCTCTTTTACGTAAGAGTAAATTAGAACCGCCAGTAATTGGTCAACTGGCAAAAAAACTAGGGTTTAGCAACGTCTTAACAGTTACAGATCTACTAAGAGTGGTAAATTAATGGATATTTTATATGACTGCGATCCTGGTCAAGATGACGCGATGGCTTTATTAACTGCTTTAGGTAATCCTGATAAGGTAAAGGTTTTATGTGTTTCCACAGTTGGCGGCAATCAGAATATTAATTTGGTAACGCAAAATGCGGGCTACTTACTAGCCTTTTGTAAGCAACACATTCCGTTAGTTCAAGGACAAGCAGGGCCACTGCTTAATCAATTACACGTGCAGGCAAAAGCTCATGGCAGCACTGGTATGGATGGCTCAGATAGTTTAAATAAATATGCTTATCCGGTTGAAGATGACAATGCAATTTGTTTTATGGCAAATATGTTGAAAAAGCAGTCTCAAAAGGTGACTATTGTTGCTACGGGACCGCTCACAAACATCGCGTTATTAATTAAAACTTTTCCCGAAATTATACCTAAAATAGCTAAAATAGTTATTATGGGCGGAGGTATAGATCACGGCAACGTTACTGACTTAGCTGAATTCAATATTTGGACTGACCCTGAAGCGGCGCAAATTGTCTTTAGTTCATCTTTGGAAGTGATCATGGCGGGTTTAGATGTAACTGAAAAAATTACTATTACTAAAAAACAAATAGCAAGTCTTCAATTTGGTGGTCCAGCATCTAAATTGGCAGGTAATCTGTTACATTTTTATCAAAAATCAGGTGAACAATTTGGTTTTACGGCTGCACCTGTACACGACCTAGTTGCAATGGAGTATGCAATTTGGCCAGAATTTTTTGAGGCCGTTCCAGCCAACATTAAAGTTAATACTAATCACGGAGATGCATATGGGCAAACGTATATTGCTAAGGGAAAAGACGAGAATAAAGCAGCCCATAATGTACTAATTAAAAAAATGACTAAAAAGCTATTTTTTGCTCTTTTGCAAAAAAGTTTGCAGTTTTTGGACCAAAAATTAGTCAATTGAAATTAAAAGCAGTCAATTTTATTACATAATTGTTTTTAAATAGATAAAAAGACGAAATTCTATTGTGAATTTCGTCTTTTTTATTAGATATAATGCTCTAAGCGAGTGAATCCCAAGCTGGCAAATCAGTAATTGGACCTTCTGCTATAGCTACTTGCTCTGGTGTCAGGTACTTCTTGTGGACAACAACTTCGTAAACATAATCTTTAAACCAGTCGTTGTTCATAACAAAGAATCCTTTGTCGCCATTCTTTTCGCCCCAGGAGTTTTCAACCTTCCATTGGCGAACATGTCCACCGTCTTCATCTACGCCAACTAAAGTCATTGCGTGAGTAGAAGCGCCTGCACCAGTGCGCAAACGATCAGCCTTGGACATCTTAAGGTCTACGCCAAAGAGTTCGCTTAGTTGATACAAATCACTGTCAAGGTAGCCCTTCTTGCGGTCACTTTGTTCACCAACATCATTGCCAAACCAGACTGCTTCGCCGTCTTTTAACTGGTTAACAGCTGCAGTTTCCAAATACTCCATTGGTACGTTTAAGAATTTGATGCGGTATGACCCCTCAACGTTATCTTCAAAAGGTAAGCCATATAATTTATCATATTCATGGTCTGGAGCATTAGACAATACGACATAGTCGTTGAAGTCAACGTCACCCATGTATTTATGCAAAAATTCCAGTGGAGTTAAATCTTTATCCAAGTGGTATTTCTTATCGTCATCACGATATTCCAAATCAAATTTCTTAGGTGGTTCACCGACTGCGATTGCAGTCATCTGGTAAACTTCACTTAAGAATTGCTTGCGGGCTTTTTCGATCTCATCGTCTTTACCGGCCTGCTTTAATTTACGCAAGACCAGAGCATCCTTCTTCAGCTTATCACCCAAAGCTTTGGCAAAGCCGTTAGTATTATTGGTATTGAAACTCTCAGGCATTGCATAAGAAGGAACGACACCATATTTTTCAATTAAAGCAGCGCCCATGTGGAATTGGCCACCATCTTCGCCTGCACCATCTAGGTGGGCTTTAACAGTACGTGAATCGAGTGGTTCGTCTGCTGTGTCTAAGATATTGTCATAAAAAATATTTGCCCGTTCAATTTTATCCCAGAAGAAGTTGTAGCTTTGTGAGAAAGTAAAATTCTTGCAGTGATATTTTTTACCAAAATTGTGGCGTAAAATGTTTAAAGTGGCAAATTCCCAGCAACGACCTGATTGGCGTTGATTAGTAACATTTTCTGTATCAAGTTCGGTTGAAAACACACGGGTCAATTCACCTTGAACGCGTTCATTGTAAGCAGCTGTTAAAACACCACTTTTTTGAGCTGCTCGAGCAACAACTTGATTTTGTGGTTTTTCATTAAAGTTTGCGGCAAATTCTTCCAACTCTTGGACAGTTAATTTATGAGCCATAAAATAAATTCTCCTTTTTTAATCTATTTTTAAATTACTATATATTTTAAGCTAAAATAAAAGCGAGTTCAATAGCTGAACTCGCTTTAGAGAATTGTATTGGTAACTTATTTAAAATTTATGCAAGATGGTAATAGGTTAATCAATTTGAATTGAATTATCATTTGCACCAGCTTGCTGCTTTGGCAAGGTAATAGTCAATACACCATTATCGTATTTGGCGTGAATGTCACTTGCAACTACATTTGGTAATCTGAAGCTGCGTGAAATGTGGCCTTCACTTCTTTCACGGTGGATAATACTGTTATCCTTAGACATATCCTTAAATGATTTTCTTGAGCCGGATACGCTCAAAATACCATTATTATAATTTAGGTGTATCTTATCCTTGTCCATTCCGGGCATATCAACTTTGATCACATATTCTTTGTCGTTTTCAACAACATCTGATTGCATTAATTTTGCTACTTCGTTATCGTCAAAAAATTTTCTCGGAAGATCAAACCAATCGTTCATCGCATCAAATAGGTCATTGTGCCGATTCATCATATCATTTGCCATAGTAAAAAACTTCCTTTCGAAATTTATATATTTGTATCAGAAGACTTTCATTTCTTCCTTACAATTATTATTATAGTATGCAGTTTCATAAAAAGGAAATAATTAGCACTATTATTTTTTGAGTGCTAAATAATTAGCTTAGATACCTTGAAATTGGTATTTATAGCTTGTGGATAATATTTTTAAGAAAATAATTAGGAGAGAATATTTTGGTTTATTATCAAAAAATGACGCCCAAGGGTTACCAAAAAATCAAAGATGAAATAGCCGGTTTAAAAAAGGATAGGCCCAGAAGAATTAAAATTTTACAGGAAGCCCGCTCTTTAGGTGATTTGTCGGAAAATACTGAATATACGGAGGCCAAGCGTGATTTAGGTCATCTTCAAAGTCGTCTGCGTTATCTGGAAAAGCAGTTGAAATATGCCGAAATTATTGAAAAGAAGGCCGATGGCAAAGTAGATTTAGGCAAGACGGTCACACTAAAGTTTGCTGACGATCCGGAGACTGAAACATACCAGGTTGTCGGTCGCATGGAAGCTGATATTGAAGCAGGAAAAGTTGCGTTTGACTCACCTCTGGGTCAAGCAATTATGAAAAAAGAAGCTGGTCAAACTGTAAGTGTTGCAGCACCTGCTGGGAAATATCAAGTTACTATTAAAAAAATTGAATAAATTTTTGCTTGATTATTCGAACTTGTGTTTGTATAATTTATTTTAGCGAACGTAAGTTTGCAATAGGAAGTGAAAGCAATGTATGATTACCGTTATGAACCACACCGGTTAATTTTTATGATTGATAACAAATCATTCTTTGCTAGTTGTGAGGCACTTCAATTAGGTCTAAACCCAATGAAAGCTGTGTTGGCAGTAGTTTCGCATCAGCCGCATACAAATTACGGCTCGGGGCTAATTATGGCGGCTTCACCATTAGCGAAAAAGAAATATGGGTTGACTAACGTCATGCGGGTACGTGATTTACCCACCAAAAAAGAAGCGCCGGATTTGATTTTAGTAGAACCTCATATGAACTTATACATCAAGCGCAGCATGCAGGTATTGGCAATTTTTCAAAAGTATGCTGCTGATGAGGATATCCATGTCTATTCTATTGATGAAAGCATGATTGATATGACTAAGTCATGGCGTTTGTTTGGCAACGATCCGTATCTGGTAGCACGCAAAATTCAGGTAGAAATCAAATCAAAAATTGGACTTTACACTACTTGCGGAATAGGAGAAAATCCATTGCTAGCCAAATTAGCCATGGATATTTCTGCTAAACACCGTTGTTCAATGATTGATTATTGGCATTATATTGATGTACCTGATACTATTTGGCAAATTAAAGATCTGGAAGATGTTTGGGGGATTGGCAAAAAAATAGCTGCCCGTTTGCGCCGATTACACATTAATAATATGTATGAATTAGCACACACTGATCCAGCAATTTTAAAAAAAGAGTTTGGCGTAATTGGTGAGCAGCTATTTGCAATTAGCTGGGGAGTGGATCGCAGCATTATTAGCGAAAAATATTTTCCCATAATGAAAAATTACGGCAATTCACAGATTTTAAACCGTGACTATACAGATCAGCGGGAGGTTGAGATAGTCTTACGTGAAATTGGCGAGCAGGTAGGTGCCAGAATACGGGCACACCGCTTGCAAGCTGGCTGCATTAGTTTATTTGTCGGCTTTTCCAGGTATGAACAAGATGGCAAACGCAAGGGCTTTAATGTGCAGCAAAAAATTTGTCCGACCAATGATAATGACTTGTTAGTGCAAGAAATACTGGCACTTTTTCGTAAAAATTGGCATGGCGAAACAGTCCGTGCTTTAGGGGTTAACTGCAGTCGTTTAGAGCCGGATACCTGCCAGCAATTGACCTTCTTTGTTCCAGCTTCTGAGCAGATAAAAAAACGTACTATAAACATAACTATTGATAGAATCAGAAAGAAATATGGCTTTACCAGTTTGGTCAAAGCATCGAGCTTGGCTAAAGGTGCAACAGCAATCAGGCGTAGCAGTTTAGTTGGCGGGCATAATGGCGGCAATGCATATGAATGATTTTGATAAAATTGTCACAGATTTTTTTAAAAACTATCAAGATCGCAAAATGAAAAAGTGGCAAGGCTTCTTTTTAAGCGATCATACAATGGCAATTAACAAAGATAAGCAAAAGCGCAGCGTGCAGCATCCCGCTAAACAAACTATGAGTATAGAAGAAATTGGCTTACAATTACTTAAAGCATATGGTAATCACCGCATGGTTCACCTGCAAGTCAAGGTCATGAACAGCGATGATCAGCTGCCCGCAGATATAGTTGGTTTTGTCAGTGGCTATAGTGATGATGGCATTATTGTTGCTGGTCAAAAAATTGCGCTAGAAGATATCAACAATATCAGTATCGATTGAGAAAAATTTTCTTGATATTTTATATAGGTTGCTTTTTTTGCTATAATATGGAACTTGTAAGGTACATAATAGTATAGAGGTAATTTTTGTGAATACACCAGCATCGAGGCAAGGCAACATCATACGCTATTTTGTTTATTTTATTAGTTATTTGATGGTTGTCGGCGTGATTAAGCTAGTTACTGCTAATTCACCGATTCATATTTGGGATTTAATCTTATTTGCAACTATCTCGCTGATGGTTTCATTGTTTTTTATTTATCGTTTTAATAGAGAACAGCGCTTTTTTGACCGTAGTTTTGGGGGCTCCTGGCTGAACAATTTTGGCTTAATAATTGGTTTGACTGCTGTGGTAACGGCTTTACGTATTAGTGTTTCCTGGCTCCAATCCTACGGCAGATTAAAATTATATAATTTTCAAATTGCTTATTTGCACCATGAAGCAAGTTTAACCTACTGGTTTTTACTAGCTGCAATAGGGATAGTTTTACCAATTCTGCAAGAATTTTTAATTACAGGGTTTTTATTTAATTATGCATTTAGAAGTAACACTGTCTTAACAGCAATTCTGGGCATACTTACTTCTGGTATCTTGTTCGGCTTACTTAATTGGCAAAATTCACTGTTACTATTAGTAGTTAACGTTGTACTTGGTGGGCTTTTTGCCTGGTCTTACCTTTATACTCAAACTTTATGGATGCCAATTTATTTAGCGGTGCTAAATGGCATTATCTTAATAATTATGACTTAAAATAAGAGCTTAGCACATGAAATAATTCCCTAAATTTTGTCCGAAATTTTGGGAATTTTTTTGGTTTCAATTATCTGCGTAGAGTAAAAAGGCAACGACTATTGAAGTCATTGCCTTTTTAATTAAGCGGATAGCGTGAATCGAACCCGCATCTTCAGCTTGGGAAGCTAACATTTTACCATTAAACTATACCCGCATTACTCAAACAGTTTACCATGTTTCGTTTGCGAAACCAAGTTTTGTTTTTTGATTTTTTAAAACTTGCTAGATAAAAATGTAGCTAAAGCCCTTAATATTTTCGCGTGTTTTAGCTTTATTTGCGTAATAATAAGTGATAGAAAAATTTAAGAGTAATTACTTTCTATGGTGCATTTTGACAGAATCAAGCTCCAACTGGCTGCGATCAACTAAAGACGAGAAGTTTTGAAACAGCCATTGGCGCAACTCGTCTGCCTGAATAACTAGAGGCATACGGTCATGGATTGGGGCATAGGACGCATTAGGTTTAGTAGTTACCATTGAAAAATGGTCTTTTTGATAGATTCCGGCGATTAATGTCAGTGCGGCATTGGAATTTTTAAAACCGAATCGTTCATGATAACTGTGGTTATTTTCACCCAGATAGGTTTCATGACCGGATTCAAAAAATTGCTTGGCGATTATAATGCAGCGAGATTTGGCAAATGAAGAATCCCACATTGATCTTTTTTCTTCAAAGAAGCGTTCAACCCGGGCATTAAAAACCACTTGTTTGTGGTCGAATGGACTGGGATAACCCCAGGATTTAGGCAGTAACTGTAATTGCTTATCCGAATATACTAGTACAGGAGCAATTCCTTGTGGGAAAATGTTCTGGTTTTGGGGTAAGTTACTTGCTGGTTCTACTAAAGGCAAGTTTAAGTCGTTTGCTAAGTATTTTTTAATTTCGGCCAAACTTGGCAGTTGAAATTGATTGCACATTTTTTCCTCCGTGTTTAATCATTGCTTGATTTTTGGTAGAATTATTATAAATTATTATATTAAAAAGATTTTAATTATTTAAGGAAGGAAAACTAAATTGAAAAAGAAAATTATTCTGACAGGTGATCGACCAACAGGAAAGTTGCATGTAGGTCATTACATTGGTTCATTAAAGAATAGGGTAAAATTGCAAAATTCGGGTGAATACCACCCATTTATCATGATTGCTGATACCCAGGCTTTAACTGATAATGCCCGTAATCCTGAAAAGATTCAAAAAAGTTTAATTCAAGTAGCATTAGACTATTTGGCAGTGGGGATAGATCCTCAAGTTTCAACCGTTTTCGTTCAATCCCAAATACCCGCCTTGTTTGAACTGACAGCCTATTATATGGACTTAGTCACAGTCAGCCGCTTAGAGCGTAATCCAACTGTTAAAGCTGAGATCAAGCAAAAAGGTTTTAACGATTCCATTCCCGTGGGCTTCTTAAATTATCCAGTATCACAGGCAGCTGATATCACAGCCTTTAAGGCAACTTTGGTACCAGTTGGAGATGACCAGGAGCCCATGCTAGAACAAGCACGTGAAATTGTGCGGACCTTTAATCGTGTCTATAATTGCAATGTTTTAGTAGAACCTAAAGGCTACTTCCCGGAAAAAGGTGAGGGACGCTTGCCGGGTCTAGATGGTAATGCCAAAATGTCCAAATCCTTAAATAATGCTATTTATTTATCTGATGATGCCAAGACCGTTGAACAAAAAGTAATGTCAATGTATACTGATCCCCAGCACATCCATGTTGAAGATCCAGGCAAAGTAGAGGGCAATACTGTCTTTACCTACCTTGATATTTTTGATCCTGACAAGAATAAGGTAGCGCAATTAAAGGCAGATTACCAAAAAGGCGGCTTGGGTGACGTTAAAATTAAGCGTTACTTAAATACGGTGTTGGAAAAAGAACTGGCTCCAATACGTGAGCGGCGCGCTCAATATGAACAGAATATATCTGCTGTTTATGAGATGCTGATTGAGGGCTCTAAAAAAGCAAACGAAGTAGCTGATCAAACCTTACAAGAGGTACGAGACGCAATCGGTTTGAATTATTTCAAGAGGTAAAAAAATGCGTAAGCGAATTCCCTGGAAACAGTACTTTATGATGCAGGCCTTAGTGATTGCTCAGCGTTCAACATGTGACCGGGCTTTGGTTGGCAGTGTTTTAGTAAAAAAGAATCGTATTATTGGCACCGGTTATAACGGTTCCGTTACGGGTCAGCCTCATTGCGATGATGTAGGTCATCAATTAGTTGACGGTCATTGCGTGCGGACAATCCATTCTGAAATGAACTCACTTATTCAGTGTGCACGTAACGGCGTTTCAACCGATGATACTGAAATTTATGTTACACACTTTCCCTGTTATAATTGTGCTAAAGCTTTAGTGCAGGCTGGAGTTAAAAAAATCAATTATTATTTTGATTACAATGACAGTCCGCTGGCGATTAAACTTTTTAAAGACTGTGGGGTTCCTTATGAACAAATTAAAATCGATCGGCAATATGTGGAGCAATTGGCCCATAAGTTGGAAGATGCTGAAAACTAAATTAGCGTTATTTACGGCTTTATTCGGTATTTTCCTGACAATGACGGGCTTTGCAAGTCCCAACATTAAAGACAATAGTAATTTGCTTGAACGCGAAACCAGTAAATTGATTTTAGCCAAAAATGACCGTTATTTTCAAACCAGTGAACAACCACAAATCATTGTCAAAACGGTAAACCGGGTTGACCATTTAACACCCGCCAAATTAAATAAATATAAACGGACAGTTTTTATCGTTGTAGGTACTAAAAACAAGAAGCGTAACGTGCAGATATATTCCAGTAAAGATCTTCACAGTGCGTTTTCTGCTGATGTCCGGACAAATATAATTCGGTCTCAATCTGACAAATTGCGTAGTAACAATAAAAAGAAATTTAATGAAGGGTTACGTTTTGTTTTTAGGGCATGTGCCACTACCATTGACCAGCGTTACCAATATTCACTTGATAAATATGACTTGTCCAGTGATGAGCGCGCGCAACTTTCCCACCCTCATAGGCTGGCTTTACCTATCGCTTTAGCCTTGGCACTAGTAATCAGCGGCTTAGTTTACTTTTTTAAAAATAATTTGAACATAAAAAGGTAAAAATGTTGACTTTATCATGTGTTATGTATTAAACTCACAGTGCAAATTAAATAAGAACAAATAAACTGTTAGGTGAGACTCCTACGTGAACAAATGCTATCGCCCGGAAACATCCAGAGATGCCAACGGGTCAAATAGTTTTCGTCGATATAAGGCGCAAACCAGATAGCTAGCAGCACAAGCTTACGTCACGTAGTGTTAAAACTGAACGATGAGTATAATAATACCTGTTGAAAAGGGGACGCCAAGCGGTTAGCTAGGTGGCTCCTTTTTTAGTTTGTTTGAATTAGTTGTGTGATGAGGAGAGTGGGAAAATGCTGAAAAAACCAAATGGTACTACCAGCAACAAAGACTTGGAGCTGGTAAAAGCAATAGCTAAAGAAAATAGATCAGAGACTTTAGCGCGGCTGCATGCCAGCAGTAACGGTTTAACTAGCGAGCAAGCTGAAAAAAACCGGGAGGAATATGGTTCTAATACTATTGCCACAAATAGACACAATTCTAAGCTCCGCTTTTTGGCGGAAGCTTTCATCACGCCATTTACTTTGGTATTACTGGTCTTAGCTACATTGTCTTTATTTACCGACTATATTTTTGTACCAGCAGGAGAAAAGGACTTAACCACCGTAGCAATTATGGTCACGATGGTTTTGATTTCCGGAATAACCAGCTTTGTGCAAAACGTCCGGTCATCTAATGCTGTGGATTCCTTACTTAAGCTTGTTTCTGTTACGACAGATATTATTCGCGATGGTCAGGACCAGGAAATTGATACTAGTGAAGTGGTTGTAGGTGATGTAATTCGGTTAGCTGCAGGAGATATGGTACCGGCCGATATGCGCCTTTTAACCAGTAAGGACCTCTTTTGTTCTTCCAGTTCTTTAAATGGTGAATCAAATCCGGTAGAGAAAATCGCTACTGCCAAGCCAAAAATTGGGGCGGATCGTGATTATCTGGATTATCCTAATATTTTATACGAAGGTACAACAATCGTTTCCGGTTCTGGTTTAGGAATTGTGTTTGCAACTGGTGAAAGAACCATATTCGGCAAATTGGCTCATGATATTTCACATAACGATGTTAAAAACACAACTTTTGATGTTGGTATCAAAAATGTTTCTAGATTATTAATAATTATGACTGCCATCATCGCACCTTTAGTTTTCATTATCAATGGTATTACTAAGGGCGATTGGGTTAATGCCCTGATCTTTTCAATTGCGACCGCTGTCGGACTAACACCCGAAATGCTGCCTGTAATTGTAACCACCAATCTGGTTAAAGGTTCAATTGAAATGTCCAAAAAAGGCACAATTGTTAAAAAGATGAATTCAATTCAGAACTTTGGCTCGGCTGATATTTTGT
Organism: Lactobacillus sp. IBH004; assembly: GCF_026185255.2. Taxonomy (NCBI): domain Bacteria; kingdom Bacillati; phylum Bacillota; class Bacilli; order Lactobacillales; family Lactobacillaceae; genus Lactobacillus; species Lactobacillus sp. IBH004. The sequence goes on along the minus strand of NZ_CP110217.2, from coordinate 1,567,036 downwards.
GTACTGATAAAACTGGGACCCTGACTCAGGACAAAGTGGTTCTGGAGCGTCATTATGATTTAAATTTACGGGAAAATCCGCGGATTTTAGAGTTAGGCTATCTTAATTCCAATTACCAAACGGGGATGAAAAACCTGATTGACAAAGCAATCATTGAAGCTGCTGGGGATGAACTGGATATCAGTGAAATTCAGCGTGATTACAATAAGATTGATGAAATTCCGTTTGACTTTTCCAGAAGACGCATGAGTGTGGTAGTGGAAAACTCTGATGAACAGCACGGCGAGCACTTGTTAGTAACTAAGGGTGCTTCAGAAGAAATGATGGCTGTTGCTACGAAGCTTGAAGTTGACGGTCAGATTTTACCTTTAACACCTGAACGTAAGCAAAAAGTAATGGCTAAAGTAAATGACATGAATGATGATGGCTTGCGCGTGATCATGCTGGGATACAAACGTAATCCTGCACCTGTCGGTGAATTTTCAGTAAAAGATGAAAATGACCTTATTCTTTGCGGCTATCTTGCCTTCCTTGATCCCCCTAAAGAGAGTGCCAAAGACGCTTTAGCTCGTCTAAAGTATGATGGTATCAACGTTAAAATTTTAACAGGAGATAACGAGGCTGTTACCAGAACTGTTGGCTTACAAGTTGGTTTAAATGTCGATACGGTTTATTCAGGTGCGGATCTTGAAGGCAAGAAACCTGAAGAGTTGGCAAAAATGGTGGAAGAATGCAATATTTTTGTCAAATTATCACCGGAAGATAAAACCAAAATTATTAATCTGTTAAAGCAAAATGGTCATACAGTAGGCTATATGGGTGATGGTATCAATGATGCTCCTGCAATGAAGGCAGCTGATGTCTCAATTTCTGTTGATACTGCTGTGGATATCGCCAAGGAATCTGCTGATATTATTCTGCTGCATAAGGATTTGAATGTACTAGAAGAAGGCGTGAGAATCGGTCGAAAAGTATTTGGCAACACCATGAAGTATATCAAGATTACGCTGTCTTCCAACTTTGGTAATATTTTATCAATTATGGTAGCTTCTTCATTCTTACCATTCTTGCCAATGCTGCCACTGCAACTTTTGGTTTTAGATTTACTCTACGGCACTAGTTGCCTCTCTCTGCCATTTGATGACATGTCTGATAAGTTCTTAAAAGAACCCCGGACATGGTCAACCAAGAAGTTGCCTAAATTTATGTTTTACTTTGGTCCAACTTCATCTGTCTTCGATATTCTGACTTTTGCGTTATTATTCTTTGTTATTTGTCCACAATTGACAGGAGGAAATTACAGCGCTTTGGGAGCAACCCAAAAAGTTGCATTTGTCGCTCTTTTCCACACTGGCTGGTTTATTGAATCGCTGTGGACTCAGGAAATGGTTATTCACGCTTTGCGTGATCCGCGTTTGCCATTTATTAAGCAGCACGCTGCACCGGGAGTCACGCTAGCAACATTTGGTGCTGGGGTAATTGGAACCTTGATTCCATTTTCATTCCTGGCAACAAAACTGGGCTTTGGCAAGATGCCAATTAAATTTATGTGGGTAGTATTCGGTATACTTGTTCTATATATTTTATTGACTACAGTTGTCAAGTATTTCTATTTAAAGAGTGAAAAATTTTTAATCTAAAAATAAGTACAGAATGCTAAATATCTACTAAAAAAGAGAACTCCGTAAGGAATTCGCTTTTTTGTTAGTGTAGTATAATATAGTATAATTAAGCGAAAATTAAGGAGCAAATGAATATGGCTGATAAAAAAACTTTTTATATCACAACACCAATCTACTATCCATCCGGCCGATTGACTATCGGCAATGCTTATACCACAATCGCAGCTGATGTGATGGCGCGCTACAAGCGCAGCCAAGGCTACGACACCTTCTTTTTAACTGGTACTGATGAGCACGGATTAAAAATTGAGCAAAAAGCTGAAAAGCAAGGGGTTAAACCGCAAGAATTTGTGGATAAAATGGTGGTTATTTATAAAAAGCTGTGGCAAAGCCTTGATATTTCATACGATAAATTTATTCGGACTACTGATAAAGAACACGTTAAAGGCGTTCAAAAGATTTTTGAGCAGCTGTTAAAACAAGGTGATATTTATCTGGGAGAATATACAGGCTGGTATTCTGTAGAAGATGAAGAGTATTTCACAGAATCACAATTAGCTGAAGTTTATAAAGACGATGATGGTAATGTGATCGGCGGCAAGGCACCATCTGGTCATGAAGTCCAACTGGTTAAAGAACCATCATACTTTTTCAAGATGAGCAAATACGCAGACAGACTTTATCAGTACTACCAAGACCATCCTGATTTTATTCTGCCTCATTCTCGCGAAAAGGAAATGGTCAACAATTTCATAAAGCCTGGTCTGGAAGATTTATCAGTCACCAGAACGACTGTTTCCTGGGGTATTCCTGTTCCAAGTGATCCTAAGCATGTCGTGTATGTTTGGATAGATGCATTATCTAACTATATTACTGCATTGGGTTATGGCTCAGACGATGATTCTTTGTTTAAAAAATACTGGCCGGCTGATATTCACTTGGTAGGGAAAGAAATTGTTCGTTTCCACACAATATACTGGCCGATTATGTTGATGGCTTTAGGTTTGCCATTACCTAAGCATGTGATTGGTCACGGCTGGGTTTTGATGAAAGACGGCAAAATGTCCAAGTCGAAGGGCAACGCAGTTTATCCTGAATCTATTATTAACCGTTATGGCGTGGATGCATTGCGTTACTACTTAATGCGTGCCTTGCCATTTGGCTCTGATGGCGTCTTTACGCCAGAAGATTTCGTTGAGCGCGTTAACTATGACTTGGCTAACGACTTAGGCAATCTGCTCAACAGAACTGTTTCCATGATCAATCAATATCAAAATGGCAAAGTTGAACCAGTTGCCCAAGAGCAGGATGACTTAGGTAAGGACTTGGCCCAAACGGCAGCAGACGTTATTGCCAGCTATAAAACAGAAATGGATACTTTGCACTTTACTCAGGCAATTGAAGATATCTGGAAGTTTATTAATCGTGCTAATAAATATATTGATGAAACAATGCCTTGGAAATTAAATAAGGAGGGTAAAGCTGCAGATTTAGCGCGCGTAATGTCGAACTTGGCAGAGAGTTTACGTATCATTGCTTTGCTGATTGCTCCAATTATGACCAGGACTCCAGTAGAAATGTACAGACAATTAGGTCTTGACTGGGACAATGATGAGCACAAGCAACTTGAATTTGGTGCATGCACCTGGAAAACTCAAGTCATTTCTGATCCCAAGCCGATTTTTCCAAGAGTTAAGCCTGAAGAAGAAATTAAATACATTAAAGACGAGATGGCTAAAGCTAAGCCGAAGAAGGCAAGCCGCAGCGAACAAGGTAAGGATAAAGAAATATCGATAGACGATTTTGCTAAGGTTAAAATCCAAGTCGGTAAAATTCTGTCTGTTGAGCCAGTTCAAGGTTCTAAGAAATTGCTTCAGTTCCAAATGGACTTTGGCAATGGCGATGAAAGACAGATTTTAAGTGGTATTAGGCAGTATTACCCTAATGCCAGTGAATTACTGGGCAAAAAGGTTTTGGCAGTAACCAATCTTAAGCCACGCAAGATGTTAGGTCATCTAAGCCAAGGTATGCTGCTTTCTAGTGAAAAACATGGTGAAGTAAAGCTGGCTTTAGTTGGTGACGAACATGAAATTGGGGCCCAACTAAGTTAATGGAATTAATTGATAACCATACTCATTTACAAGATGAACCATTTCGTGGCAAAGAAGAGTTTTACCTCGATCGGGCACAAAAATTAGGTGTAACTAAGATAATTTGTGCAGGACAGGATCCAGAGTTTAATAAGCGCGCAATTAATTTAAGTCAGCGTTTTACTCAAGTCTCTGCGATGGTGGGTTATTGCCCTGATGTGGCCAAAGATTATAACCAAAAAGCAGAAGACTTGCTAATTGAACAGTTGCAACTTCCTGGCGTTGTGGCGTTAGGTGAAGTAGGGCTAGATTACTATTGGGATGAATCTCCGCGTGATAAACAAAGAGAGGTTTTTGCTAGACAGGTTGAACTGGCTCATGAATTAAAAAAACCGGTTGATATTCATACGAGGGATGCTTTTGGTGATTGCTATGAGATATTAAAAAGCAGCAACTTAGAGTACGGTGCAATTTTGCACAGCTTTAATGGCGATATTTCATGGCTAACTAAATTTTTGGATTTAAATGTATATTTTTCTTATTCTGGTGTTGTTTCCTTTACTAAGGCAACTGCAGTCCATGAATCGGCCAGAAAAACTCCGTTAGAGCGATTGTTGGTGGAAACCGATGCTCCGTATTTAACTCCTAAACCATATCGCGGCCGGCAAAATGAACCGGGCAATGTTTATTATGTAGCTCGCGCCATTGCGGAATTAAAGGATCTCCCGTTAGAAAAAGTTGCTCAGGCAACATATGCGAATACGATGAGGGTCTATGGTCTTAACTAAAAAACAATATAATGCCGTTGTTGTCGTTGAGGGAAAAGACGATACTATTCGTCTTAAACAATTTTTTCCCGGAATTGAAACCATTGAAACGAATGGCTCGGATGTGCCTGATACAGTACTTACTGAGTTGCAGGAACTAGCTCATAAAAGAGAAATTATTGTCCTGACAGATCCTGATTTAAACGGCGAGCGAATAAGACGTCTAGTTACTAAAGCAGTGCCGACCGCAAAGCAGGCTTTTATAACGCGTAAAGAGGGTGAGCCTCATAAAAAAGGTTCACTTGGCGTTGAGCATGCATCAAAAGAGGCACTGGTGAGGGCACTAAGTGTTTTACATGAAAAGAAGCTGCCCAGCAGTGATTTGACCAGGAAGAAATATCAAGAACTAGGTTTAGCCAGTGGCCCTAATTCACGCAAATTGCGGGAACAAGTTGGAATAAAGCTGCGCGTTGGCTATGGCAATGGCAAGCAATTCTACCATCGTTTACAGACTTTTGGGATTTCACTTGCGGAGCTTAAACAGGCTGTTGAGGAGGTTAAAGATGAACACTGAGATTCCTATTGGCTCTCCAGTTAGAACTCAAGCAATTATCAATCGCTATTTTATGAAGGCTAAAAAAAGCTTGGGTCAAAACTTTTTAGTAGACTTGGATGTACTTCAAGGTATAGTTCGAGCTGCCGCAATTAAACCCGGTGATCAGGTGATTGAAATTGGACCGGGAATTGGTTCTTTGACTGAACAACTGCTCAATGCCGGAGCTAAAGTTTTTGCTTATGAAGTTGATGAAAACCTCCCAGAAGTGCTGCATAATGAACTACCCGCTAAAATAAATGGTATGCCATTAAAACAATGCTTTAAATTAAAAATGAAAGATATTTTAAAGGCTGATTTTGCAACTGATCTGGTTGACTTTTTTGATTTAAATAAACCGATCAAGGTTGTTGCTAATTTGCCTTATTACATTACAACTCCAATCATTTTCTTTCTTAGCAATTCTCAACTGGAATTTACCAGTTTAACCTTAATGATGCAAAAAGAAGTGGCAGACCGTTTGCATGCCCATGTCGGAACAAAGGAATATGGGCCTTTAACAATCGCGGTTCAAGCCGAAATGAGTGTGCAGCCTTATTTGACTGTCAAAAGCAGCTCATTTATACCTCAGCCTAAGGTTGACTCAAGCGTCGTAGTTTTAAAACCTTTAGCGGCAGCGAATAAACCTGATATAGCTAACCTTGAACACTTTAACCGGGTAGTTAAAATGTGTTTTGCTCAAAGACGTAAAACATTAAATAATAACTTAAAAGTTCTTCTGCCAGATGAAAAACAACGCTTAGCTCTGATTAAATCTTTGGGAGTCGATTCACGCATTCGTCCAGAACAACTGACACTAGAGCAATTTATTAAAATTGCACATAGTGTGTCGGTTAAAAATTGACGAAAATATTCTGGGGTAGTTTTTAAAAAGAATTGAAAAAATAATAATAAAGTGGTATAATGCAACTCAAAGGAGTTGTTTTCATTGCCAACATCTATTATGACCATTAAGAGTAAGCTGGATTCACATTTAGGTGATTCATTAACTGTAGTTGCAAGAGCTGGACGTAAGAAAGTAACTAAAAGACGTGGAATTTTGAAGAACACTTTTCCTGCAGTTTTTGTAGTTGATTTAGACCAGGATTCAAATAACTTTGAACATGTTTCTTATAGTTACACAGATTTGTTAACCAAAAATATAACATTAAAATTTGATAACGCTGTGCAATAAGATTAAGGCGTCATCTTAAGATTACTTTTTGGCAATAACATTTGGTAAAATGTTAGTGCCTTTTTTTATGGTTGAGTGTATAGTAGTAACTGGCAAAAAGCAAACAATAGGAGGTAATTTCTATGAAACGTTCAGAGAGATTAGTTGATATGACTAAATATTTAATGGAACGACCACATGACTTAATTCCGCTGCCATTTTTTGCAAAGAGATATGGTGCAGCCAAATCTTCAATTTCTGAAGATTTGGCAATTTTGAAGCACACCTTAGCAAGTAATCAAGACGGAATTTTGGAAACAGTCGCTGGAGCAGCTGGGGGTGTGCGTTATATTCCTTTTTGGGGTAAAAAGCACGCCCAGAAATATTTAAATGAATTGGCCAGTCGCATTGAGGATCCTGACCGCATTTTAGCTGGTGGATTTGTTTATCTGTCTGATATCATTGGCAATCCACAAGACTTGGATAAAATCGGTAAATTAATTGCTACTAGGTATGCATATTCTAATATTGACATTGTGATGACTATCGAAACCAAGGGCATTGCTTTGGCTCAAGCAGTTGCGCGCTATTTAAATGTACCCTTTATCATTGCTCGTAAACGCTCAAAGGTAACTGAGGGAGCAACAGTTTCTGTAAATTATATTTCTTCTTCACTTGATCGTGTTTCTAAAATGGAGTTACCCACAAGGGTGTTAAAAGAAAACTCAAACGTACTGTTGATAGATGATTATATGATGGCTGGCGGAACGCTGACGGGAATGCAACAACTGGTAAAAGAATTTAATGGCAACATTGCCGGTATTTGCGTTTTATGTGAAGCGGATTTTGACGATGTTAAACTAATTGAAGGTCATCTTTCTTTAGTAAAAATTAAAAAAATAGATGATAAGAGGAAAGTTATCATGGCAGAGCCGGGTTCTTTAATTGCTCATACTGATTTTGGCAGCTTTTAGTTTCTGCGCCAGTATACTAAAATATAAATAGTAATTTAAGAATATAAAAGAGGCTAAAAATCTATGAGAAAATTTGTAATTGTTCTAGCGGCTGGCAAAGGAACACGTATGAAGTCCAAATCATACAAAGTTTTGAACAAGATATGTGGGAAAACTATGGTTGAATATGTGGTCGAAGCTGCCCAGGCCACTGAACCGGATAAAATAGTTACAATTGTTGGCATTGGCGCTGAAGAAGTTAAAAAAGTCCTGGCCGGTAAGTCCGAATTTGTTTTGCAGAAAAAACAGCTTGGTACAGGGGATGCTGTTTTAACTGCAGCTGATGAATTGGCGAAAGAAAATGGTGCAACTCTTGTGATTACTGGCGATACTCCCTTATTTACAGGCGAAACCTTTCAAAAATTATTTGATTACCACCAAAGTAAGGGAAATGCAGCTACAGTTTTGACTGCTCAAGCTGCTAATCCTTTTGGTTATGGCCGCATTATAAGGGATGACCAGGGTAACGTCTTAAGGATTGTTGAGCAAAAAGATGGCACAGCAGAAGAATTGGAAACTAACGAAATTAATACTGGTGTTTTTTGTTTTGACAATCAGAAACTGTTTAGTGCCTTAAAGCAGGTTAACAACCATAATGCTCAAGGAGAATATTACTTGACTGATGTCTTGGAAATCTTGCGTAATCAAGGTGAAAGAATTGGTGCATATAAAATGCCCGATTTCAGTGAAAGCCTTGGGGTCAATGATCGCTTGGCATTAGCTCAGGCTACTAAGACTATGCAGAAGAGAATCAATGAAAAGCATATGGCTAATGGCGTTACTTTTATTGATCCGGAGACGGCATATGTAGATGTGAATGTAAAAATTGGTTGTGATACCCAAATTGAGGGCAACGTAGTTATCAAAGGTAATACCGAGATCGGCGATAACTGCGTAATTACCTCTGGTTCAAGAATTGTTGATTCAAAAATTGGCAATAATGTGACTGTGACTTCATCCACGATTGAGCAGGCCGAAATGGCTGATTTTTCAGATATTGGGCCAAACTCACACTTGCGTCCCCAGGCTATTATTAGAAAGGGTGCCCACATCGGTAATTTTGTTGAAATTAAATGTGCCGAGATTGGAGAAAACTCCAAAGTTGGTCATTTAACTTATATTGGCGATGCTACATTAGGTAAAGATGTTAACGTTGGTTGTGGTACTATCTTTGCTAATTATGATGGTGTAAAAAAAGATCACACTAACGTTGGTGATCATGCATTTATTGGTTCAGGTGCTACTTTAGTGGCACCGGTTAATATTGCTGACCATGCTTTTGTAGCAGCAGATTCAACAATTACTAAAGATGTAGCTAAATATGATATGGCAATTGCGCGTGGCCGACAGGTAAATAAGCCTGATTACTGGCATAAATTGCCCCTGTCTAACGATTCTAACTGGAAATAATAATCAAACAGAGCTGAAATCAATTTTCAGCTCTGTTTGATTTTGCAGAATAACTAAAAATAGCTCCTGAGTTCTTTAAACTCAAGAGCTATTTTAGTAAGCTACACCTATTTATTAAAATTAGTTTCTTTAACAAACTTATTTTTAGCAATGATAAAGTACTTTTCGTGGTTAATTTTGACAGGACTGCCATAAGTTTTAATTACTTGCTGTTTCCTTAAAACTTTTTTGCTAATTAGATTACCATGTTGGCTGTAAACATAAGCATTATGCCTTAATTTAAGCATATTAGAATCAATATTGTTAGCGGCGATGAATAAACCATCATCCAGTTCGTAGTATTTCTTACCATTGATGAATCGCTGGTTAACCGTATTAACAATTGAACCGGCCAGTATAACGATCTTGTTAGCACGTTTACCGTTTTGATCATATAGATAGGAATTGTGCATAATAGTTTTTGCAGCTGCTGGTTGCGCCTTTTCCATTACGAGTTCGTTGTTCGGCGCTGCACTAGCGGCTTTTTGCAAAGCAATATTTGCAGCCTTAACAAAGCGGTTTTGGGCAATAATGTAATATTTTTTGCCCCGAATTGTGACTGCGTTACCATAGGTTTTAATATTATTGCCTTTTCTTAATACGCCAGCTTTCTTTATGCGATTGCCATGTTTATTGTAAACATAGGCATTATGTTTTAATTTCTGACTTGTAGGAATAACATTACCCAGAGCAATATAGTAAATTTTATTCTGATTGCCTTTATCGACCAAGACGTAATAGCTCTGCCCGTTAATCTCTTTGGTGCCGTAAGAAGTAATGATTGAGCCGGCACCAAGAATAACTTTGTTAGCACGTTTGCCATTTTCATCGTAAAGGTAAGCGTTGTGCATTAAGGTTAATTCTTCGCTGCTGGTTAAATCAAGTTTTGCCTCATTGTCTTCTTTGCTTGATGTATTAACAGGCGTATTGTTAGCAGGAACCGGGATAGAATGATTGTTAGAACTATGTTCATTTTCGCGATTAATATCATGAAGAATATGATCAATTGTGGCAGAATCCGTAGCATCAAGATACATTTGCTTAATAGCATCATCACGCAGTTTAGTAATTGTCTGACTGTCATTGACCTGAGGCTGTTTGAGAGCAGCGTTTGCCTGGGACATATCTGTCTCAATTTGCTTAATAATAGCTTGCTTTTCTTGCTCAGTGTACTTGCCAGACGACTGAATTTCACTTGTAGCTGCTTTTTGTGCTTCTGTCAGTGCTCCAGCAGCTATTTCTTTTTCACCAGCTAATCCTGTTGCAGCGAGTTTATCCGCGTTGGCAGGATCATTGAGCGCATCTTTAGCATTTTCGTATGCTTGATCAACGCTAGTGGTGTTTGCTTTATCCTTAAACCTGTCTTTGAGAAGTTTAACAGCGGAATCATAGGCAGCTGTTAGTCTTTCTTCTTGTACATTGCTATCGTTATTTAAAACATTCTCAAGTTCTTGACTATCGCTTACAATAATACTGCTTATCTTGTCAACTGCATTCTTTCTGGCAGTTTCTATGCCAGTTGAACTTTGAGCCTGATCAATAGTGCCCGTTTGATCCGAGTTAGCTTTAGCTGCTTCTTGGTCAATGTAATCTTTAATTGCCTGCTTTTCAGCACTAGTATAATCGCTGCCATCTTGATGCTTTAATTTATCAACTTGGTTTTTAGCGTTGATAGCAGTGTCTGCTACTGACCCCTTAGCTATTTCTTTTGCAGCTGCAGTCTTAGCTGCTGTAATATCTTCAATTGAGTCACCATTCACCTGTGAGTGCTCGTGATATGCTTTATCAACATTGGTGGTGTCAGCATTTTCGCCAAATTTTTCTTTTAGTTCAGCAACTGCTTTTTGATGTTCAGCAGCTAATTCATTGTTTGCTTCTGCTTTAAGCGAACTAATAGATTCCTCTTTAGCGGCATTACCAGCACTGCCGATATCGGATTTAGCGGTTTCTGTGATTTTAGCAATCTGGTCCTTTTTGCCCGATGTATCGCCTTTAGGAGCATTAACTGCATCAATTTGATCCTTGGCTTTCTGGCTATCATCTTTAATTTGCTCTTTCAGCCTGTTCTTTGTTTCAGCAGCTAATTTATCGTTACTGTCGATTTCTGCAGTTACTTTTGCAGCTTCCTCGTCGATGTCAGCCTTAGCCTGTTCCTTGTTAATGATGGTCATAGCCTCATCATAAGCAGTGCTAGCAGTCTGGATATCAGTAGCATTATTAATAGCTTTAATTTGCTCGTCAATATGATCTAGCAATTCTGGTGACAGCTTATCTTTCAGTCTGTCTTTTAATTTACTGTATGCATCGTTAATGCCGTCTACTCCTTCAGCGCCCTTAAGGGCATTATTTTGTTCATCATTGAACCATTCTGGTTCAGTGCCAGTTTCAGGCTTAGCCAACAGCCGATCAATGTTTTGCCCAATATCAGCTTCTTCTGGGATGTCGGCACTTGCAGCAGCACTTTCGATATCTTGGTAACTCTGCTTGTATGCATCATCAATTGCTTTTTTAGCTGCTGCCTTTTGCTCGGCAGTTAATTGAGATTGATCAATTACAGCATGAGCCTTAGTTTGTTTATCTTTCAGAATGTTTTCGGCTTTTGTCTTATGACCAGCCAGGGCTGTCTGTTCTTTAATGCTATTGATATTAGTAATAGCTTGTTTTCTATTATTATCTATTTGGTCTTTAGCGCCGGCTTCAGATTGCGAAACAGAATTAATGTCAGTTCTTGCTTGTTCAACAAGTTTTTGAATTTGCTCCTTTTGCTTTTGCTGGTCTGCTGGGGACAAACCAGATTTTTCTATTGCGTCATTTGCTTCTTTTTGAGCTTGTTCGATCTGAGAAATTGCCTCTTGTTTAGCTTTAACTATTTCGGCTTTTTCTTGTGCAACTTGGAAAATGCGGTCGATTTCTTTCTCACCAAAATTAGCAGTTTCACCTTCTGGCACTATACCTTGTTCGGCATTTTCAACTTGTGTTTTAGCATCTTCGTAGTTGTTTTCAAGCTTAATACCGGCAATGTTAGCAATGGTTTTGTTAACGGCTTCTTCCAATTGCTTTTGAAGAGCGTCAATTTGATCTTGCTCAAGGTTGGTTGCCACACTGGCAATTTCGCCTTTACTGTTAACATAGTCCTTAAACTTATTAATTTGTTTATTCTTTTCCGCAGTCAGTTTGCTTGGCAATTTTGCCTGATCAATGTTTGTTTTGGCATCTTGTTCTAACTGGGATAGCTGTTCACTTGTCCCGCCATAAATTGAACTAATACCATCATTTAAGGCCTGGTCAATGTCTTGATAGCCACTAGCGGCATCGTTGCCGGCTAAACCTATACCATCAATGTCAGCTTTGGCTTCTGCGGCGTGTTCTTTTAAGCTCTTAACGATTTGATTTTTACGATCAAAATCATCACCTAATTTGTTAATTGTGGTAATGCCATCATCTGCAGCTGTTTGAATTTGCGTAATGGTGTTCTGCTTACTGCTCCTAGCGTTAATAATCTTTGCTGCTGCTTTTTTTTGTTCCTGATCTATTTGTGCTTTCATTTGGTCAGCAACGGTGCTGTCTTCAGTTTCAGCAGCTTTAGCTTTGGCGTTGGTGGCTGCAGTTTGTAAATCATTTAGAGCTTGGGCTAGAGCTTCTTCGTTAGCAATATTATTATTGACCTTGTTAAGAGCTGTCTCACCATTACCTTTGGCAGCATTAATTTTATCCAGATCAGTGGCAGCAGAAATCTCGGCTTTAGCTGCACTTAAAGCGTCACTAATAGCCTTACTTAAGTCATCATATTGATTTTGATCAATTTTGTTATGCAAACGGTCATCGTTTAAGCGTTGGCTCAGCTTTTTAGCCTGCTCAACCAGTGAGTTGTAGGCGGCATTTTGTTCCTGCAGTAAAGCTGCGTTTTCTTTGGCATTTTGTACAATACCGGTAATGGCATTTTCAGCGCCTTGTTTGGCTTTTTCTACCTCGTCTGGACTTTGTGCCTTGTTAATATTTTGGATAGCTATCTCTTTATTTGAGTTGATTAAGTCAATTTGCTGGGCTTTCTCAGTATCACTTAGAGCTGACTGTTCGATCTTCTTGATATTATCTGCAGCTGTTTGGGCAATATTCTCTAAGTATTTATTGGCATTATTCTTAGCCGCTTGTAATTGAGCAGCGCTTAAAGCTTTGTCAATGTTGATAATACCAGTAGTCTTAGCGGATGCAATATCGTCTGTTGTTTGCTGAGCGTTAATCTGACTGACAGCTTTATTTTTAGCAGCGGTTGCCTGACTCTTATACTGAGCTTTTTCTTCAGCACTTAAGCCTGTAATTTGATCAATTTGAGCTAAAATTCCCGGAGCACCAGGATTATTAGTTTGACCGTTTAGTTCCGCTGTCAATGCTTTAATTGCTTCGTCTTTAGCATTTTTTATTTTGGCAGCATCATTAGAATCTGCTGTAGTCTTAATTCCTTTGATGTGATTAATGGCAGAATCTCTACTGCTCAAAACAGTGCTACTATCCTCAGCAGCAGTAATGGCTGAAGCGGCATTCTCTAGAATAGAATCAACACTGTCTTGATCCTTTTTATCTTTTAAGTTGTTTTTGATTTCGTCTGCGACATCTTTAATAGCTTTTCTGGCTTGTGCTTTGGTAATTGCTAAGTTACCACTTGCTTCTGCTTTATTGATGGTAGTAACGGTAGCAGTAGTGATTTTATTGCTATCTTCTTTTGTCTTGCCATTTTGTAATTTACTCTTGGCATCCGCAACAGCCTGATTAATATCAGAGATTGCCTGCTCATATTGGGAACTAGCTTCTTCTTTTTCTTCAGCGCTTAGAGTGTCATATGAAGATTTTAATCTGCTAATTGCTTCTTGAGCAGCTTGGTTAATAGCCTCTTCGCTGTGATGTTTAGTATTCTCCAAATCAGCTGTCATAGCTGTGGCTGCAACCTGACCAATAGCATCTTTACCATCATTTTTGGCTTTGTCTACGGCATCATTATTTTTTTGCAATTCAATATTTTGCTTAGCTTTAGCTCTTTCATCGTTGATTTTTGCAATGGTTTGAGTTTTATCCGCGTCAGACATCGCAGATTGATTAATGGTAGAAATTGCTTGATCAGCCTGCTTGTCGACTTCTTGCTTAGCATGATCAATATTGGTATCAAGGCTTTGCGCATCCCTAATAACTGTGTTCATATTATCAATGCCTTGCTGTTTTTCAGAATCGACTTGAGCAGCAGGAGCATTCTTTACTTTAGCAACTGCATCATTATAGTAATCAGTTAACTGTTTAATTAATCCGTCTTTAGTAGTGCTGTTAACATTTTGTAAGTTGGTAATTTGATTAGAAACATCGGTGCAGGTGTTCAACAATTCTTTAAGCGCAGCGCTTCTACTTGATTGCAATACTACTTTAGCAAGAATTTTATTTAAAGCTTCCCGACCGGCGTTTGTTGCAGTAGCAATTTCATCTTGAGAATGAGCATTTTGAATATCAGTTTTGGCTGAAGTTAAAGCAGAACTAATTTCGTCATAATAATCACTTTTTTCTTTGCCGGAAAGGTTAGGATCTTTTTCGATACTTGTCCGAATTTTCTCTGCTAGAGCATTTAGGCCAGTGTCTTTATTGGTTAAAGCATCATCTTTTTGTTGTTCTAAGTATTTTGCTTCTTCACTGGCAATACTGCTAGCAACGCTGGCCATAGCAGCAATGCCATCATCCCTATCTTTAGCCACTTGTTCAGCAGTCAAGTCGTTGTATACTTTGCTGGTTGCCGTTTCATAGAAGCCATTAATTTTGTCTGTTAGTGCGTCTTTTTGCTCGCTATTAATTTTATTATCAGTAAAAGCCTGATTAATAGTATCTAAGTCTTTTTTCTTCTCATCTTGCAACGCTATATTTGCCTGAGATTTTGCGACTATTAATTGACTGGCCGCCAAATCCTCATTAATACTGGTTTTACCAGCTTGTCTAGCAGAATTAACACCATCATTGTCTTTAGCTGCATTAATTGCTGCTTTGGCGTTAGCCAAGTCTTTATTAATAGTTTCTTGATAATGTTGTTTATCTTCTGGACTTAAAACAGTATCGTCAAAGTCGTCAATTGTACTTAAAGCGTTTTTAGCTGCTTCTTCAACTCCCTTGATTGCATCTTGACGCTGCTTATTTAAATTATTAGAGCCGGTATTAGCAGCATTTTCTTGATAACCGGTAATATTTTTAATGGCTCTGTCTTCATCTGTTGCAATTGTAGTTTCATCTTCATCTTGAGTGATTTTAGCAACACCAGCAGCAGTTGCAGTATTAATTAGTTCTTGATATTTGGTTTTTTCCTCGTCACTCAGATTTTTATTATTTGTAATCTTAGCAATAGCTTTGTCTTTAGCATCCTGAATTGCTGCAATGGCCTGATTACGTCGACCACTTAAGTTTTGCTCATCAAGTAAATTGTTTAATGCAGCAGTGCCTTCTCTAACTGCGGTATTAATATCAGCTATAGTTTCAGCCTTATCAATGCGGCTATTATAACCTTGACTTCCGGTAAGCAATTCACTGGCTTTATTGGCAGCATCGTCTTTATTCTTGGCCGTTAAATTAGGATTATTCTGAATTTTGTTAACAATGTCTTGTTTAACTGTTTCCAGTTGCTTTTTAGCAGCAGCCTTATAGGCATTTAAAACATTCTTTTTACCGTCAATAACGTCCTGGTTGATAACGGTAAGTGAGTCATGGCTAGCAATCGTGTTGATAGCATTAGTGACTGCCTCATCAATATTAGACTCTTGCTCAACCCCTAAATTGTTTTTAGCTTCAGTTGCATCTTGCTCAATTTGTGCTTTAGCAGCCGACTTATAGGCATTTAAAACATTCTTTTTGCCGTCAGTAATATCTTGCTTGATGTCAGCAGCAGAGCTATGACTGTCAATCGTGTTACCGGCATTGGTGACTGCGTCATCAATATTAGTTTCTTGCTCAACTCCTAAATTGCCTTTAGCTGTCTCTGCGTCCGCCTTAACCTGAGCTTTAGCATTTTCTTTAAATGCGTTTAAGATATTTTCTTTAGCGGCTTTTTCTGCTTGGACAATATTTGAACTACTTGCAGCATTATCCTCAATTTTATCAATTGCCGCTAGGGCATCTGTCATGGCGGTTTCGGCTTGGCCAACTTGACCAAGGACATTCTCGTAGTCCTTAGTATAACCAGCAATTTCAGCTTTGGCAGCTGCTTTGTTAATTAAACTTTCAGCAGCAGCTTTTCTCTTATTGATAATTTCACTGTCATCAGTGCCATAAATAGATTTGGCAGTATCACCAGTAGTAGCTGTTGCAGCAGCAACTGCTTCATCTATTTCATCAAGGTATGTTTTTTGTTCATCCGCTGTTAAATCAGAATTTTGAATCCGTTCTTTAGCTTGAGCAGCTGTCTCCTTAATATCTTTTGCTGCTTGGTCTTTTACTTTATCCGTATGTGTGCCATTAATCTTATCAATACCATTGTTAAGATCATCTTTAGGATTATTGCTGTTAATAATATCTTTGATAGCTTGATTTAAAGCAGCTTGAATTTCAGGTCGATCATCACCATACTGTGCTATTTGCTTTTTAGCAGCAGCTTCTAATGCTGCAATTGCATCAATAGTATCTTGCACACCTGGGAGTAGAGCTTTGGCTTCTTTTTGATGGTTATTAATAGCCGCTTCATCTTCGTCTTGATCAAGCTCACCGTCAGGAGCAACAATTTCTTTTGGTCGCTTGAGCTTGTCTTTTATACCGTTAATTAACTCGTCTACCAGTGATTTAACATTCTCATCTTTTGAGACTGTGTCAATAGCATTTTCGACTTTTGTAATTGCCTGGTTAATATCAGTTTTTACATTATCTCGGTAATCTTTTCCTGCTTGATTAATAGCATTAATACCGTCATTAACAACCTGATCGATGTTAATGTTATTTGTGGCAGCAGCCTGTACTTTACTAATGGCTTGGTTTTTAGCGGCAGTGATAGATTGTTCCTGTGCAGGGAACTTTTTAACTTGCTCCTCAGCTTGCTGAGTTAGTTTGTCAATTGCAGCCGCTTTAGCTTTTTCATATTCTCCTTGACTTTGGGCTGTTTGTATAGCCTTATTGACCAAGTCTAAAGCCGTCTTTTTCCTATTATTTATTTCACTGATTGCCGTCTTGGATGATTGGACGCCATAAACTGATTTTTTAGAATCATAATTGCTATTTTTATTGGTAGCAGCATACTGGGCGGCTTCATTCAGTGCATCAGAGAATGCTTTTTCCTGATCTGCAGTCAAATTAGCCGGCTTTTTAGTTTTAGCAGCATTAATAGCATCAGTAATTTCCTGAGCTGCTTCTTGT
Source organism: Lactobacillus sp. IBH004 (assembly GCF_026185255.2). NCBI lineage: Bacteria > Bacillati > Bacillota > Bacilli > Lactobacillales > Lactobacillaceae > Lactobacillus > Lactobacillus sp. IBH004. The sequence continues at coordinate 1,549,968 of NZ_CP110217.2, read as the reverse complement.
TGTACTTCGCTAAACGGTTTGATGCCGAGACTAACTATAGTAGGGCGGTCGCCACTGGCAATGTCTAACGGACTATATTCAATGAAGTTTGCATGTGGAGTTAGTTGAATTGTGGCGTCTTTAGCCATCCTGGTAGTAATTTCGGCAGGGATGGTAATGGTGAAGGAGCCATCAGGAGCAACTTTAGCGGCAAATTTGGTAGGTAATGCTGCCAAATCATTTGCTTCACCGCGATAAGTATCAACAGTATCAGCGTAGGGATTAGCGATTGTTGAATCAATAACAGCTTGACCATTTCTGTATACACCACTATCTTTAAACCTGGCTAAAACATAGGCTTCGGTACCACCAGGTAAGATGTTTTTAAAAAAGCTGTCACTATCAGGACCATCTTTTGCAGGATTATAGTATAATACATAACCTTTGACTAGTTTTGAACCATCTTCTTGATTAATTACCGTCACATCTTCTGGGTCTATGTCTAAGAAGCCGCTTTGATTAGCCGGTGTAAATCTGATGTTATTGTAGCCTGGGTTGTCTTTATTGGAAAAAGCTGCTTCCACGATGGCTCGAAAGAGCTGGTCATAGCTTTGATGATTGTAATTTTGCAGCAATTTCTGGAAGTTTTCAGGTGCTTTACTGAGAATGGCGCTAAGCTGGGGGCTATCTTTTTTGACTTTTTCTAAGTCGAAGATCCTTTGACCGTTTAATACTTCCAGTTTGTTAACTGCGACAGTTTTAGCATTTTTTTCGACTTGTAAAACATGAAAAGGCGGCAAGACTAAGTTGCTGCCAAGAGCAGATCCATTTAACAGTTCACCAAGGTTTAAGGACTGGCGAACATTTGTCACGGTGATTTTATTATCACCGATAATACTGGTGCGATCATTGTTATTCAGATGAGCATCTAACACAAGAGAAGTAGGGTTATTAACAATCAGTTGCCCAGTATTGGCCACATCAACCAGCTTTATTGCACCAGTACCGGCATCACCAACTAATTGAATTTCAAAGCCGCCGTTTTGCACGTTAGCTGTACCGTCAATTTGCACTAGCGAACCACTATAATTGCCCATGTTTTGCCCGGTAATTTTGAGAGCACCACCTGAGTTAATGGCAAAATCGCCCCCAATATAAATCAGGCTTTGCTTATTTTTAGTTGAAATATTACCATTCGTGTTAACGGTAATTGCACCATTTTTGCTAATATTGACCTTTGAATTGGCGTTGTTTAAATAAATGGCTCTGGCCTGGCCATTATTTTGCTTGCCCGCATACTTAATTCCTTCACTTTGTCCGATGTTAATGTTCACCTGACCGTGAACAGTTACTTGCGCATCGTCACTAATGAAAATGGCACTGACTGGATTGCCGTGTTCACTGTTATTAGCACCATTTGAGCCATCGTACGTCTTAAGTGGGGTCAGGTCAACAACTGCTCCTTGTTCAACATTAAGAGAATTGCCTTCTCCTCTCATTTCAATCAAAGTTCCGCCAAATGTCGAACCGTCAAAGTGGCAGCCTGCTTTAAAAGTAATGCTATTATTGCTATTGGTGAATTCTAAAAGCTGCTGATTATTACCGTCAAACCAACCGCCAATATTGCTTGGAATTTTGACAGTTTCAGCGTGAATTTGGCCTTCAAAAATAATGTCAGTATTATTTTTGGTATATGTTAATTGTGAACCATAAAAATCAATATTTCTAAAAGTGATTTTAGCCGTTTGCCCTTTAGTCATATTGTAAGTATCAGCGACACCATAATAGTCTGTACTTTTAAGTATTAAGTTTTCATAAGTAATATCTAAAGAAGAATTACCGGTAAGAGTAGGGTGGTTACTCTTGAAATCAAGGGTATATTTCGCATTACCTGCAGACTTAATTAATAATTTTCTACCTTGAAAAGCCTGGCGATTATGACCTGTCTCTCTGTCAGCAATAATATTATTGGTAATATCAATTTCACTGACATTACTATTGTTTAGGGCGCTAATAAAATCCTTCCAGTTACCAACGCTTACTTTTTTACCAGCGTCTTTTGCATCTTTTGCGGTGATCTTAGACTTTGCGGCGTCCTTATTTTTATCTGTTTTGCCAGTTTCCTGCTTAGCAGTATCGTCTGTATGGGGCTCTTCTTTGTCCGAGTTATCGCTGTTAATGCCTGTTTTGTCTTCAGTGCCTTTGTTAATATCATTGTTGTCTGCACTATTTGCATTAGGCTCTACCTTGTCTGGGTCGTCATTGGCAGCAGTTTGATCTGTTTGAGCAGTGTCATTTTGTTTACTGTTACTATTATTCTCCCTCAAAAACGAACTCAAGCCAGAAAATGCGGTTAAATTTGGTTCCCCTTCTGGCTTGTTTGTTTTGTATGTAGTAGTAGATATATCTCGTGCGGTATTTTTGTTGCTGTCTTGCGAAAAGATTTCTGCTTGAGAATAGGTATTCTTCTCAGTTAGTTGAGGTGGAACAACTGTATCAGCCTTAACTGTTTTGCTGTTTAAGCCTAAAAAAGTAAAGCCAAGCAATACAGAAGTAGTACCGATACTCAATTTACGAATTGAGAAATGGTCTTGCTTAGCCTGCCTTGCCATTTTTTTCACCCGTTCATTGTAATTATTCTTTCCTAACATAGAAATTTCCTTTCTAATTTCCATTTACTATATAATTATCAATTTAGTAGATGATGATATAAATGTCAATTATTGCGTTTTGTAAAGTATTATTTTATAAATAACAAGTTTTGCAAAAATAAGACAGCGTAAATTAAATAAAGATAACGCTAGCATTAAATTTTTGATAACAATAATTGGCTTTTATAGGCAAAAATTAGATGATGATATTAAAAAACTGTTCAAAATAAGATAGCTAAAATTTATATATATATCTAAATAATATTGTTATATAATTTATTTGATTTGCTAAAATACGAAGGAAAAATACAGTTGCCGCAATGCATGATTTGTTATGTTTCAAATTAGTTGCACCATTTTAAGTATTGAGAAAGTTCTATGATATCCTGAAGGGGAGGAGGCATTTATGATGTTTAAATGGATTTTAAAACAGCCTGATTCGAATATGCTAGTTCCTAAAGAAAAAGTGGCACAAACATACGGATGGCGGCAACTAGGAGTTTTACTAGCAACTTGTATTGGCTATATTGGGTACTACATCATTCGCCTTGTATTTACCACAGAACAAAATGATATTATGAAAGAATATCATTTCTCTACAGCTAATATTGGTCTCATTTTGTCTTGTTTTGGTATTGGCTACGGCATAGCAAAACTCTTTATGGGGGTATTGGCAGATAGGTGTGATTCCAACCGGTATTTAATGGTAGGACTGTTATTGTCTGCAATCTTAAATATTTTTTTAGGTTCAACTCACAACCTTTATTTAATGATGTTGTTAATGTTTTTAATGGCAGTCACACAAGGAATGGGGGCTGCAGCTTGCCAAAAAATGATTCAGCTCTGGTGGGGACCAAGAATGAGGGGAACAATGTATTCCATTTGGTCTTCAGCACATAATGCCGGCTCATTTATTTGTGTGGCCATAGTGCAACTGGCGGTTTTCCTTTTTTCAGGTTCAATTCCAGCTGTCTTTTATACATCCTCAGCAGTTTCCTTTATCATTTGCATCTTAATTTTAGTTTTGGGTGCTGATAGACCTAAGGTGGTCGGGTTACCTGATATTTCTACTTATACAGGTGACAAAGTTATTCTGGATAATGGCCAAGTTTCGACTGCGGATCAGACTGATTTGAGTGTGGGCCAAATTTTTGTTAAGTATATCTTGCAAAATAAATTAGTTTGGGCAGTTACTCTGACTTCAATGTCACTTTATCTGGTTCGCTACGGCATTCAGAGCTGGATCCCATCTTATTTAGTCCAGAATAAGGGCTTCGATCCTGCAGCTGCTAAATGGATTATCGGCATTTTTGAATTAGCATCAGTTCCGGGAGTAATTATTATTGGAGCGATTTCAGATGCTTTAAAAGGTCGCCGCGCATTAGTTTCAATCGCTTGCGTAATTGGGACGTTAATTTGCTTAACGCTATATTTTTTCAGTAATAATCATGCTCTGATAATTGCCGCTTTAATCATAATGGGTAATTTAATTTACGCACCGCTGACACTTGTGGGACTAATGATTAATGAGGTTGTCCCGAAATATGCAGTAGGTGCGTCAACGGGTTTCATGGGCTTTTTCCAATACATTTTTGGTGAAACTCTAGCAACAGCTTTAATCGGGATACTGGTTGATAAATTTGGCTGGATCGCCAGCAACTCGGTTCTTTACGTTGCCTCATTTGTGGCATTAATTTTCTTAATTTATACCGCTATTAGTGAAAACAAGATGCGCAAAGAAGCGGAAAGTAATAATAATTAGATTAAAATAATTTTGCAGACATTTTACATTGATGCAAGAGTGTTAAAAAAAGGTAAGTAATGCTTTAAGCTATTTGAATTAGCGGTTTTTAAGTATACAATATTATGTACCGATATAATTTTAAAAATAACGAGGTTGGAAACAAATGAAGATTAGTCGAAAATTATTAATGGTATCTGCTGCTGCATTAATAGGTGTCAGTCCTGTGCTTAGTGCAAGTCAAGCTGTTGTGGTTCAGGCCGCTAACAAGACTACCGCTAAGAAAAAGACGACAAAGAAGAATACCATTAAGTTGAGTCATAATGCTTATGTTTATGACAAAAATGGTAAACGCTTGAAGACCTACATGGGTAGTGCTAAAAACACTAAAATTGCTAAAGGCATTACTCTATCATTTAGTAGTAAAGTAACTATTAATAAGAAGGATTATTACAGCATTGGTAATAATGCCTTCATTAAGGCTGCTAATGTTGGCTATGTTAATGGTAAAAAGGTCACTAAAAGTGCACCAGTAGCTACTGCAAAAATTAAGCATAATTCATATATCTATAATGCTAAAGGCAAAACAGACAAGAAGAAAATTAAGAAAGGTCAAACTGTTACCGTCGACCAGTTAATTTATATTGGTAAAAAGTTGTTTTACAGAATTAGTGGTCAAAGTGATCAGTTTATAAAAGCCGCAAATGTTGGTAAAACCAGTGGTGCTAAACTAAAGCCAGTAAATAAGAAACCTGGTAAGAATGAAAATGTACCAAGCGATAATCAAAACGACCCAACTGTAATTCTTCTTAATCACAATGCATATGTCTACGATAGTAATGGTGAAACCACCAAGACTCTGATTAGGAGTGGTGAAAAGGTAACAGTTGATAAATTACAATATATAGGTAAAAAGCTTTATTATCACATTAATGACGCTAATTACCCAGGTAATGATCAATGGGTTAAAAAGAATAATGTGGGAATTGTAACTGGCAAGCAACTTGAGCCTTCAAATTCAAAGCCTGAAAGTGATGAAAATGTGACAACTGTTACTTTAGCTCGCACCGCTAATGTCTACAACAATAAAGGAGTTCTACAATCAACTAAGACCTTTGCTAAAGGCCACACTGCCCGTGTAACAGAATTGCGTTATATTTGGGTAGCTGCTGAAAACCAATCTGCACTGTTTTACAAGTTGCAAAGTGATAAAAATGGCTATCTGAGAGAATCGGATATTAGTAACGTTAATGGTGTTAAATTATCACCAGTCAACACTCCAGAAGCAGCTAAGAATGAAAATACTTTTGCTTCAGCAACCGATAAAAAAGCGTTGCAGGATGCTTTGAGTCAAGATACAACTGTTAAAGCCAGTGATGCTTATAAGCTTTCTGCTAAATCATTACGCGATGCTTATGACGCAGCTATATCCAGTGGAAGTCAGGTTAACACTGCTAAGTCAACTGTTACTCAAGTAAATGATGCTTTAACTAAAATTAATACTGCTAAAGCAGCTTTAAATGGTAAAAAGATAATTGTTAGTGATTTAAAGAACTTGTCATTAACTGAAGCCAGTCAAATTGTTGATCTAGTTGCCAGCGTAAATGGTGTAGACAAGAGTGCTGTACAATTTAGCAACAATAATACGATACTGACAATTATTAGTGCTAATGGTTTCCAAAAACCTGTAACTATCACTGATTACGTCACGACAAATAAATAAAGTGTAAATAAAATCAGATAAACTAAAAAGAACGCAATTCACTGAAAATGTGAACTGTGTTCTTTTTTAGTAAATTATATAAAGCTCTTTAACTTTAAGCTTATAATATTGATAGATTCTGAAAGTCAAAATGAAAACTGGCAGGAGGCAAAATGATGCACACAACTGAGCAACTTTTCGCTGAGGAAAAGATTATTAGAGAATATTTTAATTCATGGCTAGAAAGCGATTTTAGTAGGCTTGATAACTGGTTTAGCCAAGATGTCTATTACCGTGAATGTTATGGTGCTACTTATAAGGGATTAAATGAGTTAAAAGCCTATATCAATTCGAAGTCTAAAGAGCAGACAGTTTTAAAATGGGATATTTTGAGCATGGCTTATACTTCCTCTAACCAGTTTGTAGTTACTTGGTTTTTTGATGCTAAAGAAAAGCAGGAATATTGTTTTGACGGTGTTTCCCTAATAGCTTTTTCTGATAACAAGATAAAAAGCATAGTGGAATATTCAACCAAACATGAGACATACCGACCATACAAGGACAAGGTGTAACCATGATTTTGTAAACATCATATATTTAACTCATTGGTGGCAATAATTTAAGTTTTATAATTTCTTTTTTTATAGCATAAACAAAAAGGTTAAAAATTTTTTGAAGAAAAATATGGTATATACCATTTATATTCAAAAGCTATAAATATATTGAAATACAAGACTAATTTGGTTTATACCAAAGCTCTAAACCCTACTGCCACAACATTTTTCATCGATTTTTAGTAAAACGTTTCCATTTAATGTGCTATAATACAATTGTAGTGAAATATTAGTAGGAGGAAATATTATGAATGCTATAATTAATTGGCTAAACAAGCATCTAGTACCTGTTGCAGCCAAGATTGGTTCAATTCGCTGGCTTGTAGCTTTACGTGACGCCTTTATTTCGATAATGCCAATAATGTTAGCTGGTTCTGTTGCTAGTGTATTGAATGCCATTTTTAGAGACGTTCCCACCAACTTAGGCTGGATGGGTGTTGTTAACTCAATGCAATGGCTGATCAGTATCAATGCAATGGTCTGGACAGGATCAACTGCTATTTTGGGCTTGCTGTTTGCCTTTACCTTTGGTTATCAGATGTGTGTGCAGTATAAAGTTGAACCCATTGCGGGTGGTCTTCTTACACTAGGCACATTTATTATGAGCTTGCCTCAGAGCTTTTCAGTTGATTTGAAAAATGCTCTTACTAAAGGTGATATAAAGACTTTAACTGATGCTGGTACAGCTGTTGTCGGTAAAAATGTTAGTGCCTGGGGCTGGTTTAACTTTAACAAGTACTTTGGTGCTTACGGCTTCTTTACCATAATGATTATGGGTGCCATTTCAGTTGCAGTTTATATTGCTTTAGTTAAGAGACATATTACTATTAAGATGCCTGAAAGTGTGCCACCTGCAGTTTCTAATGCCTTTACTGGTATTATTCCAGCAACTGCTGGTTTGTTCGTTGTCGGTATTATTGATTATCTATTTAGTTTAAAGAACACTACGGTTATTGACCTGATTGCTCAAACAATTCAAGAGCCATTAATGAAGATGGGTCAAGGCTATGGTTCATTATTATTAATTGTATTCTTAGTACAACTGTTCTGGTTCTTTGGTATTCATGGTACCAATGTTCTTGCTCCAGTTACTGAAAGTATTTGGACAACAGCATTAATCGCTAACGTTAATGCCCACAAGATGCAAAAAGCTTTACCATATATGTGGACTAGAAGCGACTTCGACCTTTACGTTTGGATTGGTGGTGCAGGTTCAACACTGTTACTTATTCTGGCTGTTCTTGCCTTTTCAAAACGTGAAGATGAACGTGCTGTTGCTAAGGTTTCTCTCGTACCTGGAATCTTCAACATTAACGAGCCTATGATGTTTGGTATGCCAATTGTTTTGAACCCAATTTACATTATTCCATTCATTCTTGCTCCATTAGTTATGGTATCGATTGCCTATGGCGTTTTGAGTCTCGGCTGGGTAAGTCCGGTTGCAGTACAGACTACTTGGGCAATGCCGCCATTCCTTAACGCAATAATCGCTACGATTGACTGGCGTTCAGTTATCTTACAAATTGTTAATATGGTTGTTGGCTTCCTAATCTATGTACCATTCGTTATTGCATCTAATAACATGGATCCTGAAAAAGTTAATAAAGTTTAAGGAGCAATAATTTTATGAAACAGTTAGGTATTTCCCTTTATCCCGAACAAAGTACATTTGAGCAGGATAAAGAATATATGGATTTAGCTCACAAGTATGGCTACAGCAGAATTTTTTCTTCACTCTTGCAATTAAAGAGTGCCAGCGGTGAAGATTTACTTGCCAAGTTAAAAAAAGACGTTGCTTATGCAAATGATTTAGGGTTTAAAACCGTAGTTGATATTAATCCCGTTTTATTTAAAGAATTAAAAATTGACTATAATGATTTAGTCTTTTTCCATGACTTAGGCGTTTGGGGCTTAAGGTTAGATGAGGGCTTCAGCGGTATGGAAGAAGCCGCTATGACTCATAATCAATATGGGTTAAAAATAGAACTTAATATGAGTCGTGGTACCAATTATTTGGATAGTATTATGGCTTATGATCCAGAGATTGATAATCTAATTGGTTGTCATAACTTTTATCCTCAAGAATACACGGGATTAAGTGAGAAAATTTTTAATGAATATTCACAAAAGTATCGTGACTATGGTTTACATACCGCTGCGTTTATTTCATCTAAAAATGCTCAATTCGGTCCGTGGCCTGTTCATGAAGGTTTACCAACAATGGAAAGCGATCGTCAAAGAGCTATTTTTAGTCAAGTAACACATTTGCGCTTGAGTAAAAAAATTGATGATATTATTTTTGGCAATGCGTTTGCTAGTGAAGATGAACTAGTTGCTGCTGCGAAAGCTTTTAACAGTTCATTTCCTGCTCTAGGAATTGAATTTGAACAAGATATTTTGCCAATTGAGAAGACAATTTGTCTTAAAAAGCCGCATTTGTATCGCGGTGATGCTTCGGAATTTTTGTTGCGTGATACCCAACCCCGTGTCGTTTATGCTAAAGAAGATATTCCTGCACATAATAACGATAAAGCCTCTTTTGAAAGAGGAGATATAGTTGTTGTCAATGATAAATATCCACGCTACAAGGGAGAATTACAAATTGTTTTAACTCCATTTGCAAATGATGGCAGACGTAATCTTGTTGGTCATATCTGTCCAGATGATTTGGATCTGTTGAAAGACATTGAGCCTTGGAGTACATTTATATTACGAGAATCTAACTAAGTTAATTTAATTATTAAAGCCATGAGCAATTGCTCATGGTTTTTTATTGTGCAATTTTTTAAGAATAAAATAGTATAATTGTACATGTAAGTGATTTCAGATAAAGGAAGAGAATTAAATTACTATGCTAGGTTTTTCAATGTATCTCAACCGCGATTTTACGGCTGATGACTATAATTATTTGCTGGCAATGCGTAATGCGGGATTGACTACTGTTTTTACCTCATTGCATATACCAGAAGATGATCAAAAAGTTGTTTTGAAAAGATTAGCTGAATTAACCAAGTGGTGTCAAAATTTAGAAACAGATATCATTGCTGACGTTTCTGAGAAGGGACTAGAGAAATTAGGAATTCTACTAGATAACGAAAAGCAGGTTAAAAGTCTGGGGCTAACTGGACTAAGAATAGATGATGGTGTGTCCTCAGCTACTATAGCCAAACTTTCGCAGAAAATGCCAATTGCTCTGAATGCCAGCGCTATAAATGAAGATGACATCACAGCTTTACGAGAACACGGCGCCAGTTTTGAAAATTTACAAGCTTGGCATAACTTTTATCCTCGTCCGGAAACCGGCTTAGATGCAAATTGGTTGGAACAAAAAAATAATTGGTTACACCAAATGAATTTGGAGACGATGGCGTTTGTTGCGGGCGATGATATTCTGCGTGGACCTATTCATGCTGGATTGCCAACTCTTGAAAAACATAGAGGTGAGAATCCTTTAGCTGCCACACTGGAATTGAAACAGCTTGGTTGCGATCATGTCTTTATTGGGGATGGCTCTTTAACAACAAATATGATTGACTGTTTTAAAAATTACATTAAACAGCGGACTATTACACTTCACGTTGATGAAAACTTGCCTGAATTGTTCAATTATGAATGGAGCAATCGTCCAGATGTAGCGCGAGATGTGATTAGATTGACGGAGGGGCGTAGCCGCCAACTTTTTAACACAGAACCAGAGACAAAAGTAAGTTCACGTCCTAAGGGAACCATTACCTGTGATAATAAATTATATCTGCGTTATCAGGGTGAATTACAAATAACTAAGCGTGATTTACCAGCAGATAAGAAAGTCAATGTTTTAGGACGAGTGGTGCCTCAAGACTTACCGCTTTTGAATCAACTTGGTGCAGGCCAGAAGATTAGCTTTGTACCCATTGCTAAGAAATCAACAAGTTTATAATAACCTAATGAAGTTAAAATTATTTGCTAGATATTTGGAACCAATGTTTACCTGATTAAAATTTCTCCAATGGTAACCAGTCAAAAATTTTCTCAATTTGTTTATCCCAAAAAGTCCAGTCATGTTTGCCACTGCTAATTTGCATGTTTAAATTAATCCCTAGTTTTTTAATTCTGTTTACAAACTTTTGGTCATCATTCAAAAGAGGATCTGAATCACCAATTAAATTCAACCAATTTGCCATAGATAAAATATTTTTATTTGATAATGCCAAATTATACAATGAAGAAGTTTTTTTACTCTCTATTATTTGATAATCTGGCATTATTTTTGGTAATACAGATAAGTTGGTTACAGGAGACATAGTTGCGATATAGCTGAATTTATGTGGATCCGAGAAAGCCCATTTATATGCCCCAAATCCTCCCATTGAATTACCGACTAAAAAGTTTTTGTTCAGATCAGTACTAAAAGGAAAAACAGAGTATAAATAATGATATAACTCATCTGTTAGATATGTATAAAATGGCAAACCGTCTTGTATATTTAAATAGAATGATCTCTGCATGTCGGGAAAAATTATAGCAATATTGTACTTTTCAGCGAATAATTCAATTCTTGTTTTCCGCAGCCAAGTATTACCATTGTCTCCTAGTCCATGTAGCCACCATATTACTGGTAATGGGTTTACTATTTTTTGATCAGGAATTAAAAGTCTTACAGTAGTCTGATTTTCTAATAACTTTGATGCAAATTGAATTTTTACAAGAGCCATATCGTTCTCCTTTTTGAAATTTTTTTACATAAATTTTATAAAAATATTGAAAATATTTTTCTTTATATTATAATGTAAGCGTAAACAAATAACAAATGCTTTTTTAGAAGGTGATTAATTGGAATATGTAATTGGGATAGATAGTGGTGGGTCACACATTGTAATTCAGGCAATTAATTTAAAAGGAAAAGAATTGTTTGAATTCACTAGTGTGGGTTGTGGAAATATACTGATTGATTATTCAGCAACACTTGAACAAATAAAAAAATTAATTTTTAAAGTTGATGGCAATCTTTCTTTAAGTTTTTGCAAAGTAATAGTAATTGGAATAGCTGGTTTAAGTAATAGTAAATGTGCTTCTAAATTTAAAGAAGAAATTTTTAATTGCTTTCACTTACCAGTAGTTTTGATGACAGATGTAAGCCTAGGTATGTGGAACGTATTGCGTGGTGAAGATGGAACTTTGGCAATAGCTGGAACTGGTTCAGCTGTTTTTGCCAAATCCAGAAACAAAATCGATCGTGTTGGGGGATGGGGATATCTTATAGGAGATGAGGGCAGTGGATATGACATTGCTCGAAGAACAGTAAAGTTTATAACGAGTTCCATTGACCATCACTTGAAAGATGACTTTACCGATTTATTTTTGCAAAAATCAGGATTTGACGGAGTTTCAGACTTAATTTCCTGGATATATTCTAATGATAGAGATCAAATTGCTACACTAGCTAAAGTTACTGCCGAAATTGCTCCTACTAATTCGCAGGCTCTTACTATTATTAGTAATGCTGCTAATGACTTGGCTAAACAGGTAATTATATTGCTGAAACGGAACCCCAAAAATTTGTTGATTGGTGAATCGGGTAGTGTATTAACTACAAATACTATATACAGAAAGAAATTTGAAACAGTAATAAAATCGTTCTCTCCAAAAATGAAATTTGTTATTTCTTCTAAGAATAATTCGTATGGTAGTTATTTTTGGTATAAATATAATAAGGAAAATATTGAATCATGACAATGCGCCAATTGGGTTTGTCAATTTATCCCGATCACAGTGATCAGGATAAGGACGAATCATACATACTACAGGGTGAAAAATATGGTTTTACCAGAATATTTATGAGTATGCTTGAAGTCAAAGATGTTTTAGCTACAAAAAAGAAGTATGAACACATAATTAATTTCGGTAACTTACATGGCTTTACTACCACTTTGGATGTTTCTCCAAATATTTTTAAAAAAATTGGGGCTTCATATACTGACTTAACCTTTTTTAAAGAACTAGGTGTAACTGGAATACGCTTAGATCAGGGGTTTGATGGCATTACGGAGGCCGAGTTGTCTTTTAATCCAGAGCACTTAATTATTGAACTTAATATGAGTAATGATACAGGATATTTAGATAATATCCTTAGTTATCAAGCCAATGAGCCATTCATATATGGATGTCACAATTTTTATCCCCAAATTGGAACTGGACTGGAAGAAGAATTTTTTATACGTACAAGCAAAAGGTTCAAAAAAAGAGGAATACATACAGCTGCCTTTATTTCAAGTCATTGTGGAAACTTTGGCCCTTGGAATGTTAATGATGGGTTGCCAACAAGAGAATGTGACCGAAATTTACCGATTGAAGCGCAAGCTAAGTCGCTGTTTATGACGAACTTAATTGACGATGTAATTATTGGTAATGCTTATGCGAGTGAAGTCGAAATGAAAAGACTAAGTTGTATAGATAGATATGAATTGAGTTTTAATGTCAACATTTCCAATAATATAAGCGCTGTTGAAAAGAAGATATTATTAAATGAAAAACATTATCGTCGAGGAGACAGCAATGCAATAGTTGCAAGGTCAACAATGTCTAGAGTTAAATATAGAGATATGAATAATCCTTGTCATGATAATGATAAAAAATTTCATGTTGGTGATATTGTTGTTGGCAATGACAATTTTGGTATTTATAAAAATGAATTGCAAGTCGTTTTAAAGTCTCATTATGATATTCGTAAAAATAAAGTGGCAGAAATTGATAAAGTAGATATCCCTTTATTAAAGTATTTAAAGCCATGGACAAAATTTAAATTTAAAGATATTACGAATTAATTTTATGAAAGGAGTATATAATGAAAAATTTTAGTAAAAGCCTTGAACAAAAGGTTATGCCAGTAGCAACTAAAATATCACAAAATCGATACTTGGTTTCGATTCGTGATGGTATTATTGCTACTATGCCTTTAACAATGCTTGGAAGTTTTTTCGTTCTATTCGCACAATTACCAATTACGGCTTATCAAAATTGGGTAAAGCCTTATGTTACAACAATTATGCTGCCATATAGAGCAACAGTTGGTTTAATGGCGGTTTATGCTGCATTTTGTATAGGTTATTATTTGGCAAAGCAGTATAAAATAGATGCCTTGTCTAGTGGATTAATAGCAATGGTAGCATTTATGATGACTACCATTCCTGTAATAGCTAATGATGCTGCAAATCCAAAATTGTCACTAGGAATGGTATTACCAATGACCTATTTAGGTGGATCGGGTATGTTTACAGCAATGGTGGTGGCCATACTTTCTGTAGAAATTGTAAACTTTTGCGTGAAGAAAAATATTACAATAAAAATGCCTGATGCTGTTCCTAAATCTGTTTCTCGCTCATTTACAGCAATTATTCCAGCTGCAGTTGTAATCATACTAGTCTGGATTGTTACTGGTATTTTGAAGTTTAACATTAGTGAGTTTTTAATGACAATTTTTAAGCCGATTATAAATATAGGTTTGAATTCATACTTAGGAATTATTATCCCAACTTTGCTTATCACCATATTATGGTGTATGGGAATTCATGGATATGCAATAATTGGTCATATCCTCGAACCTTTCTGGTTAATCCTTTGGCAACAAAATGTTGATGCAGTGGCTGCTGGACATGCAGCTACTAATATCGGAGCTACTGGTTTTTATAATTTCGCCTGGATTGGCGGTGCCGGTGGTACCCTTGCTTTATGTGTAATTGCAGCCTTTTGTTGCAAATCAGCTTATTTGAAAGAAGTTGGTCGATTAGCATTACTACCAGGTATATTTAATATTAATGAACCTATCATTTTCGGTGCACCTATTGTATTGAACCCAATACTTGCAATTCCATTCGTTGTTGGGCCATTTATTACTACTACTGTTACATATTTTGCTATGTATTTTAACTTGTTAAATAAAACCTCAGTTAACGCACCATTTACTGTGCCATTTCCACTTATGGGTTATATGACAACTCTAGGAGACGTAAGAGCCATATTCTGGATGCTTCTTAACTTTGTGATTTATTTAGTTATTTATTATCCTTTTACAAAGATGTATGATAAACAATTACTTAAAAAAGAACAGGCTGAGGCGAAGTAATAGATATGAGAAAAAAGCTGATATTACATGGAAACTTAACTGACGGTGGTGTAAAGTATGTCGCACAGCGGTATGCAATGGAACTACATTTAACAGGTATTTCTGCTCGTGGTCCTGAAGGAACAATTGAAATTGAAGTTCAAGGTGAAGAGCAAACAATAAATAAATTTATAGAAAAGATCAAACAGGGTAATCAGTTCTTTAGTGTTCAAAAAGTCGATGAAAGTGTAATTCCAGAGATACCCGAAAAAATCTTTCATATTGGTTAAAGCAGTCATGAAATTAGGAATTGAAAATATTAATGAGTTTAAATCTTTAATAATTAATAAAAATATTGGCTTAATTACAAACTTTACGGGTTTAACTTCTGATTTTAATTCGACAATTGATGTTTTGAACAAATACTCCTCAGTAAAGAAAGTATTTACGCTAGAACATGGGTTACATGGTATTGCTGATCCTGGACAAAAAGTGGCAAATTATTTTGATCAAACTTTAAAAATAACGATTCATAGTCTTTATGGCAGTCAGCTTGCTCCTACTGCTGACGAATTAAAAGATATTGATATCTTGATCTTTGATATTCAGGATATTGGTGTCCGTTACTTTACGTATATAAGCAGCATGTTTAAATTAATGCAAGTCGCAAATAAACTAAATTTACCCTTCTTAGTCATGGATCGCCCCTTACTTTTAGGTCGTAAAAAGCCATTAGGACAAATAATAAAGCCTGACTTTTATTCCTTTGTTGGGATGTTACCGTTGCCAAACTATTATGGTTTAACAATTGGTGAATTAGCAAGTTGGATAAAAGATACTCAATTACCTAATTTAAATCTATTTGTTAGTCATTTAATAAATTGGAATCCTAAATTAAATATTGAAGAAAATGGGTTATCTTTTGTAGCTCCGTCACCAAATTTGCCTTCAATAAATGCTCTTAAATTGTATCCAGGTCTTTGTTTCTTGGAAGGGACTAATATTTCTGAAGGGAGAGGAACGGTTAAACCATTTGAACAATTAGGGGCTCCATGGATTGATGAAAAAGAATTTACTAAAACTTTGCGAGATTCTTTTCAAAATAGTGGTGTCTTGTTTCAACCGGTGTGGTTCAAACCAAGTAGCTCTAAGTTTTGTGATAAGATTTGTAAAGGAGTACAAATACATATTGTAAATCACAGCTTTAATCCATTAATAGTAGCAATTAAAATTATACGAGTTCTATTAGTTTTATATCCAAATAAATTTAAGATGGATTTAGTTTCACCTGCTATAGGAACAAAACATAATTTTATTGAATATTTAATGGGTTGTGAGTTTCGCAACTTAGATGATACAGACCGTTTACTAGCAATTTTTGAAAAGGATGACGAACCTTTTTATAAAATAGCACGTAATTATTATTTTTATTAGGGAATAGGAAAATGTCTATTGGATTAAGAATTACTTTTTTAGTTGTTATATTACTTTTTCTGTTCATATTAGCACATAGTCTAGTTGAGAAAGTTTATAAGAGTGGTCACAAAATTTATAGTATGCTGGTTGGCTTTATCAGTTGTTTGTTATTAATATATGATTCGCTTTTTGTCAAAAATACTATAATATCAACTATCATTCAAGCATTATACTTATTTGGTGGCATCATCTTCTTTATGTCTTTTAATTTGAACTTTAAGCTTATAATAAAAGGTAAAGGAAATAGTTGGTTGGCAAAGCGTATAAGACGATTACAATCAATAAGTAAAAATATTAAATAATCAGTTTTTATCCTTGTTAGGTGTTTTATGAATTTTCAAAATAGAGTTGAAGCAGTTCGTGATAATTTAACAAAATCAGAAGTCAAAATTGTCAAATTTATAGAAAATCATCCAGATAAATCTCTTAAACTTAGTATTAACGAATTGGCTAGTTGTGCGCAGTCAAGTTCAGCAACAGTTACAAGACTAGTAAAAAAGCTTGGTATTGATTCTTTCACGGCCATGAAAGTAATGATTTCTAAAGATTTGGGAGGCCAAAAAGAAGATAGTAACTATCAATTGGATGTAAGAAAAAATGAATCTTT
Organism: Lactobacillus sp. IBH004; assembly: GCF_026185255.2. Classification (NCBI taxonomy): domain Bacteria; kingdom Bacillati; phylum Bacillota; class Bacilli; order Lactobacillales; family Lactobacillaceae; genus Lactobacillus; species Lactobacillus sp. IBH004. The sequence continues at coordinate 1,533,118 of NZ_CP110217.2, read as the reverse complement.
CATTTCCATTTCTGATAAGTTACAGGAAAATTATAGTAAAAATATTATGGCTACCAAAGAACTATTGAAAGAAGAGATTTGTCAATCCGTAGTAAATCGCTTACTAAAAACCAAAAATTTATATGTTTATGGCGTTGGCGCTTCGTCACTCGCTTCAACTAATATTTATCAAAAATGGTCAAGAATCGGTTGCCATGTAGTTAAAAATCAAGATTTTGAAGTCTTTTTAACGAATCTTTGTGGAGCTAAATCTCAAGATACCTTGTGGTTAATTTCTAATTCAGGCGAAACGAAAGAAGTATTGAAGTTGGCGAATTTTGCAAAGCAAAATAATATTTTTACGATTTCTCTTACCAAATTTGGCCAAAATTCTTTAGTTAAAAACACTAAGTTAAATTTGACGACATGTAAACCCCTAGAGCCTGATATTAGAGTTGGAGCAACCAATTCTATTATTGGTCAGTTTTATGTAATTGATGTAATTTTCTATTTGTACTTTAGCCATAGTTTTGAAGAAAGCTATAAGGCAATAACTGCTTCAAAAAATGCTGTTAAGAAATTTAAATAATATAACTCATCTGTTTTATTAGAACTTAAAAACTATTTATAAGATAACTAACGGGAAAAGAATGAAATTAAAACAATTAATAACAGAAGCACGCAATCCTGCTTCAACTCATATTGATACTATGTCTACTATCAATATGGTAAAAACTATCAATGCCGAAGATCAGAAAGTAGCGCAAGCTGTAGCAAAACAAAGTGAGACAATTGCACTCGCGATTGATCAGGCTGCTGAAAAATTCGCGGATGGTGGGAGATTAATATATATAGGTGCTGGCACTAGTGGTCGGTTAGGAGTCTTAGATGCAACTGAGTTAGTTCCAACATATGGCATTGAGCCAAAAAGAGCAGTAGGTCTTATTGCTGGTGGAAAAGAAGCATTGTTTACTGCTGTTGAGGGTGCAGAAGATTCTATGACTCTCGGAATTAACGATCTCCAAAAAATTAAATTGACTGCAGATGATATTGTAATTGGTGTAGCTGCTAGTGGTCGAACACCCTATGTTGTTGGCGGCTTAAAATATGCAAGAAGAAGCCATGCTCTCACTATAGCCATTGCCTGTGTATCAAAATCAGTTATTGGTCAAAATGCTGATATTGCAATTGAAGCTGTAGTTGGTCCCGAAGTAATTACTGGTTCGACCCGAATGAAAGCTGGTACTGCTCAGAAAATGATTTTAAATACGATATCAACAGGTATAATGATTAAACAAGGCAAGGTTTATCAAAACGTGATGATTGATGTACAGCCGACAAATGATAAATTAATCGATCGTGCATCTCGTATTATCAGTGAAACGGCGGCAATATCTCTTAAAGAAGCTCAGACTTATTTAAGGCTAGCAGATAATAATGTTGCAGTAGCAATAGTAATGGCCAAAACAGGAAAAAATAAAATGGAAGCAGCACAGTTATTAACCAAGTATCATTGCAACGTAAGTGCTGTTCTAAAAAATAATTAATCATATTCGATTAAATAGAACCCTCTATGTTAAGAAAATGAAGTGCTCCATAATAGTTAGACATTAATCTGACTATTAGGGGCACTTCAAAGTCGACTTGAGGGTTTTACTGTGAATGATTTTCTAAAAACGGAAAAATGAAATGATTATATACTGCTTTTTGCGGTAAAAATTAGTTATTTTGCTCATTAATCTAGTATTCGGGGCTTGAATGTCACCAACTAAAGTTGAATAATAATATAGGAAGTAACTTTTTCAGACAACTTTTGGTAAAATAATAAGTTGTTAACAATTTTAATACGGAGGAAATTATGTCTTATAAAGACAATATGATGTTGTTTGCCCTTAATTCAAACGTTCCGCTGGCCCAAAAAATTGCGGAACGTGTGGGGGTGCCCTTAAGTAAGTCCAGTGTTCAACGCTTTAGTGATGGCGAAATTCAAATAAACATTGATGAATCTGTCCGGGGCAAAGATGTATATTTAATTCAGTCAACCAGTGTGCCGGTCAACGATAACCTAATGGAGCTGTTAATCATGATTGACGCTGTGCGCCGTGCCAGTGCACAGACGATTAATATCGTAATTCCTTACTATGGTTATGCTCGTCAAGATCGTAAAACAAGACCCCGTGAGCCAATCACTGCTAAACTAGTAGCTGATATGTTGCAAGAAGCGGGTGCAACTAGAGTTTTATCTCTTGATCTTCACGCCCCACAAATTCAAGGTTTCTTTGATATCCCAGTTGACAATTTAATGGGTGCACCTTTACTTGCTGATTACTTTTTAAGAAATAATTTGCAAAAAGATGCCGTGGTAGTTTCACCCGATCACGGTGGTGTAACTCGTGCTCGTAAATTAGCCGAGTTTTTAAAGACACCAATTGCAATTGTCGATAAACGACGTCCACGAGCCAATGTTTCAGAAGTAATGAATATTATTGGTAACGTGAAAGGTAAGCGTGCGATTATCATTGACGACATGATTGATACTGCAGGCACTATCACACTTGCTGCTCAGGCTTTAATAGATGCTGGAGCTACCGAGGTTTATGCCAGTGCTACACATGCGGTTTTATCAGGACCCGCTATTCAAAGGTTAAACGATTCTCCGATTAAAAATTTGGTGCTAACTGACTCTATTAATCAACCTGTAGAAAAGAAACTGGAAAAAACTCTTCTAGTTTCGGTTGGTCCGCTTATTGGGGATGCAATTAAATGCATTCAAAAACACGAGCCTCTTAGTCCATTGTTTAATACTCGGTATGAAAAAGATAAACATTAATAAGTTAAAAAAGATAGAAGATCTGCTTGAAATAAGGCAGATCTTTTAATTTGACAGAATTACCACTTAGTCTGCTTTATTGACCCCTTAGTGAAATACTATTGCATTTAAAATAAAATTAAAGTTTAATAAAAACATACAAAAGATGAAAGGATAAATGGTAATGTCACTGAAAGAACTTTTGAAAACTAATATTCCCCGTAGTGTATTTATTCTAATTATTTTCTTAGGTTATGCCATTTGTGGAACACTAGGAACATATCTTTTTAAATTTGCAATTAATGATCTAACAAAGGGGCATTGGGACAGATTTGTGTTTTGGCTGGTTGTTGATTTTGTCATATCAATCTTTTCCGTTTTGCTTTTACCAGTAGGAACATTTTTATTTAATAAACAAATTCAAGAATGCATACATAATATTCGGGCAAAACTTATGCGCCATTATTATCAGTCAAATACTTATAAAGTTTCCAATATTCAAAACCAGTTGAACAACAATCTCAAAATTTTAACTGATGATTACGCCACTCCCTGGATACAGGTCTGGACTAATTTGTTAAGTATAATTATGGCAATAGGTACATTGCTTACACTTCACTGGTCATTAATTTTATTCGTTGCCATAGCAGCTGTCATTGTGCTGACATTACCAAAAGTAATGACTAAAAAGTTATCGAGCTCAACAGCTGAAGCGTCAAAGAAAAATGCCGAATTTTTAAATACAATTGAAAATTGGTTTTCTGGTTTGAGTGAATTGCGTCGTTATAGTGCGGGTGCTCGCTTGGACAGAGCACTTGGTCAAGATAGCAGAAAACTGGCAGCCGCCAATGTTAATAGAAGAAAAATCCAAGGAATTTCTATTAGTATTAATGGCTTAGGTAATGCTATTGGTCAAATTGGTGCAAGTTTATGGAGTGGGCTGCTATTTTTTGCACATATTATCACCTTAGGTGATTGGTTTATAGCGGGCAGCTTTGCTTCGACAATTTTTAATGGTCTCTGGTCAGTTATTAGCGCAATAACGCAGATGAGATCTACCAAAAAATTGCGTCAGGAAATTGCACAATTGACAAAGCCAATATCTGGGAAGAAGCAAGGCACTAAAGTTTATGGTGTTGAATGTCACAATTTGAAGGTGCAATATCCAAATGGTGAAAGTATATCTTATCCTGATTTTACTATTAATAAAGGCGATAAGGTTTTACTTTCAGGTGATTCAGGTACAGGTAAATCGACTTTATTCAAAGTTTTACTGGGGCAACTTAAACCCGAAACAGGTGAAGTATATTTCACTGCTAAAGACGGCACCAAAATATCACCTCAAAAAGCTCAACTGGGTTATGTAGCTCAGGATGCAACGCTTTTTCCTGATACTATTGCTAATAATATTACAATGTTTAACCGCAAATTGACTGGCAAACTAAAAGAAATTGTCCAAAAAGTTCAACTGGTGCCTGATTTAGCCAAGTTTCCCGAGCAAATTAATACAACGGTTGATTTAGATCAAGGCAATTTATCAGGTGGACAAAGACAAAAAGTAGTTTTAGCAAGGGCTGAAATTCATGATGAACCATTTTTGTTACTTGATGAGGCAACTAGCGCAATTGACAGTAAAGCTACCAGTGAAATTATTGGTAACTTGCTCGATACTGATAAAACAGTTTTGATGATTGCACATAACTTTAGTCCTGAACTAAAAGACAAGTTTGATTATCAAATCAATTTAAAATCTAATAAAAAATCAGGTAATCAAAATGACAATTAAAGAATTTTACAAGAACAATCCTTTCCGTTTTATTGTTTTACTATTAATCAATATTAGTTTCTATGCTCTGCTAATTATTGGCACAGTTTTCAGTATTATAGAAACTACGGCAATTCAACAGGGCAATTTTAAAATCTTTTTAATTACTATTTTATGTAGTTTTGCATGTGTAATGGCAGATTATTTAATGCAAGGTCTGACAAACTACCTTTTGTCTTGTCAAGAAGAACAGTATAATATCGCCATCAGAGCGAAAACTGTTAATCACTTTTATGAAGATCAAAAAGATCACACAGTGGCACAAGTTCAAAATCGGCTAACAAATGATGTAGTCCAAAGTCAGCAAAATTATATTACTCCCTTTTTTAGTTTAATTGGCGGAGTAGTCATCATAGTTTCTGCTGTTATATTATTGATTTCATTGCATTGGAGTTTGCTTGTTACTATTGTAATAATGGTGGTAATCTCTTTACTTTTACCCAAGCTGTTAGAGAAACCCTTGCAAAAGTCAATGCTTCGAATTTCTCAAAGTAACCAAAAATATCTCGATTGTCTGGAAAAATGGCTTAATGGACTTGCAGAAATACAGCGTTATTTTAGTGGGGCAAAACTATTTAGGGTAACAGGTAGCGCAGCTAAAGAATTAGAAGATGCCAATGTTAAGCAAAATGGTGTCATGCAATTATTAACTGTTATCAACGGCTTAGTGTCTGTGGTTTTCTCACTGATTTTATTTTTATTAGCCGGATATTTGTTTCAGCAAAAATTAGTAGTGTTTGGCGTCATTACCGCAGTAGGTAATTGCTTAAGCTACTTGAAACAAGGAATTCAGTTTATAGTAACCTCTTATGGGCAAATGAAGGCAACGGCATCTCTAAATAAAGAAATTGCTAAAACCGCAAAACCAGTAAGAAAAACTCAAATTGAAAAAATTGTGACTCCAGCAGCGATTAGCACATCTAATCTTAGTTTGCAATTTCCTAATGGTGAAAGTTTGGCTTTCCCAGATATGGACGTGAAACCTGGGGAAAAGATATTATTAACTGGAGACTCCGGAGCTGGTAAGTCAACGTTGTTTAAACTCGTCTTGGGACAGATTAAACCAAATTCTGGACAAATCATATTTAAAGATAAAGATGGTTCAAGGATTAATCCAGATATGAGTAAAATTGGCTATATCCCGCAAGATCCAGTTCTTTTCCCCGTCAGCATTGCTGATAATATGACAATGTTTGCCGATGAACTTAAGAGTGCTTTACCACAACTTGTAAATAAAGTAGAGCTTGCTGGTGATATTGCCAAATTTGACGATGGACTAAATCAAAAGATTGACCTAAATAAGTTAAATATTTCAGGTGGTCAAAGGCAAAAGATTGTGCTGGTACGAGCTTTAGTTCATCAGAGTGAAATTATTTTGATTGATGAAGGGACTAGTGCCATTGATCAAGAAGCAACAATGCAAATATTGCGCGAGGTTACTTCAACCCCTGCTACGGTAATCTTCATTGCACACAACTTTAGTGACAAAATGAAAAGCCTATTCGATAGGGAAATTCACTTAGTTAAAAATGTTAAAGCTAAAAGTAAAAATTAAGAGAAAAAATCAATAAGTAAATGACTAATTCAAAGCTTGTTTTGGATTAGTTTTTTTCTACCAAAATATTTTTGAAAGCGATTTAAAAAAGTGTTGATTTATTTCTAAAAACTGGTACACTTAAAAGTGAAATCGGACTTATTAAATATCCAATTTTGTTTATCTTGTTTTTTTACTTGGGAGGTAAAAAATGGAAACAGAAAAAGTAGAACTAATTAATTTTAACCCAGAAGCCTATCTAAAAGACGGCGAAATGGTCTATTCCAAGAGGTCAGAAATTGAAGAGTTGGCTGATAAGCTAACCCAAGAAGGATATAAAAATATCTATCTGATGGGAATAGGCGGAACTGAGTTTGAATTGTACCAGTTTGCATATGCAGCTAATAGAATGTCAGATTTACCTGTTAAAGTGATTAATGCTGCGGACTTAAATGCAGTTCATCCACGTGATTTGACTAAAGATACAATTGTTATTACTGCAAGTGACAGTGGTAATACCCCAGAGATTATTGAAGCTGCACAGTGGTTGATAAAAGATAATATTAGACTAATTGCGTTTACTAAAAAGAGCGGTGAATTAGGTGGAATGGCACCAACTGTAATTGAAGTAAATGGCTCAACCGGTTCTGGGCAAAACTACTATATGGCAGAAGCAATGCTAATTTATAGTTTGCTTTATAAACATGGTGATTTTCCAGACTACCCTCAATTTGCTGATCAACTGAAAAATGTCTTTAAGGATTTGCTGGACATCAGAAAGAAATTCGAACCAAAAGCTGATGAGATTGCTCATAAATGTTACAAGGCTCCTTACACTATTTTCACCGGTTCAGGAGCTTTGTGGGGTGAAACTGAATTATTCGCTGAATGTCTGCTTGAAGAAATGCAATGGGTAAGAACACGCCCAATTACCAGTGCAAAATTTTTCCATGGTACTCTGGAGCTAGTTGAAAAAGGTGTACCAGTTTTCATTGTCGAAGGTGAAGACGAATTCAGAAAGCAAGACGTTCGTGTACAACGTTTCTGTGAAAAGATTGGCGCTGAACATTATGTAATTGATACAAAAGAATATAGTTTAAGTGTTGATGATAAGTTTAGACATTTGGTTATTCCATGGATTGTTAACTCTCTATTAACAGACAGATTAACAAATCACTACCAAGTTTATACAAAGCATAATAAGAACTACAGAAGATATTATCGTCAATTCGAATATTAGTATGATAAAAAGACGGGATACTTGTGTATCCCGCTTTTTGTTCAAATTTTTAGTTTGGAAGTGAATATGATGAAAATGCTGGATTATGTTAAAGCGTCACCACAAAAAGTTAAAGAAAACATTAATGATAAAGAAAGTTTAGTTACACCATTAGTAAAACTTTTTTGTGATCAAAATTTTGTAAGCGTTATCATAGTTGCGTCTGGATCATCTATGAATGCTGCAAAAATGGCACAACCATATATGGTTAAACGTTTAGGATGTCCTGTATCGGTAATAACCCCTGAATTGTATGAACTGATAGAACCAATTAATTTTAACAAAACATTCGTATTCTTTATATCTCAAAGTGGGGCTTCTACCAATATTCTGCATGCGATGAATTACATGAAAAAGTTAAGCCACCAAACTATTTTATTGACAGGTAATGTTCATAGTCAGGCTGCTGGTAATGCTGATTACGTAATTGATTACGGTGTAGGCGTTGAAACGGTTGGTTATGTGACCATCGGTTTGTCAACCTTAATTCTTTATTTAGCCCTCTTTGCAAATGAAGTTGCTATTAAAGGTGATCGTGAACATAACACTGATGATGAATTTATCCAATTAGCTAATGTTATGTCTAGCACAGTAGATAAGGGAATTGATTTTGTCAATGAGCACTTCCTGGAGCTTGCTGAAATGGGCCCAACTTTTATTTGCGGTAATAATATGAACCTGGGTGTTGCCAGAGAAGCTGCTCTTAAATTCCAAGAAACTTTGAAAATTCCTACGATGCATTATGAAGTTGAAGAATTTATGCATGGACCAGATATTCAACTAAGCCCAAAATATACGGTGTTTTTAATTGATAATCTGCAACACAGCTCACGAATTTCCAGTATTTATGAAAAACTAGCTGTAGTAACTTCAAGAAGATATTTGATCACGTTTGACAGTGAACCAAAAGAGCAAAACGTTATTAATATTACCAAACCGTTGATTACAGATCTGTGTTCTCTGGCCGTAATACCATTTTTCCAAGTTATTGTTGCCTCAATGATGCCCGCACTGAGTACGGAAAAATCTCATCCGCTGGCAGAAAAATTTATGGACGCAATTACTACTAAAAATTATAGTCAAAACAACAAGGAGTAAAAAATGGTTCAAGTATTGATATGTACGCATGAAGAGATGGCAGTTGGTGTGAAAAAAACAGCGGAATTTATTATGGGCCCGCAAAAAAATTTACATGCTATAGCAGCTTATACTGATGAACATTTAGATTATCAAAAAATGATTGCTGAGTTTTTAGCAAAACATTCTTCTGAACCTGTTGTTGTGCTAACAGATATCCTTGGCGGCAGCGTTAATACAGCATTAGGGAAAATGCTAGATCAATACCAAAACCTGCATATCATCTCGGGAGTCAATTTACCAATGATAGTGCAACTGTTGTTGTCAAATGAAAAAACCTTGGATGGAACAATCCAAAAGACAATTGCAGAAGCAAAAAATGGTATTCAGTATGTAAATCAAACACTCACTAAACAAACGAATAGTTTAAGTGATGATTTTTAAGGGGATGTTTTAAATGATTAAAATGATCAGAGTTGATTACCGTCTATTGCATGGCCAAGTCGCTGTGTCATGGACAGGAACTCTTGGAGCTGATGCACTTTTGCTAGTTAGTGACACCTTGAAAAATGATAAGTTAAGATTACAAATGCTTGCTTTGGCTAAGCCCAGTGGTGTCAAGGTAGTAGTAAAAGACACACAAGGTGCAATTGATGTCATCAAGAGTGGCAAAACCGATCGCTACAGTTTATTCATTATTTGTGAAACTGTTGAAATAGCGGCCAAGTTAGCTCGTGAATTTAATATTAAATCAGTTAATTTGGGCAATATCTCATTTGGTGACGGCAAGCAAAAGATTAGCAAGAGTATTTATATTAATGAAGACGAAAAACGAACAATTAAAGAATTAATTGATGAAGGAGTTGATGTCTTTATCCAAATGGTACCTACAGAAAATAAGATTGAGGCCAAAAACGTAATTTAGAGCGGTAAAGGAGATGTTCTAAATGATTTTAAAAACATTTTTGATTTTCATTGTGGCTTTAATTGGCTATAGTGATGCTTTTACTGGTACAAGTTTAATTCAACGTCCACTAGTTATGGGGATGTTAACAGGACTGGTATTGGGCGATTTAAAAGACGGCATTATTATGGGTGGTGCCATGGAACTGGCCATGGTAGGTTCAGTTTCAATTGGTGCTTATATTCCGCCTGATATGGTTTCTGGAACTATTTTAGGAACTGCTTTGGCAATTCAAGCACATGCGGATTCAGCAGCTGCTTTAACATTGGGTATTCCAATTGCTACTATAGTATTGGCTTTAGAAACAGCAATTGGTCAGCCACTAAAGTTGATCTTTGTTCACAGAATTGATAAAAACGCCCAGGATGGAGATACTAAGGCAATTGCACGTAATATGATCCTTGGTGGTTATGCTGGTAAATTACCGGGCTTAGTTATCGTACCAACCGCATTTTACTTTGGTCAACATGCGGTTACTACTTTACTCAGCAATATGCCTAAATTTATCTCGACGGGGATGACTATTGCTTCAGGGTTACTGCCAGCATTAGGATTTGCCATGTTAGCACAAATGATAATGAACAAGAAAGTTGCTGTGTTCTTTTTCATTGGTTTCTTCATGGTTGCTTATGGCAACTTGTCAACAACAGGTGTAGCTTTATTTGCTGCTTTAATCATCATTGTAATGTACATCTTTGTTGAGAGAAAAGATGATAAGAAAGGTCAAGCTACAGCCACTGAACCCGCCACAGGACAAGCAACAGAAGAACAAGGAGATGGTTTCGATGAGTTTTAAAATACAGCCTGAATATAAAGGTAAAATAACTAAAAAGGATCTACAAAAAGTATTTTGGCGCAGTATTCCAACAGAGCATTTGTGGAACTACGAAAGAATGATGAATGTTGGCTATACTTTTGCCATGATCCCAATCTTAAAGAAACTTTATCCTAAAAAAGAAGATTTATCAGCTGCATTGACGCGAAGTCTAGAAGTTTATAATGTTACTCCGTATATTATTACTTTACCAGAAGGTATTGCTACTGCTATGGAAGAGCAAAATGCGAGTGATCCAGATTTTGATACGCAATCAATTTCGGCTGTGAAACTCGCTATGATGGGTCCTTTATCAGGAGTTGGTGATGCTTTCTTCTGGGGAACTTTAAGAATACTGGCTACTGGTGTTGGTACTTCCTTAGCAATGCAGGGAAATATATTGGGACCTTTACTTTTCTTGATAATTTTTGATGTACCACATTTTATAATCAGATATGTCATGACTTTTTTAGGATACGGTCTTGGTTCAAACGTGATTGATAAACTAAAGAAGTCCGGCATTATGGATAAGGTTATGGAATATGCTTCAATCATGGGGATCATGGTTGTTGGTGGCATGACGATGAGCATGTCAAAAATTAACTTTATTACAAAAATAGGTTCCGGTAAAGGCGCCCAGACGATCCAAGGACTACTTGATGGTATCGCCCCGGGACTAGGTGTCTTAGCGCTATTTGGCGTCATGTACTGGATGCTTAAGAAGAAAATGAATCCATTGTTAATTATGTTGATTGTCTTAATCGTAAGTATAGCAGGAGCTTACTTTAACATTTTAGGAGTTTAGCTGCTATTTAATTTAAGAGTCATCAAAAAGAAATGAGATTAAATGAACTCATTTCTTTTTGTTTTTTAAGTAAAAACTAGGTGAAAAAATGTTGAAAAAAAGACGAACTATTTCTTTAAAATGGCTACTTCTTGGTGTTTTAATTACTAATACTGCAATGAGTTTTATTTGGCCGTTAAATACAATCTATATACATGAAACATTACATAAAAGCTTGGTAGTTGCGGCATCTGTATTATTCTTAAATCAACTTGCAACCATGTTGGGTAGTTTGATTGGTGGTAAATTGTTTGATACCTGGAGTCCTTATTACTCCATTTTACTAGGAATAATTTTAAATATATTTGCTTTAGGGGGACTTATTTTTTTTCATGCTTGGCCGGCCTACGCTTTATTGCTCATTTTGTCTGGTCTTGCAAATGGTATTTCTGTAACTTGTGAAAATTCTTTGGCAACTAGAGTCGGCGATCATCGTTCCAGTTATGTATTTAACCTCTTATACTTCGCCTCGAACTTTGGCTTAGTTTTTGGAACTCTTACAGTTGGATATATTATGCCTTTGGGAATTGCTTACGTATTTGCCATTGCAACCATAATTCAAGTATTGTTTTTAGTGGTAGCTGTTATCAATTACAATATTCAGTTTAACCAAACAATTGGCGACAGAAAGCAAGCAATAAAAAAGGGAAAATTAACACCAAAGATTCTAGGTGCTCTTATCATGGTTTTAATTTGCTGGCTCATTTATGAACAATGGCAAAGCAATCTCTCCACTTTTATGGTTGAAAAAGGCTTTAAAGTTAAAAGTTACAGCTTTCTTTGGACATTCAATGCAATTTTAATTGTTTTATTTCAACCTGTTGTTACTCATTTTGATGAATTATTGTTAAAACATATTAGAGGACGATTAAATATAGGTATTTTATTATTGCTGGCATCATTTGCAATTTTATTATTACCTTTTAAAAACACTTACGGCCTCTATGTGACATCTATGTGTTTACTTACCCTAGGAGAGATATTGCTTTTTCCAGGGGTTGCCAGCTTTGTAGACATTGAATCACCTAAAAATTTAACAGGTTATTATCAAGGCAGAGTTCAAATGTTTAGTGCTTTAGGCAAAGCAATAGGTCCCTTATTCGGAGCATTAATTATTGACAATACCAGTTATGAATTTTTGTTCTTAACCTGTATTTTAATGGCCTTAATGGCTTTAGTTATTTTTTCTTGGCCGGGATTTGCTATTTCAAAAAAATATAAGGTCTAATTGCTGAGGTTTACATGATAACGGATTGACCCTTCGTTTGCAATGACGTAGCTTTCAGTGTATTCAATGATATCCTGATTTTGATCAGCGGTTGAATAGCAAGATTTGAAAACAAATGAGTTGGTACTAATTTGTAATAGTTTTGCTTCCACGGGCATCAAGGTTTCGAGTTGCTGATAAGTTTGATGTGCCTTTAAAAAGTGTCCCATGCTTTCAATATAATCGTATAAACCGATATTATTAAAATCAATTTGATAAAAGTTAGGGAAGAACTTTCCCGGAACAAAGGAATTTTCAAGTGCAAAGGGTTTGCCACAATGTAACTTTAACCGTTGAACCCCATAAACGGGCTCAGTTTCATTAAGAGCTAATTTTTGCCGTAAAAATTTTGAATCAATATTAGTAAAAAATTTAATTTGTTTGTTTGTGATAATAATTCCTTTAAGAGACATTGAATTGGTCAGGGAACGGGAACTGTCAAATGAAATATTAAAGCGTTGGTCAATACCACTGACGACGAAAGTTCCTTTTCCCAGTTTTCTCACTAATAACCCGTGTTCAACTAAGGAATTGATAGCACGCTTTGTGGTAGTCCTGCTTATTTTATAGTGTTCAGCTAGTTCACGCTCACTAGGTATTTTTTGCCCCGGTAAATACTCTTGAGTTCTAATTTTTTCGTATAAAAGGTGTTCAATTTGTTCGTATAAAGGAGCTTTATAAGAAATTTTATTCATTAAATGTACCAAGTTTTTCACTTATTATCTGAGACGGCATAATACTTACCGTATTTTTGGCGTCACTATATTGTTCTATAAAAAAACAAGTCTGATTGCTTGTAGTGGTAAATGTAGTTTCAACAGATAGCAAAGGATCCTGCACTTTGACGTGAAGAGCTTTAGCAATTAGCTTATCAGCAAAACAGAAGTTTAAAGTAACATCTGCATCTTGCGCCGTTTGCAGTTTTTCCTTAATTTTATTGAAGATCATTTCTTCACTACTCATTGAAAAACCGTTGTCAATTGGCAAAAAGATTCTATAAACTACATAACCGTTTGATTCTTTTTCAACTGATCTGAGAGTTATTAGTAGAATTTTTGTTCCCAATAACACCTTTAATTTTTCAGAAAGCTCTTTGTCGGTGTCGATGAATTTATGTCTCAGTATTTCATATTTGGTGTCATGTTGAGAAATATTAAGGTAATCAAGTTTATTTGAAAAAGAATTAATCAAATTTAAAAGAGGTTCATGTTTACGGTAGTTAACAAAGTAACCTGCTGCCGGTTTGCGAGAGATCAACCCCTGCTTTTCCAGTCTTTTTAAAGCCATTCTGGCAGTTCCGCGAGACACTGAATAATTTTTGGCTGTAGTACGTTCAGTCAATTTTTGTTCATATTTAATGAAGCCTTGTTCAATTTGGTATTGAATATCTTTAGCTATCAATTCTTCTTTCTTTATAGCCGACAAGATAGCCACTCCTTAGATAGATTAATTCGGAATTAATTGAAAACATTTAGTTATATTTAAAGTAATTTTATCAAATTTATTTTGATATAGATGTGATGTGTTGATAAATTATCAAAAAAATCACTTCTTTATAATGCAAAATTTATTATATCATGATTGAAAAAAGTATTGTGTTAATAAGTTAGACAGTGAACAACTTGTGTATTGTTAAAAAAGCCTTATTTCGTTTTAAAAAGCGAGATAAGGTTTTTAAATGTTCGAGCCATTAAATCTATATGTATATAAGTCAGGGTTATAGTATGAAACAAATACTCCTAGAGGTACCCGCTTACCAGATATGGAAATTGTATCAACGTTAGCTAAAGTTTTTAAAAGAAAGTCAACACTCAAATGTAATAAGCTTTGTTGCTCTTTTGTGGCTCTAACTGCGTTAATTTCTGCGTAATTTTCAATTAATGGTAACTTACATTTTTTTAAATATTGGTATAAAGACTTGTTCAAAAGGGCTAAATCAATATTTTGCATTACGTCAAAATTTAAATATTCTTCATTAATAGCTATAGGCTGATTATTACCTGTCCTAAGTCTTTTTAAATAATAAAATTTTCACCTTTTTGTTAAATTGGAAGAATAATTTATGAATATTTTTTATTTTTTAGGCTTTCTGATATATCTTAACGCACCATTTTTAACGTAACGTTGGAATTTTTGGTACAGGGGATCAAAAATTTGGGGTTCATCACTATTTGACATCATAATTTTTGGAAAAAAGAAACGTTCATCGCCTTGAAGTGTGCCATTTAATGATCTTACAAGTGGACTTAATTGTGACAATTCAATCAATTGTCCGTCATCCTGCATGATTTCAATTTGACTGTTGGCATTTTTGCCTGATGGCTTATAGGCATCGTATGGCTCGTCAAAAGCCGAATTGGTATCTGTATAATAGTTTGGATCAAAACCTGCTTGTTTAATCAAATCTTTCAATTTAGGTAGTAAATTTTTAGTTTCCTGATCAATACAAATACTGGCTAAGGGTTGTCTAAAAAGATAACGTTTGGTTAGATCCGCCAAAATTGGGTCACTCACTTTAGTCCACATTGAAAAATTAGTTTCCATTACGCCATCATCTAGCTTCAAATAATCATCAAGCGTCCAGTCATTGGCTAAAAATTTGGCTAAACTTGGTGTTACAGGCAAATTACCCTGCTGGTAAATAATTTTTGCTCTTTCAAGTAAATGTTGTAAAATTACTTCCATTGAACGACCAACTCTATGAAAGTAAACTTGTTGATACATTTGATAACGGGAAACAATATAATCTTCAACAGCATGCATACCAGCCATTGTGAAGCAGATTCCCTCATTGTAGGGACGAATTTCCTGTAAAATTCTTGATAAATCGAATTTACCGTAGGTTACACCAGTAAAATAAACGTCACGTTGCAAATAGTCCATTCTGTCAGCATCTGCCTGACTGGATATCATTTTTACCACCTGTGGATTAGGATAAGTTTTGGCAATAACGCTAGCTACAAGAGCTGGAAAATTGGGTGAAACAGACCTCAAAACCTGATTGATTTCGGTATTTGGATCAGTGATAATTTTTTGACCGATTTTTTCGTGATTTGTACCAAAAAGATGCTCGAAAGTATGTGAATAGGGGCCGTGACCAATATCATGCAGTAGTCCCGCACATTCAACAAGGAGTCTGTTATTATCGTCCCAGAGACCATCACCTGAGCGTTGAGAAGGATATTTTTTGGCAAAAATATTACAAATTCTGCGTGTCAGTTCATAGACACCTAAATTGTGTTCAAAGCGTGTATGAGTTGCACCAGGAAAAACATATGAGATTGGCCCGAGTTGCTTTATTCTCCGCATACGCTGAAATTCTTTGGTTTTTAAAATATCAAGTATTACCTGATCTTCAATATGGATGTATTCATGAACCGGATCTCTTAAAACTACTTCTTTTTTAAGTTTTTGGCTGTAGAAATTTGGCATATAGAATCCTCGAAAATTACTAGATTAGTCTTTAAAGGTTATTTGATACCTAAATTATAACAAACTTAAGCCTTTTAGTTTAATACAGTTGCCGTTAATATTATTTTTATTAAAATTAAATAATGAGTTTTGCCAGTTGTGGCAAAACTGTTCATAATTATAAAGGCACTAATATTATTAAATAGATGGGAGATCATATGAACTATATAGGCAATAAATTAAAAGCCTTACGTCAGGAATTAGGCTTAACTCAAACAGAAATGGCAGCTGGTATAATTTCCGTTTCCTTTTATTCAAAGGTCGAGCGAGGCTTAAATGACATCGGTGTAAATGATTTTCTGGAAATTTTACAGAAGCACAATGTTGACCCACAAGAATTTTTTGATGAATTTAAGGGCATAAAAAATAATAAAAAAACAGTAACAGCTTTAATGAACAAGTTAGTAAGGGTTGCTAATGAGGACAATGACGTAGCTATTAATAGTATCATAAATAAACTTAATAAAATAACACCGCAAACACCCTTTATTAAGTTTGCTATTTTACAAGCAAAATTAATTTCTAATACACATGATGTTAATGCTTTAAGCAACTTAACAAATAGTGAAAAAAAGCAAATAAAAAAAGTTATATTTCAAAGGGATACGGAAGAAAACGAATATTATCGATTAATATTAATTACAAATATTATTCAAATTTATAGTATTGAAGAATCTAACTTTTTAATTAGTAGTATTATTCGTCGCTATAAGGATACTGATAATTTGGATCGGAAAACTGTTGTTGTTTTAGGTGCGTTAATGATTAATTTTGTTGATTGGAGTTATAGGAAGGATAAAAAAGAATTTTGTTATTTACCACTAAGTTATTTAAGATCTTTACCTAACATAATTGAAGTTGCCTTTCCCAAAATCTTAGGCGTGTATTTTGAAAACAAAATTGGGAATAAATACGACGAGGCGAATGAAATAAAAAATATTCTAAAAAAAGCAGGATATGATACATTTGTAAATAAAATGAATAGGTGATTTTCAAATATGAAAAAATACCCACAATTTATAAAAATAGAATTAGAATAGTAATTAAGAATTTATTTAATATGTAAAGGAGTAAATTATGGATTTGTTAAGAACTCTAATTGTCGTTGTTGCTGAAGAATAGTTTAATTAATATGTTAAATTAGTTAATATTAAAAAGAGACCTTTAGGTTTCTTTTTTTTTGAAATTTGATTGCCTAAAGTATTGATAGAACAGGAATTTAGAAATTAGAAAATATTTCTTAAGGTGTTATAAACTTATTTATAATTAGAGCTTGCAGAACCTCTGCTATTTGAAATTGTATCAAAATAATTAAATTTAATAATGAAATTAGAAGATTTAAAACTAAAATAAACCAGTTTTCCATCCAGACAGGGTTTCAAAAGTTTATTAACTTTCGGAGCCTTTTTATTTATTAAAATTTTTTACAAAAAATAATTTATTATTAAAAATTAATGGTAAAATGAAACAAAAGTAGTTTTTAATTTTAAGATGATGTTCCTAAGGTAAAGTTTTATGAAAAATTTGTTTAAATACGTTAAACAAGAACCGGCAAAAGTAACTTTGGTAGTAATTCTCCAACTAATTTGCTCAGCTTTTCGGGTTCTTAATTCATTAATTAATGTTTTCATTTTAAATAGCTTAATTAAACTTGATTTTCAAGCATTTTTTAAATACATTTTGCTCAATATCTTATTGTTTTTGGTAATGACTGTATTCTTAATTAGTGAACAAGTATTGAGCGTAAAAACGGTGCAGTTTCTTAGCTTAAGGTTACGTCAGGATATTATTGAACACATAGAAGATTATTCGGTTTCCAGGTTTGAAAAACATGATACTGGAGTTTACACATCATGGCTGACTAATGACATGAATTTAGTTGAAGAAAATGGTTTTACAAATTTATTCTCAATGGTACAAATTTTTGGTGATTCCATCTTTTCTCTAATTGCATTGATAAAATTTAATTGGACTTTTCTGCCTCTGGTAGCCATTTTGACCCTTTTTACTTTAGGATTACCTCAGCTTGTGCGAAAGAAAGTCGCCAGCAGCAACTTCACTACTAGTAAGGAAAATGAAAAAGTGGTTAATGTAATTAATGATTGCTTACAAGGGTTTGCTACTTATAATATTTTTACTGCAGAACAACAAATAGAAAAACGTATTACCGATGCTATAAAAAAATTAATTGGGGCGAAAGTACGACAAGCAAAGTATAGCTCATATAATGGCAGTATAGCTGGGGCCAGCAATGTTATCAGTCAAGTAGCTATTCAAGCTTGGACAGGTTTTCTGATTTTAGAAAAGCAGGTAACTATTGGGGTAATTAATTCATCTACTTCGCTTGCCTTTAATGTTTTTAATTCATTAGCGGTTATTGCACCGATATTGACTGAATTGCAGGCACTCAATCCGATTTTTAGCAAATACCAATTAGACAAGCCACTTAAAGCTCATACTCAAGGCGGTAGTAAAATTGCTGACATTAATATTACAGCTAAAAATTTACAAATTGCTTATCATCCAGGTAAGCCAGTATTTAAAAAGCCACTCAACTTTACCATTCATGATGGTCAAAAAATTGCTGTTGATGGAGAATCAGGTAGTGGTAAGAGTACATTATTAAAAATTCTAGCCGGTAGGTTGACCGATTACACAGGTGATCTTCAATTAGACCAAACTGAGATTAGAGACATTGATAATAATGCATTACGGTCTAACACTGTTTACATTGATCAAACAGCATATCTTTTCAATGCTACAGTGCGCTATAATTTGGAACTTGGCCAGCATTTTACTGACGAAGAAATAAAATCTGCATTGGAAAAGGCTGATTTATGGGAATTTGTCAGCACTTTGCCGCAAAAATTAGATACCCCAGTTGGCGAAGGTGGCGCTAGTTTATCTGGTGGGCAAAAGCAACGTTTGGCTTTAGCTCGAGGATTGTTACGTAATCGTAAGTTATTCTTACTGGATGAATCGACTAGCAGCTTAGATAAAGCTGGAGCTATCAAAGTTGAAAATGACTTTTTAAATCAACCTAAGATTACTGTTGTGTTTGTCAGTCACCAATTACATGAAGAAAATAAAGATAAGTTTGACCAAATCATAACTGTTTAACTTATTAAAAGTAACTCTTTTGTAAATCTAACATAAAACGACTCGAAACTCTTTTTTTCTTGAAATTTTTTACGAAAAATGATTTATTATTAAAAAAAAATGATAGAATGAAAAACAAGAAGTTTTTAATTTTAAATTTTCGTTCCATGTAAAACAAGCGGTTATTTATTTTAAGCGCCTAATATAAAACGATATTAACAAGCTAAGCTTTAGAGGAAAATCATGTTAGAAAAAAGACCGTACTTACTTTCCCGATTAGTCAGTGGTTTAGGCAACTCACTTTTTGGTATGGTATTTATTTGGTGGATCCAAATACAATCTAAGAGTTCATCTGTTGTTGGTATTACCAATGCCATTTTCACAATAACTGCAGCCCTTTCTATTTTTTATGGGCCATTCATTGACAATCATTCTTTCAAGAAAACCAGTATTTATTCAATGGTGATCCAAGTAGTCCTACTTTTTATGTTAACAGCTGCAATGATTTACTTTAGTAAATATTACGCTTTTGCCATTATTATTGCCGGACTTCTGTCCATTTGTGATGAGTTTTTTGGTCCCGCTGATCGGGCTATTTTAAAAGAATCTGTGTTAGACGAAAGCGAAATGACCAGTATCATTTCCCAGATTAATATTGTTGATCAGCTGGTCAATGTTGGTGGTACTGCACTTTCTGGCGCATTACTGGCCTTTTTGTCAAGTGGAGATATTATTTTAGCTTGTTCATGCTTAAGCTTGCTCGGACTTTTATTACTAATTAGAGCTCTAAGAAATATTCCTGTTCACAATGTAGTTAAAGAAAAAGAGAATAAAGATGAAGGCTTAACAAAATATTGGCAAAAAATTCTCAACGGTTACCGCTACATAAAGGGAAACAGCTTTTTGTTTCACTATCTTTGGTCCAGCGTACTATATTCATTTGCAGAACCTGCACTGATCTTGATTTTGCCTCGGATAGCTGCAAAGGCAGGACAACCGGCACTTTATAGCACTTTTTACATTTGTATACTGGTAGGAATAATTCTTGGTGCTGTCATCGGTGGCAAAATGAAAGCTAAAATTAAAACAATTGGTTGGGCCTGGATTATTAGCGCTATACCTATCATTATTATGCTCTTTTTCTTAAAGAATATGGTTATGCTTTGTATCCTGCTTTTCCTGTTTGGCCCTGCAACCAGTATTCATAATGTCCTTGAAGAATCTATTATTCAAACTTCGACCTCTGATAATTACTTAGGACGAGTTTTGACGACTATCAGGACGTTTGCCAATATTGGTGGACCGATTTCGTCAGTTGTTGCCGGAGTAATTCTTGATCATCTTGGTGAAAAATTTATTGTTGTTATTAGTACAAGCCTAATTATAATTGGTGGTATTAATATTTTGCTGTCAGCACCTAAAAAAACTAATTAGTGGTGTTAAAAAATAATTTGTTTTATAATATTTTCTGCTAAAATTAAGAAGGATGTTAAATTATATTAGCTAATCGTGATGGTTGGCTTTTTTATTACAAAGAATCAGATAGATGACTAAAGTAAAAATTGATTTTACTAGTAGAATAACTCAAGGAAAAGAAAGCGAAACTTTTACTAAAAAATGCCAAGGAGAACTAATTGAATCAGGTGAAACTACTAGAGTTTCATACTTGGAAGATGGCAAAGTACCGGTTAAAATACTGATTAGAGAAAATAATGTGATTATTAGGCGTGGCAGTGACCAGAATAATTACTCGCAGTTACATTTTATAGTTGGCGAACGTAAAGATTGTCGCTATGTGGCACAAGGCTATCAAATGGATCTGCAAAGTACAACTGAATTTATTAAATTTTTTTCTAAAAATAATAATTCCCGTGAACTTCAGATTGAATATAACCTTTACAGTGGTCTATACTTAATAGGTAATTATACCGTCACATTGATTTTTACATGAACGCCTAGTAAAATAAGAAAGACTGTTTAAAAGAGAGGAATACAATTGTGGGATTAAACGACTTTAAAGACAAAAATCGCAATGAATTATCAATGATTGAAGTTGCTCGCGCAATTTTAGAAGATAACAATAAGAGAATGGCTTTTGCAGATATTGTTAACGCTGTGCAAAAGTACTTAGGTGTGAGCGATGAAGAAATAAGGGAACGTTTGCCCCAATTCTATACTGACATGAACACCGATGGTGAATTTATTTCAATGGGTGAAAATGTGTGGGCTCTTCGTTCATGGTTCCCGTATGAATCTGTAGATGAAGAGGTTAATCACCCTGAAGATGAGGATGAAGAAGATACTCGGACTCACCATAAGAAAGTTAATGCCTTTTTGGCTAGTGCTACTGGCAGCGATGATATTATTGATTACGACAATGATGATCCAGAAGATGAAGACTTGGATGCCACTGCTGATGATGAGCCTGATGACTTTGATGATGACGATGATTATGTCAATACTGATGATGACGATGACGAAGACTTACCTGATGGTATTGAAGGTCAGTTATCAGAATTAAACGATGATGACGACGAAGATGACAATGAATAATTTTCTTGACTTTGCGTCCTAAAATAGATAGTATTTTATTTGGGCACGTTATGTGCGTTTAAGCTCCCGTTAGGGAGCTTTTTTATTTTTTGATTATTCTTATTTTTTGCAAAGGAGTTTGGGCTAATGACAAAATATATCTTCGTTACTGGCGGTGTTGTTTCTTCACTGGGTAAGGGAATTACCGCTTCTAGCTTAGGTCGATTATTAAAAAACCGCGGTTTAAAGGTAACAATGCAAAAGTTTGATCCCTACATTAACATTGACCCCGGAACAATGAATCCTTATCAACACGGGGAAGTGTTTGTCACTGATGATGGTACTGAGGCGGACCTTGATTTAGGACACTATGAAAGAATTGTTGACGTACGTACCAGCAAATATTCAAATGTTACTACCGGTAAAATTTATAAAGAAGTACTGGAAAAAGAGCGGCGTGGGGACTATCACGGTGCCACTGTTCAGGTCATTCCCCATATCACAGACATGATTAAGCAAAAAATTATGCGTGCTGGTCTGACCACTGATTCAGACGTTGTTATTTCAGAAATTGGCGGTACTGTTGGTGATATTGAATCTACTCCTTTTATGGAAGCTATCAGACAAATGCGCCGTGAAGTAGGTGAAGAAAATGTAATGTACATTCATTGTACGCTAGTACCTTATTTACATGCAGCACAAGAAATGAAAACTAAGCCTACCCAACATTCTGTCGCTGAACTGCGCAGTATTGGTATTCAGCCTAATATGCTGGTTTTACGTGCTGAAATGCCAATTGATCAGGAGCATAAGGATAAAATTTCCAATTTTACTGATGTGCCGGTTGACCGTATTATTGAATCAATTAACGCACCATCGCTTTTTGACTTGCCGTTAGCTTTTCAAAAGCAGGGAATGGATCAAAAGGTCTGTGATTTTCTCCATATCAAGAGTCCTAAGGATGAAGCAGATATGGCTGAATGGCAAAGGCTTGATGAACGGGTTAAAAATTTACAACACACTACCACGATTACTCTTGTTGGTAAATATGTTGAACTTGAGGATGCATACATTTCTGTTACTGATGCGCTAAAACATGCTGGTTACGCCTACAATACTGATGTCAAAATTAATAAGGTGCAGGCAGAAGATGTGACCGAAGATAACATTGCCGACTTTATGAAAGGCTCTGATGGTTTAATCGTTCCTGGTGGCTTTGGTTCACGTGGTTTTGAGGGAATGATTACAGCAATTAAGTATGCCCGTGAAAATGATATTCCGTTTTTAGGAGTTTGCCTGGGGATGCAAATGGCGACTGTCGAATTTGCACGTGACGTTTTAGGATATAAGGATGCTAATACCACCGAAGCAGATCCTAAGACTAAGCATAATGTAATTGACATTATGGCTGATAAGCGTGACGAAGAAAATATTGGCGGTACCTTGCGTTTAGGTCTTTATCCAGCTACCTTGAAGAAGGGGACAAAGACTGCTGCTGCATATGATAATCAAGATGTCATTCAGGAGCGTCACCGTCACCGTTACGAGTTCAATAATGAATATCGTGAAGCATTTGAAAAAGCAGGAATGACTTTTGCTGGAGTATCACCAGATAACCACCTAGTTGAAATTATTGAATTAACTAAAAACAAATTCTTCATTGCTGCACAATATCACCCTGAATTTTTGAGTAGACCGCAAAGGCCGGAAGGATTGTATAAAGCATTTATAGGTGCTGCATGTGGACTTCCTGAAGAAAAGCTTTAATTGGCAAAGTTGAATAATACAAAAACCAGATTTTTGGGTGAGGGAAGGCAAAGGTCTTCTCTTGTTTTTTCTGTTAAATTCCTATAACATTATTATGACTAAACGAAATAGAAAAGGATTTTTTCGCCAATGAAGCAAATGATAATTCATGGTGGAAAGCCCCTGCAGGGTGATGTCTGGATTGGTGGTGCCAAAAATTCAACGGTCGCATTAATTCCAGCATCTATATTGTCGCGTACACCAGTAACTTTGGAAGGTGTTCCAAAGATTGCGGATGTTGACAACTTAATGGATCTGCTCAGTGAAATGGATGTTGTGAGTGATTTTCACAATACAACATTGCGTATCAATCCAGAACACATTAAGATGAGCCCATTGCCAAGTGGTAAAATCAAGAGTTTGCGTGCATCTTATTATTTTATGGGTGCCCTTCTTGGTCGTTTTGGTAAGGCTGTTGTGGGCTTCCCTGGTGGAGATGATATTGGTCCCCGCCCCATTGACCAACATATTAAGGGGTTTGAAGCCTTAGGCGCATGTGTAAAAAATGAGAATGATCAAATAAAAATTACTTCCCCTGCAGAAGGGCTCCATGGTGCTACTATTCATTTAGCAATGCCTTCTGTAGGTGCAACAATGAATATAATTATGGCATCAGTAACCGCTAAGGGACAAACTATTATTGATAATGCTGCTAAAGAACCTGAAATAATTGACTTGGCTACGTTTTTAAATAATATGGGCGCAGTTATCAGGGGTGCCGGAACGGATTCGATTAGGATTGAAGGAGTTAAGCAGCTGCAAGCTAAGACCCCCCACACTATAATTCCTGATCGAATTGAAGCGGGCACTTATATTTCCCTTGCCGGTTGCATTGGCAATGGCATCTGCATTCATAATATTATTGAGGAGCACCTTGATTCTTATTTAGCTAAGGTAGAAGAAATGGGTGTAGTAATTGATGCAACTGAAGATTCCCTTTATGTTTATCCTGCTGGCGATTTAAAAATGACACAAATTCGCACTTCTTCTTATCCAGGATTTGCGACAGATTTGCAGCAGCCGGTGACTCCGCTTCTGCTTTCTGCCAAGTCCGGTGAAGGCGTGATTATTGACCAGATTTATCCTAAAAGAATCGGTCACATTGAGCAGTTGCGTAAAATGGGTGCGGACATTAAAGTGGAAGATAATATTATTTTGATTCATCCAACTGCTAAACTTCATGGTACGAAGGTTTCAGCTGGTGAAATTCGTGCAGGAGCCTGCTTAATGATAGCTGGTTTGATGGCAGATGGCGAGACTGTAATTGACAATGCTGATAATATTCTCCGTGGTTATGATCGCGTGCAAGAAAAACTCCGCCTACTTGGTGCGGATGTAAAAATCCAGGATGCACTTAATAAATAATTTAATAGTAACTGAATAATAGTTGAGTGGGCTAATCATAATGATTAGCCTGTTTGGTTATATTTTAAAATTATAAAAAGTACTTTATTGTTTCTTTTGTAATAAGAACGTAATATAATTACATTATTATTACTAAAAGATGAAATAATGAGGTATAAAAATGAAAAAGGACTTTCATAAATTTTCAAAAACTGTCATAGCTGCGGCTTTGCTAAGCGTTCCTGTCGGAGCAGTTTTTTCTGTAAACAATGTTAATGCAAAAACTGTTACAAGCGCAGAAAAACTCTTTCACTATTCTCAAAAGACTTTGTCCAAAAAGTTTGTTAAGGCCGGTTATGTTTTTAAACTAACTGATGCCACAAAGGGAGCCTTATATAAGTCTACTGGTAAACCCTATAGTACTAAAGTCATTAAAAAGATTGTCAAGAACAATACACTTTTTAAAGTTAAAAAAGTTACGCCAATTCATAATGGCATGTTTGTTGATTTAGTTTCAAAAGATGGTAAATATAAGGGTTCTACTACATATCTAACTGGTATATATAACAAAAATACAGAAGATGAAAAGCTGAAACCTTTGGTGCAGGCAGAGCTGGATGTTATGACAGCTAGAGATAATAATAAGCCAACTGCAGAACTATTAGCTAAAGCTGAAACATTAGCTAATGAATTGACAGGACACGAAAAGAAAATCGCACTGACATCTATCAAAGAACTAAAAGAATTCGTTAAGTATGGGACTATGGGAGAAATACCAGTGCTATTAATTGGAAAGTATCCTGATTAATTAAAGGAATAGATCAAGTATAGAATTATGTGGTAATACAGCTACTACAGATTGAAAATTGTTCAAAGACTTAATATAGATAGGATAAATAATATAGTTTAAGTAAATATAAAGCCTGAAGTATGATTGCTTCGGGCTTTTTTATTAAATAATTGTTTGTATGGCTTGCAGGAAGACGCACTTTTTATTTGAGAAAAAAATTTTTTATTCTGATTGAGAGTTATAATAAAAAAGTAACTAAAATGAAAGGTCAATTAAGGAGTTATAAATGCTATTAGGTTCAATAGAAGCTGGCGGTACCAAGTTTGTTTGTGCAGTCGGCAATGAAAATTATCAAATTAAAGATCAAACAACTTTTCCCACCACGACACCAGAAGAAACTTTGCAGAAAACAGTGGATTACTTTAAGCAATTTGCCGTTGATGCCATTGGAATTGCATCTTTTGGACCGATTGAGGTGCGGAAAACAGCACCTAATTATGGCTTTATCACTGATACACCAAAAAAGGGATGGAACAATACTGACTTTGTCGGATTTTTGACTAAAACAATTAAAGTCCCAGTTTTCTTTACTACTGATGTTAATGGTTCGGCTTTTGGGGAATACGTGATGTCACAGTTATCAAATGAAGACGTTGACTCTCTTGTTTACTACACGATTGGCACTGGTGTCGGTGGCGGAGCTATTATTAATGGTAAGTTGGTAGGCTCTTTAGGCCACCCTGAAATGGGTCACGTAAAAGTTAAACGTCATCCAGATGACTTGGATTTTGCAGGAATTTGTCCTTTTCATAAAGATTGCCTGGAAGGTTTAGTGTCAGGTCCTACTTTTGAAGCTCGCCTTAATAAAGCCGGTAAAGATGTGCCGCTTTCAGATCCTGTTTGGGATATTATGAGTTACTACGTAGCTCAGGCTGCCTTGCAAGTCACCTTAATTTTACGTCCTGACAAAATTGTTTTTGGCGGCGGCGTTACTAGTGAAAAGTTTCTAGAAAAAGTGCGGCGTGATTTTGCGACATTATTGAATAATTATGTCCACGTGCCACCATTGGAGCAATACGTCACTATGCCGGAAATCAGTAATAATGGTTCTGCCACAGTCGGTGATTTTGCTTTGGCAAAACGGGTGTTGAGAGAATAATTCATTTTAGTAATTTTACAAAAATAGCGAAACCTGAAATTAATTTTTTTAATTTCAGGTTTTTATTATGGAACATATTTTTACTCAGTGGATTTCTAGCCTGTACTTTTTTGGATTGTAACCGTATTGTTTTTTAAAATAGGAACTAAAAGACCTAGAATTTGAAAAACCATTTTTAAAGGCAATTTTATTGATTGATAAGTCTGTCATTGTTAAGTCAAAGTATGCATGTTTTAAACGCACCTTAGTTAAATACTCTGAAAAAGAAACACCTGAATGCTTTTTAAAAAATTTAGAGAAGTATGTGCTAGAGTATGAAAATAATTTGGCAGTTTCCGCTAATGTTATTGGATAATGATAATTTTCTTCTATATAAATCATTATTTTTGATAAAATTTCTTCGTATTTTTGAGAGGTATTGATCATCTGTGTATCAAAATCTCCTACTTTAAATTCTGTCAACAGTAAAAAAATGATGTCATTAATACAAGCTTTTATCCTAAAATTAAGCTCTAGCCCTTGATTTCTTTCTTGAATAATATTTAATTCTTCCATATAATTTCTTAATTTTACTAAGGAAATATAATTTTTATCGGATAGTTTTGTGTCAAATTCATAAGTACTAAAAATATCTTTATATTCACTTAAACACTCTTTTTCAATGGTTAGTCGTAATAGTTGAAATGGAACTTTTGATTTTATTGAATGACTTTTAAGACTATTTATAAACAGTATTCTATTTTTTGTTAGATTATGATTTTTAGAACCAATTTTAACTGTTGCATTGCCTGAATAGCAAAGTAATAGTTCGAAAGAATTATGCCACCGACTTGATTGTGAAAAATTATTACTTTTATTTGAAATAATATTAGTCGAATATAATTGCTTAACCTTATAGTTCATCGGCATGTAACTCATTTTTGTTTTCCTTACTTAATTATGTTGTAGCAAAAGTTTGCACAAAAGAAACTAATTATTTTGTTTTTGGTAGCGCTTTATTTTAATAAACTAAATTTAGATTAAGTGCTTAATTATTTTTTGTCAAAACAATTTTTTTAGAAAGGAAAAATAGAATGAACGAAAACAAAGCGACATTAACTGACAGATTTACTGCTGTGGCAGCTAAAATTGCTAATATTACTTACCTTAAGATTTTAAGGGATGCTTTCCAAGTTATTATGCCAATGTTTATCTTAGCTGGTATTGGTACATTATTAAATAGTGTAATTTTTCCAGCTTTAACGAATGGCGATTTGTTAGCAAAATTGCAAGTATTTGGAACTTTAATTAGTAATGCAACATTAAATATTTCAGCAATGCTAGTTGCCCCAATGATTTCATATTATTTAGCAAAGGCTAGAAAATTTGATTCCCCAATGTCTGCCGTAATAGTTACAATTGGTAGTTTATTTGCCATTATGCCAATAATTAATCAGGCTACGATAAAAGGCACCGATAAAGTGACAGAAGTTATTGGAGTAGTAACTTTTGACAAAATTGGTACTAACGGTATGTTTGCTGGCATTATTATTGGCTTTGTGGCGACAGAAATTTTTATTAAATTGTCAAAATTAAAGGCTTTAAAAATTAATTTAGGGCAAGGAATTCCTCCTGCTGTTGCTACTAGTTTTGAATTAATGATACCAATTTTCATTACCATTTTAATTATTTGTTTAGTATCAACTCTCTTAGTTGATTTATGGAATACAAGTGTAATTGATTTTATTACAATGGCTATTCAAAAACCTTTAACTAAAGTTGGTAATAGCTTTATTGGTTTTACATTTTTATTTGCGCTTGCGAATTTTGTGTTTTCAATTGGTATTCACCCTTCAACCATTACAAGTTCAATTATGAAAGCTCCTCTTATGGTTGCTATGAATGAGAATATGACTGCAGCAGCAGCTGGTCGTCAAGCTCCTAACATAATTAATTATTCATTTAGACTTGTTTTTGGTCAAATGGGAGGTACGGGTGCTACACTTGGTCTTTTAATCGCTATTTTATTATTTACAAAATATAAGCCATTTAAACAGGTATCAAAATTAGCTCTTGCTCCTGCAATCTTTAATATTAATGAACCAATTGTATTCGGACTTCCAGTAGTATTTAATGTTTCTTTGATGATTCCCTTTGTGTTGGGGCCAATTATTGGAACAACAATAGGTTACGTAATGACAGCTATAGGTTTTATTAAGCCACTAACAGTATTAGTTCCATGGACTATTCCTCCATTCGTCAACGGTTTTTTAGCCAGTGGAGGAGATTGGAAAGTAGTTTTAGTGCAAATTATCATAGTAGCAGTTCATGTTATTTTATATCTACCATTTTTGAAAGTATCAGAAAAGATAGCAAAACAACAAGTTGACTAAATATTTATAGTTTGAGGAACATCATGAATAGTAAAATTTTTCCAGAAAATTTTTTATGGGGTGGAGCAGTTGCCGCTAATCAGATAGAAGGTGCCTGGCATGAAGACGGCAAGCTACCAAGTGTAATTGATACAGTCGTTGGCCTTCACTCCCGAAAACCAAGTATAAAATGGAATAAAAATAAGAAAATATGGGAACTTAATCTAGATCCTACAAAAACTTATTTGACTCATGAAGCGATCGATTTTTACCATCATTTTGACGAAGATTTAGAGCTAATGCATGAGCTTGGCTTGAAAGCTTTTCGAACAAGTATTGCTTGGTCTAGAATTTATCCAAAGGGTGATGAGGATAAACCAAATGACAAAGGATTAGAGTTTTATGATCAGCTTATTGATACCATTATTAGTAAAGGAATGGAACCAATAATAACGTTGAGTCATTATGAAACTCCATTTAATTTGGTAGCTAAATACGGCGGTTGGACTAACCGTAAAATGATCGATTTTTTTATTAAGTATTGTCAAACTGTTTTTCAACGATATAAAGGGAAAGTTCACTATTGGATGACTTTTAATGAAATTAACAATTTGATGAAATATCCATATGTAGCGGGTGGTATATTACCGATACCACCTAGAAATCTAGATGATCCTCTATCTGATATAAGTTTAAAAGATTGTTTTCAGGCTAGTCATAACATGTTTGTGGCAAATGCACGAGCTATTCAGATATTAAGAAAGATTGACAGCAAAGCAAAGATGGGACTAATGTGTAGCTTTTCTCAGCTTGCACTATATCCTAATACCCCAAATCCCAAAAATGTTTTTGGTGCTTATCTTTTTACCAGAAAATCATTTTTCTTTAGTGATGTAATGTGCCGGGGACATTATCCTATGTATATTATTCGCTATTGGAAAGAAAATAATTTGGCTCCAGATATTGAGCAAGGAGATTTAGAACTAATTAAGAATTTTACATGTGATTATATCGGATTTAGCTATTATAAAAGTAGTGTCTTTGATGTAGATGAAAAAATGAAAGTAGATACTGGAGGGCCGATTGGTATTGATAATCCCTTTTTAAAGCTGAAAGCACCGCAACCTTGGAATTGGCCGATTGATCCGGAAGGGTTACGTTATGTATTAAACATATTAACTGACCGCTACGAATTACCCCTTTTTATTGTGGAAAATGGTCTAGGCATGGATGAACATCCAGATAAAAAAGGCTGCATTTATGATAAAGAACGATGTGACTATCTTAAGATGCATATTGAGCAAATTGCTAAAGCAATTCAAGATGGTTGCAATGTAATTGGTTATTTATGGTGGGGGCCTATTGACATTGTTTCAGCTGGAACAGGAGAAATGAAAAAACGCTATGGCTTCGTTTACGTTGATAGAAACAATGACGGTAGTGGCACTTTAAAAAGAATCAAAAAATTTAGTTTTAACTATTACAAGCAAATCATTGAATCGAATGGGACAGATCTTTGAGAAAATCGTTAACAAACAAAAACGGCAGAGCTGATACTCTACCGTTTTTTGTATTTCAGAATTTTAATCTAACAAGTCAAACTTAAGCGTTGCCAGGTTATGGCCTTCATTGACCATGTTACCCAGCAGTTCAATAGTGTTGTTGTAAACTTGATCAGCCATCTTTTGGTTGGCCTCAGTTAATAAATCTTCAGCTTCTTTACCTGAAAGACCTGCAACTTTTTTATCAGTTTCGTGTTGAATGAAGTGACATTGTGCCAATGATTTTTGCTCAAAGTCATTTTCTAATTCACCGTAGACTTTAAAGTTAGTGTCACCCAATTGTGCTGTTAATTTGTTTAACCAGAAAATCTTGTTCAAATCGAACTTTGGCCCGGTTTGGAAACTGGCTGGTGTGTCGTTGACATTCGTGTAGAATGGGACAAAGCTGTTAAAGGTATTTGGACCAAAGCAAAGCCATTGCACGCCAGCAATTTCTTCAGGAACGTCATTTCTAACTTGCAAGATATGAGTTTCGAAGTTGCGATTAAGGGCGATTGGACGGAAGGTCTTCTTTTGTTCAGGGGTACCTTGATCGCCATAAGGATCAAATGGCGTATCTTGATAGTGAGAACTCTCGATAAAACAAATATCCTCAATACTAATCTTACGGTTTGCGTGGCAAATAAATGGTTGATCCTGATCACTTGGCTTGCCACCGAATTCTGGATCAAAGTAATTGTGAACAAACCAGGCACGTGGATTGTTGTAATGAGCATCTTTAATAGTTGAGCTACCAAAGATATGCCGCATGTTGTAACCTTCGCGGTCAGGGTTTAAGTGGTATTCCTTAATCAAGTCTTCTAAGGTGTCATCAGCTAAGAAGCCATCTTTACCAAAATGGAATTCATCGATGTTCAAACGGTTAGGAGCAACAACATAAGCGTCATCAGGAATACGACGTGCAATCCAGTGGTGACCACCAATAGTTTCCAGGTACCAAACTTCATCGTGGTCGGCAAAAGCCATACCGTTCATTTCGTAAGTACCATATTTTTCCAGCAAATAACCAATCCGCTTAACGCCATCAAGAGCACTGTGGATATAAGGCAATGTTAAAGTAACAAAGTCTTCTTCTCCTAGGCCTCCCTTAGTAACAAGCGGGTCGATCCCTTGTATACGTGCGTTAGTGGTAATAGTTTCAGTAGCAGTCATTGCTACGTTTTCTGAGTTAATTCCGGCTGCACCCCAGATGCCGCTTTCGCCAGAGACGTCAGGTGCACTGGTATAACGTAAAGGCTTTTCCGCTAAGTCTGCATCATCAATCTTTTGGTGACTAATAACACTTTCATAATGCTTTGGTTGTTTTTCCGGTGTAATAAGTTCAAAACCTTCAGGAATTATTTCACGGCCACCGTCTTCACTTCTGGCAATCATAGCTGAGCCGTCAATGGTGGCATTTTTACCGACAAGAATAGTCGTACATTCTGCTTTTTTCATCTTATCTGTCCTTTCAAATTACTTAATCTATATTGTATTAAAAAAGGCGGGCTGTTTGCAAAAAAATGAGTAAACTTAAACCTAAATTATTATTACTTTTACGAAGTTGGGATTTTAACTAAATTCTGATTTATGATTGGCAAAAAATGTAAAAGATGCTTTACTAAAAAAGTCAAATAAGTTTGACAGGAGAGTGAATTAGTGAAAAATAGAATTGCTCAATTGCGTA
The DNA here is from genome assembly GCF_026185255.2 of Lactobacillus sp. IBH004. Classification (NCBI taxonomy): domain Bacteria; kingdom Bacillati; phylum Bacillota; class Bacilli; order Lactobacillales; family Lactobacillaceae; genus Lactobacillus; species Lactobacillus sp. IBH004. Next base: position 1,500,946 of record NZ_CP110217.2, on the reverse strand, counting down.
AAAAGCAGAGGTACTCACAGGCTCAATTCGCCGCAGCCGCTCATGTTACTCGGCAAACAATCAACGCCATTGAAAATGATAAGTATGACCCATCTTTAGGATTAGCTTTTTACTTGGCGCAGATATGAGGGGTAACGGTTGATGAATTATTCTTATATGAAGGCGAGAATTAAAATGATTAATACTAAGAAAAACATAGTTTATGGTGCGTTTTCATACTGCTACCTTGATTGGCAAGAAAATCGGTAAACAACTTTTGTGCTAGGTCGCTGTGGCATTGCCCGCATCGGTGAAATGAAAGAAATAAACTAATGACTATAGAAAAAACTTTAGAAGAAAAACTGCAAGCTGACTTAACAAAGATCACGCACGAGTCACAAAACAGCACTTTTGTTGGTGATAGTGCAAAATTTGAGCAAAAAATTTTTGTCAAAGTCTTTGCACAAGCAGGAAAATTTTTAACTGAAAAAGCTGTTAACGAGCAACTAAATACTCGGGTATTAGACTCTTTTGTTGTCAAACAAACGCAACAATTTGTTTTGGTCATGAAAGATTTGGCGCCTTCTGATATTAAAGAAGAAATCACTCCTGATATGGCATTTAACTTGGGCATAGAATTGTCTCACTTCCATCAAAAAGTCAAACCTTTTTCTGGCATATACCTAAATAATCAACTATTCAATAAGGCAAAAGGCGACATTGATAACTTAAATAAACCCGAAATCAAAAATAAGCTGCTGAAATTGCTGGCACAGTTTACAGCCGAAAGAGTAGATATTGAAAAAGATTTAGCAGTTCATGCAAATACTGTTTTACACGGAGATGTCGGCTTGCGCAATTATAAAATCGTTGCTGATCATCTTAGTTTAATTGATTTTGAACGAGCGCGCATGGGAGTAAATTATCAAGACTTCATTAAGCTTTTTTACCAGGACTTTGGTTTAAATAAAGAATTGATTGTTTCTTTTGTCAAAGGATATGAAAAGTGTGGTCAGAAAATTGCAGTTGCTCCAGTGACACAGGTTTTTCTCATTTTTATCACTGCTATTGGAATTATGAAGTATACAGAAAAAATTGTGGATAAGCCATTTGAACAAATCGGAGAACAAATGCTTGCAACTTGCAGTTCATTTCTAAATAAAGGGAGTTTGACTGAGAGCCTGACTAACATGAATGCTATTATCCGATAAAAATAAAAAAGCATCTTCTTGCCTGAAGATGCTTTTTTGGGGTAAATAGAATTGTCTCAAGGGTAAAGACAATTTCATTTACGTGATATTTGCAGTTTGAGTATTTTGTTTTGCTTTTCTATCACCTCCTTTAAGTAAAAAGTTTAGAATTGTTGCGGATAAGCTAGTAATCACGATGCCGTTGCTTAAAAATAATTGCACAGTAGCCGGTAGATTTTTGAAAAATTGGGGATAAATAGTAACACCGAGTCCCAGTCCAATTGAGATAGCAATAATTAAGACATTGTTATTGTCACTCAAATCAACTTTGGCCAGTGTTTTGATACCTTGAACTGCAATCATAGTGAACATTACGAGCATTGCACCGCCCAACACTGGCGTTGGAATGATAGTTACCATTGCGCCAATTTTAGGTAACAAACCCATAGCCATTAGTAGACCACCGGCCCAGTAAATCGGACGTTTAGTTTTAATGCCTGATAATTGTAAAAGACCGACATTCTGAGAAAAAGTGGTATAAGGAAAAGCATTGAATAAACCGCCAAAAATCTGGGCAATGCCTTCTGCGCGATAACCTTTTTTCAAATCTTCTTCAGTGACGTCATGGTGTAAGAGGTCACCGATGGCGAAGAATACGCCGGTTGATTCGACCATCGAGACTAAAGCTATGATGATCATGGTCAGACTGGAAGACCATTCAAATTTCGGCACTCCGAAGTAAAAGAGTTGAGGTAGGTGGAACCAAGATGCTTCCATGACAGGAGTGAAGGAAACGAGTCCCATGCAAGCGGCAATAGCAGTTCCGGCAACAAGACCGATTAAAACAGAAATTGACCTGATGAATCCTTTAGTCCAAATTTCTAATGCCAAGATGATAAACATGGTGCAAAATGCTAGAAACAGGTTTTGACCACTGCCAAAACTTTTAGCAGCTGAATTGCCACCACCCATGTTTTGAATTGCGACCGGAACGAGGGTTAAGCCAATAGTAGTGATTAATGTGCCTGTTACTACAGGAGGAAAGAACTTTTTGATTTTGGCAAAAACACCCGAGATTAAAACTACGAAAATACCGGCAACTATAATGGCACCATACATGTCGTTGATTGAGAATTTCTGCCCAATCATTTGCAAGGGGGCAACCGCCTGAATGGCGCAACCCAAAATGACTGGAAAACCAATACCGAAGTACTTGTTACGCATTAATTGTAATAGCGTAGCTAGGCCGCACATGAAAATGTCAATTGAAACAAGGTAAGTCATTTGTGCAGGAGAAAATTTTAACGCATTTCCAATTAACAGAGGTACCGCAACAGCACCAGAATACATTGCTAACAGGTGCTGTAAACCTAAAACAGCTGCTTTTTGCTGGCTAACTTCTTTTTCTGCCATTAGTTTTCTCCCACAAAATGTACTTGATTATTAGCTAAACTAGCGATTTCTGCCAAGGCTTCGAGGCGATAGCCGTGTTGTTTAAGCCAGTCGCTGCCGCCTTGGAAAGTTTTGGCGACTACGATACCAACACCAGCTACCTCAGCACCAGCCTGGTTAGCAATATTAATCATGCCTTTAACTGCTTCACCGTTTGCCAGGAAGTCATCAATAATTAACAGGTGATCATCATGGTGCAGGAATTTTTGTTCAACACAAATTTGATTAGTGACTTTCTTGGTGTAGGAATAAACATCTGCCCAATAGACCGCATCATTAAGTGTAGCGGGCTTTTTCTTGCGGGCAAAGACCATTGGCACATGTAATTCATAGGCTGCCATTACTCCAGGGGCAATTCCAGAAGCTTCACAGGTCAACACCTTTGTGACACCACTATCCTTAAATAGCCGACTAAATTCTTCTCCGACTTTCTTCATTAGTTCGGGATCTACCTGATGATTTAAAAACGAATTAATTTTTAAAACGTTACCAGGTAGAACTTCTCCGTCACTGCGAATCCGGTCTTCTAATAACTTCACTTTTTCCTCCTTCAAGACAAAAAGGGCTTTTCCTACCAAAACTATGGTAAAAAAAGCCCTTTAAACCAGTATTTTAACTACTTTAAATGCATATTATCCATAGTTCAGAATTTACGGTTCTGAGTAGAAACTGCCGACCACATTACGGCAATATATAGATTTTTATTTTGCTATTGCAAGCATTGTAACAGAGTCGCATAATATGTGCAAGATTAATTTTAAATGAAATTGCGAATTATATTCAGTAAATAGGGATAAATAATTCGCAAAATCTCTCTTTAGAGCTAAAAAATTATTGACCACTGCTGCATTTCTTAGTAAAGTTGATATAGTATGAATTTAGTGAGTAAAGGAGCTTGGATGTCGGTGAAAAAGAATATTAGTGATTTTGATGAAATTATTGTGCTGGATTTTGGTAGTCAATATAATCAACTAATCACACGCAGGCTGCGGGATTTTGGGATTTATTCCGAGTTGTTGCCCCATGATATTAGTATGGACCAAATAAGAAAGATTAATCCCAAAGGGATTATTTTTTCCGGGGGTCCTAACAGTATTTACGACCAAAATGCCTTGAAAGTAGATCCTGCAATTTTTAAATTGGGCATTCCTATCTTAGGTATTTGTTACGGGATGCAACTGATGACTTCTTATTTAAACGGTAAGGTCGAAAAAGCTGCTAATTCTGAATATGGTCGTGCCGACATCGAGGTTGAAGATACTAACTCCGTTTTATTTGCCGGATTGCCCAAAGATGAATACGTCTGGATGAGTCACGGTGATTTGGTCACAGGGGCTCCTGCTGGCTTTGAAACGGTCGCTTCAAGTAAGAATTGCCCGATTGCCGCTATTGCTAATGATCAAGCTAAAATGTATGGTATTCAATTTCATGCTGAAGTGCGGAATACCCAGTATGGTCTTGATATCTTGCGTAATTTTGCTTTTAAAGTCTGCGGCGCTAAAGCTGACTGGTCAATGACCGATTTTATTGACTTGCAAATTGCTGAAATTAGAAAAACTGTAGGTAATAAAAAAGTAATTCTGGGTTTATCTGGTGGGGTAGACTCCAGTGTTACCGCGACTCTTTTACACAAAGCAATTGGCAATCAGCTGACAGCTATTTTTGTGGATCACGGCATGTTGCGTAAAAACGAAGGCGATGAAGTAATGGCAGCCTTGAACCGTGATTTAGGCGTTAACATTATTCGGGTAAACGCTCAAGAGCGCTTTTTGAATAAACTTAAAGGTGTCACCGACCCTGAGCAAAAGCGGAAAATCATTGGTAAAGAGTTTATTGAGGTGTTTGCGGACGAAGCAAAGAAAATTAAAGATGTGGACTTTTTAGCCCAAGGCACCCTTTACACTGATGTGATTGAGAGCGGCACAAATACCGCCCAGACAATCAAGTCGCACCATAACGTTGGTGGGTTACCTAAAGATTTACACTTTAAGTTAATTGAACCCTTGCGCAAGTTATTTAAAGATGAAGTACGTGAACTGGGTGAAAAATTAGGTATTCCGCATGATTTAGTTTGGCGTCAGCCATTCCCGGGACCCGGTCTGGGCATTCGCGTTCTCGGCGAAGTAACCGAGGATAAACTCAAACTGGTGCGTGATAGTGATGCAATTTTGCGGGATGAAATTAAAAAAGCCGGTTTACAGGAAAAAATATGGCAATACTTCACCGTTTTACCTGGTATCAAATCCGTGGGCGTGATGGGTGACGGTCGCACTTACGACTATACCATTGGTATTCGTGCTGTTACATCAATTGATGGGATGACCGCTGACTTTGCTCGCTTGCCGTGGGATGTTTTACAAAAAATTTCAACGCGCATTGTCGACGAAGTGCCCAACATTAACCGCGTCGTCTACGATGTTACCAGTAAGCCACCATCAACGATTGAGTGGGAGTAAAAGGGATGATAGAACTTGAAATTTATTTCCTAATTATGTTTGTCATTACATTATGGGAAATTCACAATTCATTGCTAACAATGCAAGGTCTAAGAAAAGTGAAAGATCTTTTTTGGCGCAATTTTAAATACTTAAAAGAAAGATCGTAGAAGTATATTTGGAACAAAAGATAATGTTTTAGACTATGTTTTGCATGCTGATTTTCTAGAGCCACTACTTGAAAAAGCGGAAACTTCATATTTATTTGATGAGGTAAAGGACTGTACGAGCGATAATTAATGTACGGGCATTATATCAAGATAGTTTACTTTCTGGTCTTTATGATTCATTAATTATGCCTAAAGGACTTCTTAAGGTTCATCAAGATAATGATTGTACAGTGATGAAATCATAAGGTTTACTTGTTAAAGAAAGTGATGCCGTGGCTAATATGTTTGAATTATATAAAAAATTATCAAAGTAAGTATATATTATAAAAAGTATTATAGTTTAGATTGATATAGAAAATGTTAAATAAAAAAGATTTAATAAGAATTATTAATTTAGCACCTAATGAAAATGATCATTGGGATTTTAAACTACAATGGTATAAAAAGAATGATCGAAATAGTTTGCTTTTAGATATCATAAATATGGTTAATACGCCTCACCATGATGATTGTTATATTATTATTGGCATTGGTGATAAGACTGGAAAAATAGTAGGGATTGAAAACGATGAGGGTAGAATGAATAAACAAAATCTTCAAGACTTTTTAAGGAGCAAACCATTTGCTCAAAATTTTTATCCTTTAACTGACGTAACAACTTATAAGGTTTATAGTCATACAAAACAGGAAATGGTAGAAATTGATGTTATTACTATTTTTAATGAAAATAATGTTCCATTATATTTAGATAGAGATATTGAAGGAGAGTATAAGCTTGACAAAAATGGGAAAATTATAACAGATAATAAAGGTAAAAAAATAAAAAAGCCCAAAATAACCAGCGGATTAATTTATTCTAGAGTTAACGATTCTAACACTCCTTATGATAGGTCAACTAGTGATGCACAAATGGAATTATTATGGAAAAAAAGATTTAGGTTAGATCTTAATATTTTTTCACAGTTTAAGCACTATTTAAAAGATGCAAATAACTGGTTTTATAACGAAACAGAACATAAACCAAAGTATATTTATCAATTGAATCCAGATTTTTTAATCGAAGAAGCTAAAGACGATGAAGATGCATTTAGAGGCAAGTTTGTTTGTTGGTCACAAACTCTTATGAATATTCGTGTAGATTTTAGGATTATTAAACTTAAATATAGAGGAATTATTATTAAAGAATATGTTGCTACAGTTATGGATGGAGCAAGATTTATTGCGTGTGATCCAGAAACTACAAATATAGGGAACATAGGTCAACATATTTACTTTCATTATTATATTGAAGATTCATTGAGATATTTTGTTAATGAGATGATTGATAATGTTAGTTTTCCAAATACTGATACACGTGACTGGGAAGGCTATAATCAAATCAAAGAAAATTTAGTGTTATTTAAAAATAATTCTGAGTTTAAAAAATTTAAAACTAATTCAAAGCTACAAAGTGAGTTAGATGAAAAATTTTGTCCAAATAATGAAGATATATCTGATTTATCTAGGAAGATTAAAAATAATATGGAATATGGAGACAAACTTTGGGGTGAACCAGAAAAAATAGCAGAGCAATTTTTAGTTGAAAAACATAACGCAGAAGTTATAAATAAATATTTAGAGAATTATCGATTGCAACCGAATAAGAATTGATCATCAACATAATGAATATAGAAAGATAATATGCCAGATTAGATAACAAAGTTTCAATGAATAAGTCAACTTTAAGTAGATAACTTTAAAAGTTGATATAAAAGGAACATGCCTTATTCGTAGGGAGTAACGAAAAAAGCAATCTCAACTTATTAGATTACAGCTCATTAGTATTAAGCTAAACTATGAGTATACTATTAAGTTAAAATTGTTTTTTATTATAAGTGTATGAATTAATGGAGCAGCAGATATGACAAAAAATACATTGTTTCAACATGGGACTATGCAAATGTTGGTTGAAGGCTTGTTGGAAGGTACTTTACCGCTGTCAGAATTGTTAAAGCACGGCAATATCGGCATTGGAACGGGTGATGGCGTTGATGGTGAATTAGTTATATTAGACGGTGTCGGTTACAAAATAGATGTTAGTGGTCCAGCTGTGAAACTGCCAGATGACTTTAAAGTGACTTATGCTGACGTTAGTTTTGCGGATTATCACAAATTCAAAAGCTATCAAAATGTCGAATTGACAGAAATGCTAAAAGATGTTTTAACCAAAAATAACGCTCAAAATCAATTTTTCGCAATATTGACTAAAGGTGTTTTCCAAAAAATTCGTACAAGGTCTTCTAAAAAATCACGTAAGCCATATCCATCTCTGGGAGAAATAGCTGAAAATCAAGTGGAGTTTGAAGCTGAAAATATTTCAGGCACAATGATTACTTATTACACACCAACTGTTTTTCAAGGTGTCGGAGTTTCAGGATTTCACAATCATTTTTTGGCAGACGATTTAAGCTTTGGCGGTCACATTTTGGCAGCAACGATGAAAGATGTAGTAGTCAGCGTTCAGCCAATAGAAAACTTTGAACTGCATTTGCCAGTTGATAATCAAGAATTTTTAAATGCCAACTTAAGTGACACCAGCAACTTGGATAATGTTATTTCGAAGTCAGAATAAATTTATTAGTAAGATGAAAATAAAGAGTGTTCAACTATAGTTAAAACTATAATTGAGCATTTTTAATGACTCAAATTTTTAAAAAATAGAGTAGCTAATAATTTTGGCAATATACTTCAGAAAGTAAGAATTTGCCAAAGAAATAAAAAAGAAACTTTTAATTACTGTCATTACTGTAAACCAACAAATCAAAAATTAAATACTTTTAAACTAATTTCTTCATAGGAATTAGTTTTTTTATTTATAATCAGCCATTATATTTTGCCTGCTAAGTTGACACCTTTGCTCATTCATTTTATTATTAGATAAATTTAATAAAATTGATTTAGTATGAAATGAAAGACGCAAGTATATGACATTAAGGGGACTGATTAGCTCCAATAAACAACGAGCAATTTTTATTATCTTACTTTATTTTATTTTCGCTGTTACCGGCTCACTTGACCAATATTTTTTTCAATTCGCAGTTAACGGACTTAGTGTGGGCAACTTGCCTGTTTATATTCGCTGGCAATTAATTGAATTTATCCCGGTAGTTTGTGGTGTATTTATTCTACCTTTAGCGACTTACCTTTTTAACGCACAGATTCAGGAATATCTTGATCAATTAAGAGGGCAAATGGTAGACCATTTTTATACTGAAAACGATGCGACAGTGGCGCAAATGCAAAATTATCTGCAAAGCAATCTCGATACTTTGACCAGCGATTTTGCTCTGCCCTGGGTTAATGTTCTTAGCAATTTATTCATTATCTTGCTTTCTGTCGGCGTCCTTTTTAGCTTAAACTGGTCTTTTGTTTTACTAACTGCAATTTTTGTTCTAATAGATTTAAACTTGCCCAAAATAATGGCGCGCATGACTTCAGAGGCAAGTAGAAAAGTGATGCAAAATACTAGCGCTTTTTTAACTGGTATCGGTGAATGGATCAATGGCTTAAATGAACTGCGGCGGTATCATGCTTGGACGATCTTAAATAAAGAAATGAGCAGCTACGCTGAGAAGTTGGAAAAGTCCAAAGTCAATCAAACCAACAAAAACTGTGCTTCCAATACAATTAATGGAATTGGTAATACTTTAGGGCAAATGTCGATTGCCTTTTTAGCAGGCATCCTATTTTTAACTGGTCAAATAAAAATTGGGGCGGCATTAGCTTCGACTTCTTTTGCTTTTGGTATTTTTTCAGCTGTATCCTCTATTACAAGTGCTGCGGTCAAGATTAAGTCTACTAAAAATATTAATCAAACTACGGCTGGCCTGATTTCTAACACTAAATCAAGACAAAAAGGTTCATCTGCTCAAATTGCCCAAATTGAAATTAAAAATTTGGCGCTTAAATATCCTAATGGTCCAATAATTAAATATCCTGATTTTGTGATCAATAAGGGTGAAAAAGTTTTACTTTCAGGCGATAGCGGAACTGGCAAGTCAACACTGCTTCAAGCTCTTTTAGGTAAGATCAAGCCTTATCAAGGGCAAATTATTTTTAAAAATAATACAGGGCAGATTTTTCAACCAAATTTAAACCGGATTAGTTACATTGCTCAAGATCCGCAATTGTTTCCAGGAACAATTGCGGAAAATATCGTGATGTTTCACCAGCAGTTGTTGGATCAAGTACCTAATTTAATTAATAAAGTGCAATTGCAGAGCGACATTGCGAGATTTCCCCAAGGAACTGATACCCAAGTTGATTTGGATAAAAATAATTTATCCGGTGGTCAAAGGCAAAAGATTATCCTTGCCAGATCAGAAGTTTTCGCTGATGAAATTATTTTGCTGGACGAAGCGACAAGTGCCATTGATAGTAAAGCAACTAAGCAAATTATTACCGAGCTGATTAACACTGATAAGACCGTGATCATGATTGCCCATAATCTTAATTCTGAGGTTAAAAATATGTTTGATAAAACGATTCGGTTAGCAAGCCAGAAGGAGAACAACCATGACTTTTAAAAACTTTTTTCATTCCAATCGAATTCGTTTCATATTCATTGTGCTTTTTAGTTTCTTACAACCCTTTGTTTTAATCGGGGCATCTTACTTAAATATGTGGGAATTTACCGCCTTGCGCCAGCATGACGGTCAAGCGTGGCTGTTAATCATCATTTTTACTACATTAGCTTATCTCTCATCGTATGCTTTTGACTGGGGTTCCGAATATTTACTGACACGACAAGTTCAAGAATTTAATCACAACTTAAGAAGCAAAATAGTGAGTCACATCTATTATGATCGTAAGAATCATCAAACTTCGCAAGTTAAAAACCGCCTGACTAATGATCTTAATACGGTTAACAATCAGTCCTTTAACTTAATTCCGGTCATTTGCAATTTTCTGGGCTATGTTATTTTCTCTGTAATTGCCCTGCTAACGATGCACTGGAGTCTATTGCTACTTATCTTAATTTCGGTAGCCGTTTCCCTGATTTTGCCTAAAATAATTGAAAAGCCATTGCAAAAAGCTACGGAAAAAGTATCTCATCAAAATAGACAGTATTTGGATCTGATTGAAAAATGGTTGAGCGGTATTGCTGAATTAGAGCGTTATCTTGCTGGTGATAAATTAACCAGCGTTATGCATAAAGGTGCACGCGACTTAGAAAAAGCCAACCTCAAGCAGACACAGGAACAACAAGTTCTGTCCATTATTACCAACGGTGTTGCGCAAATTATGATCCTAATATTGTTCGTCTGGACGGGTGTTTTAATTAAAAGTGGCCTGGTTACGTTTGGTGCAATTGCAGTTATTGGTAATTTTAGTCATTATATTTCACTAGCAATCGAATACTTGCCATTCTATTTTGGTTTAATTAAGGGCACCAGAACTTTGAGAGACAAAATTACCGCAGCAACTGTACCAATAAAAACTGATGAGCAAAAGTTAGGAACACCTTATGCTTTTAGTACAAAAAATTTGGTAATTAGTTTTCCTAATGGTGAAGCTTTGAAGTTCCCTGATATCACTGTCAATTATGGTGAAAAAATTTTACTATCAGGTGATAGCGGAACAGGCAAGTCAACTTTGTTTAAACTAATTTTAGGGATTTTGTCACCGAGTTCGGGGAAAATAGCATTTAAGGATCAAGAGGGAAAAGTTATCAAGCCTGATTTAGCTAAAATCGGCTACATTGCACAGGATCCTGTTTTATTTCCCAGCACCATCAAAAACAATATTACAATGTTCAATCCCAAATTAGACTTGCTGGCCGAACCTGCAGCTCTAGCAGTAGGTTTGGGCGCAGATATTGCCAAATTTTCTCATGGCTTAAATACAGAAATAAACTTGCAAAAACTAAATGTTTCTGGCGGTCAAAGGCAAAAAATAATTCTTGCGCGCACCCAGATACATGACAGTAAAATCTTACTGATTGATGAAGGCACAAGTGCAATTGATCAGGCAGGAACCAGAGAAATCCTGCAAGAACTCCTTAAAATGCCAGGCACTGTCATTTTTATCGCCCATAATTTTGATAAAAACCTGCAACTGCTGTTTGACCGCGAGATTCATCTAAGTAAATAGCAACAGTACAAAAGCGTTAATTAAGTTTTGATTAACGCCTTTTTTATTGCTTCAGTGTAGCAACTGAATCACGCAGTTTCATCTCAGGGTGATGTACCACTGAAGTAAATTTCTTACCATTTATTAAAGCTAAAATTCCTTTGCCTGCCTCTTGACCAACGGAAGTTCTCTGATAATTCATAGTCGTCAGGCTAGGGTTTAAGTAAGCAGATGAATCGTAGTTATCGAAACCAACCACAGAAATATCTTGGGGAATTTTGATTTTTAGCTTTTTCAATTTGTCAATGACTAAAACAGCTAATTCATCATGATAACATGCTATTGCTGTAGGCGGTTCGGGACTATTTAAATACATATCAATTTTTTTACTAATAACAGAGAAAGAATCATGTGAGCTGTACATAATTAAATTACTACTTGCTAAATTAACATTATTTTCCTGATAAGCAGCGATAAAGCCCTTCATCCGTTCGACCCCTTGAAGGTCGTCAGTTTGGAAAATACCTAGAATCCGGCGGTGATTTTGTTGTAGTAAGTAAGAAATCAGTTCTTTTTCTGACTGTCTATCCGAGTTCACAATAGCAGGAAAATTAAATTCAGGGTACTCCGCATTAATGAACAACAAGGGTATTTTACTTTTTTCAATCCGGCGGTAAATATCCGCATTTTGACAAGGCTTGGCACTTTCACTGGGTTCAACGATTAAACCGGCCACTTGTGAATCAAGCATTTTAATCAAACTTGACCGTTCAGTTTGAGGATAGTTATGAGTATTAGCTAAAAGCAAAGAATAGCCCTGTGGTTGAATTTCCGAATCAATTTGAGCAATAATCTTGGGAAAAATATAATCTGCAATGTGAGTGCAAATTAATCCGATAGTTTTACTTTGCGGATTGGCTTGCCATTTTTTATTCCAATCCTGGATATACATTCCGCTTCCTTGGACTTTGTAGATTAAATGCTCATTTTGCAATTCAGTTAAGGCTTTCCTAACAGCGTAACGAGTGACCTTAAAGCGGTGCATTAACTCGTCTTCTGTGGGTAATTTTTGGTTAACTTCATAATTACCAAATGTTATTTCATTTTTAAGTGTTTCCACAACGTTTATGTAATCGCTTTTCATTGTGTAACCTCCTAAAATTCATTTGAATAAATTTTAGCTAATATTGTTAAAATCCATGCTCTTTTAATTAAAATCATAACATAGTTCAATTTTAAAAGGTAACTTATATTTATTTTTTGCTGAAATATTAGCATTTTTATAAAAAATAAAGGTATAAGTGTAAACAATAAATTTCTGCTGAAATAGCTCAATAAAAACAAATAAAAATTCTAAAATAGCTAAAATGCCGTGAAATTAAGAGTTTAGAAAGCTTAAAAATTTTCAAAAACATTCGAATGAATTTTTAAGCCTATTGAATTATTCAAATAAAAAATATATCATGAAAGTGCTTTCCGAAGAAAGCTAAGGATAGAATTCTACCGTGAGGAAAGAGGCGTTTAAATGAACATTACTAAAATTGTTCAACTCATTCAAAGGGGGCAAACAGCATTAGGAATTGAATTCGGTTCTACACAAATTAAAGCAGTTCTAATCAGTCCTGATTTTCAGCCGCTTGCTTCTGGCAGCTTTTCATGGGAAAACAGATTGCAAGATGGTATCTGGACCTATTCTCAAGCAGATATTTTGACTGGTTTAAGGCAAAGTTATGCCCAATTAGCCGCTATGGTCAGCAGTAAATTTCATGTCAAAATTGAAAGAATAGGAGCCATAGGTGTTAGTGCAATGATGCACGGCTATTTGGCCTTTGATACTAATGGCAAACTGCTAGTCCCATTTAGAACATGGCGTAACACTATTACGGAAGATGCAGCAGAAGAACTAACCAAGCTATTTAACTTTAATATTCCTTTGCGCTGGAGCATCGCTCATTTATATCATGCGATACTGCAAAACGAGCATCATGTTAAAGATATTGCTTACATCACAACTTTAGCTGGTTATGTTCACTGGAAATTATCTGGTGAAAAAAATATTGGAGTTGGGGACGCTTCAGGAATGTTTCCAATTGATAGTGATGGTCAGTTTGACCAAACATGTCTTCGCAAATTTTCCAGTTTAGAAAAGGTGAAACAGTATCCGTGGCAAATCGAAGATATTTTACCTCAAGTTTTAAAAGCTGGTGAAGTTGCAGGCTATTTAACTGAAAAAGGTGCTGCTTTACTTGACCCAACTGGTACTTTAGAAGCTGGTAGTGTTATGGCACCACCTGAAGGAGATGCTGGAACCGGCATGATTAGTACCAATAGCATTAGACGGCGTACAGGAAATATCTCTGTGGGTACATCAGAATTTTCGATGGTTGTTTTAGATAAGCCTTTGCAAAAAGTTCACAGGGACATTGATATTGTTACGACTCCTACAGGACTACCGGTGGCAATGGTTCACATAAATAACTGTTCTTCAGATATTAATGCTTGGTCGCAGGTCTTTCGCGAATTTGCAGGCAGGTTAGGTAAAAATATTAGTGCAGACGAACTATTTAGCACTTTGTTTTTAGATACTACAAAGTCAGATCCAGATGCCGGTGGCATAGTTAACTATAGCTACTTTTCAGGTGAACCAGTAACCAAAACCCAAGAAGGAAGACCTTTGCTAATTAGAACACCTAACAGTAAATTTACTTTAGCTAATCTGATGTTGGCACAGCTTTATTCAGCTTTTGCACCACTCAAGATTGGAATGGATATTTTAACTAATGAGGAGAAAGTGACAACGGATGTCATGATTGCCCAAGGCGGACTATTTAAGACGCCTGTTGTAGCTCAACAAGTTTTATCTAATGTTTTGAATATGCCAATTTCCGTTATGACTAATGCTAGTGCTGGTGGTCCTTGGGGTATGGCAATTTTAGCCCAATATGTATCATCCGGTGCTCAAGAAAAGCTGGAGGATTACTTAGATGAGAAGGTTTTTGTTGACTCGGAGATAATGACACTGAGTCCTGAACAAAAAGGAGTTACTGGGGCTGCGCAATACATTGAGCGTTACCGTTTGGCTCTATCTTTGGAAAATTCAGCGTCTATTTTGAAAGATGAGGAACGTTAAATGCTGGAGCAATTAAAAGAAGAAGTATACAAGGCTAATATGCAGTTGCCTCAATTAGGATTAGTTACTTTTACTTGGGGTAACGTTTCCGGAATTGATCGTGATCAAGGATTATTTGTCATTAAGCCTTCAGGAGTTGAATACGATAAACTAAAACCTGAGGACATGGTGGTAGTTGATTTGTCAGGCAAAGTAGTCGAAGGAAAATTGAATCCATCAAGTGATACTCCTACGCACACATATTTATACAATCATTTTCCAAAGATTGGTGGCATTGTTCATACTCATTCACCTTGGGCAGTAGCTTTTGCGGCTGCTAAGATGGATATTCCAGCACTTAACACCACACATGCCGATACTTTTTACACTGATGTTCCGGCAGCTGACGCGTTGACAAAAGAAGAAATTGCAGAAGATTACGAAGGCAATACCGGCAAAACTATCGTCCGTACGTTTGATGAGCGCCACTTAGATTATGAAGCTACTCCAGGAGCCTTAGTTAGTCAACATGGACCTTTTTGCTGGGGGCAAACACCAGCCCAGGCTGTTTATAATGCCAAGGTTTTAGAAGTTGTAGCTGAAGAAGACTATCATACGCTGCAATTGACTAGAGCAAACAGCCGGCTGCCCCAATACTTGTTAGACAAGCATTATTACCGTAAGCATGGCAAGGATGCATATTATGGTCAAAATAACGCGCAATCACAGACGCATGCAAAAAGAAGATAAAAATTTAGGAGGAAATAATTATGGAAACTAATACTTATACTAATCCCTTAATAATTCAAAGAGCGGATCCGTATATTTATAAGCATACAGACGGCTACTATTATTTTACAGCCTCTGTACCATCTTATAATCGCATTGAATTAAGAAGAGCAAGAACCCTTGAGGGACTGGCACATGCAGCTCCCAGAACTATTTGGCGTAAACATGATAGTGGAGAAATGAGCCAATTAATATGGGCACCGGAAATTCACTATATTGATAGTAAGTGGTTCATTTACTTCGCTGCAGCAGAAACAAAGGAATTAGATAAAAATGGTATGTTTCAACACAGAATGTTTTGCATCGAATGTGATGAGGCTAACCCAATTACCAAGGAAGAAAATTGGATAGAGCATGGTCAAATAAAGACTGGTATGGACAGCTTTTCATTAGACGCAACCAGTTTTGAATACAAGAATGTCTTGTATTATGTTTGGGCTCAAAAGGATCCAAATATTAAAGGAAATTCAAATATTTATATTGCTGAAATGGAAAATCCGTGGACGTTAAAGACTAAGCCTGTCATGTTAACCAAACCTGAGTATGACTGGGAGACAAAGATTTTCTGGGTAAATGAAGGACCTGCTGTAATTCATCATGGTAATAAGTTCTTCCTTACTTATTCAGC
Organism: Lactobacillus sp. IBH004; assembly: GCF_026185255.2. Classification (NCBI taxonomy): domain Bacteria; kingdom Bacillati; phylum Bacillota; class Bacilli; order Lactobacillales; family Lactobacillaceae; genus Lactobacillus; species Lactobacillus sp. IBH004. The sequence continues at coordinate 1,485,083 of NZ_CP110217.2, read as the reverse complement.
AAGCGCAACTGACGAGAACTATTGTATGGGCATGCTTGTGGCTTCAGACACAGCAGATTTGTTAGACCCTAACAGCTGGAAAAAGAGTTCAAAGCCGGTATTTCAAAGCGATTTAGCTCATCACCAATATGGACCTGGTCACAATTCATTTACCAAGGCAGAAGATGATAAGACTGATATTTTAGTTTATCACTGCAGAGATTATACCGATATTAAAGGAGATCCTTTGTACGATCCAAACCGTCATACTAAGATTCAGGCTTTCACTTGGGACGAAAATGGCATGCCTGTTTTTGGTAAACCAGTTCCATATAACTATCAGTAATAAATAGAGGAGAAAAAATGAATAGTGAAGTAAAAAAAGAAAATAAACATTTTTGGGGTTTCCCGTTTACCCATTTTAGTTACTTCTTTATTTGGGCAACTGTGAATGGTTACTTGACTCTATGGATGGAGCAAGTAGGTCATCTAAATGGCGCACAATCAGGTTTGGTGTTCTCAATGATGGCAGGAATTTCACTAATCTTCCAGCCTTTCTTTGGAGTAATCTCTGACAAATTACTTTTCAGGAAAGATTTGATACTAATTATTGGTGCAGTAGGAATTTTCATCGGGCCTTACTTCCAATGGGCTTTCATACCATTAATGAAAATTAATTCATTTTTGGTTGCCTTTGTTACCGGTGTTTTCCTCAGCTTTGTTTTAAATGGTGGTGTTAGTGTAGTTGAACAATACGTTCAGCGTGCTAGTTTGGCCAACGGCTTTGAATATTCCCACTCACGTTTAGGTGGTTCTTTAGCCGGAATTGTGGCTTCATTAGTAGCAGGTCGTCTATTTCTGTGGAAACCAGATTCAATTTTCTGGATGTGTTCTATTGCTGCCATAATTTTTGTTTGCTTGTTGTTGTTTAGCGATAAAATTAATATGGATAATGCATCAGCTGCCGGTGATACATCTAATTCATTAAATATGCAGATTGTTGGTTCTGTATTTAAGAACAAGAACTTCTGGTATTTATGTATCTTTTATGTTGGTGCATCAGCTATCTTTGATGTCTTTGATCAGCAATTCATTATCTTTTTCAAAACATTCTTTGCTACTGCAGCTCAAGGTACTTTAGTATACAGCTATATGTCATCTGCTCAAACTTTAATCGAATTTATCTTAATGTTTCCAATGCCTTGGATTATCAATAAGATTGGAGCTAAAAAGGGCTTAATTGCTTATGGCTTTTTAACTTGTATTCGTATTTTAGGTTCTGCTTTATCTCCAACTTGGGGTTGGATAGTTGTGTTTAGACTGCTTGCTGGCCTGGAAATGCCGTTGCTTTTAACATCAATCATGAAATACATCGCCGGTGCGTTTGATATTAGATTATATGCTACTGTTTATGCATTAGCTTCAAACTTTGCCAAGCAAATATCTGTTTTTATCTTTTCATCAGTAGCAGGTCATATGTATGATGGCTTTGGTTATCAACATACATATGTCATGATGGGTATCTTCGTCTTTGTTATTACTCTCTTTTCAGCATTTGCTTTAAAGAAAGAAGACCCAGTACAAGCTGGTGAAGTTGCAGAAAGTAACGCTTCAAGTAGTACCCAATCAAGTTCTGTGGAGAATAAATAATGGTTAAAGCAACTTTTAAAATAAATTCAGACAATATAATTAGTGAAATTGATCCACGTATGTGGGGCTCTTTAACTGAACAGCTAGGCCGTTGTGTATACAATGGTATTTATCAGCCAGGTCATCCTTTAGCTAATAAAGATGGTTTTCGTACTGATGTGATTGAAGCTATCAAGAAATTAAGAGTTCCCTTAGTTAGGTATCCGGGAGGAAACTTTGTTTCAGGCTATAACTGGGAAGATGGTATTGGTCCTAAAGATACAAGACCTGTCAGGCTTGATATAGCATGGAAAAGTATAGAGACTAACCAATTTGGTTTACACGAATTTTTAAATTGGTGCAAATGTATCGGTGCAGAAGCTGATATGGCTATTAATCTTGGTACCCGCGGTATAGATGCCGCTCGCAATTTGATCGAATACTGCAACTTCCCAAGTGGTACTTATTGGAGTGATTTGCGCATTAAAAACGGTCAAAAAGAACCATTCAACATTAAATTATGGAGTCTTGGTAATGAAGTGGATGGAGACTGGCAAATAGGTCATAAAAATGCCCATGAATATGGCAGATTGGCTCATGAAACAGCTAAGGCAATGAAAAGAGTTGATCCATCTATTGAATTAATAGCATGTGGAAGCTCACTTCACACTTTAGATACTTTTGGTTCATGGGAAGAGACTATTTTAGATAACGTTTATGAAGATGTAGACTACTTATCACTTCATCAATATTATGACGATAATGAGCACGATATTAAAAAATTCCTTTCGTCCTCGGTTGATTTGGATAGTTTTATTAGTGAAGTTGTTTCAATTTGTGATGCTGTTAAAGCGCGTAAGCACATGGATAAAACCATGTATTTGGCTATGGATGAATGGAACGTTTCGTATCATTCAAAAGAAAGTGATGCCAAACAAAAGCCATGGCAAGTAGCACCACATTTGTTAGAAGATCACTATACGTTTGCTGACGCGCTTGTTGTAGGTTCACTGGCTCTAACTTTATTAAAGCACGCAGACAGGATTAAGATTGGCTGCTTGGCACAACTAGTAAATGTTATTGCCCCAATTATGACTAATAATGAAGGAAATCCTTCTGTTTGGTATCAATCAATCTTTTACCCATTTATGCAAATTTCAAACTTTGCACAAGGCGAGTCACTTAAGGTTGATAGTAAAGTAGAAAACTATACGGTAGTAAACAGAGACGTACCGTATCTCAGTTCAGCTGCAGCAGTCAACAAAGCAACAAATGAAATAGTCTTATTTATTGAAAATAAGGCTGATGAACCAGCACAGTTTGAATATCAACTCTGCAATTTTCCAAATGTCAGCTTAAAAAAAGCAACTCAATTTGCAGGGTATGATCTTGACGCAACAAATGAAAATCAATTAATGCATATTTCAGATTTAAAAGATGTTGCTATCGACAATAATACTGTGAAAGGAAAACTCGACGCATATTCATGGAATATGATTCGTTTAAGTCTTTAATTAATTATTGTTAAAGCTTAGTTTAGACATTTTTTAAAGATAAAAGGAGGACAAATAATGTTAAATGTACCAAAATATGAATTTTGGTTTGCAGTTGGTAGTCAACATCTTTATGGTGAAGAAACCTTGCGCAGTGTAGCTGATGATGCGCAAAAAATTGCTGACGGTTTAAATGAAAAAGGCAATTTGCCTTACAAGGTTGTGTTTAAAAAGGTTTTAACTACAGCTGATGAAATTACCTATTTTATGAGAGAAGTCAATTACAGGGATGAAGTTGCCGGTGTAATCACATGGATGCATACATTTTCACCCGCTAAAAACTGGATTCGCGGTACAAAACTATTACAAAAACCGTTGTTACACTTTGCAACCCAATTTTTAAATTATATTCCTTATGACACAATTGACTTTGACTATATGAACTTGAATCAAAGTGCTCATGGTGATCGTGAATATGGCTATATTAATGCTCGCCTGCAAAAGCATAATAAGATTATCTATGGCTATTGGCAGGATCCAAAGATCATGAAGCAAATTGCTGATTGGGAAAACGTTGCAGTTGCTTATGATGAATCGTTCAACTTAAAAGTTTGCCGCTTTGGTGACACGATGCGGAATGTGGCCGTTACTGAAGGTGATAAGGTTCAAGCTCAAATTCAATTAGGCTGGACCGTTGACTATTACGGTGTTGGCGACTTAGTTGCTGAAATGGCAAAAGTCAAAGAATCTGAAATCGATGACGAATTTGCTGATTTGAAAGCAAAATATATTTTAGTCCAAGGCGCTATGGATCCAGATGCTTATAATAAAACGGTGCGCTACCAGTTAAAACAGTATATTGCAATGAAACATTTCTTGGAGCGCGGTGGCTATACCGCTGTTACCAGCAACTTCGAAGATTTACATGGACTAGAGCAATTACAAGGTTTATCAGCTCAACTGTTAATGCGTGACGGCTATGGCTTTGCAGGTGAAGGTGATTGGAAGACTGCAGCCTTACTGAGAACTTTCAAGATCATGACTCATAATCAAAAGACTGCCTTCATGGAAGATTACACTCTTGATTTGCGTCCGGGTCATGAAGCAATTTTAGGCTCCCACATGCTTGAAGTTGATCCATCAATTGCTTCAGAAAAACCACGTGTTGAAGTTCATCCATTGGATATTGGCGGTAAAGCTGATCCGGCCAGATTAGTCTTTTCAGGTTCTGAAGGAGACGCTATTGATGTTACCTTAGCCGACTTTAGAAATAACTTTAAGCTTGTTACTTATGCAGTTGATGCTCATAAGGCTGAAAAAGAAACACCACACTTGCCTGTAGCTAAACAATTATGGACCCCAAAAGTTGGTTTAGAAAAAGGCGCTACAGAGTGGATCAAAGCTGGTGGAGGTCACCATACTGTCTTCTCATTTGCAGCAACAGAAGATCAAGTTACTGACCTTGCAACAATGTACGGCATTGATCTGTGCAGTATCAAATAAAATCAAATCGCTAACTAATAAATCCCAAACACATACGCTTAAGATTTCTTAGAAAAAATACACTATTTCAATAGTATAATTGAAGTAGTGTATTTTACTAATGCGATTAAGTTAACTGGAGAAAAAGATGGAAGACATTGAGGAAACATTTGAAAATTATCAAGGTAACGAAATCAAAAAGGTTACGTTAAAAAATGATCATGGCATAACAATTTCATGTTTATCGCTGGGAGCTGTCTGGTACGAATTTTTGGTACCAGATAAAAATAAACAACAAAAGAATTTGTTGATGAACTTTGATCATTGTGCAGATTATTATTCTAACGGTTTATGTTGCTGCCAATCAATTGGACGTGTAGCTGGCAGAATTAAAAACGGCCAGTTCACTTTAGATGGCGCTAATGTGCAAGTTCCCACCAACGAAAATGGCAACACATTGCATGGTGGTAATAACGGCTTTCGCTTTTTAAACTGGCAAACACAAACTGCTAAAACTGCTAACAGTGCAAGTGCAATATTTACACACCAGATTAAAGAAGATCATGATGGATTTCCTGGCAATATGCTGGTTACCATTACCTATACTCTAGATAATGAAGATAAAGTAACAATCTCTTATAAAGCTGAAAATGGCGCGCAAACTACACTGTTTAACCCCACTTGTCATGCTTACTTTAATTTAAGTGACCAGCCTAATTTAAGTACGCACGAAATTAAGATAAATAGTGAGAAACATTTACAACTTGACTCTGAGTTAATTCCGACTGGAAAAATGCTGGCAAATGCCAATACTCCGTATGATTTTCATGATTTTAACAATTTGGCTGCTGCATTAGAAGCCAATAAAGGTTTCGATGACGCATTCGTTATTAATGGTAAAGAAAATCAAATGAAGCCTGTCGCTACTTTGAGAGAAAAAGAAAGTGGCCGTCAAATTACTATTTCAAGTGAAAGCAATTGTTTAGTGATGTATACCATGACGCAGGAGCAACCCGGGGTAAAATTTAAGCGGGACAACGGTTCAATTGCGCAGCCAAGTGAAGCTGTCGCTTTAGAAGCACAAGTATTGCCAGACGCAATCAATCACCAAGATTTTGGCGATATTGTTTTACCTGCTAATACTACCAAGGAACATCAAATCGTTTTTGCTTTTAAGCAGAATTAAGTTTTTATCAAATCATATGTGGAAGGCTACTAAATGTAGCCTTTTTTATTTTTCATGATTTAATTTTGTCCTTTTGTGTTAAATATTTGGTTGCTTATCTATAAGTTTGCTACAAATTTTTATTTTATTAGTATGATGGCTCTAATTAGAAAAAGGAGATGCCAATTATGCTGATTGAAACAAAAGAACTGACGAAAAAATTTGGTAATAAGGTTGCTGTCAGCAAAGCTAATATTCAAATTAAAGAGGGACAGCTAGTTGCTTATTTAGGAACAAATGGTGCGGGTAAATCTACCACGATTAATATGCTAACCGGATTATTAAAGCCGACTTCAGGTGTTATTTCATATGCGGCAGATTTGAAAATAGGCTTAGTTTTTCAAAATAGCATTTTAGATAACGAGTTAACAGTTAAAGACAATCTTTATTTAAGAGCAAGGATGTACCGCAACTTTTCTCAGGAGTGGCTTGAACAATTAATTGACTTAATTGGCATCAAAAACTTTTTAAAGCAAAAATTTGGCACTTTATCAGGCGGCCAAAAGAGGAGGGTAGATATAGCCAGAGCTCTTATTTGCAAACCAAATTTACTGTTTCTGGATGAGCCAACTACAGGTCTTGATATTCAAACGAGAAATGCTATTTGGGAATTATTGACCAAACTGCAAGAGCAACAAGATCTAACTATTTTTTTAACAACACATTATTTAGAAGAAGCTGAAAATGCTGATCAAATGTATATTCTGGAAAATGGTCAAATACTAGCTAGTGGTTCTGCTGCAGAAATTAAGAGCCAATATGCTCCTAATAAATTAATACTCACCGTTGGCGATATTCAGTCTTTGAACACTAATCAAAAAGTTATTCGGCTTAATCGTGAGCAAGTTGAAATTGATTCCTTATCAGCGCAAGAAACCATTGAATTATTAAAAAACAATCAGGAAAATATCGCTGACTTTACTTATTCTAAAGGAACTATCAATGATGCGTTTTTGCAGATAACTGGGAAGGAGATACAATAAATGGTTGCTTTATTTCGCAGAAATTTAAAAATCTATTTTTCTAACATTACTGGTGTAATTATGTCATGCCTCGGTGCATTGATATCTTTCTTTATTTATATTGGCTTTTTGCAAAACAATCTAGAAAAAAATTGGCAAAATTTACCACACGTTACTAAAATATTAGATTTGTGGATGATAGCTGGTATAGTTGCAGTTTCTGGTATTACTACGGCTTTTCAAGCTCTCGGCCAGCAAGTTACTGATCAAGAAACTCATGCTGTTGCCGATTTTCAACTGACGGGTTTATCACAATTCAAACAGAATCTTGCATATGTTTTGAGCGGGGTAGTAGTTAGCTTTCTTATGCAAATAATTACATTTATTGTGATGGCTGCGTATTTTGCACTGGTAGATAAAGTAAGAATTCCGCAAGAAGCATACCTACCTGGGCTTTTATTTATTTTCGTGGGTGCAATTGCAGCAACTTTACTTGATGAGATAATTGTGCTGTTCATGCATTCAAGCACTACTTTTAGCCGATTTTCCGCTGTATTAGGTGCTGCTGCCGGTTTCGCGGTTGCGACTTATTTACCATATGGTATATTGGTTTCTGGAGCACAAAATTTGGTAAAATTAGTACCAAGTAGTTATGAGGCAGCTGCTCTAAGAGGCTTTTTACTTAAACCGACATTAGCTACTCTCCCCACTAATGTAAAACGGCATTTAATTAATTATTTAGGGATACAGTTCAAAATTAATAGTAACAGGCTAAATAATATGCTTGTTTTGCTATTAATGATTGCAATACTAATTTTAGTGATTATTATGCTTTCGCTTATCACTGATAGAAGGCGCAATAGATAAAGTGAAAATTAAATTTAAGTCGGATCCTACTCTAAACGAAGAAATTGAAGTTGAAATTAAAGCAGCACCAAAAAACGAAACGGTAAACGATCTGATTGATTATTTACACAAATTTGGTGAGAAGAAATATCATCTTTTACCAATTAAGGTAGAAGACCGCATAGTCACAATTAAACCTACTGAGATTATTAAAGTAGAAATCCAAACAACAGATATCACATTTTATACTACTAAAGACATAATAAAAACCACTGGTCGCTTATATCAGGTACTTGAAAAATTGGGTGATGGGTTTATTCAGGTTTCTAAACATGGCATTATCAATATTAATTTTCTGGAATCGATAGAAGTAGGCTTTGCAGGAAATATGATCGCACTTTTAAAAAATAATTTAAAAGCTGACGTTTCCAGATTATATTTGCCGGCATTAAAAAAAGAATTGGGGCTATAAAAATGAGGAAATTAAGTAATTTCATTAACTATTTCTTTACCGGTGTGGGCTTTGGTGCAACTACCTATTTGATCATTATCACTTTTGCTTCTCCTAGTGTTCCTACCCGTTTAGGTGTTATTTCTGTTTTTATTATTTCAGGGTTAATAGGCATTTTATCAATGATTTTTGCAATGGATGTACCACCTGCTGTTGCCTTCAGTGTTCATATCATAGGCACATTTTTGCTGGTGTTATTAATGTCTTGGATAAATAAGTGGCCGATTAATTTTTGGTTGGTTGGTGTCTTTGCCTTAGTTTATATTGTTATTTGGATAATTGTTATTTTGTCGCAAGTGCGGATTGTGAAGGAAATTAATTCGAGTATTAAAAAAAGAAATGCGAAAAAATAAATAATTTTGAAATATATAAAAGCCAGAATTTTTAACTAATAAAATTTGTCTTTTCAATTATTTAAATATAGTTCTATTTTCTAAATTGATTTCACCAATCAGCATGCAGAATAACCAGTTTAAAATTAACACAATACATTGATTGTCAAGTAGACATTAGCACTTTTTCTACTTCAAAATCTTATTTTCTTCCTTTTTTAATTCTTCGAGTTCTTGGTAATATCTGTCTATAACATCATTCATTTTAATTTCCAAGTCGTTAAGTGGAGATTTTTCAAAATCGTAACTATTAAAAATTAAAGTGAAGTCATCAATTGTTGCTGCTAAACACTTACATGCAATATACCAATTATTTAGTTTTTTAGGTGGTAATGGCAGGTCCCCATCTTTAAAATATAGTTCTTTAATTTTTAGACCGATCAGATTTATATGTTTGCTTAAATCTTGTTTGGTGATGTTTTTATTTAAAAATTCGTTATAGGTTGAAATAAAATTTTGCGCTTGATCAATTAATTTATATGTTATTGTCCTTTGTTTTTTTAATAGTAAATATTCTTTTTCAGTATTTTTATTTTGAAAATCCTTCAAAATAAGGTAATTATCATTAAAAGCAAAACCAATATTATTAATTTCTTTTTCAATACCAAAGTTTATTTTTTGCAGTTCTTTGTTCTCAGCCTTATCTGTCCAAACTGTGCGGCAAAAGAAATTTGGAAACATCATGTCTTGTTCATCTCTGCCAAAAAAGCAGAAGACTACATTTGCCTTTTTGTTTTTCCACCTAACTTCAGAACTACTACTATTAAATATATCTAGGTATTTAACTTTGTCGACGATTTGATTAGTTAGATTTGCAATTTGTTTAAAGGAGGGAAAATTTTTAACTATTATTTGAACTTTAAGTCTTTTTAAAGAACCTGTACTATTAGGCTTAACAGAATAAATAATGTAGTCTTTTGTTTCTTCGCTATATTTTTTTGAATGGTAAGGAATGTAATTACTTACAGGAAATGTGATAGTACCTTTAATATTTGAATGGAATGAAGGGTTTTGGATTTTGGCTCTTTTGACCTGTTTATTCCACCAACTAAAATAAAAACGTACTAAATTCGTTATATCATTTAAAGATTTTCCCCCTTTTTTAATTATTGCTTTATCTTCTATTGCTTCGCAAAAGAACTTTGTAAATGCACTGATATTAGAATCATCATAGGCGTATGAACTTTGAGATGAACTTGAAGAAGAAATAATTGCATAACCTCTGTCTAGAAAGTCATTTATAGTTTCACTAATTTTAAGAGGTGCTACTTCTTTAACTTTTACATTACCAGAGTAGCAGGTATCAAGAATTATTAACTTGTTTTTAGAAGGAATAAAATCTAAATCGTTAAGGACCTCTTCAGTTTTTATTTCTTTATCAGTTAATAAAAGATAGTGATTTTTTCCGTCAATATTTCCTCCATGACCGGAAAAATAAAGAATAAAAGTGTCATTAGAATTAACGCAATTAGCAGTTTTAAAAAGTTTACCAATAAAAGATGATTTTGTAACAATCCCATCGTTTCCTAATATAGATATATTTTCTTTGTTTACAGCAAGTCCCTTCATTAATGATTCAGAGATAGCCTTAATGTCATTTTTACAAAATGGAAGATTTGAATTATCGTTGTAATAATATTCACTGACACCAACTATTAGTGCTTTTATGCTCATAAAATTTATACCGTATAATCTTTAATTTTTATCTTTAACTAGACTTATTTTAAATCAATATTCAGCAATGTTACAATCAATTTTATTGGTAATATAACTTATATTGATTTAGCACTAAAAAGCCTTGGAATAGAAAAAAACTCCAAGGCTATATTTTTTAATCTCTATAAAAGTCTTTAATACAGTTTTTAATACTTGAATTAAGTATGATTTTTCTTTTGCACATAAACATAAACCGGCCAGCCAGTGAGGGTCAGTAAAATGCCAATAATTGCTAAAAGCGGTTGAGTTAAGGTCGTAGTGATAACAACGAATAAAGCACCACAGATTGCTAGAATTGGCGGAATGGGATACCAGGGGGTTTTGTATGGTCGTAAAAGATCTGGTTGTTTTTTGCGTAAGATGAGAACGCCAAAAAATAATAAAATTGAAAAAATCCAGGAAACATAGACTAACATGTTTGTTAATGAGTCAAATGTACCGGAAAAAATCATAATGGTGGCAATTATGCATTCAAAAATCATACTGTTTGTAGGTACGATAGTTTTAGAATTCAGTTTGCTGAAGAAGCTTGCGGCTGGCAGCTTCTTTTCTCTACCCAAAACATAAGGCATTCTTGACCCTAGAAGAAGGTGTCCATTAATAGCGCCGAATACAGATACTAATATCCCTGTAGCGACTAAAGTGCCACCTACACTGCCAAATAATTTTTTAGCAGTAAGCAGAGCTGTTGTTTGGTTACCTACGACCTTAGGCCAGGGAATAACTCTGACATAGCTCCAATTAAGAAGAGTGTAAAAGATTGTTACTCCGAAAAGTCCCCAGATGATCGCTTTGGCCAACGTTTTTGCCGGGTTTTTAATTTCACTGGCTAAATTACCGATACTTAGCCAGCCGTCATAGGCAAAAAGTACGGCCAAAAGAGCTTGCCCAAAAGCCATTGCACCTGAAGCAGAAGAAATGTGTGGTGCTGGAGCACCAGCTAATTGGTTAGGCCCTCTGTAAAACAAAGCAAAAATGATAATTGCCGCAATTGGGAGTAGTTTAATAACTAAGGTTATTTTTTGCACTTGACCGCTCAATTTAGAACCGATCCAATTTATCAATAGGATTGTCAACATGACAATTAGGGCAATTACCGTAGTAGACAAGCCTTTAAAATGTGGTATTTCTTTTAACTGAGTGGCAAACACGATTGAAAGTGCTGCAATATTTGCTGGATAATAGACGATTATCAAAGACCAGCCAAAAAGAAAGGCTATCTTAGGTCCGTAAATTTCTTCCAAATATCTGACAGGTCCACCATCTTTAGGATAAATTGACGCTAATTCAGCTATGCTTAGTCCTGCCATTAGTGTGATAAAACCGGCAAAAGGCCAAACGATGATACTAAGCCATGCATTATGAGTCAATGCGGAGACATTTGCAATTTTAAAAAAAGCACCGCCACCAATCATGGTGCCCATGACAGTTGCTAATGCGGCGAAAAAGTTAAGTTCTCTTTTCATATTTTTACCTTACTTATTTTAAGTTAAACTGTATTATATTCTTTCTCTAAGAAAATAAAAAGAACTGTTAACGCCACTTAAGCAAAAATAAATAAAAATTAAATGAAAAAATTACAAAATTCAGGTTTTGTTGCAAGCAGATTTTGATATGATATGATTTGAGTTGAATCAGGCAAAAATTTTATTTTTGAGGAGCAGAAATGAATAAAGTTACAGTTATTGGCAGTATTAATTTGGATACCAACTTACGTGTCAAGCAAATGCCCAGACCCGGTGAAACAATTCATGCTACAGATCACTATTCAGCTGCGGGAGGTAAAGGTGCTAATCAAGCAGTAGCTGCAGCTAGAGCAGGATCTGAGGTAAGTTTTATTGGCGGAGTTGGCGCTGACGCACCAGGAAAAGAAATGCTGAACTTGCTTAAAAGCGAAAATATTGATACTAGTGGCATAATTACAGCCACTAAAGAATCTACTGGTCAAGCATTTATCACGGTTGATGACAATGGTCAAAATTCGATTACTATTTATGCTGGAGCTAATTACGCTTTTGGAGCAAATGAGGTTTTACAAAACCAAAGTTTAATTAAAAATGCAGATTTTGTTATTGCACAGTTTGAAACACCGCTTGCAGCTACAATTAAGGGCTTTGAAATTGCTCATGAGGCAGGCGTCAGAACAATTTTAAATCCAGCTCCTGGAATGGCTCAAATTCCAACAGAATTATTGAAACTGACTGACATCATTACGCCAAATGAAACAGAGGCTGAAACTATTACAGGCGTTAAAGTAACTGATGAAAAAGCCGCACAAAAGGCTGCTGCTAAATTGCACGAGCAAGGCGTGGAAACAGTTATCATTACTATTGGCGACAAGGGTGCATTTTATTCTTATCAAGGTAAAAATGAACTTATTTCTGCTTTTAAAGTTAAAGCTGTTGATACTACAGCAGCTGGCGACACATTTATTGGGGCAATGGCTAGTGTATTGCACCCAGATCTGTCCAACTTGAAAGAGGCCATTATTTTTGCCAATAAAGCCTCGTCACTTACTGTTCAAAAGTATGGTGCCCAACCTTCAATCCCTTATAGAAAAGATATTAAATAAATTCCAAAAGTATTTGTCTTTTAAAGATTAAGATTCAAAAATTTTTTCTTTAAATTGTAACCTTGAAAGCCCTATCTTTGTATAATAGAAGAGTAATTTAGTTTGGCTGACAATGTGTCAGATGTTTTAAGGGAGAGGTACTTAATTATGACAACAAAAATAGGTATTATTGGTGACGGTCACGTTGGTTGCACTGTTGCTCACGAGTTAATAATTTCAGGATTAGTTGATGACTTGGTAATGATCGACGTTAATGAAGGCAAAGTCAAAGCCGACGCAATTGATTTTGAGGATGCTATGGCTAATTTGCCAAATCATGCCAACATTATTGTTAATGACTATGACGCATTGAAAGATGCCGACATTGTCATTAGCACTTTAGGTAAAATATCTTTAGAAACACAAGGCGATCGTTTTCAAGAATTGGAATATAATAAAAAACAGCTGAGTCCGATTACAGAGTCTATTAAAAATAGCGGCTTCAACGGAATTTTGCTTGTTATTTCCAATCCGGTAGATGCAATTACCAGTCTTTATCAGCAATTAACAGGCTTACCAAAAGAGCATGTAATAGGAACTGGAACTTTGCTTGATACAGCGAGAATGAAGAAAGTGGTCGCTAAAAAGTTTAACGTTGACCCTCGTTCTGTAAGCGGCTTTGCACTAGGTGAACATGGTAATTCGCAATTTACTGCTTGGTCGACTGTAAAGGTATTTGAAAAACCAATAACTGAACTGGCTAAGAATGAGTCATGGCAACCAAGTGACCTTGAGGATGAAATTAGATTCGGTGGCCAAACTGTTTTTATGGGTAAGCATTACACTAACTATGGAGTTTCCGCTGCTGGCGTTAGAATTGTTCGTGCTGTTTTGACAGATTCTCGGACTGAATTGCCTGTTTCGAGTTATCAAGAAAAATACGGTACATATATGTCTTATCCAGCAATTGTGGGTCGTGAAGGAATTGTCCGCAAGATTGATTTGCAATTAACTGCTGAAGAAGAAGAATTATTGCAAAAGTCTGCTGCAGCAATTAAGGAAAAATCACAGGCTTAAAAAGGTACATTATAATTAAAACGCGCTTGACTTAGCGCGTTTTTTGTTAACAAAAATTGGAAAAATGAAAGTAATATTAAGCAAAGTAATTGACAAAAAGTAAGTAAACGCATAGCATTAGAGACACTTATAGTTGCTAACAAAAAGGAAGTGAAAACAAGAAGTAGGCAAGTCTGACTACAAAAGGGAAAATAACAGTGATTCCTGATAAAAGTAGTTGGAACTTAGTTTTTCACTTGTTGCAATGGTGTTAGCAATTATGACATTTAAATCTGCGAATAAATCTGATTCGTAGATTTTTTGTTTTTCTGACTGCTTGATTCTCTAACTCTTAGATCAGGTCGTCTACTTAAAAGTGGGAGGTAAAAAATGAGTTGGCAGATAATTACACAGAGTTTGCCTATTTTTTTGAAAGCCTTTGAGTTGACCCTTTGGCTATCGTGTGTGGGAATTGTGTGCTCAATCCTCGTGGGTATTTTTTGCAGTTTAGTGCAGTATTTTAAAGTGCCCGTTTTGCATCAAATAGTCACAGCCTATGTGGAATTGGCACGAAATACACCTTTATTGATCCAATTATTTTTTCTATATTATGCTTTTCCAGTCATTGGCTTAAAAATGTCGGCTCAAACTTGCGGGATTATCGGTCTGGTATTCTTGGGTGGAGCATACATGGCTGAAGGCTTTACAGGCGGTTTTGCTGGGGTCAGTCCAAGTCAAATTGATGATGGCAAAGCCCTAGGGATGAATAACTTGCAATTAGCACGCTATGTGGTCTTTCCACAGGGTTTTGCTTTGAGTATGCCAGCCTTAACGGCTAACGTGATCTTCTTAATCAAAGAGACATCAATCTTTTCGGTCATTGCAATTCCCGAGCTGACTAACACTGCTTTGGACTTGATCGGGCTGTATTACCGTTCCAATGAATATCTACTGGTGTTGGTCATAGCCTATACCATTATTCTAATTCCGGTTATTTTGCTTTTAAACTATTTAGAAAGGAAGGTTCGCTATGGCACATTCGGCGATTAATGTTTTGTTTACCGGTAATAACTTCAGTAGAATTTTGCAAGGCCTGTGGACCTCCGTTTGGATAGCTGGAGTTAGCTTAATAATTGGCTTAATTTTGGGCACGCTTTTAGGAATGTTGCGGACTTTACCTAATAAAATAATGCGCTTCATTTTACGACTGTATCTGGAATTTTTTAGAATAGTTCCCACAATCGTATTACTCTTCTTGTTTTATTATATTTTGCCACGTACCTTCCATATTAACTGGCCAGCTAGTTGGATGGCGGTTTTGGCATTTTCTTTATGGGTTGCAGCTGAATTTAGCGATATTGTTCGTGGCGCACTTGAATCAGTTCCACTTGTGCAAAAAGAATCGGGCTTGGCCCTGGGCTTAAGCAGAGTACAACTTTTGCGCTATGTCTTATTACCTCAAGCTGTGCAATTGGAACTACCGGCAACTATTAATCTGGCAACAAGAGTAATCAAAACGACTTCTTTATTAATGATGATCAGCATCATGGACGTGATTGCTATTGGTCAACAGATTATTGAAGCTAATAATCAAAAATATCCAACAGCCGTTTTTTGGATTTATGGTCTGATTTTCTTCCTGTATTTCATAATAGATTATCCGTTATCAAAATGGTCTAAACGGTTAGCGGCAAAGCAGAATAGGTGAGGCAAATGACAAAAGAAGTTTTACGAGTTGAACATTTAAATAAGTTTTATGGCGATTGGCAGGCTTTGCATGATATTAGTTTCACCCTTCATCAAGGCGAAGTTTTGACATTATTAGGACCTTCCGGCTCTGGTAAAAGTACGCTAATCAGATGCTTAAATGGTTTAGAAGATTTCAAGAGTGGTGCAATTTATTTTAAGGGTGAGAAAATTGCAGCTACTGCCAAAAACTGGCAAGAGTTACGCCAAAAAATTGGCATGGTTTTTCAAAGTTATGATTTATTTCCCAATTTTACGGTTCTTGAAAATATTTTGTTAGCGCCAGTAAAGGTGCAAAAAAGAGCTGAAGATGAAGTTAAAAAAGAAGCTTTAAAGCTGCTAAAACGAGTTGGACTAGAAAAGTACGTTAATTCTTATCCCCGTGAACTGTCTGGTGGACAAAAGCAAAGAATTGCTATTGTTAGAGCGTTAGCCATGCATCCCGAAATAATGCTGTTTGATGAGGTGACTGCTTCTCTTGATCCCGAAATGGTTCGAGGAGTTTTACAAATTATGACTGACTTATCCCGAGTTGATCATATGACAATGATTATTGTGACCCACGAAATGAATTTTGCGCGTCAAATAGCAGATCAGGTTTTATTTCTTGAAAATGGCAAAATTTTAGAAAACACGCCGAGAAAAGAATTTTTTAAGCATCCCCAAACAGATAGGGCACGTGATTTCTTAACAAGTATGGATTTCTAAGGAGAAAATAATGCAGAAAAATAAAAATAGAAATATTATCATCACCGTTTTAATTGTCCTGATAATTGCAGTGGCAGCTTTTTTTGGCATTAAGTCAACAAATAATAAAAGTAGCAATGCTAATGACAGCAGCGTGAGCGCTATTAAAAAGCGGGGCACTTTACGAGTTGCCGTATTTGGCGATTTACCACCATATGGTTGGGTTGATGATAACGGCAATCGCGTAGGCTACGACGTTCGTCTTGCTCGCCAAATGGCTAAAGATATGGGCGTTAAAGTGAAGTTTACCCAAGTAAATGCCAATAATCGTGTTGATACCCTAAATTCGAATAAGGCCGATATTGTTTTAGCCAATTTTACTGAAACGCCAGAACGTAAACAAGTCGTTGATTTTGCAAAACCATACATGAAAGTATCCGTTGGGGTTATTTCACCTAAGAGTGCTCCGATTACTAGTGCAAAACAGTTAAAGGGCAAAAATTTAATTGTTAACAAGGGCACAACAGCAGAAAATTACTTCACTAAAAAAGGCGGAGTTGATTTACTGAAATTTGATTCCAAAACGCAGCAGTTCAACGCTTTTAAAAATAAACGTGCTGCCGCTTTAGCAGATGACAATTCATATCTCTATGCCTGGGTCAAAAAGAATCCTAATTATACAGTCGGAATTAAAAACATTGGTCCTAATCAATTTATTGCCCCCGCAGTTAAACAAGGGAATAAGTCACTTTTAAACTGGACTAATAAAGAAATCACTAGATTGGCAGATAAAAAGTTCTTCACAGATGACTATAATAAAGAACTCAAACCATATTTTGGCAAGGAAGTTAAACCAAGCGACATTGTTTTAAATTAACTCTGCTGCTATAATAAATAAGTCTTGAATTTTACTATTAAAAATGTTAAGGTATTAAGCGTTAATCGATTAATCTATGACTTGAAATAGGAGTCATGGCAAAGGAGTAATAAATATGAAACAAGGTATTCATCCAGATTACCAACAAGTAGTCTTTATGGATTCAGCAACTGGTGCTAAATTTGTTGCTGGCTCAACATTAAAGTCCAAAGAAACAGTGGATTATGAAGGTAAAACTTACCCATTGATTCGTGTTGAAATTACTTCGGATTCTCACCCATTCTATACTGGCAAGCAAAAGTTTGCTCAGGCCGATGGTCGAATCGAAAAGTTCAACAAGAAGTATGGCATGAACAACAAGTAATATCTTCAATCTGGTGGAAGGCAGTCCCATTGGGGCTGCTTTTTTATGTAAAGGCTAATTGTTATACTACATAAATAAGGAGTATAATTAACTACTTCAGCAAAAACTCTTTTCGGCTAGGAGATAAAAAGATGAAAATGCAACTGGCAGAGATAGCCAAAGCAATAAATTCAAAGTGTGAAGGCAACGATCAGACCGTTATTACTTCTGTTGCCTTTGATTCTAGAAAAATCGCCGCTGGTGGATTATTTGTCCCACTAAAGGGCGAAAGAGACGGTCATGATTTTATCAGCAGCGCAATTAGTAACGGTGCAAGTGCCACATTATGGCAGAAGGATCATCCCAATAAACCCGACAATATTGCAGTTTTAGAAGTGGATGATCCATTAAGCAGTATGCAGCAATTGGCCCAATATTATTTAAATAAAGTCAATCCTACAGTAGTTGCCATTACAGGTTCAAATGGTAAGACTACGACCAAAGATATGACAGCAGCAGTTTTAGCGAAAAGGTTTAATGTGCATAAAACTGCTGCTAACTTTAACAATGAAATTGGCGTACCCATGACAATTTTAGATATGAAACCAAATACCGAAATCTTGGTTTTGGAAATGGGTATGGATCATGCAGGGCAACTTCATCAACTAAGTAAACTGACTCGCCCTGATGTCACGGTCATTACAATGATTGGTGAGGCTCACATTGAATTTTTAGGCTCTCGTGCTGGAATTGCTGATGCCAAGATGGAAATTACCGATTTCTTACGCGAAGATGGTGAGTTCATATATAACGGGGATGAACCGCTTTTACGTGAACGGGCGGCAAAAATACCACAAGCAAAAGTTACCTTTGGTTTTGCAAAAAATGATACAGTTTATGCAACAGGTTATCGCAGCTACAAGCACCATGCTACTTTTACGATTAATAATTCTGCTCATAAATTTACTATTCCTATGATTGGCAAACATAATGTTTCTAACGCGCTTTCGGCTCTTTGTGTTGGCAGGCATTTTGGTGAAAGTGATGAAGAAATTGCCACAGCTTTAGAAAAGTTCACTCCGACAGCGGATAGAATGGAATGGGAAAAAGGCGATGTAGGAGAAGATATTATGAGCGATGTTTATAATTCCAATCCTACTGCCGTGCGTGCCGTGATAACCAGTTTTGGTCAGATCCAGGTTCCAGCTGGAAGTCGCAGGATCGCTGTTTTGGGTGATATGTTAGAATTAGGCCAAAGATCTGCCAAGCTTCACGCTGGGCTGGCAGATTGTCTTGACCCACAGGTAATTAATGAAGTTTATTTGTATGGTACAGAAATGAAAAATCTGGCAAATGCACTTAAAGAAAAGTATAAACCAGAGAATTTGCATTATTATGCCCCAGAACAAATGCAACACATGGTTTCAGATTTAAGAAATGATATTAAGCCGCATGACATTGTTGTTTTAAAGGGTTCGCATGGGATGCACCTGGAAAAAGTAGTAAAACGGCTTAGATAAGGAGAATTTAGTGAAATTTTCAGAATTAGGATTAAAAGATGAGCTTTTAAAAGCAATTAAGCGCTCAGGCTTTGAAGAGGCAACACCAATACAGGAACAAACAATTCCTCTGGCTTTAGCAGGCAGGGATGTAATTGGTCAAGCTCAGACGGGTACTGGTAAGACTGCGGCCTTTGCGCTACCTATCTTGCAGAATTTAGATAAGCATAATAAGGTAATTCAAGCTTTAATTATAGAACCGACTCGTGAATTGGCCATTCAAACTCAAGAAGAACTTTTCCGACTGGGTCGTGATGAAAATGCTCGCGTGCAGGTTGTTTACGGTGGTGCTGATATTGGACGGCAAATTCGTTCTCTTAAAAATCATGTGCCTGCGATTTTAGTAGGGACACCGGGACGATTACTTGACCATTTAAAGCGCAAGACGATTGATTTAGAAAATGTTAATACCATTGTTTTAGATGAAGCTGATGAAATGCTGGACATGGGTTTTATCCAAGACATTGAAAGTATTTTAGGCTATGTTAAAAACCGGAAACAGACTCTACTGTTTAGTGCTACTATGCCTAAACCAATTTTGAACATTAGTGAAAAGTTCATGCATAATCCGGAAATTGTACGGATTAAAACTAAAGAGCTAACTGCCGATTTAATTGATCAGTACTTTGTTCGGGCAAAAGATTCAGAAAAATTTGACATCATGTGCCGTTTGATTGATGTTGAAAGCCCAGATCTGGCAGTAGTATTTGTTAGAACTAAACGCCGAGTTGACGAAGTTACTAGGGGACTTCAGGCCCGTGGCTACAATGCAGCGGGAATTCACGGTGACTTGACCCAAGCTCGCAGACTTACTGTTTTAAAAAGGTTCCGTGCTGGTAAACTAGATATTTTAGTTGCTACAGACGTGGCTGCACGTGGATTGGATATTTCAGGCGTAACACACGTCTATAACTACGATATCCCTCAAGATCCTGACTCCTATGTTCACCGCATCGGTCGTACCGGCCGTGCCGGACAAAATGGTAGTTCAATCACTTTTGTTACGCCAAATGAAATTGGTTATATGCGTACAATAGAGCAATTAACTAAGAAAAAGATGACCCCTTTGCGTCCGCCATCTGATGATCAGGCTTTAAGGGGCCAACTTAAAGTGGCTAAATCTAAGATAGAAGACATAATGAAAGATGATCTATCTAAATATACTGATGATGCCAACGAATTATTAGAAAATTATTCAGCAGTTGATTTGGTATCAGCTTTTCTGAAGAATTTGTCAAAAGATTCTTCAAATGTTGAGGTCAAAATTAGTTCTGAAAAACCATTGCCGTATAAGGGTAATGGTCGTGGTGGCCGCGGTCGCTATAGTCATGGCAGAAATAGTCGTGGAGGCTATCGCGGTGATCGTAACCGCAGCCGTGGCAATTATCGTGGAGGCCATTCTCGCCGCTCCGGTAATGGCAGAAATTTTATTATTAAAAATAAAAAAGGTTAATGTTTTTACTAAAAAAGAGTTGTGACAGTTTACAACTCTTTTTTGCTAATATAATTTTATTATTATGAGGATAAGAAAATGATCGTTGGAGTTGGCATTGATGCTGTTGAAATTGAACGAGTTAAAAAAATAGTAGCCAAAGGGGATAATTTTGCCCGCAAAGTTTTGACCCCAAAAGAATTTGCCCAATACCAAAAACTAGCAGGCAGACGCAAAGTAGAATATTTAGGTGGCCGCTTTTCTATTAAGGAGTCGTTTGTTAAAGCACTAGGAACAGGCTTTGGCAAAGAAGTGGGTCTGCAAGATGTTGAAACTTTATGGGATAAAGTAGGTCACCCAGTCACAAGCTCGCCTAAATTTGCTGGCAAGATTTTTCCTAGTATTACTCATGATAGACATGAGATAGTTACATTAATTGTTTTGGAGAAGTAAAGATGGTTCCTGGAATTCATAGACCTGCAGCTGTGTGTGTGGATTTAGCTGCAATAAGACAGAATATTAAAGAAGAAATTAAGCATTTGGCACCAGGGCAGAAACTGTTTGCCGTTGTTAAAGCAAATGCATATGGCCATGGTGCGGTAAAAGTAGCCCAAGAAGCTGTTAAGGCAGGTGCCAGCGGCTTTTGCGTTGCTATTTTAGATGAAGCTTTAGAATTAAGGCAAGCCGGAATTGTCCAGCCGATCTTGGTGTTGGGCGTTACGCCCGCAAAGTATGCCTCACTTGCAGCTGTGAATGGCGTCTCATTAACTGTGCCTGATTTAAAATGGCTCAGAAAAGCCGAATCTAACTTGATTCAAGACAAGCTGCAATTAAAAGTTCATTTGGCAATAGATTCCGGGATGGGACGCATTGGTTTTAGTCAAGATGATGAATTTATTGCAGCAAATGATTTTTTATTGAATAATTCCAATTTTGCTGTTGAAGGGCTGTTTACGCACTTTGCCTCCGCAGACAGTAGTGATGATTCATATTTTCAAGGACAAGTCACGCGCTTTAACCACTTTAAAAAATTGTTGAAAATAAAACCCAAATGGATTCATGTAGACAACACTGCAGCCAGTGTTTTTGATAAGAAAGTTCATAGTGATTTGGTTCGTTTTGGTATTGGCATATATGGTCTGAATCCATCTTCGAATCCTGCAAGTGCTGACTTAGAAACCGCAATTAAATTAAAACCGGCTATGTCTTTTGTTAGTGAACTGGTACAAGTTCATACTATTCACAAGGGTCAGGGAGTGGGCTATGGCTCAACATATATTGCTGACGAGGATCAAATTATCGGAACAATTCCAGTAGGTTATGCCGATGGCTTTATTCGTAAATTTCAGGGTTTTAAAATTAAAGTCGGTTCCGAATACTGTCCTATTGTCGGTCGCATTTGCATGGATCAGTTAATGGTGCAATTGCCATATGAGATGGCAGTAGGAACTAAAGTAGTTTTGATTTCAAATGATCCGGCAGCGCCAAATTCTATCAAAAAAGCAGCCGACTATGTTGACAGTATCCATTATGAAGTTGCCTGTTTACTAGATGATCGTTTGCCAAGAAAATATTATAATTAAAAATTGCTAAGTAAAAAGCACATCAAAATGATGTGCTTTTATAGTGGCAACAATTAATTATTTTCGTCTTAGTTAATGTAGACACCAGGATTTTCATCACTCATAAGTGTCATACCAGCCTGCAAGTCTTCAATCTCAGCAACAACATAGCCTTTTTTCTCAAGACGTTTAACGATTTCTTTTAAGACGTCCTCGGTAAGCCCAGCAGGTAATGTAAATAAAATACGTCTTACAGCATTATCTGTTTTACCAGCAGTAGGTGCGTCCAGGCTCATTACACCTGCTATGGCACAGTACTTACTGATAATTTTGCTCATCTTTGCTAAATTGCCCCTTGAATTATCTGTTAAAACAGTGAGGACATACGACCCAGTTTTAATATTCCAGGCATCTGATAACATATCAAGCAATCTTGAGTGCGTCAAAATACCATAGAATTTGTTTTCTTCGTCTAACACTGAAATGTAAGGCAAGTCCTTAATTGTGAAGAAAACTTTAAAGAATGGCGAATTAACCTTGATGGTTTTAGTAGCATTTTTTAATAAGTAGGTAACTGGCAAATTCATATCCTTACCTTGAGATTTATGGCGGTAGATATGCATCTTATAAATATTACCACGGAAAATTGTGCCAGTGTCATCCAAGATTGGGACACATCGGAATCCAGAATCTTCCAAAGTTTTTAAAGCTTCTTCAAGCGTAGCGTGTTCGTTGACTGTGGTTAAATAATCTTTTTTAATAACCAAAGATTTGATTAGCATTAAACTGCCTCCGTTGTAAAAATAATCTAAACGATTATATCATATAAATGAAAAAATTAGATTAAATGAAAATTAAAAGAAAAACATTGTTCAGATTGATTTTAGCACTTGCCGTACAAATTAAAAAGCCTAATTAATCAATGAAATCAAAGTGTAATAGTCTTTAAGGAAATCAGACCGATTGATTGTGCTATCATTAATAAGACTATAAATAAGGGGAAGTTAAATGAAGATTATAGCAGGTCTGGGTAATCCAGGCAAAAAATATGATGGAACAAAACATAATACTGGCTTCATGGCTTTAGATCACTTTTTACAAAAAAATGCTTTCAATTTGGAAAGAGAAAAGTTTGAGGGCAAGTATACAAAACAAAAAATAGCAGGAATTGATGTAATTTTACTTGAACCACAAACTTTTATGAATGATTCAGGCAGATCTGTAGCCCAATTTGCTCATTTTTTTAAAGTTGAGCCCCAGGACATTTTGATTGTTCATGATGACATGGACATGCCATTAGGTAAAATCCGTATCCGTGCAAATGGTAAATCTGGAGGTCATAATGGTATTAAAAGTATTATTCGTGATTTAGGCACCAATAATTTTAACAGACTGAAAATTGGTATCCGCCATCCAGCAAACGTAACAGAAGCAAGTGTAGTCTCCTGGGTTTTATCACCGTTTAATACTGAACAAAAACAGTTGATGGATGAAGCTTTTGCCACAGCCAGTGAAGTCATAACTGACTTTATTGCAGGAAAAAGCCCACAGTATTTAATGAATAAATATAATTAAAATGCGTTTAACTAACATTATAGAAAAAGATCATGATCTGATAAATTTTATTGCTAATACTAGCAACACCAAAAATTCTTTGATCACCGGAGCTAATGCCGGTGCTTTTGATTTGCTTTTGTGCCAAATAGTTGAAACTTTGCAAAAGCCGTTGGTGGTATTGGAAGAAAATGAAAATAAGGCTCAAAAACTTTATAGTGAACTCAATGCAATTATGCCTGAAGACAGTGTGCAAATTTTTCCAGTAGATGCATCGATAGCGACTCAAACGGCAGTTACTTCACCTGATGAATTAAGTAGTCGTATTCAGGCGCTTAACTTTTTGCTGAGTCAGAACAAGGGCATCGTGATTACTACTCCGCAGGGCTTACAATATAAATTGTCTAAACCACAAGAATACCAAGCAGCAAGACGGGAGTTTGAGCCTGAAAAAGAATTTGATTTAGCTGAACTGACTAATTGGTTTGTGCAGGTAGGCTTTCGCCGCGAAAATCTGGTAGCTAAACCTGGCGAATTTGCATTACGGGGAGATATTCTAGACGTTTACCCACTTGACCGCGAAAATCCTGTCAGAATTGAATTTTTTGGTGACGAAATTGATACTATAAAAGAATTTGATTTAGCCAGTCAACGCAGTCAAAAGCAGATTGATAAAATAGTCGTTACTGCAGCTCAAGATCGCGTTTTTGCCGCTAATAATTTTAAACGTGCGGCACAGAAGATAGCAAAAGCTATGGCAGATTCTCCTGCTGGTGAAAAGGAAGTTAAGGAACATTTTGCGGAGTCATTGGATGAACTAAATAATGGTTCTTTACCTCAAAACTACGCTTTTTTAACAGACTTTCTAATTGATAATCCCGATAATTTACTTGATTATTTAGCAAACTCTGGTTTGGTTTTGCTTGATGACTGGCCGTTAATTGAGCAGGCTGTTAAAACAGTAGATGAACAGAATGCCGGTTTTATTGCTGATGAACTAAAAACTGGTGCTATGATACCAGGACAAGAGCTGCACAGTGATTTTCATAAAAATTGGTCACAAGATAAACATAGTCATCTTTATTTTTCATTATTTCAACGCAGTATTGGTCGCGTTAAGCTAGGTCAATTATTTGACTGGCAGACAAGAGAACCTGAACAGTTTTTCAGTCAGATGCCTCTTATCAAGTCTGAAATAGAATCATATCAGAAAAAACAGCAAACGGTAATTCTGCAGGCAGATAATAATAAGAGGGCAAAACAAATTAGTCAGACGATGGCTGAATTTGGCATGGATGTGGCAATTGTTAAGCCAGATGACTTAGTCGAGCGTCAAACGCAAATTACGGTTGGTGGTTTTGCCAGCGGCTTTACTTTACCCAATAATAATCTAGTTTATTTAACTGAACGAGAACTTTTTAATAAAGTAACGCACCACAGTCGCCGTATTAAAACCATGGAGAATGCCCAAAGACTGCGTAGTTATACTGAACTGAAGCCAGGAGACTATGTTGTTCACGTTAATCACGGAATCGGCCGCTTTGAAGGAATAAAAACCTTAGAAAATAACGGTGTCAAAAGAGACTATATTACTATTACCTATCAACATGGTGACCAATTATTTGTTCCCGCTGATCAGCTGAAATTAGTGCAAAAATATGTTGCTTCTGAAGGGAAAAGACCACATGTTAACAAGCTGGGTGGTAGTGAATGGGCAAAGACCAAGAGTAGAGTTCAATCTAAGGTCGAAGATATCGCCGATGAATTAATTGCTTTGTATGCCAAAAGAGAATCGGAAAAAGGCTTTGCTTTTTCAAAAGACGATGATTTGCAGCGGCAGTTTGAAGATGCTTTCCCTTATGTCGAAACTCCGGATCAGCTGCGCTCAATTAAGGAAATTAAACATGACATGGAACAAGAAAAGCCGATGGACAGGCTACTTGTGGGTGATGTTGGCTTTGGTAAAACTGAAGTAGCTTTAAGAGCAGCATTTAAAGCGATTGAAGATAACAAGCAAGTTGCCTTTTTGGTACCTACGACTATCTTGGCACAGCAACATTATGAAACTATCCAAGATCGGTTTAAAAATTTTCCTGTTAATTATGCTGTTTTATCCCGTTTTCAAACTCCAGCTGAAGCCAAAAAAATTACTGAAGGTTTAAGAAATGGCAAGATTGATCTTGTAGTCGGGACACACAGATTATTATCAAAAGATGTTAAGTTCAAAGACTTAGGCTTACTCATTGTTGATGAAGAGCAAAGATTTGGCGTAAAGCACAAAGAGAGGCTTAAAGAACTGAAGGCCAACATTGATGTTTTAACGCTAACTGCAACACCGATCCCTCGTACGTTGCACATGTCAATGATTGGTGTGAGGGATTTATCAGTTATGGAAACCCCGCCATCCAATCGTTATCCGATTCAAACCTATGTAATGGAACAAATACCAAGCGTTGTTAAGGAAGCCTGTCTGCGGGAAATTCAGCGTGGAGGACAAGTCTTCTATTTGCACAATCGTATTGGTGATATTGATGATGTTGTGCTGGAACTCGAAGCTCTCATGCCTACAGCTAGGATTGTCAGTGTTCATGGCCGTATGAGTAAAAACCAAATGGAAGATATTCTGTATCGGTTTTTAAATAGAGAATTTGATATTTTAGTTACAACTACCATAATTGAAACCGGAATAGACATGCCGAATGTCAATACCATGTTAATTGAAAATGCAGATCATTATGGCTTAAGTCAGCTTTACCAGTTGCGTGGCAGAATTGGTCGTAGCGCCCGCTTGGCATACGCTTATTTTTTATATCAGCCCAATAAGGTTCTGACAGAAATTGGAGAAAAAAGGTTGGATGCCATACGTGATTTTACCGAACTTGGATCAGGATTCAAAATTGCTATGCGTGATTTGTCAATTCGTGGAGCCGGCAATATGCTTGGAGCAGAGCAGCATGGCTTTATTGACAGTGTCGGGTATGATCTGTATTCACAAATGCTTTCTGATGCCATTAAAAATCGCAAAAACAAAAAGAAAGTCAGAAAGAGTAACGCTGAAATTGATATGGGACTTGAAGCATATATTCCAGAAAAATATATTAGTGATCAAGAAGAAAAAATTGAATTTTATAAGAAAATTAAATCTGCCAGTCCTGCTGATATCGAGCAAATTAAAGATGAGTTGATTGACCGCTTTGGTAATTATCCTGAACCGGTCGAAAATTTACTGGCAATTTCACAGTTAAAGGCTGAGGCAGATTTAGCTCAGGTCAGAAATATTACCAAAATTAATAACCAGCAGGTAAAAGTTGAATTTGAATTAGAGGCTTCAAAAGAATTACAGGGACCTAATATTTTTAAGGCTCTTGAACATGTTTCATTTAAAGCAAAAATCAATCTTTCCCCGGCTAACAGGCTGGTTGTGCTGTTGGAACTTCCTGATAATCTGCATCAGAGACAATTATTTACTAATTTAATTACTTTTATGACGGCTGCCAGTGATATTATTCAAAGATAGGAGAAAAAAATGAGAATTGATAAATTTTTAAAAGTTTCCAGACTAGTTAAAAGACGCCCAATAGCTAAAGAAATGGCTGATCAGGGTCGAATTAAGGTAAATGATCACGTGGTCAAGTCCAGTTATGACGTTAAGATTGGCGATATTATCGAAGTAGGTTACGGTTCTAAACAGGTAAAAGCCAAGGTTTGTGCAATTAAAGAAACTACTAAAAAAGCAGAAGCCAGTGAATTATATGAATTAATAAATTAGTTTGGTCTTTAATGACATTTATAGGTGGTCTTGTTATAATTAAAATAGTATTTGTTTTTGATAGTAGAGGTCAAAATTATGAACGGTCCACGTATATACAATTCAGTTAGTCCGGAGGAGCAACTGGCTCGTCTGAAACGTAAACAAGAAAAAAGAGCAAAAGAAGTACACCGTGTACGACGTAATCGCATCGTTGCTCTTTTCGTTGCCATTTTTGCGTTTTTAGGAGTACAGATTGGCGTTACGCACTCTCAGACAGAACATATTAACAGTCAAGTGCAGACTTCTAAAAAGGAATTGAAGAAAATAAACAATCAAAAACAAGTTTTATTAGCTAAGCGCAATGACTTGAAAGATACTGATTACGTGGCTAAACTGATTCGTTCTAAATTTTTGTACTCTAAGCCAAACGAAACAATTTACAATTTACCTGAAGGAAAAAACAATAATTAATGAAATATCAAGTTGGACAGAGAGTTACAGGTATTATCAATAATATTAATGACTTAGGCATCTTTGTCACTCTTTCTCATCATCAAACAGGGCTAATTCATCATAGTGATTTTAACAATAATTGGTTGCGGGAAAAGAATAATTATCGTGTTGGAGAACAGATTCGCGTAGTTGTCCTTCATAATTATAAAGGCAAAATCGCCCTTTCAAGAATGAGGGTTAATGATCCTGATTTAATTGATCATACTAACCCTTTTTCTAATACTAAAATGGCAGATTTTACCAAGACTTTAACGCAAACTGTGAATGATGCCCAAAAAGAAATAAAAAAATTAGAACAAGATTTGGTCAGTTATGCGGATTGATGACTTTTTTAAGGTAAATCATTTTCCGCTGGCTGCTAAAACCCTTGTAGTCGCAGTTAGTGGTGGACCAGATTCATTAGCTTTATTAGATTTGTTATATCAAATAAAGGAGCAATACCAATTTAGATTGCTCGCCGCCCATTTGGATCATCAACTGCGGCCTGACTCTTTTAAAGAAGAAAAAGTAATTTCTGCGTATTGTCAAAATAAAAGTATCGAGTTAATTAATGAAAAATGGCCTCAATCTTTACAACCTTTAGGCGGCGTTGAGGCTGCTGCTAGAAAATATCGTTATGATTTTTTAGTTAAAATAATGCGCAATTATCAGGGAGATTATTTATTAACGGCACATCATATGGATGATTTGCTTGAAAATATTCTGCTTAAATTTATTCGTTCTGGTAATCCTAGTGAAATGAATAGTTTGAGGGCAATTAGCGAAATGCAGGGAATGACTTTGTTAAGGCCTCTTTTAAATGTCACAAAAGCTGATTTATTAGAATATGACAAAAAGCACCACATACCGTACGTAATCGACCAAACTAATAATGAGGACGATACTTTACGCAACAGGTTACGTCATCATGTAATTCCCTTACTTAAAAAAGAAAATAAAAAAATTGGTCAAAATGCTCTTAGATTTAGTAAAGAGGTTAGTTTGCTAACATCAATCGTCGATGAAAGATTTGCTCAGTTTGACCAGCCGAAAAAGTTTTTAAATGTAGCATATCGTCTAAAAACTAGTGCTCTCAAACAATTGAATAGTGAGCAAAAGCAGGCTTTTTGGCAACATTTTATATGGCAGACCTGGCAGGAGCGAGTCAATCAAAATTTGGCGAATTATACGTTACTTGTTTATCAAGGCTTTTTTTATCTTTTTAAACAGTTGCCAGCTAGGCCAGCAAATAAAGAAATTATTCTCGATCAAGTATTTTCATTTAATAAGCGTAAATTTTTACTATCTTTAAAAGCAGCCGAACCTCATAAATTAATTGGAAATTTTAGGGCAAGCAATAAAAAACAATTTACCGCAGGGTCAATTTTACCCGGAACAAAGCTTTTATTAAAAGATGGCAGCCATGTAAAGAGCAAGAAAAAGTTTGCTCAAAGTGGTATTCCGAATATATTGCGGCCATACTGTTTGACTATTTATGATGGTGATAAAGTGGTTTTCATTGAACAGACTTATTCTAATCAGCAAGTGTGTTCTGGTGAAAAATGCTTTTATTTATATGAAGATAATTGATAAAAATTTTTAAATTATTAGAGTACAGATGAAATTTGTGATAAACTTTTATTCGTATATCTCTAGAAACTTTGCGGAGGTTTTATATGAAAAATAACCGGAATCGGCTGTTTTCAAACGGTTTATTCTATATAGTTGTTTTCCTGCTTTTAATAGGAGGAATCAACTGGGCAATTGGCGGATCAAATAATTCTGGTAGCAGTGAGAATATTAGTTACTCTGAATTTGTAAGTGATTTGCGTAAGGGAAAAGTTAAAAACTTTAATGTTCAACCTGCAAATGGTGTTTATACTGTTTCAGGTAGCTATAAAGAAACACAAGAAAGTAAAAACCAGTCAGATAGTAATTTTGACTTTTTTAATGGCAATTCAGGATCAAAAGTAACACGTTTTTCCACTACGATGCTACAAAATGATTCCAGCGTATCCAACGTGCAAGAACTAGCTCAAAAGAGCGGTACTAAGATGACGACTCAGGGTGAGTCACAATCTGGAAACTGGATCTCGACTATTGTCATGCTTGTGCCGACCATTCTTTTCATAGTTATGCTTTGGATGATGGTCAGTCAAAGTGGCGGAGGCCGAGGCGGCAACGGCGGAATTATGAATTTTGGTCGTTCTCATGTTAAGCCTGAGGATCCCAAGAAGAATAAAGTGCGCTTTTCTGATGTTGCCGGCGAAGAGGAAGAAAAGCAGGAACTGGTAGAAGTGGTTGAATTCTTAAAGAATCCGGCTAAATTTACCAAGTTAGGCGCTAAGATACCTTCAGGTGTTTTACTTGAGGGTCCTCCGGGTACTGGTAAGACATTGCTGGCTCGTGCCGTAGCGGGAGAAGCAAATGTTCCTTTCTTCTCAATTTCAGGTTCAGACTTTGTTGAAATGTTTGTCGGTGTTGGTGCTAGTCGTGTACGTGACTTATTTACTAATGCCAAGAAAAACGCACCAAGTATTATTTTCATAGATGAAATTGATGCTATTGGACGCAGACGTGGTGGTAACGCTGGCGGCGGTAACGATGAACGTGAACAGACTTTGAACCAGTTGTTAGTTGAGATGGACGGTTTTGAGGGTAACGAAGGCGTTATTGTTATTGCAGCTACTAACCGTTCGGACGTACTGGATCCAGCTCTTTTGCGCCCAGGTCGTTTCGACAGAAAAGTTTTAGTTGGTACACCTGATGTTAGAGGCCGTGAAGCAATTTTACGTGTTCACGCTAAGAATATGCCTTTGGCTGATGATGTTGATTTAAAGGAAATTGCTCGTCAAACACCAGGTTTTGTTGGTGCAGACCTAGCTAACTTACTTAATGAAGCTGCACTGCTTGCAGCCAGACGAAACGGTAATAATATTACTGCTGCAGATTTGGATGAAGCTGAAGACCGTGTCATTGCGGGTCCTGCTAAGAGAAACAGCTTGATTTCTCAAAAAGAAAGACGCAGAGTTGCCTTTCACGAGGCTGGTCACTCCATTTGTGGTTTAGTGCTTAGTGATTCAAGAACGGTGCGTAAAGTTACTATTGTGCCTCACGGCAGAACAGGTGGCTATAACTTGATGTTGCCTAAAGATGATCAGTTCCTGCTAACTAAGAAACAGTTAATGGAACAAATCGTTGGTCTGATGGGTGGACGTGCTGGTGAAGAGGTTGTAGTTGGAGACCAGTCAACTGGTGCTTCTAATGACTTCGAACAAGCCACACAGATTGCCCACAGCATGGTGGTTAATTACGGAATGACTGACTCATTAGGAATGGTTGAACTTGAAAAAGAGGGCGAAACTAATCCTTATGGTTTTAAACCATATAGTGAAGCAACTTCAGCTAAAATAGATGAAGCTGTCAAGAAGCTACTTGATGAAGCTCACGCTAAAGCAGTTGAAATTGTTAAAAATAACCGTGAAAAGCATCGCATTATAGCTGAAGCTTTACTTAAGTATGAAACTTTGGATGAAAAGCAAATTATGTCTCTTTACACAACGGGCAAGATGCCTGAAAAGACAGAGCAGGAATATCCAAGCGAATCCAAAGCATCAACTTATGAAGAAGCTAAGGCAGCTGCTGAAAAGAAAGAAAATCAATCGCAGAAGAAAAATCTTATAAATTCAGAAAAGGCGCAGGAAGAAAGAGATGCCTCTCTAGAGTCACCCGCCCAAAAGAATGAGGAAGCAGAAGAAAGTAATCCTGAAAATCCAGAAAAAACTGAATTTCCCAAAGAATCTGAGCTAGATAAAGAAGAAAAAACATCTGAAATTAATTCTTCTGAATCGGAAAAAGATTCTGAGAATCAGCAAGATTTAAAGGATACTGACATTTCACGTAATGAAGACGATCATCCTCAAGAATAATAATTAATAGGGCCTACTGTTAGGCTCTATTTTTTTAGGAGAATAAAATGACTGATTATTTAATTAAAGCAATTGATAAGACTAAAAATTTACGTTTGTTAACGATTACTGCCAAGGATTTGGTTCAAGAAGCACAAACTCGTCATGATACTTGGTCAGCTTCTTCGGCAGTTCTCGGGCGTACTTTGCTTGCAGGCGTTTTACTGGCAGGTGCTGAACTCACAGACAAGGAAGAGTTGACTATCAGACTTTTGGGCAATGGTCCAGTAGGTCCAACGATAGTCACAGCCAAATCAGACTTAACTGTTAAGGGTTATGTTAAAAATCCCCATATTGCTTTACCACCAAAGGAAAATGGTCATATTGATGTTAAAAAAGCCGTCGGTGCAGGATGGCTTGAAGTTACCAAAGATTTGGGCTTAAAAGAGCCCTATACGGGTCAAGTACCTATTGTTTCTGGTGAGATTGCGGAAGATATTGCATATTATTTAACCAAATCTGAGCAGATTCCTTCGGCTGTTGGCTTGTCAGTTTTTGTTAATCCCAATAATACTATAGGTGAGGCAAGTGGATTTATGTTGCAGGCACTACCGGGTGCTTCAGACAGTTTAATAACTAAGACCATTGAACGCATCAACGATTTGCCGACACTTTCTACAGCCTTTTTGTCGGGATTGACTCCTGAAAAATTGGCAGCTATGATTCTAGGCGATGACTGTAAGATTTTAGAAAAAGATGAAGTTGCCTTTAAGTGTGATTGTTCTAAGGAAAAGTATGGCAAGATTTTAGCAACAATGAAAAAGAGTCAACTTGAAACCATGATCAATGAGGATCACGGAGCAGAATTGACCTGTAGTTTTTGTGGTAATAAATACCACTATACAGAAGATGAATTAAAAGCAATTTTGACTAAAATTAAATAATAAGTTATTGTTGTACACCGTTTTGCAGAATTGAAATATTATGATGAAGTTGTTAATCTTAAAAAAGACTGACTCAAGTTTCAACCAAATAGCATTATAGTTCATAGGTTTTTTAAGATTAAAGATGCGGTTAGTACCAATTTTGCTATAATGAAAGAGTTGAATAGATAAGTAAAGGAGAAAATAAATGCTAAACGTATATATAGTTCGTCACGGCCAAACGGATACTAATAAAACTTTTGGTATAAATGGCTCGGGAACTAACTTACCACTAAATGAAACTGGTAGACAACAAGCCGAAAATTTACGCGATAGTTTTGACATTAACAAGATTGATTATGTTTATTCCAGTCCTTTAAAAAGAGCGCGTGAAACAGCAGAAATTTTAAACCAGGGTAAACATGAGATTTTGATTGATGACCGTTTAACCGAAATGAATTATGGCAACTGGGATGGTAAAGATGTTCACGAAATAATTGCAAAGTATCCTCAAGTATTTGATGAACTGGGTTATTTCAAAGAAAATTACAGTGATTATTGCACCGGTGAAACCTACCAGCATTTGGCAGACAGACTAATGGATTTCTGGCATGACCTAATTAATAATCATGAAAATGAGTCGGTTTTATTAGTGTTTCATGGCACTGCTTCTCGTTCTCTGGTCCAGAATGTTTTGCAGATACCTAAAATTGCTTTGGTTGGCGAAATTCAAAATGCTGGCGTAATCAATATTTCCGTTGATGAAGCTTCCCAAAAACCGTTTTTGCGTTATTATAATAGAGTTGCACCTGGAAAATTTTTTATCGAAAAGTAATTAAAGATTGATATAGATATCAAGGGTTAACTTTTTATTACGAAAAGTACCATGAATTTTGCTTATAGAATCCTTTTTGTTAAGATATTATGGTGTTTTGAAAGGGTGATTTAGTGGATAATAGTTGGAAAATTCGTGATATTACTATTCCTAATCGTGTTGTAGTGGCTCCAATGGCTGGAGTGTCAAATTCGGCTTTTAGAATGATTTGTAAGGAATTCGGGGCAGGCTTAGTTGTCTGTGAAATGATCTCGGATCATGGCATTATATATCGTAACAAAAAAACTATGTCTATGATGAAGGTGGATCCGCGTGAGCACCCCATGAGTATTCAAATTTTTGGTGGTACTGAAGATACTTTACTTGAAGCAGCACAATATATTGACCAACATACTGCTGCAGACATTATAGATATTAATATGGGTTGTCCGGTTCCTAAAGTAACCAAAACAGATGCGGGCTCCAAATGGCTGCTTGATTCTAATAAAATTTATCAGATGGTTCACAAAGTTGTCCAAAATGTGCAAAAGCCAGTTTCCGTCAAAATGCGTATTGGTTGGGATCGTAAACATATTTTTGCAGTAGAAAACGCCTTGGCAGCGCAGGAAGCTGGTGCCAGCATGATTGCTATGCATGGTAGAACTCGTAAGCAAATGTATATGGGTGAAGCTGACTGGGAAACGTTGCACGATGTAGCACAAGTACTTGATATTCCTTTTGTGGCTAACGGTGATATAACGACGCCGGAATTAGCTAAAAAAGCTTTGGATGAAATTGGGTCAACTGCAGTCATGATAGGTCGCGCAGCCTTGGGTAATCCTTGGATAGTTAAAAATATGGTGCACTATTTAGAAACTGGTGAGAAACTTAAACCGCAAACGGTCCGTGAAAAGGTTGCTACAGCTAAACACCAATTAAAAGGTTTAGTTGAATTAAAAGGGGAAAAAATTGCAGTGCCTGAATTTCGCCAGCAAGCAGCCTACTATTTAAAGGGAGTTCCCCGTTCTGCACGTACTCGTGCTAAAATAAATGAAGTTTGGACGGCACAAGAAGTTTATGATTTGCTTGACAATTTCGTTGATGATTATGAAAAAAGGCAAAAACAAAGGACTGTCAGAAGTGATGTTAATTAATAATGGAGGAAATGTAATTGGCTAAAAATGAAATGAATGACCAATTAATCGTTCGACGCCAAAAATTAGACGAATTAAGAGAAAATGGTATCGAACCTTTTGGAATGAGAAAGTTTGATCGGCAAGACTTAGCGCGGTCTTTGAATGAAAAATATTCTCAAGATGATAAAGATGAGCTAAACAAGGAATTGCCTAAGACTAAAATTGCTGGCAGAATGCTGGCAAAAAGAGGAAAGGGTAAGGTCGGCTTTGCGGATCTCTATGATCGGACAGGCAAAATACAGATTTATGTTCGTAAGGACATTGTCGGTGAAGACAATTATAAGATTTTTAAAAAGTCCGATATTGGCGACTTCTTGGGCATTGACGGCGAAGTTATGAAAACTGATACCGGTGAGTTAACGATTCGCGCGACTCATGTTACCTTTTTATCTAAGGCTTTACGGCCATTGCCAGAAAAATATCATGGTTTAAAAGACGTTGAACAAATATATCGTCAACGTTATCTCGATTTAATTACCAATCGCGAAAGTTATGAACGTTTTGTAAATAGAACAAAAATTATTCAAGCTATTCGTGACTATCTGAACAGCAAGGACTTCTTGGAAGTTGAAACTCCCGTTTTGCATAACATTCCAGGTGGTGCTGAAGCACGGCCATTTATTACGCACCACAATGCTTTAGACATTGACTTGTACATGAGAATAGCTCTGGAATTACCTTTAAAGCGTTTGATTGTTGGTGATATGGAAAGAGTATACGAAATTGGTCGGGTATTCAGAAATGAAGGACTTGACACTCACCATAACCCTGAGTTTACTGAACTTGAGACTTACTGTGCATACTGGGACTTCCATGATGTCATGGATGAAGCAGAAGGCATTATCCGCGCAGCTGCTAAAGTCGTATCAGATGATGGCAAGATTACTTATCAGGGCACAAATATTGATTTGGGTAAGCCTTTCCGTCGCGTTCATATGGTTGACCTAATTAAGGAAAAGACCGGCGTTAATTTCTGGCAAAAGATGAGCGTAGCAGAAGCAACCAAAATTGCTGAAGACCATGACATCAAGGTTGAAAGCTTCTGGAAGGTTGGTCATATCATTAACGCCTTCTTTGAAAAATATTGCGAAGAAACAATTGTTGACCCTACTTTTGTTTATGGTCATCCAGTTGAAATTTCACCATTGGCTAAGAAAAATGCTGATGATCCTCGGTTTACCGATCGTTTTGAAATTTACATCATGGGTGAAGAGTACGGTAACGCCTTTTCAGAACTAAACGACCCAGATGACCAACGTGAGCGTTTTGAAGCACAAATGGCAGAACGTGAAGCTGGAAACGATGAAGCAGATATGATCGATGAAGATTATCTGCGTGCTATGGAATACGGTATGCCGCCAACAGGTGGTTTGGGCATCGGAATCGATAGATTGGTGATGCTTTTGACAGATGC
The DNA here is from genome assembly GCF_026185255.2 of Lactobacillus sp. IBH004. Lineage (NCBI taxonomy): Bacteria > Bacillati > Bacillota > Bacilli > Lactobacillales > Lactobacillaceae > Lactobacillus > Lactobacillus sp. IBH004. The sequence continues at coordinate 1,448,983 of NZ_CP110217.2, read as the reverse complement.
ACCTGCAATTAGGGATGTTTTACTATTCCCAACAATGCGCCCAGAGAAGGTCGAAGACATTGATCGGGAAGTTAAGGAAGACTTGAAGAAAAAGAGCAAATAATAATTAAGAAAACATTTTAAAAATGAGTGTCCGGGAAAAAACTAACTCCCAGATAACAAAAGACGATCAATTTAACTCTTAATTTGATCGTCTTTTTCTGTCTTTTTTTATTCTTGAATAAAAAAGAATAGTCCTTAGGCCAGCTTCTGTGCCAATATTTGCTTAAATTCATCATCATGAAGGCTATTCCAACATCGGTTTCTACCTTCTTTTTCCCTCTTAAATGGGTTCGGTGCATGCCAAAGACGTTCTTCAAATGCCCGAAAACGGGCTCGACATCATACTTTCTCATGCTATAGTTGTGTCTGCCTTCGGGACTTTGGAGAACTGCTTTGGCTTTTTCTTTTAAGTACTGCCAGTTAGGATTATAGCGTACTTGGCGTTGATATCCGCTTTTGGTTTTTGCCAATTGCTCTAGTTCCGGCGTTAGTTGTACTTCATCTGCTTCATAGACCTTAAAATCACGTACTTGACCAGTCGAGCGCTCCTGGCGCTGGCTATAATATTTGAAGTTGAATTTAACGCCATTTTGATCAAGGTAGTAATCGTCTTTTTCATTGTAGAACCAGTTAATCAGCTTAGTCGGATCATTCTTATATTTCCGAGTTTGTTCCTTTTCGTACATAGTATAGGGAATGTAGTACTTTTTATTTGAATACTTGTCTTCTAGCAGTGAGTAGTTATATTCACTGCCATAACCAGCATCGGCGACAATCTTGTCAAACTTATCCAGTGTCGTCATTTGTTTTAAAAATGGTTCTAGGGTCTTAAAGTCAGTTGGATTAGGATACAAAGCAAAGTCAACTACATATTGATTCGTAGTCGCTGCTTGAATATTGTAGCCTGGCTTGAGCTGCCCATTCTTCATATGATCTTCTTTCATATGCATGAAAGTCGCGTCATGGTCTGTCTTAGAATAACTATTGCGCCCGGCAAAGATTTTTTCTGCTTCTTCATATTTCTTCATTCTAGGAACATAATCTTTTTTTAGCTGATGAAGCAGCTTCTTAAGACCACGTCTTCTGGCTTTTTTAGGAGAACCACCAGGAATGACTTTAGGCTCTTGCGCAATTTCCTCAGTCAGTTTTTCAATCTCAGCTTCGGTTTCACGCGCTAGTTCGGTCAAACCTTGGCTGGTCTGCACTTGCTCTTGCGCCATTGCTTTAACGACTTCTTTGGTAATCAGTTCGTCATAAAGCTCAACCGCTTGACCTTTTAACTTTTCATGAAACTTCTCGACTGCCTTGCGCCAAACAAAAGTATAGCGATTAGCATCAGCTGCAATTTTTGTGCCATCAATGAAGAGCGCCCCTTCATTGATCAGGCCTTCTGCCTCTAAAAGATTAGTAAAGTAAAGGAAGCTTTTCTTAACCAATTCGTTAGCGTGGTCGCTTGATCTAAAGTTATTGATCGTATGATATGAAATCTGCTGGTGCTCAGCTAATACCATCAGCGGCAGATTTTCTGCTAGCAGCAGCTCAATCTTTCTGCCTGAAAACACTCTGCGAGAATAAGCAAAGAGCAAAATCTTCAGCATCATAGCCGGGTGATAAGCAGGCCGCCCAGTTTTGGCAGTATCACCCAGCAAAACTTCTTCTGGGATCGAGTCAACGAACCAACCAATCACGGTCGCCAAGTGATTATTAGGAATAGTAAAGTCTAAATTAAGTGTTAAAGCAGTTTGGCCTGTGATATAATCTTTGTACATGTTAGTTTCCACCTTTTTGTATTTATTTTGTGGTGATTTAATCATATCAAGGCAGAAACTAAAAGTATAGCAAAAGAGCCATAATAATGATAACTTGTTATTGATAAACTCTTTTAATGAGTTTGATATGAACTTGTATCAAATAAGAAAGACTATGATAAGAAAAGAGTCAACAGAATGATTTATGATTTTTCTATGTATTTGAGTGATCTAGATGATCAACGTCTTTTCCAAGTATTAAAAAAAAGTAATCAACTTGATTTGATTTGGAAAGAAATTTCTTTAATTAGACAAATTGAAATAAACGAAAAAAAAGAAAATATTCAAGACCTTGTGACAATTGCAAGTAAAGCCATGAAGTTTACTAATTTAAAAAACCAAGAGTCACTGAGCAAAAAATGGGCTAACTATATTTTGTTTCAAGAAACTGATGCTATATTTGTTTATTTATTTTCTCAGACAAAGTGTTTTCTAAAAAATAATTTAATTATTATAAATGAAGAAAAATTAAATGATATTAAGAGAGGAAATACGATAATTTTTAGTCCACATTTGGGGAGATTTTTATTCTATACCAATAATATTGGCGAGTTTAAAAATTCAAAATGTTCCATTAGCTAATGGTGATGAAGGGGAGCATATGCGGTCCATTTTAGATGTAATGTTATCGAGCTTAAAAAAGTACATAACAGAAGTTTTAGACACATCTAACCCAGTTAATGCTCTTTTTAAGTTGGATAATTTATTAAAAAATTCAAAAAATATACTTGAATTTCCAGAATATACATTAGGTCCTAAACCCAAGTATCGTACTAAGTATTTAGATAATTTCTTTCCCGTAGCGTACGGATTAGCAGCCTTAGCTAAACGAAATAATTCAAATATACAACCAGTTACTTTTACAAGAATAGATGATTTTCCTCATTATGAATTAAGATTTTATTCCAAGATAAATATAAAAGATATGACAGTAGGACAGATTAATAATAATATTCACAGACTGATAAACAGTATAATAGTTAAGACTCCTGAAAAGTGGTGGTATTGGTATTTGTTTTCCAAAAATAGAATATCAATCAATTAAGTATTATATATTAATTTAATATACAACGGTGATAAAAATGAAAATAAAAAACATAATTAGATGGTTACCTAATTGGCTCGTATTTTCAATAATAATAACAACAATTATTTCATCATTTGATGGAGTAGTTTTGGCACAGGTACTTTCTTCTATAGCAAATTTTAATCATAACTCAACATTTTTAGAAGTAATGTTTTATGCTGTCAAAAGCTTTTCAGCAATGGCTATTGTGTATTTTTCAATGACTTTAAGAAAAATGTTAATAAATTTAGCAATAAAAAAGCTTAATGTAAAGCTCAAAAGTAATTTTATTTATGGGCAAATTAATACTTCAACTTTTAGTAGTGATACTGCGGATAATGTCTCAAAAATATTTAATGATTTTAAATTGGTTGAAACAGATTACTTTAGTCTGATGTTTGAAGTATTTGCGTCTTTGTTAATGGCATTAATCTCTGGAATTTATATTTTAAGTTTAAGCATACCTATTGGAATTTTGTTTATTTTATTTTCTTTATTACCTATGATAACTCCAAAGATTTTTGGTAAAAAATTAACTGCCACTTCTTCAAAGTGGCAGGAAGATAGTAGTAGATTTTTAAGTAAGGTAACTGATTTATTTAATGGAGCCAATACTATCAAAACTTATTTAGCTGAAAAGTATATGTACAATGATACAGATAAGTATTTAAATGAATCCGAAAATTCTTATTTACTTATGAATAACTGGCAAGCTGTTACTTTTTTTGTCGCTTCAATTCTTTCAGTTGTTAGTTATATTTTACCTATTGGTATTGGCTTGCTTTTAGTTATTCAAAGAAAGATATCTTCTGCAGCTTTGATTGGTATTTTTATGGCTAGTGACAGAGTCGTAGGTCCATTAGGAACAGTTTCAGAGTATCTTAGTAAGATAAAAACTACTCAAGAAATTCGAAAATCTTATAGTGAACATATGATTGAATTTAAAGCTCCTAAAAAAATATCGAAAGATATTAAGCCAAAAATTTGTTTTGAAAATGTTTATTTTACGTACTCAAATGGTAAACAGATTATCAATAATTTGAATTTAAATATTACTTTTGGAGAAAAAATTTTGATTACAGGAGCTTCTGGTGTTGGTAAATCGACAATACTTAATTTGATTCAGGGTTCTATTAAACCAAGTAGCGGAAAAATTTATTTGAGGGAAAAGAATAGTAAAATAAACAATATTCTCGAATCTGGTAGGATTGCTTATATAAGACAAAATCCCAACTTATTTAATGATACTTTGCGTTTTAATCTAACTTTAGGCGAGGATTTCTCAACTAAAGATTGTTTATTTGTTCTTGAAAAAGTAGGATTGATTAATGAACTAGGTAACGATGCTTTAAATAGATATTATGGTGAAAGTGGGAAAAACTTATCTGGTGGACAACGGCAGCGAATCGAAATTGCTAGAGCTCTTCTTTTTAATAAAAAAATTATTTTAATTGATGAAGCAACTTCTAGTTTAGATCCAAAAATGTCGGACAAAATAAATAAAATTATTCAAAATTTAGATTGTACAGTGATTGAGGTTGCTCATTATTATGACGATATTGAATTTAAACATGCACATTTTACACACTATGTACTTGAAAATAAAACTTTAAGATTAAAGGCTCTATAATTTATCCTGTTGATGACTTATCCATGTGGTAAGCTGTTAATAGGTTTTTTATTGCATAAAAAAGGAGGACATCTTCCTCTTGCTTCTTGTAATAAAATATTAACTTCACCCAATATTTTATAGAAGGTTTGAATTATGTCCTCTTTTAATAATTATATTAAATTTGCTCTTGATATTAAAGATCAAAACATTGTTTTTGAAGATTATTTCTTCCGTTTGGCTAACGGCTATAAGCAGAAGGTTTACCAAGCTGTCTTATTGCAGCCCAGTTGTCCCTTTTGTGGCTCACAGGAGCTGCGGCACAATGGCCGTTTGAAAACCGAAATCCGCTATCCTGCTGCCAATGCCAGTCAGCCAGTCATTATTAGACTTTTTAAGCAGAGAGTCTGGTGTCGCACCTGCAATAAACGCTCAATGGCTCAATCTGACCTGGTAGGCAAATACTGCTGTATTTCCCAGCATTCTAAGCTCAAAATTCTCAGTGCTTTAACAGAAGACCGCTCAATGACCAGCATTGCCCGGGAAAACAATGTTTCTGTCAATACGGTGCAAAGAGTGCTGGGCTCTTGCTCGCATCAGTTTAGTAGCAGCTATGATTATTTGCCGGAGCATCTGGCCTTCGACGAGTTTAAAGGCGTTGACCGCACCTTGCATTTTATTTGTCTTGATGCCGACAAACACGAGGTGGTTCAGATTCTCCGAACACGCTATAAAAAAGCAATTATTGCCTACTTCAAAAAGTTTGCGCCAGCGGCTTTGCAAGGCGTCAAAACAGTTTCTCTGGACCTGAATTTTTACTATCAGGACATTGTGCGAGCATGCTTCCCCAACGCTGAGCTTGTGCTTGATCGCTTTCACATGGTACAAATGCTTACGCGTTCCTTCAACTCCCTGCGCGTGCAGGTCATGAAGAAATTCAAAAAGACCAGCAGAGAATACAAACTGCTTAAATCACCGTGGAAACTGTATCTCAAGAAGTACCAGGCACTCGACCAAATTCATCCGCATTACAATTGGCACTACAAAGACAATCTGACGCAAGAGCAGATAGTCAACGAAGGCATCGCCTGCAGCACGGAGCTTACTAATGCCTACAACCTGCTGCAGGCATTTTATGATGCTTTGGCTGCCAAAGATCCGCTGGCAATTAAAGAAGTGATTCATGCTAAAGAAGAAGTTGGCTGGCAAATGCATCAAACCCTGTTAACTTTTAAGCATAACCTGAAAGCAGTAATTAACGGGATAACATTGAATTATTCCAACGGCTGCTTAGAGGGCTTCAATCGCAAGATTAAACAAATTGAGCGCACAGCTTTTGGCTACGCCAACTTCCACAATCTGCTAACCAGGATTAGATTAGCAGAAAACAAGGTAAAAGAAAAAGAACCAAGCAGTTTTTTAGCTGCTTGATTCTATTCATTTAAGCTCTATCAACAGGATTTGACAAAGAGCCAGGAAATCATCGTTCTTTTTTCGTGGTCTGGGAACTAGTTTTTTCCCAGACACTCATTTTTATTTTGTTTACAGTTGGTATCCCATTTGTTCGTTATATTCAGAAATCTTTTTAAGTAGATTATCTTTAACAGACTGGTTTGAAAAATAAAAATACCAGTTTTGAAGTAATTTGAGCCAGGAACTTAATCGATACCAGCTGATGCGATCATTTTCTGCGAGCTGCTGATAAATTTTTTCGTTATAGCAGTTAATAAACGAATTAAACTCAGCAGTCGGTATTTTACCGAAATGAATGCCTTCAAAAAAGGCAAAAGCTAACCGTTGCTCCTCATCATCAATAAACGGTCCTTGCATATTTTGAAAGACCGTTTCAATTATGGCCAAAATATCAGCAGTATTATTTGTTGTAAAATCTGGATGACTTAAAGTAGAGCCTAAAAAGTCGCTACCATGAGCAACGCTGTGAGCCCAACCTTTATCTTTAACATAACCGCGGAAATCTTTTTCTTCCTTCAAATAGGAAATACTCCAGTTAAAAAGAGTTTTTCGTTCGGTCGCATTTAAAATTGAATGCTTTTTATCGTCATCTAAAATTAGGGAACCCAGTAATGCACTGAATGTTCTGAGAAAAATTAAATCGTTTTCTGGCTGATCGATGCCCTTAAACAGATTTTTTGAATTGATAAAATTGGTAAAAATTTTTGCTTTCTGCTTTGAAGTAAATGAATTTTCAAAAAAGCCACGAGCAAAAAGCGTATAAACAACATCATCACGAAGATGTGGGTCAAGGTTTCCGATATTTTGCAACATATAGTCGATTTGACTATCATCAAAAGTGATTTTACCAGAATCTAAATTAACAAGTTTTTCCAGTTCTTTTTGCAATTCTGTAACCCTCCTTTTTATCTGACAGTGATATGATTTCATATTTGTGTATAACAGAATACTACCTTTTATTAGCAATTATGTTTTAGAAACTCTCAAAAGGCAAGCTTTCCCGTTAAAATACTTATTTTACGGATTTATTTTACTAAAAAAGGTTGCAAAATGAGATTGGTTTGCTATAATAATATTTGTCTTGCGGAAGTAGTTCAGTGGTAGAACATCACCTTGCCATGGTGGGGGTCGCGGGTTCGAATCCCGTCTTCCGCTCTAGAAAAAAGACTCACCAAAAGCGGTGAGTTTTTTTAATAAACGGGAAATAGCTCAGCTTGGTAGAGCGCTACGTTCGGGACGTAGAGGTCGCAGGTTCGAATCCTGTTTTCCCGATAATATATAGATTTATTCTCATGCTGGTAATTTATTTTTGCTAGTATGAGAATTTTTAGTTTTTTGGAAGTTATAACAGCCCACTAAGATTCTTGTACAAGTATTCTGTTGAAAAATTATTTCTAATTTAAATAATAAAGAAGGATTGGGTCGCACGAAGTGCTTGTCTTTGATATAATGATTGCAAAGTTTTTGACATGACACTTATATTTAGCCTCAAACAGAATATTTTACAAATTCTCAAAAAGGTTTATAGTGTATACACGTCATTTTTAAAGGTGGTGCAATGATGAAAAAATCTTATACAACCAGTGCAAATCAAGTATTAGAAATTGCACGTGAACAAGCACAGAATTTTCATCATCGTTTAATTGGTACTGAACACGTACTACTTGCGATGGTAATTGAATCTGATGGTGAAGCCGGCAAAAATTTGCGGGCTTGGGGTGCAACACCGAAAGCGATTCGTGAAGAAATTGAACGTTATACAGGTTATGGCTCAGCTGGCAAAACCAGTTACATGCAGATGTCACCACGCCTCAGCATGGTTTTGGCATATGCTGGCACTTTAGCTGAACGAGAAGGTTCTGCTAAAATTAAAACCTGCCATATTTTATTAGGAATGGTCCTCAATGAGCAGATATTGGCTTCTGTGATTTTGCGTAATTTAAACATTGATCTTGATGGTTTGCGTAATGACATCCTGCACAGTTTAGGTGAAGATGAACAAGATATGGATGAAAATGATCAAGAGTATAGCAGTTGGTCAGGTTTTAATGGCTCTGAAGAAAGCACCAGTAGAAATTCCAGCACACCAACTCTTGATCAGGTTTCAGTCAACCTCAACGAGAGGGCTGAAAATGGTGAAATCGATCCAGTCATTGGGCGTGATCGTGAAGTAGCACGAGTGATTGAAATTTTATCTCGGCGTAATAAAAATAATCCTGTGTTGATTGGTGAACCAGGTGTAGGCAAGACGGCAGTGGCAGAAGCCATTGCAAGCGCCATTGTTGCTAAAAAAGTACCGCACGATTTATTAAAGAAGCAAGTGGTCTCACTGGATTTAGGTGGACTTGTTGCTGGTACAAAATATCGTGGTGAATTTGAAGACCGGATGAAAAAAATCATCAAGGAAATTACTGAGAATGGCAATATTATTCTCTTTGTTGATGAAATGCACACTCTCATTGGAGCTGGAGGCGCTGAAGGCTCAATTGATGCTGCAAATATTTTAAAGCCATCTTTAGCTCGAGGCGATATCCAAATGATTGGAGCAACAACTTTTGATGAGTATCAAAAGTATGTCGAAAAGGACCAGGCTTTAGCTCGTCGGTTCCAAATTGTCAGGTTAAATGAACCTTCTCGTGCTGAAACTTTAGCAATTTTGAATGGCTTAAAACCAAAATACGAAAAATTTCATCATGTAAAAATATCTCATTCTGCTTTAGAAAATGCAATTGATCTTTCTAGCCGCTATATTTCTGAGCGTTATTTACCAGATAAGGCAATTGATTTAATTGATGAGGCAAGTGCTGCGGTTAAGATTAAGTCAGGTAAAGGTTCTAACAATCAGTTATTGCAACTTAATGATCAAATCGAGAAAGTCATTGGCGAAAAGAATCATGCTGCAGTTAACCAGAATTTTGCTAAAGCTGCACAACTCCAGGAAAGACAAAATAGTTTGCAAAGAAGACAAGATGAATTAACAACAAAGCTTGATGAATCAACTAGTAAAGGTGCTATAGTTCAACCTGAAGATGTTGCTAAAGTAGTTTCTAATTGGACCGGTGTTCCCGTTACCCAAATGAATCGGGATGAAACTAAGCACTTAGCCAATTTGGAAAAAGACTTACATAAGCGCATTATTGGTCAGGACAAAGCAGTTTCTGCTGTCAGCAGGGCGGTCAGGCGAAGTCGCAGCGGTATTAAAGATGAAAATCGACCAATTGGTTCATTCCTATTTTTAGGTCCGACAGGGGTCGGTAAAACTGAACTAGCAAAAGCAATCGCTGCAGCAATTTTTGGCTCTGAGAACAACTTGATTAGAATTGACATGTCTGAATATATGGATCAAATAGCTAATAGTAAATTGATTGGTTCTGCTCCGGGCTATGTTGGCTATGATGAGGGCGGCCAGTTGACTGAACAGGTTCGCCGCCATCCATATTCAGTAGTATTATTGGATGAAGTTGAAAAAGCTCATCCTGATGTATTCAACTTGTTGCTACAGGTTTTGGAAGATGGCTTTTTAACCGATTCCAAGGGCCGTAAAGTAGACTTTAAAAATACTATTATTATCATGACTTCCAATTTGGGTTCCCGTTCATTATTTGAGACGCAGGCTCTAGGATTTAATGCTGATAATACTAGTCAAACCAAGCTGCGGCAAGATCGCGTTCGTCAAGCACTTAAAGAGTTCTTCAGACCTGAATTTTTAAACAGGATTGATGAAACTATTATTTTTGACGAACTTGATCAGAAGCAATTACGTCAAATAGTTACGCTTTTAACTCGTAAATTGATTGACCGCTTGCATAAACAAGGAGTTCAACTGAAAATTTCCACAGCTGCTTTGGATAAGATTGCAAAAGATGGTTATAATCCTGAAATGGGAGCAAGACCGCTGCGCCGTGCAATTCAGAAAGATATTGAAGATAAGATTGCTTCAATGCTGATTAAAGGTGACCTTAAGAATGGTGATATTCTTAAAGTTGGGTGCAGTCATAATCACTTAAAATTTGATGTTTTGAAACAAAAAGATAATAATTTAGTCGGCGCAAAGTGAATTAATTGACACACGAATTTTATTTTGTTATAGTAGTGCGTGATTAAAAAGCTGATTTTCAGGATTTTGCTGATCTATTGTCCAGCAAAATAATAATAGACAAAAACGACAAAGGTTGTTTTTGTCTTTTTTATGCATAAATTTCCGGCTTTTTGAAATTGTAATCAAAATGTAATATTAGCTTTCTCTGACAGAAAGGGTGTTTTCTCCTTGTTAAATGGACACGTAGTGAATTTTGGCAAACATCGGACAAGGCGCAGTTTTTCCCGCATTAAAGAAGTGCTGGATCTGCCTAACTTGACAGATGTGCAAACCGAATCATACCAATGGTTTTTGGATGAGGGTATTAAAGACGTTTTTGATGATATTATGCCAATTAGTGACTTTTCAGGTAAGCTTTCCCTGGAATATTTGGGCTATAAACTGCAAAAACCAAAATATACCGTTGATGAAGCACGTGATCATGATGCAACTTATGCTGCACCAATGCACGTTACTTTAAAACTGACCAATCAAAAAACCGGTGAGATTAAGACTCAAGATGTTTTCTTTGGTGATTTACCATTAATGACTGAATCTGGCTCATTTATTATTAATGGTGCTGAAAGGGTCATCGTTTCTCAATTAGTTAGATCACCAAGTGTTTATTATTCTGGTGATTATGACAAGAATGGTCGGCAAATTTTTGGTACTACTGTGATACCAAACCGTGGTGCCTGGCTTGAGTATGAAACTGATGCTAAGAATGTTTCTTACGTTCGCGTTGATCGTACTCGTAAATTGCCACTAACTGTTTTAATCAGGGCACTTGGAATTAGTTCGGATGACGAGATTTTAGACCTCTTTGGTCAGAGTGATACGCTACAATTCACTTTGGATAAAGATGTACATAAGAATCCGGCTGATTCTCGTGTAGCTGAAGCGTTAAAAGATATTTATGAGCGCCTGCGTCCCGGTGAACCAAAAACGACTGACTCTTCACGTTCACTTCTTTATGCACGCTTCTTTGACCCACGTCGCTATGATTTAGCACCCGTTGGTCGATATAAAGTTAATAAGAAGTTATCTTTAAAGAGTCGCTTGTATGGTCAAACTCTGGCAGAAACTTTGGCAGACCCTGATACAGGTGAAATTATCGTTAAAAAGGGTACAGTTGTGACCCATGAAGTGATGGATACTCTAGAAAAGTATCTTGATCGCGATGACTTTAAGATGGTTACTTATCAACCATCCAAAGAGGGCGTTTTACCTGATCCAATTAATGTTCAAGAGATAAAAGTTTACTCCAAGGTAAATCCTGAACGTGTTGTTAAATTAATTTCTAACGGTCATATTGATAAAAAAGTTAAGTATTTAACTCCAGCTGACGTGGTTGCTTCTATTAATTATTTCTTCTTGTTGCAAGATGAAATTGGTAACACTGATGATATTGATCACTTAGGTAACCGTCGTATTCGTCGTGTTGGTGAATTGTTGCAAAACCAGTTTAGAATTGGTTTGGCCCGGATGGAACGTGTTGTTAGAGAAAGAATGTCAATTCAAGACCCTTCAACTGTGACGCCGCAACAATTAATTAATATCAGGCCAATTGTGGCAAGTATTAAAGAGTTCTTTGGTTCATCACAACTGTCACAGTTTATGGACCAGCACAACCCGCTGGGTGAATTAACTCATAAGCGCCGTATGTCTGCTTTGGGGCCTGGTGGTTTAACACGTGATCGTGCTGGATACGAGGTGCGGGATGTTCACTATACTCAATATGGTCGTTTGTGCCCAATTGAGACTCCTGAAGGTCCTAACATTGGTTTGATTAACTCTCTTGCTACATACGCAGTTATTAATAAATATGGCTTTATCGAAACGCCATATCGTCGGGTTTCCTGGACCACACACAAGGTAACTAATAAAATTGATTACCTCACCGCTGATGTTGAGGATAACTACATTATCGCTGGTGCCAATACTCCACTTAATCCGGATGGTTCATTTAAAGATGATCTTGTTTTAGCACGTCATAAGGAAGATAACGTCGAAGTTAGTCCAGATAAAATTGACTACATGGATGTTATTCCTAAACAAGTTGTTTCTGTTGCTTCAGCATGTATTCCGTTTTTGGAAAATGATGACTCTAACCGTGCTTTAATGGGCGCTAACCAGCAAAGACAAGCTGCACCTTTAATTAATCCTCACAGCTGTCTTGTTGGTACTGGAATGGAATATCGTGCAGCACATGATTCCGGTGCAGCAGTTTTGGCTAAAGCCGCTGGTACAGTTGAATATGTCGATGCCAACACTATCAGAGTAAGACGTGCTGACAGTACACTGGATAAGTACACTCTGGAAAAATATCGTCGTTCAAACAATTCGAAATCATACAATCAGACTCCTAACGTTAAGTTAGGCGACAAAGTTGTAAAGGGTGAAGTAATTGCCAATGGACCAACAATGGATCATGGCGAATTGGCTTTGGGTCAAAACCCAGTTATCGCTTTTATGACTTGGAACATGTATAACTACGAAGATGCCATCATGCTTTCTGAACGTCTGGTAAAAGATGATGTTTATACTTCAATCAGTATTGAAGATTATGAATCAGAAGCCCGTGACACTAAACTTGGCCCTGAAGAGATTACACGTGAATTGCCAAACGTTGGTGAGGATGCACTTAAGGATCTCGATGGTCAAGGTATTGTTCGTGTAGGTGCTGAAGTTCATGACGGAGACATTTTAGTAGGAAAAGTTACGCCTAAGGGTGTTACTGAACTATCAGCTGAAGAAAGACTGCTGCATGCCATTTTTGGTGAAAAAGCTCGTGAAGTGCGTGATACCTCATTACGTGTTCCTCACGGTGGTGGCGGTATTGTCCGTGATGTTAAAGTTTATACTAGAGAAAATGGTGATGAACTATCTCCTGGTGTTAATACTTTAGTCCGGGTCTACATTGCACAAAAGAGAAAGATTCAAGTCGGCGATAAAATGTCTGGTCGTCACGGTAACAAAGGTACTGTTGCCGCAGTTGTACCAGAAGAAGATATGCCATATTTACCAGATGGTACTCCAGTTGATATTTGTTTAAACCCAATGGGTGTTCCTTCACGTATGAATATTGGTCAGCTTTTGGAATTACACCTTGGCCGTGCTGCAGATAACTTGGGTATTCATGTCGCTACACCAGTATTTGATGGAGCAAGTGAAGACGATGTTTGGGATACTGTTCATAAGGCCGGTATTGATAAAGATGGTAAAACAGTTCTTTATGATGGCCGTACCGGTGAGCCTTTCCACAACCGGGTTTCTGTTGGTATCATGCACTATCTGAAGTTGACCCACATGGTTGACGACAAGATTCACGCACGTTCAATTGGGCCTTACTCATTAGTAACGCAACAACCTCTTGGTGGTAAAGCACAGTTTGGTGGACAGCGTTTTGGTGAAATGGAAGTTTGGGCTCTGGAAGCTTATGGTGCAGCATATACTTTGCAGGAAATTTTGACTTATAAATCAGATGATGTTGTTGGCCGTGTCAAAGCTTATGAAGCTATTGTCAAGGGTGAAAGAATTCCAAAACCAGGTGTTCCTGAATCATTCCGTGTCCTAGTTAAAGAATTGCAATCTTTAGGATTGGATATTCGCGTTCTTGACATGAATCATAAAGAAATCGAATTGCGTGATATGGATGATGATTCAAATGAGCATTTGAACATTGATACTCTTTCAAAGATGGCTGAAGAGCAACAAAAGAAGAAGTTGGCCGCAGAAACTGCAGATTCTGAAGATAATGAAGAAGCAGCAGAGGAATTGGATACCCCTGTAGATCAGTCTGACGATGATAATAAGATTTCTCAATAAGTAGGAGGTTAAACTTTTGATCGACGTAAATAAATTTGAAAGCATGCAAATTGGCCTTGCATCTCCGAATAAAATTCGCAGCTGGTCATACGGTGAAGTTAAAAAACCAGAAACTATTAATTACCGTACTTTAAAGCCGGAAAAAGATGGTTTGTTTGATGAACGAATTTTCGGACCGACTAAGGATTGGTCATGTGCATGTGGTAAATATAAAGGTGTGAGATACCGCGGGATCGTCTGTGATCGTTGTGGTGTTGAAGTTACCTCCTCTAAAGTTAGAAGAGAACGAATGGGTCATATTGAATTGGCCGCACCAGTTACTCATATTTGGTATTTTAAAGGGATTCCATCAAGAATGGGACTCATTTTGGATATTTCTCCGAGACTCCTTGAAGAAGTTATCTATTTTGCGGCTTATATTGTAATTGATCCTGGTGATACCGATCTAGAATTTAAACAACTTTTAACAGAGGCAGAATACCGGGAACAGAAAGAAAAATACGGTAATCGCTTTACGGCCAAAATGGGTGCTGAAGCAATTCGTGATTTGTTACGTAAAGTTGATTTAAATAAGGAAGTTACCGATTTAAAGAAAGAACTGGAAACTGCTACTGGTCAAAAACGTACCCGTGCTATCAGAAGACTTGATATTCTGGACGCGTTTAAAGATTCTGGTAATAAACCAGAATGGATGGTTATAGATGCTGTCCCAGTTATACCACCCGACTTGCGCCCGATGGTTCAACTTGAAGGTGGACGTTTTGCGACTTCTGACCTAAATGATTTATACAGAAGAGTAATTAACCGTAACAATCGGTTAAAGAGACTGTTAGATCTAAATGCACCTAATATTATTGTGCAAAACGAAAAACGGATGCTGCAAGAAGCAGTAGATGCGTTAATTGATAATGGCCGCCGTGGACGTTCTGTAGTAGGACCAGGTAACCGCCCGCTGAAATCTTTATCGCATATGCTTAAAGGTAAGCAGGGACGTTTCCGTCAGAACCTGCTTGGTAAACGTGTTGACTATTCCGGTCGTTCCGTTATTGATGTTTCTCCAAAATTGAAATTCTATCAATGTGGTGTTCCGCGTCCGATGGCCTTGGAATTGTTTAAACCATTTGTCATGCATGAGCTTGTTAAGCGTAAGATTGCTACAAATATCAAGAGTGCTAAACGGAAAATTGACCGCGAAGACGATGATGTCTGGGATGTACTTGAGGATGTTATTAAGGAAAGAACGGTATTGTTAAACCGTGCCCCTACTTTGCACCGTTTGAGTATTCAGGCCTTCGAACCAGTTTTGGTACCTGGAAAGTCCATTCGTCTGCACCCACTTGCTTGTGAGGCTTACAACGCTGACTTTGATGGTGACCAGATGGCGATTCACGTGCCTCTGTCAGATGAGGCTGTTGCTGAATCAAGAATGTTAATGCTGGCTGCTCACCATATTCTTGCTCCTAAGGATGGTAAACCAATTGTTACTCCATCACAGGATATCGTTTTGGGTAACTACTGGTTGACTCAGGCTGAAAAGGGTCGCGAAGGTGAAGGAATGATTTTCAATTCACCTGATGAAGCGACAGTTGCTTACACTAACGGTGACATTCATTACCACACTATTATCGGAATGTCTGCTGACTCAATGCCGAAGAAAGCATGGCCTAAAGGTTATGAACATGGTATTTTTGTTACTACATACGGCAGAATCATTTTCAATCAAATTTTCCCAGAAGATTATTTCTACGTTAATGAACCAACTGAAGAAAACTTGAATAATCCTCTTGCTGCCAAGTACTTCTTGGAGCCTGGCGAAGATATTCATGAGAAAATTGACAGCGTGGCAAATGATTTGATTTCTACACCATTTAAGAAGTCCTTCTTGTCTGATTCTATCGCTACAATTTACAAGTATTACAAGGTTCAAAGAACTTCAGAATATCTTGATGATTTGAAGACTTTAGGTTATACCAGTTCAACTACTTCTGGTATTACGATTGGTATGACCGATGTTCCCGAAATTCAGGATAAAGATGAAAAAGTTGCAAAAGCCCACAAACAAGTTGATGTGGTGTCTAAGCAGTTTAGACGCGGTTTAATCACCGAGCAGGAACGTCATGATCGTGTAATTAGCATCTGGAATGATTGTAAGGATCAAGTCCAAGATGAAATTGCTCAGATTTATGATCCACGTAATCCTATTACCATCATGGCCGACTCTGGTGCCCGTGGTAATATTTCAAACTTTACTCAACTTGCTGGTATGCGTGGCTTAATGGCTACTCCAAACGGTGGTTTGTTCGAAATTCCAGTTACTTCCAACTTTAAGGAAGGTTTGTCAGTTCTAGAACTGTTCATGTCAACTCACGGTGCACGTAAAGGTATGACGGATACTGCTTTAAAGACTGCACAATCTGGTTACTTAACTCGGCGGTTAGTCGATGTTGCGCAAGACGTTATTATCCGTGAAGATGATTGTGGTACCGATCGCGGTATTGATGTTCACGCAATCATGGAAGGTGACGAATTAATTGAGCCACTCTACGATCGATTATTGGGACGCTTTACTGCCGAAACGGTTAAAGATCCTAGAACCGGTGCCACAATTATCGGTCGTAACGTTATGATGGATGAAAACTTGGCTCACCAAATTTGCGATGCAGGTGTGACTAACGTAAAGATTAGATCAATCTTAACTTGTGACACGCCACACGGTGTTTGCCGCAAGTGTTATGGTATGAACTTAGCTACAGGTGAAGAAGTTGAAGTTGGTGAAGCAGTTGGTACTGTTGCCGCTCAATCAATTGGTGAACCTGGTACGCAGCTGACTTTACGTACATTTCACAACGGTGGTGTTGCCGGCGCTGAAGATATTACTCAAGGTCTTCCTCGTGTGCAGGAATTGTTTGAAGCTCGTAATCCTAAAGGACGTGCGATAATTTCTGAAGTTGATGGTGTAGTTGATTCAATTCAGGAAAATCCTGCTGAACATACTCGTGAAATCACTGTTAAAGGTAAGATTGATACCAGAAGTTACAGTGTTCCTTATACTGCATCAGTAGCAGTTGCCGAGGGCGATGAAGTTCAACGTGGCGATAAGTTAACTCTTGGTTCAATTGATCCGAAAGAGTTGATTCAAGTTACCGATACTTTAACTACTGAAGAGTACATTCTGGTTGAAGTCCAAAAAGCATATAGAATGCAGGGTGTTGATATTTCTGACAAGCACGTCGAAGTATTAACCAGACAGATGTTACAAAAAGTTCGTGTGCTTGATCCTGGTGAGACCGACTTGTTGCCGGGCGAGATTATGGATATTGGTCAATTTAAAGATCGCAACACATCTGTAATTATTTCTGGTGGTATACCTGCAACTGCCCAAAGTGTAATTCTGGGTATTACCAAAGCTGCCCTTGAAACTAACAGTTTCTTATCAGCTGCTTCATTCCAGGAAACAACTCGTGTCCTAACAGATGCTTCTATTCGTGGCAAGAATGATCCATTACTTGGATTAAAGGAAAATGTTATTATCGGTAAGATCATTCCAGCTGGTACTGGTCTTCCAATTTATCGTGATATGGAACCCGAGTCAGATGTAAAGAAACCTAAATCTGTTTACTCAATCGCAGACATTGAGAAGAAGATGAAGGAAGCCGATCAGGCTAGGGAATCATAAACTCAATTAATCAAAAAAACTGTTCCGTTAGAAGTTCCTAACGGAGCAGTTTTTTGTTTACCCCAAATTTTTACTTTAAAATCTTACCAAATAACATATATGACATTGTCCATAAAATTATGCCAACAACCAAAAAAATACCAAATATTTTTACCAAGTCTAGTATTGATTTTGTTGGAAACCAGCCGCTGAATACTAAACAAGGATATATGGTAACCAGCATGATTAGAAAATAAATGACAGATTGTTTTGTTAATGACCAACTTTTGACATCATAAATAACAGAGGTTGCTGCAACTGCAGTTATTATTAGTCCCGTGATAAATGTCGATTTAACGCTATAATCATCGATATATTGTAACTTCATAATCCATGAAAATATACTCATAATGATAAAAGGTATGGCGCCACGTATTGCTGCAGATAAAATATAGTGCATCGTTTTTCCTCAATAAACTTTTGATTTTCTTATAAAAAAGATTTTATCATAGGCTAAATCGTAATAGAAGATACGGGTTTTAGTTAAATGAATTTTATAGTTATAACCCCGCTAAAAAATTTTGTCATTTGTAATTTTATGAATGATTAGTGATAATTTTATTAAATAATGTTATAATCGGAAAAAGTCACGAGGGAGATGTTGATGGTGAAGGAAGACGATTTTTCTTTAAAACAACTGGTATTATTAGCATTATTAACTGCGATTAACGTTGTTGTCAGTCGTATTTTCATTATTCCTATGCCTTTGACTCACGGTAATATCAATTTATGTGATGCAATTATTTATTTAGTAGCATTATTATATGGGCCAGTTGCCGGTGGTATAGTTGGCGGACTTTCAGGATTTTTACTTGATCTTCTTGGTGGATATGGCCAGTTTATGCTCTTTTCTCTTGTTGTCCATGGTTTAGAAGGTTTCTTTGTCGGATTGGTCTTTAAATACTGGAATTTAAGAAATCAAATAGTCAAGGGGGTAATTGCCGGAGTAGTAGGAGTATTTTTTATGGTAGCCGGCTATTTTATCACTAATACAGTTCTTTATACTTTTGCTGCAGGCCTTGCTAGTCTTTTTACCAATACCATTCAAGGAGTTGTTGGTGTGGTAATAGCCATCGTTTTGCTGCCGAGCTTGCAACATTTAATGGCAAGATACGGTTAGTATTTATTTGTAAATTATTTTAGATTCATAAAGTGCTGCATTATCGGTTGTGGGATGCAGCTTTTTTAGTTGCTCAAAAGCTGTATGATTAAACCAATATAAATGAAAGGAATAAATGCTACAGGTTCTTTTTTGCTTACTTCACTAACAATAAAAAAGGTGAGTAGAATAATTGAGGCAGTCAAAAAAGTTAAATTGGCAAATTTAGGGTCAAAACAAAAAGTTAAAACAAGATAGATTATTAAATCTCCCTTGCCAATTTTATTTTTTATTGTTTCATAAAGAAAAAGTAAAAAAATGGGACAAAACTCCACTAAATCTGTAATATTGATTTGCGGAAAAGTTTTAATTATACGCAAAGCTGAAATAAAAAAGGTTGGAGCAACGAACGCAATATCAAACTCTTTTGACTGATAATCACTGATAGCAGCTAGGAGTATGTTAAACAAGACAATCGCTGTGATTGCATCATGAGGATTGCTAAAATCGATCTTAAGGAAAGTAAATCCTCCTAAAAACTCTGTTATAAAATATTCAGCAGGAATCTGAATTTTGCAATAACGACACCGACCTTTGAGTAATAAATAAGAAATTAATGGTATCTCATCAAATATGTTTAGTTGCTGATTACAGTTAGTGCATTTTGACCGGCTAAAAATAAAGTCTTCTTTTCCAGCTCTTTCGACAATAACGCAGGCATGAGAAGCCAGACAGGTTCCAATCAAAAAATTGCTAATTTTAAAAATCAAGTTCATTTTATTACCCCACTAGAACTAAATACGAAAAAACTAATATAAATTTTTTAGCTAATAAAAATAATTTGCATTTTTGATTCAAGCGAGTACAATAGTCATTGTGTATTTTGAAGATTTATCTGGGACCAAAAAAAGAAACTCCTGGATGTGTGAACAAAATAATTTTTTTAGGAGGAAAATTTAATGCCAACCATTAACCAATTGGTAAGAAAAGGCCGTCACAACAAGACGACTAAATCAAAGTCACCTGCTTTAAGCTACGGCTACAACAGTATGAAGAAAGAGCTAGTAGCTAACCCAGCACCTCAAATGCGTGGAGTAGCTACTCGTGTAGGTACCATGACACCAAAGAAGCCAAACTCAGCTTTACGGAAATATGCTCGTGTTCGTCTTTCAAACTTGATCGAAGTAACTGCATACATTCCAGGTGAAGGCCATAATTTGCAAGAACACTCAGTTGTTTTAATTCGTGGTGGTCGTGTAAAGGACCTTCCTGGTGTTCGTTATCACATTATCCGCGGTGCGTTAGATACTGCGGGTGTTGATGGTAGAAAGCAAGGCCGTTCCAAGTACGGTGCCAAGAAAGATTAAGGAGGAGTAAATAATGCCTAGAAAAGGACACGTTGCTAAAAGAGATATTTTAGCGGATCCAGTATACAATTCAAAGCTCGTAACCAAGTTGATCAACCACTTAATGATTGATGGTAAGAGAGCTAAGGCATCTTCAATCCTTTATGATGCTTTTGACATTGTTAAAGAAAAGACTGGCAAGGAGCCACTCGATGTTTTTGAAGAAGCTATGAACAATATTATGCCAGTTTTGGAAGTTAGAGCACGCCGTATTGGTGGTTCAAACTACCAGATCCCAGTAGAAGTTCGTCCTGAAAGAAGAACTACTCTTGGTTTAAGATGGTTAGTTTCATATGCTCGTTTACGTAATGAACATACTATGGATGAACGCTTAGCTAATGAAATTATCGATGCTTCAAACAATACTGGCTCAGCTGTTAAAAAGCGTGAAGATGTTCACCGTATGGCTGAAGCCAACCGTGCATTTGCACACTATCGTTTCTAATTTTTTAGGGAAAGGAAAAAATCTATGGCTAATAAGCGTGAATTTCCATTAGAAAAAACACGTAACATTGGTATTATGGCCCACATTGATGCGGGTAAGACTACTACTACAGAGCGTATTCTTTATTACACTGGAAAAATCCATAAAATCGGCGAAACCCATGAGGGTGATTCCCAAATGGACTGGATGGATGAAGAAAAAGAACGTGGTATTACCATTACTTCAGCTGCTACTACAGCACAATGGCATGATTACAGAATTAACATTATTGATACCCCAGGACACGTTGACTTCACTATTGAGGTAGAGCGTTCACTTCGTGTACTTGATGGTGCTGTTACTGTTCTTGATGCCCAAGCCGGAGTTGAACCTCAGACTGAAAATGTTTGGCGTCAAGCTGAAACTTACGGTGTTCCTCGAATTGTTTTTGTAAACAAGATGGACAAGATTGGTGCAGATTTTGATAATTCTGTTAAGTCTTTACATGAACGTTTAAATGCCAATGCTCTGGCTGTTCAAATGCCAATTGGTTCTGCAGAGAGCTTTGAGGGTGTTATAGACTTACTCAACATGGTAGCTGATGTTTATGATGAAGATAAACTTGGTTCCAAGTGGGACACTATTCCTGTTCCTGATGAGTATAAAGAAGAAGCAGAAAAGCGTCGCGGTGAGTTAATTGAACAAGTAGCAGACGTTGATGATGACATCATGGAAAAGTATCTTAATGGTGACGAAATTTCCGTTGATGAATTAAAGGCTGCTATTCGTAAAGCTACATTGGATTTGAAGATTTTCCCAGTATTTGCAGGTTCAGCATTCAAGAACAAGGGTGTGCAAATGATGCTTGATGGTGTAGTTGACTACTTACCATCTCCATTAGATGTTAAGCCTTATGTTGCTCACGATCCAAAAACTGGTGAGGAAGTTGAACTAGTTGCTGGAGACGAAAAGCCATTCTCTGCTTTAGCATTTAAGATTGCTACTGACCCATTTGTTGGTCGTTTAACTTATATTCGTGTTTACACTGGTTCACTTGAATCAGGTTCATATGTTTTGAATGCTTCAAAGAATGGCCGTGAACGTGTTGGCCGTTTGTTGCAAATGCATGCCAACTCAAGAAGTGAAATTCCTGAAGTCTTCTCAGGTGATATTGCTGGTGCCATTGGGTTAAAGAACACTACTACTGGTGATTCCTTAACTGATCCTGACCACCCATTAATTTTGGAAAGTTTGGAAGTTCCAGATCCAGTTATTCAAGTTTCAATTGAGCCAGAATCTAAAGCTGACCGTGATAAGCTTGATGTTGCCTTGCAAAAACTGACTGAAGAGGATCCAACTTTTAGAGCAGAAACTAATGCTGAAACTGGTCAAACTTTGATCTCCGGAATGGGTGAATTGCACCTGCAAATCATGGTTGAACGTATGAAGCGTGAATTCCATGTTGAAGCTAAGATTGGTGAACCACAAGTTGCCTATCGTGAAACCTTCACTAAGCCTGCTAAAGCACAAGGTAAGTTTGTTCGTCAGTCTGGTGGTAAGGGTCAATACGGTGACGTTTGGATTGAATTTACTCCAAATGAAAGAGGAAAAGGTTACGAATTTGAAGACGCCATTGTTGGTGGTGTTGTTCCTCGCGAATTTATTCCAGCTGTTGATGCAGGTCTGCAAGAATCCATGAAAAATGGTATCTTAGCTGGTTACCCGTTGATTGATGTCAAGGCTAAACTTTATGATGGTAGTTACCACGAAGTCGACTCATCTGAAGCTGCTTTCAAGGTTGCTGCTTCATTGGCTTTGAGAAATGCGGCTCCTAAAGCTGGTGCTGTTATCCTTGAACCTATTATGAAGGTTCAAGTAATCACACCTGAAGATTACTTAGGTGACGTAATGGGTTCCATTACAGCTCGTCGTGGTACAATGGATAATATGCAAGACCGTGCTGGAGCTAAGGTGTTGAATTCAATGGTTCCACTTGCAGAAATGTTTGGTTATGCTACTACTTTGCGTTCTTCAACACAGGGTCGTGGTACGTTTACAATGGTCTTTGACCACTATTCACCAACTCCTAAATCTATCCAAGAAGAAATTATTAAAAAGCGTGGGGGTAACGCAGAATAATTTCTGATAGTTAATGGGGTATAATTTTAAAATTGATATAAGAGCTATTGGTAGATCCAGTAGCTCTTTTTTATGCGCAATGTAATTTTAATAATAAACTCTGTCTTTATAAACTAGATTTTGTCATGTCAACCTAACCTAGTTATTTTCACCAAATTGAGCAAAAACATTGCTATAAAATATTCCCTGTTGTATTTTAGTTGCTGCTAAAAAATATTACTTTATAAAAGTTAAAATTTTATAATTGCTGATATAAAGTCAAGAAAAATATCCTTTAAGCCTTGATATTCAAGCTTAAAACAGGTATACTATCTTTTGTGTGTCTAGGGCTTTTTCTGCCCTAAAAGCACATTTTGTTGTAAAGCGTTGATACAAAAGGTTGCGGCACACCAGGCTGCATTGCCACAGAGGTAGTGCCGGGAATTTTTGTGGAAGCTAGTCATCTTTTAAAGAAGACGTTGAGGAGGTAATTTAATGGCAAGTCAATCAATTCGTATCAGACTTAAGTCATACGAACATGGTATTCTCGATGAATCAGCTGCTAAAATTGTAGCTACTGCTAAGAGAACTGGAGCTGAAATTTCAGGTCCTGTTCCACTGCCAACAGAAAGGGTATTGTTTACTGTTTTACGTTCACCACATAAGAACAAAGATTCACGTGAACAATTTGAAATTCGTACGCATAAGCGTTTAATCGATATTTTAAATCCAACACCTAAGACTGTTGACTCTTTAATGAAGCTTGATTTACCAAGCGGTGTTGACATCGAAATTAAACTTTAATTTTTAAAAGAAAGAGGTGTAATCATGACCAAAGGAATCTTAGGAAGAAAAGTTGGTATGACCCAAATCTTCACTAAAGATGGTATCCTTGTGCCTGTAACTGTTGTTGAAGCAACTCCTAACGTTGTTATGCAAGTTAAGACAGTTGAATCTGACGGCTACGAAGCAATTCAATTAGGATACCAAGACAAGCGTGAAGTTTTGAGCAACAAACCAGAAAAAGGTCATGCTGCAAAAGCAAAGACTTCGCCTAAGCGCTTCATACGTGAAATCCGCGGAGTTGAGCTTAAGGACTACGAAGTCGGCTCAGAAGTTACTGTGGACACATTTAAGGAAGGTGACGTAGTTGACGTCACTGGTACTACAAGAGGTCATGGATACCAAGGTAACATTAAACGTTGGGGCCAATCACGTGGACCAGAAACTCACGGTTCAAGATATCACAGAATTCCTGGTTCAATGGGTTCCATTATCAACCGTGTTCCTAAGGGCAAACGCCTGCCAGGACACATGGGAATGAAGAAAGTTACCATTGAAAACTTAGTAATTGAAAAAGTTGTAGCAGATAAGAATGTATTATTAATCAAGGGTAATGTACCTGGTGCTAAGAATTCATTGCTTACTGTTAGATCTGCTGTAAAGACTAATAAATAGGAAGGAGGACTAGAATGGCTAATTTAAAAGTTATCGATCAAAAAGGCAAAGACGCTGGTGAAGTTACTTTAAATGATGATGTATTTGGTATTAAGCCAAATGAAAGCGTAGTTTTTGACGCAATTATCAGACAGAGAGCTGGCAGACGTCAAGGTACCTCAAAGGTCAAAAATAGATCCGCTGTTCGCGGCGGTGGTAAGAAACCTTGGAAACAAAAGGGTACTGGACGTGCTCGTCAAGGCTCTATCCGTTCCCCACAATGGCGTGGCGGTGGTGTAGTTTTCGGACCAACTCCACGTTCTTACGCATACTCAATGCCAAGAAAGCAACGGCGCTTGGCTATCAAGTCTGTTCTTTCCCAGAAATTGATTGATGAAGATTTAGTAGTTTTAGATCAACTGACAATGTCAGCTCCTAAGACCAAAGAATTCAAGTCAATCTTGGACGGCTTAAAAGTTGAAGGCAAAGTTTTAGTTGTTTCTGATGATAAGAATGTTCAATATTCAGCTAGAAACTTGCCAAACGTTAAGGTAATCACTGCTAATGGCTTGAATGTTGAAGATGTTGTTAATTATGACAAATTAGTTTTGACTAAAGAAGCTATTGAAAAGATTGAAAAGAATGTTGAGGGGGCTTCAGCGAAATGAGTGCACATGATATCATTTTAAGACCTGTCATTACTGAAAAGTCAACGAACTTAATGGATGATAAGAAGTACACTTTCAACGTGCTTTTAACTGCAACCAAGACTCAAGTTCGTGATGCTGTTGAAGAAATTTTTGATGTTAAGGTTAAAAAAGTTAATATCATGAATGTTCGTGGTAAGGATAAGCGTGTTGGCCGTTATTCAGGCAAAACAGCTCGTACCCGTAAGGCAATAGTTACCTTAACTGAAGATTCAAACGATATCAAAATTTTCAAAGACGATAGCAACAATAAAGAAGAAAATAAGTAATAGGAGGTCAGTCAATTGGCTATTAAAATTTATAAGCCAACCACAAATGGTCGCCGTAATATGACTACTTCTGACTTTGCTGAAATTACTAAGAGCAAACCAGAACGTACCCTACTTGAGTCACAATCACATACTGCAGGTCGTAACTCTTATGGTCATATTACAAGTAGACACCGTGGCGGTGGACATAAGCAAAAATACCGTATCATCGATTTTAAGCGTAATAAAGACAATGCTAAAGCTGTAGTTAAGGCTATCGAATACGATCCAAACAGAACTGCTAATATTGCACTTCTTCACTACACTGACGGTATTAAAGCTTATATCCTGGCACCAAAAGGTTTAACAGTCGGCGATGTGGTTGAATCTGGTGCTAACGCAGATATTAAACCAGGAAATGCTTTGCCTTTAAAGAACATTCCAACTGGTACTTCAATTCATAATATTGAATTAAGACCTGGCAAAGGCGGTCAGCTTGTTAGAAGTGCTGGAGCCAGCGCTCAAGTTTTGGGCAATGATGGTAAGTACACATTAGTTAAATTACAAAGTGGTGAGGTTCGCAAGATTTTATCAGTTTGTCGTGCAACTATCGGTGTCGTAGGTAATGAACAACATTCATTAATCCAATTAGGTAAAGCTGGACGCAGTCGCTGGTTGGGTAGACGCCCACAGTCTCGTGGTTCCGTAATGAACCCTAACGATCACCCACATGGTGGTGGTGAAGGTAAGGCTCCTGTAGGTCGTCCACAACCGATGACTCCATGGGGCAAGAAAGCTCGTGGTATTAAGACTAGAAATAGTAAGAGAGCCAGCGAGAAATTGATTGTTCGTCACCGTAAGGGTAGCAAATAATAGAAGGAGGGTAATTTAATGAGCCGTAGTATTAAAAAAGGGCCTTTTGCTGATGCATCTTTATTAAAGAAAGTTGATGCACAAGCAGACACAGATAAAAAACAGGTTATTAAAACTTGGTCACGTCGTTCAACTATTTTTCCTTCTTTTGTTGGTTTGACTATAGCTGTTTACGATGGTAGAAAGCATGTTCCAGTATACATTACTGAGGACATGGTTGGTCATAAGTTAGGTGAATTTGTTCCAACGAGAACTTTCCGCGGACACAAGACATCTGACGACAAGGCTACTTCAAAATAGAGAAAGGAGAAACACTTAAATGGCAGAACAAGTTAGTTCAGCTAAGGCAGAGGCAAGAACAGTTCGTATTGCTCCAAGAAAAGCACGTTTAGTCGTTGATTTGATTCGTGGCAAAGACGTGGCTGAAGCATTGGCAATCTTGCAATTTACGCCTAGAGCTGCTTCCCCAATCGTTGAAAAAGTTTTACGCTCAGCAATTGCAAATGCAGAACACAATTACGATCTTGAAAGTGCTAATCTTTATGTGTCTGAAGCATACGTAAACGAGGGAGCTACTTTAAAGAGATTTAGACCACGTGCCAAGGGTATGGCTTCTCCGATTAACAAGAGAACTAGTCATGTAGTTGTAGTAGTGTCAGAAAAGAACGATTAAGGGAGGTATATTAATGGGTCAGAAAATTAACCCAAATGGTTTTCGTCTCGGCGTGATACGTGACTGGGAATCTAAATGGTATGCTGACAGAGGATACAAAGAAACCTTAAATGAAGACCTGCGCATCAGAAAATTCATTGATAAGAAATTAAAGAATGCCTCTGTTTCTACTGTTGAAATTGAACGTGCAGCCAATAGAATCAACGTATCAATCAATACTTCTAAACCAGGTATGGTGATTGGTAAAGGTGGTTCTGAAGTTGAAGCACTGAGAAGAGAATTAAATGCTTTGACTAAAAAGCAGGTTCACGTTAATATTGTTGAAATTAAGAAGCCAGATCTTGATGCTAAATTGGTAGCTGAAAGTATTGCTAGTCAACTTGAAGCTCGTATTGCTTTTAGACGTGCTACGCGTCAAGCAACTCAAAGAACAATGCGTGCCGGTGCTAAAGGAATCAGAGTACAAACTTCTGGTCGTTTAAATGGTGCTGACATGGCAAGAAGAGAATGGCATACAGAAGGCCGTGTTCCATTACAAACTTTAAGAGCTGATATTGATTATGCTTGGGTAAATGCTTACACCACCTATGGTGAAATTGGCGTTCAAGTATGGATTAACCGGGGTGAAATCTTACCTTCTAAAAGTAAGAAGCCCGAAAAAGCTGCGAAGGGAGGAAACAAATAATGCCTCTAGTACCAAAAAGGGTAAAACACCGTCGTGAGTTTCGTGGTAAAATGCGTGGTGCCGCTAAGGGTGGTAAAACTATCGCTTTTGGTGAATATGGATTAGAAGCCCTTGAATCCCACTGGATTACTACTCAACAAATCGAAGCTGCTCGTGTTGCGATGACTCGTTATATGAAGCGTGGCGGTAAAGTTTGGATTAGAATTTTCCCTCAAAAGTCTTACACTGCTAAAGGTGTTGGTGTACGTATGGGTTCTGGTAAAGGTGCACCAGCAGGCTGGGTAGCTGTAGTCAAGAGAGAAAAGATCATGTTTGAAATTGGTGGCGTTAACGAAGCAACTGCTCGTGAAGCTTTGAGACTTGCTGCAACTAAGCTTCCAATTAAATGTAAGTTCGTGTCTAGAAGTTCGGAAGTAGGTGGCAATTCTAATGAAGGCTAAGGAAATCAGAGCATTAACCACTGATCAAATGTTAGACAAAGAAAAGCAATACAAAGAAGAACTCTTTAATTTGCGTTTTCAACAAGCAACGGGTCAATTAGAAAATACCGCTCGCCTAAGCAAAGTCCGTAAAAATATTGCTAGAATTAAAACAATTCTTAGTGAAAAAGCATTGGAAAAAGATTAGTGGAAGGGAGTTATTAACTTGAGCGAATCAATCGAAAGAAATCATCGTCACGTATATCAAGGCCAAGTAATTTCTGATAAGAATGACAAAACTATCACTGTAGTTGTTGATACTTATAAGAATCACCCTGTTTACAAGAAGCGTATCAGATATTCAAAGAAATACTACGCACAAGATGATAAAAATGAAGCTAAAGTTGGCGATACTGTTCGTATCATGGAAACTCGTCCATTATCTCGTACAAAGCGCTTTCGTTTAGTTAAAATTGTTAAAAAATCTGTTTAATTTTGCGGATTTAGTGAGGGGAGGATTATATAGTGATTCAAAATGAATCCCGTTTGAAGGTTGCTGATAACTCAGGTGCCAGAGAACTTTTAGTTATTAGAGTCTTAGGTGGATCAAGACGTAAGACTGGTAACATTGGTGATATTGTGGTAGCAACTGTTAAACAAGCAACACCAGGTGGCGTTGTCAAAAAAGGAGACGTTGTCAAGGCCGTCATTGTTAGAACAAAATCAGGCGCCCGTCGTGAAGATGGTTCATACATCAAGTTTGATGAAAATGCTGGAGTAGTTATCAATGCAGATAAGAGCCCACGCGGTACTCGTATCTTTGGGCCTGTTGCACGTGAGCTGCGTGAGCACGACTTTATGAAAATCGTCTCTCTTGCTCCTGAAGTCTTATAATAAGTGAGGTGCACTGATGTTTGTTAAAACTGGTGACAAAGTAAAAGTTATTGCCGGAAAAGACAAAGGTAAAGAAGGCATTGTTTTATCTGTTAATGTTAAAAAGAACCGTGTGGTTGTTAAAGGCGTTAATAAGATTAAGAAACACCAAAAGCCTTCACAGACTAATGCTAATGGTGGTGTGGTTGAATCAGAAGGTTCAATTCATGCATCAAACGTTAAAGTCATTGCAAAGTCTGAAGGCAAAGCAAATGATAATAAAGAAGAAACTAAGAAGTAGAAGGGAGGACACAA
This sequence comes from Lactobacillus sp. IBH004, assembly GCF_026185255.2. NCBI lineage: Bacteria > Bacillati > Bacillota > Bacilli > Lactobacillales > Lactobacillaceae > Lactobacillus > Lactobacillus sp. IBH004. Next base: position 1,420,087 of record NZ_CP110217.2, on the reverse strand, counting down.
ATGGCAAATTATTTAGCTCAAGAATATAAAGAAAAAATTGTTCCTGCATTGCAAGAAAAGTTTGATTACAGCTCAGTTATGCAAGTACCAAAGATTGAGAAAATCGTTTTGAACATGGGTGTTGGTGATGCTGTTTCCAACGCTAAAAACTTAGACGAAGCTGTTGAAGAATTAACTTTAATTTCAGGTCAAAAGCCTTTGGTAACAAAAGCCAAAAAGTCAATCGCTAACTTCCGCTTGCGTGAAGGTATGTCTATCGGTGCTAAGGTTACACTTAGAGGAGATAGAATGTATGACTTCTTGTATAAGTTAATCAGTGTTTCACTTCCTCGTGTTCGCGACTTCCGCGGTGTTTCAAGCCGTTCATTTGATGGTCGTGGTAACTACACTTTAGGTATTAAGGAACAATTAATTTTCCCAGAAATTGACTTTGATAAAGTTAATAGAACCAGGGGTTTAGATGTTGTTATCGTTACTACTGCCAATACAGATGAGGAAGCTAGAGAACTTCTAAGTCAATTTGGTATGCCGTTTGCAAAATAATGGAGGACATTAATGGCTAAGACATCACAAAAAATTAGAAATCATCGTCCTGCTAAATTTTCTTCACGTGAATACACTCGTTGCGAGAGATGTGGTCGTCCACGCTCTGTTTATCGTAAATTTGGCTTATGCCGTATTTGCTTGAAAGATTTAGCTCACAAAGGTCAAATTCCTGGCCTTAAAAAGGCTAGTTGGTAATACGGATAGGAGGATAGCATAAATGGTCATGACAGATCCGATCGCAGATTACTTGACTAGAATTAGAAATGCTAATATGGCAAAACATAATTCAGTTGAAGTTCCTGCATCAAATATTAAAAAATCTATTTCAGAAATTTTGAAACGCGAAGGCTTCATCCGTGATTACGAAGTTACCGATGACAACAAGCAAGGTATGATTAAGATTTTCCTGAAATATGGTCCTGACGGAGAACGTGTCATTTCAGGCTTAAAGCGAATTTCTAAGCCAGGTCTTAGAACTTACGTAAGCGCTGAAAATTTACCTAAGGTACTTAATGGCTTAGGTATTGCCATCGTTTCTACTTCTGCTGGTGTAATTACCGACAAGGAAGCAAGACAAAAAGATGTTGGTGGCGAAGTTATCGCCTATGTATGGTAATTCTGACAGAAAGGAGAACAATCAATGAGCCGTATCGGTTTAAAAACAATTGAAGTCCCAGATAGTGTCACTGTTACCAAGAAGGGTGACAATATCACTGTTAAAGGACCTAAAGGTGAATTAACCAGATATTTCGATCCAAAAATCACTTTTAAACAAGAAGATGGTAAAATTAACTTCTCACGTTCTAGTGAAAGCGACAAAGCTCTTCATGGTACCGAGAGAGCTAATTTAGCCTCTATGGTTGAAGGTGTGGTTGATGGATATAAGAAAACTTTAAAGTTAATCGGTGTTGGTTACCGTGCAACAGCACAAGGTAATAAACTCACTTTAAATGTTGGTTACTCACACCCAGTTGTAATGACTGCACCAGAAGGTGTTTCAGTGAAAGCTACTTCAGCTACAGACATTGAAGTAGAAGGAATTTCTAAGCAAAATGTTGGACAATTTGCTGCTGAAATTCGCGATGTACGTCCACCAGAGCCCTACAAAGGTAAAGGTATTCGTTATACTGACGAATATGTACGTCGTAAGGAAGGTAAGACAGGTAAATAGAAAATAATTTTTGAGGTGAAATTGTGATTTCAAAACCAGATAAGAACAAATTGCGCTTAAAGCGTCACAAACGTATTCGTAGCAAAATTTCTGGTACTGCTGAGCGCCCACGCTTAAGCGTTTTCCGTTCAAACAAAAACATCTACGCTCAATTAATTGATGACGTAGCGGGTGTAACGCTAGCAAGTGCCTCAACTTTAGATGATGCTGTAGCTAAGGATCAGACTAAAGTAGAACAAGCTCAAGCTGTTGGCAAGAATATTGCTGAAGCAGCGAAAGCTAAAAACATTACTAGTGTAGTGTTTGACAGAAGTGGTTATTTATACCACGGCCGTATTTCAGCTTTGGCAGATGCCGCTCGTGAAAACGGATTAGAGTTCTAGGAAAGGAGATAAATACATGGCAAACCGCAACGATTCTCGCAATAATCGCAGAAATAAGGACGACATCGAAGATCAGTTAGTAGCAATTAATCGTGTCACCAAGGTTGTCAAGGGTGGTCAACGAATGAGATTTGCTGCCTTGGTAATCGTTGGCGACAAAAAAGGTCGTGTAGGCTTTGGTACTGGTAAAGCTCAAGAAGTTCCAGAAGCAATCCGTAAGGCCGTTGAAGCTGGTAAAAAGAACATGATCAAAGTTCCTAAGGTTGGCACTACTATTCCTCATGAAGTAATTGGTCATTATGGCTCAGGTAATATTATGATTAAACCTGCTCCAGCTGGTTCTGGTGTTGCTGCTGGTGGTGCCGTTCGTATCGTTATGGATATGGCTGGTATTGCTGATGTTACTTCCAAGTCACTTGGTTCTAATACTCCAATTAATGTTGTTCGTGCAACAATAGATGGTTTGAAGAAACTTAGAACAAGTGAAGACGTTGAAAAGCTTCGTCACGCTGAATTAGATTAGGGAGACAGGATAAATGACTGAATTAAAAGTTACTTTAATTAGAAGTGCTGCACACCGTCTGCCTAACCAAAGAAAAGTTGTGAAAGCTCTTGGTTTAGGTAGAATTAACAGTACAACTACTTTACCAGACAATGCTGCAACTCGTGGTGCATTGATGAAAATTGCCCACTTGATTTCAGTTGAAGAAATTAATAATTAGTTAATTGAGGAGGTGCCAAATTAATGAAGCTTCATGAATTACATGCTGCTGAAGGTTCACGCAATACTAGAAAACGTGTTGGTCGTGGTACTTCAAGTGGTTTTGGAAAAACTTCTGGCCGTGGCCAAAAGGGACAATTGTCTCGCCAAGGCGGTCATACCCGTTTAGGCTTTGAAGGTGGTCAAATGCCATTATTCAGAACTATGCCAAAGCGTGGATTTAAGAACGTTAACCGCAAAGAGTATGCAATCATTAACTTAGATGATTTAAACAAGTTTGAAGATGGTAACGAAGTTACAGTTGCTAGTCTTAAAGAAAAAGGTTTGGTAAAGAAAGAATTATCAGGCGTTAAGTTGCTTGCAAAAGGTGAGTTAAAAGTTAAGTTAAACGTAAAGATTAACAAAGTTTCCGCCGCTGCGAAGAAAGCAGTTGAAGATGCAGGCGGATCTGTTGAGGTGATCTAATGTTTTCGACCTTGAAGAACGCCTTTAAGGATAAAGAAATTAGAAATAAAATATATTTCACACTCTTTATTCTTTTGATTTACCGAATTGGAGCTAATATCACTGTTCCAGGTGTCAACGCAAAAGCGATTACTCAAGTTGCACAAACTGGTTTGGTCCCAATGCTGGATACTGTTTCTGGTGGTGGACTTGATAACTATTCAATATTCTCTTTAGGTGTTTCACCTTACATTACTGCACAAATTGTTATTCAACTTTTACAAATGGACATAGTTCCGACGTTGGTAGAATGGGGTAAACAAGGAGAAGTAGGACGCCGTAAGACTAATAACGTAACCCGTGTACTTGCATTGTTTGTGGCATTCATCCAAAGTATTGGTATCACGCTTGGTTTCAATGCTTTGACTGAGATGGGTTTAGTCAAGTCACAGACTTGGCAATCTTACTTTGAGATTGCAATTGTAATGACTGCCGGAACAATGTTGCTAACCTGGTTAGGTGATGAAATCACTGATAAGGGTCTGGGCAATGGAGTTTCTGTTATTATTTTTGCAGGTATTATTGCTAGGCTACCGCGAGGACTGTGGCAGCTATATAAAGAAGACGTTATTAACAACAGTGCGAGTGATCGTTGGCAAGGGATTTTGTTCTTCATCGCGATTATCATTGCAATACTTATCGTAACGCAAGTAGTTACATGGGTAGAACAGGCAGATCGCCGAATTCCAATACAATATACAAGAAGAGCAACTATTAGTGGCTCTGAAAGTTTTTTGCCATTGAAAGTTAATGTTTCTGGTGTTATTCCAGTTATTTTTGCTAGTTCTTTCATCATCACACCGGCAACAATTTTAATGGCTTTCCAAAAGTCTCAAGGCGACCAGCAGTGGTACAAGATAATGACTAATATCTTTAGTATGCAAACTACACCTGGGGTTATAATTTATACTGTTTTAATAATTCTCTTCACATTCTTCTATGCTTTTGTTCAGGTTAACCCTGAGAAGCTGGCTAAGAATTTGCAGAAGCAGGGCGCTTATATCCCAAGTGTTTGGCCGGGTAAAGATACACAAGATTATGTTTCTAAGGTATTGATAAGATTATCAACAGTAGGATCTGTATTTTTAGGCCTTGTAGCTTTATTACCACAACTTGCTACTAATTTTTGGGATTTACCAAGTTCAATTGGATTAGGCGGTACCAGTCTTTTAATTGTTATTGGTGTCGTCTTGGAACTATCTCGTCAAATTAACGGATTGTTAATGAAGAGAGAATACGTTGGATTCATCAGATAGGGACGGATAAATGATTAATATATTTCTTTTAGGTTTGCCTGGTGCTGGCAAAGGTACGGTATCAGAACAAATTGTCGATAAATATCATCTAACTCATATTTCAACTGGGGATATGTTTAGAGAAGCAATGGCTAATGAGACTAAAGTTGGTCTTGAAGCTAAAAGTTACATTGATAAAGGTGATTTGGTACCGGACGAAGTTACTGCCAAATTAGTTGAAGAACGTATAGGGCAACCTGATATTAAAGAGGGTTACATCTTAGATGGTTTTCCACGGACTATTGTTCAGGCGGAACTTTTTGAAGATATTGCTAAACGCGTCAATAAACAATTAACAAACGTAATTTCACTAGAAGTTAAAGAAGAAACTTTAGTAAAACGTTTGTCAGCACGCTTTATGTGCAAAAATTGTGGTGCTACTTATAATAAGATTACAAAAATGCCCCAAGTTACAGGGACTTGTGATCGTTGTGGCAGTCATGACTTTTATCAACGTGAAGATGACAAGCCTGAAGTAGTAAAAAATCGTTTAGAAGTAAATGAAAAGATGAATACACCGCTAAAGGACTTTTACCAGAAAAAAGGTTTGTTAACTGTTGTTGATGGTGAACAAACCCCTGAAGAAGTTTTCAAGAATGTTGATGCGGTTTTAAGTAAAAAGCAATAATTTGTATATTTACTTTTCCGTGTTATAATTTCAAAGTATGACTGTTTAAATGCGGAGGAACGGCTTTGGCAAAAGATGATGTCATAGAAGTAAAAGGTAAGGTTGTTGATACCTTGCCTAATGCTATGTTTAAAGTTGAATTGGAAAATGGAGCAGTGATTTTAGCACATGTTTCCGGTAAGATTAGAATGCATTATATTCGAATTTTACCTGGAGACCGTGTTACAGTTGAACTTTCTCCTTATGATTTAACTAAAGGTAGAATAACTTATCGATTTATAAAGTAATAACGGAGGGAAACATGAAGGTTAGACCATCTGTTAAACCAATGTGTGAACATTGTAAGATAATTAAAAGAAATGGTCGTGTAATGGTTATTTGCTCTGCAAATCCAAAGCACAAGCAACGTCAAGGTTAGAAAAATAGGAGGTGCAATTTATGGCACGTATTGCTGGTGTTGACTTACCAAGAGATAAAAGAATAGTTGTTGCATTAACTTATATTTATGGTATTGGTGAACCAACAGCACAAAAGATTTGTGCGGATGCTGGTGTTTCTGAAGACATACGTTCAAAAGATTTGACTCCAGATGACCAAGAGAAGCTTCGTGCAGAAGTTGATAAATACCGTGTTGAAGGTGACTTACGTAGAGAAGTCAGCATGAACATTAAGCGGTTAATTGATATTGGTTCATATCGTGGTATTCGCCACCGTCGTGGACTTCCAGTTCGTGGTCAAAATACCAAGAATAATGCTCGTACACGTAAGGGTAGTAAAAAGAATAAATAAAAATTTTAAGGAGGTTTATTGATGCCTAAAACAGCACGTAAACGCCGTGTGAAGAAGCACGTTGAAAAAGGCGTTGCTCATATCCATTCTACGTTTAACAATACTTTAGTCATGATTACTGACGTTCAAGGCAATGCAATTGCTTGGTCTTCAGCTGGTGCATTAGGCTTTAAAGGTAGTCGTAAGTCTACACCATTTGCGGCACAAATGGCAGCCGAAGCAGCAGCTAAGAGCGCAATGGATCAAGGCATGAAACATGTTGAAGTTTCTGTTAAAGGTCCTGGTGCTGGCCGTGAATCTGCTATTAGATCGCTACAAGCGACTGGGCTTGAAATCACTGCAATTCGTGATGTTACCCCAGTTCCTCACAATGGTTCTAGACCACCAAAACGTCGTCGTGTTTAATTTTGTTCTTAATGAAGGACATTGCGTTTTGAAAGGGGCCTAGTAATGATTGAATTTGAAAAACCAAATATTACCGTTGTGGACCAAGAAAAGTCGTATGGTAAATTTGTTATTGAACCACTTGAACGAGGCTTTGGTACTACTTTAGGTAACTCATTACGTAGAGTTTTACTGACATCTATCCCAGGTACAGGACTTGTTTACGTTCAAATAGATGATGTCTTACACGAATTCTCAACCGTTCCAGGCGTAAGAGAAGATGTCGCTAAGATAATCCTGAACCTTAAGAAACTTGAATTAAAGTCTTTTTCAGATGAACAAAAAATTATTGAAATTGACGTAGAGGGTCCGGCTACTGTAACCGCCGATGATCTTAAAGCTGACGCTGATATTCAAATCCTGAATCCTGATCAATATATTTGTACTATTGCTGATGGTGGTCATTTGCATATGCAAATTGCTGTTCAAAATGGCCGTGGCTACGTTGCAGCAAGTGACAACAAGAGTGAGGATATGCCAATTGGGGTTATTCCGGTTGATTCTTTGTTTTCACCAATAAAGAAAGTTAATTACCAAGTTGAATCTACTCGTGTTGGTAAAAGAGACGATTTTGATAAGCTCACCTTAGAGATTTGGACAGATGGTTCAATCAAGCCTAACGATGCCCTCAGTTTCGCTGCTAAAATTTTAGTCGCACACTTTAAAGTGTTTGAAACTGCTGATGCAAATACTAAATTCAATGATGTGATGGTTGAAAAAGAGGACGATACGGCAGAAAAGAAGCTTGAAATGACAATTGAAGAGCTTGATCTTTCTGTTCGTTCATACAATTGTCTTAAACGTGCCGGAATTAATACACTGCAAGAACTGACTGATAAGACAGAAGCAGATATGATGCGTGTACGCAATTTAGGACGGAAATCGTTGGAAGAAGTTAAAAACAAGTTAGCTGACTTGGGACTATCACTTCGTCAAGAAGATTAATTTCGAAAAATAAAGGAGGTAAACTGATGGCATACCGTAAATTGGGACGAGACAGTGCACATAGAAAAGCAATGTTAAGAGAAATGACTACTCAATTGATCATGAATGAACGCATTACTACTACTGAAACACGTGCTAAAGAAGTTCGCAAGACTGCCGAAAAGATGATCACTTTAGGTAAGCGTGGAGATTTAGCCGCAAGAAGAAGAGCCGCTGCTTTTATTCGTGATGAAGTTGCAGATATTCATGAAGAAAAAGATGCAGTAGTTGTTAAATCAGCTTTACAGAAGCTTTTTAGCGATGTGGCACCTCGTTACAAAGACAGAAATGGTGGTTACACCAGAATTATGAAGCTTGCTACTGCCCGTAAAGGTGATGCAGCTCCAATGGTTATTTTAGAATTAGTTTAATTCGAATAATCTAAACTTAATAGCTATTAAGAATTATCCGTGAGAGTGAGAATAAGCGTTAAGATGATGACGAAAGTTTAGTCTAGCTTAGATGAAGTAATTTATCCCTCCTCATGGATGATTTTTTTTGCTTTAGATTTTAGTTAATAGACAGTGTGTAAATAAAACTTAATTGACTTTTACCTCATATTCAGTTTTAATACTTTAATTTAGTGAGGCAAAATGAATTACACAGCTGCAAACAAAGTAAAAATCACTTAATTAAAAGCTACTCCTTGTGATATTGCTAAAATTTATTAAAAAAAGCCAGATAGTAATGATAAAAATAGAAAGATTGCAAACATGGTTCAGAAATCATAATATTTTTGGTACAATTGAATCAGACTTTTTAGGATGGTGAGAGTATGACAACTGACAGTATTATCAAAATAAAAAATGTAAGCTTTACGTATCCAGAGTCAGAAACTCCCGCTATAGACAACATTAGTCTTGATATTAAACGGGGTTCATGGACATCAATTATTGGCCATAATGGCAGTGGAAAGTCGACAATTATCCGCCTGATTAATGGTTTACTGGTACCTGATGAAAAAGGAAAACCTGAAATTGAAGTGGACGGCTTAAAATTAAATGATGATACCGTTTGGGAAGTTCGAAACAAAGTTGGAATTGTCTTTCAAAATCCTGACAATCAATTTGTGGGAGCTACAGTGGCTGATGATGTCGCATTTGGCCTAGAGAATCGCGGTGTTTCTCACTCTGAAATGGTAAAGATTGTTCCTGAAGCAATTAAAGCAGTGGGGATGAGCGAATACACCAATGCTGAACCTGCAAATCTTTCAGGAGGACAAAAACAAAGAGTAGCAATTGCTGGGATTCTGGCTATTAAACCTAAGATTATTGTGCTGGATGAAGCTACGTCAATGCTTGATCCAGAAGGTAGAGACCAAATATTATCAATAGTGCAAGCGATGAAGAATAAATATGACTTGACAGTAATCTCAATTACGCATGATATTGATGAAGCTAATATGGCTGACCAGGTTTTAGTAATGAATGATGGTAAATTAATTACTAAGGGCAGTACTAAAGATGTCTTTAGTCAAGTTGATCTGTTGAAAAAGTTGGGCTTGGATGTACCATTTTATGAGCAAGTCAAAGCAAAGTTACTGGCTGACTCTGTTAAAATTCCAGCTAGTATAGATTCAGAAAAAGAGTTGATCAATTACTTATGTCAATTAAATTCGAACATGTAAGTTACATTTATTCTCCAGAAACACCACTTGAAAAAAAAGGTTTAGACAATGTTTCTTTTAAGCTGCAAGATGGTTCTTTTAATGCAATAATTGGTCATACTGGTAGTGGTAAATCGACACTTATGCAACATTTTAATGCTCTAATTAGACCTACATCTGGGAAAATAGAAATAGCTGGCACAACTATCACACCAGAAACTACCAATAAAAATTTAAAAGAATTGAGAAGACATGTTAGTCTGGTTTTTCAATTTCCAGAAGCACAACTATTTGAAAATACAGTAATAGATGATATTGCTTTTGGGCCTAAAAACTTTGGCTATGATAATGAAAAAGCTCTTGCAAGTGCCAAGTTTTGGTTAAAAAAAGTTGGCTTACCTGAAGAGATTGGTAAACGATCACCTTTTGAATTATCTGGTGGACAAATGAGAAGGGTAGCGATAGCCGGTGTTATGGCTTATGAGCCAGATATTCTCTGTTTAGATGAACCAGCCGCTGGTCTTGATCCTGAAGCACGTAAACAAATGATGGCACTTTTTTCTGAATATCAAAAAGAAGGGCATACTGTAATATTAGTTACTCATAATATGGATGATGTAGCTAATTATGCTGAAAATGTTTTGGTCATGGAACATGGCAAAATGATTAAACAAGCTGCACCAAGAGACATTTTTAAAGATCGTAATTGGTTACAAGAACATCATTTAGAAGAGCCTAAGTCTTCCTTGTTTGCAACTAAATTGCAAAACTATCATTTTGCAAAATTACCATTAACTATAGCTGACTTGGTAAAAGATATAGAAACCAATTTAAAGGGGTGAGAATGTGAGTAAAATCTTAATTGGCCGGTATGTAGCTGGTGACTCGATAATTTATCGTATGGATCCAAGAGGAAAATTACTAGCAACTATTATTTTTATTTTATTCGTATTTTTAGCCAATAATCCAGTTACTTATCTAATTGTAACCATTTTTAGTATAGCTGCTGTAGCTGCCACTAAGCTAAAACCAAAAGTCTTTTGGGATGGAGTAAAACCCCTAATTTGGTTAATTTTGTTCACGTCCTTTTTGCAGTTGTTTTTCTCAGTTGGTGGAACTGTCTATTGGCAGTGGACAATTTTTGCATTGTCTAGTTATGGTATCACTAATGCTATTTATATTTTTATCCGCTTTACAGTGATCATCTTAATTTCTACAGTAATGACTGTTACTACTAAGCCACTGGAGATTGCTGATGCTATCGAATGGCTATTGAAACCATTAAAAATAGTTCATGTTCCGGTCGATAAGATCGCTCTGATAATGTCAATAGCTTTACGATTTGTACCAACTTTATTTGATGAAACTTTAAAAATTATGAATGCCCAACGTTCACGAGGTGCAGATTTTAATAATGGCGGGCTAGTTACCAGGGCAAAGGCGATTACCCCTCTCCTGGTTCCACTATTTATTAATTCGTTAGAAACAGCGATTGATTTATCAACTGCGATGGAATCACGTGGTTATCGTGGAGATCAAGGTAGGACAAAATTTAGAATTCTAAAATGGTCCAATGTTGATCTTATTAACTTGATTTATTTCATTTTACTATTAGGGCTTTTATTAATATTTAGGACACATTAATGACAACAAGATATAAAATGACGGTTGCTTATGACGGACACCTTTTCCATGGCTTCCAGTATCAACCTCGTCAAAGAACTGTGCAAGGAACGATTGAAGCCGCGTTATCTAAAATGACTAAGGGCAAAAATGTGGTTGTTGAGGGTTCAGGACGTACAGATGCAGGAGTTCATGCATTGGGCCAGGTAATTCATTTCGACTATCCTGATAAAGAAATTCCGCCAGAAAGAATGATTTGTGCTTTAAATTCGCTGATGCCGCTAGACATTGTTTTTAAAAAATGTGAGATAGTTGATGAAAAATTTCATGTGCGGTATAGCGCTAAAGGTAAGTGGTATCGCTATCGTGTTAGTTTAGACAGATTTGTCGATCCCTTTAAGCGCCTCTATACGGGGCACTATCCTTACCCAGTTGATGTGGAAAAAATGAAAAGGGCAGCCTTTGATTTACTGGGAACGCACGATTTTACCAGCTTTGCAGCTAGTGGAGGCCAAATTAAGAACAAGGTTCGCACGATGTTTTATGTAAATATCCAAAAAGATAAGCAGAATAATGAAATTGTCTTTGATTTTATCTGCTCTGGTTTTCTTTACAATATGGTCCGTATTTTAGTAGCAATGTTATTAGAAATTGGTAGGGGTAAGCGTCCTGTTAATGATATTCCCCGGGTAATAATGGCAAAGGATCGGGAGCAGGTAAGAGAAACTGCTCAGGCAAGTGGGTTATTCTTATATCATGTTTTTTATGATGATATACCTAAAAAATATAGGCTCGACAGGGAATAATATTGACTTTTTAGTTGAAAAGAATTATTATATTAAAGTATGTTTGTCCACGATAGGCCCCGGAATCTTATTGTTTTCAAACAACGTATAAACGGAGGAAATTAAATTGCGTACTACACAATTAGCGAAACCTAATGAAATTGAACGTAAGTGGTATGTTATTGACGCAACAGATGTATCTTTAGGTCGTCTGTCAACAGCAGTAGCAACTATTTTAAGAGGTAAGAATAAGCCTCAATATACACCAAACGTTGACACTGGAGATAACGTCATTATTATTAATGCCGCTAAACTAAAGTTAACAGGTAAGAAAGCTACTGACAAGATTTACTACCATCACTCTGATTACCGTGGTGGCATAAAGGCCACTCCAGCCGGAGACTTGCTGGCTAATAATCCAGTTAGATTAGTTGAATTGTCAGTTAAGGGTATGCTTCCTAAAAACACTCTTGGTCACCAAGAGTTTATGAAGATGCATGTTTATGCTGGTGCTGACCATAAGCACGAAGCACAAAAGCCTGAAAAATTAGACATTAACAAATTAATCTAGGAGGTTAAATAATGGCACAACAAGTCGCATATGCAGGTACTGGTCGGCGCAAGAATTCTGTTGCTCGTGTTCGTTTAGTACCAGGTAGTGGTAAAATTACCGCTAATAATAAAGATATTGATCAATACATTCCTTTTCCTAATTTAGTTAAGGATTTGAAGCAACCATTGACTTTGACTGAAACTGAAAATCAATATGATGTTAAGGTTAATGTCAATGGCGGAGGTTTCTCAGGTCAAGCTGGAGCTATTCGTTTAGGAATTGCTCGTGCTCTTCTTGAAGTAGATCCTGATTTTCGTGGTCCACTGAAGAAGGCAGGTTTCTTAACTCGTGATCCAAGAATGGTTGAACGTAAGAAACCAGGTCTTAAGAAGGCTCGTAAGGCTTCACAATTTAGTAAACGTTAATCAACACGATTATATCAAAGTTTCAAAACACTTCATGGTTCACACCATGGAGTGTTTTTTTGGTACTTTTTAGCTAAATTCACACACTTTCACATCAATACTTTAAAAAAGCAATATGCTGTTTGACTTTGATAATCCTAATTTGAAGTAGTTTAATGGTTATATATATGATGTTGCAATCTTAGTGAGGTATAAAATGGGTTCCAAACCGGTAATAGATGTGCTAAATTTAAGTAAGCGGTACGCAGATTTTCAACTACAAATTAACAATTTAAAAATAAATGAAGGTAGTATTGTTGGTTTAATTGGTGAAAATGGGTCAGGTAAGTCAACTTTTTTGAATTTACTATTAAATCAAATAAAAAGTGAAATAGGCAATGTAAAAATTTTTGGTTTAGATTATGTTAAAGATGAATACCAGATAAAACTTAACTTAGGTGTAATTTTGGAGCAAAATTATTTTCCAAACTCATTTTCTGTTCAACAAATTGAAAAAATGCTAGAAAAAATTTATTCCCGGTGGGATAAAAAACTCTATCACAATTTAATTGATGAGTTTGATTTGCCTACCAATAAGCCTATTAGTAATTTTTCAAGAGGGATGCTTGTTAAATTAAATTTTGCTGCTACGCTTTCTTATCACCCAAGACTCTTAATTGCTGATGAAGCAACCAGTGGGCTTGATCCAATTATAAGGAAAGAAATCTTGTCTTTGCTAAAAGAATATGTAAGCGATAATCAAATGACGGTATTATTGTCTTCACATATCTTAAGCGATTTAGAACAAGTTGCTGACTATTTTATTTTTATTAAAAATGGCATTATTTTATTAAAGGGTGTCCGGAGCGAATTGCTTAACCACTATACAATTAAAACCGAAATAACAGGCTTGCCATTGAAAAACATCAAATATAAATTATGCCAAGATAACTTGGTTCAATATCTAGTTGATGTATCACAAGAAAGTGTTGATTATAAAGATTATGCTTCATTAGAAGAAATATTGCTATTTTTAGTAAAAGGAGTGAGGATAGATGAAGGGACTTCTCTATAAGGATTTGCAACTTATATTAAATAAGGTAAGTTTAATAGGTAGATTGCTAATTATATTAGTACTACTTTTGGTGACAATTTTTTGTAGAGAGTCTGGAACGATTTTTCTCTCAATCATGGGACCGATTGGTTTAGCATCAATACCAACTAGTCTATTAGTTGCTGACCAAGAAAATGGATGGAACAGATTTGTCGGTGTTTTCCCTATTCCTAAAAAAAACATAGTTTTGGCTAGATACATTTTTTGTATTTCTTTAATTCTATTTATTAGCTTTATAACTTTAATTTTAAGCATTGGCACTGCTCTGATTTTCCAACAATTTAGTCTGCAAATCCATATATTGATAGCGATAGTTGGCTTATTGATTGGTATCATGTATGTAGTTCTCTTACTTCCAGCAGTTTATGCTTTCGGTACGTTTGGCAGCACAATCGTAAATATACTGATCTTAGTCCTTATCATGGGAGTGATTTATATTTTGCAGAAAACGACTTGGGGTCTATTGTTCATCACTTGGATTAGTAATACTAATTCTTTACTGCTAGTAATCGCAAGCTGTATCTTAATTGCAGTAATATCAATCGTTTCAATGATAATTTCAACAAAAGTATATTCCAACACATTTAAGTAGTTAGGAGCTTGAACTATTATGAGTAAAAAATTATATCATCAAATAGCTGTTGCTTTAGCAATAGTTTCAATTGTACTCGCAGTCGGGATACTAATCTGGGGAGAAAGAGGGACTGCTTTTATTGCAATTATTCCCGCTGTAATTGCAGATTTAATGGAACGGAAGGTAAAGAAAGTAAAATAATTAACTGGGAGTGTCCTACAAGATTGTAACCAAAGTAAGTTATCGAGTGGTTTGAGTTGCTAATATTTATAAGCTCAATTCATATATTTTGGAAGTAAATTCACACCATTCAGATGAAGTTAGTTGAAATTTATTGAAACAGTGTTTTCAGAAAAGTGTGGGAATACCTGATATTAAAAGCTTTTTGAAATTTAGTCAAATAAATGTTATTCAAACTAGGTCTTAAGAAAGCGCTAATTATTTATTTTTAACGAATTACACCATTTATTATAAAAAATTAAGGCACCAACATAAGTTCGGTACCTTTTGTTTAGATTAGATAGGATTAAAGTAGAATTATGACAAAAACTGAATTAACCCGTTTTCGCATTAAAAAAGGAAAAGAAGCGAAGGCACAGGAATGGATGGACTTTTTAAATGAACATCATCAAGATACTGTAGCAACAATGGCGGGAGAAAGAATGTATATTGAGACTGTATTTAAAGAGGAGTGTGCGGATGGTTACACATACTTTTATTGGTATTCTATGCAAGGAGAAGGAGGAAATGCAGTCGAAGATTCGGATAGTTATATTGATCAAAAACACTTAGAATATTGGGACGAGTGTATAGATACTGCATATAGGCCAGTGGATATGAAAGTGATGGAAAAACTAGTAGCACCTAAAATCAAATGTATTATAGATGCTGATTAAATAAAAAATCTAATAAGGTGTAGTTATTTGAATAAAAGAAAGGCAAAAAACGTCAGATATTATCGGCTCTTTGTCAAACATCCTAAAGTAGGATGCAGATAGAAGTATGACGATACTTTTATCTGCTTTTTCTTTTACCTTGTTTTCTGCTAATCTAATCCTAGTTAGCAGATTGTAGCAGTTGGCGTACCCAAAAGCTGTGCGCTCAATTTGTTTAATCTTGCGATTGCAGCCTCTAAGCAGCCGTTGGAATAATTCAATGTTATCCCGTTAATTACTGCTTTTAGATTATGCATAAAAGTTAACAGGGTTTGATGCATTTGCCAGCCAACTTCTTCTTTAGCATGAATGCCTTCGTTGATTACCTGCTCTTGCGTCAGATTATCTTTGCACAATGTGAAAGCGATCAAGCACAAGCTCAGCGTTGGGGAAGCATGCTCGCACAATGTCCTGATAGTAAAAATTCAGGTCCAGAGAAACTGTTTTGACGCCTTGCAAAGCCGCAGGCGAAAACTTTTTGAAGTAGGCAATAATTGCTTTTTTATAGCGTATGCGGAGGATCTGAACCACCTCGTGTTTGTCGGCATCAAGACAAATAAAATGCAAGGTGCGGTCAACGCCTTTAAACTCGTCGAAGGCCAGATGCTCCGGCAAATAATCATAGCTGCTACTAAACTGATGCGAACAAGAGCCCAGCACTCTTTGCACCGTATTGACAGAAACATTGTTTTCCCGGGCAATGCTGGTCATTGAGCGGTCTTCTGTTAAAGCACTGAGAATGCAGGCTGGGAAATACAGCAGTATTTGCCTACCAGGTCAGATTGAGCCATTGAGCGTTTATTGCAGGTGCGACACCAGACTCTCTGCTTAAAAAGTCTAATAATGACTGGCTGACTGGCATTGGCAGCAGGATAGCGGATTTCGGTTTTCAAGCGGCCATTGTGTCCGCATCCTGTGAGCCACAAAAGGGGCAGCTGGGCTGCAGCAGGACAGCTTGGTAAACTTTTTGTTTATGGCCGTTAACCAAACGGAAGAAATAATCTTCAAAAACAATGTTTTGATCTTTAATATCAAGAGTAAATTTAATATAATTATTAAAAGAGGACATAATTCAAACCTTCTATAAAATATTGGGTGAAGTTAATATTTTATTACAAGAAGCAAGAGGAAGATGTCCTCCTTTTTTATGCAATAAAAAACCTATTAACAGCTTACCACATGGATAAGTCATCAACAGGATAAATTATAGAGCCTATAAAAAAGGCTTCAACACAAAGTTGATGCCTTAAATTGTAGATCATCTGAGGGTGTATCCCTTTTGATTGTATGATCAAAATAATTTAAGTTATTTTCTAGCCACTTCATTGCATCATTAAATATTTCACTTGCTATAGTATGCACATTATCATTATCAACCATTTTTAGCCTACCAAATCTATATAATTAAGTTTTCTAAATTTAATAGATATTAAAATCCAAACTAGACTAAATATACAAATTAAACTATTTAACATAAATGAGCTGTGTGATAGAACATTTAATTGTGAATGATTAACTTCAAAGAAAATATATGGCAAAATATTTATATATACTAAATTTTTAACTGAACCTGCGTTAGATATTCCACTCATAAAACTTTTTATGATTGAATGATTTAAATTCCAGAACAATGAAATTTGAGCTATGATGACTATCAAACAAAAACCTAAAATGAAAATTCTGCCTAGCAAAGGATTTTGAATATTTTTGAATAAAATACACATTGCAAAAACTAACAGATAAAAACTTGCTAATGATAAAATCTTTTCAGGAATATAAATATTACCATAAAAGTTCTGTTTACTTATATTATTTTGAATAGCCTGATAAACAATTCCAAATATAACGGTCCCAACAATATAAAATATTATGTCAATTAATGCTAATCCTTCTTTAGAGTAAGGTAATACTTTCCATAAAATATCATGACTAATATAATAATTTTGAATAAGTTGATATGTTGAAACAAAGCATACTATTGCAGTGGCAGCCAGATACCATAAACCGTGATATTCTAAAATATTATCAGGATTATTAGATATCTTTGCATACAAAAAAATAATTAACTCTATAAACAAAGGAACTGCAAATAAGAGACTCAATCGTTTTATTCTAATTTTTAAATATTGAATCATTTTCCAACCTTCTCTACATATGCTTTTTCAAGATTTCCATATCTTTCTATTAGCTCTTTTTGTGTATTACAGGAAATTAAATTACCATCCTTGAAGAAAATAACCTTATCTAGCATATCACCTAGATCACGTAACAAATGTGTAACTATAATAACCGAACTATCTGCTCTGCGATAATTTTGAATAATATCAATAAAATATTGTCTCTTAATTGGATCTACTGCTGACAGCGGCTCATCCAAAATATAAAAATCTGTATTTCTAGAAAAAACTAGTGCTAAATGAATTTGCTCATGCATACCTTTAGAACAATCATGCAACTTAAGACTTGTTGAAATAGAAAATTTATTTAGAATTTTTAACATCCTGTCTTTGTCAAAATCCTCAAAAACTTTATCGAACAATCTTATTGCTTCTTTTACTGTCATACTTTCATACAAAAATGAGCTATCTGGCATGTAAGAAATACTTTCATTTACTGTCCTATTGCCAGTAAATTTATTGATATTTTTTAAAATTAAATTTATTAAAGTAGTCTTTCCTGACCCATTGTCACCTAAAATACCAATTACATCATTTTCATTATTAAGCTGAAAAGAAATATTATTGAGAGCAACTTTTTTTCCATACTTAACCGTTATATTATTTAATTTCATTTTTCAGGACTTTCAAAACTCCTATCTCGAAGTGGCAAAATTACATATACATATAAACTACTAAAGAGAACCCAATCCTCTACTACCTGTGAGGTTATATTTTTATCTCTTAGAGGATTAACAATACCAATTGGACCATCTATGTTTTGATCAAATTTCAAAAACTCCCAAAAATCTTTTGATGATTTATCAGTCTTATTTATAAACAAGTAAATAATGGATGCTACCGGAATATTCTGCTCCTGCACAGCATACATAAATAATCCATCGATAAAAGCTGTCTTTTCAAGGTTATCTAATGTTTTCAAATGTGATAATAAATAATAAGTCTTCTCTTCTTTAGACTTGCCTAACCACTTTTGCCAATGATAGCAACCGAATCACCTTTGTTAATCTGTAAATTTATTCCGCGTAAAGCATCAAACTTAGTTGCACCTTTGCCATAGGTGCGAGTTACCTCACGAGTTTCAAGTAAACTCATAAATTTTCCTTCTTTCTTTGTATCATTGTAATATACATATAATACACCATGACTAAAAAAAGTCAAATATTTTTTTAAAATAATTTCAGATTAGGCAAACCAGGGTTCCATAACTTTTATCTCTGGTTTTTCAAAATCAATTTGTGTTAGCGCGCCGTATGGCAGAGCAGCACGGGGATAAGCATGTCCAATATTTACATTATATAAAATTGGTGTATTAAAGGTAGCAGTCTCTTCCAGTAAGACTTTTTTATACTCAGAAAAATATTTTTTATCCTGCGGTTTACCAACTAAAATAGCTCGCACATTGCCTAAAATACCCACTTCAGCCAGTTTAGCTACTTCTTTATGATAAAATTCAGGAGCTGGTTTTTCTTCGCATGTTTCTATAAATAATATTTTATCTTGAGCTTCTTCCTCTGTAAGCATGAGATGATATTGACTGGCGATAGGCGGTTCGTCTTCATAACGATTAGGGACTAAGTCATCGTAAAGGCTATCAATACAACCACCCCATAGTCTTCCCAGAATTTTTCCGTGACCGCGTAGCACCTCATAACCAGTATCTTGGTGGTTTATCCTTTTTTTGCCAACTTGGCTGATTGAATAATCAGTTCTTTCTTCATACCAGGTTTCACTAGCAGGAATGATGGTTGCAGGTGAATTCTCAAAATAATGATTTAAAGTTTTTTTGGTGTAAGGTAAAAGTTCGTTTTCTAGCTCTGCAAAATCAGTTAAAAAGCTTGGACCATAAAAAGTTTGCATTCCTAACCTGTAAAACATTAAATGATTATTCGTGGTATCAGAAAAACCACTAAACAACTTGGGATGCTCAAAAACAGCAGTTTTAAATTCCTGATCTGCCATTAAATAAGGCAGTGTCTTGTAGGTATCATCCCCACCAATTGCGGCAATGATTCCTTTGATATCTGGTTCTAAAAATGCTGCTTTTAAATCGGCAGCGCGTTTAGCAGGATGACTTTTGATGTATTTAATACCGCTGAGAGCATGGGGCATAAAAACAGGCTGTAAACCAAGTTGCTTCATGTGCTTAATTCCTTGTTTAAGTTCATGAGAAGCAAAATTCTCTCCCAGAGTACCAGCTGATAAACTGACTATTGCTATCTTATCTCCAACCTGTAAATGTTGTGGTTTCATTAACATAGATTGAACCTCCATTATTAAAAGTAGTTATTAGTTTTTAATCTTACTATAAAAACTTGGCCTAGAAAACCTTAGTGAGTATTTAAAGAACAAGTAAGAAATTATGTTTGATAAGTTAGAGAATGTAAGAACAAAGGAAAAAATTCAGTGAAACTTTCAATAATTGCTTGAAAGCATTTTGATTAAGCTCTACAATATTATATATAATATAATAATGAAGGAAATAATTATGACGATAGTAATTCCAAATCGTCTTCTGGATGGAGTTGTCTTAGCTTTTATTAAAGAAAACAGTGGTTATAGTCGTGGAATAACAAACTGGGCTAAAGCAACTTTTGGTATTCTGAGTCTGCCATCTATCCTGTCTTGAAAAGATTAAGGGAAAACAAATTCTTATTAGTTGGTACCAGGCTTTTTCAGGGAAGAAGCAGGAATTACTATCAAATTACTGCTTCAGGTAAAGCAGAATTAAAAACAATTAAAAAAGAGTGGTACAGTTTTAGCACTAAGATATATCAAATTATGGGAGAAGAAAATGAATAAAGTTATTGATAATTATATTTTGCAGTTAAAGCAAAATCTTGTTAATTTGCCTAATTCTGATATGCAAGATGTTGTGGAATTTTATCAGGAGTTTTTACTGGACGGCAATTACCATAATGAATCAGAGATAATTGCTGAGTTAGGGACTCCAAAGCAATTAGCACGCAAAATTATGGCGGACTATTCAGTTTCAATACCTGAAAGAGAAGAGGCACACAAAACCAGCTCCAAGTCTAACTTAAAAACCATTTGGGTTATTTTATTGGGAGTTCTGGCTGCACCCATCGGCATACCATTAGCATTAGCAGCAGTAATAGTTATGGTAGCAGTATTGATTGCATTGGCCGCAATCTTTATTGCTTTAGCTATCATTATTACCTCTTTATTCATCGCTGGTGCTTTTATATTGATTAGATCGTTTGGACTGCTTTTTGGTGGCTACTGGGCTTCAGGCTTTTTCTATGTTGGAGGAGGTTTAGTTTTAACATGTGTTAGCTTAATGCTATTCCCAGTAATTATGAAGTTTATTCGCTTCCTAACTGCAGAATGTGCTGCTTTTTTTCAACACATTGGCCGGAAAATTTTCAAGCAGCGTTACTATAAAACCAATGTTTAGATGAGTGAGGAGGATTGGATTAATTATGAAAAAGTTTTATCGTATATGTGGATTGGCCATAATTGTTGGTCTTGTTATGATGCTCGTTGGCTGGTCTAATAACGGTGTAAGACCAATAATTGCCAATCATAACCACTTTACTTTGACCGCTATTGATGATTCTAAGCTCACACGTATATATACTTCAAACCACAAATTTAATAAAGTTTTTATTCAAACTGATTCCTCTGATGTTTTTCTTCATTCGGGCAAAAAATACCAAGTTAATGTGACTGGAGTTAATCCAGATGCAGTACAAGTCAAATTAGCAAATAACCGTTTGGATATCTATGAGCCCAGACCTATTGCAATCAATTGGCGTAAAATTGGTTCCAAAATTGACGTAACTGTCCCTCAAAATGTTCACTATACCGAATTTGATAGCGACAGTGACCACGGAAACATCAGGTTAAAAGACCTGAAAGCTAATGCAAATTTTGTGAGTTGTATAGATGGTTATTTAGATATTGATAATATTGACACGAAAAATACAAGTTTAATAACTGGTAGCAACCATAGATTAACACTCAATAACTCTGATCTGGGTAATGCAGAAGTTAAAATAGATGGAGGTTGGTGCAGACTTTTAAATTGTCGTTCAACAATGACTCTGGATGCTTCTAACGCTAATATTACAATTAACAACTCGCAACTCAGCAATAGAAATTCTTTTACTTTACAAAGTAGCAATTTAGTAATTAAAAATACGCCTAACCTAAGTTACCAGTTGACAGCAGATGGCAAAGCAATTAGGTATAAGGGTTCAAAGCCCTATGAAAACTTCATCAAAAAGAACTCCAAGAAAAATTTTATTTTGGTTGATTCAACAGAAGGAACTATTACTATTAAGTAAAAATTTATGACAATTCCATACTCATACCTTTTAATTTCTAAAATAGATATTTATCTAGATGTTCTATTTCTGGATTGAAATGATAATGACTCCTAAATTCCTTAATAACTAGTTCAATTGATACTTCAAATAAAAGTCATTGTGTACATAATACCGCTCCTCAAAGTCTGAAGACAACGTAAATTTCTACTAATGTAAAAATAGATAAAGATTGTAAAATAAAAAATCAATAATTCACACTTACTAAAGTGTATAATTATTGGTTTTTATTTATATATGAGTTTCAATTTTTAATCATTCAATATCGGCATGGTTTTGTATCATTTGTTCCTCTGTAATATTAAGTTCTTTCATTAATCTCAAAACGATGCTGTCAAATAGAAGTAGTGAAAACTGTTCAAACAAAGCTCCCATTGGTTGAATAGATTTATTGTGCTCAAATTTTGATTGGGCATTAATTTGCACAACTATTTCACAAAATTGCGCTAATGGACTATTGTTATCAACAGTAAAGAGAATTTCTTTTAAACCGTTATTTTTTGCTATCTTCGCCTGGGCTATTAGTTTCTCTGATTTTCCCGAAGCAGAATTAAATATTAATAAGTCATTTGAATGTGTATGAGGAGAAGAAATTTCTCCAACAACGCTAACTTCTAGTCCCAATTGCAGTAACCTGTTAGCAAAGGATTTTATCATTAAGCCTGAACGACCTGAACCTGAAAAATAGATATGATTACTATTTATTATTAATTGACAGATTCTATTTAAAGTTTTTTCATCTACTGGATCATCAACATTATTGATTTCTTCGCATATTTTTTTTAATTCAAATGCCATATATTTTCCTAATTCAATTTTTGATAAAGATATTCTTCTAACTCTTTATCTTTCTTATTTTTAACACTTTGTAGAAAATCTTTATTTTGAAATAGTTTCATAAGGGTACGCAACATGGTTAAATGTTCATCACCTTTTGCTAAAGCTAAATTAAAAATAAAACTACATTTCACATCTTTTGATTTATCATCCATGCGGCCAAATTTTACTGGATGAGAAAATCGAACAAAGCTAACACAGCTTGTGTTGACAAAGTTTTGATTTCCATGTGGAATCGCAATGCCTAAATCAGAATTAACTTGTAATCCTGTAGGAAAATCTTTTTCCCTTTCAATGCAGGCCATAGTAAATTCTTCAGTTATTAAATTTTCAGCTAATAGCGGTTTTCCAGCAATTTTGATAGCTTTTTGATAGTCTGGAATAATATCATTATTTGATTGTACAAAGATTTTCATTATTTGGTCAGCTCGTCTTTTATTTCTTCTAAAACTGAGTCCTCATTTATACCCGTTAAAAGGGCAGTTCCTACAATTATTGGTGTTGTAACATTTGGCTTATCCAATTTAGTGGATGAAACGATTAAATCATAGCCATTGAAAACATCATCTGTGCAGTCCATCAATGATTTTTTATCTAAATTCACGTCAGAAACGCTTTGGTCATTTAAATAATCTTGTAGTTCTGCCAACATAACAGAAGATGATGCAATTCCATTTCCACAAACTACTAACACTTTTTTCATGATATATCTCCTTAATTTCTATTTAGCTAAAGAATTTTGTCTACGTTCGTACTTTTTAAGCCAATAACCAAAAGCAACTATTATCACGGCAATCACAATATATGACCACAAGCCAAGACGAGAAGCTTCAGCAAACAAACCTGTAAATGGATTAGCTGATGGATTTAATGATGAATACATAACACCATTTTTGGCACCACTGCCAAATTCTCTGAATACTTGGGTTGTTGGTTTGGCCATCCAAGAAGCTATATATAATCCTGGTGTAAACATTAAAATTGAAGTGATCCAAGTTCTAATAATGTTGCCATGAAAAATAGGAACCATACATGCAATAAAGAATACAAATTGGGATAAGTCACCCATCGGCATGACTTTATTGCCAGGAAGAAAGACTGCAATAATTTCAATGACTGGGATTAAAAGCAAGGCTGGTGCAATTACGTCAGGATTTCCTATCACTAATGCAGTATCCATACCTACTGTAATATCACGGCCTTTGAAGGCTTTAGTCATTTTCTTTCGAACAGCATTTGATAAAGGCACAAGACCTTCCATCATGATGGAAGTCATTTTTGGTAACAAGAGCATAACGGCTGCTAGGTACATACCTAAATGTAAACTTTGAATTATTGTATCGCCAGGATTTGACCAGCTATAACCTGCAAATCCCAAGAGAACACCAATGATAAAACCTACAATAGTAGGGTCACCAAAAACGCCAAACTTTTTCTGAATTGTTTCTGCAGTGACATTCCATTTTCTGACTCCTGGAATATGATCAAAGATCCAATTCATAGGGTAGGCAAAAATCATATATGTATTTGCAACGGGGTGTGAAATAGAAACTCCTTCAGGTAAATTAAAGAATTTTTCATTCTGCTTAGCTCCTAAATCGGCCATAAATAATGCCCACATATGAAAAATACCGGCGGTAAGTAAACCATACCAGAAATTACCAGAGTAAGCATATACAATCGCGCCCATTGAGGCATTTTGGTGTAAGTTAAAAACATCAACATTAATACAGTCTGTCAATTTTAACAGTAATAAAATAATATTAATACCTACGCACAAAGGAATTATAACTGCTCCGACTTTTGAGCCGAAACCCATAACTGCTGTCGCTGCACCACCAACGTCAATTGCTTGCAATGAAGAGCCAGTTCTTTTAGCTAAGCCAGTAATTGCTGGTTGCATTTTATCAAGCATGAAAGAAGTGACCATGGTCAAAGCTATAAAACCAATACCAACTTTCATGGCAGAAGAAATTGATTCTGCCCATGACCGACCTACAGCCTTCATCAACACTAAAAATATTAAAGGAATAAAAATAAAGTTACCAAGATTATTAATAAATTGAGTAATTATTTCCATTATTAACTCCTATTCTTCTGTGAAGCCCATGTTCCAAGCTACATAATCAGGCTTTTTCAGATTACGGTCATCATCTTTTTTAGCTTCCAATAAGTTTGCTCTAGAATTTGGTCTGGAATTTTTAAAATCAAATGGTTCATCTAAGAAAGCATCAAGTACCATTTCCATGTAAGGTAAACCATTTACTCTCGCTCCCAAGCCTATGATTTGGACATTGTTGCTTAACCTTGCCCTTTTAGCAGAGTACGGATTAGTTACTGCTGTTGCTCTTATACCCCAGTGTTTATTAGCCTGCATAGTAAAACCAATTCCTGTGCCACATATATATACACCTAATCTGCACTCATCTTTTTGAATAACTTCTGCCATCTTATCAGCTAATTTAGCAAAAGTATTCTTGCCATCTTCAGGCTTTTTAACGGGATCCCAAACGACTCTGTAATTCTTTTCTTCCTCCAAGTATTTCTTAATGGCTTCTTTCCGCTCGAAACCAATATCATCACATGCTATTGCTATTTTTTTCATACAATTTCCTTTCTGTAAACGCTTAATGTTATTACAAAGCCAATTATAAAATTTGTTTTAATTGGTGTCAACCGCAAAAATATACTTTTTTAGTAATTAAAAGCAACTAAAACCAATTTTTATAGCATAGAAGTAACAAAAATGATAATCTATGATATTCTTGAGTAAAAAGTTTAAAAGGTGAGTAAATAAATGAAATTAACGAATAAAAGAAGAAATGATATTTTAACTGAAATCATAAAGAAAGGTAGTGTTACAGTTCATCACCTTTCAAACGAATTTTCAGTTAGCTACGAGACTATCCGTAAAGATTTAACTTTCCTAGACCAAAAAGGTTACATTATTAAAGAACATGGTGGAGCGACAGCCTTAAATAGTCTTATTGAAAACTCGTTTACTGTGAGACAAGAAAAGCAAATCAAATTAAAAAAATTAATAGCAATTGCAGCATTCAAACTTATATTAGATAATTCGTCGATTATTCTTGGGTCAGGTAGCACAGTTTTAGAGTTGGCAAAATTATTAGTAGCTAAAAAGAATTTAAAAATTTATACTGATTCTTTTCCTGTAGCAACTGCGTTAGCAAATTCAGACAACGAACTTTATTTTTTTGGTGGCAAGATTAGAGCTAAATCGTCCTCGGTTTATGGGGGATGGACTAATGAAGCAATTAATAGTATAAAAGCTAATATGTGTTTTATAGGTTCAGATAATTTTGCTGGTCATAACGGTCCAACGACACCTTCGTATTCTGATTATGGTGTTGATAAGCTTTTATTAGAGCATTCAAATAAAAAATATGTTCTAGCTGATTCTACTAAATTTGAAGGATCAAGTCTTTATCAAATAACAAATTGGGAAAATATAACAGCTTTAATAACTAATGTAATTTCGAAAGCTCAAGTAGATAGTTTGGCTTCTTTAACTAATATTATTCAAGCAAAAAATTCTTAAGTGAAAAAGATAATTTGAAAATTAAGAAGATAGAAAATAGCCAGTCAATGCAAAAGTGGCTGGTTATTTTAATAAACTGAGTTTATTTAACTACAATCGTGTTGTAATCTTATTTGTACATAATCACTATTAACGGCTTAAAAATGAAGTAAGAATTTTTGCTTTAGCTGTGTTAACAAAATAGTAGGTTGACTATTAGTCAGATTATAAAAAGTACCTTATAAAACGCTTTAAATAACAAAATTAATTATTTAGCAAAAGATGAAGCTTTTTCAACCTTATAATGCTAATAGTATAAGCATAAAAATAGCCAAAAAATAACAAATCATGTAAAATAATAATAAGCTTGTATAGGAAAGAGGATGCTTAGTTTAGAAATTAAATTTTTAAGCTAAAGACGATTTTTGAAAAACGTTGTTAATTAACAACTACTTTTTAAATACTAAATGAGCAGAAAACTTCGGATAATTATCAGAGGCTTTCTGCTTTTTTAAAAGTAAATGAGTAATTGTCTTTGATACATAAAATTGAATTGAGGCCTTTAAAGAGCCATATAACTTCAGTAAATTAACTTATCTATACAAACAGCTTAACTGTAATTTATTTCATAAGCGAATAATGGAGGAGATAGCATGTCCCAAAAGTCAGAACTACTATTCACGAAAACCCCCAAGTCCGGTTTAACTGCTGCTGAAGTGGAACAAAAGCGTGGTGAATTCGGCACTAATGAGTTGCTCGAAAAACGCCCGCTTCCATTGTATAGAAAAATATGGCGTCATCTTAAAGATATTTCGTCACTTGTCCTTTTATTAGCAATAATTCTAGCGACATATATGGCTGTTTTTCAAAATGGCGGTTGGACCAAAACTATCGTTATCAGCTTGATCTTAGTCATTAATGTGGTAATTGGACTGTACCAGGAAGCTTCTGCGGAAAGATCACTTGCAGCTCTCAAAGAAATGAGTTTGCCAACAGCTAATGGTCGGCGTGATGGGCGCGATATGACAATTGCTGTTGCAGAACTAGTGCCCGGAGATTTGATTTATCTAAACACTGGTGATCAGGTACCAGCAGATGCTGTGATTTTAGATGAAACTAATTTGGCGGTTGATGAAGCAATTTTAACCGGTGAAAGTTTACCTGTTTCTAAAAAAAGCTTTCAACCAAAAAATAATTTGACTAGTGATGAACGTGTGTATTCAGGAACTTCAGTTGTTAGTGGCCGGGCATTTGTTCAAGTTAATGCAATTGGTATGGCAACTGAGCTCGGTAAAATTGCGGGTCTTTTAAATGAAACTCATAAACGGGAAACTCCTCTTCAAGGTAAGTTAGACAGTCTGTCAAAATGGATGACATTTTTTGCTGGCCTAGGTGGACTGATGATTTTTGCTTTAAGCATAGGACTGCAAAATAATAGTTTAACTGATAGTTTAATGATTGGACTATCTTTAGCAGTTGCGGCTGTACCTGAAACTTTACCAATTATTGTTACTATCAGTTTATCCCGCGGTGTTAAAAGAATGGCTGATCGTAATGCTATTATTAGACAGATTGGTGCCGTGGAAACAATTGGCAACGTTGACGTTATTGCGACTGATAAAACAGGTACCTTAACTCAAAATAAAATGACTATCACTAAGTATTGGACTCCAGAAACCGCCATTAAAAAAGCGGATGATTTACCAGAAGCTGGTCAAAATTTGTTAAAGATGTTAGGTTTAGCTAATAATGCTAAAATCATGGAAAAAGACGGTTCAGAAGAAGTTGTTGGTGATGCTACTGAAATTGCAATTGTGAACTGGTTACACGCGCAGGGAAGTTCTCGCCAGCTGTTAGAAGAAAAAGCCCCTCGGATAGCGGAAGATCCGTTTGATTCTGATAAAAAAATGATGTCTACTGTCCATCGTCTAGATAATGGCAACCAATTGGTAATTGTCAAAGGGGCTTGGGATAGATTACCCTTAGATGAAAAAGAACCAATTAAAGCAGGCCAAAAGGCTCATGATGATCTGGCTAGAGCAGCGCTAAGGGTGCTTGCAGTAGGATATAAAATAATTCCTGCTACTGCTGATCCAACTAATTGGAATGAAAATAACTCTAACTTGCAGCTTGCAGGTATGATTGGCTTAATTGACCCACCTCGGCCGGAAGCAAGAGCGGCTGTTCATAGAGCAAAACAAGCAGGTATCAAAACCATAATGATAACTGGCGACCATCTTGTGACCGCTGAAGCAATTGCTAAAGAAATTGGCATTTTGGAGTCAGGCCAAAAGGCAATAACAGGAACCGATTTACAGAAAATGTCGGACACTGAATTAAAAAATTGTATTCAAGATATCAGTGTTTATGCTCGTGTTACTCCTAGTGATAAAATTCGGATAGTTCAAGCTTGGCAAGAACTTAATAAAACAGTTGCCATGACAGGTGATGGTGTGAACGATGCACCTGCTTTGAAGGCTGCGGATGTTGGCATTGCTATGGGTATCACAGGTACAGAAGTGGCAAAAGAATCTGCGGATATGGTTCTGACTGATGATAACTTTGCTACAATTATTAAAGCTGTAGCGGAGGGTAGGACAGTCTATCAAAATATTATTAAAGCGGTAGAGTTCTTAATTGGTGTTAATTTCGCTCAAATGTTCTTAATGGTTATTAGTACAATTTTGGGTTGGGGTGCACCACTATTAGCTGAACAATTATTAATTATCAACGTGCTTGCTGATGGGATACCAGGATTCTTTATTAGTAAAGAACCGGGTGAACCAAATATAATGGATCAAGATCCAATAGGTAATGAGGAGAGTCTTCTTGGACGGGGATTAATGCAAAGAATGATTGTTAGAGCGACAACCTTCACAATTTTAACTCTCGGAATTTATGCCTATGGCAAATTTATTATTTCTGCTAATGACGCGCAAATGGGTATGACTTTAGTCTTTTTAGTTTTAGCTCTTGGCTCCATGATTGATATTTATGCCATTAAAGATTCGCAACCAATTACTATGCAAACTTTTAGATCGAATAAAATGCTTAATTGGGGATTACTACTAAGCATGATCTTAGTTGTATCACTGACTCTTTTACCACATTTGAGGCGATTTTTACATTTCACTTTATTACCAGTTCAAGGTTGGCTGATGGCTTTATTGGGAAGTTTGTTACCAATTTTTGTTTTAGAAATTAATAAACGATTGACTACCAATGTACAATTAAAAGTAAACAAAAGTAGTTGCTAAATGATAAAGTGTTTTAAGAAATTGGTTTCAAAATAAGTCTTCAAAGTAGTCTTGCTTTTAAGGCTTATTTATTTGGCAAAAATTGATAATCATTTTGCTTTTTGATAGTTAAATAAATATTTATTATTGACATATAAATGTAATAAAATTACAGTTTTGTTACAAATTAATATTATAGTTTATTTTTGAGGTTAAAAAATGAAACACAAGTATTTGAAAACAGTTTTATGTTCTACAGTCACCCTTTTTTCCTTTACGGCGCTGGCTAATTCAACTGTAGTTAAAGCTGAAAATATTGATACCGCCAAGTCAGCAGCGGTTAGTCGGACAACCGAACCGGGTATGACCGTTACGCCAGCTAAACGGTTTGCTAAAGAAGGTTACGTATTTAAATTGGCACGGAATGCTGTTGTTTATCCCGCAGTTAATGATGTTATCAATGATACTTCTAAACCATTTGGCAAAAGCTGGGTTGAGAAAATGGCAGATAAAAATGTCAAATTTAAGATTACTGAATTTGGTACCAGTAAGGTTGAATTACTCGCGCACATAGTTGATCAAAGTGGCAAAAATCACGGCTGGGTTAGCTTCTTTAATGGCGATCTTTATAATAAAAATGTTAAGAAAAAAGCTTTGCAGCCATTGATCAAAGCAGAATTAAAAGTCATGGATTTACAATTTGAAGGCAAAAAGCCGTCATTGATTCCTGCTAAAAATGAGGCTCGAAAGTTACAAGGTCAAAACAAAAAGATTGCCAATAAATCAATAAAGGAAATAAAAGGCTGGATTGCTTATAAAGGAGATTTAGCTTATACACATTATCCATCATTATTGGTTGGTAAATAGTGATTATTTATAAAAATGAGTCTAGGAAATACTCTAACCTAACTAAAAAGGCTGACAGATCACGTCAATAAAACGTTGATTTGTCGGTCTTTTTAAATTGTAAAATTTTTTAATTTAACTTCAAAGAGCCATTTTTCCTAGATTCATTTTGTTTCAAATAGAACAATTAAAAGACTAATGACTCAAATCAACTGGTAATAAATTTTAAGCTAGAGCTTTTTGTCTTTTAGTTTCTAATACTTTAAAGTCGTGTTGAATAGGTTGAGTGATTTTAGACGTTGTGTCAGGGTCCAGAACAAACTTAGTCATTGTTGGGCAGTCTTCAGGTTGAATATATAAACTTCTGCCTGAAACATCATATCCTGCCCAGTAACCAGAATAATCACACTTGTTATCACCTTCGTGAAGATGTTCTAGTCCCCGTGGAATCATGACGGATTTAAAAACATTATATAATTGTGGAATTCCTTGATCAGAATGAAATGGTGCTAGGAATTTAGAAATAAATGTTCCCCGAACAAAACGTGATGGTGCAGTGTAATCACCAGGTAATCCCAACAAACCTGAACCACTTTCAATTTGTTTAATATCTAGTTGATCAGTAATTTGGTGATGGCCTAAGTTATGGTTAGTTAACTGCAAATAATTACGCAGATTGTCAAGATGCCAAAGATATTCCGGACTATTGGTCATCACACCAATGCCATCATAAATTTTGAAGGCACCCTTGTTAACTGGTTCTAAGATTACGCTTTTGCCGCTAGAATCACTAAAGGTATAATGCATTGGAATTGGAGTAGGGATGCCCGTGTCAGCATCTTCCCAATCAGGATAATTAGTTTTTTCCTGACCTAAATGTTTGAATGCTTCTTTAATTTCTGCGATAGAACCAAAATTACTTAAAACATAGGCAACAACTTCTTCACCAATGATTGGCTTTAATCCGCGCTTTTTAAGATTTTCTACTGTATCCCAAGAGGCCTCTTCTAAAAATTGTGCATCTCCTACGATTCCAGCACTATTAATGCCATCGTTAAAGAAAAGCGAATCATTGACGTTGATACCCATAAATGGATATTTAGTCGTCCAACTTTGGTGCAAACCTTTTAATTCATAATTTGCAGGAAATGTAGTCATTTTGCTATCCGCACTTGGTTTGAAGGGGTCGAAGGTAAAGTCCATTGTCCGTCCCCAAAATACGTCCCCACTATCTGACTTGATTGCAATAGTTGTGCACATTTTAATACCTCCTGTTATTAAATTTTAAGTGTAATTTAATTCTATCATGTTTATTTAAAGCTAGGCAATTAAGTGCTTTGTTTCTGGTTTTGACTGAAAAAGTTAGTAAAGTATTGAATAATCATAATGGCAAAATAAAAGGGTGAAGCAGTTAAGCTTCACCTTTATTATTGGTGTTAAATTATAAACTATCCTGAATATTTTCAGCAAGATAATTGTAAAGCATGCCGGCTTTCAGATCCTTGGTGTCAATTCCCAGCGCTTCCGCAATTGTATATGCAAATGCCCAAGCAGTTGCCGGACCACGACTAGTAATGACTTTATGTTCGTCATCAGTTACAGTAATATCTTCCTTAAAGTGACCGCTTGGTGCATCTTTTTCTGTTTGTTTTTCAAAACCCGGATAACATGTGTAGTCAGCATCAGCTATAACGCCATAACGGGCAAGAGCAATGGGGGCAGCACACATTGCGGCATCCCATTGGTTAGCGTTATGCCGTTTTATCATCAGATCTGCCAGTTTTTTATTATCCCGTAAATTTTCTGCTCCGGTTGTTCCACCTGGAAGAGCTACTACGTCATAATCCAATAGACTATCGTCAACAGTTTTATCACAGGTAAGTTTGATATTGTGTGCACCATTTACCCTTGTACTAGTAAGCCCAACCATATCAGCTTGAATACCTAAGCGTCGTAATACATCAATAACGCTTAAACCTTCAACTTCTTCACAACCATCGGCAAAAATCACAGCTACTTTTTTCATTTGTTTTACCTCACAATTCTTATACTTTATTATAAACTAGCTTAATTCTAGGTAAAATAATAAATCACTTAATTTATTTAAATGTAAGGTTGGGTGAGGGCTAATTGGCATTTTTACTTTCTTGGGCGCGAGCCAAAGAGAATCTAGGTTAGCATTTTCGGCACCCTGAATTTCATCGACTAAGTTTGTACCAATCACTAGACAAGTAGCTGGCGACAGATTTTGCTGGTGCAATATTGTTGTCAAAACCTTTTTATCTGGTAATTTACTAGTCAAGTCATCTTTAAAATAAACTGCGGAAAAATAATTTAATAGTTCTGTGCTCTGCATGCGGGATGAAGCCACGTCCTTTTTTTCTTTTGTCAGCAAAATCAAGTTGACTTTGTTTTTCACCTCATCTAAAAAAGGCAAGACATCTTTATTTAACTGATCTTGTTTTTGCAGCTGGTTGTCAAAAGTGCCTTTCGCCGAAATCCAGTCATTTTTAAAGAATTCCTGCAAAGTTAATTTAATGCGTTCATCAAATCCTAGTAATTTAATCTTTTCCTGTACTGAGTTATATTGTATGCGCTGAGCTGGACCAAATTCTCTGCCTGCCAACTTCAAAGTCTGACTAAGTGCATTTAGTTCTGCAACTTTTTCGTTTAATAAGCTTCCTTCAAGAATAAAAATTAAAGTTTCATATTTTGCCAAGTGTACTTTTCCTTTCATTAACTAACCCTCTGCATTATAACGATTAGCTAAGCTAAATTAAAGACAAATATTTATGAACAAGTTTTTACGCATCATTTGCTGAGTTCTCACACAGCCACCTGAATAGTTTTATTATTTTTACTGTAGTTCAAGGATTTTTGATTAACATGTTAAAAATTATTGTTTTTTGTAAAAATTGTGATACTATTTAGATAAATATCTAATTAGATATTTGTCTAAATAGAAAGGAAACTAATGTGAGCTTTGAGTCTAGTTTTAAGGCCTTGTCAGATCCAGTGCGCCGCAAAATATTGCAGCTTTTAAAAAATGGACCAATGTCGGCAGGAGATATTGCTAATCATTTTAATATGACTAAAGCTACTATTTCCTACCACCTTAATATGCTGAAAAAGGCTGATTTAATTGAAGAGGAACACGAAAAAAACTTTATTTATTATTCGCTAAATACTTCTATTATAGAAGAAATTATGGGTTGGCTTGTTGATCTGAAAGGAGATCATGATGAAAAAGAATAGTATTCGTCAAACAGAATTAATCTCGCTTCTGCTAATCTTATTTCCAATTTTGACCGGAGCATTTTTATATAATCGTTTGCCGCAAAAAATGGCCACACACTTTGGGATGACTGATATGCCAAATGCTTTTAGCAATAAATTATGGGTTATTATTGGTCTGCCTTTTTTGGGAATTATGCTTCAAATAATGGTTTTTTTTATATTACACAATCAAAAAGAAACCAAAAATCTTGATTTTAAGATAGTTAATATTACCCTTTGGCTTGTTCCTGTTATTACTAATATCGTAAATCTGTCACTTTATGCCTATGCACTGGGTCATAAAGTAAAAGGCTCCTTTATGCTTAGTGCTTTTTTGGGACTGTTCTTTATTATTTTTGGTAATTATCTGCCTAAAGTTAGTCCCAATCATGTCGTTGGCATTAGATTACCATGGACTTTGAATAATACG
Source organism: Lactobacillus sp. IBH004 (assembly GCF_026185255.2). NCBI lineage: Bacteria > Bacillati > Bacillota > Bacilli > Lactobacillales > Lactobacillaceae > Lactobacillus > Lactobacillus sp. IBH004. Next base: position 1,386,339 of record NZ_CP110217.2, on the reverse strand, counting down.
GAAAATTGGCGTAAAACACACAGATTTGCCGGATGGATCTTTTTTATCAGCGGCATTTTTCTGCTTCTAACTTCTTATTGGGAAATGTATTGGATGATTATAGCTGTTACTATTTTGGTTATTTTGATTCCAACTTCTTACTCATATTTATTGAGTAAGAAAGGGTATTAAGTAACTAAGATACTGAGAGATGAATTTAAAACAAAATATTTATTTAGAGAAGAATTGACTTTATTATCGACTAAAGTTAATTCTTTTTGCGTGCAAAAACTGTATGTTTCAGTAATTATTAGTTAAAGACTAATTTGTTAAAGCCAATTTCATTATTAAATAGACAATTGGTCAGAATTAAAATACCTGCTTAAATTATTTTTCAAGAGCATTATAATAGAAATTAACTTTAAAAAGGGAGTTAGTTTGAATGGCAGCTATTTTTTTAGTAATTTTTATCTTAATTGGAGGCGTGGCCAGTGGCTTGTTGTCGTCAGTAGCTTCAATGGCTTCTCTTGCTTCATATCCGGTATTACTAGCTGTTGGTATTCCACCAGTTTATGCCAATGTCACAAATGATGCTGCCTTGATTTGGACTAGTATTGGTTCTACTATTTCTTCGACAAAGGAACTTAAAGGACATTGGCACCAAGTTGCCTTTTACTCGATATTTACGGTTGTAGGTTCTTTAATTGGCTGTCGTTTATTATTAGCTTTCCCATCGAGTGTTTTTGAAAAAGTGGTACCAATTTTTATTGCTGGTTCGGGTGTTTTAGTAATTGTTTCAGGTAAGCATCATAGTTTAGAGCCGCATAAAAGACCACTGTGGCAGGAAATTTTTTATATTGCTGCATTATTAGGTATGGGCGTTTACACTGGCTATTTTGGAGCAGCCGGCGGAGTAATTGTGCTGGTTTTATTAACTTATATTACTGATGAAAAGTTTATTGTCGTTAATGCAATCAAAAATGTCATCTGCGGCCTGGCCAATCTGGTAGCACTAATTGTCTTTATTTTTACTTCGCGTATATATTGGCTGCAGGCTATTCCTCTTGCTATCGGCATGTTTATAGGTGGCTATTTGGGAATGGATGTCTTGCGCAAAGTTCCGGCCAAATATGTCCGCATCTTTATTGCAACTTTAGCTTTTATTCAAGCTGGGTATTTCTTTTACAAAGCATATATGTTATAGTTTAAAACACGTTATAAAGGAAGGAGAATGCAAATTGGCAACGGAAATTTATTTTGTCCGCCACGGCGAAACAATGTTTAACCAGTTAAACAAAGTTCAAGGATGGTGTGATTCTCCCTTAACGGTTAAAGGAATTAATGATCTGAAGATTACTGCGCGAGCTTTAAGTCAAGTTCATTTTGACAATATGTATTCTTCTGATTTAAAACGTGCAATTGATACAGTTCACCTGATGAAAGATGCCAATCAAGTTTCAGAAATCGGTAAAATAAAAAAATTACCTGAATTTCGGGAAGTATTTTTTGGTTCTTTTGAAGGTGATGATATTGAAGATACATGGAGACAGGTTGCACTGGCAGCAGGCGTTGGACCACAAACAGATGTAACCAAAATTATCAATCAAGTTGGTATTTATGAGTTTCGCGAAGCAACCAAAAAGGCCGATCCACGTCATTTAGCTGAAAATAAAAAAGAACTGGATGAACGAATGGTAAGGGCGATTAATGTTCTTCATGAGTTAACTAAAAATGAAAAGAGAGTTTTGTTAGTTTCTCATGGTGATTTTTTAAAAACCCTGGCAATTAAATATTGGAATCAGAGTGACGGTCTTCATGATATTAATTTTCCCAATAATGGTAGTGTAACTCGGGGAATACTTCGTGAAGATGGCAATTTTGAAATTATAGATTATAATATAAATGCTGAAGATATGTAAAGTCCTGCTTAAAAGTAGGACTTTTTTCGCCCTTAGGCATTGAAAGGAAATTTATGAAGGATCACACTACAAAGAAATTTGCGTATGTAACTGGGTTGAATGTTGTTATTACAGTTGCTGAATTTATTGGCGGATTTGTTTCAGGGTCTTTATCCTTATTGTCAGACGCTGTTCATAATCTTAGTGATGTTGGTGCAATAATCATTTCGTTTGTAGCTCACATTATCAGCAATAGGCGCAATAATAGGAACAAAACTTTTGGTTATGAGAGAGCTGAAACTTTGGCTGCTTTTACCAATGGTATTATCTTAATATTAATCAGTATCGTCCTATTTATAGAAGCGATTGAAAGATTTTGGACACCTACCAAAATTAGTGGTGGCGTTATGCTCATCGTTGCCATTATTGGACTCGTGTCAAATGTAATTTCAATGCTCGTGATGAATCAAGGTAGCGAGCAGAATTTAAATGTGCGCTCTACATTTATGCATATGCTGAGTGATGCTCTTTCAAGCGTAGCAGTGGTAATAGGTGCTATTTTTATTTACTACTGGCACATTAGCTGGATTGATCCCTTAATGACCTTACTGGTTTCAGTTTTTGTGTTTCATGAAGCTTGTGAAATAACCGGCAAAGCAGCAAATATCTTGATGGAATCCAATCCCGATATTGATTTGGAAGAAATTAATAGAATTGTTTTATCATTTCCCGAAATAAAAAACATGCATCATGTACATCTGTGGCGTTATAGCGATCGTTATATCATGCTTGATGCGCACGTTAATGTTGATCCTGATTTGACTGCTAAAAAGTTCGAATTATTGACTCAAGAAATTAGCGCAAAATTGCAAAAATTAGGTATTAACCATATTAATTTTCAAGTTGAATGTGAACGCGGAAAAAATGATAAAATGATTGTAACTGATCGAGAGTAAGTAGGAGAAAGATAATTTTGAAAATTAGTATTTTTACTGCTGTTATCGTTTTGATAGTCGGCTTATATGATATTGCCTACGCTTATAACAGACGGTACCGCAATCATAATCGAGGAGTAACTCCTTTTATGATATTAGGCATCATTTTTACTATTAGTGGTTTGATTTTAATCATAATGCACTGGGCAAAGTAAAATGGTTAAGTTGGTATTGTTAAGACATGGTGAAAGTACAGCCAATAAGTCTAATGTATATACTGGCTGGAATGATGTTGGTTTAACTGTTAAAGGACGAAAACAAGCAGAATCCGCCGGCAATTTGATTAAGGAAATTACCGATTTTAAGCCCACTCATATCCATACTTCTGTTTTAACTCGAGCAATTGTGACAGCTAATATAGTAGCTGATATTTGTCATTTTTTATATTTACCTATTACTAAAACTTGGCGTTTAAACGAAAGACATTATGGCAAATTGCGTGGAATAAATAAAGATGAGTCACGCAAAATATTTGGTAAACAGCAAGTGTTAGAATGGCGACGTGGCTTTTACGCTGTTCCTCCTTTGGGTGAAAAAGTGACTTCAAGACGCTATTCTAGCTGCGACTTTCACCTCTTGCCAAGAGCTGAAAGTCTTTATCAGACACAAAAGAGAGTTTTACCTTATTATCAAGATAACGTAGCCACCAGGTTAAAAATGGGTGAGGATCAATTAGTCGTGGCTCATGGTTCAAGTTTGCGCGCATTAATTAAAAAATTGGAGAATATCAATGATCACGATATTATCAAGCTTGAGGTGCCAAATGCAGAGCCCATAATTTATACTTTTGATCAACATTTAAAAATTATTGATAAAAAGATTTTACGCAGCTTTTAGTTCAATAGTAAGGATTTCTGCAATTATATGTTAAAATTTAATACGATATCATTTAAATTTTACATTTTTAGTTTGGAGTAGAGGCATGCGTAAAATATTTTTATTACGAGGCGCACCCGGCTCTGGTAAATCTTCATTTATTTCTCGTCATCACTTACAGCCATATGCAATTAGTCGTGATCAGATCAGATTGTTATTGGCGAATCTAACCTATTATTATGAAGAAGAAACAGATTGCTTACATCAAGTTATTCCCCGTTATGCAAACGAGCAAACGGAAAAAGTGGTGGATTACCTCGTAGAAGAAAAAATGAAACGCGGCGAAACAGTTATTGTAGATAGTACGCATATTTTTACGGAAAACATCGAACATTATCAACCCTGGGTCGAGCGTTATCATTATGAGTTATTTGTCGTTGATTTAATGTATCATAAAACTTTGCGAAATTTATTGAATCGTAATGAAATTCGCAGACAGTATGATTGGGTTAAGCCTAATGTGATTAGGGAAATGTTTTTATCATATCAAGATAACTTTGATGTGCCTGAGTGGGCGCATGTGATAAGCCCTAATCAGTTAGGTAAAGCATTATCGCAAAAGGAAAGTAATTTGGATCATTTTGCTCACGTCATCGCAATTCCTGATAAAGTTACAGAAGAGAACTTTCCTCATGTGCATATTTCCAATTTTTATTTTTCTTTTAATGATTTATTTACAGAAAAGTATGGTACATATCGTAATGTAGTTACAATTGGGAAAACCAAGGATGAAGTTGTCAATCAGTTTCGCTTACCGTTTTTTGTATTCAAATTTCATCACAAACATTTTTTGATTTCTGCGTATCCGATTAGAAATGAAATGCTTGATCCTATTAAAAAGGTTAAAAGTGTTTGGTCATATTCTACGGGACTAGCTAATCCGGCTGATTTTTTGGAGCAATTTCCCCAAAGCCGGCCGCAGCATGTGCATCAATTCAATTTATGTAAATTACATCCGGATAGATTATTACATATCTGGTAATAGCCTTGAAAAGAGTTTCGACCAAACGAAACTCTTTTTTAATATTGAGAATTCCTTTTTAAGCCTTGCTGGTAAATTATAATGAAGTATAATTTAATTGTCAGTATGTTGATAGCGCTTTTAAAAGGAAATGGATACAAATGAAAATTAAAGAACTCAAGCAAGAATTTAGTAAAATTTATCACCAAGAACCAACCGGCTGTTATTTTTCGCCTGGTAGAATTAACTTAATTGGTGAGCACACTGATTATAATGGAGGTCATGTGTTCCCCTGTGCAATATCTTTAGGAATTTATGGTGCAGCCAGTCCGCGGACTGATGAAAGATTTTGCTTTTATTCTGCTAATTTTGCCGATATGGGCGTAGTAGAAACTGATATGCGCCAGCTGCAGTTTGCAAAGGAAGATTCATGGGCAAACTACGCAAAAGGGATGCTTCATTTTATGCTCGAAGATGGGGCAAAGATTGATCATGGTCTTAATATTTATATTAATGGTAATATTCCTGATGGTGCCGGATTATCTTCGTCTGCAGCCTTAGAAATGTTAATTGGCATTTTATTGCAGGATCAGTTTAAACTAACTTTTTCTAAGTTAGAAATCGTCAAGCTGGGAGTCAAAACCGAAAATGACTTTATTGGCGTCAATTCTGGCATTATGGATCAATATGCAGTTGCTATGAGTAAAAAAGATCACGCCATTCTGCTTGATACTGAAAAGGTGGAGTCTGAGTTAGTACCCCTTGACTTAAAGGATAATGTCATTGTTATTATGAATACGAACAAGAAGAGGACCTTAGCAGACTCAAAATATAATGAACGTAGAGCAGAATGCGAAAAGGGTCTGCACTTTTTGCAGGAGAAACTGTCAATTCAGTCGCTGGGTGAATTGGATAATTTAACTTTTGATGAGAATAGTTATCTTTTGCCAACAGAAAACCTGCTGAAACGCTGCCGTCACGCAGTCTGGGAAAATGAACGCACATTAAACGCTGAAAAAGCACTGCAAAAGGGTGATTTAAATGAGTTTGGTCACCTAATGAATGCCTCACACGTCTCTTTAGAATATGACTATGAAGTGACGGGTAAAGAACTTGATACATTGGTTCATACTGCCTGGAAGCAACCTGGAGTTTTGGGTGCAAGAATGACTGGTGCTGGCTTTGGCGGCTGTGCGATAGCTTTGGTTGCCAAAAATAAAGTTGAAGCTTTTGAAAAAAATGTCGCTGATATTTATCAAGAAGAAATTGGCTATTTACCTTCATTTTATATTGCAGACACTGCTGATGGTACAAAAGTTTTATAATATTGGAAAGTTGAGATGGATAAAACGAATCTAATTGAAAAATTCATTACGCAAATTATTGCCCACAGCGATTTTACAGAACTTGATCGTATTTATTTGAGAAATAGAATTTTGGCCCTTGTTGGTGATGAGGCAAGAAAAGTAACTACCAATAAGGAAGATCTACTGGATCTTAAAGACGAGTTGATTCAAGCTGCTCAAAATTCAGGAAAGTGCCCAGCTAATAATTCCGCTAGGGATGTACTTGATGCACAATTAATGAATTTGATTGTCCCCAGACCAAGCATTGTTAACCACGACTTTTGGCAAACTTATGAGCGTTCACCACAAAAAGCAATAGCTGATTTTTACCAAATGGGTAAAGATAGTGATTATATTAAAACTAGAGCTATTGCAAAAAATATTTATTTTACAGCTGCAAGTAAATACGGCGATCTAGAAATTACGATTAATCTTTCCAAACCGGAAAAAGATCCTAAAGAAATTGCAGCAGCCAAGAATGCTAAAGTAAAGTCATACCCAAAGTGTCAGTTGTGTATGGAGAATGAGGGCTACCTCGGTCATGTAAATTATCCTGCGCGTACCAATCACCGTATCATTCGCTTTCATTTAGGAGATGAAACTTGGGGCTTTCAATATTCCCCTTATGCGTATTTTAATGAGCACTGCATTTTCTTAGCGCCAAAGCATGAGCCAATGGTAATCAATAAACAAACTTTTGCCAATTTGCTGGAAATTGTTGCTAAATTCCCAGGTTATTTTGTTGGTAGCAATGCGGATTTGCCAATCGTAGGCGGCTCGATTTTAGCGCACGAACATTATCAGGGTGGCAAGCATCGCTTTCCGATGGAAAAAGCACCAATTGATAAAAAACTTAACTTTAAGGGATTTGATGATGTAGAAGCAGGTATTGTCAAGTGGCCTATGTCTGTGATCCGTTTACGTGGTCTAAATAAAAATAGCTTAATCAATTTAGCAAACAAAATTTTAATAAACTGGCAAAAATATAGTGATGAAAAAGTAGCAGTTCGGGCATTTACAGACAATACCCCTCACCATACTATTACCCCAATTGCTCGTTTACATGGACAAACTTATGAACTTGATTTAGTTTTAAGGGACAATCAAACTTCAGATAAATATCCTGATGGAATTTTTCATCCCCATGCTGATGTCCAGCACATTAAAAAAGAAAATATCGGCTTAATTGAAGTAATGGGATTAGCAGTTTTTCCGCCACGCTTGAAGCCCGAGTTGCTTGAGGTAAAAAAGTTTTTGCTTAACCAATCTAACAATATTGCACCAATGCATCTTGACTGGGCTAAGGAAATTAGCAGTAAGTATGAAATCACTAATGCAAATGTGGATCAAATTCTACAAAAAGAATTAGGTCTTGTTTTTGCACGCGTTTTAGAAGACGCGGGGGTTTTCAAGCAAACTGCAGAAGGTAAAGCCGCTTTTATGCGTTTTGCTAAGAAAGTTGGTCTATGTTAAGTTTTTAATTTTATTTAAGTAATCATATGAATAAAGGCAACAATAAGAGCATTTTTTAATAGGGAAAAATTAGTTTTTTCTTAACTTTTTTGGCATACTATTTTAGTTTATAATTAATATTATACATGATATAGTATTCAAAGACATATTTGTTAAGAGGACTTCTGCTAATGCTAAAACGAACCCAAAAATTTGTTCTTATTTTTCTAATTATTTATTTTTTTATGATTACCTGGCAGTTTTTTATAGCCGCTAAATCTGAAGCAGGATTAATACCATTAAAGGGCAAAGCAGTTGACATTTCTGTTATGCTTTTCTTTTCAATTCAGCCTAATGGTTGGAACGAAAATATTATAAATTTAGTTATTTTGTTGGCCTTGGTATCTGTCTTTGGAGCTGGTCTCTTAATCTATTTTAAAAATAATAATATGTTTAGCGCTGTCCAGCAAAGAATTGGATATCATGGTTTTATCAAAGCAGGGATTATTCGCTCGTTTATTATTGGTGTAGTATTTTCTTTAATAACTAATCTTTACCAGTTAGCATTAATTAACTTATTTTATTATCCCTTTTTCTTTAAAACCAGACCTATCAAATTATACATTGGTGCCAGACCAGGATATTTTTCCACTAACCAACTAATTGACTTATGTTCGTATGTTATATTATCTGCTATTGGCTGGGGTATTTTTGCTGTTTTAATTTTCAGTATTGGTCTGTTTGTATCAAAAAATAGTATTTATCTAGTTTTGGGCCCGTGTGTAGGGCTGGGTTTAACCTTATTGTCATTCATAATATCACTGGGCAATGAATTTTTGCTCTTTCTCTCGTATTTGTGGTTTCCATTTGCTGTACTTGCACCGGGACAGTTTGCGCTAGGTTCTCGCTTGCCACCGATTAATTCATATTTGCTTTTTATAGTAGTGGCATTGGTTTATCTGTCACTTGCTGCTTACTTAATTAAATTGTGGCAGCAGAAAAGAAAGCTGGGCTAATTATGCGCTTAAAAAGAATATCCTGCAGACTTGTTTTAATTGGTTTCATCATATTTTTGATAGGATTAATGGGGAGCATTTTACTTATAAAAACAGGTTCACCAGAAACCATGGAATTGCCAAACGAATATCTCAATTTTCACATGGTATCACTGTATTTGCAGCCAGCGGTCTTCTTGCTATTTTATAAGCAGATACTTACTTTTCGTAACATCAAAGTATTTGTGACGGTGAGAAAAAAGAACAAGTGGATGACATTTCACTTAATGTTACTGGCTGCAATTTATTGCTTAATATTTTTACTGGGACTATTTGTCCCGTATTTTTTAACTGATTATCCCATATTTAAATTTGGTAACCCAATTGTGGGCATTGAACTCATACTACTACACGTGCTGGTTTTTTTGCTTCTACTTTGGCTGTTAGTTGGTGGCTATAACTGGCATAGGCCTTATTTATTATTGCTAATGGCGATAATCATAGACTTAATTTATCACTACTATATTGAGAAAAATATTTTAATAAATTACAGTCTCGTGTATGACGAGTTATATCGAGCTGTTCATGAAATTTATGGTGGCTTTTAAGGAGAAATAATGTTAGAGCTTAAGCAGATAAAAAAGTCATTTGGTCAGAAGCTGGTTTTAAAAAGCGTATCTTTGACAGCTAAGCCAGGAGAACTAATTCATATTTCAGGTATTAATGGTTCTGGAAAGTCTACCATTTTTAAGATTATTACCGGCTTGTTAAAGGCTGACAGCGGTGAAATTAAGCTGGATGAAAATGATATTGTTGGGGCATTAATTGAAAATCCCAATTTTTTGGAATATGAGTCAGCCATGTCTAACCTTCATTTTCTGGCTAATCTTAACAAGCGCTTTAATGAGAAAGAAGTTAGGGCTTTACTACAGTACTTTATGCTTGATCCTGACGATCCGGAACCCATAGTCAAGTATTCTGTTGGAATGAGGCAAAAGGTGGGCATCATCCAGGCTGTGATGGAAAACCAAAATATTATTTTGCTTGATGAGCCGACACGTGGAATTGATCAAGAGAGCGTTGGTTTATTTGTAGCTATGCTAAAAAAATTGAAAAAGCAAAATAAAACTATAGTGGTTGCCAGCCATGATCAAATTAGTGAGCTTAAATATGATCGTCGATTCATATTGCATCATGGAACACTGCAAGAAGAATAAAATAGCTTTAAATATTTATTCAAACTAATAAAAACAGCATTGGGAAAATTTCTCAATGCTGTTTTATAATTAAACTAACTTTATATTAACTAATAACCTTATTTAAAAGCCAAAGCGCCCATTGGGTCCCATGGTAGTAATTGAATCGGGTCCTTAGCTCCTTCATCAAAGGCTGTTCTTAAATCATCAGGTAAGAATTTCTTGTTAATAACTGCTTGGTAGACAAATTGGTCAAACCAAGAATCACTCATGACGAAGTAGCCTTTAAAGCCAGGTTTTTCTCCCCAGGAATTTTCAATCTTCCATTTAGTAGGCTTGTCATCGACTAAGTCGACGCCGGTGATAACCATGGCATGATCCATCATGCTTTCGCTGGAATCAAGTTTATCACCCTTAGACATTGAAAAATCAACGTCAAATAATTCATCACGTTTGTAAATATTGGTATCAAGCAAGCCCAGCTGTCTTTCTGAATCCTTACCAACATTTGAACCAAACCAAACAACTTCTCCGGCTTTTAGTTGTTTAATAATCAAGTCTTTCATTTCAGAAATCTTAACGTTAAGGTGGCGTACTTGTCTGCCGCCAACAACATTACCCAAATACTCAACTGAAAAGACTTTGTGATATGGTTTATCATCAGTAGGAGAGTTAATGATTGAAACATGATCTTCCAAGTTCATGCCCACAAATTTATCAAAGAATTCTTTAGGAGTGATACCAGCTTCACGGTGGTAATTACCATCATCATCTTTATATTCAAAGTCAAATTTCTTTGGTGGTACGCCTAATGAAATAGCTAAAATGCGGAAAACATCATTTAACAATTCGTTTTTGCGTTGCTCAATTTCGTCTTCTGACTTACCTGCATTGACCAAATCGCGTAATTCTAAGCCGTCTTTACGCAAAAGAGTATTTAAAGTATCATTTAAAGCTCCAGAATTGTTCGAGTTGGCAGTTTCTGGGTAAACAGACTTGGGTACAATACCATACTTTTCAACTAATCCACATAACATGTCCCATTGACCACCATCTTGTTGGGGAGTTGCGAATAGGAAGCTAACTTTACGGTCACCGAGTGGCTTTTTAGCTGACGCAATTACATTTTCGAAGAAGAAGTTTGATTTTTCAAATTTGTCCCAGAAGTTAGTGTAATTTTGAGATAATTCAAAATCCTTAATCTTATATTCTTTTTGCAATGGGTGACGCATAGTATTTAATGCAGAAAACATCCAGCAGCGACCAGACTGCTTTTGATCAGCAGGTTTACCGGTATCAATCTCTACGGAAAAAGTAGGTGCTAAATCAATTTTGGATTGTAAATTTTGACTTGCCTTAAAAATGCCGTTTTCTTGAGCAGCATGACTGGCAATATTAATTCCAGCATGATTTGATAAGTCTTTTGTAAATTTATCAATGGCTGCACTTGTAATTTCTTTTGTCATTTATATTAAAATCCTCCTTAAACAAGCTAATACTATTTTAGCCTAACTAAATAAAGTAGTCTATCTTTGAAAATTTAATTATTGTTAAAAATATATTTGCTTTTGCTTTACCTATTTAATCTGCAATGTTTATATATTTTTGTTTGCTGGATTTGGTTTATGATACCAGATCGAATGAAATTCCGAATGCTTCTCAAAGTATTTAATAACTAAAGGATCAAGTGGCCAAACAGGTAAGTGAGATTCTTGAGCAATAAACATTACTGTTGCCATTTGTTTGTGTAAAATCTTGTTACTATCTATTTTGGGGTTGATAAAGAAATGGTTCATTATCCAGACAGTAGCGTCTTTGCGCTTAATTTTATCCATGGTCCAGCTGCAAATAGTTTCGCCATTATCATCATCTTCGCGAAAAAACTGGTGGGGGTTATCTAAGTTAAACATTTACTTTTCCTTCACACTTTAATATTTTAGCTAATTTTATCAAACTAATTATATAAGATTTTAAAACACAGCAGTAAATTAATGTAAAATAGTGTTTAAAGATTTTTAAAGGAGATAACATGGAGAAAATTCGGGGCTTTGAAATTGTATCTAAATATAAAAATAAAAATGTGGCGTTACCTAGAAGACAAACAATTGCCAGCGCAGGCTATGATTTAGCAGCAGCAAAGGACGTTTTAATTCCCAGTATTTGGCGGCTTAATTTTGTGCGTATTTTTCGGTTAATTCGTAATGGTCATCAGCTATACGAACAAGACTATGAAATGGCCGAACATGTGCTCAAGCCGTTTTTGATTCCGACAGGTGTAAAGGCTTATATGCCTGAAGATGAAGTGTTAATATTGGCTAACCGCTCTTCAAATACTTTTAAAAAAAATCTTTCTTTGCCAAATGGCGTGGGCGTCATCGATGCGGATTATTACAATAATGATGACAATGAAGGTGAAATTTTCGTGCAGTTAATTAATTATGGCGTCAGACCAATTCAGATTCACAAGGGGGATCGAATTGGTCAGGGGATTTTTGTGCATTATTTAAAAACCGATAATGATCTGCCTATTGACAGGCAAAGGTTAAGCGGTTTTGGCTCAACTAATAAGAAGGAAAGCTAAATGGCAAAACTTAAAACAAAGTATAAATGTCGTTCTTGTGGCTATATTTCTGCCAGCTATTTAGGACGCTGTCCTAATTGCGGTGCCTGGAATCAGTTTGAAAAGGAAACTGAAGCGGTGCAAAATCGCTCAACTAAAGGCAGCCCTAGTCGCTTGATCAAGAAAACCGGAATAAGTGAACCGGTTAAGCTGGAAAATGTTAAGGCTGAAAAAGAAGAACGCATTCAGACTAGTATGGAAGAATTGAACAGGGTTCTAGGTGGGGGCATTGTTCCAGGCTCCTTAGTCTTAATTGGTGGTGATCCAGGAATTGGCAAATCAACTTTAATGTTGCAAATCATGAGCGAACTAGCTGGTAAATATAAAGTATTGTACGTTTCCGGTGAAGAATCAGCTAATCAAATCAAGTTAAGAGCAGATCGCTTGGGACTGCCGGCTAGTGATATGATGCTTTATCCAGAAACTGATATGGAAGATATTCGCCAGCAAATTGCCGATTTAGCACCTGACTTTGTTGTCATTGACTCAATTCAAACTATGAATGAACCTAGCTTAGACTCAATGACGGGTTCAGCATCACAAGTAAGGGAAGTTACAAGTGAGTTAATGAAAATAGCCAAAATGGATGCTATTACCGTTTTTGTTATTGGCCATGTTACAAAGGAAGGGGCAATTGCTGGACCTAAAATTTTGGAGCACATGGTTGACACTGTTCTTTATTTTGAAGGTGATGAACACCATGCCTACCGTATTTTGCATTCCGTTAAAAACAGATTTGGCGCAGCTAATGAAATCGGCATGTTTGAAATGGTTAATAATGGTTTAAAAGAAGTTACTAACCCGTCTGCCATTTTTTTGGATGAGCGTTTACCGAAGTCAACCGGGTCTGCTATTGTTGTTTCACTCGAAGGGACTCGTCCTATTTTGGCAGAGATTCAGGCATTAGTTACACCCACTGCTTTTGGCTATGCTAAAAGAACTACATCTGGTATTGATTATAACCGCGCTGGACTGCTGTTAGCTGTTTTGGAAAAACGGGGCAACTTAATGTTGCAAAATCAGGATGTCTATTTAACAGCTACCGGTGGAATACGCCTTAACGAACCCGCTGTCGATTTGGCTGTAGTGATGGCTATAGCGTCAAGCTATAAAAATCAGGAAATTTTGCCCACAGATTGTTTTGTAGGCGAAGTCGGTTTAACTGGTGAAGTAAGGCGAGTTAATCAAATAGATGCGCGAATTAAGGAAGCAGCAAAAACTGGGTTTAAGCGTATTTTTATTCCCAAACATAATATGCATACCAGCCTGAAAAACGCAGATATTGAAATTATTCCGGTTTCAAGTATTCCGCAAGCATTAAAACTGGTTTTAGGCTAACGAATATTGAACTTTTTGACTATTACGCGTAAACTTAAATTGTTTATATTTACTTTTTGAAAGAGGCATGAATTTTGGCTAAACAAAAAATTCGGGTAAGATATGCCCCAAGTCCAACGGGGCATTTACATATTGGTAATGCACGGACTGCGCTATTTAATTACTTATTCGCGCGGCATAATAAGGGAACTTTTGTTTTAAGAATTGAGGATACGGACCAGAAGCGTAATGTTGCAGGCGGCTCAGAGTCGCAGATGGAAAACCTGCACTGGCTCGGCATCGATTGGGATGAAGGTCCTGATAAAGGTGGCGCTTATGGCCCATACCGTCAATCTGAGCGTAAGGATATTTACAATAAATATATCAAACAGCTGATTGATGAGGGCAAAGCTTATTATTCTTATAAAACTGAAGAAGAATTAGAAGAGCAGCGTGAAGAACAGCGGGCCATGGGAATTGCGCCCCACTATACTTACGAATATGAGGGCATGACAGCTGCTGAAATTGCTCAAAAGCAAGAAGAAGCAGAAAAGAAGGGCTTAAAGCCGGTTGTTCGTATCCACATTCCTGAAATGGAAACATATTCTTGGGATGATATTGTTAAGGGACATCTAAGTTTCGAATCTGATACCATTGGTGGCGATTTTGTTATTCAAAAGCGCGATGGTATGCCAACTTATAACTTTGCTGTTGTTATTGATGATCACCTGATGGAAATCACTCATGTTTTGCGGGGAGATGATCACGTTTCAAACACACCAAAACAATTAGCGGTTTATGAGGCATTAGGCTGGCAGCCGCCAAAGTTTGGTCATATGACTTTGATTATTAATTCTGAAACAGGTAAGAAACTTTCTAAGCGTGATGAATCTGTTTTACAATTCATTGAACAATATAGAGATTTAGGTTATTTGCCTGATGCAATGTTTAACTTTATTACTTTATTGGGCTGGTCTCCTGTGGGCGAGAGTGAAATTTTCAGTCAACGAGAATTAATTAAGCAATTTGATCCTGCGCGTTTGTCAAATTCTCCTGCTGCTTTTGACCAGAAAAAACTGGAATGGATTAACAACCAGTATATTAAGAAAGCTGACCGGGACACTCTTTTGGATTTGGCGCTTAACAACTTGCAGGAAGCTGGTTTGGTGGAAAAAGATCCCAATCCGGAAAAGATGGAATGGGTAAGGCAATTGGTTAATATTTATTCTGTCCAAATGTCTTATACAAAACAAATTGTGGATTTGGCTAAGATTTTCTTCAACGCACCTAAAGATTTAAGTGAAAAAGAAATTGCAGAAATTCGTCAAGATGATGCTAGACCAGTAGTTGAGGAATTTAAGAAGCAAATTGATTTGATTCCCCGTTTTACTGCACCGCAAATTATGAATGCGGTTCAGGCAACTCGTCAAGCAACTGGGATTAAGGGCAGACGCTTGTTTATGCCAATTCGAATTGCTACTACCAGGTCAATGGTAGGACCAGGAATTGGCGAAGCGATGGAGCTCTTAGGCAAAAAACGCGTATTAGAGCATCTGGACTTAACATTAAAACAAATGAGTGAAAATGGCTTGTAAATAAAAGCAGCGTATTATTCCGTTATTGAATGAGTAATACGCTGTTTTAGTGTACATTTGAAAGAAACTTGGCTACGTTAAGATTAAATCTTTTGTTTGTTAGGATTTGTCAGGGTTTCTGGTAAAATGAGAATATAAGATTTTAGAAAGGCAAGTCAGCCGCTGTGAAAATTTATAATACTTTAACTAATACAAAGGAAGAATTTAAGCCGATAGTCCCCGGACAAGTGACAATGTATGTGTGTGGACCAACGGTATATAATTACATTCATATTGGTAATGCCAGAAGCGTCATTGCTTTTGACACAATCAGACGTTATTTAGAATTTCGTGGGTTCAAGGTTAACTATGTGTCCAATTTTACAGATGTAGATGACAAGATGATTGCTGAAGCTCAAACTGAACATCTGACTGTCCCTGATTTAGCTGCAAGATATATTAAAGCTTACCTAGCAGATATTGCTGCTTTAAATGTTGAGCCTGCTACTAAAAATCCTCGTGCTACGCATGAAATCACTGCGATTATCAAATTTATCCAAAAACTAATTGATAAAGGATATGCCTATGAATCAGACGGGGATGTCTATTATCATGCCCGGAAATTTAAGCACTATGGTCAACTTAGTAGTCAAAACATTTCCGAACTTGAAGAAGGGGCTTCTAAGCATATTAATGCTGCAGAACAAGAGCGTAAAAAAGACCCGATTGATTTTGCCTTATGGAAAAAGCAAAAAAGTTCAGCTGAAATAGCTTGGAAATCGCCTTGGGGAATGGGTCGGCCTGGTTGGCACATAGAATGTTCAGTGATGGCTATTAAATATTTGGGAGAAACAATTGATATTCATGGTGGGGGCCAAGACCTGGAATTTCCCCATCACGAAAATGAAATTGCACAAAGTGAAGCTGTAACAGGAAAAACCTTTGTTCATTACTGGATGCACAATGGTTTTGTGACAGTCGGGGCAGATGCAGAAAAAATGTCTAAGTCACTGCACAATTTCGTGACTGTCCACGATTTACTGCAAGAAGTGGATCCACAAGTATTGCGCTTCTTTATGGCAAGCGTTCAATATCGCAGACAAATTAACTATTCCGCGGAAAATCTAAAGCAGGCGCAAATTATTTTACAGCGGTTCAAAAATACATTTAATAACCTGGAATACCGACTAAAAGATGAATCAGTTAGTGAAAAGTCAGAATCTCTAGCCGTTAAAATTAAAGACACTGAACAAAAATTTATCACAGCTATGGACGATGACTTTAATGTGCAGAATGCTTTAACCGCCATTTATGATTTATTACCAGAAATTAATGCTAATATTAATGCAAAAAATGCTGATAAAGATGCTCTTAAAAAAGCAGCTAAGCTTTTAACAAGCTGGCTGGCTGTTTTTGGAATAGACAGACAGCGCTTAATTACCGCTGAAAATCAAAATGATGATGAGCAAGTTCAGCGATTAATAAAAAAACGTGAAGAAGCCCGGAAGAATAGAGATTGGGCACAAAGTGATGCACTGCGTGATGAATTAAAGCAAATGGGTATTACTGTTGAAGATACACCGCAAGGAACAAGGTGGCTACGTGAGTAAAACTAAAATAATGATAGAAAATGATGTTAATCCAGAGACCTTAAATGGGCAAACTTTAGCTTATCTTGGGGATGCTGTTTATGAGATATTTATTAGGCGTCACCTCATTAAATGCGGCATTGTTAAACCCCAGTCTTTGCAAAGACGGGCAACCCATTACGTTTCGGCTAAGGCACAGGCAGCATTAATTACCAAACTGCAAGAAGATAATCTGCTGACAAAAGATGAAATTGCAACTTTTCATCGCGGAAGAAATTCAAAAACTTATACGAAAGCTAAAAACACCAGTTTAGCCACCTACCAATTATCTACAGGTTTTGAAGCAGTTTGGGGCTACTTGGAACTTTTAAACAAAAAAAATCGTATTCAAGAATTAACTGAGTGGTGTATTAAAACTATTGAGAATGGGGGCATTGAGAAGTATGACTTTAAGTGACAAGGATTTTGTCTATGGCCGGCATGCTGGGCTGGATTATTTAAGAACACAAGATGCTGATCACATTAACAAAATTTTTTTGCAACAAGGAATAAAAGAAAACTTTGCTAATGAGGTTTATGCCCTGGCTAAGCAAAAGGGCTTAATTATACAAACTGTTCCTAAAAGTAAATTGGATAAGTTAGTTCAGGGTGAGAATCATCAAGGACTAGTTTTAACAGTTGCGAGTTTCGAATATGCTGATTTGGAACAATTATTAGAGCAATTTGCAAATACCAAAGAGGATCCATTTTTATTAATGCTTGATTCAATTGAAGATCCGCACAATTTAGGCTCTATTTTAAGAACTGCTGATGCAACTGGCGTTGATGCAATTATCATTCCTAAAAGAAGAGCTACTGGTTTAACTTCTGTGGTCGCCAAAACTTCAACTGGTGCGATTGACTATGTGCCGGTAGCACGGGTAAACAATCTTGTGCAAACTGCAAAGATGCTTAAAAAGCGAGGCTATTGGCTTTTTGGTACTGATATGCAAGGTACAGATTATCGTCAATGGAATAGTAATGGTAAAACAGTTTTGGTAATCGGCAATGAAGGCAAAGGAATATCACGACTGCTTAAAGAGCAGATGGATCAGATGTTGACTTTACCCATGGTCGGTCACGTACAATCACTTAATGCCAGCGTCGCCACAGGTGTTTTGCTTTATCAGATGCTTAATAGTAGAAATCCACTCCCATAATTTCGTAACACTTTGGTTTAACCAGAGTGTTTTTTTTATTGCAAAATTCTAAAAAACTTTTTTAAGTTTAATGCAGCTTTAACAAATTTAACTTTTTGTCATGGCTAAGTTAACACAAAAAAATAGTTGCTGAATTTGAACCTAAGTTCGATTTTTAGGATATTTTGGTTGTTGTATTCTTCAGAAAAATTTACCAAAAGGAGAAATTAAATGAAGGATACCGAAAAAGCAATTAAAAGTGAGGCGGAATTAATTCGACAAATTAAAGAAGGGGATGATGCGGCGCTAATAAATTTATGCCAGCTTTATAAACCTTTGATTAATAAAATTAAGAGTATGTATCATGTTCGCTACTATGATAATCAGGATTGGGAGCAGGATGCGATGATTATTTGTCATGAATCGGCGATTGGTTTTGATTTAAATAAAGGAAAATTCAGCAGCTATTATAAGACCAGGCTTACTAACCATGCTCGATCTTTGGTTAGGTATGACAATGCTTATCGCAGACAGGCGTTGAAACAATCAATTTCTTTAGAAACGGCAAAGAAAAATCATATTTTGCCCCTAAATAAGTCTTTTGCCTCCATACCAGAAATACCTTTAAGTGAAAATATTGCAATTTTAACCGCAAGATTATCTGATTTGGAAATTAATGCGCTGCTAGTGGGATTAGGCATTAAGGACCAAGAAGATGTAATCAACAATTTAAAGATCAGCCAGCTAACTTTAGCGAGAGCGCGTTCGCGCCTTGTCCAAAAAATGCGCCAAACATTGCTCAGTTAGTATTTTTATAGTATACATTTAGAAAATGCGGTATAATTTTACTTGTAGAATAATTTTTAGGAGGTAGTTAAGATGGCAGAAGATGTTATGAAGACTGCATTGTTAGATCGTCACATGAAAGAAGTTTTTGACTGGAGTGATTCAGATCTTCCAGTTAGAGATGCTCTTTGGGATTATTTTATGGAAAAGAATGGTAAAGATACCATTAAGACTGAGGAAGCTATGCTCCCATTCCTAAAAGATACTGACGATAAAATCGAATCCTTCGTAAACGAAAATCTTAAGAAGTAAATCCGACTAATACAATGTTCTACGCACAGTGGTCACGCAATTGTTTGGCCACTATAAAGCAGCTGCTTGAAGAAGCAACTGCTTTTATTATATTTTTTAAAATTTGAACTTAACCAAGTTTATAGGTAATTATTAAATTAATTGCTTAAGCAATTAATTTTTGCTAAAATACAATAGTTTGGAAGTGAGATTATGGCAGTGAAAAAAGCATCTTTGGCCTGCAGTATTTGCGGCTCTCGTAATTACTCAATCACCGCAAGTAAAAATCGCACTCAGCGGCTTGAATTGAAAAAGTTTTGTAAGCATTGCGGTAAAATGACTATACATAAGGAAACGAGGTAAGTTATGGTTAAATTTTTTAAAAGTGTAGTTGAAGAAATGCGTTTGGTTACTTGGCCAACTGCTAAACAAAATCGTCATGACACAGCAATCGTAATTGTTTCCTCAATTTTGTTTGCAGCATATTTAGGTTTGCTTGATTTATTGCTAACCAATATTACTCAAATTGTTATGTAATAGCACAGTTTCTCTGTTTGTGGTACAATGAAATGAGTTATAAAAGTCCTCTGACGCAAGAGGCTTTTTTGTTTGCCAAAAATAAAAGGAGAATTTCTAATAATGGTAGAAACAACTAAGAAGCAGTGGTATGTACTTCATACTTACTCAGGATATGAAGATAAAGTTAAATCGGATCTATTATCACGTGCACAAAGTATGGGAATGCAAGATTATATCTTTCGCGTTATGGTTCCTGAGCAAGAAAAAATTGAAAAAGTAAATAATAAGAAAAAAGAAGTAGAAGAAAAAATCTTTCCGGGCTATGTTCTGGTGGAGATGGTAATGACGGATGAAAGCTGGTTTGTTGTCCGTAATACACCAAATGTTACCGGCTTTGTAGGCTCACATGGTGGTGGCTCGAAACCATCTCCTCTTTTAGAAGAAGAAGTAAACAGACTTTTACGCCAGCAAGGTGAACCGGCTAAAAGACCACAAATTGACTTTGAAGTTGGGGAAACTGTTACTATTATTGATGGCGCTTTTAATGGTGTTGAAGGCAAGATTACGGAAATTCAGCCGGATAAATATAAGTTGTTTGTTTCGGTTGACATGTTTGGCCGTGCTACTACCACTGAGCTTGACTATGATCAAGTGAAGAAGATTAGTTAATAAATAGGTCAATTATTGCAAAATTGCTAAATTGATGATAATATATTAAAGTACTTTTATTATTGTGGGAGGAAAAGTAGGTAACTTTTCCATTTTAACCACGCACGGAATCAAGGAGGTTTTGACCGTGGCAAAGAAAGTTGTAAATGTTGTTAAATTACAAATTCCAGCTGGTGCTGCAACACCCGCTCCACCAGTTGGTCCAGCTTTAGGTCAAGCAGGTATTAACATTGTTGGTTTTACTAAGGACTTCAATGCTAGAACTGCTGACCAAAAAGGCATGATAATTCCTGTAGTCATCACAGTCTACGAAGATCGTTCATTCGATTTCGTAACTAAGACTCCACCAGCTCCAGTTCTTTTGAAACAAGCTGCTAAGATCGACAAGGCATCTGGTGAACCTAATACCAAGAAAGTTGGTAAGGTTACCAAGGATCAAGTTAAGGAAATTGCTGAAACAAAGATGAAGGACCTTAACGCTGCTGATGTCGAAGCTGCTATGCGGATGATCGAAGGCACTGCTAGAAGCATGGGTATCGAAGTCGAAGACTAATCCTGTTATTTATAACAATTTAGGTGGGAGAGTTTAAACTCGCTTGACCACATATTAAGGAGGAAATCACATGCCAAAGCATGGTAAAAAATATTTAGAAGCTGCTAAAAAAGTAGATTCAAAGAAATTGTATTCAGTTGCTGAAGCGATTAAGTTAGTTAAAGAAACTTCATACGCTGGCTTTGATGCATCAGTTGAGGTTTCATACAATTTAAGCGTTGACCCTAAACAGGCTGACCAACAAATTCGTGGTTCACTGGTATTGCCTAACGGTACTGGTAAGACCCAAAAAGTGATTGTATTTGCCGATGGTCCTCAAGCTGAACAAGCTAAGGCAGCTGGTGCTGACGAAGTTGGTTCTGACGATCTGGTTGAAAAAGTACAAAATGGTTACTTAGACTTTGATGTTGTTGTTGCTACACCAACAATGATGGCTAAAGTTGGTCGCTTAGGTCGTATTTTAGGACCTAAAGGCTTGATGCCAAACCCTAAGACCGGTACTGTAACAATGGATATTGAAAAAGCCGTTAAGAACGTTAAGGCTGGTCAGGTTGAATACCGTGTTGACCGTCAAGCTGCTATTCATGCTGCTATCGGAAAAGTTTCATTTACTGATGAACAGTTAATTGAAAACTTTGATGCTTTACGTGACGTTATTTTACGTGCACGTCCATCAGCAGCTAAGGGTCAATACATTAAGAGCGTAGCTGTGGCTGCAACCTTTGGCCCTGGAATTAAACTTGATCCATTAAATTTGGACTAAAACAAAATAGTTAACTAAAGCAACTTTGCTATCTTGGCAAGTTGCTTTTTTTCTCTTTGCAAGTATTTATGATTGGTCTATGGTGAAAGTTTTGATAAACTAAAGCTGAATTTATTTGTCTAATTGAGGGAATTATTATGAAAAAAAGTAATTTGGGTGTACTGCTAGCATTAATCTTGTTTATACCCCTTTTTTTAACTGGCTGCAGTCAAAACCGGGAAAAAATTACTATAGTTGGCTCCAGTGCCTTACAACCTTTAATAGAACAAGCAGGTAATGATTATCACCTGGCCCATATGAGCAGCAATATTGTGGTTCAGGGCGGAGGTTCCGGTACCGGTTTAAGTCAAGTGCAGGCCGGAGCTGTTGAAGTTGGTACTTCAGATGTTTATGCGGAAACACAAAAAGGTATTGATGCCAAAAAACTGGAAGATTATCCAGTCGCTGTAGTTGGCATTGTTCCGATTGCTAATAAAGGCGTTGGGGTTAAAAATTTATCACCGAAACAGCTTTCTGATATTTTTACCGGCAAAATTACAAACTGGCGTCAAGTAGGTGGCAAAAATCAGTCAATCATTGTGATTAATCGTTCACGTGGTAGTGGTACAAGATCTACATTTGAAGATTTAATATTACAAGGAAAAGACGCGGTAAATTCTCAAGAGCAAGATTCTAACGGTACGGTTAAAAAGATTGTTAATTCAACGCCTGGT
Source organism: Lactobacillus sp. IBH004 (assembly GCF_026185255.2). Taxonomy (NCBI): domain Bacteria; kingdom Bacillati; phylum Bacillota; class Bacilli; order Lactobacillales; family Lactobacillaceae; genus Lactobacillus; species Lactobacillus sp. IBH004. Next base: position 1,364,069 of record NZ_CP110217.2, on the reverse strand, counting down.
ACTATTTCTTATATTTCTTTTCCCTACGCTAATGACCAAAATATTCAAAAAATAAGTATAAATCATGTTCAGCCCGAAAATAAAAATATTCCTACGAATAAGTGGCCGCTTTGGTCCTATGAGCATATGTACACAAAAGGCCAGCCTAATAAGGCAACGGCTGCTTTTATCAAATATGTATTAAGCGAAAAAGTACAAAAAGATTTGGTTCCCAAAATTGGCTATATCAGTGTTCACGAAATGAAAGTAACACGCAATAGTCAAAATAAGGTTACAAAGATAGGTAAATAAAATGGCAAAAAAAGAACAAGACTTACAGCAAGTTGTTGAGAACGCAATTGCCGAACAAAAAGTACCTCACGTTAAGTTTAAAGGTATTGATCCAAAAAATATTGATGTTGATCGTCTGACTAAGCCATCGAAAGAAACACGACAAGAGTGGTGGGGCCGAGGACTAACATTTTTAGCAATTATCTTAATTGGCATACTGATAATTGCAATTATTGGCTTTGTTGGAATGCATGGTTTGGCTACTTTCATTGATAACAAAGTAAATATCTTCCATTTTCTGTTTTCTACTGACTGGAATCCCGGTGCTGGTAAGAACCACGTTGGAGCAGCAGCAATGATTGTAACTTCGTTTGCAGTAACTCTACTTGCAGCGCTAATTGCGACACCTTTTTCCATTGCCGTAGCACTATTTATGACTGAATATGAATCAGGCAAAAGGGTGCAACTATTGCAATCGGTAATGGAGTTATTAGTAGGAATACCATCCGTAGTTTACGGCTTTATTGGTTTAATGGTAGTGGTTCCGGCTGTCAGAACTATTTTTGGCGGAACAGGTTTTGGTATTTTAACAGCAACATTAATACTTTTTGTAATGGTTTTGCCGACAATTACTTCTCTAACTGTTGATGCGTTTAAAGCGATTCCTAAGGATTTGCGTAAATCTTCCTCTGCATTGGGCGCGACAAAATGGCAGACTATATATCACGTTGTTTTAAGGGCTGCGCGTTCCCGTATTATGACAGCTATTATCTTTGGTATGGCTCGTGCTTTTGGGGAGGCCTTGGCTGTTCAAATGGCAATTGGAAATGCGGTCCTAATGCCTTATAACTTGGTAAGTCCGGCAGCTACTTTGACAAGTCAATTGACTAGTCAAATGGGTAATACTGTTATGGGGACTTTACCTAATAATGCGTTATGGTCATTGGCACTTTTACTGTTAATTATGTCATTGGTGTTCAATTTCTTAGTACATTTAATTGGAAAGAAGAGTTAGTAGTATTATGAATGCAAAAAAAACAAATCGAATTGCTACTGGCGTAATTTACTTTTTAGTGGGAATTGTTATATTGCTTTTGGTGGGAATTTTAGGTAATATTTTGGTTTCCGGAATCCCACACTTATCTTGGCATTTCTTAAGTTCAGCTTCCTCATCCTTTGAAGCAGGCGGCGGAATTAGGGACCAACTGTTTAATTCTCTCTACCTTTTACTTTTAACTTTGATTATTTCCCTGCCAATCGCTCTGGGAGCTGCTATTTATTTAGCTGAATACGCCCCAGACAACTGGTTTACGCAATTGATTAGAACTACTATCGAAATTTTGAGTTCATTACCATCAATTGTTGTCGGTCTTTTTGGCTATCTGCTGTTTGTAGTTCAATTTGGCTTGGGCTTTTCCATCCTTGCTGGTGCTTTAGCACTAACTTTTTTTAATTTACCTACTTTGACCAGTAATATCGAAGAAGCAATTAAAGGAGTTCCTCAGACGCAAAGAGAAGCCGGCTGGGCTTTGGGGCTATCAAATTGGAAAACTATTCACGGTATTGTTTTACCAGCTGCTCTTCCTGGAATAATTACTGGCGTGATTTTGAGCGCCGGAAGAGTCTTTGGTGAAGCTGCTGCTTTAATTTACACAGCCGGGCAGAGCGGCTCTACCGTAGATTATTCAAACTGGAATATGTTTAGTCCTACTAGTTTTTTAAATATTATGCGTCCCGCTGAGACATTAGCTGTACACATTTGGAAAGTAAATACTGAAGGTATTATTCCTGATGTTAACGTGGTGTCTGCTGCGACTTCAGCGCTGTTAGTAATTGTGGTTATCATCTTTAACTTTGGTGCACGTGCACTTGGCAACTGGATCTATAAACGGCTAACCGCTGCCAAGATAAAGTAGGAGGGTTCTTATGGAAAATTGGCAAAATCAAAAAAGCTACATTAAGACCTTTGCTGAGGATGAGTGTGCAATATCAACGAAAAATTTGAGTGTTTTCTATGGTGGTACTGTCCAGAAGTTGTTTGATGTCAGCTTGGGCTTTAAGAAAAATACAATTACTGCTTTAATTGGTGCTTCTGGATCAGGAAAATCAACTTTCTTGCGCTCACTTAATCGTATGAATGATCGGGTAGCCCGGGTTGATGGCAGCATTATGTTTCATAATCTTGATGTTAACCAAAGTAAAATTAATGTCTATGAATTGCGTAAAGCAATCGGTATGGTTTTTCAAAAACCAAATCCTTTTCCTAAATCGATTAGAGAAAACATCACTTACGCTTTGAAAGCTAACGGTCAACAGAACAAAAAGAAACTAGATCAGATAGTTGAGGAAAGTCTTAGAGCTGCAGCTTTGTGGGATGAAGTCAAAGATAAGCTAGATCAGAGTGCTCTAGCTCTTTCTGGGGGTCAGCAGCAAAGACTGTGCATTGCGCGAGCCATTGCATTAAAACCAGAAATTTTACTTCTAGATGAACCAGCCAGCGCTTTGGATCCGGTATCTACTGCCAAGCTTGAAGATACGCTGAAGCAACTACGCAAAAAATATACCATGGTTATGGTAACCCACAATATGCAGCAGGCTTCAAGAATTAGTGAGTATACAGCATTCTTTCATCTAGGACATGCGTTAGAATATGATACTACAACCAATATTTTTACTAATCCTCAAGGTGAAATCACTGAAAAGTACATTCAAGGAAGTTTTGGATAAAGGTGGCGTTATTAATGACAAATGTAATGGAGGCAAAAAATGTTAAACTTAAATACGGCAATTTTGAAGCCTTACATGGAATTAGTTTAGCATTTCCTGCACAAAAATTGACCGCCTTGATCGGGCCTTCTGGTTGTGGCAAATCAACCTTCTTGCGTTGCCTAAATCGCATGAATGACGATATTGATGATATTAAAATTACCGGTGAAATTTTGTTAGAAGGTAAAGATATCTATCATTCTCATATCGACTTAGTTGCTTTACGTAAGAAAGTGGGTATGGTATTCCAGCAACCAACGCCGTTTCCGTTTTCAGTTTTTGATAACGTCGCTTATGGTTTGCGTATAGCAGGGGTTAAAGATAAGGAACTGATTGAGCAGAGAGTTGAAGAAAGTTTAAAGCAAGCTGCAATTTGGAACGAAACAAAAGATAGCCTGCAGCGCAATGCCCTTGCTTTTTCAGGTGGACAACAACAACGTATCTGCATAGCCCGGGCGCTGGCAATTAGGCCGGAAGTGGTTTTGCTTGATGAACCAACTTCTGCTTTAGACCCAATATCAAGTTCTGAAATTGAAGAAACGTTAATGGCACTAAAGCAAAAATATACTTTCATCATGGTGACACACAACTTGCAACAAGCGAGTCGGGTTTCAGATCAGGTAGCTTTTCTGATGAATGGTGAGTTGATCGAATCTGGTTCGACACAGGAAATGTTCTTGTCACCTAAGAAAGAAATGACAAACAATTATCTTAATGGCCGTTTTGGCTAAATTTGGAGGTGGATTATGCACGAAATATTTTTAGACGAATTGAAGAAATTGAATGCTCGGTTTATGGAGATGGGCGTTTTAGTTAATGACCTGATCGATAGAGGTACGCGTTCTTTCGTCGAACATGATAAAAAAGCAGCGCAACAAATGATTGCGGAAGATAAGGAAGTTGCCAAAGAGGCTGTTAAAATAGAAAAGAAGGCTTTGGAATTAATGGCTTTACAGCAGCCCGTTGCGACTGACTTCCGAGTTGTTATCAGCATTTTAAAAGCTACAACAGACCTAGAAAGAATAGGAGAAAATGCTAATAGCATTGCTATTGAAACTGTCAGAGTTAAAGGTAATCCACGTCTGCCAGATGTTGAAAAAGTAATTTCCAACATGACACATCAGGTGCGGGAAATGCTGGTACAAGTATTAACGGCTTATGTTCAGGAAAATGAAAAAGATGCCAGACAAATGGTACTTGGTCATGCCAAAGTTTATAAGGATTATAAAAACGCCAGACAAATGATTATAGACGGAGTTGAACAAGAACCTGATGCTGCAGTGGCTTCTGCCAGCTATTTTGTCATTATTAGATTACTTGAAAGAATTAGCGATCACATTGTGAATTTAGCAAGTTGGGTAATTTATAAAACTTCGGGTGAATTATTCGAATTAATTAAGCCTGATCCGCAAGAAAAATAATTAACTTGCATTTAGAATATAATCCTGTTATATTTAATAAAGTAAATTCTACCTAAGACTCGGGTGGCATGACGCCTTAATTTCCCGCCGAGGCCAGAAGATAATGAAGAGTTTGAAGCTCCATGTCTTTCTTGGCATGGAGTTTTTATTTGGGCCTGATGGAATTTATTATTAATTTGATGGAGGTGAAATCGAGTGAGTAAAGCTGCTATTGCTGAAAAAGAGAAGTTCGTTGACGCGTTTGCTGAAGAACTTAAAGCTGCAAAAGCAATCTTGGTAATTGATTACCTTGGCTTAACTGTTGAAGAAGTTACTAACATGCGTAAGGAACTTCGTGAAAACGACGTTAACATGAAGGTTGTTAAGAATACTTACTTAAGACGTGCTGCTGCTAAGGCTGGTATTGAAGGCCTTGAAGAGACTTTTGTTGGTCCTACTGCTGTAATTTATACTGATAATGCTGAAGATATTACTGAACCAGCACGTATTGTTTCTAAGTACGAAGATAATTATGATGTTATCGACATTAAGGGTGGTATGCTAGAAGGCAAATTGACTTCTAAAGAAGAAATCAAAGAGCTTGCTGCCATTCCTGGACGCGAAGGTTTACTGTCAATGCTTGTTTCTGTATTACAAGCTCCAGTACGCAATTTCGCATATGCTGTTAAAGCTGTTGCTGATTCAAAAGATGAATCTGCAGAATAAATAATGTAATTTATATCTAAAATTTTGGAGGATAAAATAAGTATGGCTTTAGATACTGATAAGATTATTGAAGACTTAAAAGGTGCTTCAATTCTTGAATTAAATGACCTAGTAAAGGCTATTGAAGATGAATTTGGTGTTTCTGCTGCTGCTCCAGTTGCTGCTGCAGGTGCTGCAGGTGGCGAAGCTGCTGCTAAGACATCATTTGATGTTGAATTGACAGAAGCTGGCCAAGAAAAGGTTAAGGTTATTAAGGCTGTCCGTGATATTACTGGACTTGGCCTTAAGGACTCAAAAGATCTTGTTGATGGCGCTCCTAAGAACGTTAAGGAAGGCGTTTCTGAAGACGAAGCTAATGACATTAAATCTAAGCTTGAAGAAGTTGGCGCTACAGTTACAGTTAAATAATTGTAGTCTAGCTAACCAAGCTAATAAAGGACGTATTTGCGATAAGCAGGTACGTCCTTTTTATATTACCTAATTTGCTATTTTCACTATACTTTTAAGGACTATAACTGTAAATATCACTTTATAAGATAATAAAAAAGATAGCTATTTATTTATAGAATGGTTAGTGCTATTATTGATTTAAAAGTGTACAGAAAAACAAAAGGAGAAGTAAATGAAAAAAATCAGTTATCATAAACTTGTAGCTGCAGTAGTAGCAATCACAAGCATTGCAAGTGGGTTATTTGTTGATTCAAGGATTACTGCAGCTAAGTCAGTTTCAGGCAGTATCGTCTTGAAAGCGCCAGCAGTAAAAAGGGTCAAGGTTAAAAGGAAAGCAAATCTATATAACAATAAAGGGCGCAAGTTAAAGAAAAAATTTTTGAAAAAAGGTAGAAAATTAACTGTTATTAAAAAAGCCAAAAAAATAAGAGGTAAGAAGTTTTATTTTGTGACTAAAAATAAGCTGATTTTGGCCAAAGATGTTACTACTTTAAAAACGAAAGCTAAAAAACCGCAGAACTTGCCAACAAATCCATCTAATACCCAAGATAAAGTAACACCACCAAACTCAACCAATACAGGTACAACTCAGACTGCTAAAAAGAACGCAAAAATTGAAAGCTTTTCTCTTAGTGAATTTAGAGAAGAATTTTTAAAAAAATTGAATGAAGAAAGAGCTCAACGTGGACTTAATGCTGTTAGTGAAGATGATAATCTTGATGAAGTAGTTCAAAATAGAACAAAATTATTGCCTGATAATTTTGCACATGTTGATGCTGCTGGCAATTTCATTTTGAATGATTTCTTTAATAAAGCAGGGGTCAAGCGTCACAGTACAGCAGAATGCTTAGCAATGTTTCCTTGGGGTGTAGACGTGAACCACTCAGACAATAGTTTGCTTGATGCTACGAAAAACGCAAGCAGTGCGCTAGTTGCTGACAATATGATTTACGAATATATCTATAATGATGCTGAATCTAATTGGGGTCACCGTGACATTTTACTCGATCCGAGTGCCAAAACAATTGGTCTGGGTGCAATAGCAGAAAATGAAAGCGAGCAGATATATTCTTCAGTTGGTGTAATTTATTAATTACTAAACTTAAATAAAAGTTTTAATTATAAAAATAATAAATCTAATTATGTTTTTAAATAATTTTCTAACATAGTTAGATTTTTATTTTGTTTGCAAAAATGCTATTGTCCGCTAAAATTAATTAGATAAGGTTTTAAGAAATGAGCAAATTATGACTGATAAAGAAAATCAAATGTATTTCACTGAAAATCCAACTTCCGCGCATAATGAACGTGTCATTGACTATCAAGTTAATGGGATTGATCTTAAATTTACCACTGATGCAGGAGTTTTTTCCAAAACGCGCGTAGATTACGGTTCAGGTGTCTTAATTAAAGAAATGGCAAACATTGTTTTCCCTCAAAATAACATTCTGGATGTCGGAACTGGTTATGGTCCTATTGGACTGTTTGCAGCCAAATTTTGGCCCGATCAAACTGTAGATATGGTTGATATTAACGAGCGAGGACTGGTTCTGGCAAAAGAAAACGCTGCAGTTAATGGAATAAAAAATGTCAATATTTATAAGTCAGATGTTTACGAAAAGGTTTCTGACGAACCAAAATTTGGTTTAATTGTAACTAATCCGCCTATTCGAGCAGGAAAGAGCGTCGTTTCTAATATCTTAAATGGTGCCAAGAGCCACCTTATCCAAAATGGCGTTTTGTTAGCCGTAATTCAGAAGAAGCAGGGAGAACCCAGTGCGCGCAAATTGCTAATTAAAACTTTTGGTAACTGTGTGATATTAAAAAGAGATAAAGGTTACTATGTATTGCAGGCGGTGAATAGGTAATGCCATTTTCAAGCACTGACAAAAAGAATTTTATGCAACTAGCTTTTAAACAGGCCGAAAAAGCGCAAAGCTTTGGGGAAGTTCCAATTGGCGCCGTAATAATTGCGCCAGATGGGCAAGTTATTGGAGAAGGGTTTAACCGGCGAGAATTAGACCAAGACGCGACGCAACATGCCGAAATGATTGCAATCAGGCAAGCTTGTTCAAAGCTCGGTACCTGGCGCTTAATTGACTGTAGTCTTTTTGTCACATTAGAACCTTGTCCAATGTGTGCGGGTGCAATTATTAATTCCCGCATTAAAAATGTCTTTTTTGGTGCACTTGATCCTAAAGCTGGTGCAGCTGGCAGCGTGGTTAACCTTTTTGAAATAGCCAAATTTAACCACCATCCTCACGTAATTCGTGGACTATATCGTGAAGAAGCCAGTCAAATGCTGAAAAGCTTTTTCAAAGAGATCAGACAAAAGCAGAAAGCAGCAAAAGACTCTGGTAAAAATTTCGCAAATTAGTGGAAAAATACTGTAAAATAAGGTAATATATCTTATGGGCAATGTTTGACCTCCAAAGCGTGTCAGGACCGGAAGGTAGCAGCACTAAGGTTGCTCGGGCATGTGCCTTTTATTAGATAATTACAAACTCTTAACTCTTTCGCAAGAGTTAAGAGTTTTTTACTAGGGAAGACTGATCAATGGCTTATCAAGCGTTATACCGCAAATGGAGACCGCGCACTTTTGCTAGTGTGATTGGTCAAAATGATATTACGGATACTTTGAAAAATGCAATTAAGCGCGGTACAATCTCCCATGCCTTTTTATTTGCTGGGCCACGTGGTACTGGGAAAACTTCCTGTGCCAAGATCTTTGCTAAAGCTTTGAATTGTACCAACCTGCAAAACGGTGAACCATGTAATAAATGTGCTAATTGCCTGGCAGCTGATAAAGGTGCAATGGCGGATATTATGGAGATTGATGCGGCTTCCAATAATGGTGTTGATGAAATACGCGACATCAGAGATAAAGTAAAATACGCACCAACTCAGGGTAAATACAAAGTATATATCATTGATGAAGTCCATATGTTGTCAATGGGTGCATTCAATGCTTTGCTTAAAACCCTTGAAGAACCGCCAGAGCACGTTGTTTTCATCTTAGCTACTACTGAACTGCAAAAAGTGCCGGCAACAATAATATCAAGAACTCAGCGTTACAATTTCAAGCGTATCTCTCAAGCAGACCTAGAAAAGCGAATGAAGTATATACTGGAGCAAGAAAAGATAAGTTATGAAGATAAGGCTTTGGCTGTGATTGCTCAGGTAGCTGATGGTGGTATGCGGGATGCTTTGAGTATCTTAGACCAACTGTTGAGTTTTGACAAAAACAAAGTTGAGTATGATTCGGCTCTTGAAATAACTGGATTTGCCGCTAAAGAAAAAATTGAACAGATTTTATTAGCAATATTGAATGAGGATGCAACTAAAGCATTATCTTTAGCACAAACCGAACTTGCTAATGGTGCTAGTACGAAAAATATTTTAGATGAACTTATTGAAATGGCGACTAATGCCTTAATGGTTATTAAAACCAATGACAGCAGCCAAAATTTCTTTTTAAGCGACGACTTTGTTGATCAGATTAAAGAAGTTGCTCCTGAACGCTATTTTCAATTGATTTCTGCGGCTAATACCGCATTAAATGATTTACGTTATACTAATCAGCAGCAAATTCCACTAGAAGTATTTGTAGTTGAATGTGCTGGGAAAAAGGCTAGTACGGCGGACTCTAAGAATGTTATATCAGGGTCTGCCAATTCTCAAAATGCTGACCTGGATTTGACGGAAGAAATAGCAGCATTAAAGAAGCAAGTTACGGCTTTAACCAAAAAAGTTGCCAGTTTAAGTAAAAAACAAACTAGGAACAGCGATCAGATTTTTCATCTTGACAATGCTGCAGCCGACCGATTTGATAAAAACAATGGCAAAGGTTCTAAAATAAAGTCTGCCGCAAAACCTAAAAAAGCAAATAAAAACAGAAAAAAGGCCAATCAACAAAATCGTAAGCAAGTTTACCATGTGTTAGAAAATGCCACGAAGGATGACCTCACTGCTATCAAAAATGTTTGGCCCGATTTGCAATCTGTTTTGGGTGTTTCGCAAAGAGCTTTGTTAGATGTACTTGAGCCGGTTGCTGCTAGTGCGAATCAAGTAGTAATGAAATGTAAATACACCCTTTGGTTTGAAAAAGCTAGTGAAGATGGCAATTTATTAGATATTTTGACTGAAGAAATTGCTAAATTTACTAAGCATAATTATGAAATAGTGCTAGTACCTGATGAAGATTGGGCCACAGTACGTAAAGAATTTATACAGAAACATGGTAAAGAATTACTTGATAAGCAAAAGCAAAAAGATTCAGAATCAGAACAGGCTGAATCAGATAAGCAGATAGTGGATAAAGCCAAAGAGTTATTTGGTGACACAGTAAATGTTAAAGACTAAAATTTAAGGAGAAAAGATAATGAGTAAAAGACCTAATTTTGGTGCCATGGGCGGTATGAATATGCAACAAATGATGAAACAGGCCAAAAAATTGCAAGAGCAAATGGCTCAGGAACAAGAAAATATTACCGCCCAGGAATTTGTGGGCAAATCTGCAGATGATTTAGTCGTAGCTACTTTTAGTGGTGATCGTAAATTAAAAAATATTACCATTAATAAGGATGCAATCGACCCGGATGATCCAGATATGCTGCAAGATTTAGTTATTGATGCCGTTAACAAAGGTCTGCAAGAAATTGATCAAGCTACGCAGCAAAGTTTAGGCAAGTATACGAAGGGTATGATTTAATTGCAATATCCAGCACCGATTGCGCATTTAATTGATTCTTATATGAAATTACCTGGTATTGGTGAAAAAACAGCAACAAGGCTTGCTTTTTATACTCTTGATATGCCAGATGAAGATGTTCACGGCTTTAGTACAGCACTAACAGAGGTAAAAGAAAAGCTTCATCGCTGTTCTATTTGTGGCAATATTACGGAAAAGGATCCGTGCCTAATCTGCAGTAATCCTGAACGTGACCAGTCGACTATTATGGTGGTTGAACAGCCTAAAGACGTGATGGCTTTTGAAGACATGGGTGAATATAGTGGTCTATATCATGTTCTGCACGGTGTTTTATCACCAATGGATGGTATTGGGCCAGAAGAAATTAATATTAAGTCACTGATTGTTCGCTTGCAAAAACAGGATGATGTCAAAGAGGTTATTTTAGCTTTAAACTCAACTCCCGAAGGTGAATCAACAGCGATGTATATTAGCAAACTAATTAAACCGGCTGGAATTAAAGTAACCCGCCTGGCTGCTGGTTTGGCTGTAGGCAGTGATATTGAATATGCTAATTCGATTACTTTAAAAAGAGCGGTACAAGGGAGAACTTCAATCTAATGGCTCGTAATAAAGTTAAAAAAATGGGTGACGAATTGCTAATGACCACAATTGAAGATTTGCAGGAGCAGATTGCTGTTCAAAAAAATCTTGATCCAACGACACTTGATATGTCTGAGGATAACGTGGTATCAGGTAAAATTTTAAGAGCAAAATATTCTTTTTTATATAATGAAGCTCGTCATCGTCATACAAGATTTAGTGGTTTTTCTAATGCGATTTCAGACTAAAAAGTCCTTAGTGAAAGGACTTTTTATTTTGCACAAAAATTAAAAGTACGTTGGGGTGTTCATATAAAGAGAACTCTTGTAAAATAGAAACATGGAGAGTTTTATGAAAAGTTATTTTATCAGTTTCGAAGGACCAGATGGGTCAGGAAAAAGTACAGTTTTAAAGCAAGTTGTAGCTCAAATAGGTCCTAGACTTAAGACACAATATCTAGTAACTAGGGAACCTGGAGGCTCAAAAATTGCAGAAAAAATCCGGCAATTAATTTTGGATCCTGTGAATGAAGAAATGTCCGCTAAAACTGAAGCATTGCTTTATGCAGCGTCTCGCAGCCAACACATGTTTGAAACTGTGATACCGGCTCTTAAAGCTGGTAAGGTAGTTTTCTCTGATCGATTTGTTGATAGTTCACTTGCTTATCAAGGAGCAGGACGAGATTTGGGTATTGCCGCTGTGAAACAAATTAATGATTTTGCCACCAGTAAAATTGAACCTGATCTCACTATTTTTCTCGACGTTAAACCGCAAATTGGCTTAGACAGGATTGCCCAAGAACGAGCTGGTCAAGAAGACCGTTTGGAACAGGAAAAATTAATTTTTCATCAAAAAGTTTACCGGGGCTATCAAGAAGTAAATCAAGCTTATCCTAAAAGAATAGTGGTAGTTAATGCAAATAAACCACTCAATTTGGTTGTAGAGGATTGTGTTAAAATAATTGCAAACCGATTACCAGCAGATTTGTTAAAGGACTGATTAAGATGAAATTAATAGTTGCAATTGTTCAAAAAGAAGATGCTAACCGTTTGCAGCGTACCTTTGTTAAAGAGAGTATTCGCGCAACTAAACTTGCTACAACAGGTGGATTTCTTAGTGAAGGTAATACGACCTTTCTTATCGGTATAGATGATAAGCATGTTAAACAAGTTTTGCGTATTATCAAGGATGAATCCAAATCACGTGAAGAATATATGAATCCGAATATGGTAATGACAGGCTTTGATATTAGTAGTCAACCGATAAAAATTACAGTTGGTGGGGCTACTTGCTTTGTCTTGCCTGTTGAAGAATTTAAGCAATTCTAATGTCTGTCAATATTAAGGAAGCGGGCCAGAAGCAAACTGAATTTTTGCGTCAGGCATTTGAACAAAATAAACTGGCGCACAGTTACTTATTCGTTGATGCTAATGAAATTCAGGCTTTAAATACAGCCTATTGGTTAGCCTGTCTTTTTAATTGTAGTGGTAGTAAAAAACCAGATGGTACTTGTCAGAACTGCCGGCAGATTATTTCAGGCAATCACCCGGATGTTTTGCTGGTAAAGCCCGAAGGCAAGCAAACTTTGGGCATCGATCAAGTGCGCATTTTAAAAGAAGAATTGGCTAAAAGTCCGGTTCAAAGCAGTGTCCGTTTCTTTTTTATTAATGAAGCACAAAAGTTAACTTTGCCTGCAGCTAATGCTTTGCTTAATTTACTAGAAGAGCCTATTGCACCTGTCGTTACAATTTTAATCACCAATAATACTGATCAAATTTTGCCAACAATTCGGTCACGTACTCAGATTATTAATTTTGCGAATAATGACAAAGAGAATGGTAAAAGTGCGGAATTATTAGCAAATGGCTTCAGTCCTAGTGAAGTTAGCGAGCTGGAAGATACGGCTAAATTAGATAAAGATACTAAATATTTTTACCAAGAGATGATTGAGCACAATTCATTAGCACTTGTCAGTGCGCACCAGTTGGCAGAAATAGCAAGAAGCAAAAGTGAACAAAATTATATTCTCTTTTTACTTAAGAAATGGGCACAAGAGGATTTAGACAATAGTCATCAAGATGATGGAGCAAGAATGCTAAAGTATTTGCTTGAAGTTGATAAGATGCAGTACAGCAATGTTAGTTTTCATAATTTACTTGATTTTCTTGCTTTGCAGTGGAAACGGTAGGTGTTCGTGGTGGATTCATATTCAAAGTTGGAACAGCTTCACGATTCGATGGTTAGCATGACCAAAACAATCGAAAGTTTAGAGAATAGTATTTTAGAGACTTTAAAAGAAAATACTGAATTAAAAGTAGAGAATCAATTGCTGCGCGAAAAAATGGACAAAATGAATAATGCCCACAATAGTACCGTAAAAACTCAAAGTGGCCTTGAATCTTTGCGGCAAATTTACAGCTCAGGTTATCATATTTGCAATATGTACTATGGCTCTCACCGTGATCCTAATACAGACTGCATGTTTTGCCTGGATATTCTTGATAATTTCGGTGAAAAAAAGAAGAAACATTAAAGGACTGATCAAATGCAGAGGCAAAGTAGTTATGCCCAAGAAAATGGTAAGCTTTATCTAGTGCCAACTCCGATTGGTAATTTGGAAGACATTACGATTAGAGCAAAAAAAGTTTTACAGGAAGCTGATTATATCGCAGCTGAAGATACCAGAACAAGTGGCATCCTACTTGAAAAAATTGGGGTCCATAATCATATGCTTTCCTTTCATAAGTATAATTCAAAGGAAAGAGCGCCCGAATTGATTAAATTAATGACGAAGGGTGCAATTATTGCAGAAATTAGTGACGCTGGAATGCCCGTCATTTCTGATCCGGGATATATCTTGGTGCAAGAGTGTATCAAAAATAATATTCCAGTTGTCCCTTTACCAGGTGCTTCCGCCTTTACTACTGCCTTGATTGCCTCTGGCTTTGATGCTCAGCCATTTACTTATTATGGCTTTTTACCGCGGAAAAAGAGTGAGCAAAAATCCTTTTTTGAACAAATGAATAAAGCACGCGCAACTTCTGTTTTTTATGAAGCACCACATAGATTGGTTAAAACTCTTAATAATTTGTCTGAAATTCTGGATTCTGAGCGTCAAATTGTTGTCGCCAGAGAACTGACTAAGATTCACGAGGAGTTTGTTCGTGGTACAATCAGTGAAGTTACTACTTATTTTGAGCAAAATGCGCCGAGAGGTGAATTTGTGATTTTGGTTTCACCAAATACCAAGCAAGCTGAAAAATTATCTTGGACTGCACTAATTGCGTTAGTAGAGCAGTTGGTTGCTAAAGGAAAAAGCAAAAAAATGGCAATTAAGGAGATTGCTCAGGAAAATCACGTTTCAAAAAATGAGTTATATGAACGTTATCATCAAAAGTAGGTGAAATTATGAAGTACAGTGAAAAACATATTGTAAATTATTATGAATGTGATGAAAATAAAAATTTAAAATTACCTGCGATGATTGATTTGATGATGAGTGTTTCGGAGCATCAATTAGATTCAGGTAATGGTAGTACTAACGCCTTGACCAAAAGGGGATTAGGTTGGGTCGTGACGCAATATCATATGGAAATTGCCCGCCTGCCCCATCCAAATGAAGAAATTATACTTACAACTGAGCCATTTGGCTATAACCGTTTTTTGGAATATAGAAATTATGTATTTACCGATCAGACTGGAAATGAGTTGATAACAGTAAAAAGTGAATGGGTTTTATTTGATTTAAAGACCCGCAAATTAGTATCAACTGATAAAGAAATGATGGCTGAATTGGGAATACCACTCTTGAAAAAGCTGCCTCGTTTTCCAAGACTGCGGGTCCAGGAAAATTACGAGAAAAAACGGCAGTATCGCGTACGCTATGATGATTTGGATACCAACCATCACATGACTAATGGTCACTATTTTAATTGGTTTCTTGATACGCTTGACCGCGATTTTTTAAAAAATCATGTCGTCAAGACTATTGATATTAAATTTAATCTTGAGGTCCGTTATGCGCAAACGCCATATGCATGTGTAAACTTAATCAAAGATGGTGACACTATAAAATCATTTCATGCGATTGCGGATGAAGACAAAAAGGATAAAGCTGTTTGTGAACTAACTTGGTGCAAAATATAATATAATTATTTTTTGTGTTCTAACATAATTTAATTAAAGAAAGAAAGTGCTCCAAATGACTATTAAAGAAATGTTTAAGGTCGAATTGCGTGATCTTGTACTCTTAGGAATTATTGTCGCAATGAAGATCATTCTTAGTCGTTTTACAATCGGATCAGCTGTTGTTCATGTAAGTTTGGGCTTCATCGGAAGCGTAATGCTGGGATTCTTATTTGGGCCTGTTTGGGGTAGTATTGGCGGTGGAATTAGTGACTTGGTTTCATCGGCTTTATTCGGTAATCAAGGTGGCTTTTTTATCGGCTTTACCCTGAGTGCAATGATTGGTCCGTTTATTTATGGTTTGGTATTTTATCAAAAGCCAGTCAAAATTTGGCGCATTATTTTGGCAACTTTATTAGTGACAGTTGTTGTTAATATAGGCTTAAATACACTTTGGGTTCATCTTTTATATGGTATGGACTACTCTGTCGCGCTTATTCAGCGAATTCCGAAGGAAGCTATCACCCCTTGGGTGGAAATGATTGTTAGTTATTTTGTTTTGAACGCAATTTCAAGGGTTAGGATTAACAGGTAATTTTCGAAAAGAGTAAAAATAATTTAGAATGAAAATTTTGAGTATGTCGACCGCGACAAATAATTTAAGTGTGGCTTTAAATGACGCTGCTAAAATAATTACGGAAAAGAATGAATTTGACCAGCGTAATCACAGCGCGCATTTGGATCCATTAATTGCCGAAATTTTGAAAGAAAATAATTTAAGATTGGCAGAAATCGATCGTTTTGCCGTTGCAATTGGACCAGGTTCATACACTGGATTACGGATTGGTGTTACGACGGTAAAAATGTTTGCCAGCATTTTACATAAAGAGGTAGTAGGCATATCTACTTTACAAGCACTGGCTGCAAGTTGTGCAGAAGAAGGCACTTTAATAGTGGCTGGAATTGATGCTCGTAATGATAATTACTTTGCGGGTGCTTATGTCAATAAGGAAGATGAGTGGGGTCCTGAATGTGTAATACCTGATGGGCACTATCATATTGACACACTTTTAAGCGCAGTAGCAGAATATTGTGCAGATAACAATCTGGAAAATGTTATTTATGTTGGTTCTGGCTTTGAAAAACAAAAAGAGGCCATCAAAAAGATAAATATTCCCTTTAATTTTGGGACAGAAAAACAAAACATTGTTCATGCTGGTTTAATAGGTAAGCTGGCTGTGGATGCTCAACCCGATGATTCTGACCAGTTGTTGCCAAACTATTTACGGCGCACACAGGCTGAAATTGATTGGCATAAAAAGACCGGAGAAGCATATAAACCTGATAGTAACTATGTGGAAGAAGTTTAAGTATTTCTGGCCTTTTTTGTTTGTAGCGCCAAAGAAAAAGTTTGTTGACTTTATTCCTGAAAAATTTATTATCAATCACTCTATTCTGAATATTAGACAAGCGCAAATTGAGGACATTTCTGCGATATTGTTACTTGAACAAAGCCTATATCAAGGAGAAGAGCCTTGGAGCGGAGCAATTTTTCAAACTGAATTGGGCAAAAGGAATGCACTTTATTTACTCGTATTGCAGTCGCAATTAGTGGTAGGGCTAATTGGTGTCCGAATTAATAATAGGAAGGTGCACATTACCAATTTAATGGTTGATTCCGCTTGGCAAAAAAGGGGTATAGGTACTTATTTAATTAGAAAAGTAATTAAAATTGCCCAAGAAAAAGGCTGTGAAGAAGTTAGCCTGGAAGTAAGAGAGGATAATTTGAATGCCCAAAAGTTATATCAAAAATTAGGTTTTGTTACAACTTTCGTCTGGCCCAATTATTATCAGGACTCTAAGCAAAACGCGTTTAACATGGTGCTTAAATTGGCAAGTGACTAAAAGAAAGGAAATTAAATTGGTAAATAAAAAAGACATCCGGATTTTAGCTTTTGAAAGTTCTTGTGATGAGACTTCGGCTTCTGTTGTTAAAAATGGCAGAGAAGTTGAAAGCTTGATAGTGGCAACTCAAATTAAAAGTCACCAGCGTTTTGGAGGGGTCGTTCCCGAAGTAGCCAGTCGCCATCACATTGAAGTGATAACGCAAATTACCAGGGAAGCGTTAAGTGAAGCAAAAGTAACCTGGAATGATATCGATGCTATTGCCGTAACTTATGGACCTGGTTTAGTCGGAGCCCTGTTAATTGGTGTCAGTGCAGCTAAAGCAGCTTCCATGGCTACAGGCATCCCCCTAATTGGCGTTGATCATATTATGGGTCATATTATGGCGGCGCAGTTAAAAGAAGAAATAGTTTATCCGGCACTTGCACTGCAAGTTTCTGGTGGTCATACTGAGATCGTTTTGCTTAAAGATCCGACACATTTTGAAATCGTTGGTGATACTAGAGATGATGCGGCAGGAGAAGCTTACGATAAGATTGGACGAGTTTTAGGGGTTAATTATCCAGCTGGTAAAACAATAGATGAATGGGCTCATCAGGGGCAGGATACCTTTGATTTTCCCCGGGCAATGATTAAAGAAGAAGATTATGATTTTTCTTTTTCTGGTTTAAAGAGTGCGTTCATTAATACTTGTCATCACGCTGAACAAATTAACCAAAAACTAAATAAATACGACTTAGCGGCCAGTTTTCAAGCCGCAGTAATTGATGTTTTAGCAACTAAAACAATTAGGGCAATTAAGCAATATCAGCCTCGGACCTTCATCATGGGGGGTGGTGTAGCCGCTAACCATGGTTTACGGGACAGAATGAATAGTGAAATAGCAAGTTTACCGCAAAATATTCAGCCCAAAGTCATTTTGCCTGATTTAAAGCTTTGCGGTGACAATGCTGCGATGATTGGTGCAGCGGCATACAATTTGTATCAAGAAGGAAAATTTGCTGATCTAACTTTAGATGCTGATGCATCATTAGAATTACCTTACGCATCAGAAATGCTGCAATAAAGTAAATAATATCAGGGTCAAGACAAAATCCCTACGAAAAAAGGCGTTGAGTTCAACGCCTTTTTGTTGTTCTGGAAATAGTTTTTTCTCAGAATCTTTGTAAAAAGCAATCAAATCGTATTTATCACACGGCTTAGAATTACCATTTTCATAAAACATGTGCGTTTTACCAGTATTTTCGGTCAACAAAACTTTCTGTCCGACAGAATTATATTTCTGTAATACGCTATTCATTAATTTCGTACCAATTTCCCGACTTTGATAAGCAGATTAACCAGTAACTCTTGGATATAAATGAAGGTCAGACCATTACCAACTACTCAGATTAATCCAACTAATTGGTTATGATTATAAGCACTAATAGCAAAAAGCGAATTTGCCACTGCCTTTTGTAGTTGTCCGAGAATTTTGTGTATAAGAACTCCAACCGACGCTGGTGTATAAATTGATGAGTTGGTCTAAAGTAATATTTTAGTCAGCTATATATTTCATTTTTATTCCTCCTTAACTAATTGATAATTAAAGAGTAATACGTGATTTTACCATGTACACCTATCCAATTTATTTTTTATAGAGCCAGAAATTTATCAAATTTTGCTAACAAAAAATTTATTAATAGTTGGCGAGGTAATTTACAGCAAGTTAAAATATAAAAACAGCAGATAAAAAGGCTGATTTGTTCCTATTTTTGTTGTGCTTACATGATATATTGTTTTAGTCAAAGCTATCCAGTTCAGTCAGTGCTTTTTCCCAAGCAACATTTGCCTCAGCGAGCTGATTTTGCACTTCAGTGAGCTGCTCCTGCAAAGGACCCAATTTGTCAAAATTAGTGGCAATTTCAGGATCAGCCATTTGAGATTGAATATCTTTTTGCTCTTTTTCCAGCTTTTCAATTTTATTTTCGGTATTTTCAACTTCTCTTTGCAATTTACGTTTTTGTGAATCACGAAGCTTTTGCTCTTGATAAGAAAGTTTATTTTTATTTTCGTCTACTTTTACTGCCGTATTGTTTGTTGCCGACTGGTTCTCTGTAACAATGTTTTGTTTGTTTTTTTCATCTAAATAATAGCTATAATCACCCTCGTAAACATGAGCACTACCATCTTTGATCTCTACAATTTTATTAGCTAATTGATTGATGAAATAGCGGTCGTGAGAAACAAACAATAAAGTACCGTCAAAATCCTGCAAAGCTTTTTCTAATACTTCTTTCGCCTCAAGATCCAAATGGTTAGTAGGTTCATCCATCAGCAGAAAGTTGTTATGTTCAAGTGATAATACAGTTAACGTTAATCTCGCTTTTTGACCACCAGATAATTGTCCGACAGTTTTATCAATATCTTTTGCCGTAAACAAGAAACTGGCTAAAATAGAACGAACATCTTTTTCAGGCATTGTTTTATGACGGTCCCAAACGGTGTCAATCACCGTTTTAGTTGGATCAAGTCCTTGTAGTTCCTGATCATAATAGCCGATATCAAGGGATGCACCATATTTAATTGAGCCTTTTTTTGGCTTTAATTCCTTCATCACGGTTTTTAGTAAAGTTGATTTACCAATACCATTTTGACCAATTACGGCTACGCGGTCGCCTTTATTTATTTGCAGAGAAATATCGTGCACCATTGTTTTTGTCGGATAGCCAATTGTTAAATCACGTAAAATTAAAACTTCTTTACCAGATGGCCGCTCGCTTTGAAAATTAATGCGTACTTTGCTTTTGTGTTTTGGCGGAGTAATTCTTTCTATTTTCTCCAATTGCTTGCGGCGGCTTTGTGCTCGTTTAGTAGTTTTGGCTCTGACAATATTTTTTTGAATAAATTCTTCGTCTTTTTTGATTTGCTCTTGCTGCTTTTCATACGCTTCTTCTTGCTGGCGATCACGCAGCTGCCGTTCAGCAACGTATGCGGAATAATTCCCCTTAAAGACAGTTAATTTGCCAAATTGCAATTCAAAAATCTGTGTGGCTAAATTATCTAAAAAATACTGATCGTGGGAAACAACTAAAATAGCACCAGAATAGTTTTTAAGATAACTTTCCAGCCAGTCCAGAGTGTCTAAATCAAGGTAGTTGGTAGGCTCATCAAGTAATAGCAGAGCAGGCTTGCGCAGTAGCAATTTAACAAATGAAAGTCTGGTCTTTTCTCCTCCGGAAAGACTTGCGATTTTTTTTGACCAAGTTGCTTCAGGAAAGTTAAAGCCATTCAAAATACTTTTGATATCAGACTGGTAGGTATAGCCCCCTTGCTGCTCAAAGTTGAATTGCAGCTGGTCATACTGTTTTAACAAATCACTTCTTTTAGGGTTAGCAGCGATGTCTTGCTGTAAACTTGTGATTTTTTTGCTCATATTAATTAATGAAGTAAAAACAGACAACATTTCTTCCCAAATTGTTTTACTTTCATTTAAGCCATTTTCTTGGGCAATATAGCCGACATCTATGTTTTTATTGATGGTGAAGTCACCATGTGTGGCTTCTTCTTCACCAGTCATAATCTTAAGCAAGGTCGTTTTACCGACACCATTTGGTCCAATAAGACCGATTCTGGCATTTGCGTCAATTGAAAAATTGACATTTTTAAATAATGTGTTGGCACCAAATTGTTTTTCTAAATCGTGTCCTTGTGCAATTATCATAATTTTTCACCTAAAAACCATTTTAGCATATGTATTGAATTTCTTGTGTGAGAGTTTGATGGATATATGAAAGAAAAAGAGCAAAAATACAGCTTTTTAAGCGTGAATGAATAAAAATACCACTTTCTATTATCAAGCCTGTTACCATTTTGCTAAAATTTAAAAGATTGTGAAAAAAATGTTTGCAAATGACGTAAATTTATAGGTAAAATAGAATTGATTGCTGAGAAATTCACAAGAACGAATTATGGTTACTTAATTAAGTTGGAGGCTTCTTAAATGGAAAAAATCAAAATACCAACGGCAACGGCTAAAAGGTTGCCGTTATATTACCGTTATCTTATTATCTTAAATGAGGCTGGCAAAGAAAAAGTTTCTTCGACTGAATTGTCTGAAGCTGTTCAGGTAGACAGTGCTTCAATCAGACGTGATTTTTCTTATTTCGGCGCTTTGGGCAAAAGGGGTTATGGCTACGATGTAAAAAGTTTACTTTCTTTTTTTAAAAAGATTTTAAACCAAGACACTTTAACAAATGTTGCTTTGGTTGGCGTAGGTAACTTGGGTCATGCTTTATTAAATTACAATTTTAAACGCTCAAATAATATTCGCATTTCTTGTGCTTTTGATATTGATGAGAAAATTACCGGCAGAATTCTAAGCGGTGTGCCTGTCTATGATATGAGTGAACTTAAAAAGCAGCTTAGTGACCAACAAATTTCTATTGCGATTTTAACGGTGCCATCTGCGGCTGCTCAAAAAACTGCTGATGATATGGTAGAAGCTGGAATTAAGGGAATCATGAATTTCACCCCAATTCGTTTATCTGCACCAAGTGGCATTAGAATTCAAAACGTTGATTTGGCTACTGAGTTGCAGACACTTATTTACTTTCTTGATTCGGATAAGAAAAAATAGTTTTAAAAAGCAAATTAGCACTTTTTTACTCAAAGTGCTAATTTTTTCTTGCATTTTTTCATAAAAGGGGTTATTATCATAAATGTAAGTTAGCACTTAACAAATAGGAGTGCTAATGGCACATAAAAGAGATTAAAATTTAATTTTAGGAGGGACAAACGTGTTACAACCAATTGGTGATCGCGTGATCGTAAAAGTTAAAGAAGAAGAAGAAAAGACTGTAGGCGGAATCGTCCTGGCTTCTAATGCTAAACAAAAGCCGACAGAAGGTGAAGTAGTTGCTGTTGGTGAAGGTAACTTTGCTGAAAATGGCAACAAAATACCTATGACTGTTAAGGAAGGCGACGTTGTTTTATACGACAAGTATTCTGGTACAGATGTTAAATACGATGGTCAAAAATATTTAGTCCTTCACGAAAAAGATATTTTAGCAATTGTTAAGTAATTAAGGAGCGTATAAAAATATGGCAAAAGAAATTAAATTTTCAGAAAAAGCAAGACGTTCCCTGTTAAAGGGCGTTGACAAATTAGCTGATACTGTTAAGGCTACTATTGGTCCTAAGGGTAGAAACGTTGTTTTGGAGCAATCTTACGGCAACCCAGACATTACTAACGATGGTGTGACAATTGCCAAGGCAATTGAATTAAAAGACCACTATGAGAATATGGGTGCTAAGTTAGTTGCAGAAGCAGCACAAAAGACCAATGATATTGCCGGTGATGGTACTACTACTGCGGTTGTTTTAACCCAAGCAATTATTCGTGAAGGTATGAAGAATGTTACTGCTGGTGCTAACCCTGTTGGTGTTCGTCGCGGTATTGAAAAAGCCACAAAAGCTGTAGTAAATGAATTACACAAGATTAGTCATACTGTTTCTTCAAAAGACCAAATTGCTCAAGTTGCTTCAGTTTCTTCAGCTTCAAAAGAAGTTGGTGATTTAATCGCTGACGCAATGGAAAAAGTTGGTAATGATGGAGTTATCACTATTGAAGACTCACGTGGTATTGAAACTGAATTATCAGTAGTTGAAGGTATGCAATTTGACCGTGGTTACCTGTCACAATACATGGTAACTGATAATGACAAGATGGAAGCTGATCTTGACAATCCATATATTTTAATTACTGATAAGAAGATTTCTAACATTCAAGACATCTTGCCATTGTTACAAGAAATTGTGCAACAAGGCAAATCACTTTTAATCATTGCCGATGATGTTTCTGGTGAAGCTTTGCCAACATTAGTTTTGAACAAGATTCGTGGTACATTCAATGTTGTTGCTGTTAAGGCTCCTGGCTTTGGCGACCGTCGTAAAGAACAACTGCAAGATATTGCCGCTTTAACTGGTGGTACAGTAATTACTGAGGACTTAGGGCTCGAATTAAAGGACACTAAGATTGACCAACTAGGTCAAGCTCGCCGGATTACTGTAACTAAGGACTCAACTACTATTGTTGATGGTTCAGGTTCAGATGAAGCAATTAAAGACCGTGAGGACTCAATTAGAAAGCAAATTGCAGAAACTACTTCTGACTTTGACAAGAAGAAATTACAAGAGCGTCTGGCTAAATTAACTGGTGGCGTTGCTGTTATTCATGTTGGTGCTGCTACGGAAACTGAATTAAAAGAGCGCAGATACCGCATTGAAGATGCTTTGAACTCCACTCGTGCAGCCGTTGATGAAGGCTATGTTGCTGGTGGTGGTACTGCTTTAGTAGATGTCAAGGATGCTGTTAAGGACCTTAAAGGTGACAATGCTGATGAACAAACAGGTATTAACATTGTCTTAGAAGCTTTGACTGCTCCAGTTCGTCAAATTGCTGAAAATGCTGGTGAAGATGGTTCAGTTATCTTGAATAAGCTTGAAGGTCAAGAAAATGAAGTTGGTTACAATGCAGCCAACGGTAAATGGGAAAACATGGTTGAAGCCGGAATTATTGACCCAACTAAGGTAACCCGTACTGCTTTACAAAATGCTGCGTCTATTGCTGCCTTGTTATTGACTACTGAAGCCGTTGTTGCCGAAATACCAGAAGATAAACCTGCCGCTGATCCAAATGCAGGTGCTGGCAATCCAGGTGTGATGTAATTTAGTTTTTATTAGTTAATTAATAAATCCTACTAGCAATCCTGTGGGGCTTGCTGGTAGGATTTTTTGCTTTGAAATTTTGCTTACAGAATTTGATAAGTAATTGCTGCCTTTACAATAGGAAGGAATATTAGTGGAATATTTAAGTTTACTAGGTATTGTAGTTATAGTGATTGGCTTTACACTGGGACTTGATACCATAGCCGTTGTTATTATTGCTGCTTTAATTACAGCCTTAGTTTCAGGAATTGATTTTGTCTCTTTTTTGACAATTTTGGGTAAAGGATTTATGGATAATCGCATGGTTTCCCTGTTTTTTCTGACTTTACCGACAATTGGCATTTTAGAAAGACATGGCTTAAAGCAAGCTGCTGTTAATTTGATTAAAAAAATGAAAAAATTGACGCCAGGTCGTATTTTCGATATTTACCAAGCCATTCGTGAGATTGCTGGTGCTTTCGGCATTTCATTACAAGGACACGTCCAATTTATTGCGCCACTAATTAATCCAATGGCACAAGCTGCAGGTAAGGTTAACAGCGAATTGACCTCTTTAGAAATTGACCAAATTAAGGGTAGAGCGGCTGCAACAGAAAATTTTGGTAATTTCTTTGCCCAAAATTTATTCGTAGCTTCTTCAAGCGTTCTACTTATTGCAAGTACTATGAAATCACTGGGTCACCCAGTTGATCCTAGTGGCATAGTTCTATACACTTTTCCAGTTGCAATCATCAGTTATATTTTATGTGTGGGTTACAATCATGTGTTTGACAAAAAATTACTCAAACAGCAAGAGAAGTAGGAGAAATAATGGATACTTTAATCAATAATATTTTATTAGCGTTCTATATCTTAATCGGGCTGTTTTTCTTGGCTGCAGCAATTGAGTCTTGGCGTGATCAATCAAATCCTGTGCGTTGGGGTACCGGGCTTTTCTGGTTTTTGTTTGCAATACTATTCTGTTGTGGGCAATGGCTTTCGAATGCAATTAACGGTGCAATTATAATAATTATTGCTTTATTATCTCTGTTTAAACAGGTTCGCGTAGGTCACATAAAAGATTTGGATGAAAAAGTTGCTCAACAAACGGTTAAACGTATTGGCAACTGGATTTTCTTACCAAGTATCTTGCTGGCAGTTTTAGCTTTGCTAATAGCCCAATTTACTAATCTAAGTGGCCAAGTAGGTATAGGTGTGGCAGCAATTATTTCACTTGTTATTGCACAAATTTTGACAAAAGCAAATGTGAAAGTTGTGTATGAGGATACTCAGAGAATGGTGCGTTCGGTAGGGTCAGCGGGAATCTTACCACAGCTGCTTGCTACTCTGGGTGTGGTGTTTACAGCTTCCGGTGTTGGGCAAGTGACTGCTAAAGCTATTTCTGGACTTTTTCCTATTGGAAACCATTTATTGGGAGTTACACTCTATTGTGTTGCCATGGCTTTGTTTACAGCCATCATGGGTAATGCGTTTGCGGCCTTTGCAGTTATTACTGCTGGGATTGGCATCCCTTTTGTTGTGGCACAAGGAGGTTCACCGGTTGTAGTTGCAGCTTTAGGGATGACTTCGGGTTATTGCGGTACGCTGTTAACACCAATGGCAGCAAACTTTAATACCCTGCCCGTTGCTCTTATGGAAATGAAAGATCAACTAGGCGTAATTAAACAACAATTTCCGATCGCAATCAGCATGTTGCTTATTCAAATTATGCTAATGTATTTTTTGGCATTTTAAGATAGTAAGGAGAAAAGATAATGAAAATTCTTGTAACAGGTTTTGATCCATTTGGTGAAGATAAAATTAATCCTGCGATCGAAGCAGTTAAACGGCTGGATGATGAAATCGCCGGAGCACAAATCGTAAAGCTTGAAATACCAACAGTTTTCGGTGATTGTGCCGATGTGGTTCATGAAGCTATTCTGAAGGAAAAACCTGATTATGTTTTAAATGTTGGACAAGCTGGTGGTCGCTATGGTCTAACTCCCGAACGAGTGGCAATTAATTTTGATGATGGTCGCATTGCCGATAATAAAGGATACCAACCACTTGCTACACCTATTCAGGCAGACGGTCAAAATGCATATTTCACGCAACTGCCTGTCAAGGCAATGGCACGGGCAATTAGGGAAGCTGGGCTTCCAAGTTCAGTTTCTACGACGGCAGGTACATTTGTCTGCAACCACATTATGTATCAAGTGCAGTATATGATTGATAAAGAATTTCATGACTTAAAAGCTGGCTTTATGCACATTCCGTATTTACCAGAACAAGTTGTTGCTAAACCAGAAACTCCTTGTCTGAGCTTAGCAGATGATGTAAAAGGTATTACGGCTGCCATTAGTGCAATTGTGAAGATGGATGGCAAGAAAGATTTGGCAAGTATTGAAGGACATATTGCCTAATTTTTTAATTATTTATATGTGTTGTGAGAAGAGATCGTTTTACTTGCGGTCTTTTTTCTTTTAATGAATAGTTTAGCGTATAATAATAACAGTAATGCAGAAAAGAAGGAGAATAATGGCGCAAACAAACCTGACTCCGATGATGGAGCAATATCACCAAATTAAAAAGCAATATCCCGATGCCTTTCTTTTTTATCGGGTGGGGGATTTTTACGAATTATTTGAAGACGATGCAATCAAGGGTGCCCAAATTTTGGAATTAACCTTGACTCACAGGTCCAACAAAGCCGAAAACCCTGTTCCTATGGCAGGAGTACCTCACGTGGCAGTGCAATCTTATGTAGATACACTGGTTGAAAAGGGTTATAAAGTAGCTTTATGCGAACAACTTGAAGATCCGAAAAAGGCCAAAGGAATGGTTAAACGTGGTATTATCCAACTTGTGACTCCCGGAACCTTGATGAATGACAAACCCAGTGAAGCCAAGGAATCGAATTATCTTACCTCTGTTGTAACTACCAAAAGTTGTTTTGGATTGGCATACAGCGATTTATCGACTGGTGAAATTTATGCCACTCATTTGAAGAGCTTTGCAGCTGTTTCAAATGAATTATTATCATTACGCACACGGGAAGTTGTTTTCAATGGTCATTTAAATGATCAGGATAATGACTTTTTTCATAAAGCAAATATTACTGTATCAGAGCCGGTAGAGTTAACTGGCAAACATGCGGAGATTTCCTTTGCTGAACAGGATCTGACAAACTCTGCTGAAAAAGCAGCTGTAAAACAGCTGGTAGGATATTTATTACAAACTCAGCGTCGTAGTTTAGCGCATTTACAAGTCGCTAAAAGCTATGAAGTCAATCAATATTTACAAATGTCGCATACTGTGCGGGATAATTTAGAATTGATCGCATCTGCAAAAACAGGTAAGAAGATGGGTTCACTTTTTTGGGTGCTTGATAAAACACATACCGCAATGGGTGGCCGCTTGTTAAAACAATGGCTTGCTCGGCCATTATTATCCGTTGAACAGTTAAACAGGCGCCAAGAGATGGTACAGGCGTTAATTGATGAGTACTTTACGCGGGAAAATATTAATGATGCTCTCAAGGGAGTTTATGACTTAGAACGCTTAACGGGGCGAATTGCTTTTGGTAATGTCAATGCCAGAGAGTTATTACAGTTGGCTCATTCTCTTAATGCCGTACCAACAATTTTGACAGCAATGCAAAAGGCTGAAAATAAAAATTTGCAAAATTTTGCCAGTCAAATTGATCCTTTAAAAGGAATTGCTAAATTGATTACGGATACTATTGTTGATCAGCCTCCAGTTCTGACTACTGAAGGAGGATTAATCAAGGATGGTGTTGATAGTCAATTAGATCGTTATCGGGATGCTATGAATAATGGTAAAAAGTGGCTGACTGGAATGGAGCAGAATGAACGAGCTCAAACGGGTATTGATAATTTAAAAGTTGGTTATAACAAGGTCTTTGGTTACTATATTCAAGTTACAAATTCAAATAAGAGTAAGGTTCCGCTTGACCGGTATACGCGTAAGCAAACTTTGACCAATGCAGAGCGTTATATTACCCCAGAACTTAAAGAACATGAAAATCTTATTTTAGAAGCACAAACCAAATCAACAGATTTAGAATACGATTTGTTTGTTAAATTAAGAGAAGAAGTCAAAAAATATATTCCAGCATTACAAAAGTTGGCTGGACAAGTAGCTCAACTTGATGTCTTTTGCTCTTTTGCTCAGGTGGCTGAAGACAATAATTATTGCAGACCTCATTTTCATACCGATAATCAAGATGTCAAGGTAGTATTAGGACGTCACCCAGTAGTTGAACAAGTGATGAAAGCTGGTTCCTTTATTCCAAACGATGTTAAGTTAACAGAAGATACTGATATCTTTCTGATAACAGGTCCTAATATGTCCGGTAAAAGTACATACATGAGGCAGCTGGCTCTTATTGCGGTAATGGCTCAAATAGGATCATTTGTACCAGCCGATAGTGCAGATTTGCCGATTTTTGACCAAATTTTTACCAGAATTGGTGCAGCTGATGATCTGATTTCTGGTCAAAGCACGTTTATGGTCGAAATGACTGAAGCAAATGATGCTTTACAACATGCCACTAAACGCAGCTTAGTTTTATTTGATGAAATCGGGCGGGGAACAGCTACTTACGATGGTATGGCTCTAGCTGGTGCTATTGTGCAGTATTTACATGATGAAGTTGAAGCCAAAGTTTTATTTGCTACACACTTTCACGAGTTAACAGCCTTGGAACAGACCTTACCTCATTTGAAAAATATTCATGTAGGAGCAACTGAAGAAAACGGCAAGCTGATTTTTCTCCATAAAATTTTACCAGGACCTGCAGATCAAAGTTATGGCATCCATGTTGCGCAACTTGCTGGTTTACCGAGAAAGGTTTTACGCCAAGCTACTAAGCTGCTTAAAAGACTTGAAGCTCAAGGTAGTAATTTGGGACCGGCTTCAACACAACTTGATTTATTTAGCTCAAGTAATGAGCCGGCCGAGGAACTACCAGTTGGTGCAGAGTCAGATTCTGCCAGTGAATTGACTGACAAAGAAAAAGATATCCTAGATGAAATTTCTAATCTTTATTTGGCAGATCAAACACCGTTGCAAGTGATGCAACTGGTGGAAAATTGGCAAGAAGATTTAAAGGATGAAAACTAATCATGGCACAAATACATGAGCTTTCAGTTAATCTGTCTAATCAGATTGCAGCTGGGGAGGTAATTGAAAGACCGGCAAGTGTGGTCAAAGAGTTGGTCGAGAATGCGATTGATGCTGGCAGTAGCAGAATTAGAATAGATTTTATTGATGCTGGTTTAAAACAGATTGTAGTTCAAGATAACGGCTCGGGGATCCCTAGTAATCAAATTGATCTTGCTTTTACTAGACATGCTACCAGCAAAATAAAAAGTGAACATGATTTGTTTAATGTCAGTACTTTAGGCTTTAGAGGAGAAGCTTTAGCTTCGATTGCTGCAGTTAGTCATGTTGAAATTTTAACTAATTCTTCTGGAGCAATTGGAACGCGTGCTGAATTTTCTGCTGGTGTTAAAAAAATGCAGGAAGATGCTGCAGCAAGACAAGGTACTCAGATAACGGTCAAAGATTTATTCTATAATACCCCGGCACGATTAAAATATTTGCGCAGTCCCAGGACTGAGATTATGAAAACAGTAGATATTGTTAATCGCCTCGCATTAGGATACCCAGAAATTGCCTTCACTCTAATGAACGAAGGAAGGATTCTGCTTAGAACTGCTGGTAATAATAATTTACGCCAAACGGTATCAAGTGTTTATGGCCGCAATATTGCTGAACGAATGTTGCCTTTTAAAGGTAGTGATAATGATTTTGAAGTGAGTGGTTTAATATCCAAGCCAGAACTCACGCGATCTACTCGTAATTTTATTTCTATTTTGCTTAATGGCCGTTACATTAGAAATTTTAAGTTGGCAAGTGCAGTGATGGCTGGTTATGGTAATAATCTTACTGACAAACATTACCCTATTGCAGTTATTAAAATCAAGACGGACCCCTTATTGGTTGATGTCAACGTTCACCCCACAAAGCGGGAGGTTCGCTTATCTAAAGAAACAGAATTGAGTCGCTTGATTACCAGTGCTATTAGTAGTGTGCTTCTGAAAAATGACGTGAAATCTGATGCATTGAGTAATTTACATTCAAGTAAAGAAGATACACTGGTTGATCAACTTAAGTTTAATTTAAACAAAAATGTGGTAGAAACGAAAAGGCCAAATGCAGGAATTGCGGAAATTAATGAACAGCCTCCAGCAGAAATCAAACACATTCAGCATTCACAGTATGTGAATTTGGATATTCCGCGAGACGATGAACATTATCTCATAACTGCGACATGGGATGATAATGTTGTCAAGCAATGCAGTTTAACACCCTTTACTAGTAAAAATACTAATAATGAGATTATTTCAAGCGGTGATGAAGTGTTAGCAGCAAGCTTACCCGAGTTAAGTTTTGTTGGTCAAACCCCAATGTTTATTATTGCTGCTAATAATGATGATTTATACTTAATCGATCAGGTTGCAGCCAGAAGACTGCTTTCTTTTCAAAAAATCATGCGTGAACTTTCAAGCTCTAAAATCAACCAGCAGGGATTGCTGAGTCCTTTAATTTTAGAATTTGGCAACCTGGATTTTTTGCAAATAAAAGAAAAGATGGCGGACATCAAAAAAATTGGGATTTTTTTAGAAGATTTTGGTCAGGATACCTTTATTTTAAGATCATATCCCACCTGGTTGAAACAAAATATTGAGCATTCTATTCGCAAGATTTTAGACTTGTTTTTAAATGTTGATCAAGGTAATTCTCAAAATTTAATTAAAAGAATAGCGGCCGATCAAGCTCAACGAGAAGTTTCGGGACGTAAAAAATTGACGGCTGCTGATTGTGGTGCAATTTTGACCAATCTGAGACAAATTGCTGATCCTTATCATGACGCTAAGGGGAATTTGGTAATTGTGCGCATCAGACAAAGTGATTTACGCAAAATGTTTAAGAGGAATAAATAAAATATGTATGAATATTTTCAGGGTGTTATTGTCACAATCAAACCTGATTTTGTAGTAGTTGATGTAAATGGAATTGGTTATAAAGTTTTTAGTCCCACACCTTATGCTTATCAAGAAGGACAAAAGGCGCGCGTTTTTATTGAACAAATTGTGCGGGATACCGGTATCACTTTATATGGCTTTCAGACTGAGGATGATAAGGGACTGTTTTTAAAGCTCCTAAGTGTAAGCGGAATTGGTCCCAAGTCTGCTTTAGCCATCATGGCGGCTGAAGATAGTAATTCATTAGCAAAAGCCATTGAAGAGGGTGAAGTAAAATATTTAACCCGCTTTCCAGGCGTTGGTAAAAAGACTGCTTCACAAATTGTGTTGGATTTAAAAGGTAAATTGGGCAGCTTTGTTAAGAACGCAAATAAGGCGGATTCGGCAGAAGTATCTCCTGAATTAAATGACGCATTATTAGCATTATTAGCGTTAGGATATACCAAAAAAGAAGTAGATAGAATTACACCAGCTTTAATTGCAGAGGAAAAAACAACTGCGGATCAGTACATTAAAAAGGGATTGGCACTTCTCTTAAAGAAGTAAAACTTGTTATAATGAAAATGACATTTAAAAGGGAAGTGAAACAGGTGACAGAAGATAAAAATAATATTGTTTCTGGAGAAGTTCAAGGCCAAGAAGAAGAACAAGCTGAGTTTTCTTTACGACCCCAGTCATTAAATGAGTACCTGGGTCAAAAACGCGTTAAAAAAGAAATGGCAGTTTATATTAAAGCTGCTCAAAAAAGGGATGAGGCTCTAGACCATGTGTTATTGTATGGCCCTCCTGGACTGGGTAAAACGACATTAGCTTTTGTGATAGCTAACGAACTTGGTGTGCATTTAAAAAGTACAAGTGGCCCGGCGATAGAAAAAGCGGGCGATTTGGTTGCCCTTTTAACTGATCTCGATCCTGGAGATATTTTATTTATAGATGAAATTCATCGTCTTGCCAAGCCTATTGAAGAAGTCCTGTATTCAGCGATGGAAGATTATTATGTTGATATTGTAATTGGAGAAGGACAAACTACTCACGCCGTTCACGTTCCCTTGCCCCCATTCACGCTTGTTGGTGCTACTACTTTGGCTGGCCAGCTGTCAGCTCCTTTACGTGACCGATTTGGTATAGTTGAGCATTTGCAATATTATACGGTTGAAGAACTTGAAAAAATAATTTCTCGTTCCAGCAAAGTTTTCAGTATTGAAATTGAACCCCAGGCAGCACACGAATTAGCTCGCAGATCACGGGGAACTCCCAGAGTAGCTAATCGGCTATTAAGACGAGTAAGGGATTTTGCCCAGGTGAAAGGAGAAAAAGTAATTTCTTTTGCAACCACAGCAAGTTCTCTTCAACAATTGCAGGTTGATGAAGAAGGACTAAATCAAACAGATCGCAAAATTTTACGGGTAATTATTGAAAATTATCATGGTGGACCAGTAGGTATTAGAACTTTAGCTGCTAATACTGGCGAGGACGTGGAGACAATTGAATCCCTTTATGAACCATATTTAATGCAAAACGGGTTTTTATTAATGACACCCAGAGGCAGAATGGTGACAGAGAAGGCTTATGTTCATTTAGGCCTGCCGCTGCCAAACAAGTAATGCAATTGTTCGTTATTTTCTGTATAATAAATATTTAGACAATAATTAATTTTAATTTGAGGAGTGTAAAAGTGAATAATTTATTTTTAGCACAAGCGAATGGTGCAGGTAGTAGTATGTGGACAATCATAGTTTTTGTAGTTTTGATTGCTTTTATGTACTTTATCATGATTAAGCCACAAAAAAAGCAACAACAAAAGAAAATGGAAATGATGAACCAATTGAAAAAAGGTGACAATGTCATTATGATTGACGGTCTTCACGGCAAAATTGATTCAGTAAATACCAAGGATAAAACGGTTGTGTTGGATGCTGATGGCATTTACTTAACATTTAGTCGAATGGCAGTACAACAAATTTTACCAGCTAATACGGCAAGTGCTGAGCCTGCACCAACACCATCAACTTCTGATGACGCTGAAAAGCCAGCAAAAAGTGAACCTGCTCAAGCTTCAAAAGAAGAGCAAAAACCTGCTGCTCCTGCAGAAAAGCCAGCTGCAGCCAAACCAGCTGATGCAGCTGATGGAACTCCAGATGATGGATCAAAAGAAAATTAAAACAATCTTAAGTGCCTTAGGGGCACTTTTTTGTTAGTAAAATTTATTTAGCTTAAAAAGTAAATATTGCTCAAGGCGCGAGTTTAACGGCAAAATAGTATAAAATGATGTTAGTGTAAAAAGGTATGAGAAAGGATTTTTTCATGAATAACATTCCAGTAATTATGATTATCTTTGGTGGTAGTGGTGATTTAGCGCATAGAAAGCTGTATCCTGCACTTTTTAATTTATATGAACAGGGCCTAATTCACGATAATTTTGCCGTAATTGCAACGGCTCGGCGACCATGGTCACATGATTTTTTACGCCAGCAAATATGCGATGCTGTGCACGAAACGCATGCTGAAGTAAACGAAAATGATTTAGTTGCTTTTGCCAGTCATTTTTATTATCAGTCACACGATGTAACCAACATTGAACACTATGAAACTCTGAAGAATTTGGCACAAGAATTAGATGATCGTTATAGTGCGCAGGGAAATCGTATCTTTTATATGGCAATGGCTCCCAAGTTCTTTGGCACAATCGCTGAACATATTAAAGATCAACATTTGACTAGTACCGGCTTTAAACGTATTGTTGTTGAAAAACCCTTTGGAAGAGATCTGGCAAGTGCAGAAGAATTAAATAAGCAGATTACTGCTTCCTTTGCTGAGGATGATATTTTTAGGATTGATCATTATTTAGGTAAAGAAATGATTCAAAACATTCTGCCTATGAGGTTAACTAATCCTCTAATTAAAAATATATGGAATAATCAGAATATCAAAAATGTTCAGGTCACTTTAGCAGAACAGCTGGGAGTCGAGGCTCGTGGCGGCTATTATGAAACTTCAGGCGCTTTACGTGATATGGTGCAAAATCATATTTTTCAGATTATTACCCTTCTAGCAATGCCGGAGCCAAAGGATTTGACCTCGCAAAGTATTCATGAGGCTAAGCAAAAACTTTTAGACAGTATGGTAATTCCGACAGAAGACGAGATTGCGCGTCATTTTGTGCGGGGGCAATATTTGGGTAGTGATGTTACCTTTGGGTATCGGCAAGAACCAAACGTTGCTGCCGATTCAAATACAGAAACTTTCGTTGCTGGAGAGGTTAAATTTAAAAAGGGTCCTCTTGCTGATTTGCCAATTTATTTTAGAACCGGCAAAGAAATGCGGGAAAAGAAAAATAGGATTGATATTGTTTTAAAACACATGTCTAATCAATACGGTAAAGCTCATTCAAACAACATATCAATTATAATAGATCCACAGATGCAAATTTTTATTACTATTAATGGTAAAAAAATTAATGAACCCGGAATTCGCAGGGAAAATCTAAGCTACGGCTTTACAAGTGAAGACCAAAAACAGGTACCAGATGGCTATGAGCGTTTACTGCATGATGTTTTTGTTAATGATTCAACCAACTTTACTCATTGGAGTGAATTAAAGAATTATTGGAAATTTATTGACCATGTAGAAGAAACATGGCAAAAAGAAAATGAAAATGGTCAAGAGCCAGAACAATACTTGCCGTACAGAATGGGTCCAAAATCAGCAAATAAAATTTTCGAATCAGCTACCGAGCGCTGGATTTATGAGTAACTTTGATGACGGTCTTTTACCACAAAATGACACTCACAGAAAGATTATTCACCTTGATATGGATGCTTTCTATGCTGCAGTTGAAACACGTGATCATCCTGAACTAAAAGATAAGGCGCTTGTAATTGGTCAAGATCCCAGAAATCATCATGGCCACGGCGTTGTTGCCACGGCAAATTATATTGCACGTCAGTATGGCGTCCATTCAGCTATGCCATCAATTAAGGCTTTAAAGCTCATACCGCCGGATAAACTGGTATTTAAGAGCCCTGATTTTAAAAAGTATCATAGTGTTTCTGCTGAAATTCATCAGTTGATGTATGAAATTACTGACAATGTTCAGTCTATTGCACTGGATGAAGCATATTTAGATGTTACTGAAAATAAGCTGGGATTAACTTCTGCTTTGCAAATCGCGATTGATCTGCAGGTAAAAATAAAAAAAGAAATAGGTTTAAATTGTTCTTTCGGCGTGACCTATAACAAATTTTTAGCAAAAATGGGTTCCGAATATTCGAAGCCTTTTGGTCGAACTATTATTTTGCCCCAAGAAGCTAAAGAATTTTTAGCCATACAAAAAATTGCTCAGTTTCATGGTATTGGGCCTAAGACGCAAGCTAAGTTAGCTGAAATGGGTGTCTACACGGGACGTGGGTTGCAAAAAATGCACGTTCGTGATTTAATAAAACATTTCAACCGCATGGGTTATTTAATGGCGGAACATGCAAATGGCATTGATTTGTCGCGGGTAATTCCTGATGATGAGCGTAATCGCAAGTCTATTGGGATTGAACGCTCGTATGAACCCAGTGTATACAATGAACAGACCGCTCTTACCAATTTGCGCAACTATGTTAATGATTTAGCTGACAAGTTAATTGAACGCAATTTTTATGCCAATACGGTTGTCTTAAAAATTCGCAATAGTAATTTTAAGACTGTTACGAAAAGGCGCAAGCTTGAACATGCTACTAATAATCCATTAGAATTATATGACGCAGCTAAAGATCTTTTTGAGCCCATTTCTAGCTCGTTTTTAAATGATGGTATCAGGCTTTTGGGGGTAACAGCTACAGATTTTACAGAGGCTGATTATGAAAATATGGATTTAGAATTATTTTCTCAATAAGAAAAAATTTTGTTAAAGTAAAACGGCTAAAATTAAGAAGGAGAATAGATATGAGTACTTTTACAGAGATATACCAAAAAATTACGCAATATGACACGATTATATTGCATCGTCATACCAGTCCTGACCCTGATGCTCTAGGCTCTCAGGCTGGACTTGCACGTTCTTTAAAACTGCAGTTTCCAAGTAAGAAGATCCTATGTGCCGGAGAAAATGATGAGGGTGATCTCGCTTGGATCAATCGTATGGATCAGGTGACTGAAAAGGATTATCAAGGAGCCTTGGTAATCACCACTGATACAGGAAATACTGCCCGCATTTCTAACAAATTATATAATAAGGGTGATTTTCTGATTAAAATTGACCATCATCCGGATGTTGAACCATATGCAGATATGAGTTATGTTGATGATCATGCACCTGCTGCGTCACAAATCATTGCTGATTTCATTATTACTGAAAAAATGCCATTGACTGCAGAAGTGGCCTACCCTCTTTATGCCGGTATTGTTGGTGATACAGGTAGATTTATGTATCCTGAAACAACTGACCATACTTTTAAAATAGTTGCTAAACTGGCAGCAACTGGAATTAATATTAATGAAATTGCTCGCAACATTAGTGACGTTACCTTTGAACAGGCAAAATTACAGGCCGTCGTTTTGGAATATATGAAAGTTGATTCCTGTGGTGCTGCCTATGCTGTTTTATCTCAAGATACTCTGCATAAATTGGGTGTAAATTCGGAACAAGCTTCATGCACGGTTTCTACTCCTGGAAGAATTAAGGATATCATTGCCTGGAATGTCTTTGTGGAAAAGTCTGACGGCACTTATAGGGTTCATTACCGTTCAAAGGGTCCAGTAATCAACGAGCTTGCAGCTAAACATGATGGTGGTGGCCACGCATTGGCAAGTGGAGCTAATGCTAAAGATATAGCTGAAGTGAAGCAAATATTTGCGGAATTAGTTCAAGTAACCAAGGAATATCAAGAGGAACATGAATAACATTTTTGAAAACGATAAGTTAAGTCCAGCACTAAGACAAGGTCTGAAAAAAATAAACTTTGTTAAACCGACTGAGGTGCAGGAAAAAGTAATACCTGTTTTACTGGCACACAAAAATGCTGTAGTACAGGCAGTTACGGGATCGGGTAAAACTCATGCTTTCTTAATCCCTGTAATGAATGAAATCAATGAAAAACTGCCGTATCCACAAGCAATTTTGACTACTCCTAGCAGAGAACTTGCTCAGCAATTATATCAAGTGACTCGTCAATTAAGGGATGCTGCCGGATTAAATATTTCGGTTGCCCAATTGGCAGGAGGCACTGATCGGGAACGCCAACTTGAAAAAATAGGTAGGCACAAACCACAAATTATCATAGCTACTCCTGGTAGGCTTCATGATTTTGTTGCCAAAAAGATTTTACCATTAGACTATGTCACAAATTTTGTCATTGATGAAGCTGACATGACTTTAGATATGGGTTTCTTGGGTGAAATTGACTTTATTGCGCAGAGATTGCCTCAAAATTGTGTTTTAACAGCTTTTTCTGCCACAATTCCTGTTAAATTAGCTAACTTTTTACGCAAGTATATGGCTAAACCAGAAACCATTATTGTAGATAATCCTACAGTTATTTCGCCAACAGTAAAAAATGATTTACTTGATGTCGGATCTAAAAATCGAAAGAAAATACTATATCAGTTACTAACAATTGGTCAGCCTTATTTAGCACTTATTTTTGCTAATACCAAGCAAACGGTAGATGAATTAACTGAGTTTCTTATTAAACAAGGGTTAAGAGTTGCTAAAATTCATGGCGGCATTACTGAACGTGAACGAAAAAGAACCATGAGAGAAGTAGAAGCTGGACAATTTCAATATGTCGTAGCCACTGACTTGGCCGCGCGGGGGATTGATATTGCAGGTGTTAGTCTAGTCATTAACTATGAAATTCCGCGTGAATTAGAATTCGTAATTCATCGTATTGGTCGAACCGGTCGCAACGGTATGAGTGGTCACGCCATTACTCTAATTCGTGAAGAAGAAATGGATCAGATTTTTAAATTAGAAAATATGGGAGTCCATTTCGATTTTGTGGAATTAAAAAATGGGGCTCTAGTACCACGTAAACATTATCATAGCCGTAAAACAAGGCAGTCGTCTTCTCAAAGTCTTGATAATAAGATGCGTGGCTTGGTGAAGAAAGCCCAAAAGAAACGTAAGCCTGGCTATAAGAAAAAGATTAAGCGTGCTATCCAACTAGATAAAGCGCAAAAGAATAAAATTGAGCAACGTAGTAAAATTCGTAAGGCAAAGCGCCAAAGAAAAATGAAGCGTAACAATTAATCTTAATTCTAAAAATAAACTACATTTAGTTTGATTCAAATGATTGATGCAAACGACTAATTTCTGGTTTTAATCCAAATTAGTCGTTTTATTTTGCTTTGCAAAATACAAAGAATGGATTTTGTTTTAATAATACTGTTAGTCTTTAAAAATAACGCCATTATTTTCAAAGAAAGTATTGCTTGTCATAACCATTATTGCTATACTTATGGCACCATAAGTAGGAGCGATGAAAATGAAATTGACAAAAACTGAGGAAGTTCTTGTTTTTGAGCTATCAAGATACAGCGTGGAAAAGTATACTGTTACTAAATTTTGTCAGAAATTAGACATTAACCGTGGCGCTTTTTATAGAAGATACAGTAATATTTGTGATTTATTTACTTCAGTCTTAACTTTGCAAACCAGACGAGCCTTACGCAGTGTGGGCAATGAATCAATGGATCGAATGTTTTATCGCATGTTGAAAAAAATTAAGGAAAATAAGACTTTTTATGGCAACTTGCACAGAATTGCCAAGGATCCGCCATTATTTTATCGCGTGTTAAGAAAAGAATATGCTTTAGCCATAGAGAATTATATGCGACCTAGAGGACCGTTTTCGGTGCGTAAAGTTGAACTGGTAGCAAATGGAATATACGCTATTATATTCAATTGGGTTGTTGACGAATGCAGGCATGATATTAGGGATGTTTATCAAAGTATTCATTTGTTACTAACACATATAGAGCAAACAATAAGACGGACTGAATAAGCCCCTTTTGCTAGTGTTTTACTGGTAATAATAATTTTTTGCAAAAAAGACTTGCAAAAAAGGAAAATACTTGCTAGTATTAATAACTGTCGTCGGGCAATGAGCCGCAAGGCAAGAGCACGAAGACAGCGTTAAAAATCAAGCAAAAGCAGTTGACAAAAGACAATTGTTTTAGTAAGATAATAAACGCTGTCCGGTAAGACGGCAAAAATGAGTCAGAAAAAAGTGCTTGACAAAAGTGCTTGAATCTGGCAAAATAAAAAAGCTGCTTTAGCAGCAGGTAGTACCTTGAAAACTGAACAATGTTTTCGCAAAAATGTGCGGGTTTAAAGAACCCAAAACAAAAGAGCGAAGTCAATTTCGCAAGCAAATAAATCCGAGATGCGAATCTTGGAACGAATGAGCAAACATTCAAACAAACATTTAAAAAATGAGAGTTTGATCCTGGCTCAGGACGAACGCTGGCGGCGTGCCTAATACATGCAAGTCGAGCGAGCAATTTTGACGGAATACTTCGGTAGGAAGTCAGAAGCGCGAGCGGCGGATGGGTGAGTAACACGTGGGCAACCTGCCCTTTAGCTTGGGATACCACTTGGAAACAGGTGCTAATACCAAATAAGCAGCAAGAGCGCATGCTCAAGCTGAGAAAGGCGGCTTTCGAGCTGTCACTAAAGGATGGGCGCGGTGCATTAGCTAGTTGGTAAGGTAACGGCCTACCAAGGCGATGATGCATAGCCGAGTTGAGAGACTGACCGGCCACATTGGGACTGAGACACGGCTCGAAACTCCTACGGGAGGCAGCAGTAGGGAATCTTCCACAATGGACGCAAGTCTGATGGAGCAACGCCGCGTGAGTGAAGAAGGTTTTCGGATCGTAAAGCTCTGTTGTTGGTGAAGAAGGACAAGGAAAGCAACTGATCTTTGTTTGACGGTAATCAACCAGAAAGTCACGGCTAACTACGTGCCAGCAGCCGCGGTAATACGTAGGTGGCAAGCGTTGTCCGGATTTATTGGGCGTAAAGCGAACGCAGGCGGGAAGATAAGTCAGCTGTGAAAGCCCCCAGCTTAACTGGGGAACTGCAGCTGAAACTATGTTTCTTGAGTGCAGAAGAGGAGAGTGGAACTCCATGTGTAGCGGTGGAATGCGTAGATATATGGAAGAACACCAGTGGCGAAGGCGGCTCTCTGGTCTGTAACTGACGCTGAGGTTCGAAAGCATGGGTAGCGAACAGGATTAGATACCCTGGTAGTCCATGCCGTAAACGATGAGTGCTAAGTGTTGGGAGGTTTCCGCCTCTCAGTGCTGCAGCTAACGCATTAAGCACTCCGCCTGGGGAGTACGACCGCAAGGTTAAAACTCAAAGGAATTGACGAGGCGCACAAGCGGTGGAGCATGTGGTTTAATTCGAAGCAACGCGAAGAACCTTACCAGGTCTTGACATCTAGTGCCAGTCCTAGAGATAGGATGTTTCCTTCGGGAACACTAAGACAGGTGGTGCATGGCTGTCGTCAGCTCGTGTCGTGAGATGTTGGGTTAAGTCCCGCAACGAGCGCAACCCTTATTATTAGTTGCCAGCATTAAGTTGGGCACTCTAATGAGACTGCCGGTGACAAACCGGAGGAAGGTGGGGACGACGTCAAGTCATCATGCCCCTTATGACCTGGGCTACACACGTGCTACAATGGTTAGTACAACGAGCAGCGAACCTGCAAAGGCAAGCGAATCTCTGAAAGCTAATTTCAGTTCGGATTGCACTCTGCAACTCGAGTGCATGAAGCTGGAATCGCTAGTAATCGCGGATCAGCACGCCGCGGTGAATACGTTCCCAGCCTTGTACACACCGCCCGTCACACCATGAGAGTCTGTAATGCCCAAAGCCGGTGGGATAACCTGCAAAGGAGTCAGCCGTCTAAGGCAGGACAGATGATTAGGGTGAAGTCGTAACAAGGTAGCCGTAGGAGAACCTGCGGCTGGATCACCTCCTTTCTAAGGAAAAGGGAGCCGA
This sequence comes from Lactobacillus sp. IBH004, assembly GCF_026185255.2. Lineage (NCBI taxonomy): Bacteria > Bacillati > Bacillota > Bacilli > Lactobacillales > Lactobacillaceae > Lactobacillus > Lactobacillus sp. IBH004. The sequence goes on along the minus strand of NZ_CP110217.2, from coordinate 1,323,377 downwards.
GACGGAGAGTAGAAATACTAAGAGAAGTCCGGCAAAGGCACATGAGTAGGGAAGACATTGTTTAGTTTTGAGGGTAGTACCTCAGAAAAAGGAAAAGATACGCTAGATACGGGCCTATAGCTCAGCTGGTTAGAGCGCACGCCTGATAAGCGTGAGGTCGATGGTTCAAGTCCATTTAGGCCCATAGGCAAGTATAAGAAAAGCAGCGTGTCTAGAAAAGACATTGGGGGCTTAGCTCAGTTGGGAGAGCACCTGCTTTGCAAGCAGGAGGTCATCGGTTCGAACCCGTTAGCCTCCATTGGATCTGAGACAGATCCAATGAGTTAGTACATTGAAAACTGAATATAATCCAAGAAAAACCGAGAAACAATCAAAAGAGAACAGATTGCTAAAGAGCGACCGAGAGAGTATCTTGAGTAAGGTCAAGTAAAGAAGGGCGCACGGTGAATGCCTAGGCACAATGAGGCGAAGAAGGACGTGACGAACCACGAAAGGCTTCGGGGAGCAGTAAGTACGCAAAGATCCGGAGATATCCGAATGGGGAACCCAATGCATGCAGATGCATTACCAGGTGGTGAATCAATAGCCACCTGGGGCAAGACGCAGTGAACTGAAACATCTAAGTAGCTGCAGGAAGAGAAAGAAAAATCGATTTCCCTAGTAGCGGCGAGCGAAGCGGAAAGAGCCCAAACCAGATGATTTATCATTTGGGGTTGTAGGACTGCGACAAGGCAGCGCAAAGGATAGCAGAATTACCTGGGAAGGTAAGCCAGAGAGGGTGAGAGCCCCGTAAGCGAAATCCCAAGCGCGCCGAGCAGGATCCTGAGTAGGTCGGGACACGAGGAATCCTGATTGAAGCAGCGAGGACCATCTCGCAAGGCTAAATACTACATTGTGACCGATAGTGAACCAGTACCGTGAGGGAAAGGTGAAAAGAACCCCGGGAGGGGAGTGAAAGAGAACCTGAAACCGTGTGCCTACAAATAGTCAAAGCCCATTAAGGGGTAATGGCGTGCCTTTTGTAGAATGAACCGGCGAGTTACGTTAATTAGCGAGGTTAAGTCAGAAAAGACGGAGCCGGAGCGAAAGCGAGTCTGAAGAGGGCGCAGTAGTTAGTTGATGTAGACCCGAAACCAAGTGACCTACCCATGACCAGGTTGAAGGTGCGGTAAAGCGCACTGGAGGATCGAACCCACGTAAGTTAAAAATTGCGGGGATGAGTTGTGGGTAGCGGTGAAATTCCAAACGAACTTGGAGATAGCTGGTTCTCTCCGAAATAGCTTTAGGGCTAGCCTGGTGCTAGAAATGATCATGGAGGTAGAGCTCTGTTTGGACGAAGAGCCGTCAGGGGTTACTGAATTCAGATAAACTGCGAATTCCAGCGATCAAGGCACTGGAGTCAGACTGCGAGTGATAAGATCCGTAGTCGAAAGGGAAACAGCCCAGATCACCAGTTAAGGTCCCCAAATCTATGCTAAGTGGAAAAGGATGTGGAGTTGCGTAGACAACTAGGATGTTGGCTCAGAAGCAGCCATCATTAAAAGAGTGCGTAATAGCTCACTAGTCGAGTGACGCTGCGCCGAAAATTTACCGGGGCTAAGCATAGTACCGAAACTGTGGATGTGCAGTAATGCACGTGGTAGGAGAGCGTTCTAAATGCGGCGAAGTTTAACTGTGAAGATAAATGGAGCGTTTAGAAGTGAGAATGCCGGTATGAGTAGCGCAAGATAGGTGAGAATCCTATCCGCCGAAAGACTAAGGTTTCCTGGGGCAGGCTCGTCCGCCCAGGGTAAGTCGGGACCTAAGGCAAGGCCGAAAGGCGTAGTCGATGGAGAACAGGTAGAGATTCCTGTACTGCTTATCTTCGTTAACAGCGAAGGAGGGACGCAGGAGGCAAAGAACGCATGGCGCTGGAAGCCATGTTTAAGCGTCAAGTGTGGTAATGAGTCAAATGCTTGTTACTGATAAGCACAAGGCGTGATGAGGAGCGAAATTAGAGTAGCGAAGGTTCAAGCGTCACACTGCCAAGAAAAGCTTCTAGTGAGAAGATAGGTACCCGTACCGCAAACCGACACAGGTAGTCGAGTGGAGAACACTCAGGTGAGCGAGAGAACTCTCGTTAAGGAACTCGGCAAAATCGCCCCGTAACTTCGGGAGAAGGGGTGCTGGTGTAAAGCCAGCCGCAGTGAATAGGCTCAAACAACTGTTTATCAAAAACACAGGTCTCTGCTAAGTCGTAAGACGACGTATAGGGGCTGACACCTGCCCGGTGCTGGAAGGTTAAGGAGAGCTGTAAGCGTAAGCGAAGCAGCGAACTGAAGCCCCAGTAAACGGCGGCCGTAACTATAATCGATCCTAAGGTAGCGAAATTCCTTGTCGGGTAAGTTCCGACCTGCACGAAAGGTGTAATGATTTGGGCACTGTCTCAACGAGAGACTCGGTGAAATTATAATACCCGTGAAGATGCGGGTTACCCGCGACAGGACGGAAAGACCCCATGGAGCTTTACTGCAATTTGATATTGGGCAGCTGTTAAACATGTACAGGATAGGTAGGAGCCGGAGAAGATAGCACGCCAGTGTTATCAGAGGCAATGTTGGGATACTACCCTTGTTTGATGGCTGCTCTAACCAGAGCCTCTAAGCGAGGCATGGGACAGTGTCAGACGGGCAGTTTGACTGGGGCGGTCGCCTCCTAAAGTGTAACGGAGGCGCCCAAAGGTTCCCTCAGAATGGTTGGAAATCATTCACAGAGTGCAAAGGTATAAGGGAGCTTGACTGCGAGAGCGACAACTCGAGCAGGGACGAAAGTCGGGCTTAGTGATCTGGTGGTACCGTATGGAAGAGCCATCACTCAACGGATAAAAGCTACCCTGGGGATAACAGGCTTATCTCCCCAAGAGTTCACATCGACGGGGAGGTTTGGCACCTCGATGTCGGCTCGTCGCATCCTGGGGCTGAAGTCGATTCCAAGGGTTGGGCTGTTCGCCCATTAAAGCGGCACGCGAGCTGGGTTCAGAACGTCGTGAGACAGTTCGATCCCTATCCGTCGTGGGCGTAGGAAATTTGCGAGGAGCTGTCCTTAGTACGAGAGGATCGGGATGGACATACCGCTGGTGTACCAGTTGTCTTGCCAAAGGCATCGCTGGGTAGCTAAGTATGGCCGGGATAAGCGCTGAAAGCATCTAAGTGCGAAGCCCCCTCAAGATGAGATTTCCCATACGCAAGTAGTAAGACACCTCAAAGACTAAGAGGTAGATAGGCTGGGAGTGGAAGAGCCGTGAGGCTTGGAGCGGACCAGTACTAATCAGTCGAGGACTTGACCAAAGCTTAAAGGCAATCAAGGTTTTTTTAGCGGATTATATTTAGTTTTGAGTGTAAAAGCTCACAAGGAAAAAGTACGGTGGCAAGAGCAAGAAGGAAACACCTGTAACCATGCCGAACACAGCAGTTAAGCTTCTTCACGCCGAGAGTAGTTGGTGGGAGACTGCCTGCGAGGGTAGGACGCTGCCGTGCTTTTTAGTATTCCGGCTTAGCTCAGTTGGTAGAGCGCTTGACTGTTAATCAAGATGTCGTCAGTTCGAGTCTGACAGCCGGAGTTAATTTGGAGTGTTGTCCGAGTGGCTTAAGGAGCATGATTGGAAATCATGTATATGGGTTAATCCTGTATCGAGAGTTCAAATCTCTCACACTCCGTAAGAAACCCTGTAGTCATAAATAACTACAGGGTCTTTTTTCGCTAATTTTTTAAATTAAAATTTTATATGTATAAAAAACTGTTTTTAAAATCAACTCTAGAAAAGCGCATCGATTTTACCTTCGACGACTTGCTTTTGAAAGTACTGAATTTTTTCAACATTGATATTGCGTAAAAGTTCAATAATTAAGCAGTTATCTGAATTAACACTAATTACAGCTTTTGAAATTTCTTCAAGACTAACATTTTTGAGTAACTTTTGTTGAATCTTGATTGAATCTATTGAAGTTTTTTGTAAATACTTTTCATTTTGAGTGCGGTGCCAAACTGCACAATCAATATTTTGGTTTAAAATTTCAAAAGGTACATTGGAATATTTTACTGGTATGTATTCAGCGTTTGGATATATTTCTTTAGTGAGTATAGATTGATCATAGGAGCTATCATCTAAACCCACTCTTATGTTTGATACAAGTCTATTTTCTATTCCTTGTTTTTCCAGTAATAGCAATCCATCTTTCTTATAAAAAGTATGGCTGTTGAATTTTAATGCTATTTTTAACTTTGGACTAATTTCTTTTCTATCTTTAGCAGAGGCAAGTGAAGAAACAACAAAATCTTCTTTTGACTTCTTACTTAGAATACGATCAAATCTAATAGCTGAACCATACCCATATACTATAACAAGTGGTATATTTAAATCGTTTAATGCTTCCCTGATCCCCATGGCTAATCCCCGCATTTCTAGGCTAAGCGGTTCAGGAAATAATCCCACAAGATGACGATTTGGCAAAAATCCCCATAGCTTTTTGATATCTTTAGAAATCAAAATCGTTCCATAATGTGGTTGAGCCTTTAGTTTAATGATTTTCTCTTGCTCAAAATCCTTAAGTGCACTTTGAATAGTCCCAGTACCAACCTTTAATTCGTCATGAAGAAAACTAAAAGTCGGTATTTTATCTCCTATCTTGCAGGATAAAAGTATTTCAGCAAGCTTTTGTTGAGTGTGTGCAGTCTTACTCGAAAATATATTAATCGCTCCCATACTATCAATTTTTATTTAATAATCTGATATTTCCAACTAAAAATAATATTGAAATCATAAATTTAGAGTTGAACATTATTAAATATCATTATACACCGAATAGTGAATGTCTTTAAAAAAACAAATTATCTATTAGAGTAGTACTTCTAAAATAATATTTTTAATATTTGTTTGATTAATTATACAAAATACTGTATTATGTATTTGAACAAAAGTAATTTAGATTTATTCTTGTATTGTAAATATGTCTTGTAAAGGGGGTAATTAAGTGAATATATTAAAGGGAGCCATTGATTGGTTTATTGGTCTTGGAGGAACGTATTTTGTTCCAATTGTTATGCTAATTATTGGATTAGTGTGCAAAGCTGGTTTTGCGAAAAGTCTAACAAGCTCATTATTAATTGGAATTGGATTAACGGGTTTGAACTTGATAACTGATTTTTCGGTTCAGGCTATGCAACCAGTAACTAAGGCTTTGTCTATAAGACTACATGCAAACTTTTCAGTAGTTGACATTGGATACGGTAGTGTTACTGCTGCCTGGGGATGGCCAGGAGTTCCTTGGATAATTTTAGGAATTGTCGTTGTGAATATTATTTTAGTAACTTTAAAACTTACTAACACTTTGTGGGTAGACATGTGGAATATTTGGCATGGCTCGGCTCTGGGTGTTATGTTTTGGGCTTTCACTAAAAATTTATTGTTAGGCATTATTGCTGGGATTGTTACTCTTGTAATTTCAATGTTTTTAGCTGATTTTCATGCCAAAAAGTTTCAGGAATTTAATAAACTTGAAGGCGTAACTATTCCTGCGCCATCAGCAACATTTCCTGCAACTTTTGCCTTTTTTATGATGAAAATTATAAACATTATACCTGGGTTAAATAAAATAAAAGCTTCTTCTTCTGATATCAAAAAGAAATTTGGTATTTTTGGTGAAAACAGTGTAGTTGGTGCATTATTAGGAGCAGTAATCGGTTTAATTGCAGGAATAGGTGTCGCCTCGACTATACAATTAGCAATAAAATTAGCAGCTGTGCTTGTAATTTTACCGGCTATGCTTCAATTTGTTGCAGATGGGATTTTACCGATTACCACTAATTTGTCTACTTTTATGAAAGATCGTTTCCAAGGAAGAAAATTAAATATTGCTGTTGATCCAGTAATGTTATTAAAAGATCCATCTGTAATGTCAACAGTAGTTATTATGTATCCAATTGCAATATTTCTTTGTGCTTTCTTACCAGGTAACAATTTTCTTCCAGTTGCAAGCTTAGCCGCTTTACCATATTGGATTGGCGGAATGGCTCCATATACCAAAGGAAATATTGTTTATAACGTCATTTTGACAACTATTTGGATAAGTTTAACAACTATAGCTGCAACTCAACTAGCTCCACTTACAACTCAAGCTGCGCAGATGACTCACGTTCTTAATGGAGTTGTTGGTGGAAAAACGTTAGTTAGTTGCTGGGATGAAGGTGGAAATTTATTGATGTGGATTGTTGTATACTTTTCGAAATTATTAGGATTTGGAAACTAGAAGTTTTAAGTAAGAGGTTAAAAATATGAAGGCTTTACAAATTGTTGATAAAGAGAAAATGGTTCTTAATGAAATTGAGCCACCCCAAATTAAAGATAATGAAGTTTTAATTAAAGTTGCTTTTTGTGGTATATGTGGCTCAGATTTACCGCGCTACTTTCAAGGAGCAGTTCACCAATTTCCTCAAATATTGGGGCATGAATTTTCAGGAACAATAGTAAAAATAGGTAAAAATGTTCAGAGTTTAAAAAAAGGGGAAAGAGTCACTGCTGCACCTTTGACGGTATGTGGTTCATGTGAATATTGTTTAGCGGGATATCCAGAATTATGTGAAAATTATGGCTTTATAGGTTCTCATCAACCAGGAGCTTTAGCTGAATACGTGGCTGTTCCAGAAACAAATATTATTAAATTACCGAGCAACGTAAGTCTTAAAACAGCAGCTTTAGTTGAACCCTTTACGATTGGACTGAGCGCAACACAAAGATTTTCGCTAAAAGTTAATGAAACTGCAGTTATATTTGGCGCAGGAACTATCGGTCTGATGATCTTAACCGCTTTAAGGGCAGAAGGTTTGGGGAAAATTATTATGATCGATATTAATGATAAAAAATTGGATTTTGCTCATAAATTAGGAGCTGACATTACTATAAATTCGTCAAAGACAAATTTGATTGATTATTTTAATGATCATGAATGCCCTACAATTACTTTTGAGGCAATAGGCAATCCAATTACACAAGTGCAAGCCATATTAGTAACTAAAAAAAGAGGAAGGGTAGTATATGTTGGAACTAGTACCCATGATGTTACCTTTAAGGCAAATGAATTTGAAGAAATTTTTCGTAAAGAATTGTTAGTTACTGGTTCAATGATGTCATATTCAGCGCCATTTCCAGGCTATAAATGGCCAGCAGCAATTAGCTTATTAAAACGGCGATTAATTAATTTAGATCAGATGATAACGGCAACTTATTCGTTAGAAGACGGGGCAAAGCCTTTCTATGATCTAACTAAGAAAGATTCAGCTAATATTAAAGTTTTATACCAAATAGGGGGTGAAGAATAATGACAGATGCACTTTTAGGAATTGATATAGGAACATCAAGTTGTAAGTTAACTGCTTTTACTATTGATGGTAAAGTTATTATTTCTGTTAGTGAAAAGTACCCCACTTATTATCCTGATGAAGGTTGGGTTGAACAGAAGCCTGAAGAATGGTGGCATGCTGTTTGCGAAGCTACTAAGAAAATTGTAAGTAATAAAAAAATGGTAGATGTTACTATTCAGGGAATTGGCGTAGATGGTCAGGGTTGGTCAATGATACCAATTGATTGTAATGGAAAAGTCATTTTTAATAACCCAATTTGGATGGATACAAGAGCTACAGATCTTTGTAATCGTGTAAAAGAAGAAATTGGAGAGGAAAAAATATTTGAAGTCAGTGGTAATCCATTTCAACCCACCTACAGTTTACCTAAACTGTTATGGTTAAAAGAAAACCATCAAGAAATATTTAAAAGAGTTTATAAAGTGCTTCAATCTAATAGTTATATAGTTTATAAATTGACAGGTAAAATAACTCAAGATATTTCACAGGGGTATGGTTTACATTGCTTTGATATGAAAAAAGGTGAATGGAGTGAGGAAATGTGTGACGCGTTCGGTATTCCTTCTACCATTTTTCCTTCAATTTACAATAGCGATGAAGTTGTAGGCCACGTTTCCAGTAAAGCATCAGCTGAAACATGGATGGCAGAAGGGATACCCGTTGTTGCTGGAGGTGTCGATGCCGCCTGTGGTGCTTTAGGCACAGGAGTTATTTCAAATGGGGAAACACAAGAGCAAGGCGGTCAAGCTGAAGGAATGAGCATTTGCTTAAATAAATATATTGCAGATCCACGGCTAATCATGGGTTATCACGTTGTTCCAGGTCACTGGCTCCTTCAAGGAGGCACTGTTGGTGGCGGTGGTGTCATTGATTGGGTAAAAAACAATTTTTGTTTTGAAGAAAAGTCTAATGCACATTATCACGGTACTAGCACATACTATGAAATGGATCAATTGTCTGCACGAGTTCCTGCAGGTTCGGAAGGAGTAATATTCTTACCGTACATGAAAGGTGAACGCTCACCTATTTGGAATCCATATGCTAAAGGTGTTTACTATGGCTTAGATTTTACTAAGACCAGATCTAATATTATTAGGGCTTCGCAAGAAGGAATTGCATACTCACTAAGGCACAATTTAGTTATTGCCGAACAATTAGGTGCTAAGGTAAAAGAGCTGTGGGCAATGGGTGGCTCAGCTAACTCTACTATATTGACACAAATAAAAGCTGATGTAACTGGAAAAATAATTCGTGTTCCTTCATCTGATACTGCCACTACTTTAGGAGCAGCAATTTTAGCTGGTGTTGGTGTCCATGTGTATAAAGATTATGAAGAGGCTAGAGCAAAAACAGTGAGAATTCAAAAAGTATATAAGCCCAATAAAAATAATTTAGAAACCTATAATAAAGGCTTTGCAAAGTACTTAAAATTGTATGAAAGCCTGAAAGGCTTGATGAAATGACATGAGGCGAATACAAATTGATTTTAACTGTGACACTAAATGCTTCGGTTGATATTACATATCTACTTGATAAATTTCAATTAGGGAAGACAAATCGAGCCTTAAATATTACAAAAACTGCAGGTGGTAAAGGTCTAAATGTTACTCGTGTTTTAAATCAAGTTGGTAATAAAGCTGTAGCAACTGGAATTATTGGCGGAACTACTGGTAGTTTTATTAAAAGTCGCTTAAATGAACAAGAAATTAAACATCACTTTTTTGAAATAGACCAAGAGTCAAGAAATAATATTTCTATAATTACTGGTAAATTACAAACTGAAATTTTAGAAGCAGGTCCAAAATTATCATCAGAAACTTGCACGAATTTTCTTAACTTTTATCATGAGATTATTAACGATTTTGACACAATAGTCGTTTCAGGTAGTTTACCGCAAGGATTAAATCATGATTATTATAGTAAATTAACTGAAGTTGCTGTAAACGAGGGAAAAAAACTATTACTTGATACTTCCGGTTCAGCTTTAAAAGCTAGTATTTCAAGTTCAATAAAACCAATGCTAATCAAGCCTAACGAACACGAATTGGAAAGCTTGATAAACCGAAAAGTTGAAGTTAAGGATATGGGTGTTTTAAAAAAATATTTGTCTATGCCACTCTTTAACGGAATAGAATGGATTGTTTTAACTTTAGGGTCTGAAGGTGCTCTTGTAAAACATCGTGAATGTTTTTATGAGATTAAGGTACCAAAAATTAATGCAATTAATGCCATTGGGTCCGGTGATTCGGTAGTCGCTGGCTTGGCACTTGGTATAGATCAAAATGAATCAACCGAAAAAATTCTTTTACGGTCAATGGCATATGGCGTTTTAAATGCTCTTGATGAACATCCAGGACACTTAAAGCTTGATGAATTAGATGCGATTAAAAATAATATTACTATAAATAGAGTTTAAAAAGGAAATAAAAATGGATTTAATAACAGATAAAGCTGAAAAAAGGAAACATATTAAAGATTGGTGGCCGGCTTCAATGAAGTGGACTGAAGAGCAAATAGATAATCATTTGCCTGCGGGAATTGTCTTTCCAAAATCAGTTGATGAAATTAAACAAGCTGTTAAATATGCTTCTGAGCACAAGCTGGCAATTGTAACATATGGCGGAGCTTCTGGAGTTTTAGGTGGGATAGTTCCTGAGCAACCATCATTAACAGTAGATATGCAAGAGCTGAAGGGAATTATCAATTTTGACGAAAATAACCATTTAGTGACAGCATATGCTGGAACTTTAGGTGGCGAAATCGAAAAGTATTTAAATAAAAAGGGCTATACATTGGGACATTATCCACAATCATTGTATTTAGCTAGTATTGGTGGATTGGTTGCAACCAAATCTGCTGGAACTTTTAGTAGTAAATATGGCAATATTGAAAATATTGTACAAAGCTTGGAAGTAGTTCTTCCAAATGGTGAAATATTTGTTAATAGAAATATTCCTCGTTCAGCAACAGGCCCTTATATTCCTAATCTTTTCGTTGGCTCCGAAGGAACACTTGGAATAATTACTAAAGTTACTTTAAAGATCTGGAAAATACCTGAAACTAAAGAATTTAGAGGTATTGAGTTTGATTCAATTGAGGATGCAATTTTTACGGCGCGTGAATTTTATCGTAGAGATATAGTGCCAGCAGTAGTACGTATCTATAATCCTGCTGAAGCACAAAATTTATATTCAACAATTAACTATCAATCAAATAAAGTTTTGATGATTATAGGCTTGGTTGGTGCGAAGACAGTTGTACCAGAAGTATTAAAACAAGTTTTAATTACCGCTAAGAAAAGAACGGGTCATGATTTAGGAGCATCAATAGGAAACAATTGGGAGCGGGATCGCTATAATGCTGCATGGCTCAAAGAAGGAAATGATAGTAATACAAAGATTGCAGATGCAATTGAGGTATCAGGAAATTGGACAATGCTACCAAAAATGTTTCATCTTGTTTCAGAGAGATTGGAAAATAAGGTAGATAAATTATGGGCACATTGTTCTCACTGTTATCCAAGTGGAGCTAATATATATTTTATTATTTTTGCTACTGGTAAAGATGCAGCTGATACTTTAGCTAAGTATAATGAAATTTGGAAAATTGTGATGGATTCAGTTCATGAAGTTGGTGGTTCTGGTGCCCACCATCACGGAATTGGACGTCAGAGGTTGCCATGGTTCAATGAAGAAGTGGGTCCAGTCTCTTTTGATTTATTGAAAAAAATAAAATCAAGCTTTGATCCCAAAGGGATGTTTAATCCAGGTATTTTAAATTTAAAAAATGACGAAAAAGAATAGTCATTATAAAAAGGAGAATTTTATGGTAATTAAATGCACAAATCAAATTGGTAAAGAATTGAGACTAAGTCGCTTCTTGAATCCTAAATCAAAGCGATGTGTAATGGTAGCGTATGCACATGGTATTTTAATCGGACCCAATCCAGGAATGGCTACAAAAGAAGAAATAAAAAGGCAAAATGAAACTTTAAGAGAAGCAGATGCAATTTTGATGCCAATGGGATTTCTTCCCGCATGCCAACAACTGTTTACTGGGAAAAATGCGCCTGAGATGATTGCATTATATGATTGGCAAAATGTTTCAAGATCAAAAAATCAAGTTGGTTATGACGAAGGAGTTGCTGAATCAATTACTTCGATTGAACGCGTCCTTTCAAGTGGAGCAATAGGTGTAATGACTTATCTTTACATTGGACAAGATAATCCTGAGGTTGAAGCCAGAGAAATGAAACGCAACTTTGAAGTAAATGAGCTTTGTCAAAAATACGGGCTCTTGCATATTATTGAACCTAGAACAATTAAAAATAAAGAAAAAGATGAAGACGGGACTATGAAATTTGATTTAATGAAAATCAATACTCGTATGGCCGCAGAAATTGGTGCTGATTTTATTAAGGTCAAATATCCAGATACGCCAGAACAATTGCAAGAATTGCAAGAAATTTCTACCGCACCATTAATGGTAGCCGGCGGCTCGAAGATTGCTGAATCTGAAGCTGATAAAATGGCTGAAGCTGCTGTTAGTGCAGGAACGGCAGGAATAGTATTTGGCCGTAACATATATCAGTCAAAAGATCCTGTAGCTGCTTTAAGACGCTTTAGAAAAATTGTCCACCAACAATGTTAACTACTTAGAAATTTTATTTATTAAATACTTTTAGTATTAAACTTTAACTCTATATTTAATTAAAGAAGCTGAAGAATAACATGCATAGTTATTTTTTCAGCTTTTTTGTTAGAAATAGCTTCTATTAGGTTAATCTAGAATTTTTTCAAAAAAAGTGTAGACATAAAAAGGAACTTATGCTAAATTATTAGAAGTGGTCGAGAGACAACAACAAATGGAGGATTAGCTCAGCTGGGAGAGCATCTGCCTTACAAGCAGGAGGTCACAGGTTCGAGCCCTGTATCCTCCATAATAATGGTGGTGTGAAGGGAAGTTCGCGCCGCCATTATTTATTGATTTAACTAATAAATTGAATCCTTGCATTTTCTTTCAGAATAGGTATACTATTGAATGTGCTTTGATTCAGAACAATGACCCGTTGGTCAAGTGGTTAAGACATCGCCCTTTCACGGCGGTAACATGGGTTCAAATCCCGTACGGGTCACTTTGGAGGATTAGCTCAGCTGGGAGAGCATTTGCCTTACAAGCAGGAGGTCACAGGTTCGAGCCCTGTATCCTCCATCGTTCTATGGCTACCGAACATGCGGTAGCCTTTTTTATTATCAATATAATATATAAAAATATAGAACGAAGAGTAAAAAAATCGGTTCAAGTCCTGAGAGGATCCTTTAATGGAGATGCCTTGTAACCGAATAGCTATTGTCTATAGGGGGACTATTATGGAAAAACGTTTATTTACTTCAGAATCAGTTTCTGAAGGTCATCCAGATAAAGTTGCTGATCAGATTTCAGATGCAATTTTGGATGCTATTATTGCCAAGGATCCGCAAGCTCATGTTGCTTGCGAGACTATTGTCAACACTGGAATTGTCTATGTTTTTGGAGAAATTTCCACAACTGCATATGTTGACATTCAAAGCATTGTTCGCAAGACTGTTTTGAGAATTGGTTATGATAAACCTGAGCTTGGTTTTGATGGCAATAATTGCGCCGTTTTAATTGATATTGATGAACAATCACCGGATATAGCTCAAGGTGTTGACCATTCACTTGAAACACGTGAAAATCAATCTGATAATGATCAGCTAGATCAAATTGGTGCAGGTGATCAAGGCTTGATGTTCGGCTTTGCAATCAACGAAACGCCTGAATTAATGCCTTTACCAATTTCACTGGCTCACCGCTTAATGCGGCAAGTTGCAAAACTCCGTAAAGATGGCACTTTAACATGGCTTAGGCCTGATGCTAAGGCCCAGGTAACGGTTGAATATGATGAAAAGCAGAAGCCTAAGCGGGTTGATACTGTGGTTATTTCTACTCAAACCGATGATAAAGTTTCTAACAAGGAAATTCGTCAGGCTATGACTGATCTGGTTATAAAAAAAGTAATACCTGAGAAGTACCTGGACGAAAAGACCAAGTTTTTGATTAATCCGTCGGGTCGCTTTGTTATTGGTGGACCGAAAGGTGATTCAGGTTTGACTGGCCGCAAAATTATTGTTGATACTTACGGCGGCTATGCTCGTCACGGTGGCGGTGCATTTTCAGGCAAAGATCCAACAAAAGTTGATCGTAGTGCCAGCTATGCGGCAAGATATGTAGCCAAGAATATAGTTGCTGCAGGCCTAGCTGAACGTTGTGAAGTTCAATTGGCTTATGCAATTGGTGTCGCTCATCCTGTTTCAGTTATGATCGATACGGCAGGAACTGGAAAAGTTAGCGATGACTTATTGACCAAAGCTGTCCGTAAAGTTTTTGATTTACGTCCAGCCGGTATTATAAAAATGCTGAATCTTAGACGACCGATTTACGAGCAAACTGCAGCTTATGGTCATTTTGGCCGGACAGATATAGATTTACCATGGGAAAAGACCGATAAAGTTCAAGAATTGTTAGACTTTGTTAACGAAAATAAGTAAATTTTTTCATAAGTAAGGGAGTTGTAATTTTGAAGAAAACAAATGTACGAGTAGTAATGATTGCGATTTTTATGACCACATTTATGACTGCTATTGAAGGTACGATCGTTTCTACTGCAATGCCGACAATTGTTTCTGATCTAAATGGGTTGGAAATTATGAATTGGGTTGTTTCAATATTTTTGTTTATGACCGCTGTATCAACTCCTTTATATGGCAAATTAGCAGACAGTATTGGACGTAAACCAATTTTTTTGTTTGGAATAGCGTTATTTGTTATTGGGTCTGCACTTTGCGGCCAAGCTCAAAATATGGTTGAACTGATTTTATTCCGTGTTATTCAAGGATTGGGTTCCGGAGCAGTTCAGCCGGTCGCTATGACAATCATTGCTGATTTATACAGTATTGAAAAAAGAACAAAAATGTTAGGCCTCAATTCAGGATTTTGGGGCGTAGCTTCAGTCATTGCCCCATTACTAGGTGGCTTTATTGTGCAAAACCTTTCGTGGCACTGGGTTTTTTATATTAATGTGCCAATAGGGATCATTGCATTACTATTAATTATCTTTTTCCTAAAGGAACCCAAAAATAAGAAAAAATCAAAACTTGATATTAAGGGAACATTTTGGTTAATAGTTTTACTTTTGACTTTGATGTTCACATTGCAAGATTTGGGAACAATCAAACCGCTTGTTTTAGCCGCTCTAGTCGCTTTAATCGTTATCAGTGTTGTTATCTTCTATCATGAAGAAAAACGCGCAGAAGACCCAATAATGCCACTATCAATGCTAAAAGGCAGAGAGTTCCTAGCTGTAAATATGATTACGCTGTTAGTCGCCGGCGTAGTTATTGGCTTCGAATTTTATATTCCAACTTGGATGCAGGGCATTAATGGTACATCTGCTACAATCGCCGGTTTTGCTGTGACCCCAAGCTCTGTAATGTGGGTTGTAGGATCATTTTTAATTGGCGGTATGTTAAGCCGTTGGGGTGTTAAGAAAACTTTCTTTGGCTTATTAGCAGTGTTGTTAGTGGCAGATTGTATGTTGCTGATTGTGCCGATACACACGCCATTTTGGGTATTCTGTGTAATTGCTACTTTAAATGGCTTTTCCTTTGGGGGAGTTTTAACTGCTTCACAGGTGCGCTCACAAGTTTTAGTTTCTAAAGAAAATATTGGTGTAGCCACTTCTTTTAACACTTTGATGAGATATTTAGGCCAAACCATGATGGTATCAATTTTTGGTATTACCTTTAATACCATTGTGGCAAACCAACTTGCTAAACATCCCAACTTGACACAAGGTATGATGAATAAAATTGTTTCGTCAGCTAAGGCTCAAGAACTGGCTGCAAACTTAGTACCTCAATTAAGACAAGTGTTGTTTAGCGCCTTAAAAGGTGTTTACTGCGTTTCACTTGCTGCAATTATTATCTCCGTTATTTTTAACTGTATTTATCAAAAAGCAGATAGTAATAATTAATAATACAAAATTTAAATAATACCGCTGGAAGAATTGTCCAGCGGTTTTTTTGCTTAAAAATATCTTCCGCAGTAGAAATATCTTTTCTTAAAAATTATAATTAATACTATTAAAAATAAAATTTAACGGGAGCAGTAAAAATGGCAAGGGAAATTACAAATTGGCGTTCCTTAGGTGGAAATGTTGGCGCTGACGGAAGAAAGGTCAAAGATGGACTTTTATTTAGGTGTGGCCAGCTATATAATCTAACCGCCTACCAAAAAGAACAGGTTCAGAATAAATATCAAATTAGGAGAGTTTTTGATTTTAGGGGTGAGGAAGAAAGAAAACAATATCCGGATTACTTGTGGTCAGGATTAGATTATGTTGTAATTGATGTTTTAAAAGACGCTCAAGTTAATCAGGCAAGTGTAGATGAAATTATTTCTGCTAACAATCAAGCTGAAGAGGATATGCTTACCACCTATGAAGAATTAGCACTTCAAAATTCAGCACAAAAAGGCTATCACCAGTTTTTGCTAACACTAATAAATGATCCGGTGCCGACTGCCTTTCACTGTTTTGCTGGTAAAGATCGTACGGGTGTGGCAGCGGCTTTGATTTTGAAAAGTCTGGGAGTAAGTGATGAGCAAATTTTTGCTGATTACTTAAAAACAATTACTGCTAGAAAACAAGAAAATCAAGCGATTTTGGACTACTTAAGAGACCAATTAACCAGTTCCCAATTACAAGATGTGGCTGTGGCTTTAACTGTGCAAAAATCCTATTTAGAAAGATATTTTAAGGCTATTAAGCAAAATTATGGTGATTTTGACAACTATTTGATTAAAGGGTTGGATCTGCCGCTTGATTTTAAAACTAAAATGAGACAAATTTATTTAGAGTAAAAAACAAAAGAGCCCGGGAAAAATATTTCTCCCAGACTCGTTTATTTTTAACTTATTTGACTATTTTTACCTAATTTCTTCATCTGCCTTAAAAGCCATGGCCATGAAAAATTAAGGATTGTGAGCATGACAATTGAGACTATCAGAACTCTGCAACCAAAAGCAAAATGCAGCTGCGGGTTGTTAAATTTGGTTGCTAAGTTTCCAGTTGCCACCTGAGTTGAAAGCAGGTAAGTCATTGGTATGTATTGCACAACTACAGTTTTGGCAGTTCCCCCAATAGCTGAGGTTGATTGTAAAATAAATGGTAAAATTGCACCACCTAACAGTATGAATAGTGCTAAGAAAAGACAACTTAATTGATTACGGGTAATTTGAGCTAAAAGAAGTAATAAAATCACGATGAAAATGCATGCCAAGATAGATAAAATAAGCGCTGGCTTTAGCCAAACAGAAAGTGGCTGATAAGTACTTTTGAAACTATCTGGCAAAATAACTCCTTGAATTGGATAAGAGAGTGAGCCACTACCAAAAAGCAAACTGCAAAATCCCCAGATTAAAAGACAGATGAAAAGAGTTAGTAAAAAAGCAATTAGTAATCCTAAAATGATATCTAGAGTTACACTGTGCTTATTTGGTAACAATACGGCACGATTTAAATGATCAACATACTTTGATGCGAATATATTACTTAAAATAAAACAAAGCATGACGATGATCATTGCAGGCAGAAAACCTTCCGAAAGTTTAAATAAGAATAACCAACCTTGTTTGGGATGCTGCTCATTTTGTTCTGGTAAATTGGCTTGCTTTAGAGCATGCAAACGGGCATTTTTCTGCTTAATTTCTTGTCTGAGATCAGCCCCACCAATTTTGACTTGCGCTGCTTGCCTGTTATTTTGACGAATCATCAGTTCATATGCATGATCCCAATTTTCATTATCTAGGGCTTTTAATATCTGCCGCTCATTTCTATTTTGATTTTTAATCGTGGGCAAATTAGCTTGGGACTGTTTCTGCTTGCTTAAATCTTGGTTTATTTGGTAACGGATTGTATTTTGATCACCTTTTAAAGCATTATAGCCTAGAATAAACCCTGCACATATTAGCACTATACTTAAAATTAGCCATGTCAAAGTATTTTTAAATACTTTTTTAAATTGTAATTCGAAATAGGCCATAGCTCTATCCTCGAACTAATTGATGGTGCTTTAATGTCAAAGTATCATCAACAATTCCTGCTACTTCATCTTGATAATGAGAAGCCATAATAATAAGCTTGTTTTGCTTTGCTAAATTAGCCAATTCCTGATAAAGAGTTTGCCGGCTATCACTGTCAAGGCCATTATTAATTTCATCCATTAGTAAGTACTGGGCATCACTTAACTCGTAAAGGGCAACTACCAATTTTTGCTTCATACCTAATGAATACTTTCTAATTGCAGTTTTTACATAATTATTCATTCCCCAGCGGTTTATTATTTCTTGCAAATCCTTGCTTGATTGCCATTCGTTTTTTACAAATTGCATATAATCGAACCCCGAAAGATTTTTGTCAAACCAGTCAGAAGTTTCCAGGTAAAAAACTTGGCTTTTGACGTTAGCAAAAGGTTTACCATCAAACAGGACTTGGCCCGAACTTGGCGCCAGTAAGCTGACCATAGTTCTGAGGACGCTGGTTTTACCAGTGCCGTTAAGTGCATGAAGCATGTATATTTTGCCATTTTGAAAGTTAAAATTGGCATTTTTGAGTATGGGTTCACGTAATGTAAGGCTTAGATCTTTAATTTCAATCATCTTGTTTTCCTCCCTTTCTGGGCTTTTCGTGCTGTGAGGTAGTTTAAAAATAACAGAATAATAATTCCTAGGGCTAAAACTAGCATGCCATTAGTAAAATTAACTTGCGGATAAGTAACTAATTTGGTTTCATCAGCAAAGACATAGGCATTACTGATGCCAAACATACCATCGACTGGTTGTAAGGAGAAAAAGTAGCTCATGGGGATGAATTGGGCAAAATTTCTCGCTGCTACTACGTATTGTGGGAGAACCATACCACCAACTAATATTAGAGCGGAAATGAATAATACCAACAGACGGTTTTTAAATACTTGTACGAAAAGCAAAACCGCATTTGCAATGAACATAAAGCTAAATAATTCTAAAATTAAAGTAGGGCAAAACAACTGATACATTGGAATGAAGATATTCCGTTTAGCTACTGCGTCTATGCCCATCATCGGATATTTAAAGTTACCAGTACCAAAAAATATACTTGGAATAATAAAAAGCAATAGAAATGCTGCTAAGAAATAACCGAATCCAATTAATGAACTAGTGCCAAATTCAATCAGCAAATGATTTTTTTGCGGCAAAAGATTTGCTAGACGCATTCGTTCATAAAAACCGGACGAATATAACTTGATCAAAATAAAAATTACGGCTAAAACTGCTAAAGGTGGCAAGACTTCCTGCATCATTTCTAATATAAAAAATCCGCCCTTAACAGAATAGTGCTCATTTTCTTCTGGTAAGTTATTTCGTTTCAGATACTGTAATTTTTGAATATTACTTTCAATTGCCAGTATATTATCTTTACTGGCATTATTACGTTTTGCATCAGCAAGATTGTATTTTTCTTGCTTTATTATGATTTGATAAGCCTTGTGCCACTTATTTGTTTGAATTGCTTTAATTAAGGTCTTAAATTCTTTCATAGAAGACTTATTTTCTGCCAGATCCAATTCAATTTTGCGGCGGGTTGTTTTGGTCAAATTAGCTTTTTGTAACTGTTTTTGATAATATCTGACATTTTTCTCTTCCAGAGCTATATTTTCTTTAGCTTCTATTATGCGCGGATTAATATAGCGAGAATTGTAGTTTTTTATCCAAAAATAAAAACATCCGAGTAAAATGGCTAAAAGGCTAATCCAGGTAAATTTACTTTTGAGCACCTGTTTGATTTGTAACTTAAAATATGGCATTTTTCTCACCTCTTTATATAAAAATTAAAAAGATAGTTTAGACGTTTTAAGATAATATTGATAAAGTTAACTTGTTTTTATTCCTTTTTGTGCTTTTTCGGCGACAAAGTAATTTAGAAGCAAAAGAATTAATATTCCTACTAGTAAAACAATTACACCGTTAGTAAAATTTACTTGCGGATAAGTTACCAATTTCGTTTCATCTGCGATGACATAGGAATTACTGATACCAAACATGCCATTCACTGGTTGTAAAGCAAAGAAGTAGCTCATCGGAATGAACTGAGCAAAACTCCGTTCAGCTACTATGTATTGTGGGATAACCATACCTCCAACCAATACCAGTACAGAAAAAAGTAACGCAATAATAGGATTCTTAAAAAACTGAACGAAAAATAACACCATGCCTGAGATAAAGATAAAACTTAACAATTCTAACATTAAAATTGGCAACAAGAGTTGATGCATTGGAATAAAAATATATTCTTTAGTCACAGGATTCATGCCCGCAATTGGATAGTTAAAATTGCCAGTTCCGGCAAAAAGACTAGGTATCAAAAAAATCAACAAGAAGGTAACGAGAAAATAACAGAAACCCATTAAAGAACCAGTAGAAAATTCGCTTAATACCAATCTATTTTGCGGTAATAAGTTGCCTAACCTCATACGGTCAAAGTAATCACTTGCAAATATTTTTACCAGAACAAAAATAACGGCTAGGACTACAAGTATAGGTAAGAATTGTTCCATAACAAAAATAAGAAAAAAACCGCCTTTTACTGGATTAATAGTCTGTTCTTTTGGTAAATGTTGTTTGGCTAATGTTTGCAGTTCCAATAAATCACGTTTACTTATAGCAACGGCTTCACTATTCGAGCCATTTTTCTTAGCATCAGCAAGCCAAAATTTGGCTTCTTTAATCATGATCGGATAGGCTTTTTGCCAATCTTTGGACTGGAGGGCCTTAATGAGTTTTTGTTTTTCAGCTATATCTGATTGGGAACTCTTTAGACTTTTTCTTATTTGCTTCTTATTGTCCTCATCTAATTTTTTCTGTTTGAGTTCTTTTTTAAAATATATGACGTTTTTCTTTTGAATAGCTACATTAGCTTTTGCAGTAATAAGTTCCATACTGACAGACTTGCTAGCATAATAATTCTTTGTCCAAAAAGAGAGGCAACCTACTAGAATAGCTATCAGACTAATCCAGGTAAATTTACTTTTGAGCATTTGCTTAACTTTTAACTTCATGTACGGCATTTTTCGTCACCTCTTAATCTAGGTTTAAAAAAACTGCTAGATTAAAATTATTGATCTAGCAGTTTTTATGACTTCAATATTAAAATTAATGTCACGGCACTAACACGGTACCTTTTAAGTGTCAACATTTAATTACTTGATGATATAATATTATTTCCTTTTTTGCAATCAAAAATTCATATAATATTTATTATCCAAAGGGTAAATTTAATTAATAAAATTGAAAAATTAATAAGTAGTTAAACTTTTGTTTTAAAAATTACTAGCTGACTTTAAAGTGAAAATGAGTTAAATTTGTATATATAATTTGAATTTTTGTTAAGGAGAAAATATGAAACGTGACGATTATATCAAAGCACTAAATCTTGAACCTCACCAAGAAGGTGGCTGGTTCAGGCAAGTTTATGCGAGTGATAAGCAGTTTTATGATGAAGATAGTAAAGCAGAACGGTTTTATTATACGTCCATCTATTTTTTGCTTGATGACACAAGTTGTTCTCACTTTCACCGTTTGAATCATGATGAAATGTGGTATTACCATGACGGTGAAGCGATTACTATTCACTGTATTACTCCAGAAGGTAAATATTCAGCCGTTAAATTGGGTAAAAATGTTTCTGCTGGTGAAAGAATGCAATTCAGAGTTCCGAAGAATACCATTTTTGCTTCGGAAGTTGTAAAACCAGATAGTTTTTGTTTAGTAAGCTGTGTAGTTTCGCCAGGATTTGATTATCACGACTTTGAACTGCTTAAAAAGGGAGATTTACTCAAACAATATCCTGCCTACAAAAAAGTCATTGAGCGGTTAGCGCTGGATTAGAATGATTTTGATACTAAAAAAAGGATTCAAAACTTTAAATCAGTTTGAATCCTTTTACTTAGTATAAATTGCTTTGTGCTCTTTGACTTTCTAAATAATAATGGTAAAGAAAGGAGTATCCAATTAAGAGAAATGCGATTCCCTCTAGAAAACCCCCAATTACGTCAGATGGATAATGGACATGAATGAAAATTCTGGTGTAACCAATTAATATTGGAAAACAAGCCCAAACAAGACATAATACTGTTTTAGCAGCTTTATTTTTGATTAATAAAATTGTTAGAACAATTAAAATTCCAAATAAAGTAGCACTGCCAACAGAGTGACCTGAGGGAAAACTGTAACCATGAGCTGCAACAAGATGTTCAGTAAGTGGTCTTTGCCTTGCAATTGCATGCTTGATGATCCAATTATAGCCATTAGCACCTATCATGGTTCCTGCAGTAAAAACAGCACATGCAAATCTTTTGCTAAGTGCTAAAACAATCACCAAAATTATAGTTTCAATTGTGATTACATTTGTATTTCCTAAATTAGTAAAAGTTGTCGCAAACTTGATTATAATAGGATTATTGTTGCAGATAATATTAATCATTGATTGGTCAAAATTGTGAATAAATTGATTTTCAGAAGCAACTAAAATTGCCCAGATAGCGTACAAAATCAAAAATATGGTCGCAGGTATTATCGTGTCTCTCTTTGTTTGTATCGTTTTGTTCAAAAATTTTCTCCCCTTGTTTTTTTTTGCATTTGTGGTAAATTATAATCATTATTGGTCAAAAAATAAAGATCAGGAACTAGTAGCAGTTTTATTTTTCTATAGAGAAAAGTCGGTTGGTGCAAGACTAGAAAAAAGATTGTGAACTGAGCCTGGAACAATTCTAACGTTTGCTATCCGCGTTAAGGGGCAAGAAGTGTCACGCTTTTAGCGTGGAACTTAGGTGGTACCGCGATTATTCGTCCTATGAAAGAATTTCATAGGACTTTTTTTATGAGGTAAAAATATGTACAATCACAAAGTTGTTGAAAAAAAATGGCAGGATTACTGGGAAAAAAATCAAACTTTTAAAACAGGTAACGATCCCAAAAAGAAGAATTTTTATGTTTTAGATATGTTTCCTTTTCCATCTGGTAAGGGACTTCACGTAGGACACCCCGAAGGGTACACAGCAACAGATATCATTGCAAGGATGAAACGTAGCCAAGGCTATAATGTACTGCACCCAATGGGCTGGGATGCTTTTGGCCTTCCGACTGAACAGTATGCTCTTCAGACTGGGCAAGACCCGGCAGTTGTTACTACTGAAAATATTGCCAATTTCAAACGGCAGCTTAATACTCTAGGATTCTCATACGACTGGAACAGGGAAGTAGCAACTTGCGATCCTAAATACTACAAGTGGACGCAATGGACATTTGAACAAATGTATAAAAATGGTTTGGCCTATGAAGCGGAAGCACCGGTTAACTGGTCACCTGATTTAGGTACAGTTGTTGCTAACGAAGATATTGTTGATGGTAAGACTGAACGCGGTGGTTATCCTATATATCGGCGCAACATGAAGCAATGGATGCTGAGAATAACTAAATATGCAGATCGTCTTCTTGCCGGTTTGGATAATCTTGACTGGCCAGAAAATATTAAAGAAATGCAACGTAACTGGATTGGGCGGTCAGTAGGTGCCCAAATTACTTTTAAGGTTAAAAATTCTAATGAAACATTTGATGTCTTTAGTACCCGACCAGATACTTTATTTGGCGCAACCTATGCTGTTTTAGCTCCTGAAAATAAATTAGTCCAAAAAATTATGACCGCTGGTCAAAAAGATGAAGTTAACGCTTATATTAAGCAAATTGAATCTAAGTCCGACCTTGAAAGAACAGATTTAAATAAAACCAAAACTGGAGTCTTTACTGGCGCTTACGCCATTAACCCCGTAAACAACAAAGAAATTCCAATTTGGATTGCTGATTATGTTCTTGCTAGCTATGGGACTGGTGCCGTAATGGCTGTACCGGCCCATGATACGCGTGATTATGAGTTCGCTCGGAAATTCAATTTGCCTATTAAACCAGTTATTAAGGGCGGAGATGTTGCACAAGAAGCATATACTGGTGACGGCCCACACATAGATTCAGAGTTTTTAAATGGGCTCAATAATGCTGAAGCAAAGGATAAAATCGTTGGGTGGCTTACTGAACACCACGCTGGAGAAAAAAAGGTTAATTACAAGTTACGTGACTGGGAATTTAGTCGTCAGCGTTATTGGGGTGAACCAATTCCAGTAATTCACTGGGAAGATGGAGAAACTACATTGGTTCCAGAAGATGAATTACCGCTCGTTTTACCTCATGCTACTGACATTAAGCCGTCAGGTACACCTGAAAGTCCATTGGTAAACTTGAAGGACTGGGTAAATGTAGTTGACAAAAACGGTCGTAAAGGTAAAAGAGAAACTAATACCATGCCTAATTGGGCCGGTTCATCATGGTATTTCTTACGCTTTGTTGATCCACATAATGACAATAAGCTGGCTGATTACGAAATGCTAAAGAAGTGGATGCCAGTTGACCTTTATATTGGTGGCGCAGAACATGCTGTCCGGCACCTGCTTTATGCCAGATTCTGGAATATGGTATTGTATGACTTAGGTGTTGTTCCTAATGAAGAACCATTCCAAAGACTATTCAATCAAGGATTAATTCTGAAAGATCATGATAAAATGTCCAAATCAAAAGGCAATGTAGTTAATCCTGATGATGTCATTGATGAGTATGGTGCAGACAGTCTTAGAATGTATGAAATGTTCATGGGCCCACTAGATGCATCTATTGACTGGGATGATAATGGTCCTGCTTCAACCAAAAAGTTCTTAGACAGAGTTTGGCGTCTGTTTGTTAATGATTTGGATCTTAAAGCCATACCACAAGAAAATATTGTGGCTGAAAACGATGGCACTTTAGATAAAATTTATAACGAAACTGTTAAAAAAGTAACTGAAGATTTTGATGACTTACATTTCAATACTGCAATTTCTCAATTAATGGTCTTTGTTAATGCTGCGCAAAAAGCAAAAACGATTCCAAGAAAATATGCGGAAGGTTTCATTACGCTTTTAGCCCCAATCGCTCCGCACATGATGGAAGAAATCTGGCAAATCTTTGGTCATGAGCAATCCGTAACTTTTGCCAAATGGCCAACCTATGATTCAGCCAAACTGGTTGAATCAACAGTCGAAATCATGGTGCAAGTAAATGGCAAGCTGCGTGGCAATTTTAAGGCGGCTGTTGACATGGATAAAGATCAAGCTCAAAAACAAGCATTGGCATTGCCTCACGTCCAGAAATTTTTAGAAGGCAAAGATATTAAAAAAGTCATCGTCGTACCAAATAAGATTGTCAATATTGTAGCTAAATAAAGTTAATTTTTCCTAAAGTGCAAAGTATATTTGTTGTTAATTGCTCATTTTCATTCACAATAATATAGTTAGTAGACTAGATTTAGGGAACTTTAATGAAAGAAAATAATTTATCTGAACAAAATACACAAAATACCTTCATTAAAGGCAGTGCGTGGATGACTTTCGGCTCTATTACCTCACGTATTTTGGGTGCTCTCTATATTATTCCATGGTTTTATTGGATGTCGCCCTATGGTAATATTGCCAATGCCTTAACTGCCAGAAGTTATAACATTTATAGTATTTTTATTTTAATATCCACTGCGGGCATTCCAGGTGCTGTTGCTAAACAGGTGGCTAAGTATAATGCGCTTAATGAGTACGGAGTTGGACGTAAGCTTTTTCATCGCGGCTTAATATTAATGGTATTTTTAGGAATTATTTCTGCTGCAGTGATGTATTTTGCTTCACCTTTTTTAGCTTCTAATGGTTCACAAATTGATCCAAGACAAGTAAGGGTAATGAGAAGCCTGTCTTACGCCATCTTAATTATTCCTGTATTAAGTATTATGAGGGGTTATTTTCAAGGCTACGAAGACATGATGCCGTCAGCAATGTCCCAGTTTGTAGAACAATTAGCACGAGTAATTTGGATGCTGTTAACTGCTTATATTATTATGCAAGTACAGCATGGTAATTTTGTTGATGCGGTGGTGCAATCAAATTTGGCTGCTGCGATTGGAGCAGTTTTTGGCATAGCTATTTTAACGTGGTTTTTGCTGTCTAGACGTAATAAACTTAACGAGTTAGTTGAAAATTCCAATAATGAAATACAGGTTTCAACTTCTGCTCTTTTTGCTGAAATTATTGCCCAGGCAATTCCTTTTATAATTATTGATGCAGGTATTCAGCTTTTTTATCTGGTAGACCAATATAGCTTTCACCCAATTATCTCCAGTTTGGTTAGCGCAACTAATAATACAATTGAAACTTGGTATGCGTTATTTGCGCTTAATGCCAATAAGTTGATAATGATCATTGTGTCTTTAGCAAGTGCTATGGCTGTGACGACAATTCCTCTGTTGTCTGCAGCTCACACTAAGCATGATTTTCGTGCAATTTCTGACCAAATTGGTAATACTTTAGACTTATTTCTATTTGTCATGATTCCCGCTTCCTTTGGCATGGCTGCGATTTCTACACCAATCTACACCATCTTTTACGGATATGACAAACTAGGATCAAATGTACTATACCTTTCTTCCTTTACAGCTATTAGTTTGGGCTTATTTACGGTATTAATGGCTATTTTACAGGGCCTATCGGAAAATGGACTTGCAATTAAATATTTAGTATTAGGTTTAATCATTAAGATTTTAATGCAATACCCCATGATTTATGTCTTTAAAATATTTGGCCCATTGATTGCCACTAATTTAGGAATGCTTGTCATTATCTTTATGGCGATAGAACACCTTAAGATTAATTACAATTTCAATCAGGATCGTACAAGACGACGTTTTATTGGCATTACTGCATTTTCAGTTGTCATGTTTTTGCTGGTTTTGGCAGTAGAAAAAGGACTGGAGTTGTTCTTAAGTCCTGCAAGCAGTTTACAGTCACTCGTCATTGTTTTTGTCGCGGTCGTTGTGGGTTGCTTGTTTTATGGCTTTGCGGCTATCAAGTCTAATTTAGCACAGAAAATTTTAGGCAATAAAATCATTCCAATATTGGAAAAACTGCACATTCGTGCTTAAATAAAACCTAATATAAGTGAATTTGATACCGATATTCTTTCGGTATCATTTTTTATTTTATTTAACTAAAAAACTTAAGATTAATTATGAAGTACGTAAAATGTGAGAAAAAATGAAAAAGCTCCTAGGCTGCTAGAATGAACTCTGGCGCTTGCTGAGCTTTTTTTAATATAATAATCTTTAAATTATTCTTGTAATTTTATACGTGCTACTTAATATAATTCAAAGTGTAATCTACACAATCAATAATTTTTTGTACACCTTTTACTAAAATTCCTTTTTCGGTTGAAAGAGAAATTCTGAAGTATCTGTCTGAATATTGGAAATCACTTCCCCTGGCCACAATTACATGAAAGTGTTTTTCCAGCAATTTATAGTATAGGTCAATGTCCTTGATGGTTTCTGGTACTTCAATAAACATGTATAAGCCACCCTTGTATGAGGAGCAAGGAAAATATTTACTCCTAGTAAAAAGTTTGGTTAATTCTGCACCGGTCTGTTTAATTTCCTCAATATGGTGGGTATATTTCTCTGGTTCTTCCAAAATTATTTCCCCGATGAACTGACTAATAGTTGGAGCACTAAAAGTGATACCTTCATTATAAAAGCCATCCCGTTCAATAATATTGGCCGGTGCAATGACGTAGCCAAGACGTATTCCGGGTATAGCAAAACTTTTGGAAAAGCTGCTGACTAAAATTTGATGAGAAATATCAGTTGAAATTGGTTGGTATTGGTAATTGCTAGGATAATCGCTGTAAACGTGATCGTCAACCACGAAAATATTTTTTTCTTCACAGAGATTATTCAAGAATTCTCGGTCCGTTGGCGATAAACTGGCTCCAGTAGGATTGTTAGGATAATTAATAATAATAGCCTTGGTATTTGCATTGACGGCTTTTTTGATTTGCTCAATTGGCAGTGCAAAAGTAGGAGACTCTGATTTAACAATTACTGGAGTTGCGCCAACGCCTGCAATTAAATTTAAGTATGAAGGGAAAAATGGGGCAACAACAATAATTTCATCAGATTTAGTATTGATGATAGATCTTAATGATAAAAAAGCACCATGCAGACATGAAACGGTGATTTGAATATTATTGATGTCAATATCCTTTATACCATAGGTTTCACTGTAATATGATACAATCCTTTCCCTCAGTTCAGGCAGTCCTAAACCCGGAGTATATCCATTTCCAGCATGCTCAACTCTTTTTACTAATTTATCAATTATTCTCTTGTTTATTCCGGAACGAAAATCTCCAATAGATAAGTCAATGTAATCGGATGGAAGTATATTAACGTCTAAGCTCATAATACGCTAACCTTTCTTTAAGTAAATTATTGTCTAAATCATATTCTTTAATTAAAAAAAGGTCAACTTGACTAAAAAATAAATCCAAGTATAAATGAGCGGTTTTGCTCATATATACTTGGATTTTTAGCTAATCTCACATTAATTTAGTTTAGAAAGGCTTAAATAACGTGTTGAAATTCAATTTATATTTTTACAATCAGTTTAAGGCTTATGAAATTCACCATCAAGAGTATCATCATGACGATTTTTTTCAGGCATCACAATTGCAGCAATAATATATAAAAGCAGTCCGGGAAATGTTGTACATAGTATTAATGCTGCACCACCAATTCTGGTCCACGCTTTATCCCAACCGAAATATTCTGCCACACCGCCAAATACGCCGGATATAACTTTATCCTGGGATTTTGTTAATCGTTTTTGCATGACTGTGCCTCCTTTTGTATTAATTTTAATACAAAATAATCATTAAAGTATATATTAAAATATTTTTTATTATAAAAATACTAGTTACAATATCAATATGGGAAAAATCAAATTCAAAGCATGCCACACACAAAAATATATTATTGTTTGCAACATATAAGGATTATGATGTTGGCTTCATCAGAGTCGAGTAGTTAAGTTGGAGTCAGGGTCTTTGGAGCTTTCACTTTTATTGCTTGCGCAGCGCAAAAGTATCAGAATAACAAAAGAGCTAATCCCTAGAGATTAGCTCTTCCTACACAAATGCCCCGAAAAAGATTCGAACTTTCACTTAGTTACCTAAACAGCGACCTGAACGCTGCGCGTCTGCCAATTCCGCCATCGGGGCTTATTATTTTTAGCACAGTAATAATCATACCAAAAATTTGGTAAAATGTAATCATAAAACGTAAAATAATTAAAAAAAATCAGGAAAGGGTGATTTGTACTTGAAAAAGAAAGCTAAAGCGATCATTTTAATTTTTATCAGTTTATTAATTTTAGTGGTTCCTGTGGATGTAAAAGCCGCCCCAGAGTTACCTGATAACTATAATAAAAATGAAGTCAACATTGATGCCAAGGCGGCAATTGCTATAGACAGTAAAACAGGACAGTTGCTGTATGGTAAAAACATTAATAAGCAATTACCTATAGCTTCGATGACCAAATTAGTGACTGTCTATTTGACACTAAAGGCGATTGATCAAAATAAAATAAATTGGGATACTAAAGTAACGCCAACTCAGCAAATCTTTGCTGTTGCAAGTAACAGAGAATATTCCAACGTTCCGCTTCGTATGAAACATACCTATACGATCAGGCAGTTGTATCAGGCAACGTTAATTGAATCAGCTAATGGAGCCGCAATGATGCTAGCACAGGCAGTTAGTGGTTCCCAAGTAGCTTTTGTCAAACAAATGAAAAAGCAGCTAAATAAATGGGGTATTAAGAGCAATCAGATATATACGACTTGTGGTTTACCTAACAAGAGTGTGGGTAACGATGGCTATCCGGAT
Organism: Lactobacillus sp. IBH004; assembly: GCF_026185255.2. Taxonomy (NCBI): domain Bacteria; kingdom Bacillati; phylum Bacillota; class Bacilli; order Lactobacillales; family Lactobacillaceae; genus Lactobacillus; species Lactobacillus sp. IBH004. The sequence continues at coordinate 1,294,021 of NZ_CP110217.2, read as the reverse complement.
GCAGATAAAAACGCCGAAAATATGTTGTCGGCCAAAGAGATGGCAATCATAGGGCAGCATTTAATTCAAGATTTTCCGGAAGTGCTCAAAACTACTAACATTGCTAAAATGAATTTTATTGACCAAAAAATGGCGATACCAATGAGCAATTTTAACTGGATGTTAAAAGGAATGCCGCAGTATCGCAAACGGTTTAAGATTGATGGCTTAAAGACGGGAACAACTGATGCTGCTGGTGCTTGTTTTATTGCAACCGCGCGCCATCAGGGTGGCAGAATCATCACGGTCATCATGGGAGCAAAACATTTAACCAATACTGACCCAGCGCGTTTTATTCAGACTGGCAAGTTACTTGATTATGTTTATCAGAACTATCAGCCTCTAGTCTTTCAGCGTAATGAAGTAATTATTGGTCATACTAATGTAGAAGTTCACAACGGAGAAGCCAGACAAATAAATATTGGTATGAAGAATAAAAGTCTGATTTGGGTGCCTCAAAATGGTCCAAAATTTAAAGTGGGTTTAAAGGCAAAAGTTGTTGAAGCTCCCATTAAAGAGGGGCAAAGAATTAATTATTATTACTTTAAAGCCGGTAAAAATAAAATTATTTCTCTGCAACAGCCTAATGGCTTACTTTTACCTGCTCAGGCATTACAATCAACTAATAAAGTTAACTTTTTAATTCGATTTTGGCGTTGGCTATTTGGAGGCTAATCATGTCTGAAATAACTGCAAAGATTTTGACAAAAGTAATTAAAAAACGACCCAGTAATTCACATAAGGGTAATTATGGCAGAATCCTGTTAATTGGGGGCAATGAAAATTATGGTGGTGCGATCATTATGGCAGCTGAAGCTGCGCTTAATAGCGGTGCAGGTCTAATTTCAGTAGCTACCCATCCAGTTAACTTGAATGCACTACATGCTCGTAATCCTGAGGTAATGTTCATTGATTGGCGTGATCGGAACTTACTAAATTTAATCACTAAAATGGATGTTATTGTTTGCGGACCAGGGTTAGGAACTAACTCTTTTGCTCATCAAATGATGCTTACTCTTTGTCAGAATGTTTCCTCAAATCAAACATTAGTTTTGGACGCAAACGCTTTGGATTTAATTGGACAAGACCCTAAGCTAATCCCGACCAGTGCTGGCTTGATCGTTTTAACACCTCATCAAATGGAATGGCAGCGTTTAAGTCAAATTAGAATTCCTTATCAAACTGATAGTGCTAATTTGAGTGCTTTAAAAAAGATTTTTCCTACCCAAAATGTTATTTTGGTTTTAAAATCAAATCGCACTCATGTTTATACTAGTACTAACGAAATTTTTGTAAATACTAGCGGTAATCCTGGTATGGCTACCGGTGGAATGGGAGATACATTAGCAGGGATAATTGGTGGCTTTATAGCACAGTTTGGGGGCACGCTAGATCCAGTCCTGGCTGCAATTTATCTTCATTCCTTAGCTGGCGATAGAATTGCTGAAACGGATTATGTGGTGCGCCCAACTAAAATAAGTGCAATATTGCCTCAGTTGATGAATCAATATGCTGACAAAGGATAGATTTTCCGTTGAAACACAAATATGATTTGGAGAAAAGTTATTATATGAAAAAAAGTCTATTAAAAGTTCTTACTGCTTTTTGTATTATTCTAATATGCGCTATCAGTCTTGCGCGGGTTTTCATGCCTACTCAGCCCAAAATGGATAATAAAACTAAGGATGCCAAGAAAACAGTGGTTATAAAAACTGCTGCATCTTACCGTCCTTATCAAGACCCTAAAGACTTGCGTTCTCCTTTCAATTGGAAAAAAGCGAGTGAAACTAAGCCTTATCCCAAAATAAAGCATTCTGAAAACAATTTGAAAATTAGAGTATCGCTTAAAGGTAATCGTGTTTATGTTTTACGTGGCAATCAAAGAATATATACCATGTTAGCGAGTGCAGGACTTTTTAAAAAGAATAAATCGTTAACACCAACCGGAACATACAAAATAAAGTATGATCGTGGAGATTCTTTTTATAATCCTGAATTAAACGAGGGCGCTAATAACTGGACCAGCTGGGACAAGGAAAATGTTTATCTTTTTCATTCGGTTCCGACAAAAAGTAATGGCAAATACAACATTAAAGAGGCTGAAAAGTTGGGAGTTAAGCCTGCTTCTCACGGTTGCATCAGGTTAAGCGTTCCCGACTCACGTTGGTTGGTTGAAAACATTCCTGCCGGCACAAAGGTAATTATCAAAAATAACTAAAAAATTTGGCGCAGACATTATTTGCTGTTATAATCATTTGATGAAAGTAGTTAGAAGTAGTAGGCATTTTTTCCAATATAGCGAGCTTGAGATTGATGAGAGTCAGGCTGGAAAAATGACTGAAGGCGTGTCTAACCGACCAATTAGAAAATTTAATAAGCGGATACTTTGTATCAAAAAGAGTGGTACCGCGGGTTATTCTCGTCTCTTCTTCAAGTTAGTGAAGGAGAGACTTTTTTTGGCATTTAGGAGGGAAAAATGGATTTTAAAGACAAGGTTGTCGAGTTGGTTGCTGGACAGGTTGACCTTTCCAAAGAGCAAATCAGTTCGTTAATTGAAAGGCCCAAAAATGAAAAGATGGGTGACTATGCATTTCCAGCCTTTGCTTTGGCAAAAGTGGAACACAAAAATCCTGCAGTTATTGCACAAAATATTGCCAGTGAGCTAAAGAGCACTGATTTTGCATCTATCACAGCTGTAGGTCCATACGTTAACTTTTCAATAGATCATAGCAGATTGATCTCGCAAAGTCTTGCAGAAATTTTGCAGCAAAAAGAGCACTTTGGGGATCAAAACTTAGGAAAGGGCAATGTCCCGATCGATATGTCTAGTCCTAATATTGCCAAGCCAATGTCTATGGGCCATTTAAGGTCGACTGTGATTGGTAATTCAATTGCTAAAACTTTGGCAAAAGTTGGCTATACGCCTATAAAAATTAATTATTTAGGTGACTACGGCACTCAATTTGGAAAATTAATTGCTGCTTATAAGCATTGGGGCGTTGAAGAAGATGTGAAAAAAGACCCCATCATGAATTTGTTTAAGTACTACGTAAAATTTCACAAAGAGGCTGAAAAACATCCAGAACTGGATGATGAAGGACGTGCTTGGTTTAAAAAACTAGAAGATGGCGATCCCGAAGCAGTTAAATTATGGCAATGGTTCCGGGACGTATCTCTAACTGATTTTAATCGTATTTATAAAGAACTCGGTGTAACTTTTGATTCTTATAAAGGCGAAGCTTTCTTTAATGATAAGATGCAGCCGGTTATTGATGAATTAAAAGAAAAAGGACTTTTGCATGAATCTCGCGGTGCACAAGTTGTTGACATGGGTAAAGATGAAAATCCAGCTTTGATTGTGAAATCTGACGGCACTAGTATTTACTTAACACGTGATTTGGCAGCAGCCATTTATCGTCAAAATACGTATCATTTTGTCAAAATGCTTTATGTTGTCGGTAATGAGCAGTCCCAGCATTTTGTGGAGTTAAAAACCGTTCTGAAGAAAATGGGCTATGATTGGGCTGACGAAATTTATCATGTTCCTTTCGGCTTAATTACTCAAAATGGTAAAAAGCTTTCTACTAGAAAAGGGAATGTAGTTTTCCTTGATCAGGTTTTACAGGATGCTGTTAACTTGGCGCAAAAGCAAATTGAGCAAAAGAATCCTGATTTAGCTAATAAAGACCAGGTCGCTCATGATGTGGGAGTTGGAGCAGTAATTTTTCACGATTTGAAAAACGAGCGGACTGAAAACTTTGATTTTGATCTTGACGAAGTTGTCCGTTTTGAAGGAGATACTGGTCCTTACGTGCAATACACAAACGCGCGTGCTCAAAGCGTTTTGCGTAAGGCTGCTGAACAAGGACATAAACCTGGTCTTTCTAATATAAAGATAGATGATAACTGGTCTTTTGGAGTTACTAAATCTTTGGCCGACTTCCCTCGAATCATTGCTCGCAGCAGTGCTAAGTTTGAACCGTCAATTATTGCTAAATATGCACTTGATTTAGCTAAGAAGTTTAATAAATATTATGCTAATGTCAAAGTGTTGGTTGATGATGATCAAATAAGTGCTCGATTGGCATTAGTTCAAGCAACCTCAATTGTTTTAACCGAGGCTTTGCGACTATTAGGTGTCAATGCTCCTAAAGAAATGTAAAAATTTTCAAAAATAACGTTTTCATCAAATAAAAGATTGTTCAATGCTTAATTAATACGATACAATATGACTGTAAGTTTATTAGGAGGTATATTTAATGGCATATTTAGATAATGGTAATCAAATCTTTAAGGATGCTCGTAAAAACCATTATGCAGTAGGTGCTTATAACACTAACAACTTGGAATGGACACGTGCAATTTTGCAAGCAGCTGAAGAAACTAGAACTCCGGTTTTAATTCAGGTTTCTATGGGTGCAGCTAAGTACATGGGTGGCTATAAAGTTGCTAAAGACTTAGTTGAAGATGAAATGGATGCAATGGACATTTCTGTTCCAGTTGTATTGAATTTAGACCATGGTAGCTTTGAAGCTGCTAAAGAATGTATTGCTCTTGGTTACTCATCCGTTATGTTTGATGGTCATGCTTTACCAACTGAAGAGAACTTAGCTAAAACCAAGGAAATCGTTAAGTTGGCTCATGAACGCGGTATTTCAGTTGAAGCTGAAATTGGTAAAATTGGTGAAAACCAAGGAGCCGATGGTGGTGAATTAGCATCTGTTGAAGACGCAAAAACTTTCGTAGCCGCAGGAGTTGACAAACTTGCTTGTGGTATTGGTAACATTCACGGCGTTTACCCAGAAGGCTGGAAGGGCTTGAACTTTGATCGCTTAAAGGAAATTGCTGATGCAGTTTCTGTACCACTAGTTTTACACGGTGGTTCAGGTATTCCTGAAGAGCAAGTTAAGAAGGCTATTTCCCTTGGAATTTCTAAAGTTAACATTAACACTGAATTCCAATTGGCTTTCCAAGCTGCTACTCGTAAGTACTTTGAAGCCCACAAAGATGAAGACAAAGACAACAAGGGTTATGACCCTCGTAAGCTCCTTCTTCCTGGTACTGAAGCAATTACAGCTTCAATGAAGGAAATGATCACTTGGCTTGGTACTCCATCAATTGATGACAAGATTAAGTCAGCTGGTTTTGATAAGAGTTCATTGAATTTGGAATAATAAAATAAAAAGTTTGAAAAAGCTTTAATTTAAAGGCTAATAAATTACGTTGAAGAGACGTTAATTTATTGGCCTTTTTCTTTTTCCAAACTTTTTTAGATTTTTTTGTTCAGACTTTGTTTTTTCTTAATGTTTTTTCTTTCTAATTTCCAAAGGAAGTTCGTGGTATTTTTCTCTAAATTTTTTATAAAAAAAGGTTGTATTTGAAATACCAACTGAGTTAGCAATTTGGTAAACCGAATCATTACTGTGCAACAGCTTCTCATAGGCAACCGACAGTCTTTTATCAGTTAAGACATTTGAAAAAGTATCTCCAAGCTTTTCTTTAAATAGGTTGCCTAAATAATTTCTATTATAATTATATTTAGTAGCAATGCGATTGAGTGATATTGTTTGATAGGAGTTCATTATCTCTCTTAAGATTATTAATACTAGTTTATCTTGTTCACTGTCATAAATTGTTTTTGAATTAATATTAATATTACGAAATAGTAATTTGAAAAAAATATTTATGTATGAATCTAGTATGGAATCCGCATTCTTTTGGTTTTTTAAATATTCTGTAATCATTAATTCCACTATCGTTTGTAAACTAGATTCGGTATCTTCTTTTTTGAATAAAAGAAAATGTTTATCAAAAATATTAGAGTAATACAGGTTCCCAATCGCATCATTTTCACTGAATTTATTTAAATTGTCAAATGCATAATTAATATCTCTAAAAACAATATTTATAAGAATATCTTTAAAGTCAAGTGCCTTAATTGAATGTACTGTTCCTATGTCTAATAGCAACAAATCTCCATTTTCAAGAATTATTTTTTGACCATTAACAATTTCTACTGCTTTTCCACTAAGTACGTAATTGATTTCCACAAATGTATGTGAATGCGTAGGATATGAGGCAAAGCGATTATGCTTCGCAATATAAATCTCTCTTTTTTTAATAAAACCAGTTGTAAAAACAGGTATCTGTGAATTTTCTAGACTAATAAGAGTTTTATTTTTAAAATCGCTATGGAATTTATGGTCAATTAATTGAGAAGACTCAATGGGATTAGGCTCAAGTAACTGAGCGTATATATTTTTTTCCATTATTTCTACCTGTATATCTGTTCTAAATGATTAAACTTTTTGATATTGTACCATTAATATGAATCGCTTACAATTCAAATTGAAAGAAAAAGTAAATGCATTTACATAGAAAGTGATAACATGGAGATTCAATTATGAAAACAAGTCAGACAGAAAAAATACAAGGAAAATTGGGAAAACTATCAGCTTTTTTTAATTCAAATGCGTATATTCAAGCAATAAAAAATGGAATGTTAGCTTATGTACCATTTACTATTATAGCGTCAGTATTTTTAATAGTTGGGAGTTTTCCAATTCCCGAAGTAACAAGTTTTTTAGCTTCCCTTTTTAAATTAAGTGTAAATGAATTTGCTGCAAGATTAGGAATAGTAAATGATGCTAGTTTAGTAATTGGCGGTCTAATTGTTTTGCTAGCTATATCAAAAAATCTCGCGATTGAAATGAAGCTAGATGATACACCGATAATGTTAACAGCACTAGTGTGTTTCTTTATTTTGACACCTTATGAACTTGATAAAAATGGTAATAACATACTTCAGGTTACAAACATAGGGGCTCAGTCCATCTTTTTGGCAATAGTTGTTTCAATTCTTGTCGTTATCGTTTATAGAACTATAGACAAAAAAGGGATTACAATAAAATTACCATCTTCGGTGCCACCTGCTGTTTCAAAACCTTTTGAATCAATTATTCCTTCATTAATTGTTATAACGGTCTTTTGGGTTATAAGGATAATTTTAGGAACATATTTCAATTTGAGTGCGCTTGAGATAATTAATAAGATTCTTGGTACACCATTAAAAGCAGTTGGAGGATCAATTTTTGGTATTGTAATAGCAAAACTATTTTCACAATTTTTATGGTTTTTTGGTATACATGGAGATAGCATCGTTAATAGCGTAATGACTCCAATTCTACAGGTTTTGCAAGATCAAAATAAAACAGCTTATTTAACGCATAAAGCACTACCTAATGTTATAAATCAAAGCTTTTGGGATCAATTTGCCAGCATTGGTGTAGCAGGTGCTATAATTGCCATAACTATAGTTGCACATAGCGAAAGATACAAAGCATTAAAGAAAGTTGCACTTATACCTTATATTTTTGGAATAGGAGAACCAACTTTATTTGGTATTCCATTGATGCTTGATTTTACTTACTTTATTCCATTAATAATAACTCCAGCAGTTTCAGCGATTATTTCATACATAGCATTTGTTACAAATTTAGTTCCAATACCCAATGGAACGGTTCAAGTTCCGTGGACTACTCCTCCGATTATTAGTGGATTTTTAGTAACTGGAAGCTGGCGTGGTGCAATGTTACAGCTCGTTTGCTTCATTGTTGCTACACTCATATGGATACCGTTTGTTAAAATTGCAGATGAGCGAAATTTAAAATTAGAGATTAAAAATGAAAAAGGAAAATAATGACTAGAACTTTTCAGGGATATTGGTTAACGCGAAGACATATTAATTATGGTTTAAGCGAAGAAAAATATTATCAAAAAAATCCATCAGTTATATATTCTGGGAGCTTTAATTTAGAAAAAGTAACTTCTTTAAAGTTAAAAATATGTGTACTAGGTTACTATATTATAAAAATTAATGGTAGACTAGCAAGCAATACTGCTTTGAATAACGATTGGACTTATTTTTCGAAAAGAAAATACTACGATGAATATGATATTACGGGCCTGATTCATATAGGTGAAAATATTATAGAAGTTGAATTAGGTAATGGTATGTATAATCCATTTCCCTTAAAGTTTTTTGGAAAACATAATTTTCGCCATGGTTTAAAAGATGTTGGAGAACCTAAATTTGTCTTAGATCTTTTAGATTTAGAAGGTAATGTCATTTTTACCAGTAATAGTGCTTGGCATTTAATGACAGGTGATCGTATTTTTAATAATTTATTTTTAGGTGAAGAAGTTGATTCTTCTTTTGAAGGAAAACGGCTATCTTACAAAACTGTAAAACTTACTGAAAAAGAACAACAAACACTAGTTAAAAGTTTTATTCCAAAAATTAGAGAATTTGAACCTATTTACTTTGTAAAAATGAGCAAGAAAGGTGAAAATTTAGTAATTGACTTCGGAAAAACAACTTCTGGCTTTTTAAAATTAAACTTTGAATGTACAAAAAATAAAAAAGTTCAGATATTTTATTGCGAAACTAAAGAAAATGGGAAATTAGCTTATGAAACTTCTTTTGCAGGCGGAATTGGAAATATTCCAGGAATAACAGGTGGACCTGGTTCTCCTGAAAAAGCATTTGAAAAGGATGTAATATATGCTAAAAAAGGTATAAATAACTTTAAAAATAAGTTCACTTATCATTCATTTAGGTATATTGAAATAGAAAATTTGAGTATTGATGAAATAAAAAGTTTATTTGCCATACCTGTGCATACCGATTTGAGTCAAACGGGTTTGGTTAAAACAAATAATACTTTTTTAAATAATTTATTTGATGCTGGTATTAATACAAGATTAAATAATGTACATTCGGTTTATGAAGATTGTGCACGTGAACGCCTCCAATATGGAGGAGATATTGTCGCTTTGATTACAGCAATGAGTGATATTTTTGATTTAAGCCAGTTTAATCGTAAGGTAATTGATGACTTTTTGTTAGGGCAAACCGATAGAGGCGGAATACCTGAAACAGCTCCTTATATGGGTATTCAAACAAACGGTACAGGAGATGGTGAGGGGCCTTTATTGTGGCAAATAGTTTTTCCTTATCTTATATATAAATATTATCAATATTACGCAGATCAGAAATTTGTAGCTGATCGTTATCCATACGTGAGAAAACAATATGACTATCTAATGTCATGGGATTTATCAACATTAGCTCAAAAAGATATTGGTGATCATGCAAGTCCAAAGCTAACAAATTTTTACGAAGCTACACCTGACAAAACATTTGTAGGCTATTGCACAATATTATTATTCAATGAATTGACAATCAAAATATCTAACATTTCGGGTAAAGAAATAAATAAGTTATTAGAAGAAAACATAAAAATTAGAAAAACAATTGATCAACTATATAAAAATGAGGACGGTACATACGGACAAAAATCTCAAACGGCATATGCTTTTGCGCTTTTCTTAAATTTGGGAAATAAAAATATACTTTTAAAAGGTTTAGAAAAAAGAATTAAAGAAGAAAATAATATATTCAATTGTGGAATTTTTGGTCAGTCAATTCTTTATACTATATTACACAAGGAAAATAGAGACGACATTGTTTATAAGTGGCTTACTAATTCAGGCGAGATTAGTTTTAGACACATGTTGTCCAATGGAAATCAAGTCTTAAAAGAACAATTTACCGATGGAAAACTATCTGACTCTGGTAATCATGCAATGTTTGCAAGTTATCTGAAATGGTATTTTGAAGCTTTAGGCGGTATAAGTCTTACCGAAAATGCTGTGGGTTTTTCTAAAATATTAGTTAATCCGTATTTTAATGATGAACTTACAACAGTACAAACTTCAATTAATACAATACAGGGTAAAATTAATACAGAGACTATATTAAGAAAAAATAATTGGCATTATTACCTAAGCTTGCCAAATAAGATTGAATATACTTTGGGGGAAAATTTAAAATCCTTTAATATGACTATTAAAAAGTTAGATAATAGAATTAATCTACATTTTTCTCAAAAATAAGTGATAAAATTCCTTTAATGTAAAAGTAAAAAGCTGAGTAATAAAAAGGCTAATAGATTAGTGTTATGTACTCCGTATAAATGGAATGATAATACTAATGATTAGTCTTTTTTATTTTAAATTCCTTTAGCAGCTAGGATTAAATATTGACTGCAAACGAAAAATACCATTTTCATATTCGTATTTTAAAACGGCACAATTCTGATAGTGATTATTACGGTTAAATATATTATATTTTTCCCACTTTCTATAAAAATTAGCTATAGCTCCGGCATGGGAGACGATTAAAATTTGTTTATGGCATGAAGATTCTACAATCTCTGTAATCGCTTTATTAATTCTGGCAACCACTTGTTCTTGAGATTCTCCACCAAACTGAACAAAAAAATCTTTGTATGGTAAAGGCGGATTAAGGTGCTCCCCCTCACCTTCATACGCACCAAAATTCCATTCTCGTAAATCTTTATGAGTTTTAAATGGTAAATTGGTGACTAATTTTAAAGTATCTATCGCCCTTTCAGAAGTGGAGCAATGAGCTTCTTCTAAAGTAATCTGTTCATTTTCAAAATATTCTTTTTTCGTAGTTTGTGCTTGTTTAATTCCCAGAGTGGTCAATGGTGAATCACAAAAGCCCTGTATTTTATGTTGGACATTAAATAAAGTTTGTCCGTGACGCATTAAGTAAACATATTTCATAAATTTGCCTTCTTTTATCTTTTTAAACTAAATTGTAACTAAAAAAGTTTTAAAAATCTAAATGAAAAATGATTGACTTAAACATGAAGTTAAGCGTTATACTCAAGAAAAGGCATAAGGAGGGAAAAATTATGATTTTTGAAGAAACATTTACACTTAATAACGGGGTAAAGATCCCTAAACTGGCATTGGGAACTTGGAAAATTCCCGATAGTGAAGTGGCTTTACCAGTCGAATCTGCTTTAAAAATGGGCTATAGGCATCTTGATACTGCTCAAGCTTATCATAACGAGAGTGGAGTAGGTCAGGGGATTAAAAATTCAGGTATTGCTCGTGACCAAATTTTTGTTAACTCAAAAGTAGAGGCTGAAATTAAAGACTATCAAAAAGCTAAAAAATCTATTGATGAAACTCTTTTGCGAATGGATCTTGATTATTTAGATATGATGATTATCCATAATCCGCAGCCATGGAAAGAGGTAAACCAATCTGATGATCGGCATTTTGCAGGTAACTTAGAAACTTGGCGCGCTTTAGAAGACGCTTTGAAAGAGGGGAAATTACGTGCTATTGGAGTTTCTAGTTTTCAACCGGAAGACTTGCAGAACTTAATTGACAATAGTGATGTTAAGCCTATGGTTAACCAAATTTTGTGTCATATTGGTGCGACACCTAAAAAGCTAATTGATTTTTGTCAGCAGCAGAATATTGTAGTTGAGTCTTTTTCACCTGTTGCGCATGGCGAAGCTTTAAATAATGCTGTAATTCAAAAGATGGCAGAAAAATATCATGTTTCAGTTGCACAACTTTGTATTCGTTACGATTGGCAACTTAATACCGTAGTTTTACCTAAGTCTGTCAATCCAGAACATATGAAACAAAATTCAGAATTGAATTTTGAAATAAGTGAAGATGATATGGCTACTCTAGAAAATATTAATACTTTTGATTATGGCTCTGCCAGTCATTTTCCAGTTTTTGGTGGAAAAAGATAAATAAAAATCAAGAAAAAATTTTACTGTGGAATTTTGAGCTAAACACCTTAATGATTTCAACTAAGTAGTATCAAAGCATTTTAAGTCAAGAACTCTCATTTATGAACAAAAACCAAAGTTTATAAAACTTGAAAAGCGAAAACTTTTGTAATTCAGCCTTTTTCAAATAGTTTGTTAAGAAAATACAACAAATCGCAGAACAAATAACCATAGATGGAACTATTTAAAAATTATATTTTTTGAAATCGCTTGCAATAGGCCCTGAAATAAAATATAATAATTTCAGTGAAATTGTTAGCTTCGGCGCAAAATTCATGAAATTAAACATGGGTGCTATTTCGTTTTGAAAGCAAGACCAAATATTAGACTATTTTAATGTAGTTAATATTTGGCCTTTTTTATTTTGTCTTGAACCAGAAAGGAGGTAGAAATTGAAGATTCTTCATAAACTAAATAACAGTGCAGCTATTTGTACAAATAGTTCTTCAGACTCAATTATTGTTATTGGCAAAGGAATTACTTTTGGTAAAAAAGAAGGAGATGAAATAGATAAGTCGAGAATTGACAAAATTTATACTAATGCTGATCAAAAAATTACTAAACTAATTGAACAAATACCTGATGAATATTTTGAAATGGCCACTATTATTATTCGCTATGCAGAAAGAAAATTAGAACAGCCACTTGCAGATGATGCATACTTTGTTATTTCAGATCATATTTAAGGAATAATGTATCGCTATAAACATAGTATTAGTATGCCTTTTGGTTTTATGCAGGAAGCTGAGCTTTTTTATCGCAAAGAATTTCAAGTTGCGGAATGGATATTGGATTATTTGGATGCGGCTTTAAATGTTGAATTACCTGATGATGAAATTGGTTTTTTAACTATAGATGTTGTTAATTTGATTGGGAATAACAATGGAATGAATGAGCTCAAGCAGATAATGGAAGTTGTTAAAGAAGTCGAAGGGGAAGTAAATGCAATCAAATATTCATATCTTAATTAGATAACACTTGATTAAAAATAACAGTATAATATATCTAAATCATAAAATCATCGAGACTTACACAAGGAGATAATTGAAGTTCGTGAAGAATTACGGTTTTTAAAGTGCATTGATCATGAAGTGCCGATACAGATTGATATTCCAGATAATGGAGATAAATTTCCGGCTATGTTGTTGGTTCATGGCTTCATGTCCTCTAGAAACAATGATAATCATATGCTGGCAAGAATCAGTAAAAAAATAGTTGAGGCAGGAATAGTAGAAGCTAGAATAGATTTATGCAGTATGGGTGAGAACCTATATTCTAGAGAAAATTATGGTATGAAAGTAATGACAGAAGAGGTCAAGGCCAGTTTTAAATACTTGCAAAGTTTACCTTATGTTGCAGAAAATAATGTTGGCTTGTTAGGTCATAGTCTCGGTGGCCGTTTAGTATTTACCTGCTCAGATTTACCAGCTAAAATCATAGTTTCTTTAAATGGTGCGATTAATACTTCAGAACCATTGGAAATGGCATATGATAAATTTGAAATGGATAATTTAGGCTACTGCATTGTTCATACTAGTAGCGGTGGTGTTGAACTCGTATACCGCAGATTCTTTGATGAATTGAAAACAACTTTGAATGATAACATTAAAAACTTTAAAAATCCGATTTTAGTTGAAGTATGCACCAGTGATCCAACTTTAGACCCCAATATTAGCTTAAACTTTATTAAAAATTGTCATATGACTAATGTAGATTCTTTTACTGTAGAAAATGCAAATCATACTTATAATGTTGAAACTGGCGATTTTACCAAGCTTAATGAGGTAATAGGTAAAGTTGTGATGGAATAGTTCACATATTAAATAAAAAAACCAGCTTTTAATTAAGCTGGTTGCCTAGAAAATATTATGAGCCTAGCTTTAATTTTGAAAAAGTTAGGCTTTTTAGTTTATCTTTTTAAATACTGTTGGTTTGTTAAGTGCGCGGTCAGTCCATAATAAAACTTGTTTTTCCTGAAGTTCAATTGGCAAAAGTTCGTGCTGGTACAGCCTTTCTTCTACAAACATTTTGCCTTCCTCATTTACAAATACCGGGTAGTCCCATTTACCGATGGTAACCAATAAATCACCATTTTTTTCTTTTAGTGTAATTAAACCATAGCCTGGGTTTTCATAATCACCTAAAAGATTATCTTCTGCTTCAACACTTTGTGGGATTTCCCCTATTTGTTCTTTAATTCTTTCCTCACGAGTTGCTACTTTTTTATCAACTATCTTTTTAATTTTACTGGTCCAGTCTGTTTCGTGAATATCCAGAACATTATCAATAGTTTGATAAGCTAAAGCAAAAATGGCATCAGTTGAATCCAAATTTGTTGTTGAGACAAAAGCTAAGTCAAGGTCAGGAACAAAGCCCATGAAAGAACAATAGCCAATATATGAACCGCTATGGTAGAAATATTTATGTCCCCGGTAATCTTCCATCATCATGCCCAGACCATAAGCGCCAAAATTTGCGCCGCCATACGCACGGCTAGGAGACATAATAGATTGAGGCAGAAAATGCTCAGCCATTGCGTTATTTTTGCTTTCTTTTTGCAATTTTAATTGGTATTTGGCCCAAGTTAGCAAATCAGATATAGTTGAAAGCATGCTGCTGGCACCACCAACTTTTCCAGGCGCAATAAATGGCACTTCTTCGGTAATGTCATTATCTCTAATATACGGCTTGACTATTCTTTCACGTGGTGCCTCGTGATGATTAACATAAGTATTGTTCAAATGCAAAGGCTTCAGTAAATGCTCGTGCTCATAACTGCCGTAATCTTGATTAATAGCTTGTTCAAAAGCATATGTAGCAACAGCAAAAACCAGGTTACTATACTGCATTTTGTAACGCAGTTCATGATTAGGCTCTAAAAAACCAACATGTTCTGCCTTTTCTTTTAAAGTAAGATCATGCTTGTTCATATTGGTAAAACGCATTAAGTCATGAGCTGGCAATCCACTTTGGTGACTTAAAGCATCCCTCCAAGTTAAATGGTCTGCGGCATATTTATCTCTTAGTTTGAAATCAGGCCAATATTTTTTTAACGGGTCATCCAAAGTAATTTTACCTGAATCAGCTAATTGGCAAACTGCAGTGGCAAAAAAGGTTTTTGAAATTGATGCTAAAGGATACAAACTATTTTGCTCTGCATCGCCAAAGACGTGACTGTAACTTTCACCTTTATGATAAACGCCTACACCTAAACTAGGTAAATTAAACGTGTCACTAACATTTTTTGCTAAATCAGCAATTTTTTGATTATTCATGTTCACTCTCAATTTCTTTATATAAATTTTCAATAATAGAATTATACAAGAGCATCTGGTAATTTACACTAATGAAGTCGCGTAATTAAGATAATAATTGTGCTCAATGTGATATTGGTTAGATGACCATTGTTTTATTATGGTAAACAGCAACAGGATTTTTAACTACTTAATACCTAAGTAAAAGCTCTTGAGGGATTTTTTACTTGAGCAAAGGTATTTTAGCTTTAGGCAGATTGACTTTTAATTCTTCAAATGAAAATGGCAGTACCACAGAAATTTGATAAGCGGTTAAATGTAAATATTCTTTGCTTATAAAAGTAGGATTATATAAAGGATCACCCACAATCGGACAACCTATTGCCGCTAAATGAACACGGATTTGGTGTGTTCTTCCTGTTTCTAAGTCGAGCTTAATTAAAGCAGTATTATTGCTAAAGCACTTTAGAATTTGGTAATGTGTGATTGCTTTAAGTCCGTCAGCAACAATCTTGCGCTTGCGCTTATCAAGTGGGTCTCGTCCAAGGGGCAGGTTAATTATGCCAGTATCTGCTATTGGCTTAGTCATATTGACTACTGCTAAGTATTCACGGTGAAAAATTTTACTGCTTAATTCACGATTTAAAATAGGAACAACTGCCGGATTCTTAGCAACCAAAAGTAAACCACTGGTTAGCATATCCAAACGATGTACAATAAAAGGAGAGTACCTTAAATAAGTAGCACAATCATTCAAGGCAGTGTTGGTTTCATTTAAGTTAGGATGTGTTTTTTGTCCTGCGGGTTTATTAATAATTAACAGATTTTGATCTTCGTAAATCACTTCTGGCATTTGTCCGCTTGCTGGATAAGTATTTTGACTACTCTCAATGTGTTTTAGCCACAGCTCAATTTTATCGTCTGGAAAGACCATTTGATTAAAATAATGATAAGTGCCGTTAATCAAAATCTGGTGTTCAGTTCGTAAGTAATGACGCCATTTGCGTGGGATCAGCAAAAGACGCAATAAGTCGTTTACTGAGCATGGTTTGAGATTTTGGGGAAAATTAAATGTAAAATAATAGCTCATAAATATTTGTTAAATCTTTTTGAAAATAAAAGTAATATCCTCTAATATGATACAATTTTAATTGTTTCTAAAGGAGCAGATAAAATGGAAAACAATGAACCAAAGAAAAACGAAAAACGTGGCTTATGGTACCGTTTTGATCATCGTTTTTTTATCGGTCGCTGGATCATTTTGATTTTGCTTACCGTCATTCTCTTGGTTTGTACTTATTATACCGTTAAAGTTAAAACATCCAATATATCAAATTTAAAAGCGTCATTACCTGTTACGACGGGAATTTATGATCAAAAAAACCAACGAGCAGGCTCATTATACTCACAAAAGGGAACTTATGTTGAATACAACAAAATTTCACCTAACGTGAAAAATGCTGTAATTTCGACCGAGGACAGGACTTTTTGGAAAAATCCCGGCTTTAGTATTAAGGGAATGGGGCGTGCCGCTCTAGGTATAGTGCTTAATCACGGGCAAATTGCCGGAGGCGGTTCAACTATCACCCAGCAATTAGCTAAAAATGCCTTATTAACTCAAAAACAAACATTTTCGCGTAAAGTTGAGGAACTTTTCTTTGCTATCGAACTTAATCATGTTTATTCCAAAAAAGATATACTAACGATGTATCTTAACAATTCCTATTTTGGTAATGGCGTCTGGGGCGTAGAAGATGCCAGCCAAAAATATTTTGGCAAGAATGCCAGTCAGCTGACAGTTGGTGAAGGTGCCACGTTAGCAGGTATTTTGCGTAATCCTAGCAAGTATAATCCCATTGATCACATGTCTTATGCTTTATCGCGACGCAATTTAATTTTGAATTTGATGGTTGATAATAAAAAATTATCAAAATCACAGGCTGAAAGTGAACAAAAAATTGGTTTAACTTTACGTGATACATATCATAATAAAGATGGTTATCGTTATCCCTACTTCTTTGACGCTGTCGTGGATGAAGCAATTAATCGCTATGGCTTAAAAGAAGAAGATGTCATGAATAAGGGCCTGAAAATATACACTACTCTTAATCAAAATTATCAGAGTCAGCTGCAAGAAAGGTTTAACCAGGATTACTTATTCCCTCAAAATGCCGCTGATGGAACTAAAACTCAGGGTGCTACGGTAGTGATGGATCCTACTACTGGTGCAGTCCGCGCTGTGGTAGGAGGACGGGGCAAGCATGTCTTTCGCGGTTATAATCGCGCGACACAAATGAAGAGGCAACCTGGTTCTTCTATTAAACCTATTGTTTCTTATGCGCCTGCCTTGCAGCAAGGATATCATTATGATTCCCAGCTTTCTAACAAACTGCAGCGCTTCGGGAAGAATGGCTATCAGCCCCACAATGTTGACAACGGTTATTCGGATAAAATTCCTATGTATGTGGCTTTGGCGCAAAGTAAAAACGTGCCTGCTGTTTGGCTATTAGACCGCATTGGAGTAGCTAAAGGCGTCCAGTCTGCTAATAATTTCGGCTTGAAGGTAGCAAAAGAGGATCAAAATTTAGCTTTGGCTTTAGGCGGATTATCGACTGGTGTTTCACCTATTCAAATGGCTCGTGCCTATTCGGCTTTTGCTAATAAAGGTAACTTACCGAATAATTCTTACTTTATTACCAAAATTACTGATGCAAGTGGCAATGTGATTGCGGAAAATCACGATACAGGTACTCATCGAATTATCTCTGAAAATACTGCTAAAGAGATGACTACAATGCTGTTAGGCGTATTTGCAGGCGGTACAGGAACTTCAGCTCAACCTGCCGGATATCGAGTTGCTGGCAAAACCGGTTCTACCGAAGTTCCTAATTCATACGGTTTTGGCACTAAGGACCAATGGATCGTTGGTTATACTCCAGATGTTGTTGTAGCAACTTGGGTCGGCTTTGATCGCACTAATCAGCAGCATTTCATGCACGGTGTATCCGAAACTGGTATCACAAGGCTTTATAAAGCTGAAATGGAAGGTATTTTGCCGTATACCGCACAAAATCAATTTAGAGAACAAGCGCCAAGGCAAATTATTCAAAATAACGGTGCTGGTACTGATTGGACGCAAGGTTTTGGTAAAAAAATTGAAAAAGGGCTCGGATCTGCCAGTGAAAAGATTAATGAATGGTATAATGACATAAAAGGACTTTTAGGTCACTAATTAGGAGGAAAAAATATGATAAATATTTACGATTCAGCAAATCAAGTGGCGACAGATTTCCAAAAGCTTGATGAATTTAAGGCTTTAGAAAATGCTGTTAATGCCGTGAAAAATAATGAGGAAAGTGCAGCTTTATTCAAGCAAATGGATGAGATGCAAACTAAAATCATTAATTCTCAAACTGAAGGAAGAGACTTTCCTAAGGATTTAGAGGAAGATTATAAAAAGTTGAATGAAAAAGTGCAAAAGAATGATCAAATATTGCAACTTTTGCAAGCTGAGCAGGCTGTCTCTAAAACAATTGAAGATGTTCAAAAGGCAATTACCAAACCCATTAATGACCTTTATGACGGCCTTAGAAATTAAAATATAACGATGAAATTTATCCATTTTGCTGACGCACATTTAGATAGTCCATTTTTGGGACTATCTTTTTTACCATCTAAGAGCTTTAATCAAATTCAAAAAGCTCCAATGCAATCTTTAACTAACATTGTCGATTTAGCTATTAGGGAAAATGTTGATCTAGTCTTAATTGC
The DNA here is from genome assembly GCF_026185255.2 of Lactobacillus sp. IBH004. Lineage (NCBI taxonomy): Bacteria > Bacillati > Bacillota > Bacilli > Lactobacillales > Lactobacillaceae > Lactobacillus > Lactobacillus sp. IBH004. The sequence continues at coordinate 1,275,270 of NZ_CP110217.2, read as the reverse complement.
AGGCGACACTTTTGACAGTTTCAAGCCTAATCCCAGCGCCCAGATTTTTTTTGCGCGCGAAATTGAGCGGCTAATCACAGCTGAAATACAAGTAGTTATGGTTTTAGGTAATCATGATCATATGGCAAAAGAAGACCTATTGGTGCCTGAAAGCCCGTATTTTAAATTATTAGGTGAGGACGAAAAAGTTGAAACTGCCTCTTACACTACCAGAAGTGGTTTTGACTATGATGTGATTGGTTTTTCATATTTGGCCAATCACATTACAGATGATCTTGCTGCCCAATTTCCTCCTAAAAATAATCGTTACACTTTTGGTATTATGCATGCTCAGGAAAGGGCGGGTTTGAGCTCTCAAAATGTATATGCTCCATTTACCTTAAGTGAATTACAAAATCTTAATTATGACTATTTTGCTCTGGGTCATATCCATTTAAGGCAAATATTGTCAGAAACGCCACTAATAGTTTATCCTGGTAATATTCAGGGCCGTCACATTAACGAAACTGGTCCCAAAGGCTGTTATTTAGGCACTATTGATGAACAAACAAAGAAAACCAAAATTCATTTTGTTCAGACTAATCTTATTACTTGGGATAAAAAGCAGCTTGAATTAACTAAGCCAATAGCAAAAACCGAGCTGGAAAAGATGATAATTAATTGTTTGCCAGCGACTACCACTAGCTATTTTTGCCTACAAATAATCGGTGCAGATTTTTTAAATGAAAAAGAAGCCGAATTAATTCAAGACAGTGATTTTTGGCAAATGATTTCAGAAAAACTTGCTCATGGTTCTCAACTGGTAGATGTGCGTTTCCTTAATGGAAGCAAATTAGCTGTTGCTGTTAATGATCAAAAATATTTTACACAGGCTGAAGAAGAGATTTTTACGCCGGATCAATTTGCCCAAATTAGTAAAGACTGGTCCTTAAAAACTGAGTTTACCAATAATTTGGCCCATGACCCAAGTTTTATTCAGGAAGTTAAACAACTGGCAGAAGTCAAGCTGAACAGTAAATTGAAAGGAGTCAATGATGAAATTAATTAAACTTAAGATAATTAATTTTGGTCAATTTTCAAATTTCACTTTTGATTTACTTAATCCCGACGTTAACGTCTTTTATGGTACAAATGAAGCAGGGAAAAGCACAATCGTAGCTTTTATTAAACAAATTTTGTTTGGCTTTCATCTTGCTTCACACAATTCCCCTTTTTTTGAAAACTACACTCCTTTGGCCCAAGTTAGCCCAATGGGAGGGTATTTGCTTTTTGAAAATGAAAAAGGACAGCGCTATGAATTGGAACGCCTATACGCCCACGGCAAAGGTTCTAAATTGGGCACACTAACAGTTAAATGTGACAATCAAGTAGTGCCCGAAAATGTTTTTTTTGACCAAATAAAGAATATTGACGGTGACTTTTATGCCGACAGTTTTATCTTTAACCAGGATATGTTGACAAAAGTTGACCAGATCAAGCAAAATGACTTATTAGAACGTATATATTACTTGGGCGCAGCCGACAGTGATAAATTGATAACTGTGCGCGATAATTTTGCCAAAAATGCTGATAGTTTATTTAAAAAGAGGGGCAGAAAACTTCCGCTTAACCAACTTTTACTGCAGATTCAAGAGCAGCAAAGTAAAGTCAGTGATTCTGAAAATGAATTTTCTGTGTATAAAGAGCTGAATAGTGACTTAAAAAAACAAGAAGAGCTGCAACACCACGAAGAAGCAAAAAGACTAGATCTGCAAAGAAAATATGACAACTTGGAAAAAGTTGAAAAGCTTGTACCCAGTTACGAAAAATTGCAGGATTTACAAAGTCAGACCAAAGCAATTCATTTTGACTCGGAGCAATATCAATCTGCACAAAATTTAGCAGTTCAAGCAGAAACTTTGCGTAAAAAACAGCAAAAAATCACGGAAAAGCTAACTGAATATTCTCAAGTTAAAGATGAGGATATTAGTGAAACAAAGCTGCTGCAAAAGAAGCCGGAAATTTTACAGTGGCAAGCGGAATACCATAGCTGCCTACAAAAAGAGACGCAAATTAAAAGCGAACAACAGCAGCTCATTACTCTTGATCCCAACCTGAACCAAGTTGCTGCATTGACTCAAGAGCAAGTAATTAAGTTGCAGGAAGATTTTCACAAATTACCGCTAAAAGAAACAGTTATTAACCAGGATAAAAGTAATAAGCCTAAGCAATTTCTTTTGCTAGGTGGAACTATTTTCATTTTAGGACTAATTTTATTGTTCATTGCTCGTGCCCTTGGTTTTTTGGCTGTTGGTGTTGGGGTAGCTTTTGCAGTGCTTGGTTACTACCAGCAAAAGCAAGTGCAAAAATCAAATGAAGCACAGTCTGAAAAAAGCAGAAAAGTTAAAGAGCAACGATATTTATTTGAGCAACAATATAGCATTGATCCTAGCAATTTAGATCTTAATAATTTGATCAACGAATGGCGGCAGTACCAGGTTTTATCCCAAAACTTAAAGAGAAATCAGTTACGTAAAACAGAAATATCTGATTTGCTCACGCCCTTTGCAATGCAGTTAGGTCAAGAACTGAAACAAGCAATAGGTACTAATTTTTCTGATGTATTGACTGCATTAGATCAACTTGCTGAAAAAATAGACACGGATCGTAAGCGCAGAGAAGAGCAAAATAGTTTAAAAAACAATTTAACTGAAAATAATGAAGAGCTCCAAGAAATTAATGTTAAATTGAAAATGATTTTGGCAAGAGCTCAAGTTAGCAGCTTAGATGAATATCGAGAAATTCAAAAACAAAAGCTGAGACAGGATAATATTAAAAACCAAATTAGTGCTCTCAAATCCAGTTTGCAAAGCGACCTTATCCAGCTGCAAGAATATGTACAGGATAAAAGTAGTGGACACAAGAAATTACAGGATTTAGCTGCTCAAATTTCCTTACTAAATGAAAATATTAACCTTTTACAAAGTAAAACGGCTGAAACTAAAGTCAAGATGGAAAATCTGGCCAGTTCAACGGCGGTATTCGAGGAAAAACAAAAATTAGCAAACTTAAGAACTAGACTTAGAAATTTAAGCGCGGAGTATTTGGCTAATTTATTTACTGCTAAGTGGATTAGCCGCGCACTTGATCTTGCATCTAATGAACGTTTTCCGAAAATGCTGATTACTGCTAAAGAATATTTGCGACTATTAACAAATAATCGGTATAATAATATTGAAATAGGTAAAAAAATAATGGTTACTCGTTTTGATGGTAAAAAATTAGCGGTGGAATATCTTTCTCGGGGTACCTCTGAGCAACTTTATTTTGCTTTGAAATTGGCTTTTGTTGAACAAATAAAGGATCAAATTAATTTACCAATTTTGATTGATGACTCTTTTGTTAACTTTGATGATCAAAGGATCAATGAAATTGAAAAGTTGCTGCAGACAATTGCGCAAAGCAACCAGGTATTGATCTTTACTGCTCAAAAAAGCCTTGTTGATAAACTGCAATTACAGCCGCTAACTTTTAAGAAAGGAACCGAACATGTATAAACGTTTGCTGGATTATAATGATGGCGAAGAGTTAGAACTGGTCGTGTTAATTAAGAACTCGCAACTAAGACATACCAAAAAGGGTAAGCTCTATTTGGCAATGTCATTTGGTGATTCATCTGGTGAAATTCGCGGTAATTTTTGGGATGCCAATGACCAAGATGCCTCTACATTTAATTCAGGAACAATTGTTGAACTTAACGGCAAACGGGAAGAATATCAGGGGCAGCCACAAATAAAAATTTATAGTCTACGGGTTGTTGGCCCTGAAGAAGGTTATGATCTCAGGCAGTTTATTAAATCAGCCCCAGAAAAAGTTGCTGATATGAAAGAAGAAATCAATCAGTACGTTTTTGAAATTTTGAATCCAACCTGGAACCGGATAGTACGGTTTTTATTAAAAAAATGGGACAAGCGGTTCTTTGAGTTTCCAGCTGGAAAAAGTAACCACCATGCCGTGCGAGGAGGTCTGGCATACCATACATTATCAATGTTGCGGGATGCTAAAGGCCTGGCAAATAATTATGCGCAAATTAATCGTTCATTATTATATGCTGGCTGTATTTTACATGATATGGGTAAAGTATTGGAATTAACTGGTCCGGCTGCCACTCAATATACTAATGAAGGTAACTTGATTGGCCACTTGGTTTTAATTGACGAGCAAATAATGTTAGCGGCGCAACAACTAAATATTGACCTTGAATCTGAAGACTTGCTCTTATTGCGTCATATGGTTTTGTCTCATCATGGTAAATTTGAGTATGGCTCACCTAAATTGCCGGCACTCCTTGAAGCAGAATTGTTACATCGCATTGATGATTTAGATGCGTCAATTTACGCTATTACTAATGCTTTACAACATACACGACCGGGCAATTTTACCGAAAATATTATGAGTCAGGGTGGCCGGAAATTTTATAGACCTAAAGATGATGAATCTTTAGCTAAATCACATAAATTAGAATAATTGCTTAGAGAATATGAGAAGCAAATAACTTTATTGAGGGTTAGCAAAAAATATAAAATATTAGCTTTATACTTGCAAACGGAGAGCTAGAAAGCAGCTAAAAGTACGACATTACTTTTAGCTGCTTTTTCATTTGCCTTAATTTAAGCAGAATTTCTCGTTCACGCAACATTTTGATAAACATTTTGATAAATGTAAAAATAATTTTGATCAAACTGCTTTTTTATAATCTTAAAAAATATGATGCCGTGCTTTTCATGGAAGATAACACTATTACTGTAGAAGGTTCTTATGAAAAATTGCTTGAGCAAAAGGTGATTTAGATAATCTATGTAGTTTAACAGTTAATTAGTTCGTAAATTGTGTCAGGTTATTTGATCAATCAGAATATTTTAGAAAGTTACTATAAAAACAAATATTAGATGAAAATTATTTCAATGTCAGCTGAAGCCTATAATAAAAAATTATCATTAAAAGAAAAATTTAATACAAAAAAATCCCGCTAATAGCTATTTATAAAAATGACTGTTAACGGGATTATTATATTTTTAGCAAAGAACTAGTCTTAACTGTAATAGTTTTAATTACTTCTTATTTGTTGAAGTAGAAACATAAGCAGCTAAAACATCCTTTAGATCATTATCCTTTATGTTGACTCCCGCCTTTTTAATTACCTTGGCAAGGACATCATGCATAGTTTGTTGATCTTGAGACATTGATTGATAAATTTGATCATCAATTTCTTTTTTATGTGAAGCAAAAGAACCTTTGGCAGGGTGTTTAATCATTCTAATTACGTGGTAGCCTGATTGAGATTTAACGGGGCTCTTCGTAGTTTCACCGGTCTTTAGCTTAAATGCTGCATTTTTAAAAGCAGGATCTAAACTAGTATCAGTGGAATCAAATGCTGGCAGTTTACCTTCATTACTTTTGGTTCCAGTATCTAAAGAATACTTTTTAACTAGGCTCTTGAAGCTTTTACCATTCTTTAATTCTTTAGTAATTTCTTCGGCTTTAGATTTCTTAGAAACTAATATGTGTTGCACTGTAACTTTAGGCTGATATGCTTTCCAGGCTTTTTCTTCTTGGCTCTTTGAGATCTTTTTAATATCTTTCAAGGCGGCTTCGGTCAGCAAGTTTGTTTTTAGGTTTTGCTTGAAACTTGCAGTAGTCATACCATTTTGTTGCAAAACGGCATCAAACTGACTACCATATTGTTTCTTATAGTTGCTATATTGTTTATCAACTTGCTTTTTTGAAACTTTATTGCCATATTGTTGCTCTAAAACACGATTAATAATCATATTTGCCAAAGCGGTTTTACCAGCCTGAGATTTTTTCATATCATCATAATACTCTTGCTGGGTAATCTTGCCGCCTTTATAAGAAGCAACAGTTTTGCCACCATTAGAACAAGCAGCTGTTGATAATGCCATACCGGCTACGGCAATCACAGCTGCAGCTTTTTTAATATATTTTTTCATAAAATAAATTCTCCACATCCTTAATAAATTAAGTCACCGACAACTAATATAACATAAACTGGCAAAACTGGTTTTCATTTTTATTTTTTTAAAACAAAAAAGAGAGTTTCTTTACTATTTTTTAGAACTATTAGTTTCAGTTGCGTTATTGGAATTAATTGTCGCAGTTTTGGCTTTCAGCTTGCCGACGATACGATTAATGCTGATCTGATAATATTCTATTTCGTTTTGTAACTCAGAAACAGCTTTCTTTGCTCGCGGTAAAGATTTTTTTAATTCTTGCTGAGCAGTTTTAAATTTACTACTTGCAGCAGAAATGTCACTAATATCTTCTTTTAATGACTTTATTTGCTTTTGCACAGGTGGAAACAGGCGGTTGCCATTTTGATCTTTAAACAGTGAAAGGATCACGCCAAAGCCTGCACCTACAGCCAATCCTAAACTAAAACGTTTCATCTTGTCACCTTAAAATTGTGCTCTAATGGCAGCAGCAACCTTTTCATAATCTTCGTCAGTGTATTTTTCCGCATTGTTACGGGTGGCAATCTTTAAGCCATCACCTTCAAATCGCGGAATAAAATGAATATGTGAGTGCATAACTACTTGACTTGCACTGGCACCATTATTGCTGCTAATATTCATACCGGTGATTCTCGGATCAAATTTTTTAATTGCATTAGCAATTGTAGGAATATATTGTAAATAGCGTTGAGCATCTGCCTGGGTATAATCAAAAAAGTTTGTGATGTGTTTTTTAGGCACCATCAAAGTATGACCAGGGTTAACCTGGGATAAATCTAAAAATGCTTTAACATCGTCATTTTCAAAAACAGTGTAGCTGCTGGCTTCCCCTTTAATAATTTTACAAAATAAACAATCTTTATCTAAATCTTCCATTTTAAAACCTCTACATTTCAAAATTTAGTTTCTTTTAATATCATGCTATCATATTAAATGAGTAAATTCATTAAAAGAAAGATAGGAATTATGACTTTAAAAATTGAGCATTTGACTGGTGGCTACACGGGTATACCAGTCATAAAAGATATTAACTTGGAAATAAAACCCGGGGAAGTTTTAGGAGTGATTGGCCTAAATGGTGCTGGTAAATCTACTACTATTAAACATATTTTAGGATTACTCAGACCGCAAAAAGGGAAAATCACTCTAAATGGCATTGATTTAACGGCTGAACCTACTAAATTTAAAAGACAAGTCGCATATATTCCCGAGACGCCAGTTTTATATTCAGAATTGACTTTAAAAGAGCATCTTGACCTGACTATTCTTAGTTACCAGCTAAAGGAAAAACAGGCTTGGGCAAAGGCTCACGAGCTGTTACAGCTGTTTAGGCTGGATGACAAGTTAGATTGGCTGCCGATTCATTTTTCAAAGGGTATGAAGCAAAAAGTAATGATTGTTTCAGCGTTTTTAGCAAATACTGACTTGCTGGTAATTGACGAGCCGTTCACTGGACTTGATCCGTTGGCAGTGGCCAATTTGGTGCAATTGATTAAAGAAGCTGCTGGTCAGGGCAAAATGGTGTTAATGTCAACACACATTTTAGCTGACAGTGTGCAGGCAGTTTCTCGTTATGCGGTCTTAAATAATGGCAAAATTCAAACTGCTGGTACTTTGGCTGAAATTCGCATGCATTATGGCCTAAAGGAGACAGATTCATTTGACCAAATTTACCAAATTTTAAGTCAGGAGCAACAAAATGCGTGATTTGGCTAAAAGAAGGCTGCAGGAAAACTTGCGCCAGTCTTTGAAATACCTAGTATTGGTTTTTAATGATTTCTTTATCCTAGCTCTGATTTTTCTTTTTGGAGCACTCATGTTCTGGTATGCACAGGCAATGAAGACTATGCCAGAAAATCTGTGGTATTACCGTCCCCTAGTTGGTATTTTGCTGTGGTTGCCACTTTTAATAGGCAAACTGGTAACATTGCTAAAACCAGCTGATTTACAATTTTTACTGCCTGAAGATGAAAATTTAGCATCATATTTGCAGCCAATGCTAAATTACAGCTTGATTGTACCTACAATTTGCTTAGTTTTAATGGCGGGAATTATATTTCCTTTTGCCACGATCAAGGCAAAGATTGAACCGTTAGATTATGTTTTCGCGGTTTTTGCTGTTTTTCTGGCCAAAGTATTGCAGCTGAAAATTATGGAATATAATTTATTCTTTAACCGTAAAATTTCTATCTCAATTTTGAATATTTTCTTACTGCTTTTATTCATTTTGGTAATGTTTAAACCAAAAAGTATGATATTTATTGCTGGTTTGCTGTTAATTATTGTAATCATTTTTATTTTAAAACCGCAACATGCAGCACTTTTTGACTGGCAATTTGCCATCGAGCAAGAAGAAAAACGTAAAAACGTTGTTTATAACGCTTTTAGTATGTTCACCGATGTTAAGGAAAGGCAAACTAATATTAAAAGACGGAAATATTTGGACTTTTTATTACCTCAAAATTTGGCAAGGGAAAATCCTAATAAGTTTTTGTATAGGCGCTCAGTTCTGCGCAATCCGGAAAACATTAATCTAGTAGTTAGAATGACTGCTTTTGCAATTCTAATTTCGTGGTTAGTGCAGAATTGGCTTTGGGCATTAGGCTTGTCCTGCTTAGTAGTATTCTTAACTATTTACCAATTAGTACCGATGGTTGATGAATTTGACACCAATGTCATGTATCGTGTTTATCCTATCGAGCGCACTAAACGAGGCTTAGACTTAGTTTCTGCACTTACTGGGATAATGTTGGTACAATGGTTGATTATTAGCATTTCATGGCTGATTACACTGCCTATTAGTTTGCACTTGTTTGAAGCAATGGGGATTTTAGTTGTTTTCAGTTACGCGGTATTAAGGTTATACTTACCAGCAAAAGTAAAGAAAAGGAAGTTGTAAATAAATGAGACTACGTAACAAACCGTGGGCTGTAAAACTTGTGCAAGAGCATCCAGAAAGTGTGATAGATCGTCCAGATCCAACCCAAAAGATTGATTGGTCAAAGCGGTTTGCTGACATTTCAAAACCATTAGAAATTGAAGTTGGTCCGGGTAAAGGGAAGTTTATCACCACAATGGCTGAAAAGCACCCTGAAAAAAATTTCGTTGCTCTTGAACTGCAGATGACCGCAGCTGGAATTATTTTACGGTCAAAACTAGCTCAAAATTTGCCTAATTTACAAATTTTATGCGCAGATGCTGCTAATATTGATTGCTTTTTTAAAAAACATAGTGCAAATACCATTTACCTAAATTTTAGTGACCCGTGGCCTAAAACCAGGCACGAAAAGAGAAGGTTAACCTATAAGACTTTTTTACAAAAATACCAATCCGTTTTACAAGAAAATGGTCAGATACAGTTTAAAACAGATAATGCAGGTCTTTTTGCTTATTCTCTTCAAAGTATGAATAATTATGGGATGCATTTTGATTTTGTTACAGTGGATCTGCATAATGAGAAAGAAGATATTTTAACTTCAAATATTGAAACCGAGTATGAGCACAAATTTGCCAGCCAAGGTAACCCAATTTATGCCTTGCATGCTGATTTTGGGGTAAAATAAGTAATAATAAGGATTGAGAGGTTTTTTCAAAATGGAACAAATAAAAGAATTAGATCAAAAAAAATTAGAAGATATTACCAAAAATGGTCGTGTGGTTTTGGAATTTTCTGCTGGTTGGTGTCCAGATTGCCGCTTTTTGGATCCGTTTATGCCGGAGATTGAAAAAGATTTTTCTGACAGTAAATTTTATCAAATTGACCGTGACGGTTCTGTAGATGTAGCTAAAGAAATGAATATCATGGGTATTCCTTCATTTGTGGTCTACCAAGATGGTAAAGAAATTGGTAGACTAGTTAATAAGGACCGTAAAACTAAAGAAGAAGTTGAGAGCTTTTTGCGGTCACTGGACTAAGTGAAAGAGGATAATTGATTCATGATTACTAGTATTAATAAACGCAGCTATCCCAATACCTTAATTGTGATTTTAGGTCAGGATAAGGGCAAAAGTGAGTATGAAGAAAAAGATGATGTCACACGTATTACTGATGAGGAAGGTAATGTGACCGGATATAATTTCTTTAATGTCGACCAGGTAATTGATTATGACAAACTAGCAGACGGCCAAGTCAAGTTGACTAATGACGATTTAGCAGCATTAAATAAAAAGTTGGCAGAAGTTGGTTTTAATGATCAACTTGCTTATGGTAAACTAACGCTGGTTTACGGCTATGTGAAAAGCTGTGAAAAACATCCTGACTCTGATCACTTGCATGTGACCACTGTTGATGTTGGCCATGGTGAGGAACAGCAAATCGTCTGTGGTGCACCTAACATTGCTCAAGGACAAAAAGTAGTAGTTGCCTTACCTGGCACCTTGATGCCAAATGGTCAAATGATTTGGCCGGGTCAGCTGCGCCATGTGGATTCTTATGGGATGATCTGTTCAGCACGAGAACTAGGTTTGCCCCACGCACCACAAAAACGAGGAATTTTAGTAGTTCCAGACGATTTTGCTGTGGGAGACGCCTTTGATCCTGAAAAATGTGATGAACTTTTGGCAAGCGGGCAGATTAAATTATAAGATTAAAGGACTTTATCAAGTTATTGGTAGAGTCCTTTTTTAGTAATGCAAAGTAAGATTATGATTTTTCATGGCTTTTCAATGATTCTGCTCTTTTTTCGTTAGAAATGGTAAAATAAGAAACAATGATAAAAAATATGGAGCTTGGGAAATGTTAGATAAAAATAAGCAAATTTGGTTTATTGGAATTAAAGGAACGGGAATGGCTTCTTTAGCCTTAGTGTTAAACGATTTAGGCTTTCATGTTGCCGGTAGTGATATCAAAAAGTATACTTTCACACAAGAACCACTTGAAAAAGCAGGAATTAAAGTAACAGAGTTTGATGCAAGTAATATCAAAGACTCGGGTCAGGTCATAATTAAGGGCAATGCTTTTAAAAATGATAACGTTGAAGTTAAAGCTTGTGAAGATAAAAATATAACTTGGCAAAGTTATCCTGATACCGTAGAAGAAATAATCAAGATGCATACTGGTATTGGTGTTTCTGGAACTCATGGCAAAACATCTACTACCGGTCTTTTAGCTCACGTTTTAGGTGAAGCAGCGCCCACGTCTTATCTGATAGGCGATGGTGAGGGTAAAGGAGTTAAAGGGTCACGCTTTTTTGTTTATGAAGCTGATGAATATCGCCGCCATTTCTTGGCTTATCATCCTGATTATCAAATCATGACCAACATTGATTTTGACCACCCGGATTATTTTAAAGACCAGGCAGATTATACTTCAGCCTTTCAAACTGCCGCTGATCAAACTCAAAAAGGTCTATTTGTGTGGGGAGGTAATGACAGACTAAGACAATTGCATTCTGCCGTTCCCAAATACACTTATGGTTTTGAAAATGATGATGATTTTCAGGTGGTTGATGTCAACCGCACTACTGCAGGTTCAAGTTTTACGGTTTTGAGACAGGGAAAGAAGATAGGTGAATTTACAATTCATCTTTTTGGCGATCATAATATTTTGAATGCTACGGCCGTAATAGCAGTTGCTTATACCGAAAACATTCCTCTTGGAGATATTCAAAAGGGTTTACTTACTTATCAGGGGGCCAAACGACGCTTTTCTGAAAAAGACTTTAAAGATATTAATATCATTGATGATTACGCCCATCATCCAACTGAAATGCGTGCGACAATTCAGGCTGCTAGGCAAAAGTTTCCTCATAAAAAACTAGTTGTCGTATTCCAACCACATACTTTTTCCAGAACGAAGAAATATGCGCAAGATTTTGCAGAAATTTTGCGCGGAGTGGATAAAGCATACATTACTCCCATTTATGCTTCCGCAAGAGAGGCAAGTGGAGATATTTCAAGTAGTGATTTAGTAGCCGAAATTCCTGGCTCTGAAGTGATTGATCTTGATAATATTGCTGACCTAACGCAGAACAAAGACAGTGTCATTGTTTTCATGGGCGCAGGCGATATCCAGAAATACGAAGATGCTTTAGAAAAATTACTAAAATAAATTAAGTTATTAAGATTGAGTTTCAAGACTTGATCTTTTTGCTTTATATAACAGATTTTACATGTCATAAGGTTCAGGAAAATCGGTATTATGCAAGATGAATGGAAAAACTGTTAAAATGGTAGTTGAATAAAGAAACTTGGTTTAAATTTAAGGAGATCAAATGGCTGATAAAAAATTACTTTTAATTGATGGTAATTCAGTTGCCTTTCGTGCTTTCTATGCACTATACCGCCAACTTGAAAATTTTAGAAATCCTGAAGGATTGCACACTAATGCCATTTATACATTTAAAAATATGCTTGATGTCGTGCTGAATGACGTTGAACCTGACCATGTTTTGGTTGCTTTTGATGCAGGTAAAACTACTTTTAGAAATAAGATGTATGCTGACTACAAAGGTGGCAGACAAAAGACCCCATCAGAATTATCTGAACAGCTGCCGTACATTCAGGAACTTTTGCATGATTTGGGCTTGTCTACATATGAGCTTGATAACTATGAAGCTGATGACATTATTGGTACTTTTGTAAATATTGGAGAAAAAGAGGGTTTTAAAGTTACAGTTGTTACGGGCGACAAGGACTTGACGCAGCTGGCATCTCCTCAAACCACTGTTATGGTTACTAAATCAGGGGTTTTAAACTTGGAAGCTTATACACCTGAACACATGAAAGAAGTTAATGGTGTTACTCCAACTGAATTCATTGATATGAAAGCATTAATGGGTGATAATTCTGATAATTATCCTGGTGTTACTAAAATAGGACCCAAAAAAGCTTCGCAACTTATCCAGGAATATGGCTCAGTAGAAAATTTATATGATCATATAGATGATATGAAGCCTTCTAAAATGAAGGAAAACCTGATTAATGATAAAGATAAGGCTCTACTGGGTAAAAAGCTGGCGACAATTGATCGTAATACCCCGTTAACCATTGGGATTGCTGATGTAAAAAGGCGTGCAGTCGATTATCAAAAATTGCGCAGATTCTATGAAAAAATGAACTTTCGCAAGTTTTTAAGCCAGTTAGACCCTGAAAGTGCTGCTGGGCAAAAAGACCAACCAGTAAAAGATAATAAAGCAGTTGCTTTTACAGAGCTTGAAGAAAATGACATTAATAATTTTGCAGTTAAAGCTGGCCAAACTATTACTTTTTACTTAGGAATGTTGGGTGCCAATTATCATTTAGCGCAATTTGTTGGTTTTGCCATTATGATAGATAAGCAAATATATGTGAGTCGCAATGTTGACCTGTTAAAAAAGCCGCAACTTAAGAATATTCTGGAAAATAAGCAAATTGCCAAAAATGTCTTTGATTTAAAACGAACTACAGTTGGTTTGAACCGATTGGGTATTCACGCTCGCGGAATTGATTATGACATGTTACTTGCTTCATATTTGATCAATAACGAAAACAATTCTGACGATATGGGTGAAATTTGTCGCATGTACGGTGATAACTCGGTTAAAAGCGATTATGATGTTTACGGCAAAGGTAAAAGCGTCCATATTCCAGAGGACGATCAGGTGTTGTTCAACCATTTGGCTGGCAAAATTGAAGCAATCGCAAACTTAAAAGATACTCTGCTGGCTAAACTAAAAGAACATGAGCAAGACGATCTTTTTGCCAATATTGAAATCCCTGTAGCCCGAGTTCTGTCTGTCATGGAAATAAACGGTATCAAAGTCCAAGCTGATACCTTAACGCAGCTCCAAGATGAATTTGCGGTTGACCTTAAGAAAATGGAAAAGCAAATTTATGATGAAGCCGGTGAAGAATTTAATATTAATTCACCTAAACAATTAGGTCATATTTTGTTTGAAAAAATGGGCTTAAAGCCTGTTAAAAAGACTAAAACCGGTTATTCGACTTCAGTTGATGTTTTGAATCAGTTAAAAGATGAAAACCCAATTATTGATCAAATTTTGACTTACCGGCAAATTGCTAAAATCCAGTCAACTTACGTCAATGGCTTACTGGATGTTATCCAAAAAGACGGTCGGGTTCATACCAGGTATTTACAAACATTGACTGCTACTGGTCGTTTGTCCTCAGTTGATCCTAACTTACAAAATATTCCCACCAGAACGGAAGAAGGAAAGCAAATTAGAAAAGCCTTTGTGCCAAGTGAACCAGATGGCTACATTTTCTCTTGTGACTATTCTCAAATTGAATTACGAGTCTTGGCACAGGTTTCCGGTGACGAACAAATGCAGGAAGCTTTCAGAACGGGTTATGACATCCACGCTCATACGGCTATGAAAATTTTTCATCTGAAATCAACTTCTGACGTTACGCCGTTAATGCGTCGCAGAGCAAAAGCGGTAAACTTCGGTATTGTCTATGGTATTTCTGATTATGGCTTATCTAAAAATCTCAATATCAGTCGCAAACAAGCTAAGGAATTTATTGATAATTACTTTGAACAATATCCGCAAATTAAGGATTATATGGATAAGGCAGTTCAAGTTGCCCGTGAAAAAGGCTATGCCGAAACAATTATGCACAGAAGGCGCTATTTACCTGATATTCATGCCAAGAATTATAATGTGCGGTCATTTGCGGAAAGAACTGCGATTAACTCACCAATTCAAGGTTCAGCTGCAGATATTATCAAGATTGCGATGATTAACATGCAGAAAAAATTGGATGAGATGCATCTTAGAACTAAGATGGTGGTTCAAGTTCATGATGAATTGATTTTTGATGTACCAAAAGATGAATTAGAAACAATTAAAAAGATTGTGCCAGAAGTTATGCAGTCTGCTGTGAGACTTGATATTCCTCTTGTAGCTGATTCTGGTTATGGTCACAATTGGTTTGATGCTAAGTAAGGAGTAATTTTAATGCCCGAAATGCCAGAAGTTGAAACTGTCAGGCGGACACTACTTCCCCTGATTAAGGGAAAAACGATTAAAGAAGTAACTGTTTGGTATCCTAAAATAATAACTGGTGATGCAAAAGAATTTAAAAAGCAGTTAGCTGGTAAAAGAATAGAAACAATTGATCGTTATGCTAAGTATTTGCTTATTCGTCTTAGTGGTCATTTAACTGTGGTATCGCATTTACGCATGGAAGGTAAATATCGTTTAGTCAAAGTAAATACCAAAAAAGATAAACACGATCATGTGCAAATTGTTTTTAACGATAATTCTGCTTTGCGTTACAATGATGTGCGTAAGTTCGGGCGCATGCAGTTGATTACAACGGGCACAGAGAAAGAAAGTACCGGTATTGGCAAATTAGGCGCTGAGCCAAATTCACAGGCGTTTACAGTTTCATACTTGCAAAAAGGCCTAGCTCGTAAAAAGAAAAATATCAAAAATACCTTGCTTGATCAGTCAGTTGTGGCCGGTCTTGGTAACATTTACGTAGATGAAGTTTTGTGGGAAACAAAAATTCACCCATTAAGTATGGCTAATAGTATCCCAGCAAAAAAAGTAGCAGAACTGCATGATAATATTAATTCGTTGATAGAATTGGCCATAGCAGAAAGGGGCACTACTGTTCATACATATCTTGATGCTAATGGCAAGACCGGCGGTTTTCAAAAAATGTTGCAGGTCTATGGTCATAAAGGCGAACCTTGTGAACGTTGCGGAACCCCTCTTGAAAAAATTAAAGTAAACGGCCGGGGCACTACTTTTTGCCCTAAATGTCAGGTGATTTATAAATGACAACTATTTTGGGCTTAACTGGTGGAATAGCCAGCGGCAAAAGCACAGCAGATATCTTTTTTAAAGAAAAGCACATACCCGTGATAGACTGTGACCAAATAGCTCATGATATTTTAAATGTTGGTAATAAAGGTTATGAATTGGTTAGAAAACAGTTTGGTCTCCAAATAATTAATGAAGATCAATCAATCAACCGATCAG
Source organism: Lactobacillus sp. IBH004 (assembly GCF_026185255.2). NCBI lineage: Bacteria > Bacillati > Bacillota > Bacilli > Lactobacillales > Lactobacillaceae > Lactobacillus > Lactobacillus sp. IBH004. The sequence continues at coordinate 1,259,327 of NZ_CP110217.2, read as the reverse complement.
TTTTAGGCCAAATAGTTTTTAATGACGCAAAGCAGCTTGACATTCTTAATAAAATTACCCATCCGTTGATTTTTAAAGAAATACAAGCTAAAATTGCGCTAAGCAAGGTTGCTAAAAAGCCTTTAATTATTGTAGATGCACCAGTTTTGTTTGAAGCAAATGGCCAAAAATATTGTGACTGCACTTTATTAATTGCCATACCTGAATCTTTGCAGTTAAAGCGGCTGATGTTAAGGGATCATTTAAGTAAAGATGCTGCTTTGAAACGTATTCGCAGTCAGATGTCCTTGTCTCAAAAAGAAAAACTAGCTGACTTTGTAATTAATAATGTTGGTACAAAGCAAGATCTGAAATATCAACTTGAGCAGTTGCTTCTTAAAATAAAAGAGGAGTATTAATATGGAATGTCCTAATTGTCATAAAAATGCATCAAAAGTAATAGATTCACGTCCCAGTGATGAAAATCGTGCAATCAGACGGCGGCGTGAGTGTGAAAACTGTGGCTTTCGTTTTACTACGTTTGAAAGAGTCGAGACGACACCACTACTAGTAATCAAAAATGATGGCACTCGTGAACCTTTTAACCGGAAAAAAATTTTACACGGCGTCATGGCTGCGGGACAAAAGCGTCCTATATCTAGTTCGCAATTTGAAGAATTAGTTGATCATGTAGAAAACAAAGTACGTCAGCAAGGAGTTAGTGAGATTTCTTCCAAAAAGATTGGTCAATTAGTAATGGATGAACTGGCTAAAATTGATGATGTCGCTTATATTCGTTTTGCCTCTATTTATCGTGAATTCAAAGATATGTCCAGCTTCATGAAAACCATGGAAGATATGATTGCGAAAAGGGAGAAAGGTAATTAATTATGTTTGAGACAAATGATCCCAAACAACCATTTTTCATTGCTAACAGGGTGGATATTTTTCCGAAGGATTTACGGGTTTTAATCAAATTATACCAGCCGCTCATAGGATCTCTGGCGCTGGCAGTTTATTTAAGCTTAAATGAAGACTACAATCCGCAAGCGATGCTCTCTGATGCCAAAGGTCTCTATTTTTTGCAGGAGCAAGCCGACTGCGATATCAAAAAATTATTTCCCGCGTTGCATAAACTTGAAGCTGTCGGTTTAATTGAAAGCCATTTGCTTGCTAACCAAATTATGGGTCAGGTTTTATGTTTTAAACTTAAAAGTGTTCCTTCCAGCAGTGAGTTTTTTACCACCGCACTTTTAGCAAGTTTATTAAAAGAAAAAGTGGGTGTTACAGCCTTTAATAAATTGAGCCATGAGTTTGCTAGAGAAACTAAGCAAAGTCAAAGCAGCATCAGTGGAATTAAGGAAGCACCTAACGTATCTGCATCCTTTATGGAAGTTTTTCATTTACCTGACCAAGAAGCAATTGATCCTTCTATTGATGTGAAAAAAGCTGCTAAAGAAAACAGTTCTGTTTCTAAAGCTTTTGCTACCGTCAATGATCAAGAGCATATTGACTGGGATTTTATGAAACAGCAATTTGAAATTTATCAAATCGCGGGCAGCGAAATTGATCAGAATGAAGATGCTATTCGAGCTGTTATGCGCATGTACGGACTTTCCGAGCAAGAATTTGTTGATGAAGCAATACCTTGCTTACATGGTGATTATCATTTGAATATGCGTCAAATTAAGCAATCTATCGCTAACAGTATTCATGGAACTGATACGCGCCGGCATTTGCCAAAAAAAGAAGCACTAACAGACAAGCTTGTCAATAATAGTCACTTAAATGAAGATGAACAGCAGCTATTGCAGAAAGCTCAATCTGATACTCCAGCCCAGTTTTTGTATCATTTAAAAACTGAGCGGAATGATTTTGTTGATGCCAGTGAATATCAAGTGCTTGATAATTTATATAACGATAAGGGAATACCGGCAGAATTGCTTAACGTTTTGACTTATGCTTGTTTAAAAAGTGGTCCTAATATCTCTTTTCGCCTGGCAAATAAAATACTTCATGATTGGCTGCAACACGGGGTAAAGACTGCAAGTCAAGCCTTGGAATACATGGACAAGAGAAAAAGGGCACAAAAGCAAAGAAGCAATCGGTATCATGCTTATACTGCCAGAAAAACGGTTGAAAAGGGCACTGACTGGAACAAGCAAAAGCCAAAGGTAAAATCGGATGTTTCCAGTGCAGAATTAAAAGAATTTTTCAAGAATTTTGAAGATCAAAACGGCATGAAGTAGGTGAAATAAAATGCAACCCATCAAAAAACTTATGGTTAAAGGACAAACAGCTAAAGCAGATGAGGAAAGTACAGCTAAAATTAAGCAAAAAGTATTGGCTGAACCCAAAGTGCAACAATTTATCAGCCAGCACCAAGAGCAGCTTAACGACAGCATAATTGATAAAAGTCTGCCCAGCCTGTTTGAATTTTATCTTAGCCAACATAAAAAAGACCCGGTAACTCAAGGATACTATCCTGATTTAATCATGAATAAAAATGCCATTAGTCTCAAGTTTGTTCCCGAGGACAGTAAGCTGATTCATGATAGGGAAATTAGTATCAAGAAACACTTGCGCTTAATTAATTTACCTGAGGGATTGCATGATATTCGTTTGAGTCAAATTGAATTGACTCCCGCAAGAAAAGAAGTAATGACAGCTATTCAAAAGTTTTTATATCATTATGCGCGAGATATTCATCAAAAGGGCTTATATTTATCAGGTAATTTTGGTATTGGTAAAACCTATATATTGGCGGGACTGGCAAATCAGGTTGCTGCTATGAACAAATATGTTGTTTTTTTGCATGTTCCTACTTTCATTGCCAGTCTGGCAAGTCATTTTAATGATAATAGTTTACAAGATGAAGTTCAAAAAATTGCAAATTGCGATTTATTAATACTTGATGATATTGGTGCGGAAAATTTGAGTCAGTGGTCACGCGATGAAGTTTTAGCAGTAATTTTACAAGCAAGAATGGATAATGTTTTGCCAACCTTCTTTTCGTCCAATTTTGCTATGAATGACTTAGAAGATCATTTTAAAGAGACCAAAAATGCCATTGAACCAGTAAAGGCTGCCAGATTAATGGAAAGAATACATTCTCTAGCCACTGAAATTGTAATTTCTGGGCACAACCGGCGACATTAGTGACTAAAAAGTCTAGTTTGAATTTTTTTAATGAAAATATACTTGCATTAAAAAATTATTGGGTTATAATTAACTGCAATGAATGAACATGTTGTAATACGATTCAGAGAGAGAAGCATTATTCTGGAAGCTTCCATTAGTGTTACAACCCACTCATTCGTACCTGAAATTAAAAAATGGGTTGGATCCGTTATAATCTTGAACGAGATAGTCTGGAGTCCAGACTAAATTTTGGGTGGAACCACGTTAATTAACGTCCCAGTGCTTAACTGCACTGGGATTTTTTTATTTATTTGATTTTGGAGGAAAAAATGAGTTTTGCAATTACTTTGCCGGATGGTTCTAAAAAGGAATATGAAGATGCAGTATCAGTTTCTGCTTTAGCACATGACATAGGTACATCCTTAGGTAAGGCTGCTATTGGAGCAAAAGTAAACGGTCAAGTTGTTTCTTTGGATTACAAATTAAATAAAGATGCCGAAGTTGCAATTATTACAGACAGGGATGAAGCAGGCTTAAATATTTTACGGGCTACAGTAGCTTTTGTATTTGAAGCAGTTGCTAAAAAAGCTTATCCTGAGATTCATTTTGGTGAGCATGCGGCGAATGAAGATGGATTTTTGGTTGATACTGACAAGGAAAACCAGATTAAAGTTAACGAACTTCCGGAATTAGAGAAAGCAATTAAAAAGGTTATTAAGGCTGGAAATAAAATTGCATCTTCTTCCATGTCAAAAGCGGAATTATCTGAAATTTTTAAAGATGATCCGTATAAGAGTGAATTACTAAAAGCAGAAAAAGATGACCAAATTCATGTATACAAGCTGGGAGACTTCATCGACTTTGGCTTCGACGCGTTACTGCCTAATACAGGAAAGATTAAGCAGTTTAAATTATTATCTGTTGCTGGTGCTTATTGGAAGGGCCAATCTTCTAACCCAATGCTTCAAAGAATTTCCGGTACAGCCTTCTTTAAAAAAGCTGACTTAGATGCCGATATTAAGCGTCGTGAAGAAATTAAAGAACGCGATCACAGAACAATTGGCCGAGATCTTGATTTATTCTTTGTAGATCCCAAAGTTGGAGCTGGTTTACCTTACTGGATGCCAAAAGGTGCCACGATTCGCCGAGTAGTTGAACGTTACATCATTGATAAAGAGGTCGCTGACGGTTACCAACACGTTTATACCCCAGTGCTTATGAACGTTGACGCTTATAAAACATCAGGCCACTGGGCACACTATCGTGATGACATGTTTCCACCGATGGATATGGGTGACGGGGAAATGCTTGAATTGCGACCAATGAATTGTCCGTCCCACATCCAAATTTATAAGCATCATATTCGTTCATACCGCGAGCTCCCAATTCGCATTGCAGAATTAGGCATGATGCACAGATATGAAAAATCTGGTGCTTTGTCAGGTTTGCAACGCGTAAGAGAAATGACTTTGAATGATGGTCATACATTTGTAACCTTAGACCAGGTTCAAAGTGAATTCTCTAAGATTTTGACTTTAATTCTGGATGTATACAAAGATTTTGACATTACCGATTACTACTTCAGACTTTCTTATCGTGATCCGAAGAATACTAAGAAGTATTTTGCCAATGATGAAATGTGGGAGAGAAGTCAGTCAATGCTGAAAAAGGCAATGGATGATATGGGCCTTGATTACGTTGAGGCTGAAGGTGAGGCTGCATTCTACGGTCCTAAACTTGATATTCAGACTAAGACTGCTTTAGGCGCTGATGAGACCATGTCCACTATCCAACTGGACTTCATGCTCCCTGAACGCTTTAACTTAACTTATGTTGGTCAAGATGGTGAAGAGCATCGTCCAGTTATGATTCACCGTGGTATTGTTGGAACTATGGAGCGTTTCATTGCTTACTTGATTGAAATATACAAGGGTGCTTTCCCAACCTGGTTAGCTCCAGTTCAAGTTGAAGTAATACCTGTTAACCTCGACGCTCATTCAGATTACGCTAAGAAAGTCCGTGATGAGCTCAATAAGAGAGGTTTTAGAGCTGAAGCCGACTTACGTAATGAAAAATTAGGCTACAAGATTCGTGAATCACAAACACAAAAAGTACCGTATACTCTTGTTTTAGGTGACAAAGAACTCAAGGACAACAGTGTTAACGTTCGCCGCTATGGTACTGAAGAAGAAGTAGCAAAGAGTTTTGACGAATTTCTTCGTGAAATTGAACAAGATGTTAAATCATATTCACGCAATGAATAAAAGAGTAAAAGCTAATAAAAATAATTTATATAGATGGCAGAAATAATTTGAAAACTTAAACCATAATATAAAACCGCTAAAATTTGCACGTCGAGTAACAAAATGTAGTGTTGACGGGATGCACTTTTGATTAATTAATCAATTGATAAGGAATAGGTTGGATAGTTAAATTAAAACTGCTAAAAGGAGCATTAATTATGTCAATGGTAGAATTTCATGACGTGCAGAAATTTTATGGCAAATTTCACGCGTTGCATAATATCAATTTACAAATCGATAAGGGTGAAACTGTTGTTTTGATTGGACCTTCCGGTTCTGGTAAAAGTACGCTTATTAGAACAATAAATCGGTTGGAATCAATTCAGGGTGGCAAGCTGATAGTCAACAATCAGGATTTATCCAATCCCAAGACTGATTCAAACAGATTGCGTCAAGATGTGGGAATGGTTTTTCAGCATTTTAATCTCTATAAAAATAAAAATGTTTTGGAAAACGTCATGTTGGCGCCCAGAATTGTAAGTCATTTACCGGAAGACGAAAATAAAAAGCAAGCAATGCATCTGCTTGATATGGTTGGCATGGCAGATAAGGCCCAAAATATGCCGGCGCAAATATCCGGTGGACAAAAGCAACGTGTCGCTATTGCTCGGTCTTTAGCAATGCATCCCAAACTATTACTTTTTGATGAACCAACATCAGCACTTGACCCAGAAATGATTGATGAGGTGCTGCAAGTAATTAAAAAGGTAACATCAGCCAGCGATATGACTTCCTTGATTGTGACACACGAAATGGGCTTTGCTAAAGAAGTAGCTAATCGCGTTATCTTTATGGATCAGGGTCAGATTGTGGAAGATGATGACAGTACTTCCTTTTTTAAGCAGCCTAAAACAGATCGTGCTCAACAATTCTTAAGCAAAATAATAGCGCATTAAGATGGAGGGCATTATCATGAAAAAAATAATTTGCTCAATCTCACTATTAATAGGAATGTTCTTTTTATCTGGTTGCGGTAATAAAGTTGCCGATCAATCAGCTTTAAAAAATGTTCGTTCATCCAATACTATTACTTGGGCTGTTGAGGGTGATAAAAAGCTATTTAGTTTAATTGATATCAGAGATGATAAAGAAAAAGGTTTTGATATTGATATGGCTAAAGCTATTACCAAAGAAATTTTAGGTCCTAAAGGACAAGCTCGCTTTACTCTTGCCACTTCACAATCAAGAATACCTTTGCTGAAAAACGGAAATGTCGATGCGGTAATTGCCACTCTGACAATAACTCCTGAAAGAGCTCAAGTAATCAGTTTTACTAAATCGTATTTTCAGGCTGGTAAATCGTTCCTTGTTCCTAAAGGATCAGATATTAAAAAGCCCAGTGATCTTAATGGCAAAACTGTAATCGGGATCGTTGGCGATAACTCAGTTGAGGCTGTAAAGAAAGTTGCCCCCAGAGCAAAAGTTGTCGCTATGCAAGATTATGGTCAAGCAGTATCAGCTTTGAAATCACATCAAGGCGACGCTTTGACCAGTGATAATGGTATTTTATATGGTCTAGCAGCACAAAGTCCTGATAGCCTTGAAGTAACTGGAGGAACTTATACTAAAGAACCTTATGGTATTGCAGTAAATAAAAATCAAGAACCTTTTCATAGAGCAATAAATCGAGCCATTGACAAGATTCAGAAAAGTGGAGAATACAATCGCTTAATCAAAAAGTGGTTCGGTCAAGTTCCTGGTTTTAACTATAAGGAGATGTATATTAAATGATTCGGATCTTCAATGATTTTAGTAGTCAACTATTCGCAGGGTTCGGCTGGACTATTTTATCAAGCTTGTTAACATTAGTATTTAGTCTGATTTTTGGTGTTTTATTAGCTCTATTAGAAGTTATTCCGAATAAAATAGCTAATAGGATTGGCAGGATTTACGTTGAAATCTTTCGTAATATTCCATTATTGATTATCGTAATGTTCTTTTATCTAATAGTACCTAAATATTTTGTTCAAATTGACGGTTTCACCGCTGGAACTATTGGTCTGTTCCTATATACCTCAGCTTTTATTGCGGAAATTATTCGTTCAGGTATTCAGTCGGTATCTCAAGGTCAAATGGAAGGTGCCAGGTCAACCGGTATGACTTATAGTCAGGCTATGCGTTATGTAATCTTACCTCAAGCACTTAAGATTGTTATTCCACCGCTTGGTAATCAATTTGTTAATTTAATTAAAGATTCTTCAATACTGGCTTTTGTTGCAGGTTTTGATTTAATGTATCAAGCCAATGCAATTGCATCTGTAACTTTTGATACATTTAACAGCTACTTTGTAATCGGCATATTATATCTGATAATTACTATGCCACTAAGTTATTACATGCGGCACTTGGAAAAGAAAATGGCGTAGGGAGGCGACTTAAAATGCAAACATGGATTGATGCTCTATCATGGTTAAACTTTGGTTTTTTGTTAAAAGGTCTGGCTGTTACACTATTTATTTCGGTTTTTGCAATTGTATTGAGTTTCATTTTAGGTTCAGTCCTAGGAATAATTCGCTATGCTAAGATTAAATTTGTTTCGGCAATTGTAGGTTTTATTATTGATTTAGTTAGAAATCTGCCTTTATTATTAATTATCTTTTTTACATATTTTGGCCTACCAAATATTGGCCTCAGGCCAGGGGCAATTTTATCAGCAATTATTGCTATGACAATCTTTGAGTCCAGCATGATTGCAGAAATTGTCCGCTCTGGTATTCAATCAGTATCAATTGGCCAAATTGAAGGAGCCAGATCAACCGGGATGACATTTGTGCAGTCATTATGGCATGTGGTTTTGCCACAGGCCTATCGGCACATGATACCTACTATTATTGGACAGTTTGTTTCTTTAATTAAGGATACTTCTTTAGCAACTATTATTGTTGTCCCTGAACTTATGCAACATGCGCAAGTCATCTATGGTCAAAATGCTAATTATATTGTGCCAATGTTTGCGGCTTTAACGTTTTTATATTTTATCATCTGCTTTACATTATCTGTAGTTGGTAATAAACTTAATAAGCGTTTAGTATAGATAAAGCAAAAACTTTATTTTGAGATTTATCTTATTGACACGTATACTGAAGACGAGTATAATCATTTTAGTTGAGAACAAGAAGAAGCTTCCCGCTTCTCGCCTAAGTTAAGTTGACCTCTAGGCTGATCGATATTTTCTGTTGATTAAGGGCGGGTAAAGTTTACCCGTCTTTTTCTTGTCCTCAGATTAACACGGAGGTGAAGAATTATTCCAAGGAATTTGATATTGAACGATCAAATTCGCGCTCGCGAAGTTCGTTTAATTAATGAAGATGGTGAACAAGTTGGTGTTGTTACTAAAACTGAGGCTTTACGCCAAGCAAGTGTTGCAAATTTAGATTTAGTTCTAATTTCGCCTAATGCCAAGCCACCTGTTGCTCGTATCATGGACTATGGTAAGTACCGTTTCCAGCAACAAAAGAAGGTTAAAGAGTCCCGTAAAAAGTCTAAAATGGTCAGTGTCAAAGAAATCCGTTTAAGTCCAACGATTGAGGGTAACGATTTTAACACTAAGTTAAAACATGCGCGTAAATTTATCACTAAAGAAGGTGCTAAAGTACGCGTTTCGATCAGGTTCAGAGGTCGAGCAATCACTCATAAGGAACTAGGTCGTGAAGTATTGGAAAAAATGGCTGAAGCTACATCCGATATTGCTACTGTAGTTAGCAAACCTAAGATGGAAGGCCGTTCAATGTTCTTAATGCTCGCTCCGAAGAGTGACAAAAATAATTAGTTAATTTGGAGGAATTAGAAAATGCCAAAAATGAAAACCCACCGCGCTTCTGCTAAGCGTTTTAAGAGAACTGCTTCTGGTCAATTAAAGCGTCATCACGCTTTTACCGGCCACCGTTTCCACGGCAAGACTAAGAAACAACGTCGTCATTTGAGAAAGGCTGCAATGGTTTCACGCAGCGACTTGAAGCGCATCAAACAGATGCTCTCTCAAATGCGTTAATTACATCAATCAAACGATATTTAGGAGGAATTTTAGATGCCAAGAGTTAAGGGTGGAACAGTTACACGTAAACGTCGTAAAAAGATTATGAAGCTTGCCAAGGGTTACCGTGGCGCAAAGCATATGCAATTTAAGGCTGCAAGTACACAGTTATTTGTATCTTACAGATATGCATTTCGTGACAGAAGAAGACGTAAGAGCGACTTCAGAAAGTTATGGATTGCCAGAATCAATGCTGCAGCAAGACAAAATGATATTTCATATTCTAAGTTAATGCACGGCTTGAAATTAGCTGGTGTTGATATTAACCGTAAGATGTTAGCTGATATTGCTTATAACGATTCAAAGACCTTTGCAAAATTAGCAGAAACTGCTAAGAAGGCTTTAAATTAACCAAAATAGCGCTTATGGCGCTGTTTTTTTATGTCAAAATTTAGCACTTGCAGCTGATAATTTGGTATATTAAACTAGTGCAATGGATATGATGAAGGGAATTTTGCATGTTATTCAGACCACGCTATACGATTGATACAATTTATCATTTAAATACTGCTGAGCTGCATAAAATGGGCATCAAAGCTGTTTTTTCAGATTTAGATAATACTCTTTTGGCTTGGAACGAGTTTGAAACTGCAGAAAAAATGAATAGTTTCAATAAGAAGTTAGAGCATGCTAAAATTAAGCTTGTTGTGATTTCTAATAACAATGCTGAAAGAGTGGGTAAAGTATTGAATCCATATCATATAGACTTTGTTGCTAAATCCAAAAAGCCACTGCCTTTTGCGATCACCCGCAAAAGGAAAAGTATGGGTTTAAGAAAAGAACAAGTCATGATGGTAGGTGATCAGTTAATTACTGATATTCAGGCAGGAAATCTAGCTGGGGTAGAATCGGTGTTAGTAAAACCTCTTATTGAAACAGATAAATGGAATACCCGTATTAATCGTTTTTTTGAAAAAATTATTTTTTTCCTTTTGGGCTTATCACATCCCGTTAAATTTAAGGAGACTATCAAAAATGGATGACCAAATTATATGTATTGGTTGTGGTGCTGTTCTTCAATCTGATAATGTAGAAGAAGCCGGTTATCTTCCGGCTGCACGTTTAAAGCAGGCAAGAGAAAGCAAAGATGAGGATAATGACGTTTATTGTCAACGTTGCTTTCGTTTGCGTCATTATAATGAGATTATGCCAGTCAAAGCGGACAATGATGACTTTTTAAAGTTATTGAATTCGTTAGCAGAAAAAAAAGCTTTGGTCGTTAATGTGGTAGATCTGTTTGATTTTACTAACTCTTTGCTTTCGGCTCTCAAGCGCTTTATAGGTAATAATGATTTTATTTTAGTGGGCAATAAATTTGATCTCTTTCCCCAGAATTCTCGTCAAAGCAAAATTAAAGATTGGATGAGGCAAGAGGCTAATAGGATGGGATTATACCCTAAAAAAATCTTTTTGGTCAGTGCTAAAAATAAAAAGAACTTGCCGGAATTAATAAGTTACTTAGATCATAATTCCCGAGATCAAGATGTCTACTTTGTCGGAACGACTAATGTTGGAAAGTCAACTCTTCTTAATGCTATTATTGAGCAAATGGGTGATATTCAAAATTTGATTACTACTTCACGTTTTCCAGGGACCACGCTTGATAAGATTGAAATTCCGCTAACGAATGGTCACTTTTTAGTTGATACACCAGGTATTTTGACTAAGAATCAGTTGGCCACGCACTTAAACACCCAGGAACTGGAGTTAATATCGCCTCAAAAACAGCTTAAGCCGGTTACTTTTCAGCTTAGTCCGGGAAACAGTTTATTTTTGGCTGGTCTGGGCAGAGTTGACTATTTAAAAGGAAAAAAAGCAAGTTTTACAGTTTATGCAGCACGCGGATTGTATATTCACAGAACTAAAACCGAAAACGCAGACAGCTTTTACGAAAAGCATATTGGTGAATTACTTAGTCCACCTGCAAAAAGTGATAAGCTGCCTCTTTTAAAGGGTCAGGAATATCATACTGGTAGTAAAAGCGACTTGCTTTTTGGCGGAATTGGTTTTATTACAGTTCCTGCAGATTGTTTAGTTAAAATTTATACACCTGGTAAAATCGGACTGGGTATTAGACGAGCTTTAATTTAGAGGATATAATGATTGCTATTGCAAAAAATTATCAAAAAACACCTACTGTGGCTGTAGCGGAAGAAAAATTGACACCTAAAAAGGGTCGCCAGATCGGAATTTTTGGTGGAACTTTTAATCCTATTCATATCGGCCATTTGATAGTGGCTGAACAGGTATTGACTAAATTACACTTAGATGAAATTTGGTTTATTCCTACTAATGTGCCCCCGCTAAAAAATGAACCCAGTGTTTCTGCTCAAGATAGGGCAAATATGTTGGAGTTAGGTACTCAAGACAATCCCCGTTTTCAGGTAAAACTGTTTGAATTATATCGTGGAGGAGTATCTTATACTGTAGACACATTAAGATATTTACGTGAAACTCAGCCTGAAAACCATTATTACTTGATCATGGGTAGTGACCAAGTCAATAATTTAAATGAATGGAAGGAACCAACAAAGCTGGCCCAATTAGCAACCTTAGTGGGTGTTCAAAGGGCTGGTTATCCTCAGAAAGCAAAATTGCCGATGATTTGGGTTGATTCTCCAGCTATAGATATTAGTTCGACTTTGATTAGACAAACGATTGCAATTGGAGGTTCAATCAGATATCTGGTACCTGATACAGTTAGAAATTATATTCATAAAAAGGGTTTATATCATGACTGATTTAGTATTTAAGAAAACATATTCTTCTTTATCAAGTTCTGAAATTATTGCTAAGGAAAAGAGCAATATGACTGCTGACCGCTTTGAACACTGTATAGGAGTCAGTAAAACTGCACGTAAATTGGCCGAGCTTAACCACTATGATGTAGATAAGGCAGCTTTAGCCGGGTTTATTCATGATTATGCTAAACAAGTTGCAGTTGATGAATATCGTGAAGTGATTAAAACACAAGGCTTCGATCAGGACCTGTTAAATTGGAATCGGAGCATTTGGCACGGTATTGTTGGTACCTATTTTATCCAAAGAGATTTAAAGATTAATGATCCGGAAATACTAACTGCAGTCCGCAAACATACTACTGCTGACGTTGAAATGACAACTTTAGATAAAATTGTGTTCATGGCTGATTATATTGAACCTGGCAGATCATTTCCAGGTGTTGAAGAAGCGCGTAAAATAACTTATGCTAATATTAACCAGGGAGTTGGCTACCAGTTAGCACACACTCTTAAATTTTTAATTGACAAAAGGAATAAAATCTATCCCCGTACTTTAGACGCATATAACGTTTGGGGTATTAATGAATAAGGAGAAAAATGACTAGCAAAGAATTATTGACTTTTACTTTAAAAGCAATTAGCGACCGTCATGGAGAAGATACAGTAGCTTACGATATGCAAGGACATAGTATTTTAGCAGATTATTACGTAGTTACTAGTGCGGGCTCAAACAGACAGTTGCACGCAATAGCCAATGCAATTATTGACGAAGCTCACAAACATAATTATTATGATTACCGTGTTGAAGGTACGAGTGAATCCAACTGGCTTTTACTTGACTTGGGCGATGTTGTCGTAAATGTTTTTACTGAAGATGCTCGTGATTTTTATAATGTTGAAAAATTATGGGTCAATGGTAAAAAATTAGAATTAAAGGAAGATTAGCTAACCATGAGTGTAGTTGGGATCATTGCAGAATATAATCCCTTTCACAGTGGGCATGAATTCTTAATGAATCAGGCTCGTTATATAGCTGGAAGCAAAGACCCGATCATTGTCGTCATGTCTGGAAATTACGTTCAACGCGGCGAAATGGCAATAATGGATAAGTGGACTCGCGCCCAGACAGCACTTGCTAGTGGCGCTGACTTGGTATTTGAACTGCCATTTTCCACTTCAGTTGAGCCTGCAGATTTATTTGCACTCGGCAGCATCGACCAATTGGTAAAAGTGGGCGTTACTGATTTAATTTTTGGAGTTGAAGATGCTACTCAAAATTATGCTTATTTGGGTAGTAAAATTGCGGAAATTCCTCAAAGTCACATGGACTTTAATGATTACAGTCAGACTTATTCAACTCAATATAATCAGATGGTAGCACGTGAAGTTGGTCATGAAGTTAGTGAACCTAATGCGATTTTGGCTTTAGCTTATGCAGTAGCCAACCATAATTTAGGTACTCCTCTAGTTTTACATCCAATTAACCGCATCGGAGCAGGTCATGACGATGTTTTACAAAGTAATAAGGTAGTTCAAAGCGCAAGTGCAATTCGCAATATGATTTTGCATAATGAAGTTAGTTCTACATTAGAAGAATGGATGCCTAAAAAAGAAGTAAAATTACTTTTTAAACAAAAAAATTATCCCAATTGGAATCTGCTGTTTCCATTTTTAAAATACAGGTTAGAATCCTCTTCAATTTCAGAATTGCAGAATATATATCAGATGAGTGAAGGCCTGGAATATAAAATGAAGCAGGAGATACATACTGCACAAACGTTTACTGAGTTTTTACGTAGAGTAAAATCGAAACGGTATACGTATTCACGCTTGCGACGACTAAGTTTATATACTTTGATGAATGTGACCCAAGAGGATATGATTGACAGTTTTAATCATGAATCACTTTTGCTATTGGGATACAGTAAAGTAGGTAGGAAATATCTTAAACGGATTAGAAAAGAAACCCCTGCAGATATCATTTCTAAAGTTGATCAAAAAAATACTCAAAGTGGCTCAATGAGGCTGCAACTTCGGGTTGATCGCTTCTTTGAGCAACTGCTGCAAGTGGATCAAAACTTTGGCCGTCGTCCATTGGAGGTCTAAATGTTAAAAATGAATTATTCGCAGATCAAATATAGTAAGGAACCTGTAACTCATATTGAATGCGATTTGCAAGTAGCAGATGATTTTATTAAGCGAAGTCATGGTTTAGTCTATCGAGTTGATAGTGTTCTACTGACTGGAGATTTATTTTATAATCAACCATTTGTCACTGGCAATTTTCAGGTACAAGCAGATCTTATAGTACCATCCAGTCGCAGCTTAGATCCTGTTAAGTTTAAAGAAGATTTTCATTTTAGTGAAAATTATACAGATGTTGAGATAGCTAAAGAAGAGATTGATGAGAGTGATATTCCGATTGTCAAAGTCGAGCACGAAGTTATTGATCTGCAAAAAGCAATTGAGGATAACATTTTACTAAATATCCCAACAACAATTTTAACTACCAAAGAGCAAGAACAGGGCATTTATCCTGAAGGAAAAGGTTGGAGAGTCATTTCGGAAAAAGATTTTAATAAAAAGAAAGATGATCAAATCAATCCTGCTTTTGCTAAATTAAAAGATCTTTTTAAAGAAAATAATGAAAAGATTCATAACGGAAATAATGATAATTAAATTAGTCAAAAAATCAGTATTAGCAAAATGCTGGTTTTTAATCTTGTTTTAAAAGCACTTTTAAAGTATGCTTTACTTGTTAATAACAATATAAATTAAATTAATCAAAATTAAATTTTAAAAAGGATGAATAAAAATGGCAAGAATCTTAATTGTTGAAGATGAAAAGAATTTGGCACGTTTCGTTGAGCTGGAACTAAAACACGAAAAGTATGACACAGTTGTTGAAGGCAACGGACGCAAAGCTTTGGACTTAGCGTTAAAAGAAGACTTTGATGCGATTTTGTTAGACTTGATGCTGCCTGACCTGAATGGCTTGGAAATAGCTCGCAGAGTGCGTCAGGTAAAGAGTACTCCTATCATAATGATGACCGCCCGTGATTCCGTCATTGATCGCGTTTCGGGTCTTGATCATGGCGCTGATGATTATATTGTTAAGCCATTTGCGATTGAAGAGCTTTTAGCTCGTCTGCGTGCAGTTTTACGCCGAGTAAAAATCGAAAAAGATGCTTCGGACGATTCAATAGAGAAAAAGGTTGTAAAGTTTAAAGATCTTACAATTGAGACCGCAAATAGAATTGTTCGCCGTGGTGATGGCAAAGCAGTTGATCTGACTAAGCGTGAATATAACTTGTTAATGACTTTGATTAAGAATAAGAATAATGTTGTCAGCCGTGACCAACTGCTCGCTAAGATTTGGGGTCCCGGTTCAAACATTGAAACTAATGTGGTAGAAGTTTATGTGCGTTATTTGCGCAATAAAATTGACGTTCCCGGTAAGCAATCATATATCAAAACAGTTCGGGGAACTGGATACATGGTAAGAGATGAGGACGATGAAAAGGAATAAAAACCAAAAGAAAAAGGAGACCAAACACTCATCTCTGGTCGTGAGATGGGTAACTGTCGTGGCTTTGACAATTATGGTCTCTTTTGTTGTGTTTTCTGTAATAATATACTCATTTGTGGGCCAGCAATCCATGGTGCAACAAAAGCAGACTTCAAATGAAATGATATCTAAACTTAATAGTACTTTGACACGGATTCCAACTGAACTGCAGATAGCTAATGTTTCTTTTGCTCTCACACCGTCAGCTAGAGAAGTAATGAGAGGTAATCCGCCAATTAGATCTGACCAACAGGGCAATAGAGCCTTTAATGATGACCTACTATCATCATTGACTAATCCTGATTTAAATGTAGTAGTTTATAATTTACACGGGGAAGATGTTTTTGATAATGGCGGTAAAATCCCTGCTTTTAAAAAGTTTCGGGATGATTATAAAATGTCACGTGTCACTAGAAGACGCAAACAGGAGCTACTAACTTACCAAACAGTGAGATCAGCTAAATCCGGTAAAGTCACAGGCTATATTATCGTTGAAAATAAAATGTCATACTATAACGGCCTAATGAAGGATTTGTTAAAGTGGATGGTACGGATTTCATTGATAGCCGTTGTATTGTTCACATTAGTTGCTTACATAATAGTGCGCGATATTGTCAAACCTGTTAAGGAAATGTCCCATGTTGCTTTGGAAGTAAATGATGATCCTAATAGTACTGCTAGGATCAGGGATTTTCACCGTCATGATGAATTGCAGGAACTGGCGGTTTCATTCAACCAAATGCTTGATCGTATGCAACGCTATATTGATCAGCAAAAGGAGTTTGTGGGAGATGTTTCTCACGAATTACGCACACCGGTTGCTGTTATTGAAGGACATTTAAATATGCTCAAGCGTTGGGGTAAAGATGATCCCCAAATTTTAGCAGAATCTATCGACGCTTCTCTGCAGGAAGCCAAAAGAATGCAGCATCTTATTCAGGAAATGTTGGACTTAACTCGTGCCGAGCAAATTAATGTTCAATATCCTAATGCAGTTACCAAGGTCTCAGAGGTGTTAAAACGAGTTGTTGGTGATATGTCATTGGTACACAAGGATTTTACTATCAGGTTAGATATGGATGATCTGCCTCAAGATACAGAAATTCAGATTTACCAAGGGCACTTGGAACAACTCCTTGTCATATTAATTGACAACGGTGTTAAATATTCTACGGATCGTAAAGAAATGAATGTGTCGGCTGGCTTGTCACAGGATGAAGTTCATATTATAGTGCAAGACTATGGCGAAGGAATTTCCAAAAAAGAACAAAGTAAAATCTTTAACCGCTTTTATAGAGTGGATAAAGCTAGAACCAGAGAAAAAGGCGGTAATGGCTTAGGTTTATCAATTGCTCAAAAATTAGTTACTAGTTATCACGGTAAAATTAGCGTCGATTCTGTTGAGGGACAGGGTAGTCAGTTTATGATGGACTTCCCGGCTCTTTCGCAATCTCAGGCTGAAAGGCTGCGTAAGCGCGAAGAAGCAGAAAAAAGCAAACAATAAAATAAATAAAAAAGGCCTGTATGTCAGTTAGTATGCTTGGCGAGTTACAAACATGCTATGACATCTACAGGTCTTTTTTGCTATTTTATCAGTTAAGGCCGTTTTTGTTGCTTACCTTTGTTACGATTACGTAAGGATTCATGCAATTCTTTGGTTTCTTCAGTTTGCACTGGAGAACTTACTTGTGAATTAAGCAATTCATTAACTTTTTCTTTAGTCACTACTTCAGTAATAGGTTCCCGCTTTAATTCTTCATCTACTTCTTTTTTAACTTTTGGCGT
The DNA here is from genome assembly GCF_026185255.2 of Lactobacillus sp. IBH004. Taxonomy (NCBI): domain Bacteria; kingdom Bacillati; phylum Bacillota; class Bacilli; order Lactobacillales; family Lactobacillaceae; genus Lactobacillus; species Lactobacillus sp. IBH004. The sequence continues at coordinate 1,241,777 of NZ_CP110217.2, read as the reverse complement.
GATGATATATGTTACCAGCAATTGCTGAATAATAGAGAAAAAGTTGCCGGCAGCCCAATACAGGGCAACGGAACCTGAAACGGAAAGACAGATAAAGAGTGTCATAATAGGGTTCATGAGCATCATTGACTGCATCTGCTTCTTTTGTTCTTGGGGAATTCCCACCAATGAAAGATATCCTTGTGCAAAAGCAAAAATTGTAGCAAAAATCGTGACTGAAATTGATCTGCTACTTAAGGAGATACCGAAAAATGATGAACTAGCCAAGCTCTTGGAGTACATTACGGCATCATAAATACCAATCATAATAGGGAACTGAATAATTAGGGGCAAGCAGCCCATCCCTCCGGTCAGAGACAAATGGTTTTTAGAGTAGAGTTCTCGCTGCCAACCTGCCAAGGTCATTTGTTGATCCTGATTCAGATCCTTACGTTTCATAGTATCCTGAATTAATTTCATCTGCGGTTGTAAACGAGACATTTTCTCTTGTTGTGTAGTTGATTTCTTTTGTTGATTAAGCATTAGAGGCAAAAGAATCATTCTAACTACAAGGGTCATTAAGATAATGGCCCAACCAGCTCCATTTGCTCCACCTATGATATTGGAAAAGTAGAGCATGATATTTTGCATAGGCTTGCCAATAAACTTATAAATCGACCCATATATAAAGCCCGTCGGTGGCTTATTAGCTCCGCCACTCTGTGCACAAGCAGTGACAATTAGCATGACTGCCAAACAAATAGCAATTAATCCGATATATTTACGAAATTTTTTCATTCAACTCACCCAATTATTATTTTTTTGCCAATAACTAATATAATACATGAAAACCAGTTATTTTGCCCACTTTTATCAGTTTTTCTTTCTTGATAGTTGAAATACGGGCAAATTGCGAAATATTTTTGGGTAATTCAGAGCAAAACTGATTGACTCTGTCCAGTTCAGCTTGTAAAGTAATTGTGACTGTTTCATCGCTGTTATTGCGCACGTTTCCATCTAATCCCATCTTTTTAGCAAGGTTTAAAACGCTCCAGCGAAAGCCAACTCCTTGAACGATACCTGAGATAGTTAATTGCCAGGTTTCTCTTGTTTCATTGGTCGGATTGCTTTCTCTTTTAATTTTATGTTTGTTAAAAAATCCCATAATAATCCTTCCTATACTGCTTCCTTGATTTTAACATTTTAGCAGCTTCAAATTAAAAAATATATTGATAAAAACGAAAGAAGATTTCCAGATGCTAGAACAAATAAGTTCGGTAAACAATAATTTAATAAAAGATTTATCTAAATTAAAACAAAAAAAGTATCGCCAGAAAAACAATTTATACTTAATTGAAGGTTTTCACCTAATTGAAGAAGCACTCAAAGCAGGAGAAAAATACCTTTATCTGCTAGGAAGTGCTGCGGCAATCACTAAAATTAAAGAAAATTTTCCTGAAGTAATAACCAGTAAGAAAACTTTTATCATAAATTCGGCTATTGCTCATCACCTTTCTAGTACCAAAAATTCGCAGGATATTTTTATGGTCTTAAAAATTACCCAACCTCGAGACTATCAGGTTAATTTTGGCAAGTGGGTTCTTTTAGACCATTTGGCTGATCCTGGTAATGTAGGTACCATTATCAGGACGGCAGATGCTGCTGGCTTTGATGGTGTTGTTTTTTCTCCTGCAAGTGTTGATATCTATAATCCTAAAACTCAAAGGGCAATGCAAGGCAGCCAGTTTCATGTTAAATTAATTATGCAGGATCTAACAGAGGTTATTAAAGAAATGCAAGATAACTCGATACCTGTATATTCTAGTATGCTGGATAAAAATGCTAAGCAATTGCCTCAGTTTAATAAGGTGCCCCAATTAGGTTTGGTTATTGGCAACGAAGCTCATGGTGTTACTTCAGAAATAGCAGAAATGAGTGATGAAAAGTTATATATTCCTATTAAGGGCAAAGCTGAATCTTTAAATGCAGCCGTAGCTGCGGGTATTATAATCTATTATTTTGCTTAACTGCTAACACTTGTTTTTAGTAAGTATATTTAATATAATAAAAGACAAAGTTAAGCTTTCTTGTGGGAGGACGATATCATGACTCAAGGTATTAAGGACAAACGCTGTGCGGATTGTGGTGCTCCTAATTACGAATACTGCGAACATTTTATTAACGCATTCAAAATTATTGGCAAAAAGTGGAATGGACTAATCATTAGTTCTTTATGTGCTGGTGATTATATGCGCTTTAAAGACTTGGCTCAATGTGTATTGCCTTGTTCTGATCGTGTTTTGGTTGAAAGACTGAAGGAGCTGGAAAAGGAAAATATTGTTAATCGCTCCGTTGATAGCAAAACAAAGATTATCTCTTATAGTCTAACCAAAAAAGGGGCAGAGTTAAAACCCGTTTTCGATCAGATTCATGGTTGGGCTGATAAATGGGTTTAATTTCGCATATTCGCTTGCATGTTTTTCCAAAAAGTTATATTCTATTAACTAATTACAAAGAGTAAGACTAGTAGCAGCAATCATTTAGTCAGAGAAACTTTTTTATTGAGCTGAAAGAAAAGTTTAAACGGAACTGTGAATTTCATCTTACTAGTAGAATCTAATCCATTCCGGTATTCACCGTTAGCGAAATTGAAAGTGTGGACATTTTTGTGTCCAAACTAGGGTGGTACCGCGAAGCTTCGTCCCTTTTGGGATGAAGCTTTTTTGTTTGATTTGAAAGGAAAATTTTTATGGACTTGTTTGACAGGTTAAAAGAGCTGCGTGAAAAAGGTCTGGTAGAGATCGATAAGGCTAAGAACGAGGAAATGTTAAATGATGTTCGCGTTAAATTAACTGGTCGCAAAAGTGAATTAACTGAAATCCTCCATTCAATGAAAGATATTGATCCCAGTGATAGACGTGAAGTAGGACAACGTGTTAATAAATTACGTGATCTTTTTAACAGCAAGCTGGATGATGCTAAAACAGAGATAGTTGAGGCATTAGTAGAAGAGCAGTTAAACAAAGAAAAAATAGATGTTACGTTACCCGGACGGGAAATGCACCTTGGTGCTAAGCACCCAATTAATATTATTTTGGATGACCTAGAAAAGTACTTTATTGGTATGGGCTATGAAGTTGTGCAGGGACCTGAAATAGAAACTGACCACTACTGCTTCGAAATGATGAATTTGCCTAAAGACCATCCGGCAAGAGACATGCAGGAAACTTTCTACATTGATTCTGATAACTTATTGCGCTCTCAAACTTCAGGTGATCAGGCACGAGTTCTGGAAAAACATGATTTTGCTAAAGGTCCTTTAAAAATGGTGGGGCCCGGTAAAGTGTATCGTCGCGATGATGATGATGCCACTCACTCACACCAATTTATGCAAATGGAAGGTTTAGTAGTGGACAAAAACATTACGATGGGCGATTTAAAGGGAACTCTAGAACTAATGGCCAAGCATGTTTTTGGTCAAGATCGCGAAACCCGCCTTCGTCCTAGTTATTTTCCTTTTACTGAACCTTCTGTAGAAATGGACGTTTCCTGCTTCAATTGCAATGGCAAAGGCTGTTCAATTTGTAAATATACAGGTTGGATTGAAGTTTTAGGTGCCGGAATGGTTCACCCTAACGTGATAGAAAATGCTGGAATTGATTCCAATGTATATGGCGGTTTTGCTTTTGGTGTAGGATTGGATCGTTTCGCTATTCTTAAATATGGTATTGATGACATTCGTGATTTTTACACAAATGATGTCCGCTTCTTGGAACAGTTCAGTAGGGAGGAAAGATAATGCTAGTTTCATACAATTGGCTAAAGGATTTTATTAAGTTGGACCAGGATCCTAATGATTTGGCTGAAAAAATAACTCGGACAGGTGTTGAAGTAGCAGAAGTTAAACACCCTGAAGATGGTATGAAGAAGTTGGTAGTGGGTCATATTATTGACTGCGAACCGATTTCTGGCACGCACTTGAATTTAACTCATGTTGATGTCGGTGAAGATGAACCTTATCAAATAGTTTGCGGTGCTCCTAATGTAGCTGCCGGAGAAGACGTTGTGGTGGCTTTGCCAGGCGCCAGAATTGCCGATAATGTTAAAATCAAGAAAACTAAATTGCGGGGCAATGAATCAAACGGTATGATTTGTGGCTTACAAGAAATAGGTTTTCCAGATAATTTGGTACCAGAAAAGTACACGGATGGTATCTATGTTTTTCCTCAGGATGCAGAAATAAAACCCGGAGATTCAGCTTTTGAACTACTGGGAATGGATGACTATATTTTTGACTTTGACATTACTCCTAACCGTGCGGACACATTGTCAATGGAAGGCTCGGCGTATGAAGTTGGCGCCATCACTGATGTACCGGTTAAAGTTGAAGACGTAGTTGTTAAAGAAGATGGTCCAAATTGGACCAACGATTTTACTGTCGCTGTTGATTCCCAGCTTGCACCCAAATTTTACTTGCGCAAAATTAGTAATGTCAAAATTGCTGACAGTCCTCTTTGGCTCCAAAGACGACTTTGGAATGCGGGAATAAGACCTATTAACAATGTGGTTGATGTGACCAACTATATTATGCTTTTAACCGGTCAACCGATGCATAGTTATGATGCGCGCGCTTTTAAAACAAACAAACTAGTAGTTAGAAAAGCTAACAAAGATGAAAAACTAACTTTGTTAAATAACAAAGAAGTTGATCTTGATCCTAACGACATCGTCATCACCAACGGTGAAGACGTAGTAATGATGGCTGGGGTGATGGGTGGACTTAATTCGGAAATTGAAGCTGATACTACGGATGTTTTGTTAGAGTCTGCTATTTTTGATCCTACTTTAATTAGAAAAGCCGCTCTGCGCCATGCTAATAGAACCGAGGCTTCTAGTCGTTATGAAAAAGGCGTTAACTGGGATGCTACTACCAGGGCGTTAGATATGGCTGCGCTTCTTTTACGCAATGATGCCTCTGGCACCATTAATGAAGGTGTCATTACAGGCAGTTCTGAAAAACGCAAACCTACCAAAATTACCACAACAATCTCTTATATCAATAGAGTATTAGGTACTGACATTTCTTCCTCAGAAATTGCTGCCATTTTTGCCCGCTTGAATTTTAAAATTGAAATTAACGGTGACAATTTAATTGTCGATGTACCCGCAAGGCGCTGGGATATTGCTATTCCTGCTGATCTGGTTGAGGAAGTAGGACGTTTATACGGCTATGATAATATTAAGTCTACCCAGCCGGTCCTAGCAGAAACACATGGCGGCTATTCTAAAAAAGAAGAAACTATTAGACGTATTAAAAATGTAGTTCAAGGTCAAGGCTTAATTGAAGCTATTTCCTATTCATTAACCTCGCTTGAAAAAGCAATTGGCTTTTCCAAGGAACCTAAAAAGCCCGTGGCAGTCCAAATGCCTTTAAATTCCAATCGTTCAACTTTAAGACAAAACTTAATGACGGGTTTGGTCGATGCCGCGAGCTACAATATGGCACGTAAGCAAAATCAGTTAGCAATTTTTGAACAAGGACGTGTCTATGATTTTGAAAATAACAAATATAATGAGCATGAACATTTAGCTGCACTGTATAGCGGTAACGTTTATTTTGAAAACTGGCAGAATGATAATGAAAAAATTGATTTCTTTTATGTTAAAGGACAATTGACTAATCTGTTCTTAGCTCTGGGAATTAATTTGAATGATGTTGAATACCGGGCTGAAGTAATCATGTACATGCATCCTACTAGAACAGCCGGAATTTACATTAAAAACAAATATGTGGGCATGATTGGTATGTTGGATCGTCCAGTGACCCAATCTAATAAGGCAATGAAAGATAGCGAAATTTACGGCTACGAATTGAATCTTGATGACATTATTCCGTTAATTCTTAATCCGCAGACTACAGCTCAAAGCGCTCCTAAGTTTCCTGCAGTTGAACGCGATTTGTCAATTTTAGTAGATAAAGAAGTAACCAATCAAGCTGTTGAGGATGTTATTAAAGCAAATGGTGGAAAATATCTCTATAACCTTCGTATTATTGATGTCTATCGCGGTTCTCACATTGCTGAAGATAAAAAGAGCTTTGCTTATCGTTTAACATTTCTCAATGAAAATGACACATTAACTGATGAAATCGTTAATAAAGCAATGAATTCTATTGATGCTAGCCTCGAAAAACAACTAAAAGTAGAAATACGTTAATTATTGACATTAAACGTTTAAGTGAATATCATAGACCAGTGCAAAAAGAATTTTAACTTTAAGGAGTACAAAGTTTTATGCCTGAAAAATCATATCCGATGACTGCTGAAGGTAAAGAAAAACTTGAAGCAGAATTAAAAAATTTAAAAGTAGTAAAGCGGCCAGAAGTAATTGAAAGAATCAAGGTTGCCCGTTCTTATGGCGATTTATCCGAAAACTCGGAATATGATGCAGCCAAAGACGAGCAAAGCCATCTTGAAGACCGCATTAGCGTTGTTGAAGACATGCTTAAGTACGCTCATGTTGTAGATGCTAATGCCAGTGATCCTGATGAAGTTGCTGTAGGTAAAACTGTTACCTATACTGAAGTTGGTGAAGATGAACCGGAGACATATACAATTGTTGGTAGTGACGAATCAGATCCAATGAATGGTAAGATTTCTAATGATTCACCGATTGCACAAGCAATTTTGGGTAAGAAAAAAGGTGAAACAGTAACTATTTCAACACCTGGTGGCAAATTTGATGTAGTAATCAATAAAGTTGAAGAAAAATAACTAGTTTGACAGAGTTATTTTAGCTAAGGCTTATAAAAACAAAAAGACCAGAACATGAAGTTAACCCCTAGAATTGGACGTTAACATTATTTCATATTCGCTAAGGCCGTATTCCGATATTCAATCGGGGTGCGGCCTTTTAGCGTGTGCCTGATTCTAGCTTGATTGTAGTATTTGATCCATTTTTCCATGGCCTCCTGCAGCGCCTTCTTAGTAGGATAGGTGTAGGTGTAGTAGTCTAGCTCAACCTTCATGATGTGAAAGAGACTCTCGCAGGCCGCATTGTCGTGGCAGGTCGCCCGTCGCGACATGCTTTGAAAAACGTGGTGCTGCTTTAGGGTCTGACAATATGCTTTGGACTGGTATTGAATGCCCTGATCGCTGTGAATCGTCATGCGGTAAGGCAGTTTAGGTCGAATCGCCAAAACCTGCTTGAGTCCATCTAGAACATATTTGGTCTGCGGCCGCTGACTGATGGTGTAGCTGATGATTTCACCGCTGTAAAGATCTTTAAAGGGCGAGAAATATAACCGTTCGCTCATGCTCTTATTGCCATAGCGAAACTCGCTGATATCGGTGACTATCTTTTGGTAGGGCCGATCGGTCTTAAACTTCTGGTGGAAGCGGTTCTTCGCCTTCTTGCCTTGCAGATCTTTGATGAATCATACTTGCCTGCACGCAAGTTGTATTTGCAGTAAGCAGCTTGTGCTCCTTCATCAGGCGGTAAATGCGTTTATGGTTCACCTGCAAGCCGTACTTGATTTTTAGCGTGTCAGTCATGGGCAGATAGCCAAAGCTGGGATTATGCCTTTTAACCACTTTAATCAGCGACAGTAAAGCCAGGTCGCTGTATTTTTTCCGCCTGCTGCGCGGGTGATACTCGTAGGTGCTCTTGGCTAAAAAGCTATAGTGCAATAGTTCTTGCAGTTGATAGTTGTGCTCATGCCTTAGCTCTTGGATGATGGTCCGTTCTTCTTGCGTTGAGCGTCTTTGCGCCGAGCTAAGGCTTCGACTTTTTTAGGTAGTCGTTCTCAATGTGGAGCTGACGGTTTTCTAAGCGCAGCCGTTCTAATTCAGATAACTCGCTGCTGGTATACTTAACTGGTTTTTTAGGCAATTTGTTCATTGGTGGTCGGCCTCGTTTGGTAAAGAGCGCATCAAGCCCGCCTTCATCAAAACGTTTTTGCCAAGTACAAATTAAGCTGGGTGTGGCAATTTTGAAGTGAATGGCGGTATTTTGATAGGTCTCGTCATGTTCTTTTCTCCAGTTTAAGACTTGGAGCTTGAATTGACCATGATAATTTTGCGAGGTGTGCCGAATTTCTAGGCCCTTAACACCAAAGTGCTGGTATTGCGCAGCCCAGGTATCAATTAGTTGATGTGATCCGGTGCCAATCATTTGCGCCACAGAACGGCTGCTGTAGCCTTCTTTGAGCAAGTTAAGCGCCTGTAATTTTTGTTTGACGGTAAATTTAACCATAGTAAAACCCTCCAGTTGGATTTTTGTCCAATCTAGAGGGTTAACTTCAACAGTTAGCCTTCCACAAGAGAAGCGGTAACCGTCCGGTCTTTTTTACTTTTAAATTTAATGACTAGTAAAGTAGCGGTAGTCCTTGCTTTTATCAAAGATAACACCACGAGCATTTTCACCGTTAGAAATTGAAAATTGGGCTTGTGGATATTTTTCATGAACTTTGTCTTCTAAGAAGTTACGCAACATTTGGTTATTGGCGAGTACAGAACCAGTCAGTGCAATTTTCATTGGCTTAGGTTCTTCATACCGGTCCATTCCGATTGTAATATCTCTTGCAAGCAGTTCAGCTTGCTCTTTTATTACAGCCGAAGCAAAAGGATCACCTTTATCAGCTAATTGTGCCACGCTCACAGCCATTGAGGCAAAATCAGAATTGCTGGTTTTATAAAACTTGGCAGTAGCATCATTTAAATTATCGACTTTAAACAGTTTATTAAACATGCCAATTAATTCGTTGTCTTCTCGTTTATCCCAACTAAGTAAAGCAGATTTTAAAGCACTTAGAGAGATAGCATAGCCTGAGCCTTCATCACCTAAAATGGAACCATAGCCACCCGTGGTGATAATGCTGCCATGCTGTAAGCCATTGAAAACGGAACCAGTACCAGCAATAACCAGACCACCATCTTCTCCTTCAAGGCCATTATAAAGAGCCAGGAGAGAGTCGGTAACTGCTCTGGTTGGCAGATTATCAACCTTGGCAGAGATTTCAGCGGCTACTTCTGGCGCGTGACCGATAACTGATAAACCAGCCATTCCACAGAGAATCCGTTGACAATCTCCATCAATTTCATCAACTAATTCGTTGATTGCTTTTGTGATGTTAGTAATGGCATTATTATAGTCCGTATTTACTTGTCCAGGACCGGCTTGAGCCTCTGCCAGTTTTTGCCCCTTTAAGTCATAAGCTATTGCTGTAGTATGCGTTCCTCCAGCATCAACTCCAATAAGATATTTAAGTGTCATAGTTTGATCTTCTTTCTATATTTTATCCCACTTTTATTTTATTACATTTAGAAAAAATACTGAAGATTTTTCGCAAAAGTATTTGTGTGCAGTTTTGGCCTTACTGGTCAACAAGTATTCTATCTTAAAGTTTTTCCAAAACGTTACCATCTCAATAGATTTGTACTCTAGTTTTTGTTAAAATTACACTAGTTTAGTGAGGTTGAGGCTAAGTGAATTTTTTCAAGAAAAAACTGAAAACTAAAAATAATAATGCCAAAAAACAAGCTTCTACTCCAATCAGAATGAAGATAATTTTGGGTATCATTTTTGTTCTTTTTGCGGCTTTGATTGGACAGCTGGCTTATTTACAAATAGGTTATGGCTCGCGCTTTAAAGCTGAAGTACAAAAATCTAATTCGGCTATAGTTTCCAGTCAAGTTCCCCGCGGTGTTATGTATGACAATAAAGGCCGTGTACTGGTAGGAAATAAGGCTAAAAATGCCATTACGTATACCAAAAGCGTTTCAACTACAACTGAGGATATCTATGCAATTTCCAACTCTCTTAGTCATTATATTTCTATCAAGGATGAGCAGCCGACTGAACAACAAGTAATTGATTATTATTTGGCAAATAAGGAAAATAGTGCAAAAGAATCTGCCAAAGTTCCTAAATCCGTCAGAGCTACTCAGGATGACAATTTAATTAATCAAAAAATCCAAGAACAGGTTAGTGCAGAACACATTAAGCTGAATGCACGTGAGAAAACAGCGGCATTAATTTATAATAAAATTTCTGGTGCTTATACTCTTTCTACAATCTATATTAAAAATAATCATTTAACAGATAAAGAAATTGCGCAGGTGGGTGAGCACCTTTCAGAGCTTCCTGGTGTGGGTATTGGAACTGATTGGCAAAGATCTTATCCTAATGGTTCGTCTATTCGCAGTATTATTGGTTCTGTATCAACAGAAAAAGCCGGCTTGCCTAGTGATAACTTACAATATTACTTAACAAATGGTTATTCGCGCAATGATCGGGTAGGCACATCGTATTTGGAAGAAAAATATGAACCCCTGCTCAAAGGAACTAAATCAACCAGCAAAGTTTGGACTAAGAATTCAGGAGATATTGAACAGTCAAAAGCGGTTTATTCTGGGCAGGCTGGGGCAAGTTTAGTTTTGACCCTTGATGCTCAATATCAAAAACAGGTTCAAAGTTCATTAGAAAAAATCTATGCTTCTGCCATTGGGTCAGGTGCCGCTCACTATTCAAATGGTGCATATGCCATTGCTATGAATCCTAAAACTGGCGCAATTTTGGCTATGGCGGGAATCAGTCGTGACCCTAAGAAAAATAAAACTACCAATAATGCACTAGGCGTTATTAATCAATCGTTTGTCATGGGTTCGGCAGTTAAAGGCGCAATGGTAAGTGGCGGATTAATAAATAAAGTAATTACTCCTACCAATAATGTAATGCCTGATACCCCTGTTTATTTACCTAGTACGCCGGTCAAAAAGTCAGTATATCCAATTGGTACTTTTAGCGCTTTAGACGCTGAAACTGCCCTAGAAGTTTCCAGTAATATTTACATGATGCATTTGGCAATGAAATGGGTTAATGCGTCTTATGTTCCTAAAATAAAGATCACTATGCCTCAAACAGCCTTTGAAACTTTGCGCCATAATTTTAATATGTTTGGTTTGGGTCAAAAGACTGGAATTGATTTACCAGGGGAAATATCAGGTATTCAAGGTAGATCTTTCAACGATCAGGGATTAGTTCTTTCAGGTTCTGTACTTGACTTATCATATGGTAACTATGATGCTTATACACTTATCCAAATGGCACAATATGTTTCAACGATAGCCAATGGGGGCTATCGCATGCAGCCTTATGTGGTGCAGTCGGTTGGTAGAACCGCAAATAATGGCAAAAAAGTTTATATTGACTATAACAAAAAACCGCAGGTACAATTACGCATACCTTGGACTCAAGATGAGCTTAACATCATCAGGCAGGGCTTCTGGCGTGTTGTTCATGGTACAAATTCTTGGGGTACCGCTCATAAACTGAAAAAAGTAAAACCATCTATTTCGGGAAAATCGGGAACAGCCCAAACATTTTATTACGATCCTGATAATCCTAATCAGAAAAATCCACCAGAACTAGTCAATGCTACTTTTGTTGGTTATGCACCGTCAAATAACCCTGAAATTGCTACAGCTGTGATTTTTCCCGGGCTGGATCCCAAATTGGAAGGGTCCTATACATTACAAATGACTAAAGCGATGGTCCAGGACTACTTTAAATTACATAAAAAATAGAATTTTGTTAATATTACTGGTAATAATAATAGAAAAATGCTAAGATAATACAGTCAGAATAAAAGCGTAGGTGGTGAAAGAAATGGCAGATAACATCATTTTGGAATGCACCGAATGTGGCGATAGAAGTTACTTATCTAAGAAAAACAAGCGTAAGCATCCGGAACGTTTAAGTTTGAAGAAGTATTGCCCAGTAGAAAGACATACTACTCTTCATCGTGAAACTAAGTAATAAACCAATATAGTAGGAGCCTATGCTCCTGCTATTTTTTATTTTATATGGAAGAATCATGACAAAAAAAGAAATAAGACAACAACAAATTGAAAAGTTGAGCGAATTTGCTGAATCGGCAGAAAAAGATGCTGAAGATCATGTTTTGCTTAAAAGTATTATGAACTCTGAGATCATTAGTAATTGTCAAAGCATTGGCATAACCTCCTCCTTGAGTTATGAAGTTGACACTTCAGGTTTGATTGCTCAGTTATGGGATCAAGGTAAGGACGTTTACTTAGCACGTGCAAATGATAATGCTGAACGTACTCAAGATTTTATCTATTATAGTTATATGACGAAATTAACCAAGTCAAAATTTGGTGTTGAAGAAGTAAATGAGCCGAATGCTCAAATCAACAATGATTTAGATTTGATTATTGTTCCTGGACTAGCCTTTGCATTGGATTCACATCAACGTTTGGGATTTGGCGGAGGTTACTATGACCGTTTTTTGTCAAAGCATCCTAATTCTAAAACGGTAGCTTTGGCCAATTCCCAGATGATTTTTAAGACAGCCTCCTGGAAAGTGGAAGCGACCGATATAGCTATTCAAACAATTATTACTCCGGAATCCATTCTAACGAATTAATTGAGGCTATAATGAATCAGCGACAAAACCTGAAAAGTTGTTACATAACCGTCAGTATATTAGCCGTCCTTTTACTAGTATTTTTAATTGAAACGGCCATTGGTGGTTCAGAAAATATTTATGTCCTCATGAAAATGGGAGCCATGAAGAATGATGCCGTTGTCATAGGCAATCAGTGGTGGCGTCTGTTTACGGCCCAATTTTTGCATATGGGAATTATGCATCTGGTTTCTAACGCGGTTATGATCTATTATCTTGGAATGTACATGGAAACCATTATTGGTCATTGGCGCTTTTTAATAATATATCTTCTTTCTGGTATAGGGGGTAACTTATTAAGCTTAGCCTGGGGCAATGATAATGCTATTAGTGCTGGCGCTTCGACGGCCTTATTTGGATTATTTGGTGCTATGACGGCAATTGCTTTGCAAAATCGCGCCAACCCTATATTGGTTTACCTTGGAAAACAATCATTTTGGCTGGCTTTAATCAATATAGTAATTGATTTGTTTGCACCTAATATTGATATACCTGGTCACATTGGCGGATTCGCTATGGGATTTTTAGTGGCAATAATCCTGGGTGAAAAAACGTTAAGGCAATACTCAGTTAAAAAGCGAGTTATCGCTCTTTGTTTACTAATTATTTATTGTGTAGCAACTGTCAGGATGGGCATGGTAATCAATTTATAATGAAAACTTTGTATGATGTGCAGCAACTTCTTGAAAAATATGGTATTTTTGTTCATGTAGGCAAAAGAATCTGGGATATTGAGTTGATGGCACTTGAACTTGACAACATTAATCATTCACACTTAATTGACCAGCATGATTATTTAGTCGCTAAATTAATATTGCGACGTGAATATGAGTATGAAGAGCGCCACAATAAAGATAAGCATAAATATTAGATTGTTTATGTGCAGCAGTTTTTAAAATTTTAGTGGGAGAAATACAACTTATGTCATCTTTTTTACTTATTCTAGACGTAGTTTTAATTGTTATCATATTAGCTTTTGTGGCAGTTTGGCTATGGAATAAAATACAAACTAAACGCTTGGGTAATGGAGATTTAACCAACGAAGAATTTAATAAAGGAATGCGTAAAGCGCAAGTGGTAGATTTACGTGAAAAAGCTCCTTTTAAACGAAAACATATTGATGGGGCCAGAAACTTGCCTTACACAATGCTTAAATACCAATATACTGAATTGAGAGCAGATTTACCTGTTTATTTGTACTCCGACTCTTTATCAGTTACTTTACGTGCTGCCAGATTTTTACAAAAAAAGCATTTTTCTTCAATTAAATGGTTGAAGAATGGTTTTGATGAGTGGGATGGACGCACCAAGAAATCTAAATATTAAATAAAAAACATGTTTGTTGCACTGATCAAACGTGTTTTTTCTATGTTATTCATGAATGAGAATGTGATTATGCAAAAAGTTTTAGCTCTCGTCGGGCCGACAGCTATTGGTAAAACAGCTTTGGCAATTGAGCTTGCTCAGAAAATTAATGCTGAAATAATTTCAGGTGATTCCATGCAGGTCTACAGAGAGGTCGCAATTGGAACCGCTAAGGCAACTCCTACAGAACGAAAATTAGTACCACATTATTTGGTCGACACTCAAACAATTTTTAAACCTTATTCAGTAGTTGATTTTGTTACCCAGGCAGAAAAAGCCATTGAGCAAATAGTGCAGAAAAATAAAGTGCCTTTGTTGGTTGGTGGCACTGGCTTTTACGTTAATGCTTTGCTTAATAAAATGCAATTAGGTGAGCCGAATAAAGAAAATGCAGCTGTATCAGATAAATGGCAGGATTATTTAAATAAAAACGATAAGACGGCGCTTTGGCAAGAACTAAAAAAACGCGATCCGGTAGCTGCTCAAAAAATTCCGTTAAACAATTCACGTAGAGTTTTAAGAGCTTTAACGGTAATTGATCGTACAGGACATAAATTTTCAGAACAACAGGATAAAATTGAACCGCGATACCAGTATTTTATTATTGGATTAAATTCTGCACGTCCAGAAATTTACTCTAGGATTAATAAACGTGTTGATCAAATGATGGACGAGGGCTTACTTGACGAGGCCCGTTTTGTCTATCAAAATCGTGACCAAGAATATACTATTTTACAGGCTATTGGCTATAAAGAATTTTTTCCTTATTTTGCTGGTCAGGATAATCTGGAAAATTGTATTAAAAATTTAAAAAGAGCTTCAAGAAGATATGCTAAAAGACAGCTGACATATTTTCACCACCAGTTACCCGTTTACTGGTTTGATCCTTTAGCTGATTCAAATTGTTTGCAAGAGATTTTACAGAAAGTTGAGGAATGGTTAAATGAATAATTGGCCAAAAGAATTACAAGAAATTGTAAGTGATATTGATAAAAAGATTGAGCCGCAGCTGGCAAAAATTGAGCAAAACATTCTTTTTAATCAAAATAAAGTTTTGCAGGCGTTTAAAGATAAAGCAGTAGCAGAATCGGATTTGATTGGCAGTACCGGTTATGGCTCCGATGACAGTGGACGAGACAAGCTTGATCGTATTTACGCCCAAATTTTTCACACAGAAGATGCTTTAGTACGTTCACAATTTGTTTCTGGCACTCACACTTTGGCTACAGCCATGGCTGGTAATTTATTGCCAGGAGATGAATTAACGTACTTAACCGGTATGCCTTATGACACTTTGCAACAAGTTATCGGAATTGCCGGTAATGGCAGAGGTAGTTTAAAAGCATATGGAGTAAAATTCTCTCACGTTGATTTATTACCCGATGGCAGCGTAGATTTTGTTTCAGCCCGCAAATTACTTGCAGATCATCAACCTAAAATGGTAGTCATCCAGCGTTCACGTGGTTATAATACTAGGCCTAGCTTCACTATCAGTAAGATTAAGCCGATGATTGCTATGATTAGGGAGGTTTCACCCAAGAGCATTATTTTTGTTGATAATTGTTATGGGGAATTTTCAGAAAAACATGAACCTACAGAATATGGTGCTGATTTAATGGCAGGCTCTTTAATCAAAAATGCTGGTGGTGGTTTAGCCAAAATTGGTGGTTATGTTGTTGGTAAACATGAGTTAATTGAAAACACAGCGGTCCGTCTTACAGCTGGTGGAATAGGTAGAGAAGAAGGTGCCAGCTTAAATAACAATTTGGATTATTTTGAAGGCTTGTTTATATCTCCGAGCGTTACTGGCAATGCCATTAAGGGTGCAATTTATGCGTCTGCACTTTTAGAAAAGATGGGCTTAGAAGTTTCTCCTAAATGGGATGAAGACAGAACCGACTTAATTCAGACCGTTATTTTTCATAATAAAGATAAAATGATCAGGTTCGCTAAAGCTTTACAGGAAAACTCGCCCATTAATTCATTTGTGGATCCGATACCAAGTAATGACACCGGATATGAGGATCAAGTTATCATGGCAGATGGTTCCTTTGTTGAGGGTGCCAGCATTGAATTTTCTGGAGATGGCCCAATCAGGCCACCATATGCTTTATACATGCAGGGTGGATTGACCTATGCCCATGTGAAAATAGCAATTACTAATGCAGTTAACGAATTATTTTTCAAAACAAATAATAGATAATCATAAATGTAAAGTAAAACTTTGGTAAAGTTTTAATATTTTGTGTTAGACCACTTTACAATGTTTTAATCATTTGCTAATCTTATATCTAGTTTTAAATGAGGAATATAATTCCAATTAAGACTATACCAATTATTGTATGATTTTTTTAGGTGGAGAAGCATGACAAAGAAAATTTCAGCAGACGACATCAGAAAAAGTGTAGCAGAGGAAGATGTCAGATTTATTAGACTAGCTTTTACAGATATTAACGGAACTCTTAAAGCGGTTGAAGTTCCAAATAGTCAGCTAGACAAAGTTTTAAGTAATGATGTCCGCTTTGATGGTTCTTCAATCGACGGATTTGTTCGTTTGGAAGAAAGTGATATGATATTATATCCTGATTTTTCCACTTGGTCCGTTTTACCTTGGGATGACACCGCAGGTGGTAAAATTGGCTGTTTAACATGTTCAGTTCATACCACAGATGGTAAACCTTTTGCTGGAGATCCACGTAATAATCTCAAAAGAATCATTGGCCAAATGAAGGAAATGGGTTTTACGGCTTTTGACATCGGGTTTGAAGCGGAATTTCATTTACTTAAACTTGATCAAAACGGCAACTGGACGACAGAAGTTCCTGACCATGCCTCATATTTTGATTTAACTTCAAATGATGAAAGTGCGAGCTGCCGTAGAGATATTGTTGAAACTTTAGAGAGTATTGGCTTTGAAGTAGAAGCTGCTCACCATGAAGTTGGAGACGGTCAGCAGGAAATTGACTTTAGGTTTGATGATGCTTTAACAACGGCTGATCGTGTTCAAACTTTTAAAATGATCGTACGAGAGATTGCTAAGCGGCATGGCTTGTTTGCGACATTTATGGCTAAGCCTTTACAAGGCCAAGCAGGAAATGGCATGCACACTAATATGTCATTATTTAAGGGTAATAAAAACGCCTTTTATGATGAAAACAACGAGTATCATTTGTCAAAAACGGCTTTGTACTTCTTAAATGGTATTTTGGAACATGCTCGTGCAATTACAGCTGTCGGTAACCCCACTGTTAATTCTTATAAACGTTTAATTCCTGGTTTTGAGGCACCGGTATATATTTCTTGGGCTTCAAAGAATCGTTCACCAATGGTTCGAGTACCGGCTGCTGGTGAATTGAATACTCGTCTTGAAATGCGTTCAGCTGATCCTACTGCCAACCCATATTTGCTTTTGGCTGCTTGCTTAAGTGCTGGTATGGCAGGAATTAAGGAAGAAAAAATGCCGATGGAACCAATTACTTGCAACTTATTTACTTTAAGTGAAAAGCAACGTAATGAAATGGGGATTAAACCATTGCCTTCGACTTTGCATAATGCCCTTAAAGCATTTAAGAAAGACAAGTTAATTCAAGACGCTTTAGGAGAACATTTAACTCAAAGCTTTATTGATTCTAAAGAATTGGAATGGTCCCAATATACTCAAACGGTTTCTGACTGGGAAAGAAATCGTTATATGGGTTACTAAACTAACTTGCTCTAGTATAGAAACTATTTCTGAATCTGGGTAATAAATTAATTAAAGATCTTTATGTCAAGCTATGGTTAGCTTGGCATTTTTGTTTTGACAGTTTTTATAAGCAACCTGCTTAGCGGATGAAAAAAAGCTAATAAACTAGCATTAAACGCAAAATAATATATTCATTATAAACTGTTGGAAAAATCAAATGAATTTAAGTGATAAAATAAATGAGTTGGGTTTTAAGTATAAGAGGTAAAAATGGTAAAAAGAAAAAGAATATATACTAAAGACGTAATATTAGTTATGGCAGCTTCGTTCTTTTTTATGTTTAGTACGATGTTTGTAAATCCTTTAATCAATGGTTACGCCAAAAGTTTAGGTGCTAGTAGTGCTTTTGCGGGGATAATTGTGGGAATTATGAGTATTGCTGCGATGTTTTTGCGCCCGATTGCTGGTAATTTAACGGATAGATTTTCCAAATATCGTTTATCCTTTGTTGGGGGAGTTTTAATTGTAGTCGGAGTAATTGGCTATGTGTTGGCGCCTACAAGCAGTTGGCTACTTCTTTTTCGTTTAATTAATGGTTCGGGCTACGTTCTTTGCACCGTTTGTATGACTACCTGGCTTGCTTTTTTGGTACCGCGTGCTCATGTCGGTCAAGCAATGGGATTTTACGGCTTGATGAATGCTCTGGCTATGGCTATCGCTCCAGCGTTAGCAATTAATATTTATCAAAAAACCGGGTACAGGTTAGCGATTATTGCTTCCGGCATTTCTGCCTGTTTGATGGTCATTATGATTCAGTTTGTAGGAAATAAAGCAAAACCGCAAAATATTAATAAATCTCAAGCACAGAATTCATTACTGCACATTAAAATTATTCAAAAAAATGTATTGCCCATAGCAATGCTTACTACCTTATTTGCTTTTCCTTATTTCTCCACTCAGGCAGACCTTGTAACTTATGCTGAAGAGCAGCATCTTAATATAAATGTGGGCTCGTACTTTTTAATATATGCCGTAGTATTATTGCTTATTAGAACTACACTTAAAAATCTGTTTGATACTGTCAAATTCGGTACCTGGTTTTGGGTGAGTGTTGCAGCTACCTTGATATATCTTATTTTATTGGCCACAATGAAAAATAATTTTTTAATGGGTCTGGCGGCTGCTTTTATGGCAGTAGGATACGGTTTAATGTATTCTGTTTTACAGTCAACTGCAATGCTTTTGGCACCAATTAGTGAGCAGGGCCTAGCAAGTAGTACATTTTACTTGGGGCTAGATATTGGTATGGCTTTTGGACCGATAATCATGGGCTTTGTGAATGATATGCTACCAGCTGAATATTTTTATTTGGTGCAATTAATTTTAATACCATTTATGATATTGATCTATTTACATTACCGTACTCGTCTAAACAGTGCAATTAGGCATCATTAAGTTAAATTTTGAATAAAAAGAAACTGACTAAGCTTGTTTTTTGTGCAAACTTAGCCAGTTTTTAATGCATGTTAAAATATTGAAACTACTTTTTACTGAAACTTTTCACCCCATGCCCAAGGGTCTTCATGCCAAGTTTTTAAAGCTTCGTATTCATTAGCATTTATATAATTCATTTCTTTTTCTTTTTGCAGCAGTTCTGGGTATGTTAATAGCGGACTATAATCAACACCGGCTTGAGCAAAATTAGCTGTGGTATCCTTTAAATAATAGGTGAATATTGAGCTTACCCCGATCACATGACCACCCTCTTTTTCAGTGGCTTTCACTGCGTTAATAACTGATCCACCGGTGGTAATTAAATCATCAATTAGAACAATCCGATCATTTTCAGTAAAAAGACCTTCGATTTGCTTACCCTTACCATGATCTTTGGGCTTTGGCCGTACATAAATCATTGGTAATTTTAATTTAGCAGCAACCCATGCAGCATGAGGAATGCCAGCCGTCGCAACCCCGCCAATGATACTTACATCTGGATACTTTTCTTTAATAAGAGCTGCTAAATCTGAGGCAATCCAGTCGCGTAAATCTGGATAAGAAACCGTTAATCTTAAATCTGTATAAACAGGTGATAGCATTCCACTTGCATAAGTGTATGGCTTGTTAGGGGATATTGTTATAATCTTTTTCTCAACTAATTTGTTGATGATTTGATCTTGATACATTATTCAAACTCCTTTTTAATTTCATGATATATTTGAGCAGGATTTTTTGCTTGGGTAATCGGACGACCAACTACAATTGCGCTGGAGCCAAATTCTTTGGCTTTTTGTGGAGTTGCAATCCGCTTTTGATCATCATTAGATTTATTAGTTAATCTAATTCCTGGTGTAACGTATAAAAAATCAGAGCCAATTTTCTTTCTCAGATTTTTCACTTCAAGCGGTGAACAGATCACGCCATCAGCTCCGGCTTTTTTGGCGGTTTGGGCTAAGCTGACAACTTGTTCAGGCATTGACAAAGAACAATTTTGCTCAGTAGACAGGACTTTTGCAGTAATTGAAGTTAGTTCTGTTACTGCTAGTAACTTTGGCACTTCACTACCTTGAGCTGTGCCATCTTTTAAACCGTTCTTGGCGGCAGTGATCATTTCACTGCCCCCTAAAGCATGAATGGTTGTGCAGTAGACACCCAAATGCGCTATCTGTCTTGCAGCTCGATATACCGTGTTTGGAATATCATGTAATTTAAGGTCTAAAAAAATATGGTAACCTTGTTTAACCAGTTTGGTAACTAAACCTGCGCCATAATGATAGTAAAGTTCCATGCCGATTTTTAGGTACGTTTCCTCGGGCCGACCCAGATTTGCCAGTAATTTTTGCACTTCTTTTTGGTTATCATAGTCCAAAGCCACAAATACTGCTTTTTTCATTAAAAACCTCCACGAAAAAAAGCCTATTTTGGTACGAGAGTGCATCAAAATAGACTAGCTAAAATTTGAGTCATGTTTTCAACTTGCGGTCTCTCTGTACCGTTTAAAGTTTATCATCATTGAGATTACCATTTTTATTTAAAAAATACAACCAAATTTTATTTTAAAAGGTTAAAAAATTGTGTAAAATATAGCCAAAATAATTGTACTGACAGAGAGCTTACATTTTGGGAGGATAAAATGACCAATATTAGTGTTAAATTACCCGGTCTTAACTTAAAGAACCCGCTAATGCCGGCAAGTGGCACATTCGGATTTGGTGACGTACCAGCAGCAAAAAAATTTGACTTGAATGAGTTAGGGGCGCTAGTTATTAAAACGACTACCCCGAAAGCTCGTTTAGGTAATCCGCAACCGCAGATCGCGGTTGTAGATAAGGGCGTTTTAAATTCGGTTGGATTGACCAATCCAGGAGTAGATAATGTTATTGGTAATAAATTACCGGCAATCAAAAAACACTATCCCCAACTTCCTTTGATTGCCAGTGTCGGTGGTGAAAGTAAAGAAGGCTATATTGAAGTTGCGCAAAAACTATCGCAGTCCAAAATGGTTGATGCCCTGGAAATTAATGTATCTTGTCCTAATGTTGCTCAGGGTGGAATGACTTTTGGAGTACATCCCGAATTAGTTGCGGAATTAACTGCTGCTATAAAACAGGTTGTTAACTTGCCTATTTTTGTCAAGTTAACACCAAATGTAACGGATATAACCGCAATTGCACAAGCTGCTGAAGCAGGCGGCGCGGATGGCTTATCACTGATCAATACGATAACCGGAATGCGCATTAACATTGAAACGCGTAAACCTCTTTTGGGAAATAATTATGGCGGTTATTCTGGTCCCGCTGTTAAACCAATTGCCTTATACCAGATTAATCAGGTAAGAAAAAATACCCAGTTGCCCATCATTGGTATGGGTGGCATTAGCTCAGCCGAAGATGTAGTGGAATTTATGCTGGCTGGTGCTAACGCAGTCGAAGTAGGTAGTGCGCATTTTAAAAACCCTTTGGCTTGCCCGCATATTGCACACCAATTGCCGCAGCTTTTAGAGAAACTCGGAGTCAAAGATATCAATGAACTGGTAGGACAGGTTGAATTCAATTAATAAACCCGACTTGTCAATATGCAGCTTTACTATTGACAACTATTGCTTTAGCAAGTATATTTAAATAGATGTCCTTTTAAGTTAGTCCCGAGAGGCTAGTAAGGAAAGCTCAATTAAGTATTGACTTTTACGAAACGCTTAGTCTCAGGCAGATTAAGTGTTTTTTTATGGGCAAAGCACTAATAGGAGAATAAAGATGACAAAAGAGATTTGGGACGCATCTGCAATGAAAAGAGCGCTAACCAGAATTACTTATGAAATTATTGAGCGCAATAAAGGTACTGAGAATTTAGTTCTTATAGGAATTAAAACTCGTGGTGTTTATTTAGCTCAACGAATTCATGATCGAATTGAAAAACTTGAAGGTGTTGATGTACCGCTAGGTCAGCTTGATATTACCTTATATCGTGATGATCGTCATGATGCATCATTGAAGCTGGATCCTGTTGTTAATTCTAAAGAATTAGGTGTTGAAATTAGTAATAAGCACGTAATTTTAGTTGATGACGTGATTTTTACCGGTCGAACGATTAGAGCAGCTATGGATGCTTTGATGGACAAAGGCAGACCTAGTTCCATTGCTGTTGCTGCTTTGGTTGATCGCGGTCACCGTGAACTGCCAATTCGAGCAGACTTTGTTGGTAAAAATGTTCCAACTTCTTCACATGAAGAAATTGCAGTCCATGTAGAAGAAATTGATAATAAAGACAATGTAGAATTAAAACCATTGCCGCAATAAGAAATCAATTCAACCGTTTAATTGGCTCCAGAGAGGGTCAGAAGGGTTTGAGTTTATTTTGTTGAGTCATCGACTGAACTAGAGACCCTTTTGTAAACCTGGAGCTAAAAAGCTTCAGGTTTATTTTTGTGGAAAGAGTAAAAAATGAAAAATAGCAATTTTGTAACCTTAAAATCATTTGTCAGTGTCGAAAATTTAACTGTAGCAGAAGTAGGGGCGCTTATCGAACGCGCAGAATATTTTAAAAATGGTGGGGCGCGCCCGCATTTAACTCAACCGGTTTATGTTACTAATATGTTTTTCGAAAATTCGAGTAGAACACATACCAGTTTTGAAATGGCGGAAAGAAAATTAGGTTTGACGGTCATTCCGTTTGATGCTGCTCATAGTTCAACCCAAAAGGGTGAAACTCTGTATGATACTTCTTTAATTATGGCAGCACTGGGAATTGACCTTGAGGTTATCAGACATTCGGAAAATGAATATTATGAGAAATTAATACATCCAAATAAAAACCAACACCTTAATATTGGTGTGATAAATGCTGGTGATGGTAGTGGTCAGCATCCTTCACAGTGTTTACTTGATATGATGACAATCCACGAACATTTTGGTCATTTTAAAGATCTCAAGGTAGCCATAGTAGGAGATATTACTAATTCAAGAGTAGCTAAAAGTAACATGGAACTTTTAACCAGGTTAGGAGCAAAGGTATATTTCTCAGGTCCTGATTATTGGTATGACAAACAATATGACAAATATGGTGAATATCTGCCGATAGATGAATTAGTTGCTCAAATGGATGTAATGATGTTGTTGCGGGTGCAGCATGAAAGACATGCAGGAGATCCTAACGAAGCCAAATTTGATGCTAAAAAATATCATGACAAATACGGAATTAATCAGAAACGCTATAACGCTATGAAAGATGATGCCATTATTATGCATCCAGGTCCAATTAACCATGATGTTGAGCTTAGTGGCAATTTGGTCGAAGCTCCAAAGTGTAGGTTCGTGCGTCAAATGGAAAATGGGGTCTTTATGAGAA
Source organism: Lactobacillus sp. IBH004 (assembly GCF_026185255.2). Taxonomy (NCBI): domain Bacteria; kingdom Bacillati; phylum Bacillota; class Bacilli; order Lactobacillales; family Lactobacillaceae; genus Lactobacillus; species Lactobacillus sp. IBH004. The sequence goes on along the minus strand of NZ_CP110217.2, from coordinate 1,218,420 downwards.
TGGCAATGATTGAAGCTGTTATGCGGGGACGCAATTTAGGAGGATTATCCTAATGGTAACAGTTATTAAAAATGGTTACATATACACTGGCGGAGAAATAGTCCATAGCGACCTTTTAATCAAAAATGGTGTGATTGCCGCAATTGGCAATAATTTAACAGCTGAAAAAGAGATTAATGCACAAGGAAAACTAGTTAGCCCTGGTTTAGTTGATGTTCACGTTCATTATAGGGATCCTGGCCAAACTGAAAAAGAAGACGTCCGAACTGGCTCATTGGCAGCAGCACATGGCGGTTTTACTACAGTCTGTACAATGCCTAATGTAGACCCCGTTCCTAATACTCCTGATTTAATGGCAAAAATGGTCCAGAATAATCACAAAGCTGGTTTAGTCCATATTTTGCAATACGCACCCATCACAGTTGATGAGGATAGTAAAGAAATTCCTGATTATGCTGGGTTAAAAAAGGCTGGTTGTGTTGCGCTAAGTAATGATGGTAAAGGAGTGCAGGATGCGCAAACTATGTTTTTGGCAATGCAAAAAGCTCGAAAAAATAATTTGCTGATAGCTGAGCACGCTCAGGATGATTCTCTTTTTAATCATGGCGTTATGAATGATGGGCCAACAGCGCGGCTACTTAAACAGGAGCCAATTACTGAGCTGGCAGAGACTACTCAAATTGCGCGTGATCTTTTATTGGCAGAAAAGACTGGGGTTCACTACCACGTTTGTCACGTTTCCACTAAAACAAGTGTTGAATTAATTAGAATTGCTAAAAGTCATGGTATTAATGTTACCTGTGAAGTGGCACCTCATCATCTTTTATTGGGGGAAGAAAATATTGGTAAAGATGATAGCAATTTCAAGATGAACCCACCTTTAAGAACCAGGGAAGATCAAAAAGCACTAATAGCGGGATTACTGGACGGTACGATTGACATGATTGCGACTGATCATGCACCACATACTGCAAAGGATAAACAAGGTGGCTTCAAAAATGCTGCGTTTGGTATTGTAGGCAGCGAAACAGCCTTTAGTGAGCTTTACACCAAATTTGTCAAAACTGGTACTTTCACATTACAGCAGTTATTAAATTGGTTGACAATCGCTCCAGCCAAGGCCTTTGGTCTTAAAAAGGCAGGAAGAATAGCAATAAATCAACCAGCTGATATTGCCATTTTTAATCTTGATCAAAAAGCAGCTATAAATAGTTCTGACTTCAAATCCAAAGCAAGAAACACTCCTTTTAATCAAGATTTAGTATTCGGTCAAACGGAATTAACAATGGTTGATGGCAAAATTGTTTTTCAAAGGGAGGAAAGTAAATGAGATATTTAATTTTGGAAGATGGCAGCATTTTTGCAGGTGAAGGTTTTGGCGGAGATCGGGTAACCAAAGGTGAAGTCGTTTTTACCACTGGTATGACCGGCTATCAAGAAGCAATCACGGACCAGTCTTATGCCGATCAAATTCTGGTATTTACAAACCCATTAATTGGTAATTATGGCATTACGCTAGCTGATTATGAATCACTTGAGCCGGGAATAAAAGGGGTGATTTGTCACCAAGTTGCGCGCTATCCCGACAACTGGCGCATGCAGACTACTCTGCCCGCTTTTCTTAAGAGCTTAAATATTCCGGGAATTCAGGGAATTGACACCAGAAAATTGGTTAAAAAACTGCGCGCGCACGGCACAATGAAGGGTCAAATCTGCGATTCTAAGGAAAATGCTGCTGCAATTGCTGCTGATTTAAGAGCAAATAAAATTACTGCAGGAGTAGTTAAGCGCGTTTCAACTGCAAAATCATATCCTGTGCCGGGTTCAAAACGTAATATTGTTGTTGTCGACTTTGGCTTGAAAAACAGTATTTTACGTGAACTTAGTAAGCGAGACTGCAATTGTATAGTTCTGCCTTACACGACTTCAGCTGCAAAAATTTTATCTTTGCAGCCAGATGGAGTGTTATTGTCAAATGGCCCCGGCGATCCACTTGAAATGAAGGATGCAGCTAAAATGGTGCAGGAAGTTGAGCAGAAAATACCACTCATGGGTATTTGTATGGGGCATCAGGTTTTTGCTTTAGCCAATGGTGCTAAAACTTATAAAATGAAATTCGGTCACCGCGGCTTTAATCATCCTGTACGTGAAATTGCTACTGGGAATATTGGATTTACCTCTCAAAATCATGGTTATGCTGTTAGTCGTGATTCAATTGATCCTGAAAATTTAATGGTAACTCATGTAGAAGTTAATGATGGGACCATTGAGGGTCTACGGCATAAAAAATATCCCGCTTTTTCAGTTCAATTTCACCCTGACAGTACCCCTGGTCCGCACGACGAGGAAGGGATTTTTGATTACTTTATGCAAATGATTGATCAAAGAAAGGACAATGAAAGTCATGCCTAAAAGAACTGATATAAAAAAGATAATGGTAATAGGTTCAGGTCCAATTATTATTGGTCAAGCAGCAGAATTCGATTATTCTGGAACACAAGCATGTTTGGCTTTACGTGAAGAAGGCTATGAAGTGGTTCTGGTTAATTCTAATCCTGCTACTATCATGACTGATACTACGATTGCTGACAAGGTTTATATTGAGCCGTTAACTGTTGAATCAGTTTCCCGCATTATTCGTAAGGAATATCCTGATGCAATATTGCCTACTTTAGGTGGTCAAGTTGGTTTGAATATGGCCTTATCGTTAGCTAAAAGCGGCATTCTAGACGAATTAAATATTGAACTGTTAGGAACAAAACTTGATTCAATTGAACAAGCCGAAGACAGAGAAAAATTCAAGGAACTTTGTCAAAAACTGGGTGAACCAGTTCCGCCTTCAACCAGTGTTAAAACAGTCCAAGAAGCTTTAGATTTCGGAGATAAGATTGGATATCCCATTATTGTCCGTCCCGCCTTCACTATGGGAGGAACCGGTGGTGGAATTTGTAATGATCGCGCTGAACTTGCAAAAATTGCCAAAAATGGCTTGGAACTGTCTCCGGTTACCGAATGTTTAATTGAACGGTCGATTGCTGGCTATAAAGAGATTGAATTTGAAGTAATGAGAGATCATGACGATAATGCCATGATTGTCTGCTGTATGGAAAACTTTGATCCTGTCGGTATTCATACCGGGGATTCAATTGTTTTCTCACCATCACAGACATTATCTGACAAAGAATATCAGATGTTGCGTGATTGCTCCTTAAAGCTTATTCGGGCACTAAAGATTGAGGGCGGCTGCAATGTTCAATTAGCCTTAGATCCAAATAGTTTTAATTATGATGTCATTGAAGTTAACCCCAGAGTTTCGCGTTCATCTGCCTTGGCTTCCAAAGCTACCGGCTATCCGATTGCCAAGATGGCAGCCAAAATTGCTGTGGGTCTGACTTTAGATGAAATTAAAAACCCAGTCACTGGTACTACTTTTGCAGAGTTTGAACCAGCATTGGACTATGTTGTCTGCAAGATACCACGCTGGCCTTTTGATAAATTTGCCAAAGCTAATCGCGAATTGGGTACGCAGATGAAAGCAACTGGGGAGGTTATGGCAATAGGAAGAACGGCTGAAGAAGCCTTTCAAAAAGCCGTTCGTTCCCTGGAAATCGATCAAAAAGATTTTTATTCAGTTGAAGCCCATAAAGCCAGTGATGAAGACCTCGAAAATAAACTGGTTAGAGCGCAGGATGATCGTCTTTTCTACTTAGCTGAAGCCTTCCGGCGGGGTTATTCAATGTCGGACTTGCATGAATTAACTAAAATTAATTTTTACTTTTTAGATATTGTTAAGCATATTGTCGATTTAGAAAAAGTTATTGCCGCAAATCCTGATGATCTAGAGGTTCTTAAAAATGCTAAAAAATATGGCTTTAGTGATCATACAGTCGCTAATTTGTGGCATGAAGATGAAGACAAAGTAAGAACTTTGCGCAAGCAAAATCATTTGCTGCCAGTATATAAAATGGTGGACACTTGTGCAGGTGAATTTGTTTCTCAAACTCCTTATTTTTATTCTACTTATGATACCGAAAATGAGAGTCAGAAAACTTCCAAGAAGTCAGTGTTGGTAGTTGGTTCAGGTCCAATTCGCATTGGCCAGGGTGTAGAATTTGATTATGCCACAGTTCACTGCGTTAAAGCCTTGCAAAAGATGGGTTATGAAGCTATTGTCATTAATTCAAATCCCGAAACTGTTTCAACTGATTTTTCCGTTTCTGACAAATTATATTTTGAGCCTTTAACTTTAGAAGATGTGTTAAACGTCTGCGATTTAGAGCAGCCAGAAGGTGTAATTATTCAGTTTGGTGGTCAAACCTCGATCAATCTGGCAGCTGGTCTGGAAAAACATGGTATCAAGATTTTAGGTACTAGCGTAGAGGATCTTAATCGAGCAGAAGATCGAGAATTATTTGATCAAGTAGTAAAAGAATTAGGTTTGAAGCAGCCGCAAGGAATCACCACTACCACACATGCTGGCGTTATTAAAGCAGCTGAGAAGCTGGGCTACCCAGTTTTAGTCAGACCAAGTTATGTATTAGGTGGAAAGGCAATGGAAATTGTTTACAATCAACCTGAACTTGAAGACTACTTGCACAACCATGTTGACATTGCCAGCAGTCATCCAATTTTGGTAGATGATTACCTCGATGGTCGAGAGTGTGATGTTGATGCTATTTGTGACGGAGAAGAAGTACTTATTCCTGGAATAATGGAGCATATTGAACATGCTGGCGTTCACTCTGGAGATTCTATGGCCGTCTACCCGGCTCAAACATTTTCACCTGCCATTAAGCAAAAAATCGCTGACATTACCAAAAAACTGGCTTTAAAGCTTAATTGCCGTGGAATAATGAATTTGCAGTTAATTGAGCGCGGTGGAGAAATTTATATTATTGAAGTTAATCCCCGTGCCAGTCGTACGGTGCCATTTTTAAGTAAAATTACCAGTATTGAAATGGCTCAGGTTGCTACTCGGGTAATTATGGGTGAAAGTCTAAAGGAGCAAGGCTATAAAGATGGTCTGGCACCAGAAACAAAAATGATTAGTGTTAAAGCACCAGTCTTCTCGTTTAGTAAACTTTCAGATGTTGATAGCTACTTGGGGCCGGAAATGAAATCAACTGGCGAAGTCATGGGCAGCGACTTGAGTTTTCCAAAAGCACTTTATAAGGCTTTTTCAGGAGCCAACATGCAAATACCAGACAGTGGCAACATTTTGTTAACCATTGAAGACCGCGATAAACAGGAAATATTACCAATTGCCAAAAGATTTGCCCAAATTGGTTATCGTATTTTTGCTACCAGTGGTACGGCCAGTTTCCTAAAACAAAATCATTTACATATTACTCTGGTTGATAAGATTCATCAGCACAGTGAGACTAATATTTTAAATGAATTTAAAAATGGAAAAATTGATTTGGTAATAAACACTATGGGACATGATTTGGCGAAAACTTCTGACGGCTTTATTATTCGTCAAGCGGCTATTCAGCAAAATATTCCTTTAATTACTAGCTTGGACACTGCCCGTGCACTTCTAACTGCCTTAGAAAACCGGTCGTTTTCTACAATAAGCATAAAATAAAATTTAATAAGCAAAAGAGCAACTGCGTAAACAACAGTTGCTCTTTTTGTACTTAAAAAGGTGCGTGCAGATAAATTTTATTTAATACTAAATTTAATAGCAGTTTCAGACAGATCTATTGTATAAGTAGTATTTTCAAGGGGTCTCTTGGTCATTCCCTGATCGGTTGAATAAATAATTAAGCAAAGTTTGCTGCCAACAGGCATTTTGTAGTATGTTGGCTGCAGCTTAAATTGTAAGTCGTAAAATTCACCGACCTTAATACTACTTGGTTTTTTCATATCCGCGTAATTTTGCAGATTCATATGAGATTTGGTAATTAATTTAGCATGAGTCAGCTTATCTGGCATAAATTCTTGCAGGGAGTCTAATTGAAAATGAAAGCCTAATTCTTGGCCTCCTGGCATTAAGATTCTGGGAGTAGCTGTCAACCGTTTACGATCGCCGATTTCGACTAAAGCTACAGAAATTTGACCTCTGTTAAGACTGGATGCTACCCGCATTCTTATTTCTGGTCGACCAACTATTGTTACTGGATGAATAAATTCATCGGTCATGAAGCGCAAACTTGCTTGAGCCCATTTCTTGTTGCCACAAATAAACTGGTATTGCCAGTCATTTTCTGAAATTTTGGCTTTTTTAAATTCGGTTCCGCCTACATCTGTGAAGGAAACTCTCTTTTCGCTACTTGTGTCCTTTGCTAATTCATTGTCATCAGCTGGGAAATAAACTGTTTCTTTTCCGCTGTCATTGCTCCAATCCTCTTCTTCATGCCACTTATCTGCTTTTAGATTGTCCTGAACTAAGACAGTTGGCCATTGCTGATATGCGTTGTTTTCAAGACCTAATAGTTCATGAACCAACCACAAATTCATCAGGTCGGTAAAATCAATTGAAACTAAATTGTTCATGTTATAGTGGGGACCTTGGTGCAAGAAAAGATGATGTTCTACAGGAAGATTTTTGACTTTTTGCCAAATTTTGTAAACATTTTTCGGCTTGACATTCCAATCATTGAGACCGTGGACACTAATCCAGGAACACTTAATATTATTGGTATGATGACGATAATTGCGTTTTTCCCAGAAATCAGAATACTGGCCGGTTTTACGATCAGCTTTGTCTAATAAAATCTTTTGCATTGCGTCAAATTTAGGTTTGATCTTTAAGTAGTCTCCTGCATCCCATAAGTTGGACTGACAAGTTTCTGCCAGCATGTCTAGGTCTTCTCCTTGACATTCTTCTGGCGCTATTACTAATCCATGCTCACGGTAATAATCATACCAGGAAGAAATGGCAGCTTCAGAAATAACCGTTTTTAAGCCGGCAACACCAGTAGTTGCAATAGCTATTTGCAAGGTTCCTAAATAAGACCGTCCTGTCATCCCAATCTTTTTGTTGCACCAGGTAGCTTTGGTTTCATGTTGTCTAGATCTATCAGTGTAAGCAATTCTGTCTCCGTGTAACCATTCTATTATTTCTTTTGCACTTTCGGTTTCTTCTGGTGCGCCGGTAATTCTAAGGCCATCACTGCCGCGGGTACCAATAGCGCCAGCAAAGACGCTGGCGAAGCCGCGAGCTAACATGTATTCGTTTAAACCGTAGGAAGATTTGCCAACGGCTTGTTCGACCGGCTTATAAGACACAGTATCATTGTTTGGCTTTTGAGCTTTAACAATAGCAGCAGCTTGATATTGCGGATTTTCCCATTCAGTCGCATCACTCAAATTCTCGTCAACGTTATGGTTACGCTTTTCATTATCAATGATACCGCCAAAATAGGGACTAGCTGTATATAATGCTGGTACCGGCATATTTTCACTTTCAATTGGTCGAAAAATGGTTGTTTGCAAAAGGTCGCTCTTGCCGTCGCCATCAGTGTCAAGGTCACTTTCAACGTAAACTACTTCTCTGATTATTTTGCTGGTATCAAAAACTGGCATACTTTTGCCATTAAAATAGAGAAACTTATTTTTGGTAAATTGGCTTTTGCGGTTATAAAAATAGCCTTCACCCGCCATCACATCAATTAAAAGCTGTCCGTTTTTAGCACGAGTATTTAGTAAACGATAAAAGGCGCGGATGAGTGCTTGCTTATCATTAATATCTGCAATATAGGGCAACGCCTGCTTTCTCATGAATTTTAGAGGATCTGCCAGTTGATAATCGTACCCAACGTGGTACCCTAAAAGTTGCAAGGCCACGTTATAGAATTGGGGAGACAGTATTTTTACCGGATTGCCGTCTAAAAATTGCTTGAGTGTTTGTGTTTCTGATACAGCAAACTCGGCTAATTTTGCCTTTCGTGCACTCGCATCATTGGGGTCGACTACTGCCACTGCATTTCCTGTGAGTTCAGCTAGCAGATCAGCAAAAGAAAGCTTTTCATAATCGGCTGGTAAAAATTTAATTTGTTGCAATTCTTTAACTTCTGTTTGGTAATCAGTTTTGACATAAGCGTATTGATTGTATTTCATAAAATTCTCCTTTTTGTATTATTTTACCTGTTATTAAGATCATTAGAAAGCCAGTTATTAAAATAAAAAAGAAAGAAGGTTTTAAAAATCTTCTTCCTCTAATGTAAATCATAGCCAAACTTCTTGGTAGGTCTTTTCATTAAAACCGCAGGTCAGTTTTTCACCTTCAACCACCAATGGTCGTTTAATTAATTTACCATTTTTGGACATCATATCTGCTGCTGCGGCAATTGACATATCAGCTACCTGATCTTTGAGATGCAGTTTGCGGTAGTCTTGTCCGTGCGTGTTGAAAAAATACTTTAACCCGCGATCCTGATGTTGGGTAAGCCAATTAATTAAGTCAGCTTTCTCGGGTGGTTGCTCTACCAAATCCTGAAAGTCAAATTTAACATTGTGCTCTGTTAACCATTTTTGAGCTGCTCTTGAAGTTGAGCAGCGCTTATAACCGTAAAATTTTATCATTTTCATGCTCTCCTTTGCTTAAATTATAGCAATGATAGCAAGCAAAAATACAATAATAAAAACATTTTTATAATTTAGGATGTATTATGTTAAACTCAGTGTATAGTTTTGAAATGAAATTTGGGAGTTGCAATTTTGCAAGAAATATTTGTTTATATTTATAATATTGCCTTTTTAGTTCTTTATTTATGGGTAATAAATGTTTCAGAATATGCTTATAAAACCACTAATAATGGTATTTTTTACTATGTGGGCCTGCTTTACGTAACATTAATTATTGACAGTACGATGGCTTTTTCATCAGATCTGCTGAAAGTCACTAATAGTAATTACCAGATTGATACCAGAGCGTTTTATTTAATTAGAATTTTGGCATTTATAATAGGGGGAATTTGTTATGTTAAATTGATGTCCAGCATGATAAATAAGAAACCCCAAATTTTATACTATTTACCTATTTTTGCTGTGTCCTTGTTAAATGTCGCTTTTGTGTTAAATTCTTATAGTGAACAAAATGCGGGAGTACTCCAAAGGAGTACCCAGGATGCTAGTATTTTATTTCTTTGCATAATTTATTTTTGTAACACTTTTAAATCAGATTCTAAAGGAAAAAATAGCAAGAAAAAATATTACGATCGAGCTGTAATATTGACTGCTATTTTTATGACGTTGTCATGCTTAGAAGGAATCTTATTTTTATTTTTGAACGATTTAAATCAAAATAGTTTTGTCATTTTAACCAGTTATATGAGAGTTATCGGTTTTAATGAAGATCTTTTTTCAATTATCCTGTCTTTATTAATTATTTGGTTTGCTAAAAGGGAAGAGGAAGAAGCAAATAAAAATAACTTAGAAATTTTAGTGCAGCAAAAAATGAATCAATATCAATCTATGCTTCACGAAAAGGAGAATGCTAGCGAAGAAAGTCAAGTTGTTGAATTCTGTAATTATTACAATATGACAAAAAGAGAATCAGAAATATTAAGGCTAGTCTTAAAAGGTAAGAAGAATCAGGAAATAGCTGATGAATTGTATATTTCTGTAGGAACGGTGAAAACACATATATACAGTATTTATAAAAAATTAGCTGTTGATCGCCGCAGTCAGTTAATGCATGTTTTTATGGAATATAAAGAAAAATAAGCTAAAAATAATTGGCTAAATCTCAAATTAAGCAAAGAGACTGGGAAATTATGTTAATGGTGTGTGATTTTTCAGTCTTTTTTAGTTTTCTCAATCATTTACAGCACCGTTTTTAGTCTTTTTGGCATCTACTACTAAAGTTTAGTTTTAAGAATACTTAGTTGCAGCACATTTTACGCCTAAAATACAACGAAAGTTGATTGTAACTTTACTCTTTTTTGCTTAACTTGATCCATGAATTAATCCATAAATGGATCAAACAGAAAAGGAGAAAAAGTTATGGAGAAACAAAAATTACCTGCTTATCGCTGGGTGATTCTAACAATTGTTAGTTTGTTGTGTTTTATTGCTAATTATATTCAGTTTCAGGTTTCGGCGTTGGCCACAGTAATTATGCCTCAATTACATATTACGACTGCTGAGTTTTCGGCTCTCTTAATGGCGCCAATGCTCGTAGCCGTTGTGCTTAGTATTCCGGCTGGATCTTTAGGAGATAAATTTGGCTCTAAAAAGGTAATATCAGTGGGTTGTATTTTATCCATCATAGGTGCATTTGGCCGGTTTATTGCAGCGAATTTTGCCATGATGATGATAATGCTCTTATTATGCGGTATTTTTATTTCACTTTTAAATGCCAACTTAATTAAAGTTTTGGGTACCTGGTTTAAGCAGGATACGGATGCTGCCATGGGTGTATTCTACGCAGCTTCATGCTTGGGAATAACTTTGGCTCAAATCACTAGTTCATGGTTTCCGTCTGTTAATGCTGCTTACATGTTTTCATCTGTTTCATTATTAGTTTTAACTATTTGCTGGATAGTTTTTGTTCGTGATACTCCTAAAGGCGAATCATTGCCGCCAGCAGAACCGACAATGAAATATTTAAAAGTTGCTATTAAAAGTAAAAATACCTGGATTGTCTCAATTTGTGCTGGCTTAGGAATCGCCTCAACAACTGCTTATGCTGGTTTTTTACCGCAGGCGCTTAATTTAGGTCAACATATTAATAATGCGACAGCCGGAATTATGTCTTCTGTAGTTACTGTCGGTAGTTTCTTTGGCTCTTTAATTGGTCCAGCTTGGTGCAACAAGCTTGGTCGTTATAAGATGTTTTTGACCGTAACGACATTAATTGGTGCGATCGTAATGTACTTTACCTGGTATACACCAGCTGGTTTCTTTTTATGGGCCATGTTAGTAATTAATGGTTTCTTTACTGCAATTAGTGGACCAATAGTTCAAGCTATGCCAATACAATTTCCAGAAATAGGAGAGAAATATTCTGGTAGTGCTGGCGGAATAGTTGGTACAGTTTCAATGCTGATATCATATTTTATTCCAATCATTGTGTCCAAGATTGCTGGAAACGACTACGCTAAGAATCTAGGGATTGAGTCGTTAATTTTCGGATTATCGATACTATGTATATTGGCGTTGCCTGAAGTTGGTAGTAAAGCAAAAAATAAATAGGAAGGCAAGAAAAAAATGGAAAAAGCAGATTTCGTTTTAAAAGGATCAGCTATTTTTACTGGTGCTGGTGATAAGCCAATATCTGGTTGCGTTTTAATCAAGGGAAATCGCATCTTGAAGATCGTGCCGTTAGATAGAATGACTGGTTATATCGATGAAAAAACCACCGTGATTAATTGTGGTGATCATTTGATTATGCCCGGCTTTAACGATTCTCATATGCACATTTCGCTAGGTTCTGTTCAAAATGATCCGGACTTTTGCATTCAAATGATGAACTGTAAGAGTGAGGAAGAATGTGTACAAATGGTTAAATCATTTGCTGATTCGCATCCTGATAATCCTTGGATATATGGTACAGGTTGGTATGCAGAAGTTTGGGATAATCCTCATACTCCCTCAAAAGAATCACTAGATGCTTTAAATTTAGACCGCCCAGTATGTTTAAATTCATTTGACCTTCACTCCGTCTGGTGCAATTCTATAGCTCTAGAGAAGATTGGTATTAAAAAAGATACGCCCAATCCCCAAGGTGGAATATATGGTCATGACGAACAGGGCGAACTAAATGGTATTCTATACGAACCACCAGCAACAAAAGCCATGATGGACGAGGTTTTAAATGTGCCAACACTGAAACAATCTTTGCTGAAATGTCTAAAGCACTTTCGTGAATTAGGTATCACTTCAGTTGCTGATGTCTATCCGTCAGGTCTAACGAATGACAATATCCCGGAAATATTTGATGAATTAGAACAATCTGGAGAATTAACTACCAGAATTACATCATTTCCATCCTTGACAGATATTGCTGGTGCGAAAGAACTGAAGAGAAAGTACCATACTAATAAGCATAGGGTTGCAGGTTTGAAACAAGTTCTTGACGGCGTGGTTGAAGCTCATACTGCCTTTTTGAGTAAAGAGTATGATAATGATCCTGGAAAATTTGGTGATACTTCTTTAACTCAGGATGAGCTCAACAAATATGTTCTAGCGGCCCAAAAGGAAGGGTTCCCTGTCAAAATACATACTATTGGTGATCAGGCAAGTACGATGGCCCTAAATGCATATGAATATGCCAAAAGTAAAATTGGCAAGTTAACTTTGCACAATTCCTTAGAACATATTGATATGATTAGACAAGACGACATTGACAGACTGAAGAGTTTAAATGTAATGTGTGCAGTTCAACCGCAACATTGCATTGGAGACTATATGAGTGGAGGATATTTGCCTTGTATTGGTAAAGAGAGGTTGTCACACACTTGGCCATACCGTGAAATACTTGATGCGGGAAGCCATTTGGCTTTTGGTTCAGATTTTCCCGCTGTATACTCTGTAAATCCAATTTGGACAATTTATGCGGCTGTAACGCGTTGTGAACCAAATGAAGGTAAACCAGATGGAGGTTATTTCCGAGAACATGCAATTACTCTGACTGAAGCTTTGCAGGCTCATACCAAGTGGTCAGCCTATGCTGAATCCTTCGAAAATGAACTGGGAACTTTGGAACCTGGTAAATTGGCCGATGTCATCGTATTAGATAGAAATCTATTTGACATTGATCCGCAAAAAATTCGTTTTGCCAAAGTTAACTTAACCTTTTCTGATGGTAAGTTGGTTTATAAGCGCGGTAAGTAAATTAAAACTAAAAAACTGATAGTTAGCGATTATGATTGATAACTATCAGTTTTTGTTTGTTTTAAAATTAATTGAAATCTAGTTCAAAATCTTTACTTGTAAAAAGATGTACTTTGCTATTAAAGAGGTAGTTCATCAATATGCCCAACGCAATTGGCAAAAAGAAGAAAAGAATTGCGATTAAAAGAATATTGAACAAATTTGCGGGCCGATTAGCCATTGCCGCTATGGGTCCGATTAAGCCGGAAAAACCAAAGCCTGCACTCATTGGTGTTCCCTGAATTTGAAAGACTGCTCCCAAACCACCCATGATACCAGCATTGATTAAAAGCGGAATAAGTAGTTTTGGATTAGTCATTAAATTAGCCATTTGCATTTTGGGAGAGCCCAAGAAGTGAGCAATTGATGTCCCGAAACTATTGGATTTCCATCCAAAAACAGCTAACGCAAAGGAAACGGCTGTAATACCAAGATTTGCAGAACCAGAAGCAATACCAGAAATGCTGATTGCAGTGGCGATGCCCACTGAAGAAATCGGCGAAACAATGAGCAGGCCGAATACTATTCCCATTAGCATTCCCATGATAATGGGCTGCAAGTCTGTCAGTTTTTGGACTCCTAAACCGATCAAACTAGTGAGTTGACCAACAGGTATGCGCGTCAGACAGCCGATTCCACCTGCTATTAGTAAAACTAAAAGGGGAACCAGTAAAATCGTGTATGCCTTTAATTTTTTACCAAAAAACAATACTAGTCCGTAAGCAATCATAATCGTAATCGCGGTATTAATGACATCACCACTGCCTGTTACAGTGACTTTACCGTTATTCATCATGAAATTACCAGCGCCTGCTGTTGCCGCTAAGGCGATGGATGAAGTTTGAATAGGTGTCAATTTACCTGTCATGCCGACGCATACTGCACTAATTGCTGGTAACAACGCTGAAGCAAAGGTAGTTAAGGCTAAGATAAAACTTAGTTGTGGCATACTGGGTAAAAGAGCTTTTACCAGCTGGTTAATTAAGGCTCCGGGAATTAAAGCTACAACTATACCAGTTGACAAGCCGTTTAGGGTATCTAGCGTAATCTTTTTCAAAGTATTCATTTTTCTCTCCTAAATAAAAAACTCACACAGATGACGACAACTGTGTGAGTCTTCAGAGAAGAAAGTACTTAAGTCTTTGAACACACAATTGTCATGAAGATTGAACTGTGTGTCTAAGACAATGACAAACCAGGCACTCAGATCAAATTGCTGAAGTACCAGAAATAATATTTAACTTGCGGTTGATTAATTTTTTTAATTGCCGTCATAATCTTTACCTCTCATAAATATTTAAGCAATATCATAACTTAATAATAAATAAAAAGCAAGTCCTAATTTAATTTAATTTGAAAACAGCTGATACAGCAGTTAATTAAACAATTTGAAATCATCCTGCTTAAGTAATACAAGTAAGCAAAATATTAAAATGCTGAACTGACGTGATCTTATCTTTTTAATATTTTCCGCACTAAAAAGCCAAAAAATTAAAAATAAAAGTTTTGAATAACTCTTTAGTAACGACTAGAATATTCTCAAGTAAAATATAAATTTATTCTATTGTAAAAGAAAGAAGTGTTTATTATCACACTGTTTATTAACTGTATCAGTTTTTTGGGTGACTGGTTGCTATTCGCTTTTCCTCTATATCAGGGATTAATGGAGCTTTATGACTACGAATGGTTTTTAAAAGAATTTAATCAATCAAGCAAAGCACAGCCTAAGATTTCTCCTCTTTACTGGATTATACCTATTGTCAAAATATACCTAGAAAAGAGACGAGCAGTCAAAATTTTGGGCAGTATTATCAAAAATGAATCAGATTTACGTACAGCTATGAGTTTTATTGACAAAGCAACTGCCTGGTATTTTGTTTCTCTTGGTGGTTGGTTAAAGATGGTATCTTCTTTATATGAATTTATCGGAGAACTTCACGAAGACAGCATATTGCTGCTAGTTGGCGGAACTATAGTTTTAACATTTTTAGGTATTTTTTCAGGTTATTACCGCTTGAATCCGAAGAGACAAAGAGTGTTGATTTCAAAAATTAAGAAGAACTAGCAAACAAAAAGAACTATAACTGAATTGTTATAGTTCTTTTCTTTAAGAGTTCAAACAAGTGTTAACTATTTATAACAAAATGATCCGGGTGAGATTCGAACCCACGACCCACGGTTTAGAAGACCGTTGCTCTATCCAGCTGAGCTACCAGACCGTCAGTTTTGCGTATTCCTGCGCAAGAACAGTAACTATTATAGAAAAAAATTTAAGTAATTGCAACCAGAAATTGCGATTTTGTTTAAATAATTTTAAAGCAAAATTGATGTTGGCAAAGAAGAGATTATAAGATTAATATGTTAATTGTAGTTTGTAATCGGTATAATTAAAATAATTATTTTAAATGATTGGAAAAATTATGAAACATAAATTACTAAAATTTATCTGTCTCTTAGGCATGCTTCTAGTTAGCTTAAGCCCTGTACAAAAAGTAAAAGCCGATGTTGATTATGATATTGCTAAAAATATCACAAGTGCCAAAGTTAATCCTGATGGTTCTTTGTCAATGAAAAGGGCAATTACCTACCAATTCAATAGTCGAGCACATGGCGTTTATTACCGGCAAGCTTTAAATTCAAATCAAAAAATTGAAGACGTAAAAGTACAGGTAAAAAATGAAAATCAAAAGAGACAAACAGTTAATAACTATCTTCTTAAAAAAATGAAGCGCGGATATCGCTTTAAAGTGTTTTATCCTATAAAAAATCACAGCCATTTTACTGTGACGTATTTTTATCGCATAACCAACGCCATTATTAATTATCGCGACATTGCTGAACTTAATTTTAAGATTATTGGTAATGGCTGGGATACTGACTTAGACTATGTCAAGGCCAGCGTTATTTTCGCTAGACCAGTTAAAGGACTGAAAGCCTGGGCTCATGGGCCACTTGATGGCTACCTTAAAGTTAATCCGAAAAAAGGAAAAATTGTTATGATAGCTGAGAATCTTGCTGGCGACACCGGTATCGAAGTTCATAGTATTTTCCCTGTGAGTATCACTGCCAAAAATAAAAATGTTAAAAACAAGAATCACCGCCAAGCAGTTATCAAGCAAGAGAAAGAATTGGCTCAAGCAACCATTAGAAATAAGCAGAAAAAAGAAAGAAGAAGTATTTGGCTAATAGCATTAAGCTTGTTTGTCGGACTTCTAGGAATTATTAAAGGTTTCAGAACCAAAGCAGTTGGTTTTAAGCCGCGCAAGAGTCGCGAATTGGCTCATAATTATGAAATACCTGATGTGGATCCAGTGTTAGCGCAAATTTTGGATACTGCTAAAAAGCCCGATAATAAGGCCTTTACGGCATATTTAATTAGCTTAGCGGCTAAGAAAAAGATCAAGATCGCAGATTTTAAGGTCCATCGGAAAACCTTTTATCAAATAACCTTGTTAGACAAAAGCATTCTTGATAATAATCCTCTAATGAAAGCCCTTTTTAATACCATTGGTGATGGTAGCCAATTCACGACGCAAGAGTTGAAAAAGTACCATGGTAAAAAGCTTGGAAACTCTTTTGATACCTGGGCAACTAATTATTTTGACAGTAAAGAAAAACAAATATATTTACCTGATACGTTGACCAATAGTCGGGCTAAAGTTATCGGTATTATTATTTTGACGATGGCAGTGAGCTTTGCGTCTGCGGTAATTGCATTAACAAGTTCTTTAAAATATCTTTTGGTAATAGTTATAGGTGAAGTTTTAATTCTGCTTTTGAGTCTTCTTGCTTTAGTTTATAGTAATAAAAAGATTGGCATATACTCTGAAACAGGCAAAAATGAAACTGAAAAAATACGCGGTTTCAAGAAAATGCTGAGAGATATCGGCAAGTTTAAAATGAAAGATGTCGGTGATCTCATACTATGGGAAGATATTATGCCTTATGCCGTTTCTTTCGGTTTAGCAGACAAAGTCATGAAAGAAATGAAAATCGAATTCAGTGAGGAAGAGATTCAAAACAGTAATTACTTCTATTACGGTTTTATTTCAAACACGGGCAAAGACAGTTTTACTGCCAACTTTGATTCTTGTTTTAGTGACGGTATATCTTCTGGCTCTAGCAGTTTCTCCAGTGGTTCATCCGGCGGCTTTGGCGGAGGTTCTGGTGGAGGAGCTTTCTAGTTTGTCTTCTGACTAAAAGCCTGGCTTAAAGATTGGTTTTTGCATTTGCTATAATTAAGTAAAATTCTAAAAAGATAGGTAAAATGATGTTCGATTATCGCAATAATTTAAAAAGAATTCTTAATCAGACGGCGGGAGATGATAAGAGCTTAAAGAATGGGATAGCAGCAATTAAATTAATTTTGGGCATGACTGATGAGCAGACTGCAACAGTAACAGCTAAAAATAATATCGAAGTTGATCTAGAGCAACTTAATTTGCTCTTAACCAGCTTAGCCCGGTTAATTAAAAATCCTGGAGATATTGCCAGTAAGAACACAGCACTTTCGGCAATTCAAAAACTAACGCTTGCTCCAAATATTAATAAAAAATATCGCCAAAATTTAGTCAACCTAAAGCAAGCAATTAATCTGCTGCAAACGCCTAAAGATATGATTGATAAAAAAGTTTTCGAAGAAGCCCTTGAAATTCCCCAAAAGAGTAAGAGAGATTATCGGAAAGGAAAACGGTATACAGTAATTCGTTTGCTATCTGGCTGTGATTTGATTAATGATAGTAATAGAAGAGTGTATACGTTGAAAGAGTCTCAAATTCATTCTTTAAACTTAAAAAGTGGTGATATAGTAGAGGCCGTTCCTGAAGATAAGAATTCCCATTATGAAGCAACTATTTTACGCGTTGTTGGCTTTCGTGAATTGCCGTCTATGGAAGTTGATTCAATCTCAACGTTTAAATATGCGGTAGTGCAAGGACGCGCGGGTCATTTAGCTATTACTCGCAATGCTCAAGGAAAGAAATTACGTGTTAATGGTAAGGCGGTTCTTCTTCCTGTTGATTCGAGTAAGTATTGGGATGAAAACATTAGATTAGTTGATGGCTCAATTGTTGACTTAGCTTGGTATGATGGCGATGTTCGTTTGAAAAAAAATCCGGAAGAAGCAATTCAAATTCGCTGGATTTATGAGCTTGAGCAACCGCAGAAGCCTAATAGCGCTAAAAAGAAAAGAAGCACTACTGCAGAAAAAGATGAGAATTTAACTAAGCTGGCATTGGATTTACATTATCAACGAGTAGGCATTGCTATTGGCAATAACCAGAATGAGGCGATGTTGGAAGGAATAGTCAAAAGGTATAATGGCATACCTATCCCCATTGATGCTTTCCAGGGCAAGAAAAAAATCATGGAAAATCAGATCAAGGATCTGGATATTGTAATCCTGGTAACGGCATTTGCTGCCCATGACAGTACTTGGAATATCAGTGAATTTGCCAGTAAGTATCACATCAAATTTGCAGTTAGTTCAAGTAAAGGCTACCAAGCGTTTGAGCGAGCTTTATACCGTGCTGAAAAGGGTTTGCCAGCGTATGAAGGTAATCAAACAATCGATTATCAGGTTGCTGACTGATAGTCATAACGATTTTCTTTATAATTTCTTAATAATTTAAGAAATAAAGGTCAGCTTTGTGTTTTTGCTCATGCAATTTTACTGCAGGTTAAATAGGAAAGCCCATATTTCTTGCATGATTTGGCTTTTTTCCTGTACAATATTAAATAACAATTTTATGGAAGGAAGATGAGATGAAAACAAAAACGCAAAAGCATACCTGGCAATATTGGCTTTTTTTCTTAGCTGGTTTAGAAATAATTACAATATCAATAAATTTCTTTTATGCTCCTATTAATGTTGCTGCAGGTGGTTCTACAGGTATTTCAATATTGATTGATGCTGTTTGGGGAATTAACCGCTCTCTTTCGGTATTTGTGGTCAATGCTCTGATGCTTATTTTAGCTGCCGTTTTTTTAGGTAAAGAAACTTTAAAAAAGGTGGCTTTAGGCAGCCTTTTAGTACCTGTGTTAATGGCAATTACACCTAGTTTTAAATTAACTTCGAATAATATGCTCGCAGTTATCTACGGCGGAGTCTTAATGGGTGTTGGTGTTTCAATGCTATATCGCATTAACGCTTCGTCCGGTGGGACTACCATTCCGCCTTTGATTATAAAAAAGTATTTTTATATTGATCCCGCATTATCATTAATGGTTATTGATATGTCTGTCATTTTTTTGAATATCTTTGTTGATGGTACTGAAGCTTTTCTGCTGGCCGCTTTTTCTCAGGTAATTACTACAATGACTATGCGTTATACAGAAACTGGTTTTGATAAAAAATATCAGGTGCGCATTATGAGTAACAATAAGTTAGAAAAAATTCGTCAAATGCTGCAGCAGGATTATGATGGCTTGACCGTTTACAATGTCGTAGGTGGTTATAGTGATCAGGATAAGCAACAGCTAGTGATTGTTGTTGATACTAACGAATATGGTCAGCTAGTTGCTAAAGCTCGTAAAATTGATAGTGAAGCATTTATCGTCACCGAAAACATTGCTAAAGTGCATGGTGGTAAATGGCAAATTTAAACCTTATTTAGCAGATAAAGAAGACATTTTTTATTGCTAATTGAACCTGATAGTAGTATGATGTAATAGTTGTATTTGTGGGTTCCTCCACATCTGCAACCGCACATTTTGAGGTCATAAGTCTTGGTTAGAGCACCTCAATTGGCGAGTCTAAGTAATTTTTGGAGGGTAGTAAATGTACGCAATTATTAAAACCGGTGGAAAGCAATATAAAGTTGCTGAAGGCGATAGTGTTTTTGTTGAAAAGCTTGATGCTGTAGAAGGTAAAGAAGTTACTTTTGATGAAGTAGTTCTTACTTCAGACGGCAAGGACGTTAAAGTTGGTACACCGTTAGTTAAAGGTGCTAAAGTTGTTGCTAAGGTTGAAAAGCAAGGTAAGGAAAAAAAGGTTGTAACCTTTAAGTACAAGCCTAAGAAGCACTCACATTCAAAATATGGTCACCGTCAACCTTATACTAAGGTTACAGTTGAGAAAATTGAATTAAACTAGAGGTGAAATAATAATGAATATTTTAAATCTTAAATTATTTGCCCACCACAAGGGTGGAGGTTCTACTGCCAACGGACGTAATTCAGCAGGTCGTCGTTTAGGCGCTAAGGCTGCTGATGGCCAAACTATTCATGCTGGCTCAATCATTTATCGTCAACGTGGCACAAAGATTCACCCTGGTAAAAATGTTGGCCAAGGTGGAGATGACACTCTGTTTGCTTTGGTAAATGGTGTAGTTAAATTTGAGCGGAAAGACAAGTACAGAAAACAAGTTTCTGTTATTCCGGTTGAAGAAGAAGCTAAGTAATTTAGTTCTTAAACCAAAAGACGAAAAGCATATGCTTCTCGTCTTTTTTCTGTTTTATTTAAAAAAGTAATGATGTGATGGTATTGTATATCCCTTTGGGGTTAAAATTGAAGTAAAAGTTTGATATACAGGAGAATACAAGCATGACTGAACAAAATGATTTATTAACACTAATCAACAGGCGCATACAGAAAGTAACCGAACTAATTAAAGAGCGTGATGCCGATGGCTTGCTGATTTTTAATCAAGCTAATTACCGTTATCTTACTAATTTTACCGGTGAAGAAGCACAATTAATTTTAACTGCTAAAGGGGAGCGGATATTACTGTCGGACTCACGCTTTATTGACCAGATTAAGGCTGAAGCTCCAGGCGAAATTGACGTGGTAATGAAAACGAAAGATCAAGACGTTGAAATTACTAATCAATTGCAAAAAGCTAACTTGCAAAAAGTTTTAATTGAAGGGGAGTTCGTTTCAGCGGTTGAATTTACGAAATTGCAAAAACTAAACCCGCAAGTTGATTTTGAGATTTGTCAAGAATTAGTCGAACAAGTTCGCAATATCAAAGACTCCCTTGAATTAGAAACATTACGTACAGCCATTAACATTTCGATGGATAGTTTCAATGAAATTTTGCCTTTAATTAAACCGGGAGCTGTTGAAAGGAAAATAGGAGCTAAATTAGATTACTATTTCAAAGTCAATGGCGGTGATGGTCCTAGTTTTGATACGATTATTGCTTCAGGTGTACGTTCTGCCTGGGCTCACGGGGTTGCCAGTGACAAAATGATTGAAAATGGTGACATGGTTGTAATCGATTTTGGTGCATTTTATCACGGCTATGCGGCTGACATTACCAGGACTGTTGCGGTTGGCAAAGTTGACCAGGAAATGCATAAAATTTACAAAATCGTCCACGAAGCGCAAAGACGGGGCATTGAAGCTGCAGTTGCCGGCAACCACGGTTCTGATGTTGATCGAGCAGCCAGAAGCTATATTACTGAACAAGGATATGGCCAATATTTTGGCCACGGAATAGGTCATGGTATAGGACTTGAGATACATGAACTTTGTCAGCCGGCTCTGCCTTTTGGTAAACAAGAACTAATTAATAATATGGTTCATACAGTTGAACCAGGAATTTATTTGCCAAATAAGGGTGGTGTCAGGATCGAAGACGACATCTTAATCAACGATAACTGTCCTGAAACACTATCAACTTTACCTAAAGACGACTTAATTTCTTTGTAAAAGATAAATAATAATTATAGTAAAATCGCTTACTAATTGGTAAGATAATATTATGGAGATGAGGTACTCAATATGACAATGATTTCAGTTAATGAGTTTAAGAATGGTTTAACTATTAAGTATAATAATGACTTATGGCGAATTGTTGAATTTCAGCACGTTAAGCCAGGTAAAGGTAGCGCCTTTGTTCGTTCAAAGCTAAAGAGCTTGAACACTGGTGCAGTGCAGGAATACACTTTCCGCTCAACCGCTAAAGTTGAAACTGCAGAAATTGAGACCAAGGCTATGCAGTACTTGTATAATGATGGTTCAAGTTACGTCTTTATGGATACAACAACCTACGACCAGCTGGCAATTCCTAATGAACAAGTAACAGACGAAGCTAAATTCTTAAAGGAAAATATGAACGTCAGTGTAATTATGCATGATGGTAAAACATTAGGAATTCAATTACCGAACACTGTTGAATTGACGGTTACCAAAACAGAGCCTAATATTAAGGGTGATACCTCATCAGGTGGTGGTAAGCCCGCAACAATGGAAACGGGTCTTGTTGTTAACGTACCTTTCTTCATCAATGAAGGAGACGTTTTAGTAATTAATACGGTCGATGGTACATACGTATCTCGCGCAAATAAATAATTTTTCGAGGTAAAAAAATGGCAGATAGTTCAAAAATTGTCTTAGATGATAAAAATAACGGTGAAGAAATTGAAATTGATCCTAGTGTTCTTGAAGTTATTATGGGGATTGCTGCCGAAAAAGTGGATGGAGTTGCCGAAATGCACGGTAACGTCAAATCTGGAATCAATCGCGTTTTAGGTAGAGAAAACCATGGCAAAGGCGTCTCTGTTAACATTGATGACGAACACAATTTAACCGCCGATGTTTACGTTAGCATTGAGGCAGGAAAAAATGTACCTCAAATAGCAACGAACTTGCAGAAGTCTTTGAAACAGCAGGTTTTACAGATGACAGATTTAACTCTTAGCGAAATTAACGTGCATGTTACCGGTCTAGAATTCCCAGATGAGGAAGAAGAGGATGGTAGTGGTACTTCACAACTGTTTTCTGACATAGATGAAAAGGGTAAAAATGAATCAACACGAAAGTCGTAGAGTCGCAATGCAGGCCGTTTATTTAGCAAACCAAGATCTTAAATATACGGCCAGTGAAGTTGAAGCCAAAACTGTTGCAATGCTTGATTTGAAAGAACTTCCTGCTTATTCTAAAGAAATAATTGAAGGAGTAATTGAAAAGCGGGATGAGTTAAAAGGTGAATTAGCCGGTTTTTTAAAGAAAAACTGGCGGATTAACCGTATTAACCAAATTTCGCTGGCCATCTTGGAAGTTGCTCTGTATGAAATAAAATACAGTAAAGAAATTGAGCCAAAAGCTGCAGTTAATGAAGCTTTGAACTTGTGTGATGAGTTTGCTGATCCCAAAGATAAACCATTTATTAATGGTATGTTAGCAAACTTTATCTAAAAATATCTTATAGTCGGCTTTATGCCGACTATTTTTTTAGAAAAGGAAATGACAAAAATGGGGCAGCTTTTAGATGGCAAGCGCTTGGCTGATATTCGTGCTCGAAAATTGCAAAAGCAAGTTTGCGAATTAAAATCGCTGGGGGTGCAGCCACTATTTTGCGTAATTAATATTGGTGACGATCCTAGCAGTAAAATTTACCTTAAAACTAAAAAGAGCAGAGCAGATCAGATTGGCATAGAGCAAAAACTGTTTCAATTGCCAAAAACGGTACCGCAGCAAGAGCTATTAAAATTAATTAAACGTCTGAATAATGAAAAAGCGGTTAATGGCATCATGATTCAATTACCTGTACCAAAGCAGATTAATTTAAATGAAGTTTTAGCAGCTATTGATCCTGAAAAAGATGTTGATTGTCTGACACCTGCAAACATAGGACGTTTATGGCAAGGGGAACATTTTGTTGAACCCGCAACAGCACATGGCATTTTGGCTTTACTAGACTATTATCACATTACTTTAAAAGGTAAAAATGCCGTGATTATAGGTAGAAGTAGTATTGTAGGCAAACCCTTAGCTGCATTAATGCTTGAAAGGGATGCAACAGTTTCAATTTTACATTTAAAAACAAAGAATTTGGCAGAATATACCAAAAGAGCTGATATTCTGGTGACAGCAACTGGACAAGCTAACTTAGTTACTGCTGATATGGTCAAAAAAGGTGCAGTTATCATAGATGTGGGCATCAGTCGCGTAAAGGGTAAAACTGTCGGTGATGTCGCTTTTGCTCAGGTTGCACCGCTAACCAGCTTTATTACTCCGGTGCCAGGAGGAGTGGGGCCACTCACAGTTGAATCTCTTATGGAACAGGTTGTCCAGTTGACAAGGAGAAAATATGGAAAGTGCTAAATATCTCACAGTTTCGGACCTAAATTACTATATAACTCAAAAGTTTAAAAACGATCCCTACTTACATAAAGTATTTCTTCAGGGTGAATTGTCTAATTTCCGTTATCGCCGCAACTCTCACCAGTATTTTTCACTAAAAGATGAAAAATCTAAAATTAATGTAGTAATGTTTCGGTCATATTTTGATAAAGTAAAGTTTAAGCCTGAAGAGGGGATGAAAGTCTATGTAACGGGTTACGTTAGTGTTTATGGGCCACAGGGTTCTTACCAGTTTTATGCAGAATCGATGGAACCGGCAGGACTAGGAGCCTTATATGAACAACTGAAACAGTTGCAAAGAAAACTTGCAAATGAAGGATTATTCGACCAAAAATATAAAAAGCCCTTACCTCGTTTTCCTGATTATATTGCCGTTGTAACCAGTGCTTCTGGCGCTGTGATCCATGATATTTTAGTGACGGTTAACAGGAGATTTCCTCATGCAGAAGTTGATTTGTTCCCCGCTCAAGTCCAGGGAGATTCGGCTGCCGATTCATTAGTATCTGCGATGAAGCAAATAGCTCAGTTTAAAGATAAATATGATGTTATGATAATCGGTCGTGGCGGTGGTTCGCTTGAAGATTTATGGCCCTTTAATGAAGAAAGTGTAGTACGACAAGTGTTTGCTATGAAAATGCCGGTTATTTCTTCAGTAGGTCATGAAACGGACACTACATTATGTGATTTAGTTGCAGATGTGC
Organism: Lactobacillus sp. IBH004; assembly: GCF_026185255.2. Taxonomy (NCBI): domain Bacteria; kingdom Bacillati; phylum Bacillota; class Bacilli; order Lactobacillales; family Lactobacillaceae; genus Lactobacillus; species Lactobacillus sp. IBH004. The sequence goes on along the minus strand of NZ_CP110217.2, from coordinate 1,193,808 downwards.
GCGCTGCTACTCCCACAGCAGCTGCTGAATACGCTACTCCTAATTTGGCAGATGAATTAATTAATATTCGTCAAATGCAGAATAGTCTTGTTTCTAGTATGCAAAATACAATCAGAATTCGGCGTGATACTTTAAATCGTATTAATAATTCTGTTATCATGCGTGAACCTACACGACTGTATGATGAACAGGCACAAACATTAGACCTTTTGCGAGATAATTTACATAATAATATGGTGCGTCAATTAGAACGCAGAAGACAAAGTTACCAGTTGGAAAAGCAAAGACTGCTTGCAGTCAGTCCTGGTAAAAAAATTGCAGCGTTATTGCAGCAATCAGATTTTTATTATCAGAGGTTAATTGCTAATACGAAGCAGTGTTTACAAGTAAAACGCAATGCTTTGAGTCAGACAGGGCAGCAACTTAATGATTACAGTCCTCTCAAAACTTTGGACAGAGGCTATGCTTTTGTTACTGATAAACAAAATAAAACTGTTAGTTCTATTGCTCAAGTTAAAATAAAAGATGAAGTCAGACTGCATTTTAAAGACGGACAAGCGACAGCAATAATTGGTTCAACTAGGAGAGAAAAAAATGGCCACTAAGAAAAATAATTTTGAAGCAGAATTAAAAGAATTGCAGACAATTGTTAATAATTTGGAAAACGGTGATATTCCACTGGAGGATGCTCTTGAGCAGTTTCAAACAGGTGTCAAATTAAGCCGCAATTTGAATAAAAAATTAACTGAAGCTGAAGAAACAGTAGCAAAATTAATTGAGAGTGATGGTACTGAACGCAAGCTTGACCCCAATGATGCTGCTGCACCTGAAAAATAAAGAAGAGTAAAAATGACATTTAATGAATTCAAAGCAACATGGACTCCAGTAATAGATAACTTTTTAAGAGAACATCTTGAAAGTGAAGTTACAGATAAAAAAATAAGTCAAATCATGTCCTATTCAGTTATGGCTGGTGGCAAGAGGCTGCGGCCCTTACTATTTTTAGCAACTTTAGCTGCACTAAAAGCCAAAATTAGTGACAACGAGATAAGGATTGCGTGTGGAATTGAATTAATTCACACATATTCATTGATTCATGATGACTTACCAGCGATGGATAATGATGATTTCCGCAGAGGAAAATTAACAAGTCATAAAAAATGGGGTGAAGCTGAAGCAATTCTTGCTGGGGATGCACTATTACCAATGGGAATTCAGTGGATCGCTCAAGGAAGCAAGTCTGCCAATTTAGTGAATATTATTACTCAAGCAGTGGGTCCTAATGGTATGGTTGGCGGTCAATATTTAGATATCGACTCTACTAATAATGAAAGTGTTGCCCATAATTCTGAATTTATAAATAAAATGGAATGGTTAAAAACGGGCTGTTTACTCAGAGCATGTGTTGAAATGGGAGCATACTATGGTCATGCAAATATGGCCCAAAGAAAGCAACTTCTCCAATTTGCTCATGCTTTTGGTCGTTCATATCAAATTTATGATGATTTAGTTGATGTGGTCGAAACTAGTGAGCAAGCAGGTAAGAAAACGCATAAAGATTCCGAAAATGGTAAGAATAATACACTAACTTTACTTGGAATTGCTCAAAGCCGTGAAGAGTTATCTGCTCTAATTAATGAAGCTCAGCAATCTTTAAAAAATATTGACTCACATGTTTTAGTGGGATTTCTTGATTTATATAAAAAGGTATTGTAATGGTAAAAAAGAGAGCGGATATTTTATTAGTTCAGCAAGGATTATTTCATTCGCGGACTCAGGCTCAACGGGCTATTATGGCCGGATTAGTTTCTGATCATAATCACCAGAGAATAGATAAGAGCGGTACCAGTTTTCCCGTTGATGAAATATTTTATATCAAAAAAAATGATAAGAAGTATGTCTCTCGTGGAGGTTTTAAGCTTGCCAAAGCCTTAAAATCTTTTCAGATTGATTTATCAGATAAAATCTGCCTTGATATCGGTGCTTCTACTGGCGGTTTTACAGATGTGGCTTTACAGAATAAGGCTAAACTCGTTTACGCACTGGATGTTGGCTATAATCAACTTGCATGGCAGCTGCGAGATGATCCTCGTGTAATTGTGATGGAAAAACAAAATTTTCGTTATAGTCAGCTAAGTGATTTCACTCACGGACAGCCCGAATTTGCGATGACAGATGTTTCTTTTATTTCGCTTGATTTAATTATGCCGCCGATGTTTCAGATCTTAAAAGATGGCTGTGATGCAGTTTGTTTAATAAAACCGCAGTTTGAAGCAGGTCCACAGCATGTCGGCAAACATGGAGTAGTCCACGACCATGCTGTTCATTGCGCTGTCATTAAGCATACAATTGAAAAAGCCAGAGCAATTGGATTTAATGTTCTTAATATTGACTATTCACCGATAAAAGGTGGCAAAGGTAATATTGAATTTTTAATACATTTACAAAAAGAAGAAAAAGATGGCGGAAAATTGTTATGGTCTGGGACCCCGGAAGAAGTGGTTGCTCGGGCTGTTGCCGATCTTTAGGAGAAAGAAATGTTAGTTGAACTGGATATTAAAAATTTTGCCATTATAAAAGCATTGAAGGTTCGCTTTCAAGAAAATATGACTGTCTTAATTGGTGAAACTGGTGCTGGGAAATCTATTATTATCGATGCAGTTTCTTTATTAATGGGCAGCCGTGGTCAAAAAGAAATGATTCGCAGTGGTGAGAAAAAGGCTGTTGTTACAGGCTTGTTTGAAGTTGACCATGTGACTAAAAAAATTGCCGAAATTTGTGAAAAATATGGTGTTCCCGATTCAGACAACCAATTGATTATCAGCAGGGAATTAGCTGTTAAAGGACGCAATATTGTTCGAATAAACGGTCAATTAACCACAATTAATGTTTTACGAGAGCTGGGTAATTATCTGGTTGATATTCATGGCCAAAATGACCAGCAGATTTTAATGGATCAGGATAGACAAATCGATTTAGTGGATAATTACGCGTCAAATGATTTTAAACAAGAACTCTCACTTTACCAATCAAATTTTAAAAAGTGGCAAAAATTAACAGCGCAAATTAGTCATTTGCATAAAAATGCACAGGAAATGGCACAAAAACAAGATATTTTGTCCTTTCAAAATGACGAACTGTCTAAGGCTGACTTGAAAGATCCTCATGAAGATGATCAACTTGAAGAAGAATATAATGAATTAAATAATTATCAAAAAATCGTTGATACAGCTAATTATTTAATGCAATTATATGATGACGAGGATCACGGTATTGAAACTTTAATAGGTAACGCTCAAAGTGCCGCAAATGAACTCACAGAGTATGGTGCAAAATTTAAAGATATTGCCAAGACAATTGATGATGGGGTTTTTGCTTTAAGTGATGCGCGCAGTGAATTATCAAATGTTCTTGACGAAATGGACTTTGATGAGGAAAGATTTCAATATGTTTCCAGCAGGTTAGATTTGCTTAATTCACTCAAGAAAAAATATGGTCCTACATTAGAAGATGTTTTTGCTTTTTATGACAAAATCCAGACTGAATTGGGTCAATATGAAGCTGGCGGACTTGATGAGGAAAAACTGCAAAAGCAGCTCAAAACTCTGGAACAAGAGCTTCAGGCTGAAGCAAAAAGTCTGCATGAAATGAGAAAAAAAGTGGCTGCAAGTTTGGAAAGCAAAATCAAGCAGGAATTAGCAGATTTATACATGGCTAAGGCCCGCTTTAGTATAGATTTTGCAACGACCAAAACTTTTACTGAGAATGGTACAGATAATATTGTCTTCTTAATAGCACCAAACCCGGGTGAAGAATTAATGCCTTTGGTCAAGATTGTATCAGGAGGAGAACAATCCCGTTTGATTTTGGCTTTGAAGGCAATTTTCAGTAAAGTTGAACCAGTAGGAACAATGATTTTTGATGAAATTGATACTGGCGTCTCCGGTCGCGTTTCCGCGGCAATTGGTCAAAAATTGCATTCAATTGGTGAAAATAAACAAGTTATTGCGATTACACATTCACCGCAAGTAGCAGCTGCGGGAGATCAGAAATATTTGGTAGCCAAGAAAGTCAAAGATGGTGCTACTTATACTCAAATTGGGCCTTTAACTCAGGAAGAAACAATAACTGCAATTGCAGAAATGATGGCTGGTAGTGACGTGACGCAAGCAGCTAAACAAAATGCCAAGGATTTGATGAGGAGCTTTAAAAGAAAAAAGAAATAATAATATTGAAAGGTAAAAGAATGAAAGTTATTGAAAGAATTACTTTAAATAACGAGGAGACTAAACAGGCTGCTGGCTTAAATAAAAGAATAAATAAAGCTGATAACACCTATTCAAATATTTATTTAAGCAACAAGTACAACTATTTCAGTGATATGCCAACATTTGTCTTGGCTTATGAAAGGCAAAAGTTAATCGGTTTAACAATGCTTTATGCTGATGACGGTCCTGCTGAAGAAGTCGAAGTCAACTTAGTAGTTGATCCTGAATTTCGCAGACACCACATTGCTAGCAAAATGTGGAAACGTTCCAAACATATTTTGTTGCAATATGATTATCATAAATGGGAATTTGTGTCAGAAAAAGTTTTTTTAGCAAAAAATCCAGACTTTTTAGCGAATTGCAACTTAACTGTGGTCAAAGAAGATTCTGATTATTATATGCGGACTGAACAACCTTTGTCACTTGATAAAGCAGATAGATTAAACCAAATTTTAGCAGTTAAGCCGTTAACAAAGAACTATATTGCTCAAGTTGCTAAGGCTCACAGTCATGCTTTTGGAGTTGAGATTGCGACATCTACAAAATATGTTAAAAATGCATTGGCAGATAAAGATACTACAAGCTTTTTGTTGTTAAGAGGTAATGAAGTTGCTGGCTATTGTGCTGTTGATCATGGCGATAACGAAGATTACTTTTTTGGCTTGTTTATTGATAAGCCATTTCGGGGACAAGGCTTTGGGACATTTTTTATCAAAAAGATGATTGCAATTTTGCAAAAGGAAGGCAGCAGAGTTTTTGCTTTAAATGCTGACATCACCAATAAAACGGCAATTCACATTTATGAAAAAGCTGGTTTTAAAATACTAAGTGAAACACTGTATTTAAAAAGCCAAGAATCACATTGATTCCTGGCAATAAATTATTTTAGTAAAATTGACTATTCAAGATCAATTCTGAAAATATTATCAATATCAATAATCTTTATAATCTTTTTATTTACTGAACGCAAAATAAAGCGCCCTGCAGAAATACGGTTGATAATTTGGCCGATTTCACTTGTTCCGTCCTGATAACTGATTAGCACATATGAGCGGCCAAGTAGAGCTCTATTGAGTTCAGCTAAAATTTCATAATTATATTGGCTGTAAATACTTAATTTTTCATCATCATAATCGAAAAAATAGTGACAAAGTTTTTTTAGTGAGTTTTTCATCAAACCATCCCTTGTATTTAACCGAACATTTGTTTGACAACTTATATTATAAGAACATCTGTTCTAAAAAACAAGTATTAAATTTAAATTTTTTTGTTGGTTAAAAATACCATGACTTGAAAATATTATCATTTTAGTGCAAACTAGATACAATAGCTTTTCATAAGGGAGTTTGGCATGACAGAAAAAGGTTTGTTACTTGTCCTTTCGGGTCCCTCGGGAGTAGGTAAGGGTACCGTTAAAAGTGCAATTGTGAAGAATAAAGTTTTTCCATTTGAATATTCCGTGTCCATGACCACCAGACAGCCACGGCCTGGAGAGATCAATGGTAAAGATTATTTTTTTGTTACTGAAGAACGATTTAAGCAGGCAATCAGTCAAAATGAACTTTTGGAGTATAATCAATATGTGAACCATTATTATGGCACTCCTAAGGCACCAGTTGAAAAAATGCTTGATGAAGGTAAAGATGTTCTGCTGGAAATTGACGTTAATGGTGCCCAAAAAGTTAGACAAGAAATGCCTGATGGAGTGTTTATTTTTCTCACGCCACCTGATTTGCATACATTACATACCAGGTTGGAAAATCGTGGTACTGAATCAGAAGATGTGATTATGGGCCGGATAAAGCAGGCTCGTCAAGAAATTCTGGTGATGCAGGATTATGATTATGCTGTTGTTAATGATACAGTTGCCAATGCAGTTGATCATATCAAGGCGATTGTCGAAGCAGAACATGTTAGTGTAAAACGTGTCATTGATACTTATCGCAAAATGGTTAAGGAGGACTAAAATGAGAGTTACATATCCATCTATTGATAAATTGTTGGCACAGGTTGATTCAAGATATTCTTTATCAGTTCTTGCGGCCAAAAGAGCACATGAATTGGAAGACGGTGATCCTGAAGCTTTAAAAAGCTACAAATCACAAAAACCAGTTGGTAAGGCTTTAGAAGAAATAGAAGCTGGTAAAGTTACCGTTGATCCCAATCATCGCGAGGTTAATCAGTAATTAATAAAATTTATGACCTCCATCCTAAAAGAGATGGAGGTCATTTTTTGAAGGTGATTAAATGATTGCACAAGTAATCGTTGATGTTGCGGCTAAGCAAACGGATCGAGTCTTTGAATATCATGTGCCAAAGGAACTTGGTAAAGTTGAAATAGGCTCAAGGGTCTTTGTCCCATTCGGTCCACGCAAATTACAAGGCTTCGTGGTAGGACTAAATACGACAAGTCAATATCAAGGTAAATTAAAAGATTTACTTTTAGTGGTTGATGAAATGCCGCCGCTAACTTCGGAATTAGTAAAGCTGTCAAAGGATTTAGCTGATAATATTTATTCTTATCGCATATCAATTTTAAAAACGATGCTTCCAAGAATTATGCGGGCCAACTATTGTAAAATTTTGGTTCCTAATTCTGCAAAGGCGCAAAAAATGGGTCTTTTCCAGGGAGACCCATTGGATTTAACTAAAATAACCGACAATAAGCAAATTGCCGCCATACGTCAATTATTGCATTCAAATGATGCCAAAGTTGAATACCTTGTTGAAAATAAAGCCCGGGTTAAAACTGAAAACGAATATTCTTTATGCAAAACTAAGAAAGAATATGTCAGTATCTACGAGTCATTAAGGAAAAATGCTGTCAAACAAAAGCAGCTCATTATGTATTTAATCGAAAATTTTAATAATTTTCCTTTAATGCAAAGTCAAATTGAAAATAATACACACCTCAATACAGTTTCATTAACCAATGCTGTCAAAAAGGGCTGGCTTAATAAAAAGCAGATTGAAAAATATCGTGATCCATTGACAGACTATAATCGCTCCAAAGATGAGTCTAAAAAAATTAAGCTAAACAAGGATCAAAAAGAGGCACTTAACCATATAGTACCAGCAATTAAAGTAAAAAGGTCACGTATCTTCTTGTTGGAAGGTGTGACTGGCAGCGGTAAAACTGAAGTCTATTTAAATGCTATCAGCGCTACGCTAAAAGAGGGCAGAAATGCTTTAATGATGGTTCCGGAAATATCTTTAACTCCACAAATGGTTGAGCAAGTTAAGAGCCGATTTGGTCAACAAGTTGCTGTTTTGCATAGCGGCTTGTCTGAAGGCGAAATGTATGATGAGTGGCGCCGCATACGACGTAATGAGGTCCGTGTTGTGGTGGGAGCCAGAAGTGCAGTTTTTGCGCCCTTAGAAAATATTGGCTTGATCGTGATTGACGAAGAGCATGAATCATCGTACAAGCAGGAGGACAATCCGCGCTATCATGCTCGGGAGGTTGCAATTTGGCGCAGTAAGTATCATTCTTGTCCCCTGATATTAGGCAGTGCAACTCCGTCTCTTGGAAGCAGAGCACGCGCGCAAAAGGGCGTTTATCAATTGTTGAGGTTACCACATCGTGCTAATAAACAAAGTTTACCCCAAGTTAACATTGTGGATTTAAAAAAGGCAAATTATACTGGTGGACAGTTCGACCTTTCTACTGAGATGGTTAACGCAATAAAACAAAGAATTGCCAAAAATGAGCAGGTAATTTTAATGTTAAATCGACGGGGCTTTGCTAACTTCATGCTTTGTCGTGAATGTGGCTATGTCATGAAGTGTCCTAATTGCGATCTTTCATTGACTATGCATAAAGATACAAATAAAATGCAGTGCCATTATTGTGGTTATGCGACGGCAATTCCTGAAAAATGCCCAAATTGTCAAAGTAAAAAAATACGTTTTTTGGGAACTGGTACCCAAAAAGTAATGACAGAACTAAATCAATTATTACCAGGTACTCGCGTCTTACGGATGGATGTAGATACTACAAGAAGAAAGGGTGCATTTAAAAAAATTCTGGATGCATTTGGCAACCATGAAGCTGATATATTACTGGGCACGCAAATGATTGCTAAGGGACTTGATTTTCCTAATGTGACATTGGTAGGAGTTGTTAATGCTGACACAGGTCTTTGGCTGCCAGATTATAATGCTTCTGAACGTACTTTTGAATTACTCACTCAAGTGGCAGGCCGAGCCGGTCGAGCTCAAAAAAAGGGAGAGGTAATCATCCAAACATTTAATCCAGGTCATTATGCGGTTAAACTAGCTAAGACACAGAATTATGAACGTTTTTATCAATACGAAATGCGTGTTAGACATGCTGGTAATTATCCGCCATATTTTTATACTGTTTTGGTTTCAGTAGCTGCGAAAAAAGAACAAAATGCTGCTAGAGAGGCTTTTAAGATAAAAAAATGGTTACAGCCAAAATTACACCAAGCAACAATAGTTTTAGGTCCAACACCTAGTGCAATTTCTCGTCTAAAAAACAAATATTATTATCAAATACTGGTAAAATATAAAAAAGAAGATAATCTTAACCAGTTATTACATCAAATCCAAGATTCGGCACAAAAAATGAAAAAGTATGGCTTATCTGTCTATATTGATAATGAGCCTGAACGCATAATGTAAAGGGGAATGTTTAATGACATCAATAATTTTTTTAGGAACACCTAAATTTGCCGTGCCTATTTTAAAGGCGCTTGCAGATGAAAAATATGAAATCAAGGCAGTGGTTACTCAACCTGACAAAAAAGTTGGTCGCAAGCAGGAAGTTACTGAGTCTCCAGTTAAGGTTTTAGCTCAAAAATTAAATTTACCAGTTTTTCAACCTGCTCATTTGGCAAAATCAGAAGAAGTAGCTGCACTAACAGCGATGCAGGCAGACTTGATTATCACTGCTGCTTATGGTCAATTTTTACCTAGTAAATTTTTGCAATCAGCTAAAATAGCTGCAGTTAATGTTCATGGTTCATTATTGCCGAAGTATCGTGGTGGGGCGCCCATCCAATACGCTCTGATCAACGGAGATAAGCAAACTGGGGTAACAATTATGGAAATGGTTAAGCAAATGGATGCTGGTGCCATATATGCTCAAAAAGCAATTACCATTCAAAAAGATGATACAGCAGGAACCGTGTTTGAAAAATTGTCTTTTTTGGGACGTGACTTATTGCTTCAAACTTTGCCTCAAATTATTGCAGATCCTCAGAAAAAAACGGCTCAAGATGAAACTAAAGTAATATTTTCTCCAAATATTAGCAAAGAGCAGGAACAAATAAAAATAAGTATGACTGCAACGAAAGCCAACAACTTGATTCGCGGTCTTAATCCCGCTCCCGGAGCTTATTTGCTGGTTGATAATAAAAGGTTTAAAGTATGGCGGGCCGAAGTGGCTCCAGAAACTACCACTCTACCAGCTGGAACAGTAGTTGCTAATAAAAAACGTTTTGCTATCAGTTTTGCCAATCATACGGTTTTAAATTTACTTGAGGTTCAACCAGCAGGAAAGAAAAAAATGACTGTAAAAAGCTTTTTAAACGGACAAGGAAAAAGCTTTGCTATAGGTGATAAAATTGTCGGCTCCTAAAAGTGCCCGGTCAGTGGCCCTGTCTACTTTAATTCGTGTATTGTGTTCAGGTTCCTATTCAAATATTAGTTTTAATAATAGTCTGCGTGAAGCTAAGCTTAGTCAAGCTGATCAGAATTTAGCAACTAGAATTGTTTACGGCACTATACAAGAAAAAATTTATTTGGAGTATCAACTCCATGATTTATTGAAGACAGAACTCAAGGAAGATTACCTCTGGCCATTATTATTGCTGTCTGCTTACCAAATCTTGTTTATGGACAGCATTCCCGCTAGAGCGGTCCTAAATGAGGCTAATAAATTGGCAAAAGAATACGGTAAGAGGCATTCTGCTGGATTTAAAATTGTCAACGGTATCTTACGTGCTTTGTTAAGAAGAGGCTCAATTTTGCCAGATAAAAAAGACAAGACGCTTTATCTTAGTGTCAAAGAAAGCACGCCTAAGTGGTTAGTTCAGTACTTGATTAGTCATTGGGGTGAAGATAGAACCGCTGCCATATTAGCTAGTATTAATAAGCCGTCTAAAAATACAGTGAGAGTTTCAAAATTGGCTGATTATATTTCGGTCAAAAAAGAGTTATCAAATTTAGGATTTCTTCCTGCTGATTCTCAAATTGCTTCAGATGAACTGATTTTAGCACATGGGGGAATCTTTAAAACTGACTTATTTAAGCAAGGAAAATTGACAATTCAAGATGAAGCTGCTAGTTTGGCGGTAAGTGCTTTTGTTTTTAAGGGTAATGAAGAAGTTCTTGATGCCTGTAGTGCACCAGGAGGTAAAACTGTTCAGATCGCTGAAAAGTTGAAGCAGGGTCATGTTACCGCCCTTGATATACATGAAAATAAGCTGCGTTTAGTTAAAGAGAATGCCAGCAGGATGCATGTGGCATCAAAAGTAATTGTCAAGCCACTTGATGCTAGAAAAGCAGATCAAGAATTTAAAAAAGAGCAATTTAATAAAATTTTAGTGGACGCTCCTTGTTCTGGATTAGGTCTTATTAGGCGGAAACCGGAAATCCGTTATACTAAAACATTAAATGACTTAACTAAATTGCAACAAATTCAATTAAATATTTTAGATCATATAAGTTCCTTATTAAGTCAAGATGGAGAATTAGTGTATGCGACATGCACTATTTCCCAAGAAGAGGACGAAGACGTAGTTAAAGCTTTTTTAAAAAGGCATGATGAGTATGAATTACAGCCTTTTACAGCGGGTAAGCTAAAAGCCCCAAAGGGGATGCTTAAAATCTTACCGGATAGTTATGGTAGCGATGGCTTCTTTATTGCTAAGTTTAAATTGCGAGGTTAGGATTTTGATAAAAACAGCATTTGCTTCTAGTATTGGACGAATACGCAAGAGCAACCAGGATTCTGTACAGGTTTTTAAAAATAAAAGAAATGCTTTATTGGCTATTGTTTGTGACGGCATGGGCGGACATCAAGGTGGAGATGTGGCTTCGACTATGGCTGTAAGTCATTTGGGTCACAATTTCGGTGTCACCGACTTTTACGATTCAAACAGTGCACGTAAATGGCTGAATGTTCAACTAAGTAATGAGAATGAAACAATTTTGAGAACGGCTGACCGTTTTCCAGATTTAAATGGCATGGGGACAACAATAGTATTGGCTGTGGTTTTCAACAATGAAGCTTTAATCGCTCATTTAGGAGATTCAAGGGCCTATGGCTATTCAGATGGCCAATTCGTCCAACTTGTAGAAGATCATTCTCTAGTCAATGAATTGGTTAAACTAGGTCAAATTACTAAGCAGCAAGCTAGAAATCATCCTCAAAAAAATATCATTACTCAGTCACTTGGAGTTTCCAGCACAATTGATCCGGAATATAAGCAGATTGCTTTAAATGATAATGATATTATTTTGCTTTGCACTGATGGCTTAACTAATTCATTAAGTGATCCCCAGATTCAACAGATACTTGCGACAAAAGATTTGTCTTTAAAAAGTCGTTGCCAAAAGCTGATTGACGAAGCTAATCGTTTGGGTGGTGAGGACAATATCACTGCTTGTTTAATTCTAAATGAGGGTGGTGACAAGCAATGATCAATAAGGGCTATTTGTTAGGCGACCGCTATCGTATAATTGATACTTTAGGTGAAGGCGGCATGGCAAATGTTTATCTAGCTGAAGATATTATTCTGCAGCGAAAAGTCGCCGTTAAAATTTTGCGGCTCGATTTACAAAAAGAACCTCAGACCTTGGCCCGTTTTCAAAGAGAAGCACTTGCTACCAGTGAATTAAGTCATCCAAACATAGTGATGGTCCTGGATGTTGGCACTGACCATGGTCTGCCGTACATGGTTATGGAATATGTAGATGGTCCTGATTTAAAAGAATATATTAGAGCAAATTCACCCTTGAATTTAGGTAATATCATTAAAATCATGGACCAAATACTGAGTGCAATGTCATTGGCTCATAAGCATAATGTTATTCACCGGGATCTAAAACCGCAAAATATTTTAATGGACAAGCATGGCAATATCAAAATTGCCGATTTTGGTATTGCTGTAGCCTTAAATCAAAATTCTGTCACCCAAACCAATTCCGCAATCGGATCTGTCCATTATATGTCTCCCGAGCAAACTAGAGGTGGACTGGTAACCAAACAATCTGATATTTATTCTTTGGGGATTATTTTATATGAATTGATTACAGGAAATGTGCCTTTTAATGGCGATTCCGCCGTTTCAATTGCTTTAAAACATGCTCAAGAGCCAATTCCTTCAATCAGAAAACAAGATCCTAATATTCCGCAACCATTAGAGAATGTAGTTTTAAAAGCAACAGCTAAAGATCCGCGCGACCGGTATAATTCTGCTAAGGAAATGAAAGATGACCTTGATACCAGTTTGGAACCGGGCCGGGCTAATGAGCCAGTTTTTAAACCCACTCATGGCAATAATGATGATGAAACCATTATTTTGCCGAATTTCAAACCCAATCGAGTAGTCGAAAAGACTGATGCGGAAAACAGAACTCAAGACAAGACTGCTGACTATCACAAGAATCGTTCCAGCTTTACGCAAGCTTTGCGTAAATATAAATGGTGGTGGCTTTTTGTAGGCTTTGCAGCAATCTTAATAATTGGCTTGATGTTTTTTGTGCTCAATAATAACAAAAATAGTGATATCCGCATTCCCGATGTGACAAATCTGAGTGAGAAGAAAGCTAGAAATAAACTTGAAAGTGTTGGCTTAAAGGTTGGCAAAATAAAGCATAGAAATTCTGATAGTATTGATCGTGGCAAAGTAATTGAAACTGCACCTGTTGCTGGCTCGGAAATAAAACGAGGTCGCTATATAGACCTGTATATTTCTGATGGAGCAGGTATGGTTCAAGTACCTGATGTCACTGGTGATGAATATGGTATTGCTGTCCAAAAACTTGAAAAATTAGGTTTTGAAGTGATTCGTGAGAATCAATTTTCATCAAGTGTTCCACCTGATCACGTCATTTCTCAGAGTGTTGCTGCCGACGTTGAAGTGAAGCCGGAACAAACAACAATTACGTTAGTAATATCTAAAGGAAAAAATCCGCGTTCGAAGCATCATATGATTAAATTACCTGATTTAAAAGATTATTCTTTAAAGCAGGCACAAGAATTTGCACATAAACACGGCTTAACACTGCAAGTTAGCTCTGCATATTCCAGCAAAGTAAAGAAGGGAATGATTATTTCCATGAGTCCGGCTGCAGGTACACAAGTTCCTCGTGGAAGTACAATTTCTGTTAATGTTTCAGAAGGAGCAAAAAAGGAACGCGATTTAACGGCAATTAAAAACTTTACGGTTAGCTACGAAGATAATGATGAAGATGATTCTGATAATAAGCGCGGTAATCATGTTCAAATATATATTGCGGATGATAATCACTCAATTGATAATATTTACCGGGATTTATATATCAAAAAAGATATGAATTTCTCAATCCCATTTGAACTTAGGGACGGCCCTGGTCAACTGAAAGTAGTACGCGATGGCCAGGTAATTTTAAATGAGAAGGTCAAAAATGATTAGAAAGGATCAGGGAATTGTTATTGGTCTGATTGCAGGCTTTTATGACGTTCAAACTGCTAATGATATTGTAAGAACTCGTGCCAGGGGAGTTTTTCGCAAGAATAAATTAAAACCAACTGTTGGTGATCACGTTAAAATCCAAATTGATGACCAAGGCACAAATTACCTGGTGGAAGTTTTACCTCGCAAAAACCTGATTGGTCGACCTGCTTTAGCAAACGTGAATCATGTTTTACTAGTAATGTCAGCAGTTCAACCCGATTTTTCTTTGCAGTTATTGGATCGCTTTTTAACTTTCTTTTCATGGCAAGGCGTTGCTGTAAGTATTTACCTGTCAAAGAGCGATTTACTAAGTAGTTCAAAGCTAAACAAGATTCACGAAGACTTGCTTTACTATAACGCTATAGGATATCGAATTTATTATAGCCAAGAAGAGGTCGCCAATAACCTGATTCATGAGATTGCTGCTGAAAACATCTGGACTCTTGCAGGACAATCAGGAGCAGGTAAATCCACTCTAATTAATTCACTTCAAAGTGACTTCAAGCAGGAAACAGGCGCCATTTCTAATTCCTTGAATCGGGGTAAGCATACCACCAGAACAGTTAACCTTTTTCCTTTAGGAAAAGGCTTTCTTGCAGATACTCCAGGCTTTTCAGCAATTGACCTTACGCCAATTAAAGTAAAAGAGTTATGTGATTATTTTATTGAATTTAGAAAAGCCAGTAGCAATTGTAAGTTTCGTGGTTGTCAGCATTTAAACGAACCCAGTTGTGAAGTAAAAAGATTAGTTGAAGCGGGAAAAATTAAAAAAAGCCGCTATGATGATTATTTGTTAATACGCAAAGAAATAGAAAACGGCAGGCTGCCCGAGTATTTAAAGTGAGGAGAAAAATAGTGATTGCACCGTCAATTTTAAATATCAATAATCTAAATTTGGAAAAAGATATTCAAATGGCGATTGATTGCGGCATCAGCCGCTTTCATATCGATATTATGGATGGACATTTTGTGCCAAATTTATCATTTGGTCCGCAGCTCGTATCTGATTTTAAAAAGACTTTTCCGACAACTGAAGTTGAAGTTCACCTAATGAGTAATAACCCTGATGTATTGGTACCTGCTTTTGTCAAAGCCGGTGCACAGATAGTGTTACTTCACTATGAGGCAATGAATGAGAATAAACTCAATTACTGGCTGGATTATTTAAAAGAAAACAATGTTAAAGCGGGTCTAGTTCTTAATCCAGATACTGCAATTTCTGTTTTACAGAAATTTCTTGGTAAAGTTGATCAAATTTTACTAATGACTGTCTATCCCGGTTTTGGCGGCCAAAAATTCATTCCGGAATCTTCTTCAAGGATTAAGCAGGCCGTAAGTTTAAGCGCTGGAAAAGTACCAATTGAAGTTGATGGGGGAATTAACAAACAAACTGCTAAAATTGCTAAGGATGCAGGAGCAAAAATCTTCGTTGCTGGCTCTTATTTATTTTGTCAGAATAGTATTAAGAAGCAAATTACAGAGTTAGAAGGCATACTGCAATGAAATCCTTTGCACTGTTAGGAGCGCCTAAACAGTTATGGCCTGACGATCTCAAAGAGCAATTTCTAAAAGCTAATAGAACCGGTGATTTAGTAATAGGTGTCGATCGCGGGTCGCTTCTTTTACAAAAAATGGGCATTAAGGTAGATGTGGCCGAGGGAGATTTTGATTCACTAAAAAGAAATGAATTAGCAGAAATCGAAAAAAATGTTGCTGATATTAGATATTCGAATCCAGAAAAAGATTGGACTGATGCAGAGCTGGCTATTCGCTGCGCCTTTTTAGATTACCGTGTTTCTCATTTGACTATTTTTGGTGCCACGGGTGGACGCTTGGATCACTTTTTGTCTAATTTATTTATGGTTCTTAAGCCCGAATTTAACCAGTTTGCAGAAAAAATAACACTTATTGACCAGCAAAATTCAATTAAATTTTATAATGCTGGAAAACATTTAGTTAAAAGGCAGCTAGGTTATCAATATTTTGGAGTAGCAACCTTAAATAAGGTACTGAATTTAAATATAAATGGAGCTAAATATAATTTGGCCAATTTTAGGAGTGCAAATCCCGTCTCGTTTAGCTCGAATGAATTTTTACCAGAAAAAGATACATTTGAACTTTCATTTTCAAGAGGAGTAGTAGCGGTCATCCAGTCTAAAGATATTAATCGTTTTCAAAATATTTAAGCAATAAAAAAAGCAGAAGATTTCTTCTGCTTTTTTTTAAACTTTTTATTTAGGCACGGGTAACTTTACCAGATTTTAAAGTCTTAGTTGAAACCCATACACGCTTTGGTTTGCCATCAACAAGAATACGAACTTTTTGAAGGTTTGGCTTCCACGCACGACGGTTTGAATTCAACGCGTGTGAACGTGTGTTACCAAAAGTGGTCTTTTTGCCAGTGATATAGTCTTTTGCCATTTGCTAAACCCCCTTTATTGTGTTTTCATACTAAGTTAAGATAGCATAAGTTTAAGATCATTGCAACTCCAAAAGTATTTTTTATGAAGGGAATTTTGTATTTAAACTTGATTACTATGATAAAATAGATTCATAATATTGAGAACTATGATACGGAGGTAAACATGGCTGTAAAAATCAAAACAAAGAACGGTTTGATTGATATATCAAACGGAGTGATTGCAACTGTTGTCGGAAGTGCGGCTACATCCAATTACGGCGTTGTTGGCATGGCTTCAAAAAATGCTATCCGTGACGGTTTCGACGGAATTTTAAATCGAGCAAATTATAAACGTGGTGTCGTTGTCAGATCTGAAGATAATCGGATTACAGTTGATGTCTATATAATTGTCGGCTATGGTCTAAAAATATCTGAAGTAAGCCGCAATGTCCAGGATAGTGTTAAATTCAATTTGAAAAATCAACTTGGAATTGAAACTAAAGCTGTCAATGTCATCGTTCAAAGTGTTAAAGTGCTTGACGAATAACTCAAGCGGAGGTTAAAAATATTGGTTTTAAAGGAAATAGACAGTAAAAAATTTAGAGATATGGTTCGCGTTGCCACACACAGACTTGGACGCAATGCAGAGTTTATCAACTCTTTGAACGTTTTCCCGGTTCCTGATGGAGACACTGGAACAAATATGAATTTAACTATTGAAAGTGGTGCAAAGGCTGTTGCTCAAAATAATAGTGACAGCGTGGGAGACTTGACAGAAAGCCTCGCAAAAGGAATGCTAATGGGAGCTCGAGGTAATAGTGGAGTTATTTCTTCTCAGCTATTTAGAGGGGTCTATAAAGCCACTCAGGGCATGAAAACACTTAATGCACAAGAATTAGCCAACGCTTTTTCAAATGGAGTTGCCACTGCATACAAAGGCGTCATGAAACCCGTTGAAGGAACAATTTTGACTGTTGCCCGAATTGGTGCTCAGGAAGGTGCTAATAAAGCCAATGAAACCGATGATGTTGCAGAAGTCATGAAAGCGATTGTTGAAGGCGCCAAAAGAGCGTTAAAATCAACTCCTGACTTACTACCGGTTTTGAAGCAAGTTGGAGTAGTTGACTCTGGAGGACAAGGACTTTTATTTATTTATGAAGGATTTCTTGAAGGACTTCTAGGCGAAGAATTTGCTGATCGTTACCAGCCAGACGAAGGTGAAATGGATGAAATGATTAATGCAATGCATCATCAATCTGTCCAATCTCAGCTTTCCACTAAAGATATTGCTAATGGTTACTGTACTGAAATTATGGTTGATTTAACTGCTGACGTTCCGGCAAAGAAAACCTTTAATTTAGATGAATTTAGAGAGCATTTGTCTAAACTTGGTGATTCTCTTTTAGCTGTTTCAGATGAAGAAGTAGCAAAGGTTCATATTCATACAGAGCAACCTGGAGCTGTTTTTGCATATGGCAGTCAGTTTGGTCAGTTAGGAAAAATAAAGATTGATAATATGCGAATTCAACATGAAACTATTGTCAATAACAATGAAGAGAATCAAGAAAGCGTTGATTTTGCTGTTATTGCCGTGGCTTCAGGTAATGGTATTCGTAAGCTGTTTGAAAGTGAAGGAGTTAACCGGATAATTTCTGGTGGACAAACTATGAACCCTTCAACTCAAGATATTATCGATTCAATCAAAAAATCGGGTGCCAAAAAAGCAATTGTAATGCCAAATAACGGTAATATTATTATGGCGGCTAAACAAGCTGCAGAAGTTAGTGATATTCCTGTTGGTATAGTTCCTACTAAAACTATTTCACAGGGTTTGACGGCGATGCTTTCGTTTGATCCGGATGATTCTCTTGATGACAATGTTGCTAACATGACTGATGCACTTGATACAGTTGTTTCGGGAGAAGTTACTAAAGCTAACCGTGATACAACGATTAATGATATAGCAATTCATCAAGGTGACTTTTTAGGAATAGTTGATGGAGATATTAAAGTAGCGGCTTCTGATCTAATTGTTGCTGCCTCCTCTATGATAGAAAAAATGCTGGATGAAGATTCAGAAATTATCACAGTAATGTATGGGCGTGATTCTAATAAAAACGAAGCACAAAGGCTCGTTGATGAATTAAAGAAAAAGCATGATGACCTTGAATTTGAGCTTCATGATGGTGGCCAACCAGTATATAATTTCCTGATTTCTGTTGAGTAATTATGATAGCAAAAGAACTTTTTGCTCCAGTAACCGATTTGAAAGGTGTGGGAACAAAGACTGCTGCTGCTCTTGGAAGTTTGGGAATTTATAGCGTTTATGATTTGTTGTATTATTTTCCATTTCGTTATGATGAGCTTCAAACGATTCCTCTTGATCAGATCATGGATGGTCAAAAGGTAATGCTTAAGGGAATTGTTGCAACAGATGCTTTTGTAACCAGGTTTGGTTATAAAAAAAGCCGCCTTAGTTTTAAGTTAAGAATTGACCATGATGTCATCATGGTCAATTTTTTTAATCAACCATGGTTAAAAGAAAAAATTGCAGTTGGCAAAGAAGTAGCAATTTATGGTAAGTATAATGCTGCTAGACAAAGCCTGGCTGCCTTTAAGTTCGTTGCAGCAAAAGAAAATGACAGTGGTATGGCACCCATTTATTCAGTAAACCGGCAGATTAAGCAAAAAAAACTAATAGATTTAATCAATCTTGCCTTAGATGATTATTTAGCTGAAGTTGATAATGTAGTCCCTACTAAGATAAGGCAAAAATACCGCTTGCTACCTGAAAGTAGTATTGTACAAGAAATGCATCATCCACAAAATGCTACAGAATCTCAGGTTGCTAAAAGAAGTGCCATTTTTAGAGAGTTTTTTATATTTCAAACTGAACTAGCCCAGTTGACTGAATACAATCCGCGTAATAAGGGGATTGCTAAAAAGTATAACTTAGATGAAATTGCCAAGCTTACTAAGTCACTACCATTTGAACTATCTGCAGATCAAAAACATGTAATTAACGAAATTTTTAAGGATTTGCTTTCTTCAGTTCAAATGCAGCGACTGTTGCAAGGGGATGTGGGTTCTGGAAAGACAATAGTCGCTGTTTATGCACTTTTTGCGGCAGTGACAGCCGGCTTTCAAGCTGCACTGATGGTTCCAACAGAAATATTAGCAACCCAACATTTTAAAAAGATTGATGAGTTGCTGAAACCTATGGGAGTTCGCTGTGCTCTTTTGACGGGTTCTACTAAAACATTGGAGCGTAGAGAAATTTATAATGAACTAACTGATGGTACTATTAATGTTGTGATAGGTACTCACGCTTTAATTCAATCTAGTGTGATTTTTAAAAAATTGGGATTAGTTATTATTGATGAGCAGCATCGTTTTGGTGTTAATCAAAGACAAGCCTTAGTCAATAAGGGAAATTTGCCTGACGTTTTAGCAATGACAGCCACACCAATTCCGCGAACTTTAGCTTTAACAGTGTATGGCAACATGACTATTTCCGAAATACACCACCTGCCGGCGGGACGAAAAAAGATAGTTTCCTGGTGGAAAACGAGCACGCAAATGGATCAAGTATATCAACTAATGCATGAGCAATTAGAGCAGGGATTCCAAATATATGCTGTCACACCTTTAATTTCAGAATCGGAAGCCTTAGATTTAAAAAATGCTGAACAGCTTTACTACAAGCTAAGTCGTGACTTTCCTAATGAAAAGGTTGCTTTACTTCATGGGCAAATGCCAGGAAATAAAAAAGACGACATTATGGCTGCTTTTGCCGCAGGTGATATTAATATCTTGGTTACTACTAGCGTAATTGAAGTAGGAGTAGACGTTGCTAATGCTAATATGATGGTCATTTATAATGCTGATCGCTTTGGTATTAGTCAACTGCACCAGTTGCGTGGACGAATTGGTCGGGGAAAAACTCAGAGTTACTGTATTTTTTTAGCTGATCCCAACACCCAGGCCGGTAAATCCCGCATGAAAATAGTGGCATCAACAACAGACGGATTTAAGTTAGCAGAAGAAGATTTAAAGATGCGCGGTGAAGGTGATCTGTTTGGTAAGGCACAATCTGGTTTACCTGAATTTCAGGTAGGAGACGTTGTTAACAATTACAATACCATGGTAGTGGCACAAAAAGAGGCCAAAAAATTGATTAAAAATGATCCTCTCTTGCAAAAATCTGAAAATAAAACTTTAAAACAAGTGTTAGAATATAAGCAATTACAACAAAAAAGAACTTAGTAAAGGTTGAGGATAAGATGAGAACTATTGCCATTGATGCAATGGGCGGAGAAAATGCTCCTGAAGCAATTATTCAAGCAGTATTGCAGGCAAAAAAAGAACTGCCGCAAACGAAATTTATACTTTTTGGCGATCAAGCGAAAATAACGCAACTATTAGGCGAGGATAAAAGTCAGACAGAGGTTATTAATACCACTCAGATAATTAATGATGAAGATGAACCAGTTAAGGCAATTAGGTCTAAAAAGGATTCATCACTTGTCGTGGCGGCGCAATTTGTGAAGCAGGGCAAGGCAGATGCACTTTTTTCACTAGGAAATACGGGTGCCATTTTAGCTTGTGGTATATTTATAATAGGACGAATTAAAGGAGTAACTCGTCCGGGTTTTATGCCGACCCTGCCAGTAAAGAATTCTGATGATGGTTTCAATATGATCGATGTTGGTGCAAATGCCAAAAGCAGACCGGAATATTTGCTGGCCTGGGCTAAAATGGCCTCATATTATGCTGAAAAAGTCAGAGGAATAAAAAACCCCCGGGTTGGTCTGCTTAATAACGGGGCTGAAAATGATAAAGGTGATGATGTTCATCAGCAAGCCTTTCAATTATTGCTGAATAGCAAGCTTAATTTTATAGGTAACATTGAGGGCAACGAATTATTGGACGGTAAAGCTGATGTAATTGCGACAGACGGTTTTACAGGCAATGCAGTTTTAAAAAATATTGAAGGCACTTCTGGTGTTTTAATCCATCTGTTAAAAGATAGTTTGCTCAATAATGGACCTTTTGTTAAATTAGGTGCATTGATGATTAAAAAGGCACTAAAAAGTTTAATTTCAAAATTTGATGTAGCTAAATATGGTGGTGCTGTTTTACTCGGAGTTAATGCTCCTGTAGTTAAAACACACGGTCGTTCAGATCAGCGTGCTGTATATTTTACAATTAAGCAAATTGATAAAATTTTACAGGAAAAAATAATTGATAATTTTAAAGCAGAATTTGCTAACGAAAGCAAGTAACAACAAGGAGTAGCAACATGAGTAAAGAAGAAATTTTTAATAAAATCAGGGATATTTTAGCAGATAATTTTGAAGTTGATAAAGACAAAATAACTGATGAAACTAATTTCACTAGTGATTTGGACGCTGATTCCATTGACTTAGTGGAATTCATTTTACAATTAGAAGATGAATTCGGCGCCGAGATTTCTGATGAAGATGCAGAAAAAATTAAAACTGTTGGTGATGCTGTTAATTACGTTGCAAATCATCAAAACTAATTAAAAAAATTAATTATTAGTTTGCATACAATTTGTTTCACGGTTATAATTAGAAATTAAATAAATTTATTAAATATCTTTAATAAATTCATTGAAGATTTGAGAGGGGAAATGACCTTTGGAAAAACAAAGTGATCTCTTGCTAGATATCCAGCATTTACATACAGCATATCGTTTAAATGGGAAATTTTATGATGCTGCAGATGATATTAATTTAACTTTGAAAAGGAATGAAATTTTATCAATTGTAGGTGAATCTGGGTGTGGTAAGAGTACAATCGCATCTAGTATTATCGGTTTGTACGACCATAAAAATACAAAAGTAACAGGTGATATTCTTTATAATGAATTGAACTTGGTAGGCCTGAATGAATCACTGTTCGATAAAATTCGTGGGAATAAAATCGGAATGATTTTTCAGGATCCTTTAGCCAGTTTAAATCCACTAATGAGAGTTGGTGATCAAGTAGCAGAAACTTTGTATTACCATACAGATATGGATGAGAAACAACGTCATGCACGTGTAATTGAGCTTTTTAATCAGGTGGGTATGCCGAAACCTGAAGAAACATACGCCATGTATCCATTTGAATTATCTGGTGGATTAAGGCAACGTGTGGTTATTGCCATGGCTGTTGCATGTAAACCTGAAATTATCATTGCTGATGAGCCGACAACTGCCCTTGATGTAACTATTCAAGCACAAATTTTGGACTTGCTTGAAGATATCCAAAAGCAGTCTCAATCTGGTATTATTTTAATAACTCATGACTTGGGAGTAGTTGCTGAAACAGCTGATGAGGTTGCTGTTATGTATGGTGGTCAAATAGTAGAAAAAGCTGATGTCAAAACAATTTTTGAACATCCACTTCACCCTTATACCCGATCTTTGTTAAATTCAATGCCTCAATCTGAAGATGAAGAAGAAGATTTACATGTTATTCAAGGAACAGTTCCATCATTGCAAAATATGCCTAGAAAAGGTGACAGGTTTGCTGCTAGAATACCGTGGATACCTGCAAGTGCCCATGAGGAAAATCCAGTAATGCATGAAGTTGAATCAGGGCATTGGGTTAGATGTACTTGCTGGAAGACGTTCCACTTTCAAGATGAAGTGAGTGGGGAGTAGTTTATGGCTAAAGAAATTATTGAAGTAAAAAACTTAAAAGTTCATTATCCTATCAGATCTGGTTTTTGGAATCGTATTACCGATTATGTTCGTGCCGTTGATGATATTAGTATTACTATCAATGAAGGAGAAACATACGGACTTATAGGTGAATCAGGTTCAGGCAAGTCGACTACAGGCAAGGCTATTGTTGGGGTTGAACCTGTTACCAGCGGCAGTATTATGTATAAGGGTGTCGATATTACCAAATCCAAAAATCGCCGCAGACTCAATTACAATAAAGATGTCCAAATGATTTTTCAGGACTCTCTGTCAAGTTTAAATCCGAGAAAACGAATTGAGGATATTATTGCAGAGCCAATACGCAATTTTGAAAATTTAACAACTGATCAAGAGCGTGATCGTGTGCAAGAATTACTTGATATCGTTGGAATGCCTAGTGACTCAATATATAAATATCCGCACGAATTTTCAGGCGGTCAAAGACAAAGAATTGGCGTAGCCAGAGCGGTTGCTACTAATCCACGTCTGGTTGTCGCTGATGAGCCAACCAGTGCCTTAGATTTATCAGTTCAAGCACAGGTGCTGAACTTTATGAAGCATATTCAGCAGCAGTACAATATTGCTTACCTCTTTATTTCTCATGACTTAGGTGTCGTTAAGCATATGTCTGAGAATTTGGCTATTATGCATCGTGGTCGTTTGGTTGAAATTGGTTCAAGAGAAGATATTTATCAGCATCCAATGCACATCTATACGAAAAGGCTGCTTTCCGCTATTCCGCAAGTAGATGTTGAACATCGAGATGAACATAAGAAACACCGTCAAGAAGTTGAACAAGAATTTCAGAATGATCAAAGTAAGTGGTACGACAAAGATGGACGAGTTTTTCCACTTAAACACGTATCAGATAAACATTTAGTCGCTTTACCTGAAAAAGAAATAGTCGAAGAAGAAACAAATGATAAGGAGGGAGCATAATCATGTGGAAAACTGTTTTAAGACGTGTTTTAATTATGATCCCACAATTGATCATTTTAAGCATTTTAGTCTTTTTCTTGGCAAAAATGATGCCGGGAGACCCATTTACGGGACAAATTAATCCTAATACTGACCCTAAGCAACTAGAGGCTCTTAAAAGAGCTGCGGGACTATATGATCCAGTCCCAGTACAATATGCTCGTTGGGTAGGTAATATTTTTAAAGGTGATTTAGGTACCAGTTACATTCAGCACGTTCCGGTGACATCTTTAATTGCTGATAGAGCTGTAAACACTTTTTGGCTTTCGCTGTTAACAACAATAATCAGTTATAGTATTTCAATTCCTTTAGGTGTGATTGCTGGTAAACATCAAGATGAATGGCAAGATCAAGCTGTACAAATTTTTAATTATGTTACTTTTGCTATTCCTCCTTTTGTATTTTACATTTTAGGTATCTGGCTGTTTGGCTTTCTCTTAGGCTGGTTCCCTATTTCAGGTTCGGTTTCTCCTAATGCTTCTGGTTTCTGGGGTACATTAGGCAGTCAGCTTTACCATATCATTTTCCCAGCTATCCTGAGTGCGTTGATAACGACTACTGGAATCGTGCAATATTTAAGAACAGGAATTGTCGATAATAAAGTTGAAGATTATGTTAGAACAGCCCACAGTAAAGGAGTTCCTGAAAAAGTTGTGTTTAATAAACATATTTTACGTAATTCCTTGTTACCTATAGCTTCTTCATTTGGTACAGTTATAACTGGTCTGTTAAGTGGTTCAATGATTATTGAAACTGTTTTTAGCTATCCTGGTATGGGAAAATTGTTCTTAGACTCAATACAACAGCGTGACTATACTACGCTAACTGCATTAATTTTAATCTTTGGTTTTCTTACTCTACTCGGTAATTTATTATCAGATATTATAATGAGCATTGTAGATCCAAGAATTAGGATAAAGTAAAGAAGGGGAGACAAATGTTGAAAAAAAATAAAACCACTTCAACTGATAAAGCCAAGAAAGTGCGAGTTTCTTCTCCTGCTTCAAGTTTTAGAGTAGTTGTACGAGAAGTTGTTAAGGACAGGAAAGCTTTAACTGCATTCATAGTGGTAGTCTTAGTTTTACTATTAACTTTTGGCGGATCACTATTCTTAAACTCTGATAAAGTTACTGAAGCAAATATAATCGATGCTTATACAGGCTGGTTCACTGATGGTCATATTCTGGGAACTGATGATGGTGGACGAGATATTCTTAATTTATTAATTATGGGTGGTCGTAATTCTATCCTTATCGGACTTGGGGTTACTGCTGTTTGTGAGACCGTTGGTTTAGTTGTTGGCCTTGTTTCAGGATATTATGGTGGCTATGTTGACGCTGTCATTATGAGAATAGTGGACTTTGTGCAGGTTTTGCCAACAATGCCTATAGAAATTGTCTTGGTAACTGTTATACCACATTACAGCCCTATTACTTTAGTTTGGATAATCTCGATGTTTGGCTGGACAGGTACGGCAAGATACTTTAGGGCATTTGTTCTTTCTCAAAGAGGAAGAGACTATGTGCTGGCATCAAAAACTTCTGGTTCATCAGACTTGAAAATAATGTTTAGAGAAGTCCTACCAAACATTGGCTCTATGCTAATTATTGATGTGGTACTGACAGTTGCCGGAAACATCGGTATTGAAGCAACTTTATCCTTTATTGGCTACGGGTTACCGCCTACAGTTCCTTCCTTAGGTACTTTAATTGGATTTGCCAATGATCCGGTTAACGTTGTCAACAGGCCTTGGTTATGGCTGCCGGCTACAATACTGCTACTAGCTATTTCTTTAAGTATCAATTATGTTGGTCGTGCTTTACAAAGGGCTGGAGATGCGCGGCAAAGAGAAAATTAAAACTTAGTTTTATCATTAATATTTTAAAATCTCTGCTAATGGATAATTTTGAAAAATTACTAAATTATTCATTAGCAGTTTTTTCTTTAATTTCTCTATCACTAACTTTTATGACAAGAAATTCAAAAATTAAACTGTTTAATTTCTACCCCATAAAGACTGATAAAGTTGGTATTAGGTATTTACGGCAACATTTAACATCAGAAATTGCTCTTTTTGAAATAAATATCTATTAAACAAAAATGAATAAACCGTTGCTTTTTTAATTTTATGTGGTAATATTTAATTATTAACTTGTTTTGAAAATTAAATTTTCCTGATAATAAAAAGGAGTTATGTAGAGATGAAAAAATCTAATTTATATAAATCATTGGGGGTAGTAACAGCAGCTGCTTTAACGCTGGTAGCTTGCGGTAAATCTAATAATAAGGCCAATGACAATTCTAATGCTAAAACAGCTAGTAAGTTTCCGGTAGCAGTACCCAAGAAGGAAGCTAAACAGGGTGGAACTGTTAAAGTTGCCTTAGAAACAGATACACCATTCACAGGAATTTTTTCTGATGAGTTAGCTATGAGTGCTATTGACAGTGAAGTTGCATCTCCTGGTGAAGAAGAACTTTTTGATACTGATGACAACTACAAGATTAACGATAAGGGTCCAGCTACAATGAAGTTGGACAATAAAAATAAGACTGTCACAATTACTGTCAAAAAGGGTGTTAAGTGGTCAGACGGCAAGCAAGTTAATGCTAAAGATATGGAATATTCCTATGAAATATTCGCTAATAAGGCCACACAATCAGAAAGATATACTAGTCAGTTAGCCACTATTAAAGGTTTACAAGCATATCATGATGGTAAGGCCAAGACGATTTCAGGTATTGAAATGCCTGATGGTCCTAACGGGAGAACAGTTGTGCTTCATTACCCTGAATTGAAACCAGGTATGAGCAACAGTGGTAACGGTTATTTCTGGGAATCAGCTGCACCATATCACTACTTAAAGAATGTTCCTTTTAGTAAGCTAAAAGAGTCTGATCAAATTAGGAAAAAGCCGTTATACTTTGGCCCATATGCTGTCAGCAAGATCGTTCGTGGGCAATCAGTAACTTGGACACCAAACAAATATTATTGGCGTGGTAAACCAAAATTAGATAAGGTCATTTACCAGGTTATTAATCCTAATTCCGCTAGTCAAGCAATTAAGAGTCACAAATTTGATATTATTCAGGTTATTAATTCACAATGGGATCAAGTTAAAAAGACTAAGAATGTAAATTTTGTCGCTCAAATTCCTTTGTCATATAGTTACATGGCATTTAAAGTTGGTAAGTGGGATGCCAAAAAGGGCAAAAATGTCATGAATCCTAATGCCAAAATGAATCATAAGCCACTACGTCAGGCAATGGCTTATGCGATGAATATTGACCAAGTTTATAAACACTATACCAAAGGGCTTTCTTTCCATGTCCCAACTTTGATTCCGGCACAGTTTGGTGATTACTATGATAAGAGCATTAAGGGTTATACTTACGACCTGAAAAAAGCAAACCAAATTTTGGATAAAGCTGGCTATAAAAAGAAGGGTAAATGGCGTGCTAAACCAAATGGTAAGCCGTTGAAAATTAATCTGTTGGCAATGTCAGGGAGTGCTGTACAAGAGCCACTTATTCAGAATTATTTGCAACAATGGCATAAAATTGGCTTGAATGTGTCCTTAGTCGGTGGTCGTTTGACAGAATTCAACTCATTTTATGATAAGGTTCAACACGATGATCCTTCAGTAGACTTGTTCTTAGCAGGTTGGAACCTTTCAAGTGAACCATCTCCAGCAGACCTTTACAAAGAAGCAACACCATCTAATTACTCACGTTTTGTAACTCCAGAGAACAGTAAACTACTTGATGAAATTGATTCTCAAAAGGCTTTAGACCATAAATATCGTGTTCAAAAGTTCCACGAATGGCAAAAATACATGTTTGACCAGGCTTATGTTGTTCCAACAGTAAATGCTTATAAAATTTATTCTGTAAATGACAAGATTACTGGATACTCCTTGAAGCCATCACAAAATAACAGTGGTCACCAGCTATGGTACCAAGTTGGTTTTGTTAAATAATAGAATTTAAGTAAAAATACCAGGCTAGCAAAATAGTTTGGTATTTTTTATTTTTGCTTTTTAAAGTTTTTCCTTAATACTTGTAGTGTCATACTGATATATATGAATCATTTATATCTTTTAAAATATAAATTTAATTCTTTATGATATTTATTACTCAAAACATTTGAAAGAATTTTTATTATTTGAATAATATTTATTTTTTAATTACTTTACTATTTATAGACAGTATAATTTCTGGATTTGCCTTGCTTTTTTAATGATTAATGTTAACATTTATCTGTTAGCTTGTTTCCAAAATACTATTAACTTTGCATATAAAGGAGACATGTATGATGAGAACAAGAAAAATTATAGGCACAGTCGGAATTGTAACAACAGCTGCGTTAACTTTAGTAGCTTGTGGTAAAAGCAATAAGAGCACTAGCAATGAGGGAGCTAAGACTGCCAGCAAGTTCCCAATTGAGACACCGGTTAAGACTGCCAAGAAGGGTGGAACAATTAAAGTTGCTGAAGTAACTGATACACCATTCACCGGAGTCTTTAATGAAGAACTGCAAATGGATCAACCAAGTGCTGATGTCGCAAGTCCAGGTCAAGAATCATTATTTGAAACAGATGATAATTACAAGATAAATGATAAGGGTCCAGCTACTCTCAAACTTGATCGTAAAGCAAAAACTGCAACTATTACAGTTAAAAAGGGCGTTAAATGGTCTGACGGTAAGCAGGTTACTGCCAAGGATATAGAATTCGCGTATGAGATAATTGCAAATAAAGCAACTAAATCTCAAAGATACGCCAATCAACTCAATATTATTAATGGGTTGAAAGAATATCATGAAGGCAAGGCCAAAACAATTTCAGGAATAGAAATGCCTGATGGTCCAGATGGACGAGTAGTAGTGTTACACTGCAAAGAATTAAAACCTGGTATGTATTATAGTGGTAACGGCTATATTTGGGAGGCAGCCGCACCATATCACTATTTAAAAGATGTTCCTTTCGCAAAACTGGAATCATCAGATAAGTTGAGAAAGAATCCTTTGTTCTTTGGTCCCTATAAGCTTGATAAAATTGTACGTGGTCAATCTGTTACCTGGGTTCCAAATAAATATTATTGGCGTGGTCAGCCGAAATTAGATAAAATTGTTTATCAAGTTGTTTCCCCGAACTCTGCTTCACAATCAATTAAAAATCATAAATTTGATATTATCAGGGTTACTAACAGCCAGTGGAAACAAGTTAAGGATACCAAGGATGTCACATTTGTTGCTAAAATTCCTCTATATTACAGTTATTTAGCTTTCAAGGTTGGTAAATGGGATAGTAAAAAATCAAAGAACGTGATGAATCCGAAAGCCAAAATGAATAACAAGGCATTACGTCAAGCTATAGCTTATGCAATGAATACTGATGCTGTTTATAGACACTATACTGATGGCTTAAGCTTCCAAGTTCCAACTTTAATTCCAGCAGAATTCGGTGATTATTTTGATAAAAGTGTTAAAGGGTATACCTATAACATTAAGAAAGCCAATCAAATCTTAGATAAAGCTGGCTACAAGAAAAAAGGCAAGTGGCGTGTACAACCTAATGGCAAGCCATTAACTATTCATTTCATGGCTATGTCTGGTAATTCAATTCAACAACCAATCATGCAAAACTTTATTCAACAATGGAATAAAATTGGTTTAAATGTTAAACTGGTCGGTGGCCGCTTGACAGAATTTAATTCATTTTATGATAAAGTTCAACATGATTCACCTGACGTTGACATGTTTATGGCTGCATGGGGTCTTTCGTCTGAACCTTCTCAAGAACAAATGTACAGTGAAGGGACAATGTCCAACTATTCACGTTTTGTCACTCCAGAAAATACGAAACTAATCAAAGAGATGGATTCTCAAAAAGCGTTTAACCATAAGTATCGTGTAGAAAAATTCCATGAATGGCAAAAATACATGTTTGATCAGGCTTATGTTGTTCCGCTTTACAATGCATATCAAATTGATGCCGTTAACAGCAAACTTACCGGTTATTCACAAAAGCCATCTAAGCAAAATAACGGACATCCACTTTGGTACAAGGTTGCTTATACAAAATAAAAGTTAATATAGAATAAAAATTAGAAGGCTATTGTTTTTTTGAAACAATAGTTTTCTTTTTTACACTCAAAAACTGGTATAATTTAGGTTATTAAGGAGATGATAGAATGGTTAGTACCAAGTTTATTAATCGATTAGATAAGAAATATAAAATTAAATTTAACGATCAGAAGTTATTAGAAGAAGCCTTTACCCACTCTTCATATGCCAACGAGCATCCTGGAGACGGCATTCGTGATTATGAAAAGTTGGAATTTTTGGGGGATGCAGTTTTAGAATTAGCAATATCTGATTACCTTTATCGTAATTTTTCGAGTCTTAATGAGGGTGAATTAACCAGGATGCGTTCTAATATTGTTGATACTGAAGGCTTTGCGGAATTTGCCCAAAAATTTGGCTTTCCGGCTGAAATTAATCTAGGTCATGGTGAGGAAAAAGCTGGTGCGCGTTCTCGTAAGACACTGCTAGAGGATGTTTTTGAAGCATTTAATGGAGCGCTTTTTCTTGATCAGGGCATGGAAGCAGTCGAACATTTTTTGAGTTTAACAGTGTATCCGTTAATTGATGCCGGGAAATTTGATGCTTCACGTGATTATAAGACAGATTTACAAGAATTGCTGCAGCAAAACGGACCAGTAAAGATTGAATACGAAGTCTTAAAAGAAGAACAGCTGCCGTCTAGTTTTACTGTACAGTTAGTTGTCAATGGCAAAGTATTGTCTCAAGGGCAAGGCCATAATAAAAAAGCTGCAGAGCAAGAGGCTGCAAAAACCGCTTTAAATAAGCTTAATTAGGGAGATGAGTGTGTGCCACTAACTGAACTAATAATTGACGGCTTTAAATCTTTTGCCGAAAAAACAAAAATAGAATTCGATACTGGTATTACTGGCATAGTGGGTCCTAATGGTAGTGGTAAAAGCAATATTACCGAAGCAATAAGATGGGTCATGGGAGAGTCAAGCGCCAAGTCTTTGCGGGGCTCAAACATGAAAGACGTGATATTTGCGGGCAGTGAATTTCGTAAGCCGGCCAACCACGCTGAAGTTTCCCTTATTTTTGACAACAAAAAAGGTGAACTTAATTTTAAGGATGACCAGGTAATTGTAACTCGGCGAATTTTACGGTCGGGAGATAACGAATATTTAATAAATAAAAAAAATGTTAGACAACGAGATGTCCGAGCCTTGTTTCTGGATTCTGGCATTTCACAAGAAAGCTTAGCCATTATTTCACAGGGACGGGTTGATCAAGTATTAAATTCCCGTCCTGAAGAGCGGCGCTCACTGTTTGAGGAAGCAGCTGGAGTATTACATTTTAAAAAGCAAAAAGAAGAAGCAAAAGTTCAATTACAACAGACCACCGATAACCTGGTACGCATCAATGATTTAGTAAAAGAACTGGAGCAAAGAATTGAACCTCTTCATGAACAAAGTTCTCTGGCAAAGGAATATCAATTTCAGAAAAAAGGTCTGGATCATGAACTAAAAACTTTGTTAGCATTTGAGATTCAAGATTTAGATAAACAAAAACAAACAGTGCAAGAAAAAGCTGACCAAAATCAAAATCTGTTAACAAAATTAGATCAAGAAGTTAAGACATCTCAGGGTGCGGTAGCTGACAAAAGAAAAGAGTTTCAGACTTTAAATGCTCAAAAAGATCAAATTCAAAATGACTTATTTTCGTTGACAAAAAAGCTTTCCGAAATAAATACGCATTTGCAAGTTTCCGAGCAGAGCAAACAGTATAATGAAGCTACTAAAAAAGAATATCAGTCCGAATTAAGCGACTTAAAAGAGCAGGTAGTGAGTAGCAGAAAGGAAACAACTAATCTGCTTGAAGAAGAAAGCCATCTAAAAAAAGAACAAGAGGAGCTAAATAATAAGAGAGTAGGGCTAACGACACAGCTTAAAGAAAACCCGGAACAACTGAACCAAAATTTAGAGCGGCTGCGGTCAAATTATATTCAGTTGTTACAAGATCAAACTTCTAATAACAATGAAATCGTTTATCTTAATTCTGAACTGAAAAAGCTTAGTGATAATACCCAACTGCAAACAAAAAATGTTTCTGATGAACTGAAAAAGGAAAAAGCTGAACTTAATAGACTTCAGGTGCAAGGCAAAAGTCTTAAAGAAAATTATCAAAATGTGAAACAACAGATAGAGGTTCTATCTGAAGAACAAAGGTTAACGCAAAATAATTTATTGACTTTGCAAACATCGCTTACTACAGAAAATCAGAAGTTCAGCCAATTAAAAGCACGCCATGATGCACTGGAAAATATCCGTAAACGCCATGAGGGGTATTTTTATGGTGTTAAAAACGTGCTAAATAATCTAGCAGATTACCATGGCGTTATAGGTGCAGTGGGTGAATTAATTACCTTTCCTGCAAAATATGAAGTTGCCATGGCTACGGCTCTGGGTAATGGAGTTCAAGATTTAGTAACTGCAACAAAGTTGGATGCTCGGGATGCCATTAACCAGTTAAAAGAAAATCGTGCTGGACGAGCTACTTTTTTACCCCTTGATGGCTTGCGGGAGTATTCGATCCCTTCCTCGACGATTAATACGATTTCTTCTTTCTCTGGCTTTCAAGGTATTGCAAGTGAAATAGTTAAAAGTTTGCCTGGTCAAAATATTACGCCCGCGATTAACTATTTGCTTGGAAATACTATAATAGTTGATACCATAAATAATGCGCTAAAAATTAGGCAACGCGTTTCTCGCTATCGTATTGTTACGCTTGATGGCGATGTTATTTCACCTGGTGGTTCAATGACAGGAGGAGTGCGCAATCAAAAAAGTAATTCTCCGCTTCAAACTACAGCAGAACTTGGTGAACTAAAGCAAAAAATTGGCAAATTACAGCTGAAAATAAAAAATAGCGAAGCAGATTTAGCTGTTGTCAATAAGAAAAATAATGTTCTGCTCAAAAAAGTGAAAGATACTCAAGCAAAGCTTCAAAATCTGAAACAAAATTTAGGTGAGACAGCACTTTCGTATCAAAATCAGGAAAAAGAAGTCAATAGGTTAAAAGCTGCTAATAGTTTATTTGAGCAGCAAAAAGAAGAACGCGATCAGGAAATTGATTCCACTAAGAAAAAGATTAGTTTCGCTGAAAAGGAAAAAAAGAGGTTTCAAACAGATATTTCTCAGCAAAAGCAAAAAATTAGTGATCTGCAACTGCGGATTAAAAACTTTACTGAACTAAATCATGATATTCAGTCCAAATTGAACGAGCTTGATCCGCAGATTGCTGTTTATGCCAACAAGTTGGAAAATATTACAAAACAAATATCTGAAAAAAGGCGGGATGCAAACCAGCAGCAAAAACAAATTTCTACTTTAGAGCAAAAATTAAATGAACTTAAACAGAATGATCTTCTTGATCATAAAAAACAGACAGCTTTTGAGCAGGAAAAAAATGATGGCGCCGTTAAGAAGCAGAAATTACAAAAGCAGCTTAATAGTTTGAGTTCTAAACTAGGCCAGTATGATGCACAAATTAACCAGCTTGATCAGGTGGCAAGCCGAAATTATGATCTGCGTAAAGATGCGGCTGCCGAGCAAAAAGAATATTCTGTCAAAATAGCGCAATTAAATAGCCAGATAGACCAGCGTTTAGATACCCTGAGTTCTGATTACTCGTTAACATATGAAGCAGCTTTGCATCAAGCAGAAAAGGAAAATACCGAAGTAAATCGTGCCCAACTGCAAAAAGATGTGAAATTGCATCGTATGTCTATTGCTGATATCGGGCCAGTTAATCTAAAAGCAATTGAAGAGTATGACAACGTTAAAAAAAGATATGATTTTCTTAATGCTCAACAAAATGACTTGCTAAAAGGGCGAGATAATTTAGAAGAATCAATGTCAGAACTTGATCAAGAGGTTTGTAATCGGTTTAAATCAACTTTCACTGCTGTAGCTAAAAGCTTCAGTGAACTATTCCCAGTTGTTTTTGGTGGTGGTAGTGCAAAACTAGTCTTAACCGACCCGGATCATTTGTTAGCTACTGGCATCGAAATTATAGCTCAACCACCAGGAAAGAAACTGCAAAGACTCAGTTTACTTTCTGGTGGGGAACGGGCATTGACCGCAATCACTCTTCTTTTTGCCATGCTGAAGGTTAAGCCAGTGCCATTTTGCGTGTTAGATGAAGTCGAGGCTGCGTTGGACGACTCTAATGTCACTCGCTTTGCCAACTTTTTAGAAGAATATGACATGCATACCCAGTTTATTGTAATCACACATAGAAGGGGCACAATGGAAAGAGCAGACCAGCTTTATGGTGTTGTAATGCAAGAATCAGGAGTTTCACAAGTATTATCCGTTTCTTTAAAAGAATTAAAAAATGAGGTGAAATAAAATTGGGTTTATTTGATAAAATTAAAAAATCATTGTTTGGTGAAAATGACGAAACCAAAAATAACGAAAATAATGATCAACCTAAAAACGAAAGTCCTAAAGAGGATCAAGACGTTTCCGCTGACCAAGCAGAAGATGAAAAAACAAAAATTACTAAAGACGGTAGTAACGAGTCAGCTGCAATAGAAAAAGATTCTGCTGAGACAGATGAATCTGAAAAGCAAAATGA
Organism: Lactobacillus sp. IBH004; assembly: GCF_026185255.2. Classification (NCBI taxonomy): domain Bacteria; kingdom Bacillati; phylum Bacillota; class Bacilli; order Lactobacillales; family Lactobacillaceae; genus Lactobacillus; species Lactobacillus sp. IBH004. Next base: position 1,159,072 of record NZ_CP110217.2, on the reverse strand, counting down.
AGATTTTACTACTTCATCGCTGGAGCAGACTCCAAATGAAGAAGCTGAGGACGAAACAGCTAGCGAAGATCAGGAGGATGAAACTGAGTTATATGAAAAAGGCTTGGAGAAAACGAATCAAGGTTTTGGTGCTAGATTAAATCGCTTTTTCGCACAGTTTAGAACAGTTGACGAAGACTTTTTTGACGATTTGGAGGAGCTATTAATTGAGTCTGATGTTGGCTATGAAACAGCTGAAGAACTGACAGACGAACTGCGTGATGAAGCTAAATTGCAAAAAGCCAAATCTCGAGACGATTTAAAAAAGGTGATAGTAGAAAAATTAGTTGACCTTTATGATGAAAGTGGTAATTCAGAAAATGAAAAGCTAACTGTTCATAATGACGGTAAACCAAATATCTATCTCTTTGTCGGAGTCAATGGCGCCGGTAAAACCACTACAATTGGCAAATTAGCAAAACGCTTTAAGGACCAAGGTAAGTCTGTTCTTTTAGCTGCAGCTGATACATTTAGAGCTGGTGCAGTTGAACAACTGTCTGAATGGGGAGAAAGAGTTGGTGTTTCTGTTGTAACTGGCAAGGAACAAGCCGATCCGGCTTCTGTTGTTTATGACGCCACGACAAAGGCTCTGCAAGAAAATTATGATTTTTTACTTGTTGATACAGCTGGTAGATTGCAAAATAAAAAGAATTTAATGAACGAGCTGGAAAAGATTGAGAGAACAATAAAAAAGCAAGCTCCAGAGGAACCTACTGAAACTCTTTTAGTACTTGATGGTTCAACGGGGCAAAATGCATTATTGCAGGCCAAAGACTTTGATAAAACTACCAAACTGACAGGTTTGGTGCTCACTAAGCTAGATGGTTCCTCAAAAGGTGGGGTAGTCTTAGCAATTAGAAATGAAATGAAATTGCCGGTAAAATTAGTTGGTCTAGGTGAAAAGGCAAGTGATTTGGCAGATTTTGATGCTGCAAATTATGCAGTCGGACTATTTCATGATTTAATTTAAGAATAAAATTTGTGCAAAAGGAAGATACTTAATGAAAGAATACAGTGCGTGTACAACAATTTTAGTAGGTAAAAATGCGTCGGTTGATGGTTCAACTATGATTGCTCGTAATGATGATACTTTTCGTCCTATTACGCCGCAAAAGTTCATTATCAGACCTGCAGCTAAAAATGAAAGTGGCCGTCAAATTAAATCTTGGTTAAACAATTTTAAGTTAGACTTACCGGAAAACGCTCAGGCGGTTCCAGCTGTACCTAACGTTGACTATAAAAATCGCGGCTATTACGATGAGAGCGGCATTAATCAAAAAAATGTTGCTATGTCTTGTACTGAATCGACATATGGCAATGAACGTGCACTGGCTTTCGATCCCCTGGTAAAGGACGGGCTTGACGAAGATTGCATGCAATCTGTTGTGCTGCCATATATTGATTCTGCTAGAAACGGAGTTGAATATTTAGGAAAACTGATTGCCAAATTCGGTTCGCCAGCTGGTAACTCAGTTCTCTTTAGTGATAAAGATGAAATATGGTACATGGAAATAGTTACGGGCCATCATTGGGTTGCTCAGCGTATTCCAGATGATGCCTATGCGATAGCAGCCAATCGGGTTTCAATTGAACAAGTGGATTTTGATGATTCGGACAGCTTTATGTGGAGCGAAGGCATTCAAGAGTTTGTGGCGCAACATCATTTAAATGTTGATCATCAAGGTTGGAATTTCCGCCACATTTTTGGCACTTATAGTGAACAAGATCGTTACTATAACACTAATAGAGTTTGGTACGGTCAAAAATATTTTAACCCTGAAATTGAACAAGAGCCGACTGACGGTAATTTACCATTCATTCGGCGTGCGGCGAAGAAAATAACCAGAGAGGATATTGAATTTGTCCTCGGCAGTCATTACCAAAACACACCTTATGATCCATTTGGTAAAGGAACAGAGGAGCAAAAACACCGTTTTCGGCCAATTGGATTAAACAGAACCCAAAATTCTCATATCTTGCAAATTAGAAATGATGTTGATCATGATAAAGCTGCTATTATGTGGTTGTGCATTGGTGGTCCAACTTTCACACCATTTGTACCATTTTTTGCTAATATGAAGGACACTGATCCTTCATACAATAATACTTCAATGGAATATAATCTCACTGATGCTTGGTGGTACTATAAATCACTGGCGGCTTTGGTAGAAACCCACTATCCACAATTTGTGCAATTGGATACAGATTATTTAAATGAATTGAACCAATATTATCGTCGCCGGGTTTATGATGTTATTAAAGCAGCAGGAGCTAAAAAAGGCAGTGAGCTGACTTCGTTTTTGACGAAAGCAAACCAAGAGACAGTTGCTTATACCAGAAAACGGTCTGAGAAATTATGGGCGCAAATGATGATTGACTCAATTAATATGTCAAAATTAACTTTTAATATGGATGAAAACCTATAAATTCAATTCTGGTTTAAAAATATTTAAAAAAGCCTGGAAAATTTTTCCAGACTTTTTTGTTAACTATAGCTAAATGATTCAATTTTTGTTGATTTTGTTCATGGCTGAGTGACGAATACCATAAACAAAATAGATGACAATCCCTATTAGTGACCAGATTAACATGTATTTCTTTGCTTGCAGATCTAATCCCCAAAAAACAGCAAAAGAGCCAAGGAAAGCTAAGAAAGGCAGAACTGGGTACCAGGGCATTTTAAATGCCGGGTCGGCGATATCTTTCCCTTCACGTGGTCTCAAACGGTAAATGCCAATTGAAACAAACATGAAAGCTATCAAAGTACCGGCAGAAACTAATTGTGTTAAAAATGAAAAGGGAATAAAAGCTGAAATAATAATCGCAATTATTGCCACAGTCCATAATGAGTTTGCGGGACGGTGATTATTATTTAATTTACCCAGTTTATTAGGAATCATACCATCACGGCCAAATGAATATACCAAGCGGGAACTTGCCATACATAAGCCGATCAAAGCTGTAAACATCCCTAAAATAGCAACCGATTGTACTATGGTGGCTATGTGAGTAAAACCGGCTGTTCTCAAAGCGTATCCGACTGGTTCAGCAGAATTTAAATATTGCTGGTAAGGAACCATACCCACTAAAACCAAGCTCACAGCCACAAAAAGCACCACCGCAATTAACAATGAGCCGATAATTCCACGTGGCATAGTCTTTTGGGGATTAACAGCTTCAGCTGAGTTTGAAGCAATTGTATCAAAGCCTAAAAAGGAGATATAAATCATTGAAACTCCGGCATAGATTCCTTGCCAACCTCCAAAAGGGCCGTGACTTGTGGCGCGATAATGAGGTATGAAAGGAATAAAATTAGCTTTTTTGATAACTGTTAAGCCAACAACGACAAAAAGTAAAATAGCGAGCACTTTGACAACTACTAGAATATTTTCAACTCTAGAGGCTTTAGAAACGCCAAAACTAACTAGAAAGGCTGCTAATAAAATGGCTAATAGAGCGACCAAATCTAATAAACCGCTATTGACACCTAATGGATTAGCTAAACTAGCAGGTAGTTTCCAGCCGAGTGGAGCAATTAGTGCACGCAAATTGGCTGACAAACCGGAGCTGATAAAAGCCATTCCTATCAAATACTCTGCTAGTAAAGCCCAGCCTGAAAACCAGCCCCAAAATTCACCGAAAATAACATTAATCCATGAGTAAACAGAGCCTGCAAAAGGCATAGCAGCAGCCATTTCTGCATAAGCAAACGCTACCAGACCAGCGACAACAGATGCTATCACACATGATATGGCGACGGCTGGACCGGTGTGTAAAGCCGCAACCTCTCCAGGCAAAGTAAAAATTGAAGTAGAAACAATTGTGCCCACACCAAGTGCCAGGAAGTCACGCACCTTGAGCGTTCTAACTAAGTGACCGTCTTTTTCTTGATAAATGCCTGGATCTTCTTTGCGATTCATTAATTGCCATAAATTCACATTAAACTACCCCTTAACTTTAGTTTATAATTTGTTTGAAAATACACTGCGTTTTTAAAAGCACTTGCTAATATTTAAATGCGAACGGGTTAAACAGTTGTTACTAACTTACCTCATTCAGATATTTTGGCAGAGATTCCAAATAAAAAACGGTACGAAATTATATAATAATATGTACCGTTTTTAGAATTTTAAGGGATAATTTATTCAAAAATTGACATACGTATCCCCAAAACCAAATTAAAAATAATGATACAGATTTACATTTCAGAAAGCAAGAATTTATATTTTTCATTTACTTAAATTTGGCTTTCAAGATCGTCAACTTCTGACATTTTTGCTATACTGGTTCAAGGTGAGAGTAATGGACGAACTTGAAAAAAATGAAATGCTAGGCGATCTATACGCATACTATGGTAGTCTTTTAACCAAGAGTCAACAAGATTATTTTGAAGATTATTATTATAATGACCTATCTTTAGGAGAAATAGCTCTTAACCATCAAGTTTCTCGTCAAGCTGTATACGACAATTTGCGTCGTTGCCGGCGCCTGCTTAAAAAATACGAAGATAAATTGCACATGCAAAGAGATTACAACATGATAGAAGACAAATTGCTTAAAGTTACGACTGCACTTCAGAAAGGGAAGTCAGACCTAGCTTTGCAAATAACTACCGATTTAATAAACCAACTGAGGGGAGAATAATTCTATGGCATTTGAAAATTTAAGTGAGAGAATTCAAAAAGCTTTAAAAAATTTAACCGGTAAAGGGAAAATATCTGAAGAAGATATCAACAGCGCTAGTCGAGAAATCAGACTGGCCTTACTTGAGGCTGACGTTAACTTTAAGGTTGTTAAAGATTTTATCAAAAAGATTAAACAAGAAGCCTTGGGTAAAGAGGTTCAGGAAAGCCTTAATCCCGGTCAGCAGGTTATTAAAATCGTTAATGACGAATTAACCAAGATGATGGGGGAAAGTGCCGTAACCTTAAACAAGTCTAAGCACATTCCCACTATTATCATGATGGTAGGATTGCAAGGTACTGGTAAAACTACCACAGTGGGCAAGTTGGCTAACAGATTAATGCAAAAAGAAAAAGCGCGGCCGCTGTTAATTGCAGGCGACGTTTATCGTCCAGCCGCCATTGACCAGCTTGAGCAAATTGGTGACCAGTTAAAAGTCCCTGTTTATAGTGAAAGAGACGAAAAAGACGTCGCTCAAATTGTCCAAAATGGGTTAAACAAAGCTGATAAAAATAAAAATGACTATGTCATCATTGATACGGCTGGTCGTTTGGAAATTGATGAACCATTAATGGCAGAACTTGAACGAGTCAAAAACGTTGCTCAGCCAGACAACATCTTGCTGGTAGTGGATGCAATGACAGGTCAAGCAGCAACAGATGTTGCCAAAGGCTTTGATAGCCGCTTAGATATTACGGGAGTGATTTTAACCAAACTTGACGGCGATACTCGTGGTGGTGCTGCACTGTCAATCAGAGCGGTTACTGGGAAACCGATTATCTATACCGGACAGGGTGAAAAATTAACTGACTTAGAGCCGTTTTATCCTGACCGGATGGCATCAAGAATCTTGGGCATGGGCGACATGCTGACTTTAATTGAAAAAGCCCAGCAGGATTATGATGCTAAAAAGGCTGAAGAAGTTGCTGAAAAGATGAAGGAAAATACCTTCGATTTCAACGATTTTGTCGATCAGATTGAACAAGTTGAAAAAATGGGTCCTCTTGATCAATTGATGAAGATGATTCCAGGAATGGCTAACAATCCCCAGCTTAAAAATGTTAATTTTGATAAAAAACAAATTGTCTACATAAAAGCGATCATCTCATCTATGACTAAAGAAGAACGAGAAAATCCCGAATTGCTCAATCCAAGTCGCAGAAGGAGAATCGCCGCTGGTTCTGGTCGGCCAATTGTTGAAGTCAACAGAATGATTAAGCAATTTAAACAAGCCCGAGATATGATGAGTAAAATTACCAAGGGTAATTTTAAGGGAATGGATAATTTGCCCGGAATGAATTCACCAATGGGACGAATGGCTATGCGTCACATGGGGAAGAAATTTAAGAAGAATAAGAAAAAACGGATGAAGGTCAAGAGGTATCATTCATAAAAAAAGCACCTGTTAAGTAAAAACACTTTACACCTTTAAAAATACGTGCTATATTATTTAACGTAACTTTTAGGAGGAAATAATTTTATGTCAGTAAAAATTCGTATGCGCCGTATGGGTGCCAAGAGAAAACCATTTTACAGAATTGTTGTAGCTGATTCCAGAATGCCACGTGATGGTCGTTTTATTGAAGAAGTTGGCTATTATAATCCAGTTTCCGTTCCTAAGGAATTGAAATTAGATGAAGATAAAATTTTTGAATGGCTAAAGAAGGGTGCACAACCTTCAGATACTGTACGTTCACTACTTTCAGGTGCAGGCTTAATGAAGAAGCTGCATGATTCAAAGTTCAATAAATAGTGAATCGTTTATTAAAAGTTTGAAGTCAACTGCTTCAAGCTTTTTTCTTTGAGTAGGAGAAACTATGCAATTTTATGATGTTGCGCATATATTGTCTACCCATGGACTAAAAGGAGAGGTAAAAGTTGCTCTGATTACTGATTTTCCTGAAGAACGCTTTGCCTCAAACCAAGAACTAGCTTTAAAGGATAATCCGCAAACCAAATTAACTGTTAAATGCGGTAGACCTTTTAAGCAATTTTGGCTAGTGCAATTTAATGAAATAACTGATATTGATAGCGCTGAAAAATTGCTAGGAAAAACGCTAGTTGTCAGCAAGCAAAATCAACATGACCTGCCTGATGGCGCATATTATTACCGCGATATTTTGGGTTGTGCAGTCATAGATAATCAGTCAGGCAATGATTTAGGTAAAATAACTGGTATTGAGACTCCCGGTGCAAACGATGTCTGGGAAGTTACCGAACAAAATGGTAATGAATATTTAATCCCCTATATTGATGAAGTAGTTAAGAAAATAGATATTGCACATAAAAAGATATTTGTAGAACTTTTGGAAGGATTACGCAATGAAGATTAATGTATTGACTCTTTTTCCTGACATGTTTACCCCGCTCACGACTTCGATGCTTGGGCGTGGGCTAGATGATGGCAAATGGCAGCTCAATTTAGTCAATTTTCGTGATTTTACCTCTGATATTCACCATCACGTTGATGACAGTCCTTATGGTGGGGGTGCTGGTATGGTTTTGCAAATTATGCCGATCAAAAAAGCACTTGATGCACTTAAAAATAAGGGCAAAGTAATCATTACCGCGCCGCAGGGTAAAACTTTTAATCAAAAAATGGCGCAGGATTGGTCTCAAGCAGAAAATCTCACATTTATTTGCGGACATTATGAGGGCTTTGATCAACGCGTTTATGATTTGGCTGATGAAATTGTTTCAATCGGTGATTATGTTTTGACAGGTGGTGAACTGCCAACAATGAGTATGATAGACGCTACAGTCAGGTTAATTCCCGGAATTTTAGGTAATGATGCTTCACCAGTAGAGGAAAGCTTTGCTCATGGGTTACTGGAATATCCCCAATACACTAGACCGGAGAATTTTCAAGGAATGAAAGTTCCTGCGGTTTTAACCTCAGGCAATCACCAAAAAATTGCGCAGTGGCGTCATAAAGAAGCATTGCGTGCAACTTATTTACGCAGACCAGATTTACTTGAGCAACATGCTTTAAGTGCAGAAGAAGAAAAAATGATGGCAGAAATAAAACAAGAAGAAGATCAAACTTGATTTTACCTAGTATTTTTGCTAGTATGATTGAGGTGTAAATTTATTTTGCACTAATAGTTAGGGGTATTCCGCTGACGTAGAAAACGCTAATGAATGCCGCAGAAGGAGAAAATAAAAATGGATCCATTAATTCAAGAATTAACTAAAGAACAATTACGTGATGATATACCTGACTTCCGTGCAGGGGACACAGTTCGTGTTCATGTGCGTGTTGTCGAAGGTTCACATGAACGTATTCAGATGTTTGAAGGCGTAGTTATCAAGCGTAAGGGCACTGGCATTGGTGCCAGTTACACAGTGCGTAAAATGGCATCTGGTGTCGGCGTAGAACGTACTTTTCCTGTAAACGATCCCCGTGTTGCTAAAGTTGAAGTATTGCGTCATGGTCGTGTACGTCGTGCTAAACTTTACTACTTACGTGATCGTCACGGCAAGTCTGCTAGAATTGCAGAAAAGCGTCGTTAATTTACGCTTAAGTGAAAGAGAATCATTTCCAAAAGGGATGATTCTCTTTTTTGTTTATGTTAAAATCTTTAGCAATATATTTTTATTGAGGAGGAGAATTATGAAAGAACCATTTATGTTAAATTTTGATACTGATCCGAGGGCTGTTTTAGAACCAGATCACGAACAAGAAATTAATAACTTTCATTTTCAGCCCAAGTTGCTGTTTGCATTTTTAACTCCTGCTGTGATCAGTGCTTTTTTGGCTCGTTATCCTCATAAAAAGTTGGGTTGCTTTGACTGCTTTGAAGGAGAAACTCCAATTTATGAGGTTGATTTAGACGGACAAAAAATTACTTTTTGTCAGGCAAAGATAGGTGCTGCAGCTGCTGTAGAGCTATTAGATTGGTTAATAAGCTATGGTGTTAAACAAATTTTAGCAATAGGATCAGCAGGCTGCTTAGTTGATTTACCAGAAAACTATTTTCTAGTGCCTACAAAAGCTATTAGAGATGAGGGCACTTCTTTCCACTATATGAAACCAGGAACATATATTGACTTAAAGTCAGAGTTTTTAACTAAGACCAAAAAATTGCTGAAAGAAGAAGGTCTTAAGGTTGAAGAAGTAACTACCTGGACAACTGATGGCTTCTTTAGGGAAACTGTCAAGAAAGTAAAGCAGGCTAAAGAGTTGGGAGCCTCTTGTGTAGAGATGGAATGTGCAGCAATGGCTGCGTGTGCACAATTTAGAGGGGTCGACTTTGCACAAATATTATTTACAGCGGATTCTCTTAAAGACCTAGAAAAACATGATGACAGAGGCTGGGGCAGGGATGCTCATGAGACTGCTATCAATTTGGCAGCAAATATTATTAAGGAAATTTAACCAAGTTTGTGAAAAAATACTGCTGTGGAACCAAAGTGAAACAGCCACACAATTCACAAGCAAATAACATAAAAGCTTTAGAAACAACATTTTGAAGTATATTTTCAATATAAAGTTTGTGAATAGATCTAAAGCATTAGTTGTGGAAAGTCAATTTCTTGCCATCATGACAGTATTTTGAGAAGTTACGCTTGACTATTAACAGGAATTTTGCTAGATAAATATCTAAAAATACTTAAAGTTCAAGCAAATCAAAATAATAGTCAAAATAAGTCTGATAAACCAGTGAGACCAAGTGATTTGTCCGTAAAGAAAAATTCCATTTGCTAGAGCGGTAAGTAAAACTGCTACTAGAAATATACTAGTTAAAAGTGGTTTTTTTAGAAAACTTCCGGCAATAATGCCTAATGCGGACAAAACGTTGATCATGATTAGCCAAATTGGCAAACTAGTAAAAGATAGAAAGCTGGCGCTGATCATGATAACACTATATATAATATTAAATAAAATTGTAAGATATGACATTTTAATACCTCCACAAAAATTTAACCATCTGGGGTCGACCCAACGTCAAGGAAATAATTATGTATTTGAAAGAATTTATTCAAAAGGAAAATACTACACCTGATACCGTTAGACATTATATCTATTTAAAATTATTAAATCCTGGTCGTAAGGGAAAAAACTATTGGTTTACTGAAAACGAAACTGATTCTTTTGAAGCAATTAAAGAGTTCCAAGGCTTAGGCTTTTCACTTCAAGAAATAAAGGACATAAAAAAACTACACGATGAGTCGTGTAGTACTGAAAAGCAGCGTAAACAAAACTTAAAGTTAATTAAGGATAAAATCGCTGTTATAAATGCAAAAATAAACAAATTAAAAATGCAGAAAAAAGTGCTAGAAGAAGTAGGAGAAATTTTGCAAATAAAAAGCATTATTGAAACTCGTAAAAAATAATTTTTATTTATCCCAATAATGCTATAAAGTTCTTTTGTTAAATAATAGTATTACGGTATAGACCAACTACCTTACCTAAAATGTGAACACTTGACAATATAATCGGTGCCATCGTATCATTTTCAGGCTGCAATCGATAGTGACCTTTTTCCTTGTAAAATCGTTTTACAGTTGCTTCATTTTCATCGGTCATAGCCACTACAATTTCTCCGTTGATTGCTGAAGACTGCTTACGGACAATGACATTGTCTCCGTTTAAGATACCAGCGTTGATCATACTTTCACCATGAACTCTCAACATGAAAAGATCTCCGGCATCGTTTGCCAGATCTGGAGGTAAGGGAAAGTAATCTTCTATATCTTCAACAGCCAAAATCGGTTGACCAGCTGTGACATCACCAACTACGGGAATTTCTTTCGGCTGGACGCCAATTGCTTTTTTACCTTCATCTGTTATTTCCAGAGCTCTTGGTTTGGTGGCATCCTTGATCAGTAGACCTTTATTTTCTAGCCTAGATAAATGGCCGTGTACAGTTGAAGTTGAAGATAAATCTACAGCATGACAAATTTCGCGTACAGTAGGAGGGAATCCTCTGTCCTCAACTGTTTCATATATATAGCGTAGAATTTGCAACTGCTTAGTATTTTGTTTAGTTGTCATAATTATCTCCAGTATTATAAACGTTTTCTTATATATTTAATTTTAGCAAAATATTTCGTATAATGCAAACAAACGTTCTAAAAATTTATACTTTTTTTCGTTGCCAAAATAAGGTAGAATTTTTTAATTGAGAGGTGCAAAGATGAGTGAAGATCCCGAAAAAAAATTAATCAATCGTATTAATGAGCTTTATCACAAAAAGAAATCCGTAGGCTTAACTGAAGCTGAAGAGAAAGAACGTAAGGAATTACACCAGGAATTTATCAAAAATTTTAGAGCTGGCTTCAAGCAAGATGTTGAAAATTTAGTCATAATTGACAAGAATGGTAAGGAAATTACGTCTGAGAAAGCAAAGCGAGCTCAAAGAAAAAAAGGTTTAAGAAAAGATTAACTTTGATCTTTAATTTTCCTTATTTTTTAGGTAAGATATAACTATTGGACAAATTGAGGTGATTTTTTATGAATTTAGGATTAGCGATTTTTCTGATTGTGATTGCACTATTATTGGGCCTTGTAGGGGGCTTCTATGGTGCTAGATCATATATGAAAAAATATTTTAAAGATAATCCGCCAATCAGTGAAGATATGATTGTTGCTATGATGTCTCAAATGGGCCAAAAGCCTTCGGCTAAGAAGGTCAACCAAGTGATGAACATGATGAAGCACCAAAAATAACAATTTTACTAGATTGAATTAGTGCGGCGGAGAATAATTTCTCCGCTTTTTTACTGAATTTTAAGGTGAATAATGGGAATATTTTTTAAATTAGGATGGTTCTTTAAAAAAGAGAAAAAGCGTTACCTCATCGGTATTACATTTTTAGCACTTACATCTGTTGTTAACTTAGTACCACCGAGAATTTTAGGCTTAATGGCAGATCAATTGGATAAGGGTCACATTAGCTGGCAAGAATATAGTCTGTTAATTTTAGCTATTATTTTCTCCGCTCTTTTGCTTTATGGCTTTCGCTATTTTTGGCGTAGACAAATATGGGGTGGAGCTGCTGAACTTGAATTGCAATTGAGATCGAAATTATTTGATCACTTTATGGCGATGGATCGTACTTTTTATCAACGTCACAGAACCGGGGACTTAATGGCTCATGCCACAAATGATGTTTCAGCTGTCCAGGAAGTTGCGGGTGAAGGTGTTTTAACTTTGGTGGATTCTCTTATCATGAGTGTATCGACTATGGTTGCAATGATTGCATTTGTTGATTGGCGCCTGACGATTGTTGCTCTTTTGCCATTACCATTTCTAGCTTGGGGAGCTTGGAAATTAGGTGACAGGCTTCACGATGCATTTGACAAATCCCAAGCGGCTTTTTCAAGGCTGAATAATAAAACGCAGGAATCAGTTTCAGGTATTAAAGTTTTAAAAACATTTGGTCAGGGTCAAGAAGATACTGCCGCTTTTGACCAGATGGTTGAAGACACCATTAAAATTAATAAACAAGTTTTTAAATGGGATTCACTGTTTGATCCTTTAGGAACATTGCTTATTGGTTTAACCTATACTATTACCATTATTTATGGTGGTCTTTTGGTTTTCAATAAAGCTCTTACCATTGGTCAACTGGTTTCTTTTATTGCATATATTGGCAATATGGTTTGGCCGATGTTTGCGATTGGTTATCTTTTTAATATCTTAGAGCGTGGTAGTGCCAGTTACGACCGTATAGAAAAGTTGCTGGAAGAAAAATCAGAAATTACTGATAAATTTGCAGATCAAAAGATTTCGGCTAAGGACATAGCAGGGGATCTTGATTATCACGTTAAATTTTTCGCATATCCGGATGAACCAAATGTTCAAGTGCTGAATAATATTAATTTTACTCTAAAAACGGGACAAACTTTGGGACTTGTTGGTAAAGTTGGAGCCGGTAAAACAACTATAATTCAGCTTTTGCTGAGAGAATTTGACAAGTATGATGGCCAGATAACTCTAAATGGGTATGATATTAGAGAAATTCCACTTAATGTTTTATTGCGGCAAATTTCTTATGTACCGCAGGATAATTATTTATTTTCTACTAGTATTCAAAAGAACATTGCATTTTCAAATGCAGATAGTGATAAGGATGCAATTATCACTGCCGCAAAAAAGAGTGATTTACACAATGACATTTTAGAAATGCCGGGTGGCTACAACACCCTGGTTGGTGAAAATGGTGTTTCACTTTCTGGTGGGCAAAAGCAAAGGATGTCGATTGCGAGAGCTTTACTTAAGCACAGTCAAATATTAGTTTTAGATGATGCTCTCTCTGCTGTTGATGCCAGAACAGAAATGGCTATTTTGCATTCTTTAAAGAAAGAAAGACAAGGCAAGACAACTTTAATTGCGACACACAGACTTACTTCTGTCATGAATGCCGATTTAATTTTAGTATTAAAAGACGGCCGCATTGTTGAAAGAGGTACTCACGATCAGTTACTCAAACTAGATGGCTGGTACGCTGATATGTGGCAAAGACAGGAATTAGAAGACAAGGTGGGTGAATAAGATGGATGATGAAAACTCATTTCAATCTGTTTGGTCTCAAGAAATACCAGTAAAAGAACAGCTCAGCATTTTTAAGCGCCTTTTGCGTTTTGTAATGCATTTTAAGAACGAAATGATTATTGCCGGAATTGGAGCGCTTTTAGTAAGTATAATTAATGTTCTGCTGCCATATGGCTTACAGTATTTTTTAGATAACTTTTTGGTAAAAGCAGATGTAACCACTCAAATAATATTATTTGCTGGTTTTCTCTATGCTTTTGGTTCAGTTGTCAAAGGAATTTTACAATTCACATACGAGTACTTCTTTGCCCTAGGTTCTGAAAAATCGCTTGAAGGCTTGCGTGCGGAATTGTATCAAAAATTACATACTCTGGGAATGCGCTACTTTGATCAAACTCCGGCTGGATCGATAGTTTCAAGAGTAACTAATGATACTATGACATTGAGTAATTTTCTTACCGTTTTATCTAGTGTTGTAATGTCGTTTTTCTCAATCATTTCAGCCATGGTGGCAATGTTTTCAACAAATGTGATGGCTGGGCTGATTGTGTTGGCTTTTCTGCCCTTACTCTTGGTAATAATATGGCAATATTCTAAAAGAAGTTCCAAACTTTACCGCAGTTACCGTGAGCGATTGAGTCGCATTAATACTAACCTGAATGAGTCAATCGAAGGAGTTTCGTTAATCCAGCAATTTAAGCAGGAACAACGTATGACTAATCATTTTGAAGATGAAAATACAGCTTTAATGAAAACAAGATTTAATATGATAAATCTTAATTCTCTTTTGCTTTCCCCTTTGACTAGTTTACTGTATTCACTCGCCCTTGCTTTAACTTTAATGTACTTTGGTTTTCCATTAAGGGAAACTTTTGTACCAGCTGGTGTGGTTTACGCATTTTCACAGTACATCTCACAGTTTTTCAATCCAATCGCTAATATGATGGATCAAATGACTTTCTTCCAGGACGGTATCGTTGCGGGCAAAAGAATTTTCCGGATTCTGGATAATACTGACTATGAACCTAAACAAAATGCTGAAAAAGGCCTGACAATAACACAAGGAAAAATTGAATTTAAGCACGTCAGTTTTTCATACGATGGTAAAAACGAAATTTTACATGATATTTCATTCACCGTTAATCCCGGTGAAACTCTCGGTATTGTAGGTCATACTGGCTCAGGCAAAAGTTCAATTATAAACGTGATGATGCGTTTTTATGAATTCTATCAGGGTGAAGTCTTAATTGATGGTGTAGATATTAAAAAGTATCCTAAAGCTGAATTGCGTAAAAAACTTGGCCTGGTATTGCAGGAGCCGTTCATGTTTTATGGGGATATAAATTCAAATATCCGTCTTTATAATAAAGATATTACTGATGAACAAATAAAAGAGGCTGCTGAAACTGTCCAAGCGGACGGCTTTATTGAAAATCTTCCCGGTAAATATCATGCAAAAGTGGGTGAAGGAGGAAGTGAATTTAGCCAAGGACAAAGACAACTGATTTCATTTGCACGTACATTAGTTACTGATCCTAAAATTTTAGTTTTAGATGAAGCTACAGCAAATGTTGATACTGAAACCGAAACACTTATTCAACAGGGCTTGAAACGGCTTCGTAAGGGTCGTACTACTCTTGCTATTGCGCACAGACTTTCAACTATTGTGGATGCAGATCAAATTATTGTATTAAATGACGGCAAAATCGTTGAAAGGGGTAATCACGAAGAGCTTCTTTCACAAAAGGGTTATTATTATAACTTGTATACATTACAGAACAGTCAAAAGTAAAAAGGTACTCGATTAAAAGCTTTGATAAAACCTCCAAATTATTTCAATTTGGAGGTTTTATTGTGTCTATTTTTAATAAAAGAAACCAAATTAAAAGCTTTTATTTTTATTTTCTAGGATTAAAGAAGTGTAATTGAAACTTTTAATGGACTTTTAACTTGGAAAATATTTATATACGTTATAAATATATACACTATTGACAGCGTTTGCAGTATAGAGTAAATTAATTTATAAGCATAGGATACTATGCTTTTTAGTAAGAAGGGAATTATAATGGAATATCATAAAATCAATGAAACTGATTTGGAAAATTTAAGAAAATTTATCTCAGATCCAGAAAGATTTATTACTAATCCCACAAAGCACTGGGATCATGACCAATTTCGTACTGTGAGGGCAATGCCAGATTTGGTAATTCAACCGACAACTAATGAAGAAGTCATGAACGTTGTTAAATATGCAAGTGACCACTCAATACCTTTAGTTCCAAGAGGTAATTCCACTGGTTTAATGGGAGCTAACTTGACAGTTGATGGCGGAATTTCACTTGATATGATCAAGATGAATAAGATTTTAGAATACGATCCTGAAAACTTGACAATGACAGTTCAAGCAGGAATCAGGTTGAAGGACCTAGACGAGTTTTGTGCTGATAAGCCATTTGTTTATATGCCAGCACCTGCTATGCATTGGGCTACAATAGGAGGAAATGTTTCAACAAACGCCGGTGGTCTTAAGGCTATAAAGTACGGTGTAACGAGAGAGCATATTCGTGAGATCAAGGCTGTTTTGACAAATGGCAAGTTATATAAATTTGGCTCCAAAGCAGTTAAATCATCGTCAGGTTATTCGTTAAAAGATTTGTTTATCGGTGCTGAAGGTACTCTTGGGGTTATAACGGAAGTTACAATCCGGTTATATCCAAAACCTCACAAGTCAATAAATGCTATTATTCCATTTCCAACTCTAAATGATGCAATTAAATCCGTTCCGGCTATTTTAAGATCAGGTGTTGTGCCAACAACTGTTGAATTTATGGGACGTAAAGTAATTAAATTATGGGAATCATATGCTAAAGATGAATTTCCACTTAAAAAAGGTGATGGCTTCATTATGATTGGTATTGATGCCTTTACTGAAGATGAGTGGAAGGCGGAGCTGAAGGAAACTTTGGAAGTAGTAAAGCCGTTTAAAGCTGAAAAAGCTGTTGTCCTGGGTGCTGATTCCGAAGAAGCCAAGAAAATTTGGCAATGTCGTGAAGAATTGCTTTTAGCAATTCAAAATTCCACTCCAAAAATGGACGAAATAGATGTTTGTGTACCAATAAATCACATTCCTGTAGTTTTGGACCGCATCGAAGAACTTGAGCAAGAGCTGAATATTCGCATTCCAAACTTTGGTCACGCAGGCGATGGTAACCTGCATATCTACCTTTGCTCTGACAATATGACAGATGAAGAATATGTCAAGACTAGCAATAAGGTTATTTCTGAACTATATAAGACTGCTAAATCTCTTGATGGTAATATGTCAGGTGAACATGGTATTGGTTATGCTAGAGCAAATTACTTTGAAGACTTTTACGGCAAAGAATATACTGATTTATTGCGTGAAGTTAAAAAGCTATTTGACCCTAATTATATTATCAACCCAGGAAAAATTTTTGAACCTTAAAAAATTTTCTTGTTTTAACATTAAAAAAGCTGATAAATTTTGTTTTATCAGCTTTTTTTATGTAATATTTTTTACTTGTTTAACATATATTTCCTAGTCATAGGTAAATTTTTACCAGATGGTCCTTTGGTGATGAGATATTGCACAACATCAATATTTCCCGATTCAAAGGAAGCAGCACAAGCCTGTAAATATAGATCCCACATTCGGGTAAAACGTTCGCCCATATTCTTTTGAATTTGATCTCGTTTGCTGTTGAAGTTATGATCCCAAATTTCCAAAGTTTTTTGATAATGCCTTCTTAGCATTTCGATGTCTGCAATTTGCATATTATTTGCAATAATATGGTCAATATTTTCTGCTAAGCCAGGAATATAACCACCCGGGAAAATGTACTTATTAAGCCAAGCATTTTTAGCACCACCTTGCTGGCGAGTAATGCCGTGAATTAAAGCGACTCCGTCCTTCTTTAAGTATTTTGCAACATCTCCGAAATATTGGCCTAAGTTTTCTTTACCAACATGTTCAAACATGCCGACAGAAGTTACATAGTCCCACTGCTGATTGCCTAATTCGCGATAGTCCTCTAACCTAACTTCAGCAACATCTTGTAAGTTTTGATCATAGATTTTCTTTTGCACTAACTTATATTGTTCTTCACTCAGGGTTACACCAGTCACCTTTAGGCCGTATTCTTTTGCAGCTAGCAGCATGAGTGTTCCCCAACCACAACCAATATCAAGCAGAGTTTTCCCTTTTTCCGGATTTAATTTGTTGAGAATATGATGTATTTTTGCCAACTGCGCAGTTTCAAGGTCATCATTTTCATTTTCGAAATAAGCACAGGAATAAGTTAAAGTAGGATCGAGCCATAATTTGTAAAAGTCATTACCGATATCATAATGACGTTGAACATCTTTTTCGCTTTGTTCTTCTGTATGCTTTTCTTTTGGTAAAAATTTACGGAATTTACTGGAGCGCAAAAAGCTTCCAGCACTTTCATAAGCTCCGCAAATTAATTTTTGCAAACTCCCTTTAATTTCAATTTTTTTATCCATATATGCTTCTCCAAGAGCTAAAGAAGCATTTTTAGAAATAGCGCTGGTTGGGATCTTTTCGTTAAAAATAATCTCAATATTCGGAGTACCGTTTCCATATATTTCGCTTTTACCGTCCCAGTAAGTTACTTTAACAGGGAACGGAAAAGACTTACTTAACATTGTTCTGTAAAAAGTTTTTTCTAACAATTTTCAAAATCCTCCGTCTGACATTTTCACACTAATATTCTAACACCGGAATAAAATAATTTTTATGTAAAACTATCTCTTTTTATTGAGGATGGTAATGAAAATTTGGATTCTGTTCGTAATCAATTTTATCCCAGGCCTTTTTTAATTTGTTATCGATCTGTGCTTCATTTTCATGTGTAAGCTTAGTTTTACGATCAACCATGAATGGTTCGCCAAAACAAACTTCCAAAGGTTGCCTCTTTAACAATCCGGTAAAGGTTAGGGGACCTTGATAAACGACGGGGACTATGGGCTTATTCGACAGTTTGGCAATAGCAATAGTGCCACCTTTCATTTCAGCTGAATGTCTGGTACCTGAGGGGAAAATAATTAGTGAATAGTTCCCATTTTTCAAACCTTTAATTGGTGTTTTTAAAGCTGAAGGTCCAGGATGTTTCCGATCAACAGGAAAAGCATGTGCGTGCTTTAAGATAAAGCGCAATATGGGATTTTTGAATAATTCTATCTTAGCCATAAACATAAATTCTTTGGGACTAGCGGCAAGTGCAAACAATATTGGTTCCCACCATGTTCTGTGCGGTGCTGCTAAAATATAGTTGCCTTCTGGAATTCTTTCTTTATGATTAACGTGTAGATGTCCGTTTAATAGCCAAACTATAAAGCGAGCTACGGGACGAATAAAATGATAAAACATAATTTCCTCCAATTGATGTAGAATATTATAACAAAGCTGAGGAAGAGGACAAATTTTTATGGCAAAATTATTGAAAAATGAACGCATTGATTATATGTATAGTGATGATTTACGAATTATTCAAAATAAAACCTCTTTTAGTTTTTCTTTAGATACGCTGTTATTAGCGGCAGCCGCAAAAAATGCTATCAAAGACAGTTCTAAAGTAGCTGATTTATGTGCCGGCAATTGTGCAGCTACGATATACATGGCTTTTTTTAATCGTGCTAAATATGATGCAATTGAAATTCAAAAAGAAGTGGCATCACAGGCAAGACGATCTATTGCATTAAACCATATGGAAAACAGGATTCAAGTTTTTCAAGAAAATGTTAAGGATGCCCCCAAATTTTTAAGAAAAGATTCTTATGATGTTATTGTCGTAAATCCACCGTATTTTAAAGTGGCACCAAATCATAAAGTCAATCCTGATCCAGCAAAAGCCATTGCTAGACACGAGATCTTAATTAATCTTGAAGAAATAATTGCTGTAGCAAGCGGCCTGCTTAAGATGAAGGGAAAAATGTTTATGGTTCATAGGCCTGAGCGGTTAAACGAAATTGCTTATTTTTGTCTTCAGCATGATTTGAGTATAAAAGTGATCCAGCCATACGTTTCTCATCGCGGAGAAGACTGCAATTTAATAATTATTGAAGCCGTTAAACATACAGGTAGCGACGGACTAGTGTTAAAGGATGCAATTGAAGTACACGATCAACAAGGCAATTATCTTCCCGCTATTCAGTGTATCATTCGTGAGACTGAACAAGATAAGGTCAAAAGGAAAAAATTAAAAAAATACTTTTTTTATGTTTTGTTGTGCAGCGATGGCAGCTTTTATGGGGGCTTTACGGACGATCTATTAAAAAGATTAGAGGCTCATAACAACGGTAAGGGTGCTAAATATACTAAATCACGCAGACCAGTAAAATTAATTTATCATGAAGAATTTCAAGATAAAAATTTGGCACTTAAGAGAGAATACTGGTTTAAACACCATAACAGATTATGGAAAGAAAAGTTTTTAAAAGAGCATAAAGTTGACTTTTAGCCTTGCATCTTCAGCAATAATCTAGTATTATTTTAACGTATGCGTTTTAGCATATATGTAGAAAACATCAAGGGCGATCAGTATTTTGGTGCCACACAATGGTGAAATACTGAAATGACCGCTTGAGAGGATTAAAACCGTAGGAGGAATTTAATATGTCAGTAGTTTCAATGAAACAATTGCTTGAAGCTGGTGTCCATTTTGGTCACCAAACCAGAAGATGGGATCCTAAGATGGCTCCTTATATCTTCACCCAAAGAAATGGTATTTACATCATTGATTTGCAAAAAACCATCAAAATGTTGGATGATGCTTATGCCTTTGTTAGAGCCGTTGCTCAAAATGGCGGAGTTATTCTTTTTGTTGGTACTAAGAAGCAAGCACAAGATTCAATTGCTGAGGAAGCTACTCGTGCTGGTCAATACTACGTTAACCAACGTTGGTTAGGTGGTACCTTGACTAACTGGAAGACTATCCAAAGCCGAGTACAAAGATTAAAAGATTTGAAGAAGATGTCAGAAGATGGCACATTTGATGTGTTGCCAAAGAAGGAAGCCTCTCTTTTGACTAAAGAAAAGGATAAATTGGAAAGATTCTTAGGTGGTATTGAAGATATGCCTAGAATTCCTGACGTTTTATTCGTAGTTGATCCTAAGAAAGAAAAGATTGCTGTTCACGAAGCTAACATTCTTGGTATCCCTGTTGTTGCTATGGTTGACACTAACACTGATCCAGATCCAGTTGACGTAGTCATTCCTGCAAATGATGATGCTATCCGTGCAATTCGTTTAATTACTGGTGCCATGGCTGACGCTGTTATTGAAGGTAAACAAGGTCAAGATGACGATGATGCCGAGGCTGAAATGGCTAAGGGTGCAGAAGAAAAGCATGCTGATACTGAAAATGATGCAGAAAAAGCAGTAGAAGCTGAAGAAACTTCTGACGCAGATGAAGACTAGTTTTTAATTATCAATAAGTTTTTATTTGGAAGGGAAAATAATGGCAAGTATTACTGCTAAACAAGTAAAAGAATTACGTGACCGCACCGGTGCCGGCATGATGGATTCCAAGAAGGCTTTGGTTAAAGCTGATGGTGATATTGAAAAAGCAATTGACATTTTAAGAGAAAATGGCGTTGCTAAAGCTGCTAAGAAGAGTGGTCGTATCGCAGCTGAAGGCCTGGCTGAATATGCTTTTGATGGCAACGATGCAGTTGTGGTTGAAGTCAACTCAGAAACTGACTTTGTTTCATCTAATGATAAATTTATTAAGTTGGTAGACGATGTTACCAAAGCTATTTTGGCAGCGAAACCAGCAAACGTTGACGAAGCATTGAAAGCTCCGCTGGCTGATTCAACAATTGGTGATGCTATCACTAATTTAACAGCAGTTATTGGTGAAAAAATCACTTTAAGAAGATTTGATTTAATTACTAAAAATGATGACGAAGTCTTTGGTGCATACAAGCATAATGGTGGTGCAATTGTTGCGGTTGTTACCTTAAAAGGAAACAGTGAAGAAGCAGCCAAGAACATTGCCATGCACGTTGCCGCAATTAATCCAGAATACTTGAACAAAGATTCTGTACCAAAGGCTGACTTTGATCGTCAAAAAGAAGTTTTCACTAAGGAAACTGAAAATGAAGGCAAACCTGCTAAGATTATTCCTAAGATTGTTGAAGGTAGAGTAAACAAGTATCTTAGTGAAATTTGTTTAGTAGACCAACCTTATGTTAAAGATGGCGACATGACTGTAGCAGAATATGCTAAATCAGAAGGCTGCGAAGTTGTCGGCTACAAGCGCTACGAAGTTGGCGAAGGTATTGAAAAGAAGCAAGAAGACTTTGCTGCTGAAGTAAAAGAACAAATGAAATAGATATTTTTGATAAAATTATCTGATGAAAAGCTCTCATCTCTATTGATGAGGGCTTTTTGTATTCAGTTGAACGCTCATTTTAAGGTAACAAAAATCTTAATCAAGCCTAAATGATAAGAAAAAACAAGATAACGTATAAAATAAACAGCTATCTCAACAAAAAAACTTAAATTTTCTTTTATTTTTAAAAGCAATTTACATTTATTGCGGAATTTCTTTTAGAATTAGTGCAGTATTTATTAAAGGACAAAATTTTGTTTATAACTAGATTTATTTATAACGAGGTGATATTTATGGGTTTCTGGGTTATGATTCTTTCACTAATTTTCGGAGCAATACTAATATACCTTAGCTTTGCTGGTCGGCTTTCTAAAACAACAAAATATATTGCTTTTTTAGCAGGATTTTTACTGTTAGCTGGAGCCATTTTTATAGCTACACCAGACGGAGCGGACTTTATAATGAAAATCACATAGGAAAGTGAAATGTATTTAAGTGCTAGAGCTTTTATAAAAATTGGCACTGTATCTTGTTGCACTGGCAGCAAGATACTTTTTTTATAAAAATTGTGACTTTTATCACTTATGATCTTGACGATGAAGTTACTTCATCAATTAAAATAAATTTGTAAAAGATATTTAATAAGGAGATTTAAAGATGACTAAGAAATCATTTGTAGGTAAAGGCCAGGGATTTAAGAGTCAGATAGTTTTAAAAGGAGAATTTGCTGACAATAAATTAAGTGAAATAGAGTTAGTTTCAAGTAATGAAAGCCAAGATATCGGCGAAAAGGCTTTACCCAAATTAATTACTGCAGCTAATAAAAGTAAGAGTTTTCAAGTAGATGCTGTTTCTGGTGCTTCCAGAACCTCTAAGGGTTTTAATGATGCGCTAAAAGATATTGAGAATCAGCTTAATGGTGTAGAAGCCGAAACAGAAACTGCTGTAAAAGATGGTAATTATACAGTTGAAGTAAAGTCTTTTAAAGAAAACCAGGGACTGCCTGGTACTGGCAGGGCTTTGATGAATGTCACATTTAAAGATAATAAAATAACAAATATTGTTGTGCCAGAATATACTGATACGCCAGTAATTGGCGGAATGGCATTTGATTTGTTAAAAAATAAAATAATAGAAAATCAGTCTACTGCTGTTGATGTGATCACTAGTGCAACAGTTTCTTCAAATGCATACATTTCTGGTGTTGCAAAAGCAATTTCAAAAGCGGGTGGTAACCCTGAGTCTTTTACAAATCGCAAAATTCAAAAACCTGTTGCTAAGCATAAGGAAATACATACAGATGTTATAGCTATTGGAGCAGGTTTAACTGGGTTTAGTGCTGCAATTGAAGCAGCAGACGAAGGTGCTAAAGTAATCCTTCTAGAAGCAGGACAAACTTATAGCAGTTCTACTACCCGTGCACAAGGATTTGTCATGGGTGCTGATACGGATGAACAAAAGAGAAGGGGGATTAAGGACTCAGCCGATGACTTTTATAATGATTTAATGACTGTTTATGGTGATGAGCCAAATATTGAACCCAAATTGTTACGCAAGCTAGCTAATGAGTCTGCAGATTATATTTCATTTTTAGAAAATCAGGGAATAAAATGGGATAAAGTGGTTAATATAGCTCCTAAAAAGCCAAGATTAACAAAACGCGCTCACACTATTAAAGGTATGGGAACCACTTTAATTCATGCTCTGGTTGATTCAGCCAAAGCAAAAGGTGTAGATCTGCGATTGGGAATAAAAGTAGATGAGCTAATCGTGGAAGATGGAAAAGTTAAAGGTGTTAAAGCAACTACTGTAGATGGTGATAAACTGTCGATCTATGCGTCAGCGGTAATAGTTGGAACAGGTTCTTATACCGCAAATATGGCAAAAATTAAGGAACTTAATCCTAAAATGACCAATATAGAGGTAATAGTTGGCAATGGCGATGGATCAGCTTTGAACTTTTTCAAGCAGGTTAATGCCAAAATAATAAATGTTCCTTATTTGCAATTTATGTATTACTTTTACGGTGTCTCTTTTGGCGATAAATTCCCAGAGGCAATTCCTGAATCTCCTACTTTACCAAACTATGATGTCTTATGTGTTGATGGTGGCGGTCACAGACTGGTTTCTGAAGATGATTTCACATTTGAGTTTACTAAAAGATGCTGGCGTAATGGTTATGATGAAGGCTATGCCGTTTATGGGCAGAAGACGGCAGAAAAGTATCCAGTTATGACGGAATTGGGCCTAACCAAAAAGACAATTCATGGTAAAAACTTTGGTTATAAAGAAGATAATCTTGAAAAATTGGCAAAGGATGTTGGAATTAATCCTGATAACCTCAAAGAAACAGTTTCGCGGTACAATATACTCTGTGAAAAAGGAAAAGATGAGGACTTCCACAAAAACAGTAAAAATATGATCAAAATAACTGCGCCATTTTACATTTTAAGAATGCCACAAATTTGTACTGATGGTTATACTGGAGCAAAAATTAATGAAAACGGTCAGGTGCTCGATAATACTGAAAAGCCCGTTCCAGGATTATACGCAGCCGGTTCATGTGCTGACAGTGGAGTAATGGGAATCGATTACTTTGGAGATGGTATGTCATTACTAAATTGTGGAGTATTTGGACGCGCTGCAGCTAAAGATGCCGTTTCTAAATTGAATGAAAACTAGTTAAAAAAATTTAAAAGACTTTGACAAAATATGTTAAAGCCTTTTTTTCTGCTTTAATATAGCTATAAGCATGCAAAGGAAGTAGAAAAATGATAGATCATAAAGCGTATCCCTATGTTTATACTTCTTCACAGTTGGGAAAGTATTTTGGAATTTCCATTAAAGGCATAGAATATTATGAGAGAAAAAAATTAATCAAGCCTAAAAGAGTAGGCAATAATAATCAGAGACAGTTTAATTTAAATGATACATATCGAATTTTCATGGCTAGGTATCTTAGTCAGTCGGGTTTAACTCTTAATGACACACTGGATGTATTAAACGCTTCAAATGAACAAATTGCTTTAAAGTTTTTAGTAAAAAATTTGCATGATTCTGAAAAAGAATTTGACCGTATTAAAGCCTCCATAGAAGTAATGACTCACAACATAAAGCTTTTACAAAAAGTTTTGAACTATCACAGTTTTTTTGAAATAACAAAATCACCAACATTAAAAACATTGTTTTTACGAGAAATGGACGGCCCTCATAAAAGTAATCAAGAACAAACAGATGAATATCGCACTTGGAATGAGTTAATGCCAATAACCAATGGCTCAATCCGTTACAGAAAAAAGGATATTTTGAATAAAACATCAAAAATTGAACCAGAAATTGAAATGATTATCAGCGAAAAATATTTCAAAGCTTTTGGTTTAAAAAATAGTAATCGTGTTAATACTATCCCTTCCAAAACTTGCTTGCATACAGTTGTAGTGGGTAATGCTCAAAATATTGATAATAAGGGGTGGTTAAATTCTATAAGATCTTATTTAAAAGAAAATAATTATCTTTTAAATGGTGATATCATAACTTCCTTACTTTTAGTCTTAGATAATTCGCAAAAGCATATCAGATATGATGAGGCCTGGATACCAATAAAAAGTAAGTGGTGAAAATAGTAACATAGGAGGAAATTTATGAAGTTTTGGATTATGGTTTTAGGTCTTGCCTTTGGAGCAATATTAATTTATCTTGGTTTTGCTGGTCGGTTTTCTAAAACAACAAAATATATTGCTTTTTTGGTCGGTTTCTTGTTAATAGCTGGAGCTATTTTCTTATCTACACCAGACGGAGCCGAATTTGTAATGAAAATCACTTGATTTATCATGAAATCGCTTGCAAAAGATTAGCATTCCGTGTATACTTTAAAACTGCACTGTTAATTTACAGCGCAGTATTTTAGTTTTTAATGGAGGCGTGAAAATGGAATTTACTGAGCAAGATTTTGAAAATCGTAAAAATTTTGTCAAAGGTATGTTTTCTTTGGGCGGATTAAGTGAATGTGGCAAATCAGCTGCTGGAATCTATTTTGACAGCATTGGTATTAAACGAATGAAGATTATTGCAATAGAAAAAGAAATGATGATAGAACGTAATTATCAGTTCACTGGACATCCATCAGAACAAGATTTTACCAATCTTTATGCCAAAGACACTGAAAAAGTGTTTAAAGAGTTTTTATATCGTTTAATAGGTAAAATGCAAGAAGAAAATATTCATTATGCATCAATAGAAAGCCTCTACCGTTCGAAATTAGGTGTCTATCTTAAAAACGAACTGGGTCCTAAAATGATGAACATTTACGTTGAAGCGCCTCTTGAAGTTCGCGCACAAAGAGAATATAAAAAGCAAACAATCGATAACGGCGAGAATTTTACTTTTGATGAAATAGTAGAACGCACCAAAAAGAAGGATCAGTTCAAAATCAAGCATGGAGCGCTAAAAGTAAAGGATATAGCAGATATTATTGTTAACAATGACTCTTTTGTGGAAAATGAAAAACAATACTTAAATATTATGGCAGGCATTGCTTCTATAGTAAAAAAGTAAAAAAATAAAGCACTTTGACTCTTTTTAGTGTCAAGGTGCTTTTTGGTAAGAAATATTTATTATTTTAGACTAAACCCGCTTAAGAACTTTTTTGCTTTTGACCACCAAGTATGAAGACAATATGCTGAAGTGAAGGATAATGTCCATGTCAGTACCCACATGCCAAAAAAGGTTAGAAATGGGTGATAAACAGCATGATAACTCATATTTAAGCCACGCCACAGCAGTTGATTCCAAAACACATTTGATAAATATGCTCTATAGGCATAGGTTGCTAAAAAGTGAAAAACTTTTAAACAAGTTTCTGATTTGTGTCTAACGTTAAATAAACATAGTGCAGCTATCAAAGCAATTACAGCCAAGCAATAAAATGTCATTGATGGTTTATAATAAGGCGCGTTTGCAAAAAGAACCGGATGACCAAAGCCATGTAATTCAAAATTAGTCCAGAAAAAACATGCAGCAAAAACAACTAAAATTAGCCACCAAAACTTATATAGAAACGTGTTAACGTAATCCCTAAATTGCCACGCCAATACACCAAAAACACCGTAAATCACAAACGAAATGAAAATACGATCTAGCAGATACCAACTTTTTTCGTGTGGCCCATGAAAAACGTAAAAGTCATAAAACCACAGCCAGAAAAAATACAAAACAAACGTAATACCGGCAACTGATAAACCCCGTTTTACGTTGTTAGCAACATAACGACTGATTCCCCAGAAAATTGGCATCAAAATTATAAATTGTAACATCATGGTGTTATACCATAGATGAGGAGCAGCATTACCGTTGACAAATTGCCAGCAAAATGTACCAAAATTATTGAACTTTCTTATTTGCTGAAGCCAGGGCATTCCCAACAAGTAGATCAAAGTCCACCAGATTGTAGGAACAAACAAATTTGACCAGTTTGCTCGTAAATGTTTTTGATATGAAAAATTGCCTGCTATATCGTTAGTACGAATAGTTGTATACAAAATGCCAAAGATAAATGCTGGAGCAGTGTACTTAACCAAATTATACATAACGCCAAAAATATCTTGCGTATTATATGGTTGTCCCACTCCCATAATTAAGGACATTATTGGTTGAGACATAACGGCGCTGCAAGCAAAAACCTTTAGGTAATCACCTATGTCAGCTATTTCGTATGCCGGATAATGATATTTATCCATTTTATTTAAGACCTTTCTTAGTAGATTTGTGAGATCCCTAAGAAGTTAAATTCAATATATGCGCTTTTTTAAAAAAATGCAAGCTCATTTTCTGTAATTTAATATGATTGTGCTTCTACTAATACATTGGCAATTTCATTACTGAACAATCTTTGCGTGTCAGTTAATGTCTGGTGTGGCGTGTTTAAATAAATTATGCGATGAGGAGATTTAGGAATAATTCTGGCAATATCAATTGCATTAGAATTTTTAAAGTATTCTCCCCAAGTTACTGAAGGAATAAACCCTATTCCTAATCCAGCAATGATCATTTCTCTAACAGTCGCCGGTTCATCTGACTGGTATTTAAAATTCAATTTTAAATCATTACTGAGCATAAATTTATTGATAGTTTGCTGTAATTCTGTTTCGTCATTTTCACCTACAAAAGTAAAATTTTCTAGTTCAGTAATATTAAACATATTCTTTTTTCGCATAAAGTTTCTTTTCCAGCCAATTACAATTTCTTCTCTTAAAAGTGGAATTGTCGTAAAATCGGTGATCTTATTTGAAGAAATAATAAAATCGAATTGCTTGAGATCCTTGGCAAAGGTTGTCCTTTGATGAATGTTCAAACTGACATTGGGCAGTAATTTTTGCATTTTTAAAGCAATAATTGGAATTAAGGGAGAACCTACGGTAAAAAGTACGTTAATTTCACTGGTTTTGTTTATAGAATTAACCCTAACAGCGTTTATGCCACGATTCAATAAATTAAGGCTGTCAGAAACATACGTGTAAAAAACCTTTCCTTGTTGATTCAATTTAATAGTTCTTCCTTGACGATCAAACAACTTAACCCCAATTTCTTCTTCAAGTTGTTTAATCGTTTTACTAATTGCCGATTCACTTACAAACGCCCTTTTAGCAGCTTCAGTAACTGATCCAAGGCTTGCAACACTGACAAAATACTTCAGACCTGTTAAGTTCATTTTTTACCTTCACTAATAACTTTTTGGTTAACTATTATTCCTATTATCTATTATAAATGGTTATTAAATGGGATTAAACTAATATTGTGAGATCCAAAGAGGTGATAACGTGAAGTGTTTGTGGTTGTTTCCTGGGCAGGGAGGTCAAAACCCAGGTATGTTAAAAGATATAGACCCAGATTTGAAATTAAAAGTTGAAAATTGGACGGGAGTGAAGTTAACAGACAGTTTAGAAGGCTACCAAGATTCACAACAGATACAGCTAAGTATATTGCTTTTGCAAGTTAGCGAGGTTGATCAACTTAAAAAAATGGGTTGGCAACCAGATCTTGTTGCGGGTCATTCTCTCGGAGTTTTTGGCGCTGCTTATGCCGCAAATGTAATTACTAAAGAGGATGTTTTTAAATTAGTTAGTTTAAGGGCAAAATTAATGCAGTCTTCTTATCCAGAAGGCTATGGTATGGGAGTAATAGTAGGTTTATCTCGGCAAGAAGTTGCTGAAATGGTTAAAACTATACATACGTCAGAAAATCCGGTATATTTGTCCAATCAAAATTCGGAATTGCAAAACACATTGTCAGGCAAGCTTTCTGCCATTAAGCAGGTACTAAATCTTGCTACTAAAAGTGGTGCGACAAAGGCTAAATTGTTGCGCGTTCCCAACCCATCACATTCGCCTTTAATGGCAAAAGTAGCAAATAAATTGAGTCAGGAAATAACAAAGCTGAACTTGCAGGATCCTGACTGTATTTATCTAGCAAATAATAATGGTCATCCTGTGAAAAAAGCTGAAGAAGTTAAATATGATTTAGCAAATAATTTAATCCATCCAGTTTTTTGGGAAACAATGATCGATGTGGCGCTTGAGTATAATCCTCAAATTAGTATTGAGTTTTCTCCGGGGAACGCGTTTACCAAATTATTAAAAATGAAAACAGATCAAATAGCTAATATTGTTTTAAGTGAAATGTCAGTGTCAGATGCCGACTTTTTACTTAATAAATGGAAAGGATAATAAAATGAGTGAAAGAAATTGGCATTCTCATCGAGATGCAAAGCTTGCTCGGCTAAATAGTGCAAGTAAGCTTCTGGATGGTAAATTTGCTCAAACAGAAGATGTTGTTAAGGTTCTTGAGACTTTAATTAAGCCTCAGGATAAAGTGGTTTTAGAAGGTGATAACCAGAAACAGGCTTCCTTCTTGTCTGAAGCCCTAGCTAAAGTAGATGTGGAAAAAGTTCATGATTTGCATATGATTATGTCCAGCATTTCCAGGCCGGAACATCTTGATATTTTTGATTTAGGTATTGCTACTAAAATGGACTTTTCATATGCTGGCCCACAAAGTACGCGAGTATCACAGATGATTGCCGATGGGACCATGAAAGTAGGTGACATTCATACTTATCTAGAGCTTTTTGGGCGTTTGTTCATTGATTTAATTCCAAATGTTGTTTTAGTAGCAGCGGACAAAGTTGACCATGAAGGTAATTTATATACTGGCTTTAACACTGAAGAAACACCTACGATAGTTGAAGCAGCAGCTTTTCATGATGGAATTGTCATTGTGCAAGCAAATGAAATTGTTGACAAGGTTCCTCGGGTAGATATTCCAGCTGATTGGATAGATGTAGTCATTCCTGCTGATAAACCTTATCAACTTGAACCCTTGTTTACGCGTGACCCCCAAGCAATTAGTGAATTGCAAATTTTGATGGGAATGATGGCAATTCGCGGAATTTATGAAAAACATAATGTTCAAACTCTTAACCATGGTGTCGGCTTTAATACTTCTGCCATTGAGCTTTTACTACCAACATATGGCGAGCAGTTAGGCCTTAAAGGTAAAATTTGTCGTAACTGGGAACTGAACCCGACTCCAACTTTAATTCCTGCAATTGAAAGTGGCTGGGTCGATTCGATCCATTCATTCGGCGGAGAAGTTGGTATGGAAAAATATATTGCTGCTCGTCCTGACATTTTCTTTGTGGGTAAAGACGGCACTATGCGTTCTAACCGTGCTCTTGGGCAGGTAGCTGGTCAATATGCCTGCGATATGTTTGTTGGCTCAACTTTGCAAATTGATCAGTGGGGCAACTCTTCTACCGTTACTCATGGTCGTTTATCAGGCTTTGGTGGTGCTCCTAACATGGGCTCAAATCCAACAGGGAGACGGCATTCGACTGCAGCCTGGCAAAGCTTAAAGCCGGCTGATAATCCGTTAGCAAAAGGTCAAAAATTAGTGGTACAAATGGTTGAAACCTTTGGTTCAAATAAAAAACCAGTTTTTGTCGATCATTTGGACGCAGAGGAAGTTAGAAAAGAAGCAAAACTAGCTAATGTGCCAATCATGATTTACACAGAAGATACCACGCATATTGTGACTGAAGAAGGGATTGCATATCTTTATAAAACAGATAGTATGCAAGAGCGTAAAGCTGCTATTGAAGCAATTGCCGGTGTCACTCCTATTGGGCTTCGTTCTGATTCTGCAGAGGTTAAGAAATTGCGCGCCCAAGGGATTGTTGCTTTGCCTGAAGACTTAGGAGTTCGCAGACAAGATGCTAAACGCTCATTACTAGCTGCTCAAACAATGGATGATCTGGTCGAATGGTCACACGGTTTATACAATCCACCGGCTAAGTTCAGATCATGGTCATAATGGAGGTCAATAAAATGGAGAAACTTAATTTTACTTATCAAAATTCAGAAACTGTAAAAAAATTTGTTCATGTTGGTGTAGTGGCTTCCGGAGACTTGGAAATCTTACTTTATCCGGCCGAGAAGACAACGGTAGACATCGTAACTGGTAGTGATGGGTTCAAAGAAGTTTGGCATAATGTTCTTGATCGCTTTTTTACTCGTTATCCTTTAAAGGGTAAATTTGTTATTCATGATTTTGGAGCGACCCCAGGCGTGGTTAATCTTCGCCTCACTCAAGCAATGGAGGCATTAAACGATGAAAAATAGTTTTGTAGAATTGAATGGACGTCAACGTGCTTTTAGTTTACTTGATGAAAATTCAGGCCGCGAAATTGTTGGCCCTGAATTTGATTTCATTTCACCACATTTGGAACCACAAAACATTGTTCCTGAAAGTGATGATGGTGTGATTGTCGTCAAAGGTAAATTAAACAAAAAGGATGCCGTTATAATCTCAATTGAAGGAAGCTTTCAAGGAGGCGGAATTGGTGAGGTTTCTGGTGCAAAAATTGTAGCTGCCTTAGAAAAAACGCTTGAGGATAATAAAAAAGGTGAAAAAGAGTATCCAATTATTATCCTTGATACTGGTGGCGTACGTTTGCAGGAAGCTAATTACGGGTTGTTGTCAATTTCAGAAATACAAAATGCAGTTATTGCTCTCAAGAAATATGTGCCGGTAATAGGTGTTGTACCTGGAAGAGTAGGTAGTTTTGGCGGCATGTCTATTACAAGTGCAATTCTCTCATACCTTATTACAACTCCAAAAGCCAGGATTGCGCTGAATGGCCCAGAAGTTATAGAGCAAGAAGCTGGTGTTAGAGAATTTGATTCAAGTGATAAGAATTTAATATGGGACACTTTAGGCACACGTCAAAGGGTTAAAACTGGCATTGCTGATGAAGTCGTTACAGATGATGTTGCAGCCATTAAAGAAGCTATTTCAAATGCAATTATGGAAAATAAGGATGCACATAGAACTGAGCAAGCTGATTTTTATCTTTCTTTAATAGATAAAATTGATTTTACTCAACCCCTAGAAACCAAGGAGTATAGTAATTTATTTGCGGCAAACAATCCAGTAGAGCATGAAGTTCAAGAAGCTCATGCAAGTAAACAACCAAAAACAAAATCACGTGGTCGACTCTGGTTTGAAAAACTGACAGGAATTGAAAATGCTGAATCTAATTACTCTACGGTTCTTCATGCTGCAAAAGATGGGAAAGAATATATTGCTATTGTTCCTGATGAGCATAATCGTTTTCCTCGAGTACGAGAAGGTGAAGTTGGCTTACAGGAAGGTTTCTTAGTAGCTAAAGTTGTTAACCAGATTGTTGCAGAAGATAAAGATAAGCAGACAAAGCGTCCGCTGGTTTTAGTGGTGGATGTACCAAGTCAGGCTTATGGTTATAAAGAGGAATTAATTGGTATTCATATAAGTTTGGCATCTGCTGCTGCGGCTTACGCAAAAGCCCGTCAATCTGGACATCCCGTAATTGCCTTTATTCCTGGTGACGCTGTTTCAGGTGGATTTTTGGCCCACGGATTGCAATCAAATCGCATTATTGCTTTAGCAGACGATTCAATCACAATCCAGGCCATGTCTAAAGCTTCTGCCGCTCGAATTACTGAGCGTACAATTGCAGAACTTGAAGAGGCTACTAAGCACGTTCCAGCAATGGCCTATGATATTCATAATTATGAAAAACTAGGTGCTTTATACAAGTTAGTGCCCGATGTTTCTTCATGGGATGCTAATGAGGAAGCGACTCAAAAGATTGAAACAATTATTAACGAAGCAATTGTAAGCACTAAAAATCAACCAACTGATTTAAGTTTTAGATACGAGACACCAATTGCTGTTGAAAGTGGACGAAAAGCAACAAACCAAATGCGGAAAATTGTGTTTGATCAATGGAAAAAATAAAACAAGTTTGGCCACATGACTTGCTAACTTTCAATGACAACCATGATTTAATTCTAAAAGGGAATCCTTTACCTGACTGGGCAAAGGATTCTTTGTCTAAAGCAAAAATCGTTGTTGTCAGACGTGGACTTGCAAAGCAGGGCCTTATTCCTGTGGGTCTGAGAGGAAGTCGTAGGAGTCAGCGCTTAGCTGGATTTTTAGTGAAAAAGCGAGTAATAAATTGTTATAGTCCAGCTTATTTTATAAAAAATAAATCATGGGAAATTTTGACTCCTGAAAGGCGAAAACTGCCTCAGTTTCAAGCTCTAGAAAAAATATGTCCCTTATTAAGGAAATATAGTTGGGGTATTGGTGGTTCCTTGGCTTATGAAATGGCAACAGGTATTGCTATGGTACAAAATAATTTAAATCATAGAAGTGATTTAGACATAATTTTAGTTGCAAAAAGAAAGATTAATATTGAACAGTCTAGAAAATTATTGACCATGCTAAGCCAATATCAAGTTCATGCAGATGTTCAGGTAGTTAAAGGACAAAATGGGTTTGCGTTAGCAGAATACGCAGCAAACCGTAGTCCCAAAGTATTAGTCAAGACAACTGCTGGCCCAGTCCTTACGGCTGATCCATGGCATTTTTTAAAGGTAAACTAGATGAGCTATTATCAAACAAAAGACGGTGTAAATTTAAATTTTCATCTCTACGGCAAAGGTAAACCAATAGTGCTAATAACCGGTTTTGGAGGTTATCAAGAAATTTGGCTGAAACAAATCTCTTATTTAGTGGATATGGGTTACCAGGTCTTAACTTATGATCATCGTAACATGGGTCAAAGTGAGCGGACGGCATGCGGTCATACTCTTAGGCGATTAACTACTGATCTAATTGAATTGTTGGATTTTCTTGCAATTAATCACGCTGCTTTTATTGGTCACTCAATGGGAGGCAGCGTTTTATTTGCATTAATTGATAGCAAGCCAAGCTTAATTGATTTAGCTTGTATTGTTGATCAGAGCCCATATATGCTAAACACGACAAATTGGCATTTTGGCTTTATGAATT
Source organism: Lactobacillus sp. IBH004 (assembly GCF_026185255.2). Lineage (NCBI taxonomy): Bacteria > Bacillati > Bacillota > Bacilli > Lactobacillales > Lactobacillaceae > Lactobacillus > Lactobacillus sp. IBH004. Next base: position 1,125,085 of record NZ_CP110217.2, on the reverse strand, counting down.
TCACTGCCCAAAATTACAAAACTCAATGTCAAAAAGCTCCAGATATCAAAGAAACTTTACATGGACTTGATTCGGATGTAACTCATAGACTTAATTTAATTAAAAGAAAGTTTCCTTTTAATAGACAAAGCAATCTGGACCTTTTACAAGAGCATATTCAATATGATTGGCGCGATCTTATAAAATATACTGATCGTAAAATGGCTGTTTTTGCTTCCCGCCAAAGTCCATATTACAATGCAAAATTTGCCGAGTGGATGTGTCTAAATAATCTACACATTAAGTGCGCCATTTTGGATAACTGTGGACATGATATAATGGCAGAAGTACCAAGCCAGTTCAACCAACTTTTACGCCATTTTCTATTAGCAAGCGGCTATTTACCTGGAGGGGGCAATTAAAATGTTTCGACACGAAATAGTCATTACACAAGGAATTTTACCGTTTAAAATCATTATTCATAACAAGTCTGTTATTCAAATCACTAAGCACTGGCATCAATCTCTGGAAATTGATTATACAGTACACGGTGATGGTGACTATTTTGTTTCAGGTCATAAAACTCATTTAAAAGATGGAGATTTCATAATTATAAATTCTGGAGAAGTTCATGGTGTTGAAAACATTGCTCCAGGTGACAAAAGAAGATCGCTCACTCTTTTAATTCCTGCAAAAACCATGAAAAAGATGGTGCCTAATATTGCTAATTACTATTTTGTTTCCCAACATACCGATCCTAAGAAAAATAAAATTATTAAAAAGGAGTTAGCGGCCATTTATTATTTGTGGACGAAGAAGGATAATCACTATGCTCAAATTGAAATTCTCGGGCACTTTTATTTACTATTTTCGCATCTTTTGCAAGATTTTTTAGTCCAAAAAAACGAAGTTTTAACATTTAATGAGGTTAAAAAACAGGATAAAGTTAAAGAAATTATTGCTTATCTTTCGCAAAATTTTACCGAAAATTTGACACTTAGCGATATAGCAAAACACTTTAATTTCTCTAAAAATTATCTTGATCGTCTTTTTGAAAAGGAAGTTCATACAAGTCTTATGCATTACCTCCAATTGATTAGATTACAATATGCTTATCAGGAAATTGCCAATACCAACTTACCCATTAATATTATTGCCGATCATTGTGGCTTTGCTAATGTTAAGAGCCTACAAAAGCTATTTAAAAAAATATACCAAGTTTCTCCTAAACAATATCGTGAACAATTAAAAAGTCAATAATTTGCCTATTATAAGTTAATTTTTTTAACTTTGTAAAGCACATTTTCCCTATACTTAGTGTGTAGTTAATGCAAGCGATTACATATTAAGGAGGAGCTATGACTATTAAAATTGATAAAAATAAGCCGCTTTTAAAAATAGGTATTTTAGCTATTTCAACCTTATTGACAGCTGCCAGTGCAGTTTCTGGTACTATGCCAATGATGGAAAAGCAGTTTTCAGGTGAAGGGTCAGCAAATGTGAAGGCTTTACTGACTATACCATCAATCGGAATGGTAATTTTTGTGCTTTTGTCATCTATTTTTATTAAATATTTAGGTAAGCGCAAAACCGTTTTGCTGGGGCTATTTTTAGGTTTAATTGGTGGAACCTTACCATTTTTTATAAATAATTTTCATGTAATTCAGGTATCGAGATTTGTTCTAGGAATGGGTAATGGACTTTATTCCACCTCAACTGCGAGTTTAATAGGTGATATTTGGTCAGGAGATGAACAAAGGACACTTCTGGGATACCAGTCGGCCATTCAAACATTTGGCCAAAGTCTAGCAGTTTTTGTTGCTGGACTATTACTGGGAATAAATTGGCATGCGGCATACTTAGTTTATTTGCTTTTTATCCCAATTATTATTCTTTTTGCCTTGGGATATACACAAAGTACTGAAAACCGAATACAGGCCGAACAAAAAGAAATTCTCAAAAATGCTAAAGCTGAAAAAAAGACCACAAATGTACCAGTTTTGGCTTTAATAGCTATTTTGATGTCTTTTGTTTATTTCAATGCCATTATGCCTCAACAAACTGATGCGCCACTAGTAATCCAGCAATTAAATTTGAATCATCAGGAATTCTTTTCCACCTCTTTAGCTTTGGCTGGTCTTGTGGGAGCTGTTTTTACCGCTTTTTACGGCAAAATTTATAAAGTGCTGAAACATTATACTCCTGTATTTGCAATGGTCTTAGGTATTATCGGTTATTGGGGCATCATACATTCGCCTAACATGCTGGTATTTACAATTTCAATGATGATTATTTCGGCCACTAATATCATTTTTCCTTACATTTATGGCGCAGTAATGGAAGATGTGCCCGCAACTTCGAAAGACTTTTTCCTCTCTCTTGCTAAGGTATTTAATAATGGGGGAGCATTCCTTTCCCCATATACAATGGCGCTGACAGCATCCATTTTAGGTGTTTCCGGTCCAATTGCTATTATTAAAATAGGAATGTGGTACCTGGTGTTCGTGGGAATAGTTTTTATAATACTAGCAGTTTTACGCAATAAATTAGCAAAAAGGAATTAAGGCAGGTATCACAAAATGAATATTAATATAATTTACCAAGAAGAAGTTACAGATAATGGCACTTTTGTCACTAGTGCTATGCTCAAGTCTGATACTGATTTAAAAAAACTAGAAAAGGACGTTTCTTTTACGGTAAATAATAAAGAAATTAATATTAGAAACGTTGAAGAAAAATCAAATAGCTTAATTTATTACTTTGAAGAAATGAGTGAATTGTCAGTTTTAAGCTTTGATGCCGAGAAATTTATTAATAATGTATCATTGCCTAATATTCTTGTTCAAGTAAAAAATTATTTACCACATATTGCAGCAGAATACCGCAAAGATCCCTTCTTAAAAGATTTTGCAGAAAAAATCATACAAACCGATAAAGTACAGTTAAGCTATTCAATTTATGCTTCTGGTAATAAAAATGTTCCCAGGCCTTTGGTATTATTTTTACATGGTTCAGGTGAACGCGGCTTTTATAATGGTATGCCACTTTTAGGAAATGATGTCCCCAAGACCCTATATACATATGCTAAGGAAAAAGAGAATGCTGTAATTTTGGTTCCCCAAGCTACATGGGCACCGACATTAAATGGCTGGTTTAGAAAAGAATTTCGCGCTGCTCTGTTTAAATTATTGAAACAGATAACAAAAGAATATAATATTGATTCAAAACGAATTTATCTAACAGGACTTTCAAATGGTGCCTCTACTACCTGGTTTTTGGGAGCTAATTATCCTGATTTGTTTGCAGCACTCGTTCCTTGTTCAGGCTATGTCTATGAAGATGGCAAAAAAGGTTATGGAGAACAAGGAAAGGGCAGATATATGTTGGCTACGAGTGAAGAAGGACAGTCCTTGGCGCAACTACCAATCTGGGCTTTTCATGCTGAAGATGATCCGGTAGTAGGGGTTTTAGGCACTAAAAAAGCTGAGGAGGCAATTAAAAACGCTGGGGGAAAGAAACTGAAGGTGACAATTTTCCCTAAAGGGAAAGTGAGACCAAATCCACATGCTAGCTGGGCATATGCATATAATAATCCTGAGCTTTTACCGTGGCTTTTTAAGCAGCATAAATAAAAGCTGTTCTAAAATTGTAAATTTTGCTATAATGAACAACTTGTTGAAATAAAATTTAAACACCAAGTAATAAATTATATTTCAAATTTAAAACTGTTTTGGTGTAAAATTTTTAGTGCTGGATTGTGCTAGCTTTAAAGCCAAACGGTTTTATTGATTTTGTCATTATATGGAAGAGATTTATGAAAAATTATTTGAGCATTGATATTGGTGGAACTGAAATTAAATTTGCTAAATTAGATTCTGCAGGAAATATAATTGAAAAAGATAAAATTGCTACTGATCAAGATAAAGCAAAGTTTTTAGAAAATATTGACCAGATTGTTAGCCGCTATATTTCAGATATCAAGGGCATCGGCTTTTGTGCTCCTGGTAAAATTGAAAATACTAAAATTAGATTTGGCGGGGCCTTACCATTTTTAGATGGCATTGACTTTGCCGAAATATATGGTAAAAAGTATCACATAGCGGTTGCTGTTATTAATGATGGTAAAGCCAGTGTTCTAGCTGAAAACTGGTTGGGGAGTCTAAAAGGTGAACAAAATTGTGCCGCTATTACTTTGGGAACAGGAGTTGGCGGTGGCATAATTATTGATGGTCACTTATTAAGAGGAACACATTATCAGGCTGGTGAATTAAGTTTTATGATTAATGATTTATCTCACCCAGATAATATGCAGGGCTCTTTGGGTAACATTGGCTCTGCCGTCAATTTTATTAAAAAGATAAACCAACAACTTAATTATCCTAAAGAAAATGATGGACTTCATGCTTTTGAGGCAATTAAGGAGAAGTCACCTGACGCGGTAAATATCTTTCAGAACTATTGTCTTACAATAGCTGGTTTAATTCTCAATATCCAAACCGTAGTAGATGTTGAAAAAATTGCTATTGGTGGTGGTATCAGTGCCCAACCAATTTTAATAAGTGGTATTAACAAAGAATATGACAAATTGGTACAGGAAAAGAACCCTATTATAGGAAATACTTTAACTAAGCCTGCCATTGTTTCTGCTCATTTTAGGAACGATTCAAATTTGTATGGGTCACTTTACAATTTATTGCTGCAAATTAATAGGGAAAATAAATATTAATTATATTTTGAAAATCTCGAAGTAGATAACTTTGAGATTTTTTGCTTTTCCCGTTAATTTTTAGTTCAAAGAATTTTTTTAAGAAATCCCTCTCTTTTATTTCTAAGTCCACATTTGCGCTTTTTATATGGTAGAATAACTAAAGTTAATAGAGGAGGCTGTCATGACTAAAGTTAAGTATAAGCGTATAGTTTTAAAAATTTCTGGTGAAGCTCTTGCTGGTGCTGAAGGAACTGGAATAAATTCCACGGTCATTAGTCATTTAGCAAAAGAAATCAAATCAGTTCATGAACTCGGTGTTGATATTGGTATTGTCGTTGGTGGCGGTAACATGTGGCGAGGTGAAACTGGTGCAAAACTAGGAATGGAGCGTTCACAAGCTGATTATATGGGTATGCTTGCTACTATAATGAATGGTTTAGCTCTTCAAGATGGCTTGGAACATGTAGGCGTACCTACTAGATTACAAACATCGATTGAAATGAGACAAATAGCAGAACCATATATTAGAAGAAAAGCAATTCGTCATTTAGAAAAAGGGCGAGTAGTAATTATGGGTGGTGGCACTGGTAATCCTTACTTTTCGACTGATACCACTGCTGCACTAAGAGCCGCTGAAATAGGCGCGGATGTCATTCTGATGGCTAAAAATGGAGTTGACGGAGTTTACTCTGCTGATCCGAAAGTTGATCCCAATGCCAAAAAATATAGTGCACTTTCCCAGTTAGATCTTATTTCTAAAAACTTAAAAGTCATGGACAGAACGGCAAGTTCACTTTCAATGGACACGAACATTCCTCTTATTGTATTCAACGTTAATACTGAAGGTAATATTAAAAAAGTGGTTTTAGGTGAAAATATTGGAACAGTAATCGGAGGAGAAAATAATGAATAATGATGCTATTAAAAAAGCACAAGATAATATGAATAAATCAATTACCGTTTTTGAAAAAAACTTGGGCTCTATTCGTGCTGGTGTTGCTAATGCAGCTTTACTTGAAGGTGTAAAAGTTGATTATTATGGTGCCCCGACACCACTAACGCAAATGTCCAGTGTCACTATTCCGGAGCCGCGAGTATTATTAATCACGCCCTATGACAAAAGCAGTCTTGATAATATTGAACATGCTCTTTTGGCTTCAAACTTGGGCTTAACACCTGCAAATGATGGTAAGGTGATCCGTTTAGTGATCCCGCAACTTACTGGTGAAAGACGACAAGAAATTGCCAAAGAAGTCAACAAGATGGCTGAAGAGAGTAAGATTGCCATTAGGAATGTTCGTCGTGATGCTATGAACAGTCTGAAAAAACAACAGAAAGACGATGAAATCACGGAAGACGAACAACGCAATTTGGAAAAGAAAGTGCAGAAAGTTACGGATGATGCTACTAAAAGAATCGACAAAATTGCGGAAGAAAAGCGTAAGGAAATTACACAAGGCTAATTAAATGGCAAGTAAAAAAAATCAATTAAACCATTTAGCTATTATAATGGATGGTAATGGTCGTTGGGCAACTAGGCAAGGGAAACCACGAATAGCAGGCCATTACGAAGGCATGAATAATGTCGAAAGAATAACTTTGGCAGCAGATCAGCTTGGTATCAAAGTCTTATCACTATATGCATTTTCTACAGAAAATTGGGCCAGACCTAAGGAGGAAGTAGCATATCTGATGAACTTGCCAGTGCGTTTTTTTGATAAATTTATGCCTACACTGATGAAGGAAAATGTCAAAGTGAATATTATGGGCTACTTAGATGAGCTGCCGCCTAAGACTTATGATGTCGTCCAAAGAGCAATGGCGGAAACCGCCACAAATAGCGGCTTAATTTTGAACTTTGCTTTCAATTATGGCTCTAGAAGAGAGATTACGACTGCAGTAAAAGAACTTGCCACGCTCGTTGAAACAAATGCGATAACAAGCGAAGAAATTGATGAGGAAATGATTTCCCACAGATTGATGACTGCGAGTTTTGGCGAATATAGCGATCCTGATCTATTAATTAGAACATCTGGTGAACAAAGGATTTCTAATTTTATGCTTTGGCAGTTAGCTTATTCAGAACTTGCTTTTAGTGAGAAAAATTGGCCAGATTTTACTAAAACTGATTTAGAAAAATTTGTTAATAATTTTCAGAATCGTCATCGTCGTTTCGGCAAACTTGATGAATCGGATAGTTAGGTATTTATATGAAACAACGTATAATCACAGCAGTAATTGCTTTAATTTTATTTATTCCTATTGTAATTATGGGTGGGCTCTGGATGGAATGGCTCACCGTCATCTTTGCAGCCGTTGGTATTAGTGAATTCTTTTTAATGAAAAAGCAAATTCTGGTTTCAGTCAATTTTTTATTGGCGTTACTGGCTACAATCACTTGGGCTGTACCAGATAATTTTATCCAGTCAATGCCATTTCACTGGACGAAATATGGTATTTATTTTGCCCTTATCATGCTAATGCTTACCTGGACTGTTTTAACTAAAAATAAAACCACTTTTGACGATGTAGCCGTTTATACTTTAGGCTCATTATATGTCGGCACAGGCTTTCATTATATGGCAAGCGTCAGAAATGCAAGTAATGGTCTTGCACTTCTTTGCTACGTTTTTGTCGTTGTATGGCTTACTGACACAGGTGCATATATGATTGGCCGAAAAATTGGTAAACATAAGTTATGGCCTGTGATAAGTCCCAATAAAACTTGGGAAGGATCAATTGGAGGCACAATTTGTGCAGTGATTTGTGCGGCAATTTATGTTTATTTTGTCAACTTAAATCATTCTCAAATTGAAATGATTATTTTTGCCTTTGTGCTATCAATTGTTGGACAAATGGGCGACCTAGTTGAATCAGCTTATAAGAGATATTACGGGGTTAAGGATTCTGGCAAAATACTACCTGGTCATGGCGGTATTTTAGATCGTTTTGACAGTATGCTCTTTGTTTTGCCTGTATTTGCTGCTCTAATGGGAATCATGCACTAGGAGAATTCTTGTGAAAGGTATACTAATCTTTTTAGTTGTATTTGGAATATTGGTTTTTGTCCATGAGTTTGGGCATTTTATTGTTGCTAAAAAATGCGGCATTTTAGTGCGTGAATTTTCAATTGGGATGGGACCTAAACTTTTCCAAGTGCGACGCAATCCTACTACTTATACCATTAGATGGCTGCCTTTAGGTGGCTATGTGCGTTTGGCAAGTAAAGATGATGAAACTACGTTAGCTCCTGGTATGAGAGTAGTTTTGCAACTTAATCAGCAAAATGAAGTAGTCAGGATTGATGCTTCTGAGTCGGATGTCCTGCTTGAAGGAATTCCATTGCAGATCACTAAGTTTGATCTAGTTGATAAACTCTTTATTTCAGGGTATGAAAACGGCGAAGAAGAAAAACTAGTAACATATCATGTTAATCATGATGCCACTATCATTGATCAATCAAATACTGAACTGATCATTGCTCCCCGTGACACGCAGTTTCAAGAAGCAAATGTCTGGCAAAAATTAGCTACTAACATTGCTGGCCCTTTAATGAATATTATTCTGGGTTTTGTTGTCTTTTTGATTTGGACCTTTACCGTTCCTGGTCCAGCTACTACAGAAGTAGCAGAAGTGGCACCAAATTCGCCGGCTGCGCTTGCAAAACTTGAGCCTGGTTCAAAAATAACGGCTGTTAATGGTCATAAAATAACCTCTTTTGAACAAATATCTGAAGAAATTTATCAAAGCAAAGGCAAAAAAACTAATATTGCGGTGGTCAAAAATAATCACCAAAAAGTGATAAGTGTTCAACCACAAGTCGTTAAGGTGCAGGGGCAAAAAGTTTATCAAATTGGAATTAGAGCAAAAAGCGATGATAGTTTTAATGCTAAGTTTAAGCGTGGCTGGGATACAGCCGTTTCCACTACGGGGATGATTTTTAATGCAGTTGGTGGTTTATTCCGTCACTTCAGCTTAAATAAACTTTCTGGCCCAGTTGGGATTTATTCACAGACATCACAGGTTTCTAAAATGGGCTTCACCTATATTTTGGCTTTTTTGGCAATGATTTCTATTAACTTGGGTATTGTCAATCTAATACCAATTCCTGGCTTAGATGGTGGTAAATTTTTACTAAATATTATTGAAATCATTCGTGGTAAACCAATTTCTGAAAATCATGAAGCTATAGTGGAATTAATCGGTTTCGGTTTACTGTTAGTTTTAATTATTGCTGTAACGGGCAATGATATCTACCGTTACTTTATTAAATAAAAAAACAATTTGGGAGAGAGAATTAATGCGTCAATCTAAATTATTTATGCCGACTTTAAAAGAGGCACCAGCTGATGCTGTTGCTGAAAGTCATAAATTAATGTTGCGAGGTGGATATGTTCGCCAAGTAACAGCTGGAGTTTATGCCTATTTGCCCTTAGGATATCGCGTCTTAAGTAAAGCCGAGAAAATAATGCGCGAAGAAATGGCAAAAATCAATGTGCCGGAAATGGCAATGCCAGATCTTTTGCCTGCGACTCTATGGGAAGAATCGGGTAGATGGCAAAAATATGGGCCTGAAATGTTTAAATTAAAGGACAGACATGGCCGCCAAAGTTTACTGGGACCGACTCATGAGGAAACCTTTACTGATATTGTCGCTAAAGATTTAAAGAGCTACAAACAAATGCCAATCGCTCTTTTCCAAATTCAATCAAAGTTTAGGGACGAAAACAGACCTCGTTTTGGTTTATTAAGGTCTCGTGAATTTATAATGCTTGATGCCTATAGCTTTGCTGCCACTAAAGAGCAACTTGATCAGCAGTTTGAGGATGAAAAGAAAGCTTTTACGGCCGCTTATCATCGGTGTGGTTTAAAGGTTACCCCAGTAATTGCTGATTCTGGTACTATGGGTGGCAAAAATTCGACAGAATTCCAAGCTCCTGCAGCAATTGGTGAAGATACTATTGCCACTAATGAAACAGGAACATATTCAGCTAACTTAGAAATGGCTTCAAGTGTCGATACTTTCAAGCCAGAAGAAGAACAATTAAAGCAAGTTGAAGAAGTTGCTACTCCAGGTAAAGAAACTATTTCTGATCTTGTTCAATTCCTGCAAGTGCCAGCTACACGGATAGTTAAAAGTATCCTTTACCTTGCTGATGAAAAAGCAAAGGTATTGGTTTTAATTCGTGGCGACAAACAGATCAACGAAGTAAAATTAAAGCACCTGTTAGATGTAAATTCACTTAGAGTAGCTACAGATGATGAACTAGAACAGATAACTGGTGTCACTAAGGGAAGCGTCGGACCAATTAATGCTGACTGGGCAGATCAAGTTGTTGCAGATAACACGGTTAAAAACTTGTATAATGTTGTTGTTGGTGCTAATAAAACTGGTTTTCAATTTAAAAATGTGAATTTAAAGCGTGATATTAATCCAGACAAGTTTGGAGATATTAGGGTAGCCAATGAAGGTGAACCGGATCCGGTTGATCATCTCCCTTTAAAATTCACTACTTCTATTGAAGTTGGTCATATTTTTAAACTGGGAACATATTATACCAAAACCATGGGTGCAGACTTTTTAGATCAAAATGGTAAAGCCCAGCCCGTTATAATGGGTTCATACGGCATTGGCGTTACCAGAGTATTATCTGCAGTCATTGAACAACATTTAACCAAAAATGGTGTAGCCTGGCCCAAAGAAATCGCACCATTTAGTCTTCATATCGTTCAAATGAAAATGAAAGATAATGATCAATCTGCTCTGGCTCAAAAACTTGAAGAAAAATATAGTGCTAAGTATGATGTATTATATGATGATCGTAATGAGCGTGCTGGTGTGAAGTTTGCGGATGCTGACTTACTTGGCGCTCCGGTCAGGGTAACAGTCGGTAAAAAAGCAGCTGAAGGTGTAGTCGAAGTCAAAAGACCTGCTGACGAAAAAGCTACTGAAATGACACTGTCTGAATTAGATGATTTTGTTAATAAAGAGTTAGGATAATTTTCGTGACTGATAAAAATAAACTATTTTTAAGGTTATTGCAGCAAATAAAGTTTCCGCAAGAATTTGCAGATAATAAATTGTTGCAAAAAGGCGAAATTGAGAACGTGGATGTTTACGCTAGAGAACACAGGTGGGATATCCACGTTCTTTTTACTACACCGTTAAAATTTGCAACTTTTGATGCACTAAATAAGGCAATAACCGCTAATTTTTCTTCTTTTGTTAATACTCGCTTGTATATTCGTTCCCAGGATGGAGCAGATGACTATTTAACCGATTATTGGCACTATGCTGTTCAGAATTCTCAGGCTTTGCAGCCGGTGGCTCGAGAATTTATTTCCAGCCATAAGCCTAAAAAGGAAGATGGGCGCTGGATTATTCCCGTAGATAATTTAGTAGTTGATGGGCTGCTTGAACAAAAGATGCTTGATGAGCTAGCTGAAGAAATGAGGAATTACGGTTTCTTTAATTTAAAGTTTGTAACTGAAATCGATGATGAAAATTCTCTCAATAATTTAGCCAGTCTGCAAGAATTGCAGCAGCAGCATGAGCAAAACATGCAGGAAGAATATGATGCTGCTCCAACACAAGAGAAAGTCAAAACTCCAAGTTATCCTACTAAAAAAAGTCGTTATGGCAACCGTAAGCTTGATGAAAATCTGCCTCTAACACAAATTAAAGATGTTATCGATGGCAGCAGAAATGTTGTAATAGAGGGAAATATTTTTAATATTTCCAGCAGAGAATTAAAAACCGGTTCAATTATATTTACTGGTGAAATAACAGACTATACTGATTCTATCTCATTTAAGAAATTTGTTTCTGATAAAGATCAAATTCAAAGTATGAAAGACATAAAACCTGGAACCTGGGCAAAAATGCAGGGATCAGCTTCTCAGGACCAGTGGAGTCATGATACAGTTTTTAACATTTCGGCTTTGGAAATTATTGAGCATGGCGGTCGAACGGAAAAGTATCAAGGCGAAGAAAAAAGAGTAGAATTACATCTGCACACCAATATGAGTCAGCTTGATGCAACCAATACGGCAACAGACTTTGTCAAAGCCGCCAAAAAATTCGGTCAAAAAGCAATCGCGATCACAGACCATGCCGATGTTCAAGCCTTTCCAGAAGCATATAATGCTGGTAAAAAGAATGGCGTCAAAATTATTTATGGTCTTGAAGCTAATATGATTGATGATCATGCTCTGCTTGTTCTTAATCCTGCATCAATGACTTATAAAGATCGTGAATTTGTCATTTTTGACGTTGAAACAACTGGTCTTTCTTCTGTTTACGATACTATCATTGAAATTGGCGCCGTTAAGATGAAAAATGGTGAAGTTCTGGAAAGATTCGATAAATTTATTAATCCCCACCATCCATTAAGCGAACAGACAATTAACTTAACTTCAATTACTGATGAAATGGTTGGGGCTGCTGATGACGAAGCTGTAGTAATTAAGCAATTTCAAGATTTTTATGGCGATCGACCACTTTGCGGTCATAATGTGCAATTTGACGTTGGATTTGTTAATGCTGCATTAAGACGGGCAGACCTCAGCGAAATAACTCAACCGGTAGTGGATACACTTGAAGTATCGCGCTTGCTTCACCCAGAACAATCAAGACATACACTTGATTCACTGGCTAAAAAATATAATGTAGTCTTAGAGCATCATCATCGAGCTAATCAGGACGCTGAGGCTACGGGCTATTTAATGTTTAAGCTTCTGGAAGCTTTTACCAAAAAGTATCATGAAGATGATTTAGGTAAGATGAACGAATATGCTGCTCAAGGTCAAGTGTTTAAGAGAGCACGACCACAACACATGACTATCTTAGCTAAAAATCAGACGGGTCTTAAAAACATGTACAGGTTGGTTTCAATCGCAAGTACAAAAGATTTTTATCGGATACCAAGAACGCCAAAGTCTGATTTGGTGAAAAATCATGAAGGCTTGCTATACGGTTCAGGTTGTTCTGAGGGCGATGTTTTTGTCGCAATGATGCAGAAGGGATATGATGAGGCCCGTAAAAAAGCCCGCTTTTATGATTATCTCGAAATTCAACCTCCCGCAAATTATTCCATTATGATTGAAGATCATTTGATTGCCGATGAAGCAGAACTTGAAGAAATTCTGACTAACATTTATAAATTGGGTAAGGAATTGAATAAACCAGTGGTAGCTACTGGAGACGCGCATTACATTGAGGAACATGATGCTATTTACCGTACAATTTTAATTTCGGCACAACGCAGCAATCCTGATAGAAACAAAAAGCAGCCTGATATGCACTTTTACACCACTCAGGAAATGCTGGACGCATTTAGCTTTTTAGGTGAAGATGTTGCTAAGGAAATAGTCATAACCAACCCTAATAAAATAGCTGAATCAATTGAAGAAATTTCACCTATTAAAGATGGACTTTATCCTCCTCACATTGATAATGCAGATGAAGAAATGAAACGTTTGACTTATGACAAGGCTCATGAACTTTATGGAGATCCGTTACCTAAGATAGTTCAAGACAGACTTGACATGGAACTCAACTCGATCATTTCAAATGGTTATGCAGTTATTTACTTGATTTCACAAAGATTGGTGGCTAAATCTAATAAAGACGGCTACTTAGTTGGCTCTCGGGGCTCTGTGGGCTCCAGCCTTGTTGCTACAATGTCAGGAATCACTGAAGTCAATCCTCTGCCACCGCACTATCGTTGTCCAAAATGTAAATACTCGGAGTTCTTTGAAAATGGTGAATTTGGTTCAGGCTATGACTTGCCTGATAAAAAGTGTCCCAACTGTGGGGCAGAGTTAGTTAAAGATGGCCAGGATATTCCATTTGCAACATTTTTAGGGTTCCATGGTGACAAAGTTCCAGATATTGATTTGAATTTCTCTGGTGACTATCAACCAGTGGCTCATAACTTTATTCGGGTAATGTTTGGACCTGATAATTCATACCGTGCCGGTACAATTGCCACAGTGGCAGATAAAACAGCCTATGGTTATGCTAAGCATTATGATGAAGAAAAAGAATTGAATTTGCGCGGAGCAGAACTAGATCGTCTTGCAGCTGGAGTCAGCGGCGTTAAAAGGACAACTGGTCAGCACCCGGCAGGAATTGTTGTGGTTCCAGATGATATGGATATTTATGACTTTACTCCGGTACAATACCCAGCAGATGATGTTAATGCTGCCTGGTTAACGACGCATTTTGACTTTCATTCCATTCATGATAATATCTTAAAATTTGATATTTTAGGCCATGATGATCCAACGATGATTAGGATGTTGCAGGATCTTTCAGGCGTTGATCCGTTAACAATTCCCCCTGATGATCCCGGAGTGATGTCACTTTTTTCAAGTCCCAAAATATTAGGCGTGACCCCTGAACAAATTCAATCAGAAACAGGTACCCTAGGGGTACCGGAATTTGGTACTAAATTTGTTAGAGGGATGCTTGAAGAAACCAAGCCAACTACTTTTTCTGAGCTCTTGCAAATTTCAGGTTTGTCACATGGTACTGACGTTTGGCTAGGAAATGCCGAGGAATTGGTTAATAATGGTACGTGTAAGTTAAAAGATGTTATTGGCTGTCGTGACAATATCATGATGGACCTGATCCACTGGGGTGTTAAACCTGAAGTAGCCTTTTCTACAATGGAATCTGTGCGTCATGGCCGCGGAATTAGTGATGAAGATATGGCTGTTTTAAAGAAAAACGATAAGATACCTGACTGGTATATTCCGTCGTGTCTCAAAATTAAGTATATGTTTCCTAAGGCCCATGCTACCGCTTATATCCTAATGGCTCTTAGAATTGCCTGGTTCAAGGTTTATTATCCTGAAATTTACTATACCGCTTATTTTTCAGTCCGTGCCGACTTATTTGACTTGGTCGCTATGAGTCATGGTAAAAATACGGTCAAAAAGGCAATGGCCGATATTCAGAATCAGGGAAACGATGCATCGGCAAAGGACAAGAGTTTGTTAACTGTTCTTGAAATTGCTAATGAATGTTTGGAACGTGGAATTAAAATTAAAATGGTCGATATAAATAGGTCAGAAGCGACCAATTTTAAAATAATAGATAAGCATACTATTTTAGCACCATTCAATGCTGTTCCCGGATTAGGCAACAATGCAGCTAAACAGATTGTGGCTGCTAGAACTGAGCAAGAATTTTTATCCAAAGAAGATTTGGCTAATCGGGGCAAAGTATCGCAATCGATCATGGATTATTTGGAGGATAACGAAGTCTTAGCAGGTATGCCAGACCAAAATCAACTGTCACTCTTTTAAAATT
The DNA here is from genome assembly GCF_026185255.2 of Lactobacillus sp. IBH004. NCBI lineage: Bacteria > Bacillati > Bacillota > Bacilli > Lactobacillales > Lactobacillaceae > Lactobacillus > Lactobacillus sp. IBH004. Next base: position 1,110,080 of record NZ_CP110217.2, on the reverse strand, counting down.
TTGCAGTATTAATATAAATGTGTTATACTTCCTAAAGAAGTTCGAATAAATGATTCGGAGTGGGCAAATTTGCTCACTCTTTTTATTACGGAGGAAAGTACTTGGCGAAAGTTAAAGATTCTGTTATTGAAGAGATCAAACCAATTATTGCTGAACGAAACGATGAGTTTGTCGATATGGAATATGTTAAAGAAAAAGGTCAGAATTATTTAAGAATATACGTTGACCGTGAAAATGGTATTGATATGGATGAAATTGCGGGGTTAAGTGAACTATTATCTACGAAACTTGATCAGTTGCAACCTGATCCATTTCCTGATCCATATATTTTAGAAGTTTCTTCACCTGGTATCGAGAGACCATTAAAAAATGCTTCCGACTGGCAAAAGGCTTTAAATGACTATGTACATGTTAACCTTTATCAAAAAGTTGAAGGCGAAAAGGAATATGAGGGAACTTTAAAATCTTATGATGATAACGAAATCAAACTTGAAATAAGAGTAAAAACAAGGAAAAGGGTTTTATCACTTCCCCGTAAATTAATTGCAAATATTCGTTTTGCAATTGAGTTTTAGAAAGGTTGATTTAGAAATTATGTCTAAAGAAATGCTTGAAGCGTTTGCTACTTTGGAAAAAACTAAAGGTATAAAACAAGATGTAATTGTTGAAGCAATAAAAGCGGCATTAGTTGCAGCATATAAAAAGAATTATAACCAAGCAACAAATGTCATAGTTGAATTCGACGAACGCAGAGGGGACTTCAAATTAATGACTGAAAAAACTGTCGTTGAGGAAGTTCATGATGAACGCCTAGAAATCAGTTTAAAAGATGCTTTGACAATTAACCGGGCATATGAACTTGGTGATAAAATTCGTTTTGAGGTTGCTCCCAAGAACTTTGGTCGTATTGCTGCTCAAACTGCTAAACAGGTTATTATGCAACATTTACGCGAAGCTGAAAGAAACCATATTATTGATGAATATTCTCAATATGAAGATGAATTGATAACTGGCACAGTTGAAAGACGTGATAATCGCTTTGTTTATGTTAAAATTGGTAATGTTGAAGCAGTAATGCCTCGCAATGATCAAATGCCAGGTGAAACTTATAATCCACAAGATCAGATTCGCGTTTTAGTGACTCACGTTGGCTCGGATTCTAAGGGAGCCCAAATTACGGTTTCACGCACTGCCCCTGATATGGTAAAAAGGTTATTTGAACAGGAAGTACCTGAAATTTACGATGGAACTGTAGAAGTTGTTTCAATTGCACGTGAAGCAGGAGACAGAACCAAGATTGCCGTGAAATCGAATGATCCTAACATTGATCCGGTTGGTACTTGCGTTGGTCAAAGAGGTGCCAGAGTGCAAAATGTGGTCAACGAACTTGACGGTGAAAATATAGATGTAGTTAAATACGAAGAAGATCCATCAGATTATATAGCTAATGCTTTGAATCCTGCAGAAGTTATTGCCGTGCAATTTGGCGATGAAGACGATGAAAAAAGTGCTTTAGTAATAGTTCCTGATTACCAATTATCACTGGCAATTGGGAAAAAGGGCCAAAATGTTCGTTTGGCTGCACGGTTAACCGGTTATAAAATAGATATCAGACCAGAATCAGAAGTAGAATTTGTTGATGAAAGCAGTGATCAAGCTGAAAAGGAAAATAAAGAAGCTGAATCTGACAATTTAGTAGCAGGTGATGCAAGTTCTGCAAGTGATGTAACAGATGATTCTGCTGCAGAAGAAGAACCTGAAGCAGAAACTTCATCTGAAGAGACCAAAACAGAAGATGGACTTCAAGCTGAAGCTACTATCGGTGAAACGATAGATACTACTGAAGAGTAATGCAAGGGGTGAAACTTTTTGAAAAAAAGAAAGATTCCAATGCGAAAAGACTTGTTAACTAATACTATGCAGCCCAAAAAAGAATTGGTCAGAATTGTGGTTGACAAAGAAAAAAATATCGCAGTTGATCCTACTGGAAAGAAACCTGGTAGAGGAGCATATGTCTCACTTGATCCAAGTCAGATCAAAAACGCTCAGAAAAAGGGATTGATTGAGCGCAGCTTAGGAACAAAAGTGCCTGAAGAGTTTTACCAAGAGCTTTATTCATATGTTGACCATCAAAAGGCAAGAAAAGAATTGTTTGGTGATAAATAGGTTTGCAAAATAGACAAAAAGCATTAAATTTAATAGGACTAAGCCAAAAGGCAGGTAAACTGGTTTCAGGATTTGAAATTGTGTCAATAAGCGTAAAGGCTAAAAAGGTTAAGCTGATTATTTTAGCTCAAGACGCACAGACGGATACCACCGCAAAGATTACCAAGATTGGAAAACAAAATAACGTATCTGTGATTACAGAATTTAATAGTAGTGAAATTTCCCAAGCTATTGGTAAAAAGCGTAAAGTTTTGGGAATTACTGATACTGGTTTTGGAAAAGCATTGTTACAAAAAATCAAAGAAGGAGTGTGATTTGATGACTAAAACAAGAATTTATGAATTGGCGAAAGAATTAGGCATCGATAATAAAACTGTGGTCAATAAAGCAAAGGACCTGGGGTTTGATGTTAAAAATCATATGTCATCACTTGAAGATACACAAGTAGAGCAAATAAAGGGTAGTTTCCGCAGTAGCTCCGCTCCCGCCAAAAAGCAAGAAAGACCAGCGAAAAAGAGCAGTAAAATCAAAATTTCTGTTACTTCAATTCGTAAAAATGAAAAAAAGCATGATGAAACTAAGAATGGTAAAAGTAATAGAAAAAACAATAACTTTCACAAGTCAAATAATAGATCTAGACAAAGTCAAGATCGCACTAGACAACATTCCAATTTGAGTCAAAAAACTTCTAAACCAGTAGCCCAAGATTTATTAAAGCAATTAAAGCAAAAACAACGAGTGGAAGAGAAAAAATTAAATCGGCAAACAGAAAGAGCACAAAAGACTTATAAGGAAAATCAGACTAAAACTAAACCAACGTCTGCTGAAACTAATAAACCTGTTTCTAAGAATGAAAATAAAGTAGTTAAAACTGAAACTACTGCTCCTAAAGTGACTGGACCTAAAATTCTTAAACCTTCACCAGCCAGGTTTAAGAATAATCAAAAGTCTACGCCTGTTCGCCAGCCTAAAATTTTAGATACTGCTGCTCCTGAACCCGAAAAAGAAGAAAAACGTCGTGGCAACGGTCATGGTCGTAACTCTGGCAAGCCAGGCAGAAAAGGTAAAAATCAAACCTATGGTGCAAATAATTATTCGAAACACCAAGAAAAGCGTAAGCGTAAAAATAAGAAGAAGCAGTTTGAACAAGTACCTAAAAAGCAGCCAACGCAAAGAAAAGAGCGGCCATTACCAGATACTCTGGTTTACGAAGTGGGTATGAATGCTCAAGACTTAGGAAAAATTTTGCACAGAGAGCCAGCTGAAATAGTCAAAAAATTATTTATGCTGGGTGTCATGACTAATCAAAATCAATCCCTTGATAAAGATGCAATAGAGTTAGTAGCGGCTGAATATAATATTAATGCTCAAGAAAAGGTGCACGAGGATATATCTGACATTGATAATCTTTATGACAAGAGAATGAAAGCTTCTCTGAAATCTAAGCATTTAATTAAACGCCCACCAGTAGTTACTATTATGGGACACGTTGACCATGGTAAGACAACACTGCTTGATCGTTTACGTCATACGCATGTTTCGGCTCATGAAGCTGGAGGAATTACTCAAAAAATTGGTGCTTATCAGGTAAGAGTTGATAATCAGCCAATTACTTTTTTGGATACACCAGGACATGCCGCATTCTCAAATATGCGTGAACGTGGAGCAGAAATTACCGATATTGTTGTCTTGGTTGTTGCTGCAGATGACGGTGTAATGCCTCAAACTGTTGAAGCAATTGATCATGCTAAGAGTGCTAAAGTTCCAATTATTGTTGCCATTAACAAGATGGATGTTCCGGGAGCAAACCCTGAGCATGTTACTGAGCAGTTAATGAAGTACAATTTAATTCCGGAAAATTACGGTGGTGACACAATATTTGTTAACATTTCTGCTAAAACTGGTGAAAATGTTGATGAACTTTTGCAAATGATCCTTTTGCAAGCGGATGTGATGGAATTGAAAGCAGACCCAACGCAAAAAGCAATTGGTACTGTTATTGAAGCCAGACTTTCTCGTGGACGTGGTCCTGTTGCCGACCTTTTGGTTCAACAAGGAACACTAAAAGTTGGCGATCCAATTGTAGTTGGGAACCGCTTTGGTAGAGTTCGTGTTATGACTAATGACCGCGGTCGTCAAGTCGAAAAGGCTACTCCGTCAATGCCAGTAGAAATTACCGGATTAAATGATGTTCCAGAATCTGCTGATAAAATAGTAGTGTTCGATGATGAAAAGACGGCTAGAAGTGTTGGTGAACAAAGAGCGCAACAAGCTTTGCAACAATCTCGTGAAAATGTTCAACATGTTACTCTTGATAACCTGTTTGACACAATGAAAAAAGAAAACATGAAGGAAGTAGATGTTGTCTTAAAAGCGGATGTTCAAGGTTCTGTAGAGGCTTTACAGCAGTCACTTGAAAAGATAGAAGTTGAAGGTGTGCGTGTAAACATCATTCATGCTGGAGTTGGTGCTGTAAATGAATCAGATGTTACCTTGGCTGGCGCTTCGAATGCCTTCATAATTGGCTTTAATGTTCGTCCAACAGCTACCGCAAAGTCACAAGCTGAAACAGATGGTGTAGATATTCGTCTGTATAGCATCATATACAAGGCTATTGACGATGTTAAAGCAGCCATGAAGGGTATGCTTGAACCAACTTATGAAGATAAGGTTGTGGGCAATTTGACTGTACGGGAAACTTGGAAGGTTTCCAAGGTAGGAACAATTGCTGGTGCCTTTGTCGATTCTGGTTATGTTTCAAAAGATTCTGAAATCAATTTGATTCGTGACGGTGTTGTAATATATACTGGAAAAGTGGCTTCACTTAAAAGATTTAAAGATGATGCTAAAATGGTTAAACAAGGGTTTGACTGTGGTTTAACAATTGAGGGCTACAATGATATCAAAATTGGTGATGAGATGGAAGCCGTTGAAAAGCAAGAAGTCAAACCTGAGTAATTAACAGGGAGGAAAGCATGAAACACAGAATTGGTCGTGTTGAAGGAGAAATCCTCCGTGAATTAACGAAAATTTTGCGCAAAAATATTCGTGATCCACGTGTTAATGACGTTACTATTACAGCAGTTGAATGCACTAATGATCTCTCGTATGCTACTGTTTACTACAGTATTCTTTCAGAAGATGCTAAAAAGGAAGAAGAGGCTGCAGCTGGTTTAAATAAGGCAAAGGGCATGATGCGGCATTTGTTGGGTCAGGTCTTAACTGTCTACAAAGTTCCTGAATTAATATTTAAACGAGATAATTCAGTTAAATACGGTAGCAAAATTGATCGGTTAATTGCTGAAGTTAAAAAGCAGGATGAAAATCGAAATAATTAATAAAAGCGCTGTTAGGCGCTTTTTTCATGGTTAAGGTACGGGAAAAATGTTAAATGGTATATTGGTGATAGACAAAGAAAAAGGCATGACGAGTGCTGATGTTGTCTATCAATTACGCAAAGTCTTGCACATTAAGAAAATAGGTCATGCTGGTACTCTTGATCCTGATGTTACAGGTGTTTTACCAGTCGCAATAGGACAAGCTACTAAACTAATTGAGTTAATGCATACTCAAAATAAAAGATATATCGGCCAGGGAATACTTGGTTTTGCCACCGATAGTTGCGATATTAGCGGCAAAATAACAGCTAACAAAAAGATCACGAATAAAGTCAAATCAACTGAGATAAAAGATGCAATGCAAGAATTTGTGGGACAAATTGAACAGGTGCCGCCGATCTATTCTGCTGTGAGGGTTAACGGTAGGCATTTATATGAATATGCACGAGCTGGTATTGAGGTAGAACGACCTAAAAGGCAAGTTAAAATTTTTGCTTATAATCTTGTAAATGAACCTATCTTTGATAAAGAAAAAGGTCAAGAAATGTTTGACTTTGAAATCGAATGTAGTAAGGGAACCTACGTTCGTTCTTTAATAAATGATTTAGGTACCCAACTGAAAATACCAGCGGTAATGAAAAGTTTGCGCCGCACATCTAGTTCAGGTTTTGATATTAGTCAGTCTGTAAAACTTTCTGAAATTACCGAAGATCCTAAATTAATTGATCAAATTATTCAACCAATTGATTCTTTTTTTAGAAATTACGTGCAAATAGATCTTGATGATAAATTATGGTCTAAAGTTAAAAATGGTGCAGCTATTTCTTTGAAAACGAATGCAAAAAAGATGGCATTACGTTACAATAATAAAGTTAAGGCAATCTATCGCAAAGATGGTACCATTTATCGCCCTTATTTAATGCTTTTACAAAATGAATAGGTGAATGAAGGTTTTATTATGGAAATTATCCATTTAACATACCCTTTTAAGGAAAACATAATTCCCCAAAATATAATTCTTGCTTTAGGTTTCTTCGATGGGGTTCATCGCGGACATCAAGAATTAATCAAAATCGCAAAAGAAAAAGCAAAGCAAAGACATTTACCACTAGTAGTAATGACGTTTGATCGTCATCCAAAAGAAGTTTATCAAAATAAAAAAGTTACATACATTGATACTCTTCCAGAAAAAGCATACAAGATGCAGAAACTTAAAGTTGACTATTTGTTGGTGATGCACTTTAATGAAGCTTTTAGTAAACTAACTGCACAGGAATTTGTTGATAATATTATAGTAAAATTACATGCCGACACTGTAGTTGCTGGCTTTGATTACACATATGGCCCTAAAGACACGGCTAATATGAAAAATTTCCCTAAGTTTGCTCAGGGAAGGTTCAATATAATTAATGTCCCTAAGCAGTCTTATGATGGTCAAAAAATTGGTTCTACGGAAATCAAGAAAGCGATAACTAGTGGAAATATGGAATTAGCCGCTAAGTTGTTAGGCTTTCCCTATGTTATGTCAGGCTATGTAGGTCACGGTTTGCGCAATGGGCATAAACTAGGTTTTCCCACAGCTAATTTGGTTTGGAGTGAAGACAAGGCTGTTCCTAAAATTGGCGTATATGCGACTAAAACCAAGATTTGTGGTAAGTGGTATGACTCAATGACAAGTGTAGGCTATAATGTGACTATCAATCAGGGGAAAAAGCTTTATATTGAGTCAAACTTATTTGGCTTTGATCAGGAAGCCTATGATGAGGAAATGGTAATTAAATGGTATAAGTATACCCGTGGTGAAATTAAATTTGCCAATTTAAAAGAGCTAACACAACAAATGAGTCAAGACGAGGCTGAAATTAAAAATTATTTTGCTGCGATGAATTAATTAATGATACTAAAAAAATGATTGACGTTTTTTAAGAAAAAAGTTAGCACTCAACTTGACATTCTGCTAAAAGCTAGTATCATATAAATTGTTAGCACCTAATCAGATTGAGTGCTAAAAGTGAGGGCGATATTTATGTTGACCGAACGTCAAGAATTAATTTTAAAAACAATTATCAATGATTTTACGCAGACACATGATCCTGTTGGGTCCAAAACTGTTATGAATCAACTGCCTATTAAGGTTTCAAGTGCTACTATTCGTAACGAAATGGCTGTTTTAGAAGATAAGGGTTTGATTGAAAAAACTCATTTGTCTAGTGGTCGCGTGCCTTCAACTGAAGGCTACCGCTATTATCTTGACAATTTAGTTGAACCTTTACAAATTTCATCTTCTGTATACAAGCGAATCATTAGTCAGCTTGATCAACCATTTCATCAGGTTAACGATATCGTACAGGCAGCTGTCAAAATTTTATCGGATCTAACCAATTACACAGCATTTGCGGAAGGTCCTGAAAATAGTGAATTAACTATTACTGGTTTTCGTATCGTGCCATTGTTTAACAGACAGATTATGGCTGTCTTAGGAACTAGTGACGGTGACGTTCATGACCAGGTTTATACTTTACCTTATAATGTTAATGGTGATGAAATTGAACAGGCTGTGCGCATGATTAACGATCAGCTGGTGGGCAAAACTTTAGATCAAGTTACTCCAGACTATCTTAAAAAGACTTTGGGCAATAAACTTAAAGTTGCTCATGTCTCTGAACTGATTAATTTGGTCGAGGATGTTATTAACGATGCTGCCAGTGAGCAAACCTATGTTGATGGTCAGATTAACCTGCTTAACAACATTTCTCTGGACGATATTTCAAACTTAAGATCGCTCTATGAAATGATTGAGCATAATGATTTGATTTCCAGTATTTTGGACAATAGGCAAAATTTGAAAAGCGACAGGTATCCCGTTCGAGTTAGTTTAGGATCCGAATTATCAAATGATTTGTTAAAGGATTACAGTCTGCTTACGGCAGAGTACAGCGTTGGCTCTCATGGAAAGGGCATAATTGCTTTACTTGGCCCTGATAATATGCCGTATTCTCAGGTGATTGGATTACTCGAGTATTTCAGAAACGAACTATCTAAAAAATTACTTGATTATTATGGTAGATTCAAATAAAGGAGGTTAGCCGTGAGTAAAGAAGAAAATAATAGTAAAAACTCAAAAAAAGAGCCAAAAAAAGATGAGCATAAAAAGTCAAAGACAGAAGTAGAAAATTCTAAGACTAAGGCTAACGAAGAAAAGAAACCAGAGTCTTTGGAAAGTAAATTGCAGCGTAATTTGACTCAATTGCAAAAAGAAAAAGACGATCTGGAAGATAAGTTTTTGCGCAGTCAAGCTGAGATGCAAAATATGCAAAATCGCTACAATAAAGAAAGAGCGCAGCTTATCAAATATGAGTCTCAATCCTTAGCTAAAGATGTTTTGCCAGCGATGGATAATTTAGAAAGAGCTTTAGCTACTAAAGTCGATGACGAAGCATCAAAACAGCTTAAAAAAGGTGTACAGATGACACTTGATTCACTGGTTAAAGCTATGAAAGATCACGGTATCAGTGAAATTATAGCTGAAGGTGTCAAATTTGATCCCAATTTACACCAAGCTGTTCAAACCGTTGCAGCTGAAAATGATGATCAAAAAGATCATGTTGTACGAGTTTTACAAAAGGGATACTTGTACAAAGATCGTACTTTAAGACCGGCTATGGTTGTTGTAGCACAATAATTGAAAGGAAGCATATCAATGTCAAAAGTTATCGGAATTGACCTCGGAACTACTAACTCAGCAGTTGCCGTTTTGGAGGGTAAAGAACCCAAAATTATTACTAACCCAGAAGGAAATCGCACTACCCCTTCAGTAGTTGCCTTTAAAGATGGAGAAATCCAAGTTGGTGAAGTTGCCAAAAGACAAGCAATTACCAATCCCAATACTATTTCTTCTATTAAACGTCACATGGGCGAAACTGATTACAAGGTCAAAATTGGTGATAAAGCATATACACCACAGGAAATTTCAGCAATGATCTTGCAGTATATCAAGAAATTCTCTGAAGATTATTTGGGCGAGAAAGTAACCGATGCTGTTATTACCGTACCTGCATACTTTAATGACGCTCAGCGTCAAGCTACCAAAGATGCTGGTAAAATAGCTGGTTTAGATGTTAAGAGAATCATTAACGAACCTACTGCATCTTCCCTTGCATATGGTCTTGACAAAGATGCTGAAGACGAAAAAGTTTTAGTTTACGACCTTGGTGGTGGTACTTTTGATGTTTCCGTTTTGCAATTAGGTGACGGTGTGTTCCAAGTTCTTTCAACTAATGGTGATACCCATCTTGGTGGTGATGATTTTGATAACAAGATTATTGATTGGTTGATTAAGAACTTTAAAGATGAAAATGGTGTTGACCTTTCTAAAGATAAAATGGCTTTACAAAGGTTAAAGGATGCTGCCGAAAAGGCGAAGAAAGATTTGTCTGGTGTTTCAGCAACCCATATTTCATTGCCATTTATCTCTGCAGGTGAATCTGGCCCATTGCACCTTGAAGCCGATTTAACTCGGGCAAAATTCGATGAATTAACTTCTGACTTAGTTGAAAAGACTAAGATCCCATTTGATAATGCTTTAAAAGACGCTGATTTAACAGTTAATGACATTGACAAAGTCATTTTAAATGGTGGTTCTACCCGAATTCCTGCTGTACAGGATGCCGTTAAGAAGTGGGCCGGTAAAGAGCCTGATCACTCAATTAACCCAGACGAAGCTGTTGCTTTAGGTGCTGCTATTCAAGGTGGTGTCATTTCAGGTGACGTTAAGGATGTTGTCTTACTTGATGTAACCCCATTATCACTTGGAATTGAAACAATGGGTGGTGTATTTACCAAACTTATTGAAAAGAATACAACTATTCCAACTTCAAAGAGCCAGATTTTCTCAACTGCTGCTGATAATCAACCAGCTGTTGATGTGCACGTTTTGCAAGGTGAACGCCCAATGGCTGCCGATGATAAGACTTTAGGACGGTTTGAATTAACTGATATTCCTGCAGCCCCTCGTGGTGTACCACAAATTCAAGTTACTTTTGATATTGACAAGAACGGTATCGTTAATGTTTCTGCTAAGGATATGGGAACTGGTAAAGAACAAAAGATTACTATCAAGAGTTCATCCGGCTTATCTGATGAAGAAATTAAGAAGATGCAAAAAGAAGCTGAAGAACATGCGGAAGAGGATAAGAAGAAGAAAGAAGAAGTCGACTTACGTAATGAAGTTGATCAATTAATCTTCTCCACTGAAAAGACCTTGAAAGATGTCAAAGGCAAAGTCTCTGATGATGATACTAAGAAAGTTCAAGATGCACTTGATGCTTTAAAGAAAGCTCAAAAAGACAACAATTTGGATGAAATGAAAGCTAAGAAGGATGAATTATCCAAGGTTGCACAAGACTTAGCAGTCAAATTGTACCAAGCTAATGGTGGAGCTCAAGGTGCACAAGGACAAGCTGGACCTCAAGCCGGACCACAAAATCCTGGTTCACAAGATGGTAATAATGGTTCTGCAGGTGAAGGTGAATTTCATAAGGTAGACCCAGATAAGTAAAGGGTTTATAATTGAATAAATTAGAAAAGAACTGCCAGGAAAAGTAGTTCTTTTCTTTTGTAAGGTTAAGGAGCTTATAGATGGCACAAGAAGATTATTATGAAGTGCTGGGAGTAGATCGCAATGCCAGTGACAAAGAAATTACCTCTGCTTATCGCAAACTTGCCAAGAAGTATCACCCTGATTTAAACCATGAGCCTGGTGCTGAGGAAAAATATAAAAAGGTTAACGAAGCCTATGAAGTATTACATGACAAGCAAAAAAGAGCCCAATATGATCAATTTGGTTCAGCTGGAGTCAATGGTCAAGGAGGTTTTGGCGGTGCTGGTCAAGGATACAGTGACTTTGGGGGCTTCGGTGATTTTGGCGATATATTTAATGATTTCTTCGGTGGTGCCACTGGTGAGAGTCAACATCATGTAAATCCCACGGCGCCAACTCGCGGTGAAGACTTAGATTATACGTTGTCTATTGATTTTATGGATGCAATTACGGGTAAGAAAACACAAGTTTCCTATACTCGGAGTGAAACCTGCCCAACTTGTGGGGGCAATGGTGCTGAAAAAGGCACACATCCGATAATTTGTGATAAATGTAATGGCTCAGGTTATATGACTATTACTCAAAAATCCCTGATAGGTATGATACGACAGCAAGCTGTTTGTGACAAATGCCATGGAAAAGGTGTAATTATTGAACATCCATGTCAAACTTGTCATGGTAATGGCGTAATTGACGGTAAGAATACCATTGAAGTTAATATTCCTGCTGGAATAGATAATGGCCAGCAATTGCGTTATGAAGGTCAAGGCGAAGCTGGTAAAAATGGTGGTCCTTACGGTGATTTGTACATCAATTATCGGATTAAACCATCAAAGGAATTTGAGCGTAAAGGTACAACTATTTATACGACCGTTCCAATTTCATTTGCCCAGGCAACGTTAGGCGATGAGATTAATGTTAAAACTGTACACGGCGAAAAGAAGCTAAAAATTCCTGCAGGTACTCAACCAAATAAGAAGTTTACCATCCACGGACAAGGTGTTCCGTATTTGCGTGGCAACGGTAATGGTGACCAGATTACTACCGTTCAAGTTCAAATTCCAAAATCAATTAATGAGAAGCAAAAACAGGCTCTAGTTGATTTTGTCAAAGCAGGTGGAGGGTCAATAACGCCGCAAGAAAAAGGATTTTTTGAAAGGCTAAAAGAAAAATTGCAGTGATAATTACGTTATCATAACTTCACTGATTAGATCTTTTTGATTAAAATAGAAGAAAAATTGCAATGTTAGAATGTCCTAAGGGTTATAAATATTGGAATAAAAATGATACCGGGATAACTATATCGGCGGATGCACCTCAATGGGCAAAAAAAGAATTTCATAAATATATGAAACTTTTTGCAAAAAATGGAAAACCTGATAAACACGGTATAGTCAAGTATTATTAACATTTTGGCAATTTGAACAAGAGCTGATTCCTAAAATATCAAGGAATTAGCTCTTTAATTTTGGCATGTTTCTTAATTCGTTTTATACAGTCTGTTGAATTTGCTATAATAATAAAGATAGAGTAAAGGGTGCAAATTATTTATGGACATAACAAAATTACAAGATTATCAAAAACATATTCGCAACTTTTCCATTGTTGCTCATATTGATCATGGAAAATCAACGATTGCGGACCGTATTTTAGAGTTGACCGATACAGTATCTGAACGCCAATTAAAAAATCAGATGTTAGACGATATGCCGCTTGAGCGCCAACGCGGTATTACCATTAAGATGAACTCGGTTGAAATTAAATATCATGCTCAAGATGGCGAAGACTACATTTTTCATCTAATTGATACACCAGGACACGTGGATTTTTCATACGAAGTTTCACGTTCTTTAGCTGCGTGTGAAGGTGCGCTCTTAGTAGTCGACGCTTCGCAAGGCGTACAAGCCCAAACTTTGGCAAATACTTACTTGGCAATTGATGATGATTTAGAAATATTGCCTGTAATAAACAAGATCGATTTGCCTTCGGCTAACCCAGAGCAGGCTAAAGAAGAAATTACAGAAATGCTGGGACTTGATGCATCCGACGCTGTTGAAGTTTCTGGTAAAACTGGTCAGGGCATTAAGGAGTTGCTTGAACGGATCGTAAAAGACATTCCGGCACCGCAGGGTAATTTGCAAAACCCACTTAAAGCATTAATTTTTGATTCTAAGTATGATGACTATCGCGGGGTAGTTCTCTCTGTCAGGATTGAAGAAGGTACGGTTAAACCTGGCGATAAAATAAAAATCATGAATACGGGTAAAGAGTATGAAGTAACTGAAGTGGGAGTTTCTAGTCCACATCCGGTTAAAAAGGATATTCTGATTGCGGGGGATGTTGGTTACCTAACGGCTAACATCAAATCCGTTCGTGAAACTCGTGTTGGTGATACAATTACTGCAGCGGAACATCCCACAGCTGAGCCATTACCAGGGTATCGGCAAATACCACCAATGGTTTATTCTGGTATGTATCCCGTAGATAATTCCAAATATGATGACCTTAAGGAAGCTTTACAAAAATTGCAGCTCAATGATGCTGCTTTAGAATTTGAACCTGAAACTTCAACCGCTTTAGGCTTTGGCTTTAGGTGCGGCTTTTTAGGTTTACTCCACATGGATGTGGTGCAGGAGAGACTTGAACAGGAATTTGACCTAGACTTGATTATGACTGCCCCTTCTGTTGATTATCATGCGATTATGAATGACGGTACGACCAAAGTAATTGATAATCCTTCTGATTTACCGTCTGCAGGTGAATATAAGGAAGTTCAGGAACCTTTTGTTAAAGCAGAAGTAATGGTGCCGAATGATTTTGTCGGTCCTGTGATGGAATTATGTCAACGCAAACGAGGCGAGTTTGTGACAATGGACTATTTAGACAAATATCGGGTTAACGTAATTTACAATATGCCATTGGCTGAAATTATTTATGACTTTTTTGATGATTTGAAGTCTTCTACTAAGGGTTATGCTTCTCTTGATTACGAAATTACGGGTTACCGCGCAACAGATTTAGTTAAAATTGATATTCTGTTGAATAAGCAAGTTGTTGATGCTTTAAGTTTCATAGCCCACCGGGATGAAGCACAAAATAGAGCAAGACAAATGACCTCGATGCTTAAGAAATTAATTCCGCGGCAAAACTTTGAGGTTGATATTCAGGGAGCAATTGGTGCTAAAATAATTTCGCGTGCCACTGTTAAGCCATACCGCAAGGATGTAACTTGGAAAATTCATACGGGAGACCCTGATAGAAGAGCTAAATTACTAGAAAAGCAAAAGAGGGGTAAAAAGCGGATGAAGGCTGTAGGGCATGTTGAAATTCCTCAAGATGCTTTTATGGCAGTTTTAAAAATGAATGATGATGATTTAAATTCAAAATAGTAGGAAAATAAAAAGGCTGAATTAATTAATGATTGAATGGCGTGAGCGCAAGGGTGAAAAATTAGCTCCAGAATTGATTGAAAAGTATCAGCTTAGTCCGATTACGGCTAAGCTGCTTTCTTTGCGCGGAATAAATACTGACGCAAAACTTGCATTTTGGTTTAATGCAACTGAAGACGATTTAGCAGACCCGTACTTAATGCACGATATGCAAAAAGCTGTTACAAGGATTAACCAGGCAATTGATGCAGGTGAAAAAATTACTATTTATGGTGATTATGACGCAGATGGTATTACTGCCACCAGTATCATGATGGAGACGCTGGGAATTTTAGGAGCCGATGTTCATTTCTTCATTCCTGATCGCTTTAAAGATGGCTATGGTCCAAATCTTGATGCCTACAAGAAAATTGCGGCAGACGGTACGAAACTAATTATTACTGTTGATAATGGTATTACAGGGGTTGAAGAAGTAGACTATGCTAAAAATATGGGCGTTGATACAATAATTACTGATCACCATAAATTTCAAGATAAAGTGCCTGAAAGTTATGCCCTAGTTCATTGTAATTACCCCGGACAAAAATATCCGTTTGATGACTATTGCGGCGCTGGTGTTGCCTATACAATTAGCCGAGCCTTGATGCAAGATTCAATGCCAGAATTATTGGAGCTGGCAATGATTGGTACAATCGGCGACATGGTTAAAGTCTCAGGGGAAGGCCACATTCTCGTCAAGCGGGGCCTTAAAATGCTCAACGAAACTGAGCGACCAGGTTTGAGAACTCTAATAAAAAAAGCCGGCTTGCAAATGGGACACATAGATGAAACAGATGTTGGTTTTAATATTGCACCAAGACTGAATGCGGTTGGCAGACTGGATAATGCCAGTTTAGCTGTAGACCTTCTCTTGTGTGAAACTGATGATGAGGCAGAAAAGATTGCAGATAAAATTGAAGAATTAAACGCTAAACGTAAAAATTTAACTAGTAAAGTTTACAATTCCTGTCTCAATCAAATTAAAAATAATGGCTGGGAAAGAAAGAAAACCTTAGTTTTATATAATCCTAAGTTTCATGAAGGCGTTTTAGGATTAGTTGCCAATAAACTGGTAGAAAAAACTCACAAACCAACTATAGTATTGACTAAAAATGACAAGGGAATCATAAAAGGTTCTGGGAGGTCTGTAGACGGTTTTAATCTTTTTAATGCATTAGAACCTTTGAAAGATAAACTGTTTCTCAAATTTGGCGGTCATGACTTTGCCTGTGGTCTGTCAATGACAGAAGACAAGATAACTTCATTGCGTGCCACTTTCGAGAAAAGTTTTAAAGGAATTTATAATCAAAATATTCGCTATTATGATTGTGAATTACCATTTTCTAATCTTGACTTGAAAATAATTACTGACATTAAAAAGGCGGGGCCGTTTGGCAGCAATAATGTGACTCCTGTTTTCAGCATATTGCATCCCACAATAAATAGCTGCTTTTACATGGGAAAAGAAAAGAATCATATTAAGTTAAATATTAGAAAAAATAATAAAAATATTGATGTTGTCGGCTTCAATAAAAAATATTTGACCAAGATCCTCTTACCATATGTAGATCAAATATTTATTCAGCTGCAGGAAAATTGTTACCGTAATCAGGTAAAACTGCAAGGAATAATCAAGGGCATCATTTTTGCTGCGCCAAAATTAGTAGTTCCTGCACCTGTTATTGATTTGCGGGATGAAAAATACATAATGGGATTTGCCGATAGGTATTTGATTTTTGATAAAAGAAATAAAAATATTGCCTCTAGCCTATATGATATTGATCCGGCTAAAATTACATTGGTAAATGATTATAACAATGAGGGTGAAGTAGCTGCTTTTCTTGATGTGCCCCGTAATCAGCAGGAACTTAATTTAGCTTTAACTTATAATTATGAACAACTTTATTTGCGCTTTATTATGGATCAATTGCCTGTTAAGCGGCTCCCGCCAAAAGTTGATTTTGTGAGACTGCTAAAATACGTGTATTCTCACCCTGGTTTGGCTGTAGCAGATTATCGCACGGTAGGTTTATTTTTACAAATCGCTTATGATAAGATTCTTTTCATTTTGCGGGTGTTTTTTGAACTAAAATTTGTCAAATTAGAAGATGATAGAATATTTGGCGTTGACAATCCCATAAAAAGAAAATTAACAGATTCTAATTATTTTAGGGCAACTAATTCCCAAATTAAATTTATAACTGATTTAAGACAGATGCCAAGTCAAAAATTATTAATGTACGTGAATGAGCAATTAAAGCAACATTAATTTTTCACGTATTTAATGCTTTTAAGTTCAAAATCTGTTAGAATATTAAGGTCGAGTAAGCTTTAGCAAGAAAGTTAAGTTTTGGAGGTTTTTTCTTCTTATGGCAAACGATTTTGAGAAACATATTGCAAGTGTTAAGGATTTCCCTAATAAGGGTATTATCTTTCGTGACATTACCCCTGTTCTACAGGATGGCAAGTTGTTTCAAGCAGCTACTCATAAGCTAGCTGAATACGTAAAAAGTAAAAATGCTGATTTAATTGTTGGTCCGGAGGCCCGTGGCTTTATTGTTGGCTGCCCTGTAGCTACAGAATTGGGTATTGGTTTTGTTCCAGCTAGAAAGCCGCACAAGTTACCGCGGGAAGTCGAAAGGGCTTCATATGATCTGGAATACGGTTCAAACAGCTTGGAAATTCATAAAGATGCCATTAAACCTGGTCAGCGTGTAGTAATCTGTGATGATTTACTTGCTACTGCAGGAACTTTAAGGGCATGTAAAGAGTTGGTTGAAAATCTTGGTGGAGAATTAGTGGGTTCAGCTTTTTATATTGAATTACCAGATTTGAAGGGAAAAGAAAAATTACCAGGACTTGACGTATTTTCACTCGTTAAATATCATGGTGCTTAAAATCACCAAAAGCTAGAAATTTAGGGTAAATCCGTGATTTGTAATTAAATACTGCTTTTATCTTAAGTGTTCTTAATAGTTAGACAATAGAGTCAACTATTAAGGGCACTTTTTTCATGACTAAAATAAATTATTGCGCAAAACTTAAAATTTAAGGAAAGCGATTTCTGAAAAATGAAAACTTTTATACTCTTTTTGAGTGCAAATTTTTTACAAGACAAAGTCAAGTATATATAATGATACAGTATTTTTAAAAAAGGAGAATAGAGTAATTTGCAATTAAGAAGAGCAACAATGGCCGATTTTGACCGAATTATCGCTATTTTAAAAGACGGGGCCAATCAACTGGCTGAACGTGGTGTTGATCAGTGGCAAGGAGATTATCCGTCAAAAGAACAAATTAAAGAAGATATTGAAAACGGCTGGGCCTTTTTAGCTGTTTCTGAAGATCAGGAAACAGTTGGTGCTATTGCCATAGTGGACGGACCAGACCATGTTTATGATCATTTAGATGGCAAATGGTTGGCTGATACTAATAAATATGTGGTTATTCATCGTTTGGCAATTCATTCTCAGCATTCTGGTAAGGGCTATGCTACCAAGCTGTTACAGGCTGTTATCAATGATATTAAAAACAACAGGGACGATATTGACTCAATCAGAATTGATACTCACGAAGACAATAAAGCCATGCAACATTTGATTGCAAAGATGGGTTTTTCTAAAGTTGGTTATTTGCATGGCGCTTACCGTCCTAACGAAACCTCATATGTTTATGAACTACTTAAATAAAAGAAAAAATTGTTATCAATTATCACAATAGCAATCTATTCAAAACTAAAAACCTGGTGATGGCGTTTTTCCATTACCAGGTTTTTCTATGCTTTTATTTAATTAGCGATTCTTCATAATTGGTTGGTAAAAGACATCAATCAATATGGCAGCCACTAGGGCAACAGCGAAAGTGAGTAGCAAATTAGTCCAGCTAATTTTCGTCATAGCAATTCCCAGTAAAGCTAATATTATGGTTAAGAGTACATCAGCTAGTTGGGTTAAGCCAACAGCTTTAGAAGGATAATCCTGCCAGAAAAACTTTTTAGTTCTGGTGATCAGGACAATAAACATTGCGCTTAAAACCAAATAAACATAAACCATTGTTGATATTGTGCCGTGGCTCCAGCCATGAGTATTGAGATAAGCAATACCTGCTATTCCAATTACGGTCCAGCCGAAAGCTAATGAAAAAGCAATTTTAGCCAATTTAGCCATGTTCCAATTTTCAGGTTTATAGGTGATATGAGTTCTGTCAGTACCGATCATCATCGTCACCATGTTATTCATGATTGTATAAATAACCATGGCGTTTAGTGCCATCGGAATATAATTGAAGAATAAATAACCAAAGGTCAAGAGCATGGTTAGTTGTGCGGTTCTGGCTAGCTTGGTCAAGGACCAGGTCGTCATTCTTTGATAAACTCTGTGTCCGGCATCAAGTATCTTTACTATTGAAGATAAGCCATCATTCAAAAGAACCATTTTGCCAGATCTTTTTGCAACATCTGCCGCATTCGAAACGGCAATCCCAACCTCAGCTTGTTTTAAGGCTGGCGAGTCATTTACACCGTCACCCGTCATCCCCACAATATAGCCTTGCTTTTGAAAGAATTTAACCATGCGCAATTTATCTTCTGGTAAAACATCTGCAATTCCAGCTAGTTTACTAGTATCAGTTTGATCAGTAAAATCATGAATAGAAATTACCTCACCTTGTAGGTCAACCTGTTTAGCAACTGCAACGGCCGTTTTTTGGTTATCGCCAGTTAACATAATCGGTTTCACTCCACGTTTTTTGAGTTCACCTAAGGCTTCTTTAGAATCAGATCTCACCATATCTTGCAAGATGAAAACACCGGCTAATTTATCATCAATTAATAAAGCGACTGAACGACCAGCACTAAAATCAACTTCCTTAGCGTTTTCGTTCGCATTTCTATCAATTAATGATAATTGTTTAAAAGAGCCAAGTTTAATATTATGACCGTTGTAATTTGCCATTGAATAGCCTGTACTAGAGGTAAAAGGAGTAAAGTCAGAACCTGATTTGACGGTTAAACCCTGCTTTTTTATGTATTCAGCAATCGCAGTGTCTATTAGCTTTTTATTTCTTTGATCTGTAGCTGCTGAAGCTAATTCAAGGGCTTCTTTATCACTAAATGAGCTGAAATTTGTCCATTGACCAACTGCTGTTTTATTTTCGGTAATGGTGCCCGTTTTATCGAGCAAAATCAGATTTAGGTTTGCGGCATCTTGAATTCCAGTTAAATCTGAAGTTAATACTCCTTCTTTACTTAGACGAGTAGCTTCAAATGAATTGGAAAGGGCAAAGGTAGAGGGCATTGCCACTGGAATGGAAGCTATAAACATCATTGCCAAAAATGGCAGCATATTAATGAGATTATTAATGTCTCCTCCTTTGAAGAAAGAAGCAATGATAATTATTAAAGTTAAAATACCGTCAAGAATACACAAATAATAGATAATTTTAGTAAGTAGTTGTTGCAAGTGACCCGGGGCAGCGGAATTATTAATTAAATTAATTGTTTTACCAGACCGTGAATTAGCTCCGGTAGCCGTAACAACTGCAAGGCCGTTGCCTTCCGTAACGGTAGTACCGGCGTAGGCTGTATCTTGGGGATTTTTCCGAACTGTTCTGGCTTCACCAGTAATTGAGCTCTCATCAGTAGAAATTTGGCCATCAATTAGTTTTACATCAGCCGCCAAAACATCTCCAGCTTGCATACTGATTAAATCTCCTGGGACTAAATATTTAGAGTCAATATTTTGCCATTGACCATCCCTTTGAACAGAAATAGTAGGGGTCAGTTTGTGTGAAATATTATTTAAAACGCGTCTAGACTGCTTTTTCTTGGAAGCACCGTTCCAAGCAGCGAAAAGAAGCATTAAAAGAACGAATAGGGATTGTATCCATTTCCCTAAAACACATTCCAAAAGTAGGGCAGCTTCGAGAATCCAGGCTGATAAATTCCACAACTTGGACAAAAACTCTTTAAAAAAATTGAACTGGGGTTCCGGTACCTCATTTAAGCCATTTTTTTGCAAAAGTTTATCTGCTTGGGCCTGAGTTAAACCAGTGATTTTTTCCGACATAATTTTACTTCCTTAGTTTTAATACTTTAATTAAAGTAGCATAAAAAGACCGCTTTTGCTATAAATTTATACCCAATTTTGTTTTAAAAAATCCCAAAATAGTGTACACTAGGTATAGTAGTGTATTAGTACACTTATCTTAAACAATTATAATTATTCCAAAGTCTGTCGGATGTATGCAGTTATACCTAATTTAATCAGGTGAGTCCCATGTCCTTTAAAAAGATACTTTTAGTTTCATTGCTAACAATTACAGCTTTCTTTTGTTTTTCGTTTTTATTCATAATGAAATTTTGGATTACTTTAACCCTGCGCTTCCGGAAACCAAAAGTTATGCTCAAGGACCGCAAAATGTTCAACAATATTATAACGTGCGAGCATACGATTCAAACTGGAAGTTAAGCATCCCTATAAAATAACCAGGTTAGGAAGATATAATAATTGATTATAGAGGCCAGTATGTTAAGAAAATTCAATACGTTTCTAAAAAATAATTTTTAAAAGTTGTAAATAAATAAGAAATTCTATCGATTTTAGTGCAGCAGTAAATAAACTTGTTATCTTTAAAAATTGGACAAAAAGTATAAATAACGGCTAGCAGAAAGGAAATACCATGTTTGAAAAAATGTTAGTACCAATATATGTTTGTTTTTTAATTATCACAAACCAAATTCCTTTAAACCATAATTCATGGACTGATAGAGCAGATCCCACAATTGACGAAGCTATAAGTTATGCGAAAGTTCCGGCTAATACTCAAGAGTATCTAAATGTTCAAGCAATAGATCCAGAAACTGGTAAAAAATTGCCATATAAAATCAAGAGAGTGGGCGGCTATGAACCAGGTAGGCAATATATTAGAATTGACCACAAAGGGCAGTATGTTAGAAAGATTGACTATATTTCTAAAGCCACTTACCTAAAAGCAATTAAACAAGATAATGAGTAACCACTTTGTTATCAGCTTAAAAAGGCACAAAAAAAGTCTGCAATGATTGCAGACTTTTTGAATTGATAAATTAATCTTTATCAACACTGTCTGGGAAGGTAGCTAAACGCTCGCCTTCACCAAGTTCTTCTTCGATTTCAAGTAAACGGTTGTACTTTTCAACACGTTCTGAACGAGCTGGAGCACCAGTCTTTAATTGACCACCGTTAACAGCAACGGCAAAGTCAGCGATAAATGTGTCACCAGTTTCACCTGAACGGTGGGAAATCATAGTGTTGTAACCATTCTTACGTGAAAGACGAATAGTTTCCAAAGTTTCAGTAACAGTACCAATTTGGTTTAACTTGATTAATGAAGCGTTACCAGCACCTTCCTTAATAGCTTTAGTCAAAAGCTTAGGGTTGGTACAAATGAAGTCATCCAAAACAATTTGAATTCTGTCTTTGTGGCTTTGAGTAAATTTAATCATGCCGTCAACATCATTTTCATCGTATGGGTCTTCAATTGAGATTAATTCTGGGAATTCGTCAAGTAACTTATCATAGTATTGAGCTAATTCTTCATCGTTAAATACTTTACCTTCAAAGTGGTACTTGCCATCTTCTTTGTTGTAGAAGTAGGAAGCAGCACAGTCACAAGCTATGGCAATGTCTTCACCAGGCTTGTAACCAGCCTTAACGATGGCGTCATGTAAAGCTTGTAAAGCTTCTTCAGAGTTCTTCATGTTAGGAGCGAAACCACCTTCATCACCAAGGCCAGTTTCGTAACCCATATCTTCAAGCACTTTCTTTAAAGTGTGGTAAGTGTTAACGATCTTTTCAAAACCATCACGGAATGAAGTCTTCTTAACTGGAGTGATCATGAATTCTTGCACGTCAATACCGTTGTCAGCATGCTCACCACCGTTAATAACGTTGTGGAAAGTTTGAGGCATTTCAAGATCAGTGCCGCCAAGGTATCTGTATAAAGGTTGGTGGCTGTCTTTTGCGGCAGCAGCTGCAGTAGCCATAGATACACCTAAAATGGCGTTAGCACCAAGCTTAGCTTTGTTAGGGGTACCATCTAATTCAATCATTACGCGGTCAATGTTTGCCTGATCGTGTGGATCCAAACCCTTTAAAGCATCAGCGATTTTAGTATTGACGTTTTCAACGGCTTGGGAAACACCTTTACCGCCTACACGGCTGCCACCATCACGTAATTCAACTGCTTCATTTTCACCAGTTGAAGCACCTGATGGAACTTCAGCTTTACCAACGACACCATTTGATAAGGTTACAAAAGCCTCAACAGTTGGGTTACCACGTGAATCATAGATTTCCAGTGCATGAACATTTTCAATGACTGATTTTAACATCTAAAAACCTCCTAAATAATAAATGCTGTACTATTTTGTGTAAGTACATACATTAGTGGAGCACAAGCTCCATATCTACATCACAAATTTTAGCCTAAGTTTGTGATTATGTAAACATTTGTAAACGATTTCTAATGTTAAAAAATATTAAAAATATTTTTGTCGCTTTTTTTGCAGGTTTGATTTATGATTTAGCTATATATTTTTTAAAAAGGATAGTTTATTTCTATAAGGACATAAAATATGGATAAAGTAAAGTTAATAATCGACTCTGGTTCAAACGACAGAATGAATGATGATTTAACTGTCGTACCATTAACAATGACGATTGCCGGACAAGATTTTGTCGATGACGAAAATCTTGATCTTGATAGTTTTATTGCTAGTATGGAAAAGAACACTGAAGAAGGCAAAACATCTTGCCCTAGTATTAATCAATGGCTAAATGCTTTAAAGGGATCAGAATTAGCGATCATTATGACGATTACTAGTGGTTTGAGCGGAAGCTTCTCCTCTGCATTTCAGGCAAAACAAATTTATGAAAAAGATCATCCAGGAAGCCACGTGCTTGTAGTTGATTCCAGAACGGCCGGACCAGAAATTTCTGTTATTTTACGGGAAATTGAAAGGTTAGTTAATAGTAAGACCCGTTTCGTAGACTTAGAGCAAAAAATTTCAGATTACAAGACACATACACATTTACTTGTTGTATTAAAGTCGCTCCATAACTTAGCCCTAAATGGCCGAATAAACATGGCTGTTGCCAAAGTAGCAAAAGTTTTAAATATTGATGTGGTTGGCACCGCCAGTGATGAGGGTAAATTAGAGCCATTATCAAAAGTTAGAGGGATAAAGCGTGCTTTTAAAGAAATTCTTAAATTAATGGCCGAAATGAAATACAAAGGTGGGCGTTTGATTATAGATCATTGTAGAAATGAAAAAGATGCCCAAACGTTAAAAGAAAAAATTTTAGCAAGTTACCCTCAAGCAGAAATAGTAATTCGTTCAATGAGAGGGCTTTGTACCTTTTATGCCGAAGAGGGAAGCTTAATGATAGGCTTTGATGATTTGTGATTTTCAATAGCAGATAGTCTGCTTTTCTTCTGTATAAGATAAAAATAATTTTGTATGCAAAAAACAGCTCTAACTTTTTTAGTTGAGAGCTGTTTTTTTAAATAATCATTAGTAATAATTGTTGAGAAATGCTAAAACAGAATACTGCAAGCGACGTTGCTCCGATAATGTCCGATGGGAAATGGGCTTTAAGACTGATACGGGAAATGACCACCATCAGCCAAATTATCAGCAAAATCCAAAGCAGCCTGTTTCCCAGTTGGCCTGCAAAGAGGTGCCAGATAATTAAAGCCATGACAGTACTTCCTAAAACATGTCCACTAGGGAAACTATAACCGTCTTCTAAATCTGAATGCAGAATTGGACGTTTTCTGCGCATCCATTTTTTTAAAAAAATCCCAATCAAATCGGTAAAGCCTAATGTAAATAAGGCCCAGAAGGCAAGTAAATTTTCATTATTACTAATTAAAAAACTTGCTAAAAATACATCCAAAACAACCAGCAGTTTAGGATCGTTAATAAATGCAATTATTTGCCAGCCAATGCCATCACGCCTTCTAATCAGTTTGTGGTGCAGCCAGTGATCGAATAGATTGAAACGCCGTGAATTTCTGACATTAAAGATAAGTAGTATTAGTATTAGAGCAGATAATAAAGATATCCAAAAATTAATATTCAAAACACATCCCTACCTATAATTTATATTCGCTTGTATTTTAACAGCAACGGGGCAAAGCATAAAAATTAAAATCTACTCTTGAGTAAAACTTAAGAATTGTAATTTAAAGGAGATTCAGAATTATAACTTTCGCTAAGATAAGTTCTAGCAAGGTAATTATTTTTAAAAGAAAGCTTGACTTTAATTAAAACCAACTTAAAATTATTATTATCAAGTTAGGTCGTAATTTAGGAGGAAAAAATGAGTAAAAATCACACTTCTAAGCAAGAGACTGTGGGTGAAGCTATACGTGATATTGCTCACCATGAACATAACTTTGCTTTAGCTGATAATTCTACCAATCATATTGGTGATCTCGTGGTTTATGGTGCCCTTTATCTTCTGGCAATTTTATTTTATGTCATTTGGTTTGACTGGCTATTTGTATTGTTGGCTATTGTTGCAATCATTAGCGTAATCCGTTACCAAAACTTCTTGCGACACAAGGTTAATTCCCAAAAAATGACATCGTTTTTCGTAAATACTAGTTTGATTTCAACTGGGATTAGGTCTTTCGTAATTGGAAACGCACCATTACTAGCTCTCAGTATGCATACTCAGGGAAGATTTAACCTCCTTATTTCTTTGCTGGTTGGTATAGTTGTAGCTTTGATTGGATTAACCTGTCAGTATCATTACCTAAGTAATCATCAAGTCATTGACAGGCAAAAGGAATCACTAGGAAAGACCTGCAAAAATGCTATTGACTTTAGTGTTAAAAGCTGCAAAAAGGGTTATGTTAGCCAAGGTTTTTTCTTTGATATTGCGTGTGGTTTTGCACTTTTGGCAAATCATTTTTCCTATAAAGAATTCATCTTAGTTAAATTTGAAGCTTGGCAATTTGTTTTAATTACTATTTTAATAATATTGGGTACAGTTATATTTCAAAGGTTTTTACACAATAAAGTTGTTACAAATAATATAAGTAAAGGCTTTAAGTGGGGTACTTTATTAATGACGGCTGCGCGCGGCTATCTGATAGCCATTGTACCATGGGTTGCAGTGTGTCTGTTCAAGGGCAATTCAATCAATTGGTTAGAAGCAAACTTGTTAGGAGCATTGGTAGCAATATTTGGCCTAGGATTGCAATACAAATATTTACATAAAGTCAGAGTCTTTTAATTATAAGATTAAGTTTGGATAATTTTAACAGTTGTGACGCTGATACAAAGAGAAGCCAGTAAAAGTAATTTCTTTCACTGGCTTTTTTTAATACCGAAAGTAGATTTGGTTATAAAGCTTGATTTAATGAGGTGTCATAGATAGTTTGCTTGAATGAGAGACACATTAGCCAATACAATTGATATTTTTTATTGGAGGTAAAGAGTGCAAAGAGGAAACAATATTTGAAGCCCTAAAAGAATTTTTTAAAAAATTCACACTTGGGTTAACCCAAACTTTTCGTTGAAAGTAGACAATTCCTAGCTCTGTGTATTTTGGTTTTAAACGATTTTGACAAAACTGGTTTTGGTAAAATTAAGAAGCATAAATGCATTCGCGGATAGTTGCAGTAATTATCCTAGCAATTTCAATAGTGGATATTTTATTTATCAATTCCTATGAAAAAAGGATTGTAGCTAATGAATTTCACTTGGCAATAAAGTGTGCAAGCATTATAACTATGGTCATCAGATTAATTTTAATGTATTAATTATTTGGCATAATTTAGTCAATGTGAAGATCAATATGGACTTATCAGTGGTGATTTGCTTACTAATTATTGCAATGGTATTTTGTTATGGATCGAATTTCTGTCAAAAAATAATTGGGACGATACTAAAAAATTAGTAGAACCTAGATATGCCTAACAGATAAAATTTTTTGTCCAAAAAAATATAATTCTATTCATTAATTATAAACTTTAAATAAATAGATAGTAGAATACAATTTAAAATGTTCAATGTACTCTAATAGTTATATCTAAACAGTTAATACTTTTATTTTATGTTTTGCTCATTTAGCTGAAACAACTGAATTCTAAGGAATTTTTAAGATAAAAATCTTTAACATCGTGAAAAAACTTTACAAAAATAATGTTTAAAAGTGAAAACATATATTAATAAAATTATCCTTACCTTGCTTTTAAAGAATAGAAGGTAACAAAATTGAATGAAGCAAAGAAAAATAGCTAAAAATTTGAATTAGATAGAACTGAAGAAACAGGATCTGTTCAGAACTCTTAATGGTTTGGATGAATTTAATAACAATTATGGCATCCTGATTAATGGAGATAAGTCAAAGTAATTTTCTAAAATAAATAATAGATGATCTGAAAATTAGTTCTCTAGGGTGGTTGATTTTTTGTATAATAAAAACTGAAGAAATAAACTAAAGTATAGAAAGCGTTAATATATATATGATTTTTTCTGTTTTAATTATATTATTATCATTTGTTTTATTTGTTATTACCTTATATATAGATCCATCATTAGTATATTACATTACAAAAAAAATTTTTTCAATATTTATTATTATTATAAATAAAATCAATGAATATGCTAATGCTAACAGCAAAAACAGCAAAAAGGTTATAAATTTTTCAGCTGCGTTTTACGTCTTTTTAGGAGTGATTATTTTGAGTAAAATGAAAATACCATATATGAAATGGGTGGTATTAGCTCATGTGATATTTACAGCTTATATTTCTGTGAAATTATTTAAACAAAAAAACCAAGATGTATATGTAACTAATTTTTTAATTTTTAGTGCTATATATGCATTATTAATTACACTACTTTTTAATTTTTTTGAGTCAGATCTAAATAAATTTTTGAGCTCTAAAGGTAATTTTAATCAAATTAGTTGGTTGGTTTTTTCGATATTTTTTTTAATGATTACTTTTTGGCATTTATACTATCTTACTGCTGAATCAGCAATAAAAAGGTTTAAGACTATAAATCTTTCAGAGCTGAGAATGGTTACATATAAAAGTGCATTGCAATCCATAGTGGGCTTTATAGCAATTGCGGGTATTGCATCAGTACAATTAAATGGCGTAGCTTTGCTAATACTTCTATCGATTAATATTTATGCTTTGTTTATTTTTCCAATTATTGATATAAATATTTTTGTATTGCAAAAAATTAAGTAAAGATAATCAGAAACAAGAAAAAGTAAATTAAAAAAACATTAAATAAACGAAGCAAAAAATTAAAATACATTTGTATCTGTGAAAGCCTATGTCTTTGTATACAAAATGGCAATTGACAAATGAATTAAGTATAAACATCTGTTTACTAAAACAATCACTCTGGAGATATGCTCACTAGATTTACTATTTTTGTTTTAAAACTTATAATTTTAGACTAGTTTATCAATAAACTGAGCACTGATATAATGGAATCATTTTTATGAATTGTTCATATTAAGAGTAATATCGCAGCATTTATACTTTATTTACAGGATTTGACAAAAAGTCTTTTTATACAAAATATTTGCAAAGTTGACAGACGCCTATCTGATAGCAATTGACTACTTACCTAATTGTTTCATATAATCACCTTTAGTTTGATAAGAATAATCATGCTTTATTATGTTTCTTGTATAGACGGAGGAATATCCCATATTGTAATATGATTTCATTACACGTTTGCCATTTTGCTTATAACGCGTGACATGTAATTTTTTAAATCCTTTTTATTCAGCTACAAAGGACTTGAACATTTTGTATAAATACATGTTTAGTGATCTTTATATGATTCCCTTTATTGCGCCATTTATATTCGTACCAATTACCTCTTAATTCTGTAGGGGGTAGCATTATGCCCTATATATTTGGCTTCTACTTTTGAAGAAAAGACGAGTCCAGTTGCCACCAAAATTAGTGTAGCAGCCAATATTCCCAATGTTTTCTTTAATTTCATTTAACTTCACCTTCTGTTAAATTTTATCAATGAAATAAAACGCTAGTAATTGATAATAATAAAGCTTAGTTATTGAATCATTAATCAAGTAAAAATAACAATATAGGGAACTCGAATACTGATTATAATGTTAATTAAGTAAAGAATGGGACCAATGTGCTAGTAATAAACAAACCAATATTTTATTACTAACTCAAATTGATCACCAATCCAATTTGGCCGAACTAGCATTAGGTAATTTAAAGTTGATAGGATCGATAGATGGAATATGGGTAAGTCATATAAAAGTCTGTAATAGCAGCAATTACAGGGCAAAATAAAAGGAGAGTACAGGATTTGAACCTGCGCGCCAAGGAAAAACTTGGTTCGCCGGATTTCGAGTCCGGTGCATTACCACTCTGCCAACTCTCCGTAACGAATAACATTATACCTTATCTAAAAATTTTTTCAACTTGTTGTTTATACATAAAACTGGGTAATAGTCAGTATTCTGCAGTTTTTAGCTATCGTGCAATGCAAAAGATGTTGTTGTAAAAAATAATAATAAATGTTAAGCTACAAATTAATTTAAAATTAACTTAATTAATATTTTATTTAGACAGCTTGCAGAAAAGGGTGCAGCAATGGACGGTTACCTAACTAAAAAAGCAGCAATTAAAGAAGCACTTCCTACTATATTTGGCTACATTGGTATCAGTGTAGCTTTTGGAATTATCGGTAAGGCAAGTGGCTTTTCTACCATCGAAGTATCTTTAATGTCACTTATTATTTACGCTGGATCGGTTCAGCTGACAACTCTCAATATGCTGATTGCTGGCAGCCCGATAGCTTCAATTGTATTAGCGGCGTTTTTAGTTAATTCACGAGTAATCCTGATGAGTACAACTGTCGCAGGCTATTTAAAACAAGAAAATTTAAAAAGAAATATTTTGATTGGAACTTTCCTCACCGATGAGAGTTTTGCTCTTAGTATGAATAAGATAAATTACACCAATGGTAAATTAAACTTTACTTGGTTTAATACTGTCAATATTATTTCTTATTTGACTTGGCAAGCTGGAACACTTCTCGGTGCAATATTGGGCGGCTTTATTACAGATCCTAAAAAGTTAGGACTGGATTTTGCCATTGTAGCAATGTTTATTGGTCTACTTTATTTGCAAGTGCTGGGTGACAAAAACCTTAATAAGATATTACAGATAATTGTAATATTAATATCTTTTGCGCTGACCTACTTATTGACCATTGTTTTGCCAGCTAATTTAGTAGTAATAGTTGTTACTTTGATCGGCTGCAGTTTAGGAATGGTGCTCAAACATGTCTTCTTCTAAATATATTTTAATAACGATAGTTTTGTGCGGAGTGACCACTTTGCTTTCAAGAGTGATACCATTTGTTTTATTGAAAAAATTCTCATTGCCGCCAAAGTTGGTTGAATTTCTTTCTTTTGTTCCCATAGTAATTATGGCTGCACTCTGGTTTAGTAATTTAATTATCGCTAGGCCGGGTCATTTACCTAAATTTAATTGGCAGTATGTTCTGGCATCCTTGCCAACCTTTGTTGCCGCAGTCATTAGTAAGTCTCTATTAGCCATTGTAATAGTGGGAATGATTTCCCTAGCGGTTCTGCGCTTAATTTAAAAACGGATCATAGACCGATATGATCACCGAAATTAAGATAATTTCGGAGGTCATATTTTTATTTCTAAATTAGCTAAATAAGATAAGATTGAAATTCATGAATATCCCACTCTTATTCTTTTAAATCTCCAATTGTCTTGAGATAGGTTTTGATCTTTTGTTCTACAAACTTGATATTATCTTCAATTTTCTTTTCTTCTTCATGGAGATTATCTAATTGATTAAATAATAAAACTAATCTTTCGGGGATAGTTTGATCGCCAGCATAACGTAATTGGGCGTACTTTTGCATTTCTCTAATGCTCATGCCTGTCTTCTTTAACCGTGAGATAAAACTGATCCAAGCTACATCTTTTTCGCTATAAACCCGGCGATTGTTCTCATCTCGCTTCGGAAAAAGTAATTTTTGCTTTTCATAATAGCGTAATGTGTCAATTGAAAAACCACTAAGTTCTGAAAATTGACCAATTGAATATTTCATCGAATTTCCTTTCAAAAATAATTTTGACTGCGGTAAATAGTATATCGTCATATTTTATTACTTCAAAATTTTTTAAGAAGTAGTTGACATGGACTATACTCCAGCAATTATTCTGAAATTTGTTAAATATCAGAAAACAAAATGAAAAGGAGAAAACCATGACAAACGATGAACGCTATCAAAAGGGTCTGGAAAATTTAGAGAAAGTGGACAGGGAAGGAGGCCAGTCAGTTATTGACTCACTTGCTGGCTTATCAGAAGATGTGGGGCGCTACATTATTGAATTTGCTTTCGGTGACATCTATGACCGGAAAGTTTTAGATTTGAAGCAAAGAGAAATGATTACCATCACAACTTTGTTGACGCAGGGTGACACTGAACCACAATTGAATGTTCATATTAATGGCGCTTTAAATGTTGGCTTAACGCCTGAAGAAATAATTGAAACCTTTATTCAAACTATTCCTTATGTCGGATTTCCTAAAGTCCTGAATGCAATTACTGTTGCAAAACAAGTTTTTAAAGACCGCGGAATTGATTTCACCAAGTCTCATAAGAGTGAATAAAGTTATGATAAAAACTAGTTGCTGTTAACAAGTACGCTAGTTTTTTAATTTCAGACCTTTAAAATGTAAACGAATGTGCTTTTTTAGCATTAAAGACCAGAATATTTGAATTTAGGTTAATTAATATTTTGTATTAATGATTAAAGAAAGTGTTATATGGGAAGTTCATTATCAAAACGCGCTGCTGTGTCTGATACTATTCCAACTGTTTGTGGTTATCTGGGAATTGCAACTGCTTTTGGCGTGATCGGTCGAGCCATTGGTTTTTCGACTATTACTGTAATTTTAATGTCGCTTATTATGTACGCTGGCTCGGCAGAATTTACTACTGTTAGTATGCTGGCGGTGGGTAGTCCAATAGGTTCAGTTATTTTTGCCGCATTTATGGTCAACTCAAGAATGATTTTAATGAGTACGACTGTTGTGCCCTATTTTAAAAAAGATAGTTTGGGTAAGGGCGTTTTAATTGGTACGCTTTTAACTGATGAAAGCTTTGCTTTAGCTATGAATAAAATTAATTATACAAACGGGAAAATGAATTTTACCTGGTTTAATACCGAAAATATCATTTCTTATGCAGCCTGGGTTAGTGCAACAATGATCGGTGCGGTGCTGGGCAATTTTATTAAAAATCCCCAAAAATTAGGACTAGATTTTGCAAATGTGGCAATGTTTATTGGGTTATTATATTTGCAAATAAAGGGTGATAAAAATCTAAATAAGCTGCTGCAAGCAATAGTAGTTTTATTGACATTGGCGTTAACATACGGTTTAACGATATTTTTGCCCGCCAATTTAGTTATTATTGTTGTTACGCTTATCGGATGTACATTAGGGATGGTAATAAAACGTGTCTTCTTCTAACTATATATATTTAACAATTATCGGTTGTGGAATTGCAACTTGGTTATCCCGGGTACTGCCTTTTTTTCTATTAAAAAAATTTTCTTTACCAAAAGTGGTAATTGAGTTTTTATCATTTGTGCCAATTGTCATAATGTCAACTATGTGGTTTGGCAATTTATTCATAGCTCAACCAGGACAATTATCCAAGGTAAGAGTAGATTTTTTAATTGCTTCGTTACCAACTGTGGTAGCAGCAATTATTAGTAAATCTTTGCTAGTGATTGTAATTGTAGGCATAATATCTTTAACAGTCCTACGCTTAATTTAGAAAATTTAAGTTAAAAATGGTAGAATATTAATATTATAAATATTTTGGTTGGAGTTTAAGGCTTTCAAGAATTGTTCTTTGGTTTGGGTTGCCAAAGCAATTTGTGAAGGCCTTTTTTTGCTGTAGAAAGTGGGAGTGCAAATGAGGTTTTTAGGGATGCTGAGCGTTATTTTATTAGCCACGTTAATTGGAGGACAATTTAGTGCCAGATTAAAATTGCCGGCAGTTGTTGGTGAATTGCTGGCTGGAATAATAATTGGTCCTGCAGCTCTTAATCTTGTGCAACCTACAGGAATCATAAAGGTATTTTCCGATATTGGGGTAATTTTTTTAATGTTTTTAGCTGGTCTTGACAGTGATCTGAAAACTTTAAAAAAGTTACTGCGTCCCAGTGTGTTGGTGGCTGGATTTGGTATGATTGTACCAATTATTATTGCTTATTTCACTGGTATTCTTTTTGCATTTTCTCAAGTGGAGAGTTTATTTTTAGGTTTAGCGTTTTCAGCCACTTCTGTTTCGATTTCTGTTGCTGTTTTGCAAGAAATGGGGCGCTTACAAGGAAAAGAGGGCATGACAATTTTGGGCGCAGCAGTAGCAGATGATTTGCTCTCAATAATACTTTTGAGCATTGTTAGCGGACTAACGGGTGTATCTGAGCCCGGCTCAAATAAGGGTAAAGATTTAATTCTAAGCCTACTGACCCAAGCAGCATTCCTGATACTTTTAGTTTTTGTTAGTGTTTACGTTATACCCCGTTTGATAAAGTTAAGTCAGCGTCTAACATTACCGGTTCCAGAGACGCTAGTGGCAATGATTATTGTAGTAATGGCTTCTTGGGGAGCTGAGAAGGTGGGCCTTAGTAACGTGATTGGAGCCTTTTTTGCCGGACTATCTTTGAATCGTACTTCAGCGCAGAAAACTCTCAAAAAGAATTTTACGGTAATTGGCTACAGCAGTTTTATTCCCATCTTTTTTGTTAGTATTGGTTTAGACATGAGTATTAAAGGCATTCTAAATGACTTTATTTTATTTTTGGTCTTGGTAATTGGCAGTGTTTTTTCAAAATTGGTGGGTGCGGGGTTAGGAGCAAAACTAGCTGGTTTCAATAATTCTAGTTCTTTATTAGTTGGAACCGGGATGGTTTCGCGTGGTGAAATGGCTCTTGTGGTTGCGCAAATGGGCTTAACCAACCATTTACTTGCACCTGCGGCTTATTCAACTGTAATCGGAGCAATCATTATGACCACTGTAGTCTCGCCTTTTCTCCTAAAATGGTCAATATCAAAAATGGCTCAGAAATAATGAAACTCCAAAATACCAATTACTAAGGCTATAATCATTTGCCTGGCCATCTAGTCAAATCTCTTAAAATTGCTTAAAAGTTATGATAATATGGAAAACATGTTTTTTTCATTGTTAAATTTAAGCAGAAGGTAGGAAGGTCGAATGAAAATTCAGCCAGGTGCTGAAATCTTTAAATTAAGATGGTATATTAAGCAAATGCGGGGTTGGAGCTTTAAAACCTATTTATTATTAATGTTGGGAATAGGCATTATCATTGGTGCTACTGTGGCATCGCCCATCAGTCAAATTTCTTTGTTAACGATGATTGCTGCTATTCTGGGCTTTACGTGCACCCTTGCTATTACTAACGCTAGGCAAATTAACGGCATCTTGGGTTTAGTTTCCGCTGCAATTTATATTATAATTTCTGTCTATGCGAAAAATTACGCTAACGTGATCTTGCAAACTATTTATATTCTGGTATTGGATCTGCCAGTCTTAATGTTATCGTCATGGTCTAAAGATACGGAAAAACATATTCATGGGTTGACGCTGAAAAAATGGCTTATGACAATTAGCTTTTTTACTATAGTTTTAGCTTTACTTTATCTGCTGGACACCAAAATATTTATTAGTCCACGTCCTGTAATTGATGCAACTGCGGGTGCAATAGGGATTACCGGCTCGCTTCTTTGTATGTTGCATTTTCGCGAGCAGTATTACTTTTGGACTGTGCAAGGAATTTTTTCAATTATTTTATGGGGAGTCACTGCCTTTCAAGGTGATGCTAATCTCACATTGTTCTTAACATATATTTTGTATTTAACCAATGATTTACTTGCTTTTACTGATAAGCATGTTCACTGGTTTCATTAACAAAAAAGAAGTCTTTTGTGTACAAGACTTCTTTTATTTTTCCAAGTGGTTTTTCACAATTTTACTTAAGATTTTGGTTGCACCTTTACCGGCTTTATCATCATAATAGGATTGATAGCGTGTATCATTATCATAGGCATTAACAATAGCCAGGTGAATTTTGGTAGAATAATTTGGCATGATAATCTGCAGCCATTTCTGGTGGTTTTTAAAAATAGCAGCACTTAAAACTTTTTCTTGCTTGGGATCATTGATAACTGCTTGTAAATCTCGTACAAGATCGGCTTCTGTTTCTTTCATTTTATGATATTTTTCTTCAGTTAGTTGATTTGTTTTAGCCATGTTTCCCTCCAACGAATTATTCAGATACTTAAATTACTATAGCAACAAAATAGGTAAAAATCACATAAAAATACGTAGATTTAATTCCAGATAATTGGTAAAGCTAAGCAGATGCTAAGAAATCCGCTAAATAAAGCGCTATAATAAAGAGAGAGGCGAATTGATGATTACTTTTGTTTGGGCAGAAGATCAAAAACACCAAATTGGTATAGATGGACATTTACCTTGGAAACTGCCTGCAGATCTACACCACTTTAAAAAAATTACTTATGGACATCCAATTATCATGGGTCGTAAAACTTTCGTGAGCTTGCCTCATCTTTTACCTGGGCGCAAACACGTTGTTTTGACGACCAGTTTGACGTTAAAAAATAAATATCGTAATAATAAACAGGTTTTAATTATTAAATCAGTCAAAGAATTACAGGACTGGATCAACAAGCATAAACAGCAAAATCTCTGTGTGATAGGTGGTAATTCGGTTTTTAACGCTTTAAAAAATCAGGTAGATTGTTTAGAAAAAACTGAAATAATAGCAACTTTTAAAGCTGATGTCACAATGACGAAAATTGATTATGATGACTTCATTTTAGTAAAAAAAGAATTTCATCAGCCTGACAACGTTAATCTTTATCCTTATAAATTTCTAACATATATGAGAAAGGAGAAATAACATGAAACAAGTTATTACTTCAACGATCACCTTTATAATCTGTATTATGATCTTAATTAGCAGCTTTTTTCTGGCAGAAAACTTAAATCATAACTATTGGTGGCAAGTAATTGGCATGGCCATTGTCACTTTTGCTGTTGGACAATATTTTTTCGCAATAATAAAATCATACCAATCAACTAAAAAATAATTTAATTTATGGTTGACAGATTATTTTTTCAATGTTAAATTAATAAACAATTAAATAATTAATACATCTTGAAAAGCAGAGTAGCTAAGTTTTTGTTAATAAAGAGAGCTGACGTTTGGTGAGAGTCAGTTAGCATAATTTAGTGAACATGGGCTTGAAATGATGACCGCTGGTGATATTTAGCTAGTGGCGGAGTTGCATCCGTTATAATTGCAAGCTATTGTTAGATAGCTGTTGAGGTTTATTACGTGAGTAATAGACAAATTAAAGGTGGTAACACGAAGCACTCGTCCTTATTTGAGGAAGAGTGCTTTTTTTATTGAAAAATTGGGAGGTTTTTCTGATGACAAAAAAGAGTCGCAATATAATTATCGGAGTGATTGCAGCAATTATAATTATTGCTGTCGGTTGGTTTAGTTTTGGTAAAAAAAGTGGTGACCAAAAGAGCAATCACGTTGTTACTGTAGGTATTGTTAGTGAAACAAAGCCAAAACAAGTTATTTGGAACAAAGCTGCAAAATTGGCTAAAGAAAAATATGGAGTAACGATTAAGATCAAGAACTTTACCGATTACAATCAACCGAATAAGGCAGTTAAAAGTGGGGATATCGACCTTAATTCATTTCAACACTATGCATTTTTGAAAGCGTGGAACAAAGCAAATCACGGTGGTGTAGTTGCAATTGGTCGAACTGAAATTAACCCTATTAGACTATATTCTAAGAAGTACCACAAACTCAGTGATATTCCAAAGGGCGCAACCATAGCTGTGCCAAATGATGCAAGTAATGAATCTCGTGCACTCTTTGTTCTCAAAAATGCTGGTCTGATTAAGTTACGTAAAGGAAAAATTTTAGTTTCCGCTGCTGACGTAATTAAAACTTCTAAAAACATTAAAGTTAAAGAAGTTAGTGCCGATCAATGTGGTCGCGTAATTAATTCAGTTGATGCCGCTGTTGTTAATAATGACTTTGCAGGTCCTGCTGGTCTAGGTAAGAAACAGACAATTTTTGTTGAGCCTGTTAACAAAGATTCTCTACAATGGGTAAATATCATTTGTGCAAAGAAAGGTCAGGAAAAGAATAAAGATTATCTAGCAGTGGTTAAGTCATATCAAACAGCTGAAACTAAGCGTCTAGACAAAAAGTTTTATGGTGATATGAGTAAACCAGCTTGGGATGTTAAGTTTTAATGATCGGAGAAGATTGTAAATGGGTATTATTGATTTAGAACACGTTAGTGTGGATTTCCCTAGTAAAAAAGGCAAAATTGTTCAGGCTGTCCATAATGTCAGCCTAACAGTTGAAAAGGGTGATATCTATGGCATTGTAGGCTTTTCCGGAGCAGGTAAGTCTACTTTAGTAAGAACTGTTAACTTGTTGCAGAAACCAACTGCCGGAAACATTAGAGTCAATGATACTGATTTTGTCAAAGATGGTAAGCAAGTAATTGCTAATAAGGATTTACAACTAGCTCGCAGAAAGATCGGCATGATTTTTCAAAATTTCAACCTATTAAACGAAATTAGCGTAGTTGATAACGTGTCTTTTGCCCTGAAACATTCCGGCTTAAAAGAAAAAGAAATTAAAGAAAAGTCATTAAAATTATTGGACCTGGTGGATTTAAAAGATAAAGCAAATTCATACCCAGCTCAACTTTCTGGGGGTCAGCAGCAAAGAGTTGCTATTGCCAGGGCTCTAGCAAACGAACCAGATATTTTGATTTCTGATGAAGCTACGAGTGCACTCGATCCTCAAAATACATTGCAAATTTTAACTTTATTAAAGAAGTTACAAAAAGATCTTAACCTAACCATCGTACTGATCACACATGAAATGGCTGCAGTCAAAAAAATCTGTAACAAAGTAGCGCTAATGCAATCTGGTCAGGTGATCGAAAATGGCAATCTTCGTGAAGTAGTCTTGCATCCGCAAAAAGATTTAACTAAGAGTTTTGTTGGTGGATCTTTGGAAGTTATTAATACTCTAAGGTCTCTTAAGATTAATAAATTAGATAACGATAATGAAGCTATTTATCAACTTGTTTACAGTATGGCTAACGTTACTAAAACTATTATTATTGATTTATACCGTAAAGTCGGGGTTGAAGCTAGTATGCTATATGGTAACGTAGAACTGCTTGATGATGAGCCAATTGGAACTCTGCTTGTTCAAGTTAAAGGTGATAAGACAAAACAGCAAGAAACAGTAGATTATTTGAGAAAAGAAAAAGTCGCTGTTACTCGTTTGAACGAAAAGGGGGATCTTTATGAGTAGTTGGTTTAGCAGAGTTTTTCCCAATGTTGTGCAACTGGGCTGGCTAGGTGATACTGGCTGGGGAACCAGCATTTTTCAAACATTATATATGACTTTTTGGTCCGGAATATTTGGGGGAATTTTAGGTTTGATTTTCGGTGTAATTTTGGTTCTGACCAAAAGTGATGGAATAAGACCTAATAAATTCTGGTTCAATGTTTGCGATAAAATAGTTTCAATTTTTCGTGCTATTCCGTTTATTATCTTGTTAGCATTTATAGCACCAGTTACTCAAAAAATTGTCGGGACTCAGATTGGTATAAAAGCGGCTCTGGTTCCATTAACATTGGGCGTTTTTCCTTTTTATGCCCGTCAAGTTCAAGTGGCTTTAGAAAGCGTTGATCACGGTAAAATTGAGGCAGCACAGAGCTTGGGTGCTACGATTTGGGATATTATTTTTAGTGTTTATTTAAATGAAGCGAGATCAGAACTTGCTCGTGTTTCTACCGTTACAATTATTAGTTTAATTGGTTTAACTGCAATGGCTGGAGCCATTGGTGCAGGTGGCTTGGGTAATACAGCAATTTCATATGGATACAATCGCTTTAACAATGATGTAACACTTGTAGCAACAGTGCTGGTTATCATTTTGATATTTATCATTCAAGTGATCGGTGACTTTTTCGCTAAGAAGTTAAATCATCAAAGTCGCTAAAAAATATAAAAAATAAAAACAACGAGGTAAACTCGTTGTTTTTTTCGTATTTAAATATAGAGCTATTTAACTGCATCTTTCAAAGC
This sequence comes from Lactobacillus sp. IBH004, assembly GCF_026185255.2. Lineage (NCBI taxonomy): Bacteria > Bacillati > Bacillota > Bacilli > Lactobacillales > Lactobacillaceae > Lactobacillus > Lactobacillus sp. IBH004. The sequence goes on along the minus strand of NZ_CP110217.2, from coordinate 1,071,240 downwards.
TTTACCAGGTTTAAACGCAGGAACCTTAGTTGCAGGAATAGTTAAAGTTTCGCCAGTTTGTGGGTTTCTACCTTTTCTAGCTGCACGATTACGTACTTCAAAAGAACCAAAACCTATAATTTGTACTTTTTCACCTTTAGCCAAGTTATCCTTGATTGATCCGATTAAAGCATCGATGACTTTTTCTGCCACGTTTTGCTTAAGTTCTGCTCTTGCTGCAACCTCTTTAGTGAGTTCAGATTTGTTAATTGAAGCCATAATTCTTCTCTTTTCTATAAAAATTTATACTTATTCAATGCTGTTAAATAGTTCGTATTTTTCTATACTAATCCACCTAAAGCATTGTGTCGCTTGATATCCGGCAACTTTTATTATTTTAGCACAGATAATGCTACCTTCAATAGTAAAAAGCTAAATGTTAACTTAATTTTTGTTGATCTAACAAGCGGTTGACCATTTGCAGATAGTTCAAATAAAGAGGTTTGAAGCGAGAATGTTTTTCTTTTTGCCAAGGCTTGGGTTTACCGCAAAAATGCAAAATTGAAGTGTTTTTCATGACCCATTCTGTGTTAATTTCACCAGTGCTTCTAGCCAAGTAAACTGAAAAAGCTCTTGCATCATAGTTCCAACGTGTTTCAGGAATTTTGAGTATATCCTCGCCATATAAGTAGTTTAGAATATCCTGATCAGGCAAAATCAGGGTATCATGATGTTGTTCAATTGCTTGAGTGATATCTTCAATTTTGATCTTTTTTCTCATTTGGTCCAAATCCATTAACATTATTCCAGAGTTAAAGTATCCAGTTGAAGTCCCAAGTCTGATATTATTGATTGAACTCATAATATCTGTTAAACCCTCATGAACCGAAGCAGCAAACATTTTACCTTCAAGATCTAATTGCCATAATGGCACGACTGAGTTTATAACTAATATGTCCGGATCAAGGTAAATAATTCGATGTAAGTTTGCAGGCAAAATTTTACTTGAAAGTAGCCTAAAGTACATTTCCTTGGGGTAATCATGCAAGTTTAGCAATGATTTTGGAAATTTAATTTTTTTGTTCATAGTTAGGGTTGATACTTTAATTCTAATTTTTGTACCAAATTTTTTAAGTTTATTTAGAGCATGTTGATCAATATTATCGTAAATTAACCAGACATGGAACTCCTCAGTCATATTGTTCAGTCTGAGGGAATACATCATCACTTCAAGTGGTTTGATATAGTTTTGGTCAATAGTAACCAATATTTCGATCGGTTCTTTTTGAGGATTATTCATAAAGTCTTCCTTTACCAGTTTCTTGTTTATTTTCACTATTTATTAGTATAAAGCAAAACATGTTAAGATACCTCATAATATAAGTTGTAAAAATAACATAGTGTGAAAATATCATAACTAAATTTGTTGTCTTAGATTTTACCAAGGAAATTATTTATTCAAAGTAGTAGAATGTATATAAATAAAGTTTTAACAAAGAGGTATTAACATGAAGAAAAAATTATTGCTAAGTTTAACTGGAATTACTTCTTTAATATTGGGACTATCTGTTAGCAAACCAGTTGTAGCTGCAAATTCGTCAATTCAAGGACAGAATCCTGCTACAGCTAAAGAAACAAATACTGCAACTCAGAGTGACAGCAATAAGGAACAAACTAACTCAAACGAAACATCTACTACTGGCAATTCATCCAAAAATACTAATAATTTAAGTAAAGTTTTAAAGTATTTGCAAAAAAGTGTCATATTAAAAAAGCCAGCATATATTTATGATAACAAAGGCAAAAAGATAAAAAATAAAAAACTAAAAAAAGGAACAATTATATATGTTTCCGGTCTTAATACTGCTAAAGGACACAGCTTTTTACAAATAAGTACTAAAAGTAAGAAAAAACAATATATTAAACCAGGAAATGTTAAAATTCTAAAAATTAAAGTTTATAAAGTTAAGAAAAACGCCAAAGTTTACGACAAAAAGGGTAGACTAGTGGTAATAGGAAATAAATATCCATTTGTTAAAAAAGGAGTAAAGATTCCCGTCTATTACCTGAAGAAAATTAATGGGCAAAAATTTGCGGGAATTTCTAATACCCAATTTTTAAAATGGTCTGATTTAGTTCATAAGACTAATTAAAATTGCTTTAGAATAATGGTAGTTAAAGAATTTACAGAAAGAGGTACTAAAATGACTGATGCAGTTTTAAAGAGAGTAGCTATTAGGAAATATACAGCTGAAAAAGTCTCTGAAGACGACATAAAAGCATTGATTGCAGCATTTCAAGCTTCACCTTGTGGTATGCACCAAGCTGATGTGATGCAGATGACAGTGGTTAAAGATGAGAATTTGTTATCTGAAATTGAACAGGTAACAAGCAATGCTTGTTACAATGCTCCTTTATTGTTTATTATTAATGTCAAAAAAGGTAATGAATTTGGTGAGAGAGATGCTTCAGTTGCTGCAGAAAATTTGATGGTAGAGGCAGCAGCACTTAACTTGGGTTCAGTTTATCTAATGAATGCAGCAAATGTGTTAAATTCTGCTAAAAGTTTAGAACAAAAGTTGGAAGTTCCAGAAGATTTTGAAACTAGTGTCATTGTGGCCTGCGGACATGCTGCAGAGCAACCAAATGATGACAGGTCAAATAGATATAAAGTTGTAAGAAAATAACTGCTTTAAAAGACTTAATATTAAAACTGTAGTCCTATTTTTAACTGATGTGGCTACAGTTTTTTTGACAAGAAAATTAAATTTATTAAAGCCAGAATGGTTTATGGCTATCTTACTTGATATAATAATTATGTAAGCGTTACATTTTTTTACTTAAGGAGCAAGTTTCATGAAAAAGATTATTAATGATCCAGCAAATGTTGTACCGGAAATGGTTGAAGGAATGGTCAGATCATATCCCCAGTATATTGCCAAGGTTAAGGATACTGAAGCTGTTATGAGAGCAGATAAAGATTCTATGACGGGAAAAGTCGGTATTGTAAGTGGCGGAGGTTCAGGTCATGAACCTACTCATGCTGGTTTTGTGGGCAAAGGAATGCTTAGTGCAGCTGTTTGCGGACAAGTTTTTACTTCCCCAACTCCAGATCAAGTATATGAGGCTATTAAGGCTGTTAATCAAGGTCAGGGCGTTTTTTTAGTAATTAAAAATTATTCAGGCGATGTGATGAATTTTGATATGGCTAAAGATATGGCTGATATGGACAATATTAAGGTCAAGTCAATTGTGGTAGATGATGATATTGCCGTCGAAAATAGTACATTTACCCAAGGAAGACGAGGAGTAGCAGGAACTTTGTTCATGCACAAGATTTTAGGAGCAATGGCTCAAAATGGTGCCAGTCTAGACGAGATTGATGCGACAGCCAAAAAGGTATTGCCTAATATTAAAACAATCGCGGTTGCTTTGTCTGCTGCTACCAATCCTGAAACAGGTAAACCCGGTTTTGTTCTCAAAGATAATGAAATTGAATACGGTATTGGTATTCACTCAGAGCCTGGATACCGGCGTGAACAGATTAAACCTGCTAAAGATTTAGTAACGGAATTAGTGGGCAAATTAAATGATGAAATGCATTTAGACCAAAATAAGAAATATGCTGTGTTGGTAAATGGTATGGGCGCTACACCATTAATGGAACAATACATTTTTAGTAATGATTTACTTAACAAACTAGCAGAGTTCAATGTCAAGCCAGCTTTCATGAAAGTGGGTAATTACATGACTTCGCTTGATATGGCAGGTATTTCACTCACAATATTTGAATTAGCTGATGACAAGTGGCTTGATTATCTCAATCAGCCAGTAGAAACAATTGCTTGGTAAAAGGAGAAGTTAATATGGGCTTAACAGTTAAAAATGTGATTGAATGGATGAATAATTTTTCTGCTAAAATTGGACAAAATAAGCAATTTTTAAGTGATCTGGATACTGCGATTGGCGATGGTGACCACGGTTTTAATATGAGCCGAGGTATGACAGCGGTTAGTCAAAAATTAAGTACTGAGCCCAAAACCATCACAGATGCTTTTAAGCAAATCGCTATGACTCTCATTTCTACAGTTGGTGGGGCCTCTGGTCCACTTTATGGAACTGCTTTCTTGGAAATGGCGAAGAAAAGCAGCACAAGTTCAGACATAGGAGACTTACTGGCTGCTGCATTGACAGGTATTAAAAAACGTGGTGGTGCTGAACCTGGTGATAAAACCATGGTTGATGTGTGGACCGCATTAGTTCCAGAAGTTAAAACCAATAAGCTAACACAGGAAAAAATCGCTTCAGCTGTAGAGGCAACCAAAGACTTAGTTGCCAAAAAAGGTCGTGCTTCATATTTAGGCGAAAGATCAAAAGGCCATGTTGATCCTGGCTCGCAATCAAGTGGGTACCTTTTTGAGGCGTTACTTGAAACAGAAGGTATCTTATGAGTTTAGGCATTACTTTAGTATCCCATGTTCCAGAGATTGTAACCGGTTTGTCTGAGCTATTGGAACAGGTTGCAAAAGATGTGTCAATTACCACTGCGGGTGGAACTAACGCTGATGATCTTGGCACCAGTATGGACAAAATTTTGCAGGCTTTTTCTGAAAATAAAGCTGATGAAATATTGGCATTTTATGATTTAGGCAGTGCCAAAATGAATCTTGAACTAGCAACGGAAATGACATCTAAAAAGATTCATCTATATGATGTAGCCTTTATCGAAGGGGCTTATACTGCCGCTACTTTAATTGAGGCGGGGGTCAAGTTAACGGAGATAGAAGGACAGCTTAAGCCCCTAGCCCTTAAGAAATAGGATAAATACTAGATTTATATTGAGTAAAAATAACACTAAACGTATCCTAACTTAATTTTAGCCGAAAAATTTGGAACCCCTTTTAAATCTTATGTTATAAAATAACAACAAATTGAGTTTTTTTGGAAAGATAGTTTTATTTAAAGAAAGGGTTTACATAAACACAATTTTATAATATATTGAATCTGGGAGTAATTTACTACTAAACATTATTTTGGGTTTCAAAGGAAGTCCAATAATCGAAGTAGGAGATTAAAAATGAATAATAGCTTAACAATGCAAGTAGTGGGAGAGTTCCTCGGAACTATTATCTTGGTATTGCTTGGAGATGGCGTTTGTGCCGGTGTCAATTTGAATAAGTCGAAGTCAAAGGGCAGTGGCTGGATCGTTATTTCTTTTGGCTGGGGCTTTGCCGTGACATTTGGTGTATTCTGTGTTAGCTGGCTTTGTCCAGGTCACTTTAATCCGGCAGTGTCACTAGGTATGGCAATTGCCAATAAGTTGCCATGGTCTTCCGTTCTGCCATATATGTTGGCACAGACAGCTGGAGGCTTTATTGGTGGTATCTTGGTATGGCTAACCTATTTTCCTCACTGGCAAGAAACAACTGATCAAGATGGTATTTTAGGGTCGTTTGCTACGACACCAGCTATAAGAAATTACGGTTGGAATTTCTTTACTGAGACGATTGCTACCTTTGTTTTGGTATTTGGCTTGTTGGGATTGACCAATACAAAATTAGCTCCAGGATTTAATCCATTGTTAGCTGGATTTTTGATTACAGCGATTTGTTTGTCTTTAGGAGGACCGACTGGAATCGCGATTAATCCAGCCCGTGATTTGGGACCTAGACTGGCTCACCAATTTATGCCGATTGCCAATAAAGGTGGTTCAGATTGGGCTTATAGCTGGGTTCCGATTTTTGGCCCACTTCTTGGCGGAGTAATTGCTGCATTATTATTCAATGTTATTGTATAAAAAAGCATAAGCTTTTGATAACACCTTCAAATTTGTAAAGTTTGGGGGTGTTTTTTGTATCTAATCCATTTTCCTTATCCGGTCTGATTTTATTAAAGAATAAGTTTTCTAGTTTAAAACAATTCAAATTAAAATTGCAGAGCTTGAACGCTCATGTACTAAATATTTTTTGTTGCTTTATTAAGCTTAATCTTCTAGCATTATTTAAATTCATTTTTATAAAAAATTGTTTATCAGCAACGATTTTCACTAGATCAGGCTATATTCTACTGAAAATTGTGTTAGGTGCTTGTTTTTTGCTGCTTTAGTTTAGTATTATTAGCATTAGATTGAATTAAAAAGGCGGTTTAAATGAATAATTGGGCTGTAATATCAACTTGGAGTATGTCGTATGACGGATTGGTGAAAGCGGCAGAGCTGTTGAAAAAGGATAAAAGTGCTGGGGATGCTGTTGAAAATTTGCTAAGAAAAGTCGAATCATATCCCCTTTATAAATCCGTGGGATATGGCGGACTTCCTAACGAAGACGGAGTTGTTCAAATGGATGCTGCATTCATGGACGGTGACACCTTGGCACAAGGTTCTGTAGCTGCAATTGAGAACGTAAAACATGCTGTTTCAGTTGCTCGAAGACTAAGCTTAAATAAGATCAACAGCTTTTTAGTCGGAGAAGGAGCGACTAAATATGCAATGCAGAATGGCTTTGAAATGACTAATATGTTGACTGAAAGGGCCAAAACTATCTGGCAGAACAAGGTAAAACAGCAACTTCAATCAGACCTGCATCCCTATGATGGTCATGATACCGTAGGAGCAATAACTCTTGATCGAAATGGTTCGCTGGCAGCTGCTACATCAACCTCCGGCTTATTTATGAAGAAAAATGGTAGAATCGGCGATTCACCTCTGTCCGGATCTGGATTTTATGCGGATAGTCACATTGGAGCTGCGACTGCAACTGGCCTAGGAGAAGACATCATGAAGGGCTGCCTTTCATACGAAATAGTCCGTAAAATGGCAGAAGGAAAGTCTCCCCAAGAAGCCTGTGATGCTACAGTTTATCCGTTTTGTAATGATTTAAAGAAGCGTTATGGTAAAGTAGGCGAAATTTCCCTCATTGCCTTGAATAAAAAAGGCGAGTGGGGTGTAGCTACTAACGTGGAGTTTCCTTTTTGTATTGCTGCTAAAAAGCAAGAACCTCAGATATTAATGGCAAATCCGGGGCTGCACAATAACACCAAAATTGAACCAATTTCTCAAGCCTGGTTAGATAACTACCAAAAGCAAATCAAAGCTCCTGTAAAGTAATCATTGTTAAAAAGAAAGTGAAGTTAGATGTTAAAAGAAGCATGTGTAGAAAATTTTACTAGTATTCCTTATGTGATTAATAAAGGTGCTGACAGAATTGAACTGAATAATAACTTAACATTAGGTGGCACCACGCCTTCTTATGGAGTTATCAAAAAAGCAGTTACTTATGCCTCTAATTTTCACATACCAGTTATTGTGATGATTAGGCCGAGGGGTGGAAATTTTTGTTATAGTGAAAGTGAAATAGAAATAATGGCCAGTGATTTAGAAATAGCAGCTAAATTAGGTGCTCAAGGAGTCACCTTTGGCTGTTTAACCTCTCAAAATCATTTGGATAAAGTAAAAATGAAGCGTCTTATTTCATTAGCCAGATCTTTAAATATTGATGTTGTCATGCACATGGCTTTTGACGCAATGCCTTTAACTGAGCAAGAAGATGGACTAAACTGGTTAGCGAATAATGGTGTTAAGAGAATTTTGACACATGGCGGAGAGTTATCAATTCCTGTTTTAAATACCATTTCTCATCTAAAAGAAATTGTTAACTGGGCAAACGGCAAGATAGAAATATTACCAGGTGGTGGCATTACCGCCAAAAATAGCACTTTAATTGCTGAAAGATTGCAGGTAGACCAGTTACATGGTACAAAAATTGTTGAATGAAATTAATTTTTAACATAGCTCAAAGTCTGATTACTGAAAAATAGTTGCACATCAAAATATACAGCCACTTTAAGCAATAAGGCATTAGTTTTATTTGTCTACAGCAGCTGGATAAGAAATTTAGGTAGTGCTTTTATTATTTTGACTAAAATATAGTTGACAGGAAATAAGTCATTGATTAAAATATCTTTAATATTGATAAAGCGATGAAAAGATAAGTAAGTTTGCAAGTAACGTTTTAGAGAGTCCTGTTGCTGAAAAGGGACCGTGATGGTAAGCTGAAAGTAACTTTGAGCTATATGGTGAAAGTTAGTAGCTATTATTGGGTACACCCATTAACGTGTTAGCGTATCGCAGTATGCCGTACGTGAAGTGACTGTGTTTTTGTCATCTTTAATGATAATTATTGCAGTAATATAGGTGGTACCGTGCTTAAGCACCCTTGATTTTCAAATCAAGGGTGCTTTTTTATTACCTAAATAAATTCATCAAGGCCCTTTATCTATATTAAGTGTTTATATTTTTCAGGAGGAACTGTAATGGAAGAAATCGAAAGAGATGTTAATACCAAGCCTTTATCATGGAAACAATATTTAGTAGTTGCATCATTGCTATTCGGTCTATTTTTTGGTGCCGGTAATTTAATTTTTCCACTTCATTTAGGCCAGCTTGCAGGAGCAAATTGGGGAATGGCCACTTTTGGCTTTTTAGTAACGGCTGTGCTTTTGCCACTATTAGCCGTTTTAGCTATTAGTGCCAGTCATGCTAAGGGGGTTTACGATATTGGCAAACCTTTGGGAAATAGTTTTGCTCTCGCGTTTATGGTTTTAATCCATTTGACCTTAGGACCATTATTTGCCACACCGCGGACCGCGAGTATTTCCTTTTCAGTTGGCTTGCAGCCGGTATTGCCGAAATCAGCCACTAAGCCGGCACTTTTAATATTCTCGGCAATATTCTTCATTTTGGCTTTTATTATTTCTTATAAGCAATCTACGATTTTGACCAGTATTGGCAAAATTTTAAATCCTTTGTTTTTATTGCTGTTATTTTCAATTTTTTTATTAGCTGCTATTTCTCCAATGGGTGCTGCCCAAAATCAAAATGTTACTGCGGCTTATCAAAGTGCACCTTTCTTTAATGGTTTTTTGGAAGGGTACAACACTATGGATGCACTGGCTGGATTGGCTTTTGGCTACACAATAGTTTCAGCCGTACGCCAACTTGGAAAAACTTCGGCGAAAAGTAACGCAAAAGTGACTGCCAGAGCCGGTGTGATTGCCACAAGTGCAATTGGTGTCATTTACGTTGGTTTAATTTGGGTTGGAGCAACGACATTAAATCAATTTAAAATTTCTGCTGAAGGCGGTACTGTCTTTAACCAAATAGTGACTTATTATCTGGGTGACTTTGGTCATGCGCTACTTGCTACGTTAGTTACACTAACCTGTTTAACTACAGCAGTCGGTTTGATTGCCGCTTTCGCGCAAGACTTTCACCGCAGTTTTAGTAAAATTAGTTACCATGGCTGGCTGACAATTATGACTATTGTTTCCTTCATTACTGCTAATTTTGGTTTGGACACAATTATTTCCTGGTCAACACCAATGTTAATGTTTTTATATCCAATCGCTATGGTATTGATTATATTGTCGATTTCTGGTTCTTTATTTGACCATGATCCAGTTGTTTACTTCTGGAGTATCGTCTTTACTTTTATTCCAGCCATTTTGGATATGATTGCGTCTTTTCCTGCGCTAGTTAGCAAACAAGCATGGGCACTACAATTAAGAGCATTCCAATTACAATTTCTTCCTTTTGCTGACATAGGTATGGACTGGGTTATTCCAGCAGTTATTGGATTAGCAATCGGTTTTATTGTTCACTTTTATCATAAGCAAAGAACTAATTAATTGTGTAAATATTGTTCGATTTCTCAAGCGCATCTTTTGACAACAACTGTTTATAAAAGTAGATTAAAGAAAAAGCAATTTTGTTAATGTAAAGGTAGGATTGAGTATTTTGGATAATATGAACATGAATCATAGTGAAAATATGAATCATTCAATGAACGCCAATTCTTCGATGAAAATGGGTAGTCATGACATGATGATGCATGGCGGTCATATGATGCATATGGGTAATTTGAAAAGAAAGTTTTGGCTTTCATTAATATTATCTTTGCCAATTATCTTTTTGTCCCCAGCAATGGGGGTCCATTTGCCATTTCAATTTTCTTTTCCAGGTTCTGAATGGGTTGTAGCCATTTTTGCCACAATTCTTTACTTCTATGGCGGTGAGCCCTTCTTATCAGGTGCATTTTATGAAATAAAAGCAAAAAAGCCTGAAATGATGACTTTGATTTCTTTAGGCATCACTACTGCTTATATTTATAGTATTTATGCTTTCGTTGAAAACAATTTACTAAGCAGTAAAGTCCATGTAATGGATTTCTTTTGGGAATTGGCAACTTTAATTTTAATTATGCTTTTAGGACATTGGATTGAAATGATGTCCGTGATGAATGCGAATAGCTCAGTTCATGATTTAGCAAAACTTCTACCAGATAAAGTTCACGTTCAAAATAATGGCCGAACAGAAGATGTGGCAATTAATGCTGTCCAAAAAAATGCTGTCATCTTAGTCAAAGCCGGTGAAAGTATTCCTCTTGATGGCGTAGTATTAAACGGTTCAAGTCAAGTAAATGAATCGCTCGTGACTGGAGAATCCAGTGCAGTTACGCGCAAAGAAAATGACAAAGTAATTGGTGGCTCGATAAATGGCTCTGGTACTTTAACTATCAAAGTTACTAGCTCCGCAAATTCAGGTTTCTTGGCCAATGTTAATAAGTTAGTGCAATCTTCTCAAATGAATAAATCACGGCTGCAAAACTTAGCCGATCGGGTTTCCAGCTGGTTATTTTATGCCGCACTTGTTTTTGGTATTATAGCTTTAATCGTTTGGACCAGTTTACGGGGAATTTCTGGCGGTCTTGAACGAATGGTAACTGTTTTAGTTATTGCTTGTCCTCATGCACTCGGTTTGGCTATTCCTTTAGTAAATGCCAAAAGTACCTCGATTGGTGCCAAAAACGGCTTGCTCATTAGAAACCGCAACGTTATCAGTGTTAGTTCAAAAATAAATTATCTTCTTTTAGACAAAACGGGAACTTTAACTGAAGGCAAATTTCAAGTAAGAAAATATGATAGTTTAAATAAAGCATATGATTCTGCTGAAATCATCAAACTGATCGCTTCACTTGAGCAAGATTCCAATCATCCAATTGCTCAAAGCATTTTACAATTTGCTAAGGAAAAAAATATTGAGCTCTATCCATTGTCAAACAGTAAGACTTTGGATGGTAAAGGTGTTTCTGGAACTTTAAATGGAAAGGAATATCAACTTGTAAATGAAAAAGCTGCTAGAAGTTTGGTGAGTCATTTCCCGGAAATTGATGCTTTAAATTACACTTCCAGCTATTTAGTTGCAGGAAATGAACTTTTAGGTTACGTAGCAGTTGGTGATGAAATAAAGAAAAATGCAGCAGCTTTGATTAAGCAAATTAAAGATCTTAACATTACACCGGTGATGCTAACCGGCGATAATGAAAAAGTCGCTCAGAGTATTGTGCAGAAACTAAAAATTTCCGAGGTTCACTCAGGCTTAATGCCAGCTGACAAACAAAAAATTGTCGCACAGCTTCAAGAAAAAGGAAACAAAGTCATGATGGTGGGAGACGGCATCAATGATGCTCCTAGCTTAGCTAAAGCTGATATTGGTGTAGCTATTGGTGCAGGAACTGATGTTGCCGTGGACTCAGCTGATGTTGTTTTAGTGAACAGTGAACCACTTGATATTATCAGTTTCCTCAACCTTGCTCAGCATACTCAAAGAAAAACCATCGAAAACTTATGGTGGGGAGCAGGCTACAATATCATAGCTTTACCACTGGCAGCGGGTATACTTGCACCATGGGGAATTTTGCTATCACCGGCTGTGGGAGCGATTTTAATGTCTTTGTCAACAGTTATCGTAGCTATTAATGCTGAAACACTAAAAATATAAATATCTAGTTAAGGCACTCAATAAGAGTGCTTTTTTGCTAAAATAAAATAAATTTTAAAATTTTAAAATGATACCCCTTTTATTTTAAAATATTGAAAATAATACTAAAAACCTGTATTATAAGTGCAAGAGAATATTACTGCTTTAATAGCTTAAATACTAACATTTGAAAAAGGAGATTTAGTATGAGTAAAGAAGAATACCGTGTTGAAAGTGATACAATTGGTCCTGTTAAAATTCCTAAAAATGCACTGTGGGGTCCTCAAACTGAGAGGAGTCGTAATAATTTTCCCAGTGGCGAATTAATGCCACTTGCAATTATTCGTGCTTTTTTACATTTAAAAAAAGCTGCAGCCGAATCAAATGTAGAAGTTGGCGCTGAACCAGCAGAAAAAGGACGAGCTATTGAGGAAGCGATTGATCAACTATTAAAATTAGATGATCATGAATTGCGTCAAGATTTTCCGTTACACGTATTACAAACCGGTTCTGGTACTCAGAGCAATATGAATGTTAACGAAGTAGTAGCAAATTTAGCTAACAAGATGCATCCCAATTTGAATATTTTGCCTAATGATGACGTTAACAGAGGACAATCTTCAAACGATACTTATCCCACAGCAATGAACATTGTGGCAGTGGAAGCTTTAGATAAACTTGAACCGGCTGTGCAACACTTAATTGACGAACTCAAAATTAAGCAGGACAAGTATTGGAAAACCGTCAAAGTTGGCCGTACTCACCTGCAAGATGCTACTCCGATAACTTTTGGGCAAGAGGTTTCAGGTTATATTTCAGCTTTAAAACATGATTTATCTTATATTCAAGAGCTTAAGCCTACATTGTATGAACTGGCGATTGGTGGTACTGCTGTTGGGACAGGCCTTAATGCTGCACCTGGAATGACTGTCAAAATTGCTGACAAACTATCCCAAGTTTACGGCCACGATTTTAAAGTTAATACCAATAAGTTTTGGGGTTTAGCTCACCATTCTGGCATAGATGTTGTCCATGGTGCTTTAAAAACTTTGGCTGCCGATATGTTTAAGATAGCCCAAGATATAAGATTCTTGGCATCAGGTCCAAGAGCAGGCTATCACGAACTTAATATTCCGGCTAATGAACCGGGTTCCTCAATTATGCCTGGCAAAGTTAACCCTACTCAGGCTGAGGCGGTGACTATGGCAGCTGCAAAAGTTTTTGGCAATGATACTACTATCACTTTTGCTTGTTCCCAGGGCAATTTTGAAATGAATGTTTATAAAACAGTTATGATCACCGCGTTTTTAGATTCTTGCGACATTTTAACCGGTACCATTAATGGTTTTGCTGATAAAATGATTGCCGGCTTAACGGTAAACGCTGAAAAAATGGACGATTTGCTTGCAAGTTCTTTAATGACAGTGACGGCTTTGTCACCTCATATTGGCTACCATGCAGCTGCTAAGATTGCACAGACTGCGGATAAAGAAGGAACAACGCTTAAAGAAGCAGCCCTTAAAAGTGGCAAATTAACTGAAAAAGAATATGATGAATGGATGGATTATATGGAGATGACCAATATCTCTCAGACTAATCCTGAAAAATAAATCTTTTAAATTTCTGTAGAGGAGAAATCAATGGGTAAATTTGTTTTTACGCCTAATAAGGCTTCTGAAATACAAGAAAGTTATGACGCAATTATAATCGGTGCAGGTGGTGCCGGCTTAACTGCAGCTATTCAGGCTCATGAATTAGGACTGAATGTTGCTGTCTTTGAAAAGAATTCTGATTTAGGTGGGAACACAAACAGGGCTTCTTCTGGAATGAATGCTTCTGAAAGTCTTGTTCAAATAAAACAGGGAATTATAGATGATAAAGAAGATTTTTATCGTGAAACTCTCAAGGGTGGAGGAATGATGAATGACCGTGAACTTTTGCGCTACTTTGTCGATCATTCTGCTCTTGCAATAGCTTGGCTAAAAGATCACGGGATAGAGCTAACTAATTTAACTATTACTGGTGGGATGAGCAAGAAGAGAGCTCACCGTCCTGCTTCAATGGCACCAGTCGGCAATTATTTAGTTACTGGTGCTTTAAAGCAAATACAAGAAGATAAAATACCAGTTTTTAATAATGCAAAAGTAACTAAGCTTTTACAAGATAACAAACAGCAAGTAACAGGTGTCCAGGTTGATACTCCTGAAGGACAAGTAAAAGTAAGTGCAAACGCTGTGCTATTGGCTTCAGGTGGCTTTGGCTCGTCTAAAGAATTAATTAAAAAATATCGTCCTGACCTGGTAAATTATCAGACTACCAATCAGCCTGGTGCTACTGGCGATGGTTTAAAACTTGCTAGTCAAATTGATGCACAACTAGAGCAAATGGACTTTATTCAAGTGCACCCAACTGCACAAACTGATACTAACCACATCTACTTGATCGGAGAAGGCTTAAGAGGAGAAGGAGCTATTCTCGTTAACAAATCTAGTAAAAGATTCGTCAACGAGTTAAGTACACGTAAAATTGTTTCTGACGCCATTAGCAACTTAAATGAGAACGGTGCTTTTTTGGTGTTCGATCAAGGTATTAGAAATAACTTTACTGCTGTTGAATTTTATGATCACGTAGGATTGGTTAGTCACGGAGAAACAATTTCTGATCTAGCTCAAAATATTGGTGTCACAGCTTCGAACTTGAATGAAACTATTACTAATTGGAATGAGTCTGTCACCAATAAAACAGATAAAGAATTTGGCAGAACAACAGGAATGGAGCATCAAATTGCGCAGGGACCATTCTTTGCAATTCATATTAACCCGGCTATCCACTATACTATGGGCGGTATCCATATCAATTCCAAGACCGAAGTTTATGATACAGACGGGAACATTATTAAAGGCCTCTATGCTGCGGGAGAAGTTTCAGGTGGATTACACGGAAATAACCGAATTGGTGGCAACTCGATTGCTGAAACTGTCATTTTTGGTAGGCAGGCAGGAATACAAATGAGCAAGTTTGTCAAAAACCAATAACTATAATTTAACTAAATTGGCGCTTAAAAAAAGTGTCAGCCGTTGATAATACTGATAGGTATTTTGTTAGTTTCTACGCTTTGTAAGCTGGGGTTTTGCCAGTGATTTGTTTACTGTTTTTTATTTTACATAAGCAAAATTATGTTTAGCAGTTTTCAAGCTCTTTGTCGTTTAGCAGCGACGAAGGGCTTTTTTATTTTAGGTTTTTAAGTAAACGGGTATGCCAAAAATACTAATTTTTACCTTATTAACAAACCGAATTTTAAATATGTAAGACTGTTTTTATTTTTAAAAAATTAAAAAATAAATTATTTATTTTAAATATTGCAAATAATAGAAATAAAATTTATAATGTGGATGTAAAGGATTACATTTTTAAAAAATTCGAAAGGAAATGACTTAATGAATAAGAAAGTATTATTGGTTGGAGACGGAGCTGTAGGTTCAACTTTTGCAAATGACTTGTTGCAACATACTAGTGTTGACGAGCTGGTAATCTGTGATGTGGTCAAGAATCGTCCGGTGGGAGATTCAATGGATTTGGAAGATATACTGCCTTTTACAGGCGAGTGTAATATTCATTCTGGTGAATACTCTGATGCAAAAGATGCTGCTGTGGTGGTAATTACAGCAGGTGTTCCCCGCAAGCCAGGAGAAAGTCGGCTTGATCTTGTGAATAAAAATGTTAGCATCTTGAAAAGTATCATTCAACCAGTAGTCGAATCGGGCTTTGATGGTATTTTCTTAGTTTCTGCTAATCCAGTTGATATATTGACAACTTTAACCCAAAAACTATCTGGCTTTCCGAAAAACAAAGTAATTGGGACAGGTACATCACTAGATACTGCTCGTTTAAAGGTTGATTTAGCCAGAAGATTAAATGTTCCGGTGGCTGAGGTTAATTCCATGGTTTTAGGTGAACATGGTGATACTTCATTTGAAAACTTTGATGAGTCAACTGTGGGCGGTAAGCCACTAACAGAATTTGCTCATATTGATGATAATATTTTGAACCAAGTTGAACTGAATATTCGTCAAAAAGGTGGAAAAATAATTGAAAATAAAGGTGCAACATTTTATGGCATTGCGATGATGTTAACGCAAATTGTTACCGCAATATTGACTAACCGTTCAATTGCTTTGCCTTTATCTGCACCAATTAATGGTGAGTATGGCATTAAAAGCGAACTTTATTTAGGCACACCTGCAGTAGTTGACGGGTCTGGAATCAGCCAGGTGATTGAGACTGAACTTTCAGAGTCTGAAAAGGCAAAGATGGTGGATTCGGCTGCCAAAATGCAAGAAGTACTAAATAATATTGCTTTAGATTAATTAAAAAGAAGGCATGAATAATGCAGGTTGGTAAGAGAATTTTTTTACAAAGAAAGCTTCCCGCAAAAGAAGTAGTTTTTGCATATAAAAAGCTGCCCTCATCAAATGTGGCTGACTGTATGAATAGAACAGGTGCAATGTCGCCCAGAATTAGGCTGATGTCACACCCACATGAAGAAATGTGTGGTCCAGCTTTTACAGTTCATAACCGCCCAGGTGATAATTTAACTATTTATGCAGCTTTAAAATATTGCCAAGAGGGTGATGTGGTGGTCATCGATAATGAAAATGATAATACCAGGGCAGTTATTGGTGAAGTAATGATGACATGGCTGCGGGATCAAAGACATGTAGCTGGTGTAGTAGTTGATGGGCCAATAAGAGACATTGATAGTTTAAGCAACTGGGATTTGCCTATTTATGCTGTAAGTACCACTCCAGATGGTCCTTATAAAGAAGGACCAGGAGAAATTAATGTACCGGTTTCTTGTGGTAACGTAAGTGTTAACCCAGGTGACGTCATTTTAGGCGACGCTGACGGTGTTATCAAAATTGCTCTGGAAGAAGCAACTGAATTGTTGCCGATTGTTCAGAATTTTCATGAAAAGGATGAGGCAAAAGCAGCTAGTTTTCATGATGGTTCAGGAAATATAGATTGGCTTGATGATGAATTAAAGAATAAGAATTATAAAATTATCGACGATTTTTATCGCCCGGAAAATTATAGGTAATTACTATGAAAACACTTGAAAAAGTTAATTATAAGGGCTTTGTTTTACCTTTAGTGATTGGCGTGATTCTATGGGGCATCACACCGTTGAGACCTGGTGGCTTGTCTGCTTCCGCATGGGAGATGTTTGCCATTTTTGTAGCAACTATTGTTGGCTGTATTACAAAGCCTTTGCCAATAGGTGGTACTACTTTAATCGGACTGATAGTGACGGTTTTAGTTGGTTTGGCTCCAATCAAAGATGTTGTAGATCCCAAAACTGGTAAAGTGACATCTGGCATTCTCAGCGCCTTTAGTAATTCTGCTTCTTGGCTAATTGCTATGGCTTTTATCATGGCTTATGGTATTAGCAAAACCGGTTTAGGTAATCGAATAGCGTATTGGATGATTGAGAAATTTGGTAAGAAGTCCATTGGTATCGGCTATGCTATTACCGGTTTGGAATTAGTTTTAGGAGCTTTAATACCATCAAATAGTGCTCGTACAGGTGGTGTAGTTTGGCCGGTGACAGAATCAATCTCTAAAGATTATGATTCTGATCCTAATGATCCTTCAAGAAAGAAAATCGGAGCTTATCTTAGTTTTACAGCCTTCCATGCCAACATTCTGTCAACTGCTCTGTTTATTACAGGTGCTGCTCCTAATATGGTTGCTTCTCAAATGGCGGCACAGAAAAATTATAATATGACCTGGATCAGCTGGTTTACAGCTGCGATAGTTCCTGTTCTAGTTGCAACTATTATTATTCCAGTTGTGATTTATAAGATTTTTCCTCCAGAAATTAAAGAAACTCCCAACGCTAAAAAATGGGCCAGTGACCGTTTAGCAAAAATGGGACCAGTGACAAAGCCTGAAATGATTATGTCAATAGTATTTTTGCTGGCTATTATTTTATGGGTTTTATCCGGAATCTTCAAAATTCCTCAATTAGATTCTACTTTTGTGGCCTTTTTAGCTGTCGGCTTATTGCTATTAACTGGTGTCTTAACTATGAAAGATGCTTTAAACCAAACTGGAGCTTGGAACATTCTAATTTGGCTGTCAATTTTAATATTTATGGCAAGTAAACTTATTTCCTTTGGTTTCATTGACTGGTTTTCTAAGACTATTCAGACTAGTCTTCACGGAATAAGCTGGCAAATAGTATTAGCCGTTTTAGTGATCTTGATGTTTTACACCCACTACTTCTTTGCAAGTGGTACTGCACATATGACAGCATTATACCTGCCATTCTTATCTGTTGCTGTTGCTACAGGTGCTCCATTAGGATTATCAGCTATGCTCTTGGCGTTTACCGGGGCAATTAATGCTTCAACTACTCACTATGCTAACGGACCGGCTTCTATATTAGCTACAACTGGTTACATTAAGCAGAGTGAATGGTGGAAATATAATTTTATTTTAGGAATTCTTTATTTACTGATTTTCGGCGTAATAGGCACTTTATGGATGAAAGTTATTGGAATTTGGTAAATGCTTAAGGCAAACAATTTTATAACAAATGATGGTATTCGAATAACTTATTACGATACATTAAAAAGTGGTCAGCCTATTTTAGCGGTTCCTGGCATAGGTAGTTCTGCCACATTATGGCAAGAAGCTGTAAAGCTTTTCACAGAAGATTATCGCTTTATCATAATTGATCCTCGAAATCAGGGACGTTCTCAAAGAACGTTTAAGGGGCAACGTATTAGTCGTCATGCAGCTGATTTAGCCGAGCTCATTAGCAGATTAAATTTAAACAATATTATTGCTGTTGGCAATTCCATGGGAGCCGCAAACATTTGGGCTTATGTTTCACTATTTGGCTCCCAGAGATTGCAGGCAATTGTTGACTTAGATCAACCTCCCAAAATGATTCAAGACAGCACTTGGCACTATGGGTTTAAAGATTTAACTTGGAAAAATTATCCGGATTATTTAAAGATAGATCAGGGCAATGGTATTTATGCTCACATCAATGATGAGATGTTTAAAAAGGCCAAAATTGAAGCCCAAAAATATCCGTATAATGCTGAAGAAAATTATCTTTGTCGAATAGATCATGCTGAGCAGGATTGGCGGGACGTTTTAGTTAGCTTAAAAGTTCCTATGCTCGTTTTAGCAGGACAAAATTCACCCTTTTTTGATTATCATTTTGCCTATGCTACAAGAGAATTGAATCCTAAAATTGACACAGGAATAATAGCAAATTGTGGTCACTTAATTCAGGCGGAACAGCCTCTGAAAATGTATCAAGAAATCATGAAATTTTTGCAAGAATTTTAGCTAAAGTGAGAACCAAATAAATGGATAAAACAATAGAGCTCAATTTAAATTTTCCAGACACAAAAACAAGATGGGAAAATTTCTTAATTAATCAGGGAATTACAGATTTCAGCTCCCGCGAAGTTGACGTTCTTGATCATACTATTGGTTTAATAGATGAAGATGGCCATTTGGTTGGAACTGGTAGTATTGCGGGCAAAGTTCTTAAATACATAGCAGTGTCAAATGATGAAGCTGTTCACGGGGCACGCTTTAATCAAATAGTGTCGGCTTTGCAAGAATACCTTTTTAGTCAGAAAATTTATCATTCATTCGTATTCACCAAGGCAAAATATTCGTCTAGTTTCGCCCATTTAGGCTTTAATGAGTTGGCTCATACTGATACTGCGGCTTTTTTAGAAAGTGGAACACCAAGTATTCAAGACTTTTTAACAAAAATGCCTAAAATTAAAAACCAAAATCAAAAAGAAGTTGCGGCAATTGTAATGAATGCTAATCCATTTACTTTGGGCCACCAAAAGTTAGTACAACTAGCAAGTAGTGAAAATGATTTGGTTTATGTTTTTGTAGTGGCTACAGATGCTTCTTTATTTAAAACAGCTGAAAGAATGGATTTAGTAAAAAAAGGAACTGCCAACTTTAAAAACGTGGTGGTAGTCAGTGGTGGAGATTACCAAGTTTCACGCTCGACATTTCCGGCTTATTTTTTAAAGTCACCTGATGAACTAATTACAACACAAACGGCGATTGACGCTTTAATTTTTAAAAATATTATTGCACCAAAATTGACAATTAAGAAACGTTATCTGGGTACTGAGCCATTTTCAAGGACGACTAATTTCTATAATCAAAGTTTACAAAAAATACTTAGTCCCACTATTGAGGTTAAAATTGTGCAACGCTTTCGTGATAACGAGAAAATAATTACGGCAACTAATGTGCGCCAATTGATCAAAAATAGTGATTTGAAAGATATTTCCACTCTAGTTCCACCAACTACAATGAATTTTATAAATGAAAATTATCAAATTTTACAAGAAAGAATAAAGAAAGGAATGAACATTGATGGAAATTAAAACTGTTGGAGTAGCAGGAACATTAGAATCTTCAGATATTCAGGTAATGATTTCTGCTGGTCAAAAAGGAATTGAAGTTGATCTGGATTCAGAGGTAGCTAAATCATACGGTGATCAGATCAAAAAGGTAATAACTGAAACCCTAAATAAATTTGGTATTACTAACGCAAAAGTTAAGGCTACAGACAAAGGAGCTCTTGACTGCGTGATTGCTGCAAGAACATTAGCAGCTGCGCAAAGAGCAACTGAAACTACTGACAAGCCGAGATTGGAGGTATTGCAATAAATGACTTATGTTAAAAATCGTTTGCGTCGAACAATGATGTTTGTACCAGGTAATAATCCTGCAATGGTTAAAGACGCTGGCATTTATGGAGCTGACTCTATTATGCTGGACTTAGAAGATGCAGTTTCATTAACTGAAAAAGACGCAGCCAGAATGTTAGTATTTAATGCTATTAAAACAGTTGATTTTGGTGGCGCTGAAATAGTCGTTAGAATTAACGGTCAAGACACTCCTTTTTATGACGAAGACGTAAAGGCAATGGTGCGCGCTGGAGTAGATGTTATTCGCCTGCCTAAAACTGAATCGGCCGCTATGATTAAAAAATTAGTAGCGGATATGGAAGATGCTGAAGAACGATATGGAGTGCAAAAGGGCTCAATTGGTGTTATGGCAGCGATTGAGAGTGCAAAAGGTGTTCTTAATGCTCCTGAAATTGCAACAGCAACCCCATTAATGATGGGCTTAGCCGTTTCTGGTGAAGACTATACTGCAGATATGCACACACACCGTTATCCGGATGGACGTGAGTTAGAATTTGCCCGCAACATGGTATTGCAAGCTGCTAGAGCAGCCGATGTTTATGCTTTCGATACTGTGTTTTCTAATATGAATGATACAGAAGGATTTTACCGTGAAACCAAATATATCTATGAACTAGGTTATGATGGTAAGTCTTTAGTTAATCCAAGACAAATACCTATGGTTAACAAGGTATTTAACCCTACCAAGGAAGAAATTGAAAATGCTCTTTCTGTCCAAAATGCTATTCAAGAAGCAAAGGCAAAAGGCTCAGGCGTTATCTCAATGAACGGTAAAATGGTCGACAAACCGGTTGTTGAGAAGGCTAACCGTGTTATTGCAACAGCTAAAGCATCGAATTTAATTGATGAGGAGGGTAATTACATTGGAGAATAAAGTAAAACGCAATTTGCCTGATGAGTTGATGACAAAAATGAATCTTAAACCATTTGCATCTGTGGAAATAGGTAATCCTGAAGTAAAAAGAGTGGCTCCTAAAGTACAAGTTACTACGGGCGAATCAAAAGTGGTGGATTCTTTAGAAGATGTTATTAAGAAAACTTTAAAAGATGGTATGACTATTTCTTTCCACCATCATTTTAGAAATGGTGATTTTGCTTTTAATAAAGTAATGAATCTAATTATTAAAATGGGTTATCAAAACTTAACATTAGCTCCATCTTCCTTAACCGGTGTTATGAATGACACGGTGATTGAAGCAATAAAAAAGGGTGTTATCACAAATATTACTTCATCGGGAATGAGAGGCAGCTTGGGAGATTTTGTTTCCCATGGTGGTTTGAAAAACCCAGTGATTTTCCGTTCTCATGGCAATAGAGCTCGTTCTATTGAAGAAGGAGAAATCAAAATTGACGTGGCATTTTTAGGTGTTCCAAATGCTGACCCAGCTGGTAATGCCAATGGTCAAGAAGGGGATGCAGTTTTTGGATCTCTGGGCTATGCTTTGATTGATGCACAATATGCTGATAAAGTAGTTTTGCTGACTGACAATATAGTTGATTATCCAAATACGCCTGCCTCAATTAAACAAACTCAAGTCGATTATGTTGTGAAGGTTGATCAAATTGGTGATGCTGATAAGATTGGTTCAGGAGCGACTCGTTTTACCAAAGATCCTAAAGAACTGAAAATTGCACAAACTGTTAATAAGGTGATAACAAATTCACCATATTATAAACAAGGATTTTCTTTCCAAACCGGGTCTGGAGGAGCTGCGTTGGCAGTGACCAGATACTTAAGAGAATCTATGCTAAAGGATGGGATTAAGGCATCATTCGCTCTAGGCGGTATAACAAAGCCTACGACTGATCTCCTTGAAGAAGGCCTGGTCAAGAAAATTATGGATGTTCAGGACTTTGACAAGGGTGCTGCAGCTTCAATGGCTCAGAATAAAGACCAACAGGAAATTGATGCCTCCTGGTATGCTGATCCTCATAATAAGGGTGCCGTAGTAAATAACTTAGATGTGGCCATTCTCTCAGCTTTGCAAATCGATACCAATTTTAACGTTAACGTAATGACAGGTTCCGATGGTGTTATTCGTGGTGCTATTGGTGGTCACCAGGATGCGGCTGCAGCAAAAATGACTATTATCACTGCTCCGCTAGTACGTGGACGCAATGCTACAGTAGTCCCAGAAGTGGAAACAGTTGTTACACCAGGAGATTCAATTGATGTTTTAGTGACCGAAAGAGGAATTGCGATTAATCCCCGCCGTAAAGACTTAATAGCTGCTTTTGCTAAGGTTCCTGAACTCAATATTGTTGATATCAAAGAACTGCAAAAAATGGCACAAAAACAGGTTGGAACACCAAAGCCACTAGAATATACTGATCGTGTTGTTGCTTTAATTCAATATCGGGATGGCACTATTATTGATACAATTAAGCAAGTAAAAGATTAACTAATTATTTTAATAAAGTGTGAGAATGAGGCTAAGACTTGTTCTCACACTTTTTAGTTATAATATAAAAATAGAAAGAAGATGATAAAATGGTAAAAACAATATTTACTGAAGGAGAACCACAGAGTATTACAGAGGTATTAGCAAATAAAGATGAAAGGGTAGAGTTGCAACAAACAATATTTCACAAGTTTCCTGAATGTACGCTGCTGGATGTTAAATTAAACATTCCCGGCCCTATTAAAAACAATCGCTATTTAAAAGAAATTTTTGCTTCAGGTATTCTAAATTTAGAAGAAATTTTGCAAAATAGCCAGTTACCTTTTACTTTGTATGAACATTGGGAGAGAGCAGCAGGTTCAGAAAACTTTTATCTCGTTAATGCTGATTATCGTTTAGTTAAAAAAAGGGCAGTTGAATTTGAAAATAAACAAAAAATTAATCGGCTATTTGATGCCGATGTATTAATTAAAAAGCAAAAACAGGCAATATCCCGCAAAGATCTGGACTTGCCTGTTCGCAAATGCTTTTTATGTTCAAAACCCGCTAAAGAATGCGCTCGCTCAAGAACACATTCAGTGGCAGATCTGCAAAATTATATTACAAGCTTATATAATGAAGAGTTCTGTAAAAAATCCGCAAATTAAAGTGCCTCATTTTTGCGTAAAACTCTTTCAGCTATACCCGAAGTGGTAATTAAATGCGTTATTATGCCAGATCTAAGAGCCCCCAAAAGTGCATCTTCCTTAAACCGGTTTTTAACAATTACAAACCGATCAGGAACTGCAAAAATGTCGGAAAGACTGATGCCAGATATATGAGGCTCAATTGGACTATAAAATCGACCTTTAATATCATAAGGTCTGCCAAAAATAATTCCTGCTAACTGATTTTTTTCAATTCCAGTAAACAGTTTATCAGCGTAATAATCCATAAAAAATTGTCCTGATTCCAGTGATTGCATGGTACCAATACTTGCAAATACCAGATCAAGTTGTGAAAAATATTTTTCAATATATTGATAATAAGGTTCTTGCTGAATTTTTTTGACGAGTCTCGGATCAATTGCATAAAGAGGTGCGGGAAAGGTTAAACTTTTAGCATTAAATTTGTCAGCAGCATGTTGAATAAGCGGCTGCTTGCGTTTACTAGAATTTACCACTTGACCTAATAGTTGAATAAATGTCAGGTCAGCGCGAGTTTCGGCTGAAAAATCATCAATAATGTCTCTTAAAAGTGTCCCCCAAGTTAATCCCACGACGTGAGCAGAATTAATATAGTTTTGAATTTGTTTGGCGGCAAAATTGACAATCATTTCATTGTCTTGATTTTTAGTTTCTTTATCTTCTAAGATATAAACTTCTTTCAGATCGAAAAGTTTTTGAAACTCCCGTTCAAGATTTTGCGCTCTTTTGGGACTTTGATAAATACTAATTTTTACAATACCCTTGTCTTCCGCTTCGTCTATTGCTTTTGCAATAAGATAACGAGAAAGGTTGTATTTCTTAGAAATTTCAGCAATATTTAACTTACTTAAAAAATAGTCATGTGCAATATTTGCAATTTGCTCATCTGTTAACAATGTCATTTGGTTATTCCTATTCTTCATACTCTACATTTATTTTAATTATATTAGAAAAAGCGCTTTAATACTATAACCTAAACAACTTTTTAAAATAAAATATTTTTCAGAATATCAGAAAAATATATTTATTTTTTCTTACTCTAATAAATCGCAAAACTTCGCATGTGTAATTTTTTGCAAATCTTGTGGTTTTAAAAAGACGCTGCGGCCAATTTTACCACTTGAAACAGCTATCTCGCTTTCTTTAGACATGCTTTTATCAAGAAAAATAGGAAAATGATGTTTGAAATAAATACCAATAGGCGTGTTGGCACCGTGAGCATAACCTGTAGTTTTTTCCAAATCTTTTAAAGGTAACATTTCACATTTTTTGTTCCCAGAATTTTGCGCTAGTTTTTTCATGCTTAAATGTTCTGTTACTGGTACAACCCCTACCAGAACTTTAGTATTATTTCCAGAACAAACGAGAGTTTTATAGACCAAATGTTCTTTCTCGTTTAAAATGGATGTATCCATTTGTGCTACACCACCAGAATCCTCGTGGGTGGCAAACTCTGCTTGACGATATGGAATCTTGTTCTTGTCTAAAATTTTTTCGACAAGTGTTTTTTCAATATTATTTTTCTTTTTTGACATATAGATCACCCTTTTCATGATAGCATTACAAAAAGGGAAAATAAAAAGGAAGTTTAAAAAATAATGAAATTATTGATTATTAAAATTGAAACTAGTCACGAAGTTGAAGATGCCTTAAACATATTTAGTAATGATGTCTTGCATTGTTTGGGCACCGAGACCCGAAAACGGTCCGACTTTGAACATGCTGGCTGGAAATCTGACTCAACAATGATTAAGCTTGATGAAATAAATGATTTACCAGAAGATTTACAGTTTTTAGCTTATTTTGATAGTGATCAAGATAAAGAAAAATTGATTGAAGAATACAAGCAAAAGTTATCTGAATTAAAAAGCTATGGTTTAAAAATAGGTAAAGCAGAAATAAGTACATCCTACATTAAAGATGAGGACTGGAATACTGTTTGGCAAAAGTTTTATCATCCAATTGATTTTTCCCGCCATTTGGCAATAGTACCTGAATGGGAAGAATATCAGCCGGCTTTTAAAGATCAAAGATTAATAAAATTAGATCCTGGTTTGGCTTTTGGCACTGGCTCGCATGAGACAACGCAGTTAGCCCTAGTTGGACTTGAGCAAACGCTTATAAGACCCAAAAAAGTTTGTGATGTTGGCACTGGTTCAGGAATCTTAGCTATTGCTTCCTCTTTTTTGGGAGCCGGTTCTGTTCTGGCAACTGATATTTCAGACGAAGCAATTACTGCTGCTCGTGAAAATATTTCTTTGAACGATTTAACAAATATTAAACTTAAAAAAACCAGCTTGTTAGATAATGTTCAGGGTAAATATGATATTATAGTTGCTAATATTTTAGCTGAAATACTCCTTGATTTGATTCCGCAGTTAAATAATCATCTCAATGAGGGCGGACAGGTCATTTTTTCAGGAATAGATTGTTCTCAGGCTGCTAAAATAAAGAAAGCTTTAAGCGAAAATGGCTTCCAGGTTGTCCTATCAATGCAAAGTGGCCGCTGGATAGGATTAATTATTGAAAGAAAAGATAACTAAAATGAGTTATAATAGATAATTAAATTAGTAAGGGATTAGCAAGTTGATTGACAAAATAAAAAATATACCTGTAATTAAGAAGTTAAATAGTTATGAGGTGACACCAGTCATTTACTGGAGCGTTTTAGTCATGATCCTGCCGTTATTATTTAGTCTTTTTTCAATAGGGACTATTTGGCGTGTAAGTTTATTATTTATATTAGCTAACAGCTTTATCAGTTACCATGTTGGTAAACTAATTAAAAAACGCAATCTCAAACATTATTGGCTGTTATTAATGCCTGGGTGTTTTTGTTTAATCGTTTTAATTAAATATGCCAATTACAACTTTCTGTTTGGGTTAATCTACCTCATTTTAGAAATTTTTGGCGTAATGGATAATCAAATTTATGCATAATATTAGAAGGGTCGATTTATATGTCAAAGTACATTGAAATGACACATGAGCAGGTGATAGATACCTGTAAAAAATATATGAATGATGATCAAATTGCATTTGTCGAAAAAGCTTATGAATTTGCTGCAAACGCGCATAAAGAACAAAAAAGAGCTTCAGGACAACCCTATATTGTTCATCCTACTCAGGTTGCCGGTACGCTTGCTAATTTGAGTCTTGACCCTGACACTGTCGCTGCAGGCTTTTTGCATGACACTGTAGAAGATACGCCAGTTACAAATGATGATATAAAAGAAAGATTTGGCAAAGATGTTGCCTTTATTGTTGATGGTGTTACTAAACTAAATAAATACCAGTATAAATCACACCAGGAATTTTTAGCTGAAAACCACAGGAAAATGCTAATAGCAATGGCTAAAGATATCCGGGTAATTATGGTTAAACTGGCTGATAGACTTCATAATATGCATACTTTAGAGCATCTGCGTCCCGATAAACAACGCAGAATTGCTTCAGAAACAATGGATATTTATGCACCTTTAGCAGATCGTCTGGGTATTGGAACAGTTAAATGGGAACTTGAAGATATGAGTTTTCATTATTTGAATCCTAAAGCTTATTATCGCATTGTTAATTTAATGAGCCTTAAGCGTAGTCAAAGAGAAAAATATATTCAAGATGCCATCAAGACACTTAAGGAGAGCTTGGACAGTCTAGGAATTAAATATGAAATATATGGCAGACCCAAGCACATCTATTCTATTTATAAAAAGATGGTTAACAAACATAAGGATTTTAATGAAATCTATGATTTGTTAGCTGTACGGGTTATCGTTAAAACAGTTAAGGACTGTTACGCAGTGCTAGGAGCTGTTCATACGAAATGGAAACCAATGCCTGGCCGTTTCAAAGATTACATTGCTGTTCCCAAAGTAAATGGTTATCAGTCTCTTCATACGACTATTATTGGTCCTGGCGGCCGACCACTTGAGATACAAATTAGAACTGAACAAATGCATGAAATTGCCGAATATGGTGTTGCCGCCCACTGGGCTTATAAAAGAGGTAATTTTAAGGGTGTAGAACAGACCAGTTCAAATGAAAAATTGGATATGGTGCGCGAAATTTTAGAATTAAAAGACGAAACTCAGGATGCTGATGAATTTATGAAAAGCGTTAAGAGTGAAATCTTTTCTGATCGCGTTTATGTTTTTACTCCCAAAGGTGAAGTTTATGAACTGCCAAAAGGGTCAGTAACCTTGGACTTTGCTTATGAAATTCATACTCAGGTTGGCAGTCATGCTGTTGGAGCTAAAGTTAACGGTAAATTGGTACCTTTAGACTATAAGCTGAAAAACGGCGATGTCATTGAAATTATGACACAATCAAATGCGACGCCATCTCGTGATTGGGTTGATTTGGTTAAGACTTCCCGTGCTCGCAATAAAATTAGGCGGTATTTTAGAAACCTTGACCGGGACCACAGCATCGAGCAGGGTCAGCAAATGGTTGCTGATAAATTGCGTGATCAGGGACTTTCACCAAAAGAATTCATGTCTAAAGATCATATCGAGCCACTTTTGGAACAAATTAATTATCATACTGCTGATGAGATGTATGCCTCAATAGGCTTTGGTGATCTTTCCGCCATTGGTGTAGTTAATAGGCTGACAGCTGATATACGCCATGAAAACGAGAAAAAGAAACAAAAGCAGTTAGAAGAAGAAATTCTTAACTCTGGACAAAAATCTGTCTCGGAAACTACAACCACTAAAAAAGATTCTAAAGCAATGAAAATCAAGCATAAAAATGGTGTCATGATTCAAGGAATTAGTGACTTGATGCTTCATTTAGCTAAGTGTTGTAATCCAGTCCCAGGAGATGAAATTGTTGGTTACGTTACTAAGGGCCGCGGGGTGACTATTCATAGAACAGATTGCCGTAATATCGTTAATAACGATGATAGCCAGGGCAGATTGATTGAAGTTCAATGGGAAAATGTTGAAGAAAACAGTGCCCAAGCATTTAATGCCAATATTGAAGTTTTTGGTTACAATCGCGGAAAGCTGCTTACTGACGTAATCACTAAATTAAATACACTAACGCCAAATATTAATAATATTTCTGGTAAAGTTAATGAAGATAACATTGCTCATATTTATGCGACAGTTGCGGTTAATAATTCTGCACAATTAGACGGAATTTTATCAAAATTAAGAGATATTCCTGATGTTTACCAAACAAGGAGGGCTGATAATTAATGCGAGTTGTCGTCCAAAGAGTAAATAATGCCAGTGTCAAAATTGCAGGCAATACGGTTGGCCAAATTAATAAAGGCTTGTTATTGCTGGTTGGCTTAAAAGAAGGCGATGGAGTAGAACAGATTAAAAAGGCCGCTGCTAAGATAGCCAAAATGCGAATTTTTGAAGATGAAAATGGCAAAACCAATTTGGCAATTAAAGATGTTGGCGGACAAATCTTAAGCGTGAGTCAATTTACTTTATTAGCTGACACTAAAAAAGGTAATCGACCAAGTTTTATCAAAGCTATGAAACCACCAAAATCCGCGGAATTATGGGAGCAGTTTAATGAAGAGCTCAAAAAGCAGGGCTTAACTGTTGAAACCGGAGAATTTGGTGCAGATATGCAGGTTGATTTACAAAATGATGGTCCTTTTACTATTGTGTTGGATCTGTAAAAATTAGGCTTAACTGCACTACAGGTTGACTTTTTGCCTGGAAAACTATAAGCTAAAAAAGAATTATCAATGACAAAGACTGAAGTATAGTTTTTAATTTCAGAGACCGTCTGTTTTGCTGAGAGGACGAAAATAAACTAACTGTGACCCCTTTACCAGATAATAAGCGCATCGCGAGCGTTATTCGCAGCAGGTAAAAGGTGGTACCGTGCTAATTCAGAGCGCCCTTGATTTATTCAAGGACGTTTTTTTATTAAAAGGATGATTAAATGAGAGTTCAAAGACCTAAAGGGACAGTTGATATTTTGCCAGACGAATCTGGTTCATGGGAAAAAGTAGAACAAATATTGCGTGATTTTTTTAAACAAGCAAATTACCGGGAAATTCGGACACCGAGTTTTGAAAATTATAGCGTTTTTGCTCGTTCAAGTGGTGAGACATCGGATGTCGTTGAAAAAGAAATGTATGACTTTAATGATAAAGGCGGCAGGCATATTGCTTTAAGGCCCGAGGGAACAGCTGGAGTAGTTAGAGCTTATGTAGAAGATAAACTTTATGCTCCTGAAGTGGTTAAGCCTTTAAATGTCTACTATATCGAGTCCACGTTTCGGTATGAAAGGCCTCAGGCAGGCCGCCAGCGTGAGTTCCATCAAATTGGTATAGAAAGTTTTGGCTCGGATAATCCTTTAGCTGATGTAGAAACAATTGTTTTAGCACATGATTTATTAGCCAAACTGGGTGTCAAAAATTATGAATTGCATATTAATACCTTAGGAAACTCCAAGGTTCGTCAGGATTACCATGATGCTTTAGTCAATTACTTTACACCTTTTAAAGATCAGCTTTCAGATGACTCAAAAAGGCGGTTAGAAAAAAACCCTTTACGTATTTTAGATTCCAAAGATGACCAGGATAAGCAATTTTTACCTGGCGCCCCCCGAATAATTGACTATTTAGATGAGGAATCAAAGGCTAATTTTGATCAGATTTTGGAAATGCTGGACCAACTGGACATTAGTTATGTGATAGATAATGATTTAGTTCGCGGACTTGATTATTATACTGGCGTCATTTTTGAATTTATAGTCGAAGATAAAAGTATTTGGGAATCTGCCTCAACCATTTTAGGTGGTGGTCGTTATGATAACTTAGTTAAGGAATTTGACGGACCAGTTACACCTGCCGTTGGTTTTGGTATCGGAGAAGAACGGTTAATGCTAGTTTTACAAAAGCAAAACCCAGCATTGTTTGCGGATCAAGGCATTGATTTCTTCATTACTAATATCGGTCAAGAAACACAAATAAAAACTGTTGAAATTGCTCGTTTGTTGCGTAAAAACGGACTAAAGGTGCAATATGATGTTGACCAAAAGAAATTAAAGGCGCAATTTAAAAAGGCTGACAGGGCAAATGCAAAATTTGTTATTACTCTTGGAGCTAAAGAATTATCCGACGGAGTTTTAAATGTTAAGCGCCTTTCTGATGGGCAAACTTTCAAGTTCAGTTTTGATGATCTTGAAAATATGAATGCAATAATGAAACAATTAAAGGAATAAAAATGAAGCAAGTAGAAAAAAGAACTGATTATTGTGGCAATATTACCCCCAAATATCTTAGCCAAGAAGTAAACTTATATGGCTGGGTTCAGCGCGTGCGAAACCTTGGTAACTTGGTATTTATTGATTTGCGCGATCGTGAGGGTATAGTTCAGGTAGTTGTTAATCATGAATCAGGTCAAGACTTGATGACTACTGCTGACGCACTGGGAAATGAATTCGTTATTCAAGTTAAAGGAAAAGTAGTCAAACGCTCCAGTATTAACCCAGATATGAAAACCGGTGAAGTTGAAGTTGACGCTAAAGAAATTATTATTTTGAATAAAGCAAAGAACCCACCTTTTGAAATAAAAGATGATGTTGAAGTTGCTGAACAAACAAGATTAAAATATCGCTATTTGGATTTACGCCGACCAAGCCTGCAAAACGCGATTATTTTGCGTTCAAAAATATTGCAAGCCACGCACGAATTTTTTGATCAAAACGGCTTTATTGATATTGAAACACCAATATTAGGAAAATCTTCTCCCGAGGGAGCGCGAGACTATTTAGTTCCTTCCAGGATTTATCCGGGTAGTTTTTATGCATTACCGCAATCTCCTCAACTTTTCAAGCAATTATTGATGGGTGCAGGCTTTGATAAATATTATCAACTAGCAAGATGTTTTAGAGATGAAGAT
The DNA here is from genome assembly GCF_026185255.2 of Lactobacillus sp. IBH004. Lineage (NCBI taxonomy): Bacteria > Bacillati > Bacillota > Bacilli > Lactobacillales > Lactobacillaceae > Lactobacillus > Lactobacillus sp. IBH004. The sequence continues at coordinate 1,039,716 of NZ_CP110217.2, read as the reverse complement.
CTGCGTGGTGATAGACAACCTGAGTTTACGCAAATTGATATGGAAACGTCTTTTACTGATGAGCAACAGGTGCAGGACTATACCGAAGGCCTATTAAAGAAAATTATGAAAGATGTAATGGGGATTGATTTAAAAACACCTATTGCACGCATTTCTTGGACTGATTCAATGAATAAGTATGGCACTGACAAGCCTGATATTCGTTTTGGCATGCTGATTCACGATTTAAGCTCTGTGTTTAAAGATAGTGATTTTAAAGTGTTTTCTAATGCCATTGCTAATGGTGGTTTTGTCAAAGGAATTGCGGTTAGAGGCGGCGCACAAAAATATTCTCGTAAACAAATTGAGAAAAAGCAAGACTATATTAAGCGCTATCATGCAAAGGGTCTGGCTTGGGTTAAATTTGAAGATGGAGAATTTTCTGGACCAGTTTCACGCTTTTTAACTGCCGAGAATAAATCCGCATTAATTAAAGAGTTTAATTTAAAAGGTGGGGAATTAGTAGTATTTATTGCTGATAAATGGAAAGTTTGCTGTGATTCACTTGATCACTTACGTCGTGAATTTGCCAAAGAAACTGATATTATACCTAAGCACGTATTTGATTTTATTTGGGTAGTGGACTGGCCATTATTTGAATACGATGAAGGCTTCGGTAGATGGATTGCTGCACATCATCCATTTACAATGCCGGATGACGAAGGCATCAAGCTTCTTGATACTGAACCGCATAAGGCTCATGCGCGTAGCTACGATATAGTTATGAATGGTGACGAGCTTGGTGGAGGATCCATTCGTATTCACAAGCGGTCAATTCAGGAAAAAATGTTTAAGGCTCTCGGTTTTACTAAAAAGCGTGCCTATGAACAATTTGGTTATTTGCTAGAAGCCTTGGACATGGGATTTCCACCTCATGCTGGTCTAGCCATTGGACTTGACCGTTTTGCAATGCTTCTTGCAGAAAAAGACAATATTCGTGATGTACTAGCATTTCCAAAAAACGCTAATGCATCTGAACCAATGATGCATGCTCCCGCACCTGTATCTGATCAGCAATTAAGTGATTTGGGCATAGTTGTCGAAGATAAGTATCATGATGATGTTGCAAAGATTGAAGCTAACTTAAGAGCACAGGCTGAAAAAGACGCCGCTCAAAATACTACTTGGGATTAGCAGATTTAAATATATTTTTATTTAGAGCACAAGAGCTGTGAAGAAATTTTCACAGCTCTTGTGCTTTTTTATTTGTCCTCATTCAATTTTGCTTGAGGACATTTTCTTATGGTGTAGCGCTTTCACAGACTTATATAATAAAAAATGTCGGAAGGAGAAAAGGAATGGTTAAAGATTTGAATCAGTCCATAATCAACTATTTAAAAGTAAATCATGGTTTCAATTCTTCGGCTAAAATTTCACAAGAGTTACACGTCTCACGTAAAACAATAATTAGGAGGATCGATCAGCTAAATAAAAATTTCCCAGAAAAAATAATTGTATCAAAACGAAGTCAAGGATTTGAGTTAGTCTATCAAAATTATTTAAAGTATGATCACAGGAATTCAACTACATTTTCACAAATTAATGAACGTCAAGAAAATATTTTAACCAGACTTTTGATTGCGTCTCCTAAAGCGGTTTCAATAACGGATATTATTAATAGTATGTATGTTAGTGAAGCGGTAATTCAAAATGATGAAAAAATAATTGCTGCGAAGATTAGAAAATGGAATTTGTCATTAGTCCGCAAACAACGCTTTTTAAGCATCAAGGGTACCGAAAAAAATATTAGAAATGCCATTATAGAAGTCGTTTTACATGTTAACAACACAACAGAAATTAGTAGTTTACGTAATAGCATTGGAAAATATGACGATCAAGATTTTGACTTTGCATTAGAGCAATTGAAACTTGCGGTGAAGTCTTTAAACAATAATCTTCCATATCCCTATAATATTAATTTTTTTACGCATATTTATATTCTTTTAAACAGAGCCAGAACCTATAAGTCAGTAAATTATTCAGTTGAATCAAAATCAAGCATAAAAAGAAAATCGCGGGAAAATCCGGAAATTTTTAAGATATGTCATAAAATTATTCAACATATCGAAAACTATTTAAATGTACGGCCTCTGACATTAGAGGTAGAAACATACTATCTATTCGAGTACCTGATTTCATCTCGATTAGGTGATAAAAAAAGTGAAATAACTTCCGATGATCATAGATTAGCGGAGCAAGTTTCTGAAAAATACATTACTTCAGTTTCACATTTTTTAAAAACCAATTTTAGCAGATACATATTGAATGATATTAAAAATCATATTTTTTCAATGATTATTCGCTTGAAAATGCAAGTTTCATTACCAAATGCTTTATTAAATGATATTAAATTGGAATACAAGCCAGTCTTTGAGGCTACTAAATTAGCTTCTGAACAAGTAAGTCATCAATTTCATTTACCAACGATTTCTGATAATGAAACAGGCTTTATATGTCTTTACTTTGTTAAGTATTTGGAAGCTCAACCAGAAAGAAATAAGAAGGTACGTGTTTACATTATTTGTACTACAGGCATTGGCACATCAGAAATAATCTCGACCAAAATAAGAAAATTAATGCCAGAGTTAAAAGTTATCGGATTAGGTTCCAGCTTTGAGATAGAAGACATATTAAAAAAGTATAAAAATATTGATCTAATAATAAGTACAGTACCAATAACGATCAAGACCAATATACCTGTTGAATTGGTCAGTGCTTTTCTAACAAAAGAAGATGAAAAAAATGTCAGACAAGCAGTTCTCAGAATACAAAAGCAACAATAATTTTTTTATAAAAATGAATATTCACCAAAAAATAGGGAAAAAAGACCTTTTTTCGCTTATTTCACAAACTGTTGCATTTCAAAAAGGAACATCACAGGTGGGGATTTTGAAAAGTATGCAAACGAGAGAAAACCTTAAAAATACTGCTTTTGGTTATGGCATAGCATTTCCTCACATTATTTTAGAACAGGAGGTAATACCTACTTTAATAATTTGTAAGTTAACACGAAAAATAGATGAGTGGAAATGTCCGGACAATACGGCTGTAAACATTTGTTTAGTTTTGGTAATCAGCCGGAAATCTAAAAGCAATGATCAGAGAATCAAAAGAATGACTAAAATATTTCGCAAATTTGCGGATAAAAAATTCGTTATCAAAATAAGTCAGTGTCAGACAGCACAAGAAATCGAAAGATATCTATAAAGGAGAAAAATTATGAAAAGTGGACCATAAAAAGTTTGTTTTTCAGAAAATATAATTTATTAATTTTTGGAGGTAAAAATGGTTTTAGTAACAGGAAAAAGATTATTAGATGTAGCTCATAAAAATCACTTTGCAATACCAGCATACAACGCAGGATCAGGACAACTTTTCACAGCAACTCTGGAAAAATGTATTGAAGATCAAACGCCTTTTATAATGGCAATTCATCCAACCGAATTGGCATTTTTGCGTGATAACTTTGTAGGACAAGTTTTACAGGGCATCAGTAAAACTGATTTACCGATCGCTTTGCACTTAGATCATGGTGCTACTTATGAAGACTGCATACACGCTATTCATCTTGGTTTTACCAGTGTTATGATCGATTGTTCTATGAAGCCATATGATGAAAATGTAGCTATTACCAAAAAAGTAGTTGAAGCAGCTCACGCTACTGGAATATCAGTTGAAGCTGAAATTGGAACAATAGCTAATACTGGATATGACGTCAATGGCCATTTGACAAATGATGTGCATTACACCACACCTGAAATGGCAAAGGACTTTGTTGAAAAAACTAATGTTGATTCTTTGGCAATAGCAATAGGCACTGCTCATGGTCTTTATCCAAAAGATGTACAGCCTAAATTAAAGCCAGAAATTGCCAAACAGGTTTCTGAGGCTGTAGATGTACCCCTAGTTTTACATGGAGCTTCAAATAATCCTGATGATAAAATTCAAGAAGCTATTGACAATGGCATTAATAAAATAAATATCTCAAGTGATATCAAAATTGCATTTGCAACCGGTTTGCGGCACCTACTGGACAATAGTGATCCTAACGAAATGCGTGAACCAAAGCTGATGTTTCCTGAAGCAATGATTGAAGAACAAAAAGTAGTGCATCATAAGAATGAACTTTGCAAAGCAGTTAACACAACTCATTTATATTTTGAGCATGAAGAACCGGTTGAAGTACCGTACAAAGTAGAAAACTTCCAAACCGAAACATTTAAAGCATAAAAACATTTGGTTTTACATATGGAAAATATTACTTCTGTTTTAGATCCTAAGGTTATAAAGATTGGCCTTAATGCTAAAAACAAGCATGAGGTTATAGTTCAATTAGCGGAACTGCTTAAAAAAGCCAATTATATTGATAAAGTTGATCCTTTTGTCAAAGATATTTACTTACGAGAAAAAGAAGGGCTAACCGGAATTGGTCAAGGCATAGCAATCCCTCATGGAAAAAGTGATGATGTTAAGCATATTGGCGTTGCTATTGGTATTTTGAGCCATGGGATTGAATGGGAATCGTTAGATAATGAAAAAATTAGGATAGTGATTTTGTTTGCTGTAAGCAATGATACTAATTCAGCAAAAAATCAATTAAAATTATTGTCAATATTTGCTGGCAGATTAGGACATAAGCAAGTTGTTGACAAATTAAAAAGGGCTCAATCCATTCAGGAAGTGATTGATGCTTTTAAATAATAAAGGAGATGTTGATGGATGAAAATTGTTGGTATAACAGCTTGTTCAGCTGGTATTGCTCATACGTACATAGCTAAAGAAAAAATTGAGCAGGCAGCTAAAGATTGCGGAGACACAGTTCATATAGAAACACAGGGAACTATTGGAACTGAAGATGCATTAACGCCGGAGGAAATTAAGGAAGCTGATGTTGTTTTGTTAGCAGTTGACGTAAAAATAACTGGAAGAGAAAGATTTAAAGGTAAAAAAGTCGTCCAAATTTCAACGGATACTGCGATACAAAGTCCAAATAAACTGATGAAAAAATTACATTCAGCTTTAAATATTAAATAGAGGTTTGAAAATGGCTGAAAATAAAATTATAGTCAAAATTAAAGAACCTGCCTTAACAGCAATCTCATATTTGATTCCCGTTGTTGTTGCGGGTGGATTGTTATTAGCAGTTGGTAATATCTTTGGTGGTAAAAACATTACCAACTTTACAGGTACGATCGGTGTATGGGATGCTTTCAGTACTGCAGGAAGTTTAATTTTAGGTCTTCTTCCAGTAGTTGTTTCTACAGGAGTTTCTTTTGCGATTGCTGACAAACCAGGAATTGCTCCAGGATTTCTGGTCGGTCTCATTTCAAATATGATTAAAGCCGGCTTCTTAGGCGGTTTAATCGGAGGATATGTTGCTGGCTGGTTCACAATTTTAATTGTTAAGACAATAAAGGTTCCTAATTGGGCTCAAGGTTTAATGCCAACGCTAATTATTCCGTTTTTGTCATCAATCTTGTCTGCTGCTGTCATGTTTTATATTTTAGGCGCGCCAATTGCTGAAGGCCAAAGAATCCTTACCAGATATTTGACGCAACTGCCTTCGAGCCAAAAATTCTTTTACGGTGCGATTATTGGAGTTTTGGCATCAGTTGATTACGGTGGTGCTATTAATAAAACTGTTTTTGCTTTTGTGCTAGCTATGCAGGCTGAAGGCGTTAATGAACCAATTACTGTTTTGATTTTAGCTTCTATGGTGACACCTTTTGGTTTTACTTTTGCTTATTTCCTTGAAAAACTCTTTCACAAGAAGATTTATACTCAAACCGAGGTGAATACTTTAAAAACAGCATTTCCAATGGGTTTATGTGAAATAACCGAAGGTAGTTTACCAATTGTACTTAATGATTTATGGAGATCAATAGTTTCAACTGCTTGTGGTGGTGCTATTGGAGGAGGACTTTCAATGCTATGGGGTGCGGATTCAAAAATTCCTGCTTCTGGATTATTTGCAGTCCCAACCATGTCAAGGCCTGTTCAATTCTTAATTGCTCTTCTTATAGGTAGTTTGGTTACCGGAATAGTTTTCTTTCTTTTAAAACGACCAGTTAGTGTAGAAAGTGAGAAGAAAGAAGAAAAAGATGTTGATTTAGGAGATATTAGTATAGGATAAATGAGAAGCAAGAATTCAAAAAAATATATAGGCAATCAAGCACAACTTAATTCTGTCAAATATATTCAATTTCTTGAAGGAAAGGCTACTGGATTAAAAGCTTATGAAATAGCTACAGCCAGTGGCTTTTCAATTACAATTGCATTAGACAGAGGAATGGATATAACAGAATTAAAATTAGACGGCAAGAATATATCTTTCTTATCGGCAACGGGTCTTGTAAATAGTACTTATTTTAATGAAAACAATGACAAAGGCTTTTTGCGCAATTTCAATGTTGGTTTCTTAACAACAGGCGGTTTGACATACATGGGAAGCTCTGATAATCAGCGCGGTTTACATGGTACTGTTAGCAATACACCGGCATATAATTTCAGCTATAAGATTTTTAAAGATAATATTCAAGTTGAAGGTAACATTGCTGATTCACAGATGTTTGGGCCTAATTTAATTCTACACCGTAAAATTACTGTTTATACAAACAAGACAAGTATCAGTATAGATGATGCTTTAAGAAATGCTGGAGACGAAACTGTCCCTTACATGCTTTTATACCATAACAATTTTGGCTATCCTTTTTTAACGCCCGAAACAAAAATATTTTTTCAGCCTGATGAAAGTTGTGATCGTAAGTATCATAAAATTAAAGGTGAATACCCTTTTAGACTGAAAGAACCTGAAATGGGCAAACCTGAGCAAGTGTATTTTCATACGTTAAGAAAATCTGAATATAGTTTAATTAGTCCAGAAACAGGCATTTCTTTAAAAGTTAAATTTAGTAGTAAAACACTCCCCGTATTGAATGAATGGCGTTTGGAACGAAATCAAAACTATGTTTTAGGATTAGAGCCAGGTACAAATGATGTAAATGGCTTTATTCAGGCTAATAAAAATAACAAATTAAAATACATAAAACCGGATGAAATAGTTAAATTTAACTTGAAATTTGATTTTAGTGAGGTCAAAAATGAAAAGATCACAAATTAATAGAATTCTGCAAAAAGATATTTCTTTTGCAAAAGAAAAACAAGTGTATTTTCCAAAATTTGCAAGTTGGAATATTGATAATTGGACTAACTTAGAGGAAAGATACCGTGAAATTGTAGATAATATGTTAGGCTGGGATGTAACTGATTTTGGCAGCGATGATTTTACTAAATATGGTCTGGTTGCGTTCACATTTAGAAATGGTAATTATGATCATACTGACGTTTATCCTAAACCCTATTGTGAGAAGATTTTATTCTTAGAAGAAGGGCAAGAACTACCATACCATTTTCACAAATTAAAAGAAGAAGATACTATTAATCGTGGTGGGGGAAATTTATTAATCAGAGTATGGAATTCAACTGAAACAGGTGAGTTTGATCGACAAAAAGAGGTTAAAATAGTTAAGGATGGAGAAAAACTTCTAGTTCCAGCTGGAACAACTATCAAATTGGAGCCGGGTGAAAGTTTGACTGCTACACCTGGAATTTATCATAAATGGAATGTTGAAGCAGGAACTGGTAAAGTAATGGCTTGGGAAGTTTCTAAAACAAATAATGATAATTTGGATAATATTTTTTATAAGCCCATTCCTCGAATACCTGAAATAGAGGAAGATGAACTCCCTTACCGCTTGTTATTTGGTGATTATCCCATTTGGTCCAAAAAACTAAATTTTCAATTTAACCCTTATAAAAATAAATAATGGAAAGATATGTATTAGGAATAGACTTAGGCACTAGTGCAGTGAAAGTTAGTTGCCTAGATCATTCAGGAAAAATAATAGATCAAGAATCAGAAAATTATCCAGTCTATAATTCAGCTGAAGGTTTTAGTGAGCAAAATCCTAACGATTGGGTTCAAGGCACTTTAGAAGCCATTAAAAAAATCATGATCAAGATAAGAAATCTTGCAAAAATTGATGGAATATCATTTTCTGGACAAATGCATAGCCTGGTAATTTTGGATAAAAATAAAGAAATTATTCGACCAGCAATATTATGGAACGATGGCAGGACAGCAACTGAAGCTAAGTATATAAACGAAAATTTCGGTAAAAAAATAGTTGAAATCACTGGTAATAAGGCAACAGCTGGTTTTACTCTGCCTAAATTATTATGGTTACAAAAAAATGAACCAAATAATTTTGCTAGGATTAGATACTTCATGATGCCTAAAGATTATGTCAGATACAAAATGACTGGTAAGATAAACACTGATTATTCAGATGCTACTGGAACAATAATGTTAGATATTGCTCACAACTGCTGGAGCAATGAAATTTTGAATTTTTTTAAAGTTCCTAGATATTATTGTCCCGAGCTGGTAAATTCTACAGATTTTATTGGTTTTCCCCTGCATGAAGTTTGTGGAAAAACCGGTTTAAATCAAGACGCAAAAATATTTGCTGGGGGAGGGGATAATGCTGTCGCTGCGATTGGCTCTGGTATTCTGAATTCACAAAATATACTGTGTAGTATTGGAACTTCAGGAGTAGTTTTGGCTGATGAGAAAAGTCCTCACACACCCTATGAAGGAACTTTGCAAATGGAACACCATGCAATACCTGAACACTTTTATTCAATGGGAGTTACTTTAGCAGCGGGTGAATCTTTAAGTTGGTTTAAGAATACTTTCTTTCCTCAGAAATCTTTTAGTGATTTACTTTCGATGGCACAAGAATCAAACTTAGGTGCTGATAAACTATTTTTTACACCTTATATCAATGGTGAAAGGACTCCCTATTCAGACTCTTTCATTCGTGGAAGCTTTACAGGAATAAGTAATACATCAACGAAAAATGATTTTTGCCGAGCCGTCATAGAAGGTATTACCTACAGCTTACAGGATTTAATATCAATTTATGAGCAAAATAATAAAACTATTTATAATATTATTTCTATTGGTGGTGGTGCAAAAAGTAAATTTTGGCTGAAACTACAAGCTGATGTCTTCGGTAAAAATATTGTTGCTTTAAAGAATGAACAGGGACCTGGAATTGGTGCCGCTATGATTGCAGCAATGGGGTGCCGTTGGTTTAAAGACTGGAATAGCTGCATCAATGTATTTGTAAAATATAATGAAATTATCGCGCCAGATCCACATAACACTGCCCTTTATCAAAAATACTATCATTTATATCATAAAATATATAATTCTATTGCTCCTCTGGCCAGAGCTGCAACTAGGCTCTAAATAAAATTGCTTTGAGTATTAAATAATGAGAGAATTATTATTCAGTTATTATTTTTATACTAAGAGGACAATTTTATGACGGATAAATTTCACCATGCATTCGGGTGTTATGGCATTATTGGCGATCAACAAAATTTAGTTGTTATCAAAAAAGAAGGTGGGCCTTATATAAATCGGTATGACTTGCCAGGTGGTAGTTTAAAAGATGGCGAACCATTAGACCACGCAGTTAAACGCGAAGTAAACGAAGAAACTGGACTAATTGTGCAAGACTATGAACAAATCGGGGCCACTTCATTTAGATATCCCTGGAATTATGACCAATGGCATTTTAATCAACATATCTGTGTTTTTTTTAGAATCAATAAGTTTACTGGTAATTTACAGACCAAGGTTAAACAGTTTGCGGGACAAGATTCTTTTGGGGCTGTATCAGTTCCTCTCGAACAGCTCAATCTGGCAAATTCTTCACCTCTGGTATTAAAAGCAAAAGAGATTTTATTAAATCCAAATAAGTTTGACTTAGCAGATCAAACTTTTGCTAATTGGATTGTACTAGATCACCCAGTTTTTTAAACTAAAAAAGCGGTTAAGGAATTTTTTCCTTAACCGTTTTTGTTTATTTGTAATTACCGCAAATTTTGTAAAAATGTGAGTGCTTTGGCATAATTAGGTTCATTAGTTAACTCATGAATAAGTTCTTGGTACAAAACTTTTTTATTTGCATCTACAATCCAGATACTTCTAGAATCGAATTTCGTAGCGTCAATAAACAAACCCATTTTTTTGCCAAAGTCAAAACTCTCGTCTGACAAAAGCTCCATCTTTGATACTCCCTCTGCAGCACACCAATTTTTCTGTTCTTCTGGAGTATTGGTAGAAATAGTATAGAAATTAATGCCATCAAAATTATCCACCTCGCTGTTAAAGCGCTTAGTGGAAATACTGCAAACGCTAGTATTGATGTTAGGCACTACACTAATCAAAGTAACCTTATTAACCAAATCAGTGGTTGATACAACTGAACCATCTGACTTTTTTACCTTAAAATCTGGCAGTTGCTCGCCAATTTTGATTGGTTCTCCATTAGTTGACAGCGGCTCACTTTTCATTGTTACTTGCATAATCATTACCCTTTCTCAAAAATAAAAACAATTACCATTTCAAGTTTAACCTATCGCAGAATAGTAACTCAATAAATCAGCTTTTTAATTGCTTTCAGTATAGCTACTGATACGTTTAATAGCTTCTTTTAAGTTTTCTTCAGACGAAGCATAGGATAAGCGTACGTATCCTTGACCACCAGCACCGAAATAACTGCCTGGTGTTACGCCAACCTTGGCTTTTTCAGCTAAATCACTGGCAAACGCCACATCATCACAGCCAAATTTACTGGGAATTTTAGCAAAAATATAAAATGCCCCTTCAGGAGTAGCCATAGTGTAGCCATTTTTTTCGAGTCCATCCTGAAGCAGATGCATGCGTTTTTGATATTTTTCTCGCGCGGCAACATAGTCCTGATCTCCATAATTCAAAGCCTCTGTGGCAGCTGCTTGAACATTGTCAGTCACTGCAGAAATTAAAAATGAGTTCACCTTTATCATTGATTTCATTAACTCAGAAGGTCCAGCTATATAGCCTATACGCCAGCCAGTCATGGCAACACTTTTTGAAAGCCCTGATAATAAAACAGTTCTTTCAGGAATAAATTGTGTCAATGAATAATGCTTTTTTTGACCATAAATTAATTCAGCATAGATTTCATCACTGACAGCGAAAATGTCGTATTTAGTAATGACAGCTGCTAATTCTTGCAAGTTTTTCTTTGAATAAACTCGTCCTGTTGGGTTAGACGGATCAGTGATAATAACAGCCTTTGCGCCTTTTCCTTCATTTTCCAAAGTTTCCGTTAATTTTTCTGGAGTTAAAAGAAAATGATCATTAGAAGTATCTACTTGAACTGGAATTCCACCAGCCATTTTTATGATTCCAAAGTAGACTCCCCAAACAGGGGTAGGCACGATTATTTTTTCACCAGGATTAAGTAAAGTCATGGCGGCGATATTCAATCCTTCAGAAACTCCAACCGTCGCACAGATTTCACTTTTGGGATCATATGTAACACCTAAGCTTTTTGCTAGATATTTGCTAACAGCTTCCAGGTATTTTTCTTTCCCAGCTTCAGGAGCATAATGAGAGTCATCACTATTGATGTCATCAATTGCCGCTCTTTTTATGTGTTCTGGGGTATTTAAGTCAGGTTCACCAATAGTCAATTTTATAATTCCAGGTATTGTGGAAATTTTTTGATTGAAGGATCTGATCGCTGGATTAGGTATACTACTAATTTTCGAATTAATTTTTGTTGATAATTTTTTTGCTAATGTTGGCATAAAAAGAACCTTCCTTTTTTTATTGAAACCATATTATAACCCAGTATGTTTCTAAATAAAATTAAGAAAAAGTGTTTTTTATAAAGTTTTAGTTTAGTGTGTTATCCCAAATTTTGTTATAGTTAATTAAGGAGCGTGAGATAAATGGATCAAGATCAAAAAGCCAAAAGGCTAAAAGAACTAACACCAGACCAATTTCAAGTTACTCAAAAAGCAGCAACAGATTATCCTTTTAGAGGAAAATATGATGATTTTTACCAAAAAGGAATCTACGTTGATATTGTCTCAAGAGAGCCTTTGTTTTCAAGCGAAGATAAATATGATGCGGGTTGCGGGTGGCCTAGTTTTACCCGGCCAATCAAGAAATTGGTTTATCACCGTGATCAATCACACAATATGGAAAGAACTGAAGTTAAGAGTCCAGAAGGTGATTCACATTTGGGACATGTCTTTGATGATGGACCCAGTGATAAAGGAGGGCTCAGATATTGCATTAACTCCTCTGCTTTAGACTTTATTCCTTTTGATCAATTGGAACAAAGAGGATATGGTGAATACCGTAAACTTTTTAAATAATAAAAATTATGTAAAAAGACCTGATGTCAAAATCAGGCCTTTTTACTACTTAAACTATTTCTTGTTCCTTAAAACTGCCATAAACTCGTTCTACTTCGGTAACACTCATAAAAGCATAAGGATCGCTTTTTTTAACAATATGTAAAACGTCATACATATCATATCTATCAATAACTGTAATGAGAACTTTTTTCTCGTTATGGCTGTATGCACCCTCAACATCATGAAAGATAGTGATGCCCCGGTGCATTTTTTCTTGAATGCCATCAATGATTGTTTTAGGCTTTTCTGTAACAATTGTGACTTGTAATTTTTGATGCTGAGTGTATACAGCATCGATTACACGGCCATTGATGAAAATTGTCAAAGCTGAATAAAGGGCACGGGTCCAGCCGAAAGCAAAACCCGCAGCAGCAATAATAATCAGGTTAATTAAAATACTGATTTTACCGTAACTAGTACCCGTTTTCCTTTGAATCACTATTCCAATGATATCCAGTCCGCCAGTTGAAATACCATTCTTTAGAGCAAAACCTGTTCCCAGTCCGTTGATCATACCACCAAAAATAGCACAGACAAGGGGGTCAATATGCATATTCACCGGTTGAATGACTCTCATCATAATTGAACCAAGAATGACAGTAATAATGGTAAAGAAGGTAAATTTATGGCCAATCTTTATCCACGCTAAAAGAAGCAGGGGCAAGTTAAGAACAAAGTAGAGGACTGAAGTTGACAAGGTAAAGGGCAAAAACCGCTCACTCATAGTGTTAATCAATTGTGCAAAACCAGTAACCCCCGAAGAGTACATGTGGCCGGGTGTCCAAAAGAAATTTAAAGCTACGGCAACCGCTAATGAATAAAAAAAAGATGCAGAAATTTTTGATAGTAGGTTATACCGCCGATTGAACGCGTCAAGTTGATCCATTGTTAATAAATCCTTTTTATTAAGCACTCTAATTAATTTTTATAAAATAATAAAATACTAGTTTTCATATTAAATATAAAAACTAGTATTTTTCTTAAGTATACTAACACAACTACGTAAAATTTAAAGCACTTTTGGTCAAAACTTTGATTAATTCTGCCAATGTTTTTTTATGAAATCTGCTCTGCCACCAGACTCTTCAAGATTGTACCGGAAAGGATTTTTTTTGTAAAAATCCTGATGGTAATCTTCTGCCGGATAAAACGGTTTAGCAGGTTCAATTTGAGTAACAATGGGGTCATCAAATTTGCCGCTATTTTGTAAAGCTTCTTTTGAATTTTCAGCTGCTTCTTTTTGAGCAGGGGAATTATAAAAGATTACTGGACGATAGTTATCTCCACGATCCTGAAATTGTCCGCTTGCATCTGTAGGATCCGTTACTTGCCAGTAGTAGTCCAATAATTTCTGATACGACATAATTTCAGGATCAAAAGTTATTTCCACTGCCTCTGTATGACCAGTAGTTCCAGTGCAAACTTGCTCATAAGTAGGATTTGGGACATGACCTCCTGTATATCCAGAAATCACTTTCTTAATTCCAGGCAGTGAATCAAAAGGTTTAACCATGCACCAGAAGCACCCACCAGCGAAAATCGCAGTATCTAGTTTTTTATTGTTTGCTTGCATAATTTGGCCCTTTCTATGAACTAAAAGCTGTTATTACCTACTTCTATTTTATTTTTTGAGCCATTTTACTGCAATTAATCAGCCTATGAATTCTTATACTTGGTGATTTATTAAATAAGCCCTTTTCAGCTTAAAATATGTCCCTAGAAATTACTTTTGTACTCCTAAATGATTCATAATAATAGCTGCTGTTTCTTCAATTGAGCGGTGTGCAACATTAATTACAAAACAGCCTAATTTATCATAAAGCTTTTGTGCAGAATCTAATTCCTTTTTAATCGCATCGGTATTAGAGTAAGATGTATCAGGACTCAAGCCATAAGAAATCATTCTTTCCCGCCTAATTTCATTTAAAACGGATAAATCGTTAGTCAAACCGATAATCTTTTTAGGATCAATTTGATATATTTCCTTAGGAATATGGGTGTCAGGCACCAGCGGTAAATTCGCTACTTTCAAGTTTTTGTTTGCTAAAAATAAAGATAAAGGCGTTTTTGAAGTCCTTGAAACTCCCAGCAGAACAACATCTGCTTCCAAAAACCCTTTAGGATCCTTCCCATCATCATACATTACAGCAAACTCCATTGCAGAAATCCGATCGAAGTATTTTTGGTTCATTTTGTGTTGTGCACCAATTTTTTGCTCAGGTTTAAGACCAGTCAATTTTTGGATAGACTCAATTGCAGGTGACAGAATATCTACGCTTTCGATGTGATGTTCTCTGACAAAGCGAATAACTGGTATTTGCATTTCATCTTTTACCAGGCTGTAAATAAGTAACAAATTAGGGTATTGTATTATCTCTTCAAAAGTCTCCTCTAATTTTTCTTTGTTAATTATGAAAGGATATCTTCTGTAAGTGATTTGCGCGTCAGGAAATTGTGCTGCGGCAGCTACAGCATTATTAAACGCTGTATCTCCGGCAGAATCTGAAATAATTATAATGTTAACTTCTTTTTTTGGTGTCTCTTCAGCCATCATTTACTCCTTTTTAATTTATTATACAATTTAACAAAAGTCATTAACAGGTTAACTTTTTTTAAAAAAATATTGAACGTTTGTATTGACCGATTGTTGATGTTTGATATAATTTAGTTAAATGTATGACGGTAACGTCAAGAAATGGAAGGAGGGATCACATATGGCCAAGACAGTCGTTCACGAAAACGAGTCTATTGATGATGCTCTTCGTCGTTTTAAACGTTCCGTTTCTAGAAGCGGTACTCTACAAGAATACCGTAAGCGCGAGTTCTATGAAAAACCTAGCGTTCGTAGGAAACTCAAGTCTGAAGCAGCTCGTAAACGTAGACATTATTAATTATAAACGACTTTTATCAAAAGATAGAAGTCGTTTTTTTCATTACAAATATCAAAAGTTTAAGGCATTATTTAATTTAAACTAAGGTTCAAATTTGATATAATTTACCTAGACTTTACACAGAAAGAGGGAATTTATTTGAGTTTGTCTGAGCAAATAATGTCAGATATGAAAGACGCAATGAAAGCACGTGATAAAGTAAAATTAAACACAGTGCGTATGATAAAAGCAGCTTTGATGAATGAAAAGATTAAAGCTGGTCATGATTTAACCGCTGATGAAGAACTGACAGTTCTCAGCAGAGAAAAGAAGCAGCGTGAAGAATCAATTGCAGAATTTACTAAAGCTAATAGAGACGACTTAGTAGGAGAAACCAAACAGGAATTAGCTATTGTTGAAAATTATCTGCCCAAGCAAATGACAGATGAAGAGCTCAACCAGGCTGTTTCCCAAGCAATTTCTGAAACTGAAGCTAAGGGCAAGTCCGATTTTGGCAAAGTGATGAAAGCTTTGATGCCCAAAATAAAAGGTAAAGCTGATGGTAAAGCAGCTTCTAATGCGGTGCGTAAGCAGTTAAGTTAAACGCAAGAAAAGGAGCAGAGTTATTTGGCCCAAACCAATTTTATTCCTAAAAATCCTGAAAATATCCAAAAACTAGTTGGAGTTAATGATAGTAACTTGAATCTGTTATCAACTGGCTATAATACTAGTGTAATTGACACTGGTAATAGCATTGCCATTCAGGGTGAAGATAAAAATATCAAGAAAGTATCAGCTGTTCTGCAAGCTTTGGATAATGTAGTTAATGCCAATATCAACATTGGTCCCGCTGATGTTGTGAGTGCCATGAAAATGGCCGATAAAGGTACTACGGAGTATTTTCCTGACTTATACAAAAAGATTTTAATTCGGGATGCTAAAGGCAAACCGATTAGAGTTAAAAATATGGGGCAGAAAAAGTATGTAGAAGCAATTGAAAAAAATGATGTTGTATTTGGTATTGGTCCTGCCGGTACTGGTAAGACATTTATAGCGGTGGTATGTGCAATTGCTGCTTTTAAAAGAGGAGAAGTTTCTAGAATTGTATTAACTAGGCCTGCTGTTGAAGCAGGAGAGTCATTAGGCTTTTTACCTGGTGATTTAAAAGAAAAAGTTGATCCTTACTTAAGGCCAATCTATGACTCTCTTTATGCTATATTAGGAACAAATACTACTGATCATTTAATGGAACGGGGAGTTATTGAAGTAGCTCCTTTGGCTTATATGCGCGGACGCACTTTGGACGATGCTTTTGTGATTTTAGATGAAGCTCAAAATACCACTGATGCTCAAATGAAAATGTTTTTAACAAGACTGGGTTTCAATTCAAAAATGATTGTTAATGGTGATATGACTCAAGTTGATCTTCCTGGAAAACAACATAGTGGATTAATTGATGCCCAGAGAATTTTAAAAAATATTGCTGAAATAAAATTTATTTGGTTTTCAGCTAACGATGTTGTTCGTCATCCGGTTGTTGCCAAGATTATTAATGCATATGAAAAGGAAGATAAATAAAATTAATGAACCCAATTGATATTACTTTCAATGATGAAGTTGGTTTTCTTGATGATAAAACGCGTGATTGGAAGAAATGGATTAATGACCTTCTTTTGCTTGCTAAAAATGATATTGCTAAAAAGAATAACTTGGAAATGAGTATTAATTTCGTTGATGAAGAGAAAAGCAATGAAATTAATAAGAAATATCGTGACAAAGACAGACCGACTGATGTTATTTCGTTTGCAATTGAAGATGGTGAAGACCTGTTGGATTACAGTACATTTGAAGATGATCCAGAATTCAATGAGGATATAGGCGATCTATTTATGTGTCCGAGTGTAATTATGCGTCATAGTAAGGATTATGGTACAGGTTGGGACCGTGAATTTGGTTATACCTTGGTCCACGGCTTCCTGCATCTTAATGGGTATGATCATATTAAACCAAATGAAGCAAAAGTAATGTTTAAAATTCAGGGTAAAGTTTTAGAAGAATATGGGTTGCCACTATATCCGGATCAACTTGATGAAGGCAGAGGAAAATAATGACTGATGATATAAAAAATAAATCTGGTTTTGTTACTTTATTAGGAAGACCTAATGTTGGTAAATCTACCCTAATGAATTATTTAGTAGGTCAAAAAGTTGCTATTACCTCAAGTAAACCTCAGACTACGCGTAACAAGATTTCTGGCATTTTAACCACTGATGATATGCAGGCGGTTTTTGTTGACACTCCCGGTATATTTAAGCCTCACCTTGATTTAGATAATTATATGGATAAAGCCAGCTTGTCTAGCTTAAACGATGTCGATCTCATTTTATTTATGGTTGAACCAGAAAAAATGGGCAAAGGTGATGCTTATATTACTGATTTGTTGAAAAAAGCGAAGGTTCCAGTTTTGCTTCTTATTAATAAAGTAGATCAGGTTAATCCCAACGCACTGTTACCAATTATTGATCAATACCGTCAACTGGACATTTTTAAGGAATTTTTGCCAGTTTCTGCAACGCAGGGAATAGGGATTAGTGATCTGATTCAGGTGTTGCATCAATATTTACCTGTAGGACCTAAATATTATGGAACAGATCAAATAACTGATCGCCCTGAATATTTCATGGTAGCAGAATTAATTCGTGAACAAATTTTAAACCTGACTGCTGAAGAAGTTCCTCATGCTGCTGCTGTTTGGGTCGAACAAATGAATAAGCATGAAAATAATAAACTGCAAATTGAAGCTACCATCTATGTTGAAAAGAATGGTCAAAAAGGAATTATTATTGGCAAAAGCGGAAAGATGCTGAAGCAGATTGGCATTAATTCCCGACATCAAATTGAAGATTTGTTAGGTGAAAAAGTCAATTTGCATCTCTGGGTTAAAGTTCAACATAATTGGCGTTCTGATCCACGCTTTTTAAAGCAAATAGGCTATAATCCCAAGGATTTTAGCTAAAATGGCACGACAATTAAAAGAAGTGCAGGGAATTATTTTTAAAAGGCAAAAATACCGTGAGGCAGATTTATTGGCAAAAATAATGACCAAGAATAATGGAATAATTACTCTACTTGCTCATGGAGCACTTAAGCCAAAATCAAAATTAGGTGCATCTTTACTTAATTTTTCCTATGGCACTTATGTCATATATTTTACTGGTCACGGTCTAAGTACGCTCAGAACTTATAAAGACGTCAGTCAATTTGATGGCCTGTTTAGTGATTTAACTAAAAATGCATATGCTTCTTTTATCCTTGATTTGATAGATCATGCTTTTATTGAATATCAAAATCTGGGTAAATACTATAATCTGGCAAATTTTGCGTTACAAAAAATTAACGCTGGAACTGATCCTGAAATGATCACCCAAATTGTGCAAATGCAATTATTGCAAGCTTATGGTGTTGAGCCAGAAATGCGTCATTGCGTTATTTGTGGTAAAGAACAAGGCGAATTTGATTATTCCATTAAAAGTGGTGGCATTTTATGTAGTCAGCATTTTGATACAGATCCTGGCCGATTACATTTAAAACCAAAGGAAACTGCTGTTTTAAGAACGATCTTTTTACTTCCTTTTGAACGGTTAGGCGACATCAAAATAAATACTGCTACCAAAACGGCGACCCGTAAGGCTATTGACCGCATATATCAGGAAACAATTGATCTTAACCTCAAAACTAAAAAGTTTTTAGATGAACTTAAATTAAACGAGTGAGTCTTCTGCTTCACTGAATTTTATGGTAAAATAATAATGTATTTTGGCGATAATGAGGATAAAAAAAGTACCTGTTAAGCGAGTGCTAAACAGTGGGAGAGCATCTGGGAAAAGGCACCTCTAGTCAATTTAATTAAGAGCAGGAATTATTTCCTGAATTAGGGTGGAACCGCGATTAAATCTCGTCCCTATGCATGTTTTGCATAGGCTTTTTTTATGGTCTGATGCAGGAAGGAAATATAAATGGCAAAGAAAAAATTAACTATTCAAGATATGGTTTTTAAATTAGAAAAATTTTGGTCTTCAAAGGGCTGCATGGTAATGCCCTCTTACGATGTTGAAAAGGGAGCAGGAACAATGAGTCCCT
Organism: Lactobacillus sp. IBH004; assembly: GCF_026185255.2. Classification (NCBI taxonomy): domain Bacteria; kingdom Bacillati; phylum Bacillota; class Bacilli; order Lactobacillales; family Lactobacillaceae; genus Lactobacillus; species Lactobacillus sp. IBH004. Next base: position 1,020,340 of record NZ_CP110217.2, on the reverse strand, counting down.
ATACTTTTTTACGCGCTGTGGGACCAGAACCATGGGCTGCATGTTATGTCGAGCCATCAAGACGTCCGGCTGACGGTAGGTATGGTGATAACCCTAACAGATTGTTTCAACATCATCAATTCCAAGTGGTGATAAAACCTGCACCGGAAAATATTCAACAATACTACTTAGACAGCTTAAAAGAACTAGGTATCAATACACTTGAGCATGACATTAGGTTTGTAGAAGACAACTGGGAAAACCCTTCAATGGGCTGTGCCGGTGTTGGTTGGGAAGTTTGGCTTGATGGAATGGAAGTAAGTCAGTTTACTTATTTTCAAACCGTTGGTGAACTTGATGTTAAACCCACAATGAGTGAAATTACCTACGGTGTGGAACGATTAGCTTCATATATACAGAATGTCAACTCTGTTTTTGACCTAGAGTGGGGCAATGGCGTTTTGTACCGTGATATTTTTAAAGAAGCTGAATATGAGAACTCCAAGTATGCTTTTGAAGAATCAAATCAGGAAGATCTTTTACAGTTTTTTGATGTCTATGAAAAAACAGCTAAAGAATTAATCGGCTTAAATTTAGTTCAACCGGCATACGATTATATTTTAAAATGTTCACACACTTTTAACTTGCTTGATGCCAGGGGAGCTGTTTCTGTTACTGAAAGAGCGGGTTATTTAGCTCGAATTAGAAATTTAGCTCATGAAGTAGCGGTATGTTTTGTAGAAGAACGTGAAAAAAGAGGCTTTCCATTATTGAAAAAAGCAGAAGATAAGAAAGCAGGACTTGAAAATGGCTAAAGATTATTTATTTGAAATTGGTACTGAGGAAATGCCAGCCCATGTTGTTGAACGGAGTGTTAAACAGCTTGCGCAGAGAACAGAAAATTTTCTTAAAGGAAAAGGTCTTAACTTTAAATGTACTAAAACTTTCTCAACACCTCGGAGATTAACTGTTTTAGTTGAAGATTTAGCAGAAAAACAAGAAGATATTGATGAAATAAAAAAGGGACCGGCAAAGAAAATTGCTCTTGATCAAGATAAGAATTGGACCAAAGCCGCACAGGGATTTGCCCGTGGCCAAGGAATGACCACTGACGATATTTATTTTGACAAATTAAAAGGTACGGAATACGCTTACGTGCATGTAAAAAAAGAGGGTAAAAAAACAAGTGATATCCTGTTGGGAATGAGTGAAATCATTAAGTCTATGACTTTTCCCACAAAAATGCGGTGGGATTCTCACGATTTCGAATTTGTCCGTCCTATTCACTGGCTTGTTTCACTATATGGCAGTGATGTAATACCCGTAAAAATTCTTGACATTACAGCTGGTAGAAAGACGGCAGGGCATCGTTTTCTGGGAGATAGCGTAGTTTTAGCCAATAGTTCCGATTATGAAGATGCGTTAAAAGATCAGTTTGTGATTGTTGACGCAAATAAACGTCGGAAAATGATCATTGACCAAATGAATAAATTGGTTAAGAAAAATAATTGGCAAATTAAACCTGATGAAAGTTTACTTGAAGAGGTAACAAATTTAGTTGAATATCCTACTGTTTTTGCAGGTTCTTTTGCTAAAAAGTATTTGCAGATGCCCAAAGAAGTTCTTATCACTTCGATGAAGGATAATCAGCGTTACTTTGAAGTCTATGATCAAAATGGAGAATTAATTAATCATTTTATTGCTGTGCGCAATGGTAATAAAGATTACTTAGAAAATGTGGTTTCAGGAAACGAAAAGGTCTTGGTAGCACGACTTGATGATGCGCAATTCTTCTATGATGAAGACAGAAAATATCCTTTAAGTCACTTTGTACAAAAATTGGACAATGTTTCGTTTCATGACAAAATTGGCTCAATGTCTGAGAAGATGAAGCGTGTCAATATCATTGGTGATTTCTTAGCAAAAAGATGGCACCTAGATAAGCAAGTTGTCAGTGATTTCGATCGTGCTAGCCAAATATATAAGTTTGATTTGGTAACTCAAATGGTAGGAGAATTTGCTGAATTGCAAGGTGTCATGGGCAAGCATTATGCCAAATTGGCTGGTGAAAAGGATGATGTTGCCGCAGCAATTGCAGAGCATTATATGCCAACCACTTCTGAAGGAAATTTGCCCAAAACAACTGTTGGCTCCTTGTTATCTATAGCAGATAAATTAGATACTATAATTACTTTCTTTGCTGTGGGTATGATCCCTAGTTCATCCAATGATCCCTACGCTCTTCGCCGCTATGCTTATGGTATTGTTCGCATTTTAATAAACCAGAGTTGGTCATTACCTTTTAATGATGTCTTACCAGAGATTGTGTCGGCTCTTGAAAATCAAACTCCGGCTAAGCTGCCTAAAAAAGCTGAGCAGGAAGAAGAGATTTCTTTATTTATTCGTGATCGTATTAAACAGTACTTACAGAAAAATAATTATAAATATGACATAATTGATGCAGTTTTAGCTTCAAGTCAGCAGGATCCAATACAAATTTTAGCTGCAGCAAAAGTTTTGCAATTACATCATGATGATGATAAATTCAAACCAGTAGTAGAAAGTTTAATTAGAATTAATAATATTTTGAAAAAGGCAAAATATAAAGGTAAGAATATGGTTAACAAGGACTTATTTGATAACGATACCGAAACCCAACTTGCCGAGGGCGTTAACGATTTAAGTAAAATTGATAAGTTAGCAGATCTTTATGACGGATTTGTGAAATTACAGCCAGTAATTGATCTTTACTTCGAAACTAATATGATTATGGCTAAAGATGAAGCTGTTAAAAATAATCGTTTGGCACAGCTAAGTGATGTGGCACAACTTTCAAAGCGATTGGGTGATTTAAGCAAATTAGTCATTAAATAAAAAGTAGGTGCAAAGATGGCCGGTCTTATACCTGAAGAAACTATTGCTAAAGTTCGTAATAATGTCAATATTGTAAATGTCATAAGCCAGTATGTTTCTCTAGAAAAGAAAGGCAAAGATTATGTTGGTCTTTGTCCATTCCATGAAGAAAAAACTCCTTCTTTTACTGTTAATGAAGGGAAACAATTTTTTAAATGCTTTGGCTGTGGCAAAGGTGGTAATGTGTTTTCTTTTCTAATGTATAAAGAAAATCTTACATTTCCTGAAAGTGTTCAAAAAGTTGCTGATTTTGGTCATATTGATATCGGGCAATATAATAACCAAAAACCAAAGTTTTCCAATATTTTAATAAAAATTAATGAGGAGGCTGCCGATTTTTATCATAAAGTATTAGTTTCAACAAATGCTGGTAGACCAGGATATAATTATGCCAAACAGCGTGGTCTTAACGATGAAATAATTGCTCATTTTCGTATTGGTTATGCTCCTAAACAAAACAATTTGCTTTTGACTTATTTAAGAGACCAGAAATTTAAAGATGAAGATTTGGCTGAGAGTGGCTTATTTGTGCAATCTCAGACTGGTGAATTATTTGATCGCTTTAGAGATCGGCTGATGTTTCCTCTCACTGATGAAGGCGACTATGTGGTTGGATTTTCTGGTAGAAGGCTTTCGCCAGATAAAACAGAAGCTAAATATATTAATAGTCCTGAAACCAAAATTTTTACTAAATCTAAAACTCTTTTTCATTTTGCGGAAGCAAAAAAAGCAGTCCGCAGTGAAAAGCATTTAATTTTGTATGAAGGATACATGGATGTAATTGCGGCCTATAAAGCAGGAATTAAATCTGGTATAGCTTCTATGGGAACCAGCTTGACTGATCAACAAATATATATGTTACGCAGGATCACTAAAAACATCATCATTAATTATGACGGAGACGACCCAGGAATACACGCTGAAGAACGTGCAGCCAGAATGTTTAATAATATTGGGGGCTTTAATTTAGGGATAGTAGTTCTGCCGGAAAAGCTGGATCCTGATGAATATGTAAAGAAATATGGTTGGGAAAAATATCAGGAAGAAGTTAAAGGTGCTTTAACTCCTACAGACTTTTTTCTTAAAAGGTTGGCTCAAAAATATAATTTAGCAAATGACCGGGAAAAATTAGCTTATCTCGACGAAGCAGTGAAAGAGATTGCTCAATTGTCTAATCCAGTAGAGCAAGATCTTTATTTGGATAAGATTTCGCAACAACAAGGTGTTTCTAAGGATTCACTCAAAGTTAATTTTACCAAATATCGCAGACAACAAAATGCGGCTAGAAGGCACCAAGCCAATTATAGTGCGCAAACTGAAGAATCAAATAATAATTATCCTGATTCTCCTGTTGAACCTGAACAGAATTATAGTAAAAATGATCCTGTTCAAACTCGGTTATTATATTTATTTATTCATTCAAGACATGCTCGTGAATATTTATTATCACACCAATTTTTATTTCCAGACCCTAAATATCAAAAATTAGCGGAATTATGGTTAAATTTTAGTGAAAATCAAGAAAATCCGGGAGTTAATAGTTTTTTAGATTTTATTCCTAGTGAACTTCAAGGTATAATAGTTAATGCTGAAATGACAGACATGCCCCAGGATTTTTCAGACCGCGAAATCGATGAGCAAATTAATGCTTTAAACAGGCGTAAAATTGATTTTAAACTACAGCAACTAATGAATGATTTACAAGATGCTAAACGTAAAACTGATACGGATGAAATATTAAGTATTACTCGTAAAATTTTGCAGTTAAAAAGAATCCAGGGTTAAAGGGGGGCTTATTGTGGTAGAAAATGGAAAAACCGTTAACACCGAAAAATTATCTTTAGACAAAATGGTCAAAAAGGTAGTTAAAGATGTTAAAAAAGATAAATCTATTACTGAAAAAGAATTCGTTGCTCAATTGATTAAGCCCTATAAACTACAGGGAAAAGCAGTTGACCAATTAGTTCAGGAATTTGAAGATAATGGCATTAGCATTGTTGACGAGAAGGGTAATCCTTCGAGATTAGCTTTAAAAAAGCAAAAAGATGTTGAAAAGGCTGAATTAAAAGATATGTCGGCACCTTCAAGTGTCAGAATGAATGATCCAGTCAGAATGTATCTGAAAGAAATCGGCCGCGTACCCTTACTAAATGCTGATCAGGAAATTTCTTTGGCTAAAAGAATTGAAAAGGGCGATGAAGAAGCTAAACAAGAATTGGCTGAGGCCAATCTTCGTTTAGTGGTTTCTATTGCTAAGCGTTATGTAGGTCGTGGCATGTCATTTTTGGACCTTATCCAGGAAGGTAACATGGGTCTGATGAAGGCAGTAGATAAATTCGATTACAGCCTAGGTTTCAAGTTCTCAACTTACGCAACTTGGTGGATTAGACAAGCTATCACCCGTGCGATCGCCGACCAAGCTAGAACTATCAGAATTCCGGTCCACATGGTTGAAACAATTAACAAGTTGATTAGAATTCAGAGACAACTGTTGCAGGACTTAGGACGTGAACCAACTCCTGAAGAAATCGGGGCAGAAATGGATATGCCTACTTCTAAAGTTAGGGACATTTTAAAAATTGCGCAAGAACCAGTATCTTTGGAAACTCCTATTGGTGAAGAGGATGATTCACATTTAGGTGACTTTATTAAGGATAAGGATGCAACTAGTCCTGAACAACATGCTTCATACGAAATGCTCAAAGAACAATTAGAAGAAGTGCTTGACACTTTAACTGATCGCGAGGAGAATGTTTTAAGGCTACGCTTTGGACTTGATGATGGTCGAACTAGAACACTTGAGGAAGTTGGTAAAGTGTTTGGAGTTACGAGAGAGCGTATTCGTCAAATTGAAGCTAAAGCTTTACGAAAACTAAGACATCCAAGTAGGTCAAATCAATTACGTGATTTCCTAGATTAGTTAGCCAAACAAAAGACAAGATTTAAAAAAATCTTGTCTTTTTATTATCTAAAAGTTAAATCGCTAGCAGCATGATTATTTTCTAGTCCCCATTGCTGCAAATTATATTCGATAACACTTTTTCGCTTACCTGATAATAAGAAGAAAGCAAAAGCCAAATAGATCAAAGTGGTAATAAAGAGATATTCCCAGTCAAAGATATGGGGTACTGTCATAACTGTTGAGCCAGTAGCTAGGAAGGCTAGTATATCATAAACTGCATGATAGCCCAAATTAACCAAAAAAGAACCTGTATATAAATAAACTGCAGCAAAAACAATACCTGCGGCAAACGCATTAATCATTTGTAAAATTGTGGCAGAGAGTGGTTGCATTAGTGCGTTAGTAAGATGAATTGAACCGAAAAGCAAACCATCCAGTAATACTGCCAATAAAACTTGATTTTTAGAATTTTTAAATATTTTGAGTAATATACTTAAAACACAAAAACGCATTAACCATTCTTCAGCTACACCAGCTTCTATGCCCTGACAAATATACTGAGTTACGTGTTTTGTTGTTATATGAAAATCCCAGCGTGTTAGCAATTGTCCTAAATTATCTGCAGCATTAAAAGCATTAATTAGGCAGTCAGCAATAATAAAAATAAATATAACCGCAAGAACTGAATACTTAGCTCTTGGACTTATTCTCAAACTCGGATTTTTATAATGCCAGCTTTTCATTACAACAATTGATGAAATCACAAAACAAATGCTACCTGTGATTCCTATGGTGTTGAGAACTTGAAGCCAAGAATGGCTATCCATAGTTAAAATTTCAGGTAGCGAAACAATCAAACTTGCAAACAACAATAAAGTTATGATCTGGCCAATCGGATTCTTTATTTTGCCCCATGCCAGTTCCGCCATTGGAAGAAGCATAATGAGTTCATACAGGGTAAGGAGAATTAATAAAAAGATCGCATTCTTATTATTCAAAATTTTGATGAATGCTGCTTCCAAAGTGAGTAGTACAAAAAAGCATAATAATATATTGACAGACTGAAAATAATGATTAAAATAAACCAATTTTCTTTCAGGATGTTTTTCATATAAAAGGGTTAGTTGCAATAGAACCAGTATGAACAAAATTGGCAGAACTATTATTGCTCCTAGTCTACTCTTGGTCAGGGGTTTGATTTTAAAAATAGCACAAATGCCACAATAATCAGAATTTCTTGGACTATTATTTGTCCTAAATGCCAACGCTTAATTGCTGGTTCAGAAAGCATTCGATACTTCTTAAAATAATTCATCCCGTTTACCGTCCAAGATATGCTCATCAATATCTTCGTTAAAGTATACCAACAAGTCGCGGTCAAAATTATATGCTAATTTATGTTGGAAAAGTTCTTCTTTAGTCATCCACGTCAATTTGCCTTCTCTTGAGGCTTTGACTGTGCCAGTGAATTCAGTCGCTATATAAAAAAGAACAAGATAGCGGTGATCATTTTCATCATAAAATTGCTTAATGCCACATAGGCGAGGGTTTTTGATATCTAAATTTGTTTCTTCCTTAACTTCTCTCACCACTGAGTCATGAAAAGTTTCATGATCTTCAACATGGCCTCCTGGAAAAGTAAGTCCTGGCCAATAGGGATCATTGCGATCCAATACTAAGATATTATTGTTTTTTTTAATCATACACATATTCGTTAAAGTAACTGGTTCAGTTCTATCCATTAAGTAAAAAATCTCTTTCTTTTAAATCTTATTATCAATTATAAAATAGCAATTTAGAAAGAAAAAGAAAATTTTTACACTTTGTTTTAATATAGCAAGCAATGATTTTTGCTTTAGTTCTAAATGAAGCTAACAGATGTATCAGCGCTGTTAGACCGCCAAATTGCTTTAGAAACTAATAATAAGAGTAGCTAAATTTATTATTTTATTTTTATCTTATAAAAAGCATTATGCTAAAATTCTATTATAAAGAAAGTAGGATGAGGATGAATTTACGATTACGTACTTTAGCACAAATGGTTGATCAAGGAGCCCGTGTAGCAGACATTGGAACAGATCACGCTTATTTACCGATCCAATTAGTAAAAGATGGTAAAGTGGATTATGCTATTGCCAGTGATGTAGCAGCTGGGCCTTTAGAAAATGCTGAAAAAGATATCATTGCTGCTGGCTTAAAAAACAAAATTGAAACTCGTTTAGGATCTGGACTTGAAACAATTAGCGCCAAAGACAGAATTGATACAGTGGTAATTGCCGGTATGGGTGGCAAGTTAATGACCAATATTTTAAACGAAGCTTGGTCAAGAAATTTTCATTTTGCTACATTAATTTTGGAGCCTAATGTGGGGGAGCCGGGTGTGCGTGAATGGCTTTCAGCACATAAGTATCAAATTATTAACGAAAAAATTATCACTGAAGCCGGGCATATATATGAACTGATTAAGGCACAAGAGCTGGAAAATACTATCAGTTTAACTGATCGGCAAACATTTTTTGGACCTGAAATTCTAAAAGAAAAAAATCAAGTTTTTTATCAAAAATGGCGTGATCAATTAGCTTACCATCAAAGGCTGCTAACTAATTTAAATAAGGCCCAGGAAAAAGATGGGGCACATATTAAGCAAATTGAGTATGAAATAAAAATGATTGAGGAAGAAATAAATGACTAAAGTAGAGGATATAGTTGCCGTTTTAAGGCAACACTTTCCAGAAGAAATAGCTAGCCAAGGTGATCCAATTGGCATCCAAATAGGCTCACTTGAGCAAAATGTCACTAAAATAATGACCACCTTAGATGTCAGACCACAAGTGGTGGACGAGGCAGTGCAAAATGGTGTTGACTTGATTATCAGTCATCATCCCTTGATGTTTCGCCCCGCTGCAAACTTGGATTTTGCCAATCCCCAATATGCTATGTACGGTAAAATAATTGCTCATGGCATTACGGTCTATTCTATTCATACCAATTCAGACAAGGCTGAAGATGGCTCAAGTGATTGGCAAGCTGAAGAGTTAGGTTTAAAAGATGTTGAACCGTTTTGTCCAGACGATGATGGAATTGCCATAGGACGCAAGGGGAGATTGCTTCAACCACTATCTGCCGAAGAATTTGCTTATTACGTCAAAGACAAGATGCAGGTAAAAATGGTAAGATTAATTACTGCTGATAATCAGCAGACTATTTCTTCAGTTTGTTTTATCTGCGGTGATGGCGGCAAATATTGGCATCAAGCAGTAGAAGAGAATATTGATGCTTTTATTACAGGAGATGTTTATTACCATACGGGCCACGATATGATTTCTGCCGGTCTGACGGTAGTTGATCCGGGTCACTACACTGAAAAGATTTTTAAAGAAAAAATTTATCAAAAGTTGCTTGAATGGAATAAAAAACATTCTTGGAATGTCGAAATTACCCAATCTGAAGTATCAACTAACCCATTTCAAGATTTATTTTAATTAAGGAGATAAGATGGAGTATCCAAATTTATTACCAAGATTTTTAAAATATGTCAAAGTTAATTCACGCTCTGATGAGCATTCAGACAGGTTTCCTTCAACTAAGCGTCAAGAAGATTTTCAAAAACAGGTTATTTTACCTGATCTCGAAGAGCTTGGCCTGAAAGATGTGCATTATAATCAAAAATCAGGGTGTGTTATTGCCGAAATTCCAGCTAATGTAGATTATGATGTACCTGTAATGGGACTTCTAGCACACTGTGATACCGCAGACTTCAATGCGGAAAATGTCAAACCGCAAGTTCATGAAAATTATGACGGCAAATCAAAAATTCGCCTTGGAGATTCCGAATTCTATTTAGATCCTGCGGAATTTCCTAACTTAAGAAAATATGCTGGCCAAACTATTATTACGGCTTCAGGTGACACCTTATTAGGTGGGGATGATAAATGTGGGGTAGCAGAATTAGTTACATTAGCAGAATATCTGTTAAACCATCCTGAAATTAAACACGGCAAAATTCGCCTTGGTTTTACTCCAGACGAAGAAATTGGCATGGGGGCCCAGCATTTTGATATTGATGAATTTGGGGCAGATTTTGCTTTCACGGTTGATGGCGGAGCTCCTGGTAAGTTAGATTGGGGCACTTTTTCTGCTGCTACTTTCACGCTTGATATTCAAGGAGTAAATGTGCATCCTTCTGTGGCAAAAGATCAGATGATTAATGCTATCCAAGTTGGCATTAACTTCCAAAATCAGCTTCCACAAAACGAAGTGCCTGAAAAAACGGCGGGCAGAGAAGGCTTTTATCATCTTACCAATTTTACTGGTACAGTTGATAACGCACAAATGGAATACATCGTGCGCGACTTTGAAAGAGATGGTCTGGAAGATCGTAAAAATAAAGTTAGATCTATTGTCAATCAAATGAATGAGGATTTCGGGACTGAGAGAATTAAGCTGAACATGAGAGATCAATATTACAATATGGCTGATATTCTTAAAGATCACATGGAGATTGTTAATTTGGCAAGAAAAGCATATAAGGCAGAAGGCTTAACAATCAATGAAGATCCAGTAAGAGGAGGAACTGATGGTTCACTTCTGACTTATAGAGGCTTACCTTGTCCGGATCTTTTCTCTGGTCAAGAAAACATGCACGGACGATTCGAATACACGGTATTGGAGTCTATGGCAAAAGCAGTAGATGTCATGATAAAAATGGTACAAATGAATGCTGCCGCTAACAAATAGTGAAACAAAAAAGGGTCTTTTTATGACTGTTTATAAAAAAATTAAAAGTTAAAAGCTTGTTCTGATAAAGGAAATTAAGCTTATAAAAGGTTAGCAAAATTATGCACAGTTATTAAAAATATGCTAACGAGCACCTAAAATCATTATCAAAAATGGTTTTAGGTGCCTTTTTTATTTCTTGTAATATTAACAGGCAAGATGTGGAACATTTAAATTATTCTAAGACTTTTGATTAAAAATAAATTTGCCAAAAAATAAAATTTATTTTATTATACTAGTGTACTACATATGTAGTTCACTAGTATAATAATTTTTAGTAAGGATGATTAAGAGTGAAAAATATTTACGCACTACAACTGGATAATGTTAGTACATTTATTGGCAAAACTGTGCTAGTCAAAAATGCTACTTTTGAAGTTAAACCAGGTGAAATAATCGGTTTGATAGGTCCTAATGGGGCTGGGAAAACCACCATTATGAAAACTATCCTGGGTTTAATGAAATTCAAAGGAAAAGTTGTAGTTAATGGACAAGAAGTTTCTGAAAATGATCATCAGACTTTAGATAAGGCAGGTGCGTTAATTGAACACCCTGCTATTTACCCATTTCTTACTGGTAAACAAAATTTAACTCTTTATGCTCATGACCAAAAAGATATGGTAAGTTTGATTTCTGATTTACAAATGGGTTCCTATATTAATAATAAGGCTAAAGGGTATTCTCTTGGTATGAAGCAAAAATTAGGAATAGCAATCGCCTTACTAAATCAACCTCAAATTGTAATTCTTGATGAACCAATGAACGGACTGGATATTGAATCAACTATTAGAGTAAGAAAACTAATCAAAAGGTATTCTGACCAAGGAACAGCTTTTTTAATCTCAAGTCATATTTTAAGTGAATTACAAAAAGTAATGACGAGAGTTGTCTTAATCTCTGGGGGACAAATCATATTGAATAAAGAAGTTGCAGAATTTGAAAAAATTAGTCACCAAAAATACCATTTGACTACTGAAAATAATAAACTTGCAAAAAAGATTTTTGCTGCTTACCAGATCACGTTTACAGAAAATGAAAAATATTTGATAGTAAGTCAAAACGACATATACAAAATACAGGATCTGCTTTTTAAAGAAGGAGTTCATTTAAAGGAGATGTTGCCTCTTGAGGCCAACCTTGAACAGATTGTAGTTGATATTTTGGCGGAAAAGAGGATTTAGCTACCATGAATACAAGTTTTAAACGGGAAATCTATAAGTTTAGCCATGAAAACATCGCTTTGTATGGTCTGATTGTTCTCATTGTAACAATGATTTACAACTTTTTTACTAAAACTATTACGGTCCAATCCCTTAGCTACGGATTTGGTGCAATTGAGTGGATTCCTTTAATAGTTATTACCGTAGCATCTGCAATTTTTTCAATGGAATACAAGAATAACACGATTATCATGCTGGAGTATAAGACTTCACACAAATTTCAAATTTATTTTGCCAAGTTTTTGGTTGTCTTAGTCTATAGTTTTCTCCTAACAGTGATTGCATTTCTACTTACCTTGATGTTAAGCATGTTCTTTAATAACGTCAGATATGATTGGTTAGTTACCAAAAATGGTAATAATCTTTTAAATGGTCTATTAGCTAACCTGGCAGGAGCATTGATTTATTCCTTTTTTAGCATTGGTTTATCCTTTATGCTCATTATGCTGGTTAAAAATAATGCCGTAGTAGTTTGTTTTGGAATTGTACTAGCATTTTTTGGTGCCAGTTTTTCGAGGGGATTAATGCAAAGCTTTCCCAATTTTATAAGTACTATTAAATGGAATTTTTTAAATATGATTTTTATTTCCCAGCAATTATCAAAGCCAAGTCTTAGCTTAAAATCGCACTTATCAAGTCTTGAGCTAATTATAGCCAATATCGTTTACGGCATACTTTTTATGGTTCTAGGATATTATCTATTCAAACATCGACAAGTATAAAGAGAGGAGATCAACAAAATGATTTATAGTATTAAGCAAGAATTATATAAATTAGTGCACCGCAAAATTACTTGGATTGCAGCTATTATATTATTTTTTCTAATGCTTATTACCGGTTTTGCTTTAGCAGATGAAAGTAAAAAGCTAATTTTAACATTAACTTTTGATTCATCTGATTTCATAATGTTTATCCTAGTGATAGTAGGTGCCACCTGTTTTTCAATGGAATTTCAAAACAATACGATTTTGACACTTTTATATAAATCCTCAAATAAAATATATGTTTACTTATCAAAGTATATTGTTTTATTCTTATACAATGTTTTTCTGCATCTGCTAGCTCTTTTTTATACAATTTGTTTGCGCTATACCATATTTAATTACCAAGTTAACTGGTCAGCGTCATATCTATATCATCAGCCAGTATGGCTAAACATGATAACTGCTTCTCTAATAGATTTAGTTACTACAATGTTAATTATTGCTATTGTTTTTTTACTTTCGTGCCTAATTAATAGTAGTGCAATTGTAATTACAGCAAGCCTTCTAGTTACATTCATGGGTCAAAGTATTTCTTCAGACCTAATGAACGGAGGCAAACTGGTAAACATTATGAAATGGAACCCTTTTAATATGGTGGACTTAACCCGGCAATATGGTAATTATGGCATGTATGTTTTAACTACCCACCTTAACAACCAAGAACTTTTAGTAGGTAGTCTAATCTATATCTTTATTTTTATAATTGCTGGCTATTTTATTTTTCGCAGAAAAAGATTTTAAGTAAGTAATTGCATAACTTTTAAGTTTATTGTAATATTATAGTGTATTATAAATGTAATACAGTTAGAGGGGAAATATGAAGTTTAAAGATGATAGGCCGATATATGTTCAAATCCAAGAAAATTTATGTCGCCAAATAATTACCGGAAAACTTAAACCCAGTCAGAAAATTCCCTCTGTCCGTAATTTGGCAACCCATCTAATGGTCAACGTGAATACTATTCAAAAGGCGCTCAGGCAAATGATCATATCGGGGCTTTTAATTACTAAAAGAGGAGAGGGTAATTTTGTGACTAATGATAAAAAATTACTGGAAAAAATTAAAAGAGACATTATCAGATCTGAACAAAGTAAATTTGTGCATAATATGAAGGACTTAGGAGTTTCAGCGCGACAGCTTAATTTAATTTTAACTAAACACTTAAAGTAGGGAGTAAAAAATGGAAAATCTATTGGAAATAAGAGATTTAACTTACAAAAAAAATTTAAAAACAATTTTGGATAACATCAATTTAAATTTACAACCGGGAAAAATTGTAGCCCTTCTAGGTGAGAATGGTGCTGGGAAGACAACTTTAATGCGCATCATCAGCGGCATGGCCAAAAATTACCACGGGACAGTTACTATTTCAGGTGAGAGCAATGTTGCAGAAAGAAAGGCACATCTGTCATTTACTGATGGATTATCTGGTTTTGCTAATTCAACGAAAATCAAAGAAATTGTTAAATTTTATGAGGTCATCTATCAAGACTTTGATCAAAATCAATTTGAACAGTTACGTCAGTTTATGAAATTAGATTCAGAGATGCGCTTATCTGAAATGTCCAAAGGAATGAAAGAAAAGTTAATCATTGCCCTGGCATTTTCGCGCAAAGTTGACCTTTATTTATTAGATGAGCCCTTTTCGGGGATAGATGCCATGGCGCGCAAAAAAATAATTAATTCGATCATTTTATGGAAACCGGAAAATTCAACGATTCTTGTTTCAGATCATTTTGTCAACGAAATAGCCAGTATGCTTGATGAAATCGTCATTATTAAAGACAAAACCATTTACACGCACAAATCTACTGAGGAGATCCGCGAGCATCATAAAAGTGTTGAAGATTATTATGAAGGTTTATACGATGCGGAGGAGGAATAATGAACGTTTTCAATCATTTGTTTGAAAAGTTACTGCAGAAAAAAGCCAAAAATGTTTATCTTTTAGTTATTCTGCAATTCATTAGTTCTCTAGCTTCAGCATTCTTTACTTATTTTAGTTTTTATTCTGGCAGATTTCACTTTAATTCGAACAATAATCTCGAGTTTTTACCAGGATGGATGGCACTGTTTGCATCATTAACTTTCTTGTTCGGACCGATTTTGTTCATTTTAACTGTAGTTGAAAATGAACGGTTAAATAGAAATCAAACCTGGCGTTTAGCACCAATCAGTGATGGCAAGTTTTATGTTGCCAATATCTTAAGTTCATTTGTTTCATTGGTTTATTTTGTGCTCTTAGATGTGTTAATTGCAATTTGTTTTTTATTTTTATCAATATTTACTAATTCTAAATTTGGCAAAAATTTACAGATTGAAGTTGATTTAAACAGTACTGCAATTTTTGATTTTATTGGCATTATGTTACTACTAATTCTTACTTGTCTTTTTCTTTACTTTTTGGTTAGTTTTCTTAACTTTTCCAGTCAAGCAATCTTAGACTTTTTACCACATGCATCAAGTCATATTCTAATTTCTTTCGTGCGCATATTTATAATTATCGTCTTGGTAGGATTACTAGTTAGGCTCTATAGTGTCTTTGCAAACTATATTATCAATATACTTTTACTAAGATCTACAGGTCTTGCGGGATTGGAATCCGTTGTATTAATGATGTTTATTATTGATTTAATAATACTTGGCATTAACGTCTTCTTAATCAATCACTTTTTTGAAGCAGGAGAGAAGTAAAACCTAATACTGTTTCATTGTTTTCAAAGGAGAAGGGAAAAGCATGACCTCTTTTAAAAATTTATTTGGCAGATTCTTTGTAGAAAAAGCCAAGAAAGTTTATTCATTTTTAATTATACAATTAGTTGGTGCCTTAGCATTTTCTGTTTTTGGGCTGCTGATTGGTACAGGTGAGTTTGGTGAATTTTTAAATCTTTACACTGAACTTTTACCTGATTGGCTAATGGGTTTTTGTCTATTGAGTGTCTTTTTTATCATTTTCTTTTTTATTTATATGGCTGTCAAAAATGAGCGAATTAATCGGAGTCAAACTTGGCGTTTAACTGCAATCACTGATGAAAAATTTTATATTGCTAATAGTTTAAGCTCGTTTATTACTTTTTTCTATTTCATTTTTCTTGACATTATTGTTGCAGGGATCTTACTAATTGTTTCATTTTTTATGGACAAGGCTTTTCGTAAATCATGCGAAAGAATGTTTAAGCAATTTAGACCAAATTTTGATCTGAATACAATTCGTTTAATTTTTGATATCATGTTACTCTTACTTTTATGTTGCCTTTTCATTTCGTTATTGATCAGCTTTTTAAATTTTTCCAGTAAAGCGATCATGGATTATCTTCCTGTAGCTTCAAACGGATTAATTGTCAAACTATTACATATTTTTATTGTTATCGTAATAGCCTGGCTTTTTACCAAAGTAGAAAAAATTTTTGTCGACCAATTTTTAGGCAGCCTTTTGCATTTTTTAAACTTAAATCCGGCTTACAACAACACTTTACCCTATCTTAATTTAATTGTTGTAGTTGTTAATTTAATAATGTACGTTATTAATATCTGTTTATTTAAGTATTTCTTTGAAGCAGAGTAAATAAAGTAGAGGCATAGTACCAATTTATATCAGTGACAATTTGTCATCGAGCAAAAATAAAAAATAAGGGGTCCCAAATGACAGAATTTAGCAGACTATTTAATAGACTATTTAAAATTAAAATTAAAAAATTACACATATTACTTTTTTTCCAGATAATTGCAGCTCTTGCATGTGCCTTTTTTACATATTATGAAGTAATCAATTGGCATATCCGCAAAAATCCCCAAAACAATGTCGGAATTTTACCGGAATGGGCATTATATTTTGTCTTCTTGGCCTTTTTTGTTATCTTTTTTGTTTATTTTATTACGCCATTACAGAGCGAGAAATTTAACCGCAGTCAAACTTGGCGCTTAGCAGCCATAAGCGATGGGCAATTTTATCTTGTTAATGTATTAAGCACGTTCGTATCTTTTATTTACTTTATTGTACTTGAATTCGTCACAGTAATGATATTACTGTTTTCATCGTATCTGACCGATAAGCCTGTTGTATACTTTTTCCGCGATTTATTAAAAAGAATTCAACGCAATCTTGACATTAATGTATTCTGGATAATACTTGGTACGATCGTTTTAGCTATTTTAAGTTGTTTCTTTTTATATTTTGTTATCAGTTTCTTTAATTTTGCCAGCCGCGCAATACTAGATTTTGTCCCTGCAAACATTAATGGCGCAGTTGTGAAAGTATTACACATAGTCATAATCTTCGGCTTAATCTGGTTTTTCTTTAAAATCCAAAATATCTTTGTTTACCAAGTTCTTTTATCAGTGATTCATCCGACTAATTATGGACTTAATCTTTCTAGTAGTTTACCTTTTGCAATTTTGGCAAACGCAATTAGCGATCTTATTTTATTAGGCAGCAATATTTTCCTAATTAATCATTTTTATGAAGCAACTGAACATAAGTAGGGTTACTAATAAAAAGTAGAAACTTACCAACTATTTACAAAAAGTAGTTTAACTACAATAATTAAAAGGTTTGCGGAAAAAATCAATCTAGTTTATGATAGTGTATTATAGGTGTATTACGGCCAAAGGATGGTGGACCTGTGGAATTTAAAGATAACATTCCCATTTACTTACAAATTAAGCAATACCTATATCGACAAATAATTACCGGTAAATTAAAGCCAGGTAAAAAAATCCCTTCTGTACGTGAACTGGCAGTGCAGCTCACTGTTAATGTCAATACCGTGCAACGTGCTTTACAACAGATGAATTTTGAAGGTATTTTGTACACCAAGAGGGGAGAAGGTAATTTTGTCACTGAAGATACTACTTTACTTGATAAAACAAAAAGGGAACTAATTAATGCGGAACTAGATAAGTTTGTACATAGTATGAATTCTTTAGGAGTATCTGACGAACAAATTCTCAAATCTTTATCTGAATATCTTAAAGAGGAGCGTGAATAATGGCAAACCCTTTAGAAATAACCGATTTGGTTTACAAAAAGAACCAGAAAAAAATTATTACTGATTTAAATTTAACACTCAAACCGGGAAAAATTGTCGCTCTTTTGGGCGAAAACGGTGCAGGTAAAACCACATTGATGAGAATTATTAGCGGAGTTGCCAAAAATTACCATGGCACGGTAAAAGTTGCAGGCTTTGCTAAGGAGGCTGAAAGAAAGGAACATCTTTCTTTTACTGACGGTTTAACTGGATTTTCTAACTCCGTTAAAATTAATGAAATCGTCAAATTTTACCAAATTCTATACCATGATTTTAGTCTAAAGCAATTTGTGCAGTTAAGAAAATTCATGAATTTAGCTTCTGATCTGCGCTTATCTGAAATGTCCAAAGGAATGAAAGAAAAGCTGATAATTGCTCTAACTTTTTCTAGAAAAACCGATTTATATCTTCTGGATGAACCTTTTTCCGGCATTGATGCTATGGCTCGTAAAAAGATTATCAAATCGATCATCTTATGGAAGCAAGAAAAGTCCACAATTCTAATTTCTGACCATTTTGTCAATGAAATTGCGGCCGTTCTCGATGAAGTTGTCATTATTAAAAATAAAACTGTCTGTATGCAAAAGTCTACTGAAGAAATTAGAGCGGATAACCAAACAGTAGAAGATTTTTATGAAAGCTTTTACCAGAGAGAGGAGGAGGAATAATGGCAATTTTTAATCGTTATTTTACCGTACTCTTTAGGTTAAAAACTAAATGGATTTCTCTTCTGTTAATTATCCAGACTGTTGCCTCATTTGCGATGACTTTTTTCAATTTTAATAACGGCCACGTTTATATCAACAGACAAATTTTTTCTAACTTTTTTACATTATGGCTAGCTATTTTTATTGTACAAGCATGGCTGTTCACTGGAATCTTTTATTTAACTACCTGTTTTCAAAATGAAAGGGTGAGTGGTAACCAGACTTGGCGCTTAATACCAATTGATGATAAAAAGTTCTACTTTGATAACATTTTAAGTTCATTTGCTGCTTTACTTTTCTTTGTGATATTAGAAATTATCTGCACATTAATTTTAAGTGTTGTAACTTTCACTTTTGATAGTCAGTTTCATAGCTCCCTAATCGAATTGTTTGCTGATATTGGCAGAAATTTGCAACAAGTTGACTTGGAGATTATGTTTAATTTCTTTGGTGCACTTATGATGGTTATTCTTTGCGCATTTTTTGGTTACTTCATTATCAGCTTTTTAAATTATTCTAGTCGTGCACTTTTAGACTTCCTGCCGCAAGCGCTCAGCAAAGCTTATTTTCGAATAATTGCCGTTTTAGTCATTATTTTAGTTGCCTGGCTTGCAATCAAAGCCAGTAACATTGGCCTACAAATAATTTCGTTTCCGTTTAGGTTTATGATGGGAGAAACCACAGGTACAAATGATGATTTAGCTATTGCATTATTATTAATGCTTCTAATTAACATATTGTTTTGGTTTTTTGATACCATTCTTTTCAGTAAGTTTTTTGAGGCAAGGGAAGGCAAATAAAAATAGGCATACTAAAAGACGCTAAAAAATTTTTTAGCGTCTTTTTAACAGCCAAAAAGAAACCATGAGACAAATAATAAAAATGTTAAACCAGATAAAAGACAAAAGGCGATATAGTCTAAGCAACAATGCTTTTAGTTATTAAAGTTGTCAAAAGTAGAATATTTCTGCAACTAGTCCTATAATGAGCATTCTTCTAAATTTACTAAAAATAAAAGCCTGCAATTAACTAAGACGAATTGCAGGCTATACTTATAACTAACTTTTTAATGATTCGCAGCAAGGTAATCATACAGCTGATTAATTTCTTCAGGAGTAAATTCACCTTCACTAGTTTTCATCGCATGAATCTTTTCAACTGACAAATGACTAGCAAAAGCTAAATCCGTATCAGTAACATGATGTTTGACTTGAAAGTCAATAATTGCATCGGATAATTCTTCTAACTGCTGATTCATTTTAAATTCTCCTTTACAATTTATTTTAACGGAAAAATACTAAAATTCAAAGAAAATTAAAGTTAAAAACCTTGAATTTTATTAAATGGCCAATACCTGAATTTGACTTTACCAATCAGATTCTGTCTTTTAACAGGTCCAAACATATGCGAATCCTTAGATATATCGCGGTGATCACCCATTACCCAATAATAACCCTTAGGGACTTTATAAGTAAAATTGGTCGTATACGTCTGTCCTTGAGCATTATTAGCTTTTTTAAAATGATTTTCTAGATAAGGCTCAGGTAAGAGCTTACCATTGACGTACATCTTATCATTCTTGGAAACCAGCTTATCACCCGGTAAACCAATGATGCGTTTGATGTAATAAGCACCAGGGGTGTCATTTGCGGCTTTTGGAGCAAGCAGCACTACCACGTCATTGCGCTTGGGAGTGAAATGGCGGACAGCGATTAAACGATCATTATCTTCAAACGTTGGTTGCATCGATGGCCCTGAAACTCTATCATTAGAAAGTACGAAATGGAATAAAACAAAGAAAACTCCCAAAATTACTGCCATCATTATGACAACATCAAGAATAAATTTGCCTAAGCTTTCTTCCTCTTCGTCTTGGTTTTTTGTAACTTTTTTTGCCATAAAATATTCTCCTTTTTCATGTTACTCTTTATTATAACTGAAATCTGGTCGTTTGAATGTTAAAATCATTATAGGTATTTGATAATGACAGATTTTTTAAGTAAAATTAACCAATTGGATGCCAGACTTATTATTGAGTCTGTGCATCAACAAGTAGAGGAAATTAATAATATTGTTGCTACCATAAGGCAAAAGCAGGTTTTAAAAAGAGCACCAGAAAAGCTGGGGTTTTTACCCGATATTGCTGAGGAAATTTGCCACAAATTTAATTCTAGGGATCAAATAGAAGATTTTAAAACGATTAATCGGCTGCTAAATAATACCCGGCAATTTTTAGCAATTAAGTTTGGCCTATGGTCAATTCCAAATCTAGAAACAGCCCAAGTAATTAAAGATCAGCTAAAAGTTAACACTGGGTTAGAAATAATGGCAGGTAACGGCTATTGGAGTAAATCTTTGTCACAAGTAGGCGTTAAAATGACGGTCACGGATAATTTTAATTGGTCAAAGACTTCAAACACTGGCGTTAAAGCATTTGTGCCTGTTAGTAATTATGATGCTGTAACAGCTGTAAATCAATTTAATGATGTCGATTTAATAATTTGCTCCTGGGCACCTAATTTTGGCAACAGTGATGAAAAAGTCGTTAACGCTTGGCAAAAATTAAATTCTGCCACACATTTATTGTTTGTAGGTGAAAGAAATGGTGTGACCAACTCTGCAAGTTTTTGGCAAAAGGAGCCATTTCTTCATTCAAAGGAACTAAGGCTAATCAACCAGACATTTACAAGTTTTGATTTTATTGATGAACAAATTTTTGAGATAGCACATGAAATTTAAAAAAATAATTTTAGTTATTATTATATTTTTATCGTTTCTAGGAATTGGCAGTATGCTGTCAAACGTTCAGTCACGAGAAGCGGATCAACTACTTGAGGCATATGGTCTAAGTAATAATACCCGCTACATTGAAATAAAAAATAAGCAAAATGTTAGATCTTTTTTGCTATTTTTGCAAAAAAAATATCCCCGTAATAAAATTCAAGTTCATATGACTTGCAAATCTAAGAAAAATCAAACTCTGGTGTGGTCAAATCATGATGTATTAAACCTACCGACTGAATCTGGCAGATATTTTACCAAAGATGATTTTAAAGGGCGGGTTTCTTTTGCTGTACTGGGATTAAATGCTAAAGTCCCTACATATAAGGTGCAAGGAAACGAATATGTTTATTTGAATAAAAAATATTACACGGTTGTGGGTACTTTAAAACATTATCGCCAAATGAAGCAGGATAGTTATTATCTTAGTACTAGTCCCAAACAGCCAACTGGAAAATTCAAATTACGTGATTATCAAATTATAATAGATAGTTCAAATAAAGTAATTCGCCAAATTGCCAAACATTATGGGGTTAAGGCTAAAATACCGCTTTTTGTGAAAAACCACCAAATACATCAGTTTTCAATCATTAGGGAAATTACATTTATCATAATCTTCTTGTTAATTGCTTCATTTAGCAATTTAGTTTTAGCTTTTATAGATTGGAAAACGGTTAAGTCAACTCACTTAAAGGGCAATTTATTGCGTAATTGGTTAATAAATCACGGTATCAGAATTTTATTGATTGAAGTATTGGTAACTATAAGTGCATATTTCTTCTTGATATGGCGAACATTTTTATCAAAGCCGCAGCATTTAATCTGGCTCCTTACAGGCTGCTGGATCATCATTTCTATTATATACAGCATATGCATCTTGCATTTATCACGAAAGGATCAAAATAATGCCTAAACTGCCTGAGGATTTTAAGGAAAAATATACTAGGTTATTAGGAAAAAGTCGAGCACAGCAGTTTTTCAATTCAATTAATGATAGTCCCAAAAGTGCATTTCGCGTTAATTCATTAAAAGAAAACCACTGTCTTTCTTGTGATCCAAAAAAAGAAGTTTCAGGCATACCCCAAGCCTATTATGGTAAAATCAGTGGTCAAGATCCAGCCTGGGTAAGTGGAGCTGTTTATTCACAGGAACCCACGGCAATGTTTCCAGCATTATTTGTTGAAGCGCGTCCGGGACAAAAAGTGCTTGATTTATGTGCCGCACCAGGTGGCAAGAGTACTGCAATCAGCGAACAGCTAAAGGGTGAAGGACTTTTGGTTGCAAATGAAATTTCACACGCTAGAGCAAAAGTATTGCGCGAAAATCTTGAACGTTGGGGTACAACAAATTCTTTAATTGTCAGCGAAAAGCCAGAAAAATTAGCACAGTGTTTTCCTCATTATTTTGATAAAATTTTAGTTGATGCGCCTTGTAGTGGCGAAGGTATGTTTCGTAAGAACCCTCAGGCTATTAAGTATTGGTCACAAAATTACGTCATGCTTTGCCAAAAACGGCAAAAGGAAATCTTAAATGCGGCAGTCAAAATGTTAAAGCCAGAAGGAGAATTAGTCTATTCAACCTGTACATATTCTCCAGAGGAAAATGAACAAATAGTTTCGTGGCTAACGCAAAAATTTAATTTGACTATTATGTCACTAAACGTAAAAACGCACGCTATTGCTCATGGACACCCTGAATGGGCTGACAATAACCCTGATCTCATTAAGACAGTACGATTTTGGCCTACAGCTGAACTAGGTGAAGGGCAATTTGCTGCAAAATTAAAATTATCACCAAACGTGGTGGTTCAAGCCAAAATCTCGCCAAATCAAAAAAAGAAGAAAAAAATAAGGCCTCAAAAAGAAGCTCTAACTAAATCTGAAATTCAATTAATAGCGGAAGTACTAGATAAATTTAGTTTACCAGCAGCAATAAAAAATTGGCGGTTAAATAGTCGAGTACGTAATAATCACGTTTTTATACCGGCATTATCAGATAGTGCGAATCTTCATTTGCAGATACTAGCAAATGGCGTTGAACTGGGTGTGTTAAAGAAAAACCGTTTTGAACCCGGACATCAATTAGCCATGGTGTTAGCAGAACAGAAACAAAACAGAGTAGTTGAACTAAGCAGGGAAAGCTATTTAAAATATTTACACGGAGAAACATTAAAAACGCAAGCTAACGAAACAGGTTTTGTTTTGGTCAGCTACAAAAATTTCATTTTAGGTTTTGGTAAAATCAGCAATCATATTATTAAGAATTATTATCCTAAGGGACTACGAGTTTAATAGAAAGAAAAAAAGAATGATTAAACTAATCGCTACAGATATGGACGGAACTTGGTTAACAGATCAGAAAACGTATGATCAGGAATTGTTTTTGCAAGAATTTCAGATTATGCAAAAAAAGGGAATTAAGTTTGTTGTTGCCAGCGGAAATCAGTTTGAAAATTTATATTCGCGATTTCCACAAGTGGCCAATCAGCTATTCTACATAGCGGAGAATGGGGCACTAGTAGCACAAGGCAAGCAGGTAATTCACGTTGATTGTCTTTCTGAAAAGGACTGGCAAACAATCATGAAGATAATTCAGGAAAGTAATGAAAAAGTCACGGTTTCGGGTCTTGCCAGCGCTTATATTTTAAAAAAAGATGGACCTGAGTACGCTAAAGAACTAAAAAAGTACTATGAAAAACTGACAGTTGTTGAGAGTTTTAATCACCTTGATGATCAAATCTTCAAGGTTACGTTTGATGTTGCTGAAAATAAAATGCCGCATCTTTTAGAAAAATTAAGACGTAATTATCCTGAAATTGACTTTGTTTCTGGCTCTTCTTCATCGATAGATATGTCAACAAAAGGTATGAATAAGGCAAAGGGCTTACAGTTTTTAAGTAGTAAATTCAAAATTAATCCTAAAGAAATGGTAACTTTTGGTGATAGCGGCAATGACGTGGGGATGCTAAAATATGCTGGCACCAGTTATGCCACAGGAACAGCACTTCCCGTGGCTAAGAAGGCTGCTACTCACATTATCGGCTCAAGCAATGACAGCGCCGTTCAAAAAGAGATATGGCGTCTATTAAATCAAAAAAACAAATAACTAATCATATGTAAGACAATAGTTATTTGTTTTTTTATAAGAACCTATAATAGCTGATCAATGGCTATTTTCAATGGTAAATCATAATATTTTTTAATCTCGTTTAACTTTGTTAAATCATTTTGACCATAAATAGCTAACAGATTAGCAAGTTCTTCTTGCCATTCTAAAATAAGATTTTGCAAATAATTAACATCATGTTTGATTAACGCTTGCAAAAAAACATTTGATATACCAATAGCTTTTCCACCTAGACATAATCCCTTAAAAACGTCCAAAGGATTACGCACGCCACCTGAAACAATAAAATCAACCTGCTGTTTAGCAGCCATTAAGCTTGAAATGACAGTGGGTAAGCCGATATCACTCAGATAAGAAACATCATTGGTATTACGAGCATTTTCTATCTGGGCAAAATTTGTGCCCCCACTGCCAGCAACATCGAAAACTTTAAAGCCTTCATTTTTCAACAAATGAATTGTTCTTTCATCTAAACCAAAGCCGACTTCTTTAATGATAATTGGCACGGTTACTTTTTGACGCAATTTTTTTAAATTATTTAGCCAATAAAAGTCACGGTCTCCCTCAGGCATGGCTATTTCTTGCACTGCGTTCAAGTGAACTTGTAAAGCGTCAGCCTTTAATTCTGTGACTATTTTTTGTGCTTGTTCGGCCGCAGTTTTAGCATTTACATTTGCAATTAAAACGCCAGTGGGATCTTGCTGACGTGCAATCAAAAAGCTGTCACTAAGAGAAGGTTCTTTCGTCAAAATGCTGGCTGAGCCAAGTGCCAGAGCAATATTGGTTTTAGCGGCCACTTGTCCGAATTTCTTATTAATCAAATAGGATTTACGAGAACCACCGGTCATTGCATTAATAAAAAAGGGAGCTGCCACTTTTTTGCTAAACATTGTGGTTTGTATGGCTTTGACACTTACTTCAGTTTCAGGTAAGGCCGGCCGCACCAAATGCATCTGATCAAAACTATTTTGTTTATTATCTTGATAAAATTTTTGTGCTAAAACCAAATGTTCTTCTTTACGATTAGATCTAAGTGACATGTTCTTCCTCTAGTCTGCAACCCGAATTTGGTGAACGCGAAAGTCTAGCGGCATTATACCGTTTTGGCGCCATTTATCTTCAAGATAGGCAGTATCTGTATTTGTATCAGCGATTACAATACCACAGTCGCCATTACCGGCACCGGAAGTTTTAGCTGCTCCTCCAAATGACTCGGCGATATTAATCAGTTGGGAAAGTCGCGGAATTTCAATTGCAATCTGATTTATTTGAGCAAAATGTTGCAACAATTTGCGGTTAACTCGAATTTGCTTTTTTATTAACTGAATATCTTGTTGTTCAAATCCGGCAATCATCTTTAGTACACATTTACGCGAAAGCCTGAGAAATTCTTGATATTGTCCGTTTAAGGCAGCCTTATTGGCATTAGTTTCATCAACGAGCCGGGAAGTGGATGCAGGCTTTTGACTCCAGCCAATCATCAGTTTTAAGCCGGCGGGAGGGGTTAAAAGTTGTATCTTCAAACCAGGCCAGGCTTCATTGACCACTTCCGATAATGTTTTATGAGCCAGTTCATTAGCAAGCCATTGTTTATCAAAAGTCTGGTAAGCAATCCAGCCACCATAAACACTGGCTGCAATGTCACCAGCCGAACCGTTTCCTTGAACTGAGTAATGAGAAATGGCTGATAATTTATAAACTAATTCATTACTAAAAGCAACATTATAAAAACGCAAGATTGCTTTGACTGTGGCTACTGTAACTGCAGCACTGGAGCCCAAACCATATTTTTTCCCATCCGAAGAATCAAGATCTGAATTGACATATAAGTCATAGACTTTCATCTTGACTTTTTGTTCCAAGCAGAAACGTTCCGTGTATGAAATTGCAGCCAAAATATATTCGAATGGATTATCACGATTGTCAATAACCATTTTTGCGCCATTTCTAACCCAATGAATGGAGCTTTGAGAATATTGTTTAGAGTGGATTAAACCAGTTTTTGATTTCGACTTAATGATTGAAACACGAATAAATTGATTGACTGCGACTAAAATTGCAGGACAATCTTGTTCTAATACTGCGTACTCGCCAGCTATGTATAATTTTCCGGGTGCTTGTTCTGTTATCAAAAGAATTAAATCTCCTAATCAATTAATTTACATTAACTAGTTCAGACATGAAATACCTGGACCAAAACTTGCATTTATTATGTTAACATTATGGAATTCGGATACAAACCTCTTAGTAATATCTTTTACATTTTTTAATTGACTTAAGATTTTTATATTAGGTCCGGCATCTATTGTGAAGTAACATTCTATACCAAGCCTGCGCAAATCAGCTACTAATTTGATTGCTTTAATAGTTGCAGGCTCAAAATATGTAAAACCCGGTTGGGCAGTTAAATTAACAGCATGCATTTCACAGGCATTTAATTCTGCTAAACTACCCAGTTTTGAAAAATCATTTGCTTTGATAGCAGCAACCATCTGGGCCAACTCAGCTTGATTACGCTCAAGCCAGGGCCTGAAAAAAGGAGAGGTTTGCGCTTGTTTCATGCCCTGAGTAGAGGATAATTCTTTAGGATTTTTATTCAATTCAACCACCAATAGTTGTAAATCCATTTTAGGTTTTTCATCTAAAGCATAGGCATAGGATGATTCATTATCAGTACCTTTTTGCCAAATCGCAAAGCCGCCATATATTGACCTGCTGGCTGAACCTGAACCCCAACGAGCCAGACGGGAAAGTTCAACTGCTGACAAATTAATACCATAGTGCACGCAAAAGGCTCCGGCTAAGGCCGCAAAAGCAGAACTGGAAGAGGCCAGGCCTGCAGCTGTAGGAACGTGATTAACTGACTCAACCTTTAAATTACCCTTAACGTCAAATTTTTCTTGTAACAGTTTTAAAAAAGAAAAAACCCTTTGATAACTGTGTCCGCTTTGTTCAACGCCATTTAACCAAAACTGGTTTTTAGGACCTGCAGAAACTTTAGTATCAGTATAAAATTGATCAAGTGTCATAGACAAACTGGACATTAGTGGTAAACGCAGACTTTGGTTTGCTTTTCCCCAATATTTGATCAGGGCAATATTGGTATGAGCACGAACTGTTTTTTCCATAAATTAAATTTCCTCAATCCAACTATGTGCCACAATATTTTGACATTTATGCGCTATTTTCAGAGCATCATCCTCATTGCGACACAAAGCAATCACGATGCCGCCCAGTCCACTGCCAGACAATTTAAAACCCAAGGCCTCATTTGCGAGAGCTATTTTTTGTAGTTGATCAATCTTACCAGTTGAAAGGTTAAATGAATGCAATATTTCTTGAGCCCGATTAAAATATGAGCCTACTGTCGCTGCATCTTTATTTAACCAGGCAGTTTTAGTTTCATCAGCTAATCTACCTAATTGCTCAAGATTGCTTTGCGCTGTCGGGGATTCAGTTAGAAGCTTATGAACTTGAGTGACAGCTTTTTTCGTACTACCCAAATCACCTGTATCCATGATAAGTAAGGTAGCTTGTAATTTCGACCTTAGCGGCTTGGGACCATCTTTTTGATTAAAAAAGATGAGGCAATCAGAATTAACAGTGGCAGCATCAAGGCCCGATGCTTTACCATGGTTGATCATTTCTGCGTGGTTAGTTATATTAATAATTTCAGTTTCAGTTAAATTTAAGTGGAAATAATCATTCATTGCGCGTGTAGTCGCCAGCGCCACGGTTGCACTAGAACCTAAGCCGCGTTCAATTGGAATCTCTCCCGTATAGGTTATTTTAAGAGCTGCTTGACTTGCGGCTTTTTTTAACATTGTTTTAACTACATATTTTAAGCCATCATATTCATCCGGAGCCATAAAAAAAGGCCCCTGGTAATGAGCCGTATCCATCCACATTTTTTCAGATGGTTCTACAGTTGTTTTAATATGCAAAGAAGTGATTGGCAATGCCAAAGCATCATAGCCATAAACTACTGAATGTTCACCAATTAAAATAACTTTTCCGTGTCCTAAAAAACTTGATTTCATTTTATTTAAGATCCTTATTGTTTTTAAAAATTTTTAGTTCCTATGCTAAAATAATGGCAAAGGAGCGCAGAACAGATGATTAAAATTTTACTAGGTCGGCAAACCGATCCCATGCAGGAAAAAGTTTTACAGGAAGCAATAGAAAATTATCAGCGTTTTCCTAATCATAAAACTTTTGTCATCGTTCCTAATCACATTAAGTTTACCACAGAAGTCAGGGCAATTGACAGGCTAGCTGTTAGTAAAAACCAGACAGAGCAATCAGTGAAAAATTTACAAGTTTTATCTTTTTCCAGGTTGGCCTGGTTCTTCTTAAAAGATGCCAAGCAGGGCTTACCAACAGAGCTGGATGATGCTGCAGCGGCTATGCTTTTAGCAAAAATCATTGAGCAAAAAAAAGAGCAGCTGCATCTCTTTCAAACCACCAATTTAAATCCCGGCTTGCTCAAACAACTGTATGACACAATCTTGCAAATACGCGAAGGTAACTTGGATCTTAACGAGATTGATCTGGATACTCTTGATCTTGAAACCAAAAACAAAGTTGCAGATTTGAATATTTTATATTCTGCTTTCATTGAGGCTATTGAAGGTAAATTTTCTACTTCAAATGAAATTCAATTGCAATTAAATGAATATCTGGCTGATTGCAAGGGACTAAGCACAACTGACTTTTACTTCAGTGATTTTTCCCATTTTTCACTGCAAGAATGCTTAACCGTCAAATTACTAATGGCTAAAGCTCATAGTGTCACTTTGGCATTCAAAACCAAAGAGGGTGAAATTAATTCTACCCCGGAGCCGGGTGATTATGATTACGTTATTCAAACTACCATCAATAAACTATTGCAGTATATTCAAACCCGTAATTTGCCTCATCAAATATCAACGACAATTATTAATCCCAAACCTACCAAAAGAGAGTTACTCAATGAATTTTGGACGGGGACGGTTAGTGATATTAGTGAACTGGATCAGGTGCAGCTTGTGCGTGCTGACAATAGATACGCTGAAGCTTATTACGTTGCTCATACCATTTATCAGCAGGTTGCTTTAAGGCATTATCGTTACCAGGACTTTTTGGTTTTGGCACCTAATTTACATGAATACGAAACGTATTTAACTCCAATTTTAAGGCAGAATCAAATTCCATTTTTTAATGACTTGCAGCAGGAAATGAAATATCACCCTCTGGTTGTTTTGATTGAAAATATTGCGCAGTTGCTGAATAGACCATTTCAAACGCAAAATATGCTGGCAATCATGAAAACTAGGCTTATTATCCCGAAGTGGTATCAAGATGAATCTGCTTATATATACGATGTTGATCAGCTGGAAAATTTTGTTCTGGCACACGGCATTAACCATAATCTTTGGCGCAGAAGTTTCACTGAATATATGGCTGCAGAGGTAATTGATTTAGACAAGGTACCAGAAGAAGTTAACAAAATAGATAAACTAAAGGATTTTTTTGTTAAACAAATTACCAAGTTGTTCCAAAGCTTAAAAGATGAGACAAATACCCAAAAAGCAATTACGACCTTTTTCGACTTTTTAACTCGAAACGGAGTGAATAATATTTTAGAAAAGTGGCGTGCTGATGCTCAAGAGAGTGGAGCCTTG
The DNA here is from genome assembly GCF_026185255.2 of Lactobacillus sp. IBH004. Lineage (NCBI taxonomy): Bacteria > Bacillati > Bacillota > Bacilli > Lactobacillales > Lactobacillaceae > Lactobacillus > Lactobacillus sp. IBH004. The sequence continues at coordinate 990,481 of NZ_CP110217.2, read as the reverse complement.
CAAGAAGCGCGTCAGTCTGAGCAGGTTTGGGACTTATTGATCAACCTCTTACATGATTATTTACTGATTAATCCGGACAGTTTTGACCTTAAGAGCTTTTTTAATGTACTGATCAATGGTTTTAAGGAAGCTACCTTTTCGCAAATTCCGGCCACACTTGATGCAGTCAATTTATCTGAAATGGGGATTGTTCAAGTTAGTGGCTATAAACAAGTTTTTATTATGGGCGCAACGGTTAATGGACTGCCGCAGATACAAAACACTCCCGGGTTTTTAAGTCCAGAAAACCTAGCAGAACTGAAAAAGGATTTTGGTGAAGACTCATATATTGAAGACAGACAAGAATTAAGCAACTGGGATCAAAATTACCAGTTTGGTAATTGCCTGGCTCTAGCACAGGATAAGATTTATTTATCATATTCTTTAGCAACTGATGAGGGTAGTACTGTTCAGCCTTCAATTTATTATGAAAGGTTTAAAACAGCTGGTGCAGCAGAATTTTCGCAGCATAATCTGCCAGAAGAAACGAGTCAGCTACTGTCTTTTATTACTAATGCCCAAGCAAGTTTAGGCTACTTAGGTTACCTTAATAAGGCTGAAAAAAATATTGGCGTAAAAGAATTATTAAAGCTAACTCATGATCTCTTACCACAAAAGACGACTAAAGTTATCGCCGCAAGCCAATTTATTAATGAACCCCAAAACATTGGGCCTGACTTGGCGCAAAAATTATACGGCAATAACCTTAATTCTTCGGTTTCTCAGCTAGAAACATTCTATGAAAATTCATATGAATATTTTCTAACTTATGGCTTGCATCTGCATAAAAGATTTGAAAATGAACTTGATACCATCCAGGCCGGAAACTACTTTCATGAAACTTTTGATAGGTTAGTTAAAGAATTAAATGAACGCTCACTCGATTTAGAAGAAATTGATGGCCCAACACTTAATGAGCTCCTCAAAGTGGCGCGCACTCAAATGCAGAGTGAAGCCCGGTATAAGCAGCTTTTGAACGATCCCTTTAACGAATTTTTATTTAAATGTCTTGACCAAACCACTACTAAAGTTGCTACTAACTGGCACAAGGCAGTCACCAAAACGCCGTTACGTGCTAAATATTCAGAACTTAGTTTTGGTAATGGTGAACTGGTCAAGGGTCTTAACTTGAAAATTCCTAATCTCTCTGGCAAACATTACGTCAATTTAAGGGGCAAAATGGATCGAGTAGATTTAGCTCGGGTTGCTGATCAGAATGGATTAATAGCTCAAGTAATTGACTATAAGTCTTCCGCTAAGAAATTTAATTTAGGATTATTTTATCATGGTATTTCTTTACAAATGGTTTCCTATTTGGATGTCTTGCTGCAAAATAAAAAGTTTTTTGCAGGGTCTACGCCTTTTTCACTTTTAGGTGCTTTTTACCAAACTGTCACAAGGCAAACGGATAGACTAAATGGTAAAGATTTATATAGTAATAATTTGCAGGTCAAAAAAGCCAATTTAGATGGTCAAGTTAAGCTTAAATATACCGGTTTGATCAATAACGACCAATTATTAATGCTGGAAGCTGAGCCTGATTTAAAACAGCCAAGCTATTCATCTTCTCTTTATACCGGGGTTAGATCCAAAAAAGATGGCACTTTAAAATTTAGTGGCAGTTCTTTTAAAGATGATGAACTTGACTTGCTGCTCAAATATGACGAAGAACTGATTAAAGAAGCCTCCAGTCAAATTTTATCAGGGCAAATAAAATTAAACCCTTATAAATACGGCAATGGTATCAATGCCTTAACATATTCAGATTACCGTGACATTTTCTTTTTTGATGCCATGCTGAAAGAAAATAAATATCATAAAATTGGTAATATTAAAAAGGAAGAATTACTTGAAAAAATCAAAAAACGGCTAAAGGAGAACGATTAAGAATGTCCCTAGGAGAAAAACGGTTTACACCAGTTCAGCAAAAAGCAATTAATGATCATGGCCGTGATATTTTGGTATCAGCTTCCGCTGGAAGTGGGAAAACAACGGTATTAGTGCAGCGCTTAATAAACGAAATACTTGCCGGAACCAGTGTTGACAAGCTACTGGTAGTGACTTTTACTAAAGCTGCTGCTTCCGAAATGAAGAAAAGAATTAAAACAGCATTATTATCGGAGCTACAAAAAGCTTCCTCCAAATCATACCTGCGTCAACAGCTTAACTTGGTCGACTCTGCTAATATTTCGACAGTTGATGCTTTTTGCCTGGATGTAATACATCATTTTTATTACGTGATTGACGTTGATCCCAGTTTCAGTATTTTGACTGATGATTCTCAAGGTGAGCTAATGCGCGAGCGAGCATTAAAAGAAATAGAAGGAGAGTTTTTAGAAAATAAAGACGCTGATTTTGTTGCTTTCTATGATAATTTTGCTGGTGACAGGGATGCACAGACGCCACAGAATTTATTACTAGATTTGTATAATTATGCCATGACTAAGCCTGATTATCGTGACTGGCTTAAAGAACTACCTCAAAAATATCAATGTGGACCTGAAGTGGTTAAATCTTCATTATGGCAAAAGGCAATCAAACCGTATTTATTAGATCTTTTTCAGAATTTAGCTGACAATATCGCGCAACTTTGTCAAAGTACTACCATGGCTACCAAGCAGTTAAATAAAGTCAAAGAAAGTTTTGACTTATTTGCAAAATGTCTTGCCAATTATTTGGCTGCTCTCAAAAATGATGCCGACTATGATGACCAAAGAGAAAAACTACGTGACTGTATTTTTCGTGGAAGTATGCATAAATCTGCGAAGTGGGATGAAGATGTCATTGCCTTTTATGATGAATGTCATAGCGTAAAAGAAGAAGCAGCGGAACAAATTTTTACCTCTTTTACTTCTTTTTATGCCACGGATGAGCAAGAACAATTGGCTTTAATGCAAAAGGGTAAGCAGATCATGTCAGCAATTGTAAAAGCTGAGCTAGCATTGATTGATCATTTTACTCAGTTAAAAAGAGCAGAGAATCTTCTTGATTTCAGCGACATGGAACAATTAGCTTATCAAATCCTCAGTCAGGATACTTCTGCATCCCAGATGGCGCGGTCTTTTTATCAAAATAAATACAGTGAGATATTGGTTGATGAGTATCAGGATATCAATCCCCTGCAAGAAAAAATATTGCAGCTGGTTAAAAAAGACGGCCAAAATAATATTTTTATGGTGGGTGACATCAAACAGTCAATTTATGGTTTTAGGCAAGCAGAACCGAGTTTGTTCTTGCATAAATATCAGGAAGCAGCGCTTAAAGAAAATGAACAAAAAGAAGAACTAATTTTATTATCTGATAATTTCCGCTCAACTAAGCCAGTAATTGCTATTGTCAATCAGGTATTTAAAAATGTTCTTACTTCAGACTTTGGTGGGATTGACTATCAAACTGAAAGCCAGCTGGTCTATGGAGCGAGCTATTATCCTGAGAACTTACCAGCTGCAACAGAAATACTTTTTCATGAAAAAGACAATGATGAAAATACTGCTCAGGATGATACTGCTGATGATATCGATTCAGCTGAGATTGCCATGGTTATTAACCGCATTAAAAAGCTCACAGAAGAAAACTTCTTAGTTTACGACAAGTCAGCAACTAATGATAATCATTTAAGACCTTTCAAATACAGCGATATTGTGATTTTAACCAGAAGCCGTAGCAACAACCTTGAGATAATGCAGGAATTCGCAAAGAATAATATCCCAATCATGGTTACGGATGCTAAAAATTACTTTCAAACTCTGGAACTAACTATCATTATGAATTACCTGCGCATAATTGATAATCCGGACCAAGATATTCCACTGGTAGCCGTCTTAAGATCACCCTTATTTAATTTTAAAGAGCCCGATTTAAGTCTTATTAGAATTCATACCCCCAAAGCTAGTTTTTACAATGCTTTAACTTCTTATGTGGCTGTTGGCGATGAGCTCAGTCAGAGAGTAAAAGATTTTTTGAACCAGCTTGAAGATTTGCGCAAATTTGCGGCAATGCACAGAATTTCAGAATTGATTTGGAGTATTTATGAAAGAACCAGCTTACTGGAAATTATGACGTCGCTACCTAACGGCAAGCAGCGCAGAGTTAACTTGGAAGCTTTGTATGAAAGAGCTGCATCCTATGAAAGTGCGGGCTTTAAGGGATTATACCAATTCATTAATTTCATCGAAAGAATGCGGCGTAGCCAGAAAGACCTGGCTCAACCACTGTTAACTAAAGAAGCAGGAAATTCAGTGCGCTTAATGACAGTTCACGGTTCCAAAGGACTTGAATTTCCCATTGTGTTCTATTTAGGTTTGCAGCACCTCTTTCAAATGCGGGATTTAAGTAATAACTATATTATCAATAGCAAGTCAGTAGGTCTTACTATTAAAGAGACCCAGTATCGGGCTGATACACTTATCAAAGCAATTGATAATGTCACCAAAAAAAGACAGCTTTTAGAAGAAGAAGCACGTATCCTTTATGTCGGAATGACGCGTGCAAAGCAAAAGTTGATCTTAGTGGCGGATTTAAAGAATTTGCCCAAAATGATTAAAAAATGGCAAGATCAAGTTAATCAACATGGTCAGATAACTCTTAGCAGTAAACTTAATGCTACTAACCCCATGAGTTTCATCGGTCCTGCAATTGACTGGCAGAAACTTCTAAGTCAAAAAATCACAGATATAAACTTAGCTGCAGAAACAAGTCAAAAACTGCTTTATCTGCAATATCAAGGTGAAAATATCAATTTAAAAGAGCAAGCAGTTCCAGAAAAAGCTGAAAAAGATAATGTGTCAGCGTTAACAGAATATGCCAAAAAACTGTTTAATTTTAATTATCCTTTTCAAGATGCCAGTCACACAACTGCTTATCAGTCTGTATCTGAAATTAAAAAAGCTTTTAATGACCCTCTTGATACCGAACTTGAAAACGCGCACCTGATTTCTTCTACCAACCGTTATTTGCAACCGATTGATACTAAACCTGACTTTTTGTATCAGACAAAATTTACCGGGGCGGAAATTGGGACGGCAATGCACCTTCTTCTGCAATACTATGATTATCATGGTTCCGGCAAAGCAGAGCAGGTTGAAGAAGAAGTGCGGCAGTTAGTAAAACAAAATAAGCTCAACAGCAAAATTGTTGCCAGTTTAAATTTGCAACAAATAAATTGGTTTGTTCATAGTGAATTTGCCCAAAAATTTTGGGAAAATCCTGCAAATCTGCAACGCGAAATTGAATTTTCAAGTCTGTTGCCAGCTGACGTTCTATTTGCTAATTTCAGTGACCCGGATGCAAAAATTTTAATTCATGGTACAATAGACGGTTATTTTAGTGAAAAAGATGGCATAATATTGTTTGATTATAAAACTGATCATATCGATCACAGCCATTTAGAATTAGCTATCGCCAAGATTAAACAAAAGTATGCGGGGCAATTGCGTTTATATGAAAGAGCTTTAAATTCTTTTTCCGACCAAAAAGTTAAAGCTAAATATTTAATCTTATTAGATGCATGCCAAATTGTTGAAGTTAAGTAAAGAAAGGAGGGCTAATGCAGAATGAAATCATTTGAGCAGACCGTATTTGCAGTTGTTGATCTGGAAACTACCGGAACACAGCGAGAAGATAACAATCATATTATCCAGTTTGGCTGCGCCATTATTAAAAATATGAAAGTTGTCAAAACATATTCCTTTATGATTAACCCCCACCGTGAAATTCCAATAGCGGTTCAAAATCTGACTCATATACATAATAAGGATGTGGCTCATGCAAAAGATTTTTCTTTTTATGCACCAAAGATTGTAAAAATTTTAAAAGATACTGTTTTCGTTGCTCATAACGTCAATTTTGATTTGCCGTTTTTAAATTATGAATTAGTACAACATGGTTATGAGCCCTTAACCAATCGTGCAATTGACACCGTGGAGCTGGCCAAAATTGCTTTTCCTACGGAACCATCATATAAATTGAGCGATTTAACGGCATTATTGCACATTAAACATTTAAACCCCCATAAAGCTGACTCTGATGCCTATGGCACTGCAGTTTTACTAATAAAAATTATTGAGCGGCTCGAAAGTTTACCCCAAGCTACTCTTAACACGTTAAGCTCTTTGGCGCACGGTTTAATCCGTGACACCTCTTGGATCTTTACGACTATTGCTGATGATGCACGTAAAGAGAAACGTCCTTTATCTTCTGCATACCAACAAGTACGACAAATAATCTTGCGTAAGCAGGAAAAAGTAGCAATCACCGCAGGTCAGTCGTCAACTACTTTTCCGAAAAGTGATAGCGCAAAAAAGAAGCTGTTTCAAAATAAAATTAATTACCGGCAACCGCAGGTAGACCTAATTAATCGCATTGAACAGTTTTTAAGCGCCTCAAAGCAAAGGACGCTATTAGTTGAGGCTCCTAATGGCACCGGTAAGACTTTTTCTTATTTATTTGCTTATTCCTATCATTTATATACCAATAGAAAATTAGTAATTGCTACGCCTACAAAAGTTTTGCAAAGACAGATTATTAATCATGAAATACCCCAATTATTGAACGTTACCAAGTTGGACTTAAAAGCCGAAGAAGTCAAAGCCAGCAGTCATTACCTTGATCTAGATGGCTTTTATCAGAGTTTATATCAAGGTACTCCTAATAAGTTGACTTTAGTTTTGCAAATGCGTATTTTAGTATGGTTAACCGAAACTAAGACCGGCGATTTAGACGAACTGCAGCTTACTAACTATCGTGCACCTTTATTTACTCAAATTGCCCATCCTGGAGATGCTCGCGTTGGTAGCATTTTTGCGGGCGTTGATTTTTGGAACTTGGCTAGACAAAGGCAAGAGCAGGCTGACATTTTAGTGACCAATCACGCCTATTTAGCCAATCATTATAACGATACTATTTGGGGACAAAATCCGTATCTTGTTATTGATGAGGCTCACCGCTTTGTAGACAATGTTATCAGTTCTAGAAACGATTCGTTTCAGTTCGAATCATTATGGGGGGCTCTCAACCATCTGCGTAATTTGCTTTATTATGCCGATGACAGTGTATTTAATCAATACGGTAATGACGTTCAGTTTAATTTTTTATTGGAAAAGCTGGATCCGGCAATCCTTGATTTAATTAAGGTAATTAATCATTTGCAGCGTTTACTTTTTTCTAAAAAGAAAAAGGCTGTCAGCCAAAATACTTTGGCTAATGGTAATTTGCTGCTTAGCTTTAGAGGAAGGGATTTATTTCCCAAAAATAGTCAGTTTTTAGTTAAGCTGACTGAACTGCAGCGGAAACTGGAAGACATCAGGCAGAATACTAATCAAATTTTATTTAAGATGTACAATGAAACTGACAATTCAAATATTGACCGGGATGCAATTTTAAGTGAAACTTCAGGCCAAATTGATCAACTGGATGATTTTATTACAAAAAGCTATCAGCTATCTGATTTACTTCGTAAAAAAGCTTATGTTGAATCAGAAGGCTTCATTGTGACTTTAACTAATCCTCAAGATCCTTTGAGTGCCAATTTAAGCTGGCTGATGCTTGACGCAACGCCAGAGTTGCAGAAAATATACGCTCGCTTCGATCACATTTCATTTGTAAGTGCAACTTTGACTAGTGAAAATGGTTTTGATTTTATAATTAAACTTTTGGGTTTAACCGACTTAGCACCACAAAAATACATCGGAACAAGCACATTTAAATTAGCAAAACATCTTGAGGTTTTATCTGTAACTGATTTTCCAGATATCAATGATCCTTCCTACGAAAAAAAGCTAACACAAATTATTGAAAATGACTTGGCAAATAAAAATCACGTTTTAATACTAATGACAAATTTAGAACAAATCAAAAAAACATTTAGTGCTATTATCAATTCGCCCAACTTACGTGATTTTGAAATTTTGGCTCAGGGTGTTTCTGGGTCAAATAATCGTATTATTAAAAGATTCGCCATTGCTAAAAAAGCTCTGATACTTGGTGCAGATAGTTTTTGGGAAGGAATTGATTTTCACGAATGTGGTGTAGATTTGGTAATAGCAACAAAATTGCCATTTGAAGCCCCCGATTTACCTGAAGTTAAGTTGCGCCAAAGACAGCTCGTTGACAGAGGAATTGACGTTTTTCATTCTGACACGATGCCTCGGGCGGTTATTCGGTTTAAGCAGGGAATGGGCAGGCTAATACGTGGTGAGCAGGATAGAGGGCAATTTTTAATATTAGATTCGAGAATTTGGTCTCAGGATTATGGTCCTATCTTTCTGGCTGCGGTTCCCGTTAAAGTTAAAAAAATATCTTTGAATGATTTACAAGAAAAGCTAGAAAACTATGATACAAGATGATACTAAACAAACATTTAAATTTTTAGCATGGGTATTCTTAATACTGGTATTGTTATACTTTGCTTTTATAATAATTTTTTATAAAGCTGGTAATCCTGAAAGAGCAGAAACCCGCGAGCTTAACAAAATTGCCCTACAAAAGACTCCGATCAAGTACACCGAAAAGACCTATCATTTGAATCGTGGCATTAACAGCTATTCTTTAAAAGGTCTGACTAAGAATCATAAGACCTATTATTTTATTTATTTGCCAGGGTCTAAAAAAGCATATTTATATCCAGCAAGTAAGGGTGTTAATGAAGCAGTTATCCGCAACAAATACAGTGCTAAAAGGCCAACTGCAAAAATTACTGAGGTAAATCTAGGCTGGTATCAGAATAAGCCAGTTTGGGAAGTAAGTGCTAAAAATGATGCGGGGGAATATCATTATCAACTTTTTGATTTTAAAAATGGAAAATTAATAGGTTAAGTCGCTAAATTGCTCAAACTTTGGTATTATTAATTTGATTATGATAAGGAAAGTGGAATAAAAGTTTATGACAGAATTAATTTCTATAGCAGATTGTCGCAATCATGTCGACCAGGAAGTGCAAATGCACGTTTGGCTGACGGATAAACGTTCAAGTGGCAAGATAGTTTTCTTACAATTACGTGATGGTACAGCATTTTTCCAAGGCGTTGTTCGTAAAAATGCTGTTTCAGATGAAGTTTTTGAGACAGCAAAATCATTGCATCAAGAAGCAAGTTTCTACATCAAGGGGACTGTTCATCAAGACGAACGTTCTCACTTTGGTTATGAAATTCAGATTTCGGATTTGAAGCTTATTACTAATAATGAAGGCTATCCTATCGGTAATAAAGAACACGGTATTGAATTTCTTCTTGATCACAGGCATTTGTGGTTAAGAAGCAAGCGCCAATTTGCGATCATGCGAATCAGAAACGTCATTTTCAAAGCAACTGTTGACTTCTTTGAAAATGAAGGTTTTATAAAATTTGATGCTCCGATCTTTATGCATTCTGCTCCCGAAGGAACTACGGAATTATTCCATACTGAATATTTCGGTGGGGATGCATACCTTTCTCAATCTGGTCAACTTTATGGTGAAGTAGGGGCTGAAGCATTCGGAAAAATTTTTACGTTTGGCCCAACTTTTAGAGCAGAGGAGTCCAAAACTCGTCGTCATTTAACCGAGTTTTGGATGATGGAGCCGGAAATGGCCTGGATGCATCAAGCTGAATCTCTTGCTTTGCAGGAACGGTTCTTGTCATATGTTACTGGACAAGTTTTACAAAATTGCCAATATGAACTGGAAATTTTGGGAAGAGATCCTAAGAAGCTTGAGCCAGCTTCTCAGGGCAATTATACCCGCTTGTCTTATGATGATGCAGTAAAAATGTTGCAGGATGATGGACGAGACTTTAAATGGGGGGATGATTTTGGCGCACCTGATGAAGCTTTTATTTCTGAACAATTTGATCGGCCGTTCTTCATTGTAAATTATCCAACCGCTATTAAACCTTTTTATATGAAGAAGAATCCTGAAAACCCTAAGGAATATCTATGTGCAGACGTTCTAGCACCTGAAGGTTATGGCGAAATAATGGGTGGTTCTGAACGTGAAAGTGATTACGATACCTTACTTAAACAAATTCATGAAGCTGGCTTAAATGAAAATGATTATAGCTGGTACCTGGATTTGCGTAAATATGGTAGTGTACCTCATTCTGGCTTTGGCATGGGATTTGAACGGGTAATTGCTTGGATTTGTAATTTAGACCATGTTCGTGAAGCTATCCCATTCCCAAGAATGATTAACAGACTTGAGCCTTAATAATAAAATCAATAAGATAATTAAAAGTTGAACTAAAATTACTTTAGTTCAACTTTTTTAAAGGAGAAAAATCATGCAATATAATGATTACCGTGCTTTAGGTGTAACTCTGTTATCAAACGGTTTGCTAGCTTATTATCCCCAGCTAAAAATCGATGACGCTGAAATGATGGTCATTTTGCAACTGGAAATGTTTGCTCAAAAAGGAGACTTTTTTCCAACTAATGAAGAAATTGCGGCCAACACTAATTTTTCCGTTGCAGAAATTGGATCCTTATTGCAAAAATTAATTGAACAAAATTTTTTGGTAATTGATCAGGTAACTGATCAAAAGGGCATGATTGGAAATAAATATAACCTTAACCAGCTGTACGACAAACTGGATAAATTGTTGGCAGGAAAAACTGATAGTACCCTCAATAAAAATGGCAAAGATAATTCAACCTCTGTAATTGACAACAGTCCTCTAAATCAATTAGTTCGCCAATTTGAAATTGAATTTGGCCGCTACTTAAGCCCAATCGAACGCGAAGAAATTGCTGCTTGGCTAAACGTTGACCATTATGATCCTGCTATTATCAGGCTGGCTTTGCGGGAAGCTGTTTTATCTCAGGCATATAGTTTAAAGTACATCGATCGCATTCTGTTAAATTGGCAAAGGCATAATTTAAAAACAGTGAGTGAGGTCCAAAAGTTTTTGAGGAGGAATCGCTAAATGGAAACAGAAAAAATTCTTAGTGCTAAAGAAGCCAGAAAAGTTTTAGAATGTATCAACAAAATGTATCCTGACGCAAAAAGTGAATTGGTGTGGGATAATAAATTTCATTTATTATGCGCGGTTTTAATGAGCGCTCAAACCACTGATAAAATGGTAAATCGAGTAATGCCTAAATTTATGGAGGACTATCCTGAACCAAAAAATTTGGCAACTGCGACAATTCCGGAAATAGAAAAACATATTTCCCAAATTGGTCTTTATCATTCTAAAGCTAAGCACTTAAAAGCAACAGCTGAAATTCTAGTATCAAAATATGATGGTAAAATTCCTCATGACAAAAAGAGTTTGCTTTCTTTACCCGGAGTCGGAGAGAAAACCGCCAATGTTGTTTTAGCTGAAGGATATGGCATACCTGCGATAGCGGTTGATACTCATGTGTCGCGGATTTCTAAGCGTTTTCATATAGTACCGCAAAATGCTAAGCCACTGGAAGTAGAAAAGAGATTAGAGGAAATTTTACCTAAAAGTGAATGGATTCATACACATCACGCTATGATTTTATTTGGTCGCTACTCAATGACAGCACGGGACAAGAATGACCCTTATACTTATTTAAAAGAAAAATAGTGCTAAAAAACTAAAAAATTTAGTATAATTCCTTTAACAAATTAATTAAAAGGGGTTTTAAAACATGAGTAGGTGGCGCATAACTAACATTATTTTAGTTGTTTTATTTGCAAGTTTGGCATTATTTCTCTGGCTGCGTCCCTATGATGGCACGGGTACAGCTAATACAATGAATGTCAAACTCATTTCCTTAGCTGTTTTAATAGTCTTTTTTGCTTTTATTGGCCTAATAGAACTAATAGTTTATTTATTTGTGAAAAAATAATAAAAGAACCGCTGAAATTTTTTCAGCGGTTCTTTTAATTAATGATGATTCTCGTCATTGGCCGAGTTATTACTTTCGCCCCCAGGCTTGTTCGGCTTTTGTTCATGGTGCGGGTTATTTTCAGAATTGGAATTATTTGCATCATTATTTTGACTAGAATCAGATGAATTGTCTTTACCAGTATTACCTGTTTGCGGCTTATCTTTTAAATCCTTATCTTTCTTTTCATTTTTATTGTTTTTGGTCGTTGAACCATTTTCGTGATGAACTGAATTTCTTTCTTGAGTATTGCTGGTAGAAGATGAATTATTTGTATTAGTTTTTTCATCGTCTTCATCATAGTCGCTGCTATCATCAACTATACCAACAGGAGAATGTCCACGAACAAACAGTTGCCATTCCCCAGTAGAAGAAACCTCTGGAGGATTCGAATTTTTAGCAATTCTAGCCCTAATCACCGAATCGGGCTTTTGCCAGTCAACATTTTCTTTATTTCTCATTAAATAGGTCATCATGTTTTTATAAAAAAGCTGCGCTGACTGCTGTCCGATGCCGGAAATAGTACCATCTTTTAGATTATCGTAACCGGTCCAAACACCAATTGCATAACGAGGTGTGTAGCCAACAAACCAGGAATCCTTTGGCGTAGCTGCGTACCCCGGATAACGTGCTAAATCTTGTTCAGAATATTTAACGGATCCGGTTTTACCGGCATGATACAAACCATTAATCTGGGCATTTCTGCCGGAACCATGTTTTATAACACCTTTTAACATATCCGTAATTATGTAAGCTGTGGCTTTACTCATAACACGAATACCCTCAGAATCATAATTTCTGGTTAATCCATCAGGAGTTTCAATTTTTGAAACAAATTGCGGTTTATGATAAATACCCATCGTTGCAAATGCACTAAAGGCTCCCGCCATTTGTAAACTGGAAGCATTCGCACCAATGGCTACAGACAGTCCGGAATCTTTCGGAATATCAATGTCCATTTTGCCGGCAAACTTTCTCGCACGAGGTATGCCGACTTCTCTTAACGTTTTTACTGCAGGAACATTACGTGATTGTTCCAATGCATACCGCATTGTCATCATACCATCATATTTATTGTCCCAGTCGTATAATTGAACGTTGGTTCCCGGATAGACGTATTTGCTATCATCTAGCATTTTAGCTGTTGACCAATTAAGGTATTCAATGGCAGGGCCATAATCTAGAACAGGCTTAATTGAAGATCCAGTTGAACGAGTAGTTTGCACAGCCCGATCTAAGCCTAGCTGGACTGAAGAAGGCAGATGCCTGCCGCCCAATATAGCTACCACATGACCATTGCTAGGATCAACTACGGAAGCACCAATCTGCATTTTATCGTTAGTAAAGGGAACCTGCCCATTATTAGCCAATTGATATAGTTTCTTTTGAGCTTTCTGATCCATATTAATCGTAATTTTTAAATTATCACGGAAAGGATCAAAACCCTTTGCCCGAACTTCGGCAATTGCTTCTTTAACATATGGATCATTAATTTTACGTAAGTTTGACTGTTTGCGCTGATTATGTGGTTTTAAACCCTTTTTAATGCTTTCCTTGCTGGCCTCATCATATTGTTCTTGCGAGATTTTCTTATTCTTCAACATCGCCTTTAAAACGATATCACGGCGGTATTTGGCATATTGCGGGTAGGTATAAGGATTATAAACAGTCGGCCTGTTAGGCATACCTGCCAGCATCGCTGTTTGAGCTAAGTCTAGGTCTCCAATTTTTTTACCATAATAAAAATTAGCCGCGGTGCCAATTCCAGTATTGCCATAATTCATGTAAACTTTATTAATGTAGAATTCTAAGATTTCATCATGACTGTATTCTCGCTGCACCCTCATGGCCAGCCAGGCTTCTTGAGCCTTTCTGCGTAAAGTCCGTTGGGAAGCAGCTGTTGAAAATTTTGTCAGCTTAACTAATTGCTGGGTGATGGTAGATCCGCCGGCAGAGATACTTTTACTCTTGGCATTAGTTAACATTGATCCTACAATTCGAATCGGATCAATTCCCAACTTATCCTTATAAAAGCGTTTATCTTCAACCGACACGATAGCATCTTTTAACAGTTGCAAATCTTTGCTGTCCTTGACGTATTGTCGCTTTTCGGTACCTAAAGACATTACAAATTTACCATTTGTATTATATAATCCTGAAGAGCCGCCACTTTCAAGGTCAGCGCGACTAATATTGGGAGCATCCTTAGCGTAAAATGCAAATAGACCAACGCCGGCTACCAGAAATAGAAAAATAACCAAAAACGTCCACTTAAGTATGCGGCGCCACAATGGTTTAGGTAAACTTTGGCGGTAGTTTTTACGTGATTCACGTCCATTATTTGAGTTGAAATTTTTATTTGTCATCGTGTATTTTCCTATCCGAGATAAAAGAATCTACAGCTTTCAAATACGGAAGTGTTGGTTGAAAACCGTTCTTAATCTCTATTGACCAATCCTCGACTTCTTTTAATGTTAATGAACTTTTGTTTTTTGTCCACCAAGCTTTGATAATTGCGCTTGCGGGAGTAACAAAATAGCGGTTTAAGCTTGTAAATCCTATTATTGTAAAGCATATTCCTTTTTGCTTCAAGCATTCTGCTAAATGAACTATTTGATGTTCGTGGAAATTTTTTAAGGGAAAATTAGTTTTGTTTTTGGTTTCTTTAGCTTCAAAATCCAAATAGTAACCTTTATATACACCATTATAATCTGTGGTCGATTCCTGGCGAAAGTATGCTTCTTTTATTACTGCACGTGATCTTTTAGGGTAGTCTACCTTAACAATTTGAACAGGCGTAGGTTTTTTATGTACCACGGCTATTTCTTTAGTACGATAATATTTATTAGATTCATTAATCATCTGTTCAAGGTTCATCCCTCGATCGGAAAAATTAATATTTTTATGTTTTCTTCTTTTATGTGAAGCTTGGGGCTTATCATTTAAGTTGCGAAAAGCGGCAGAACTGCCGGTTGGATATTTGACCATAAATATCACTCCTGCTAGCATTATAGCAATAAAGAAAAAGTTTTTGAACAAGGAGCCATTTGTTTCATTATGCAAAGACTATGGGTAACTGGGTACCGTAACTACGAATTAAATACATTCGGAGATAAGGATCCCAAAATCAAAATCATAAAATTAGTTTTAAAAAAACATATGTTAAATTTATTGGAGAATAACCAGCTAGATTGGGTAATAACTGGAGCAAATCTGGGAGTAGAGCAATGGGCCAGTGAAGTGGCCGTTTCCTTGCGGGAAAAATATCCTTTAAGAACATCTATTATTGTGCCCTATGAAGACTTTGCCGGCAGATGGAATGAAAGCAATCAAGAAAAGTATCTTAATTTAAAAAGTCAAGTTGACTTTTTTGCTTCTACATCTAAAGAACCGTATCAAAACCCAGTTCAACTGCGCAATTACCAGAATTTTATGCTACTACATACAGATAGAGCCTTAATGCTTTATGACCCTGAAAATCCAGGTAAACCCAAGTTTGATTATAATTTAATCAAGAAATACCAAGAAACAAAAGAATATCCGCTTGAATTAATTGATTTTTATGATCTACAAGATGAAGCTGAGGAGTATCAAGAAAATCAAGAAGATAATTATAAAGAATAAGGATAACTTTATTTTAAGATTAACATTTTTGTTTTAAGCATGGCTAGTTTTTGCTAGAATAAAAGTGATAAAAAAAGGAGTTGTATATTATCATGGCAGATTTAAATGATATTCAACTATCCACACAGGATATTTTAAAAAAACAATTTAGGACAAAAGTTAAAGGCTTAGACCCTGATGAAGTTGACGCTTTTTTAGATAAAGTAATTGCAGATTATGACACATTTGAGCAAATAATTGAAGACCTTTACGGCCAAATTGGCAAGCTGCAAGGTGAATTAATGGATGACCATCATAAAGAGCAAGCTCTTGATTCACAAAAAACAAGGAGAATAACTCCAGTAACATCTGCGGAAAGTATCAAGACTTATAACCCTAATCATGAACGTTCAACGCAGAGCTTCAATCCAATTAATAAATCAGATACACAAACTGAAAATTCCACTAATATGGCCATTATTCAACGAATTTCTACTCTTGAACGCAAAGTTTATAATCTTGAACAACGAGTTTATGGGTTACAAAAAGAGTAAGCTTTGATATAATTCTTAATGGTGCAATTTTTGAGCAGTCGCGGTTTGATCTGAAAAAGGTCAGGCTGAGGAAAGTCCACGCACGCACGAGCTGAGATGCTTGTAGTGTTCGTATTTAGCCCAATAAGCTAAAGAATTTTAAGTTACGGCGAAAAAAGTGCTAAGTCATTCTAATGATATGCATGAATATTCTGAAAAGTGCCACAGTGACGAAGCAGAAGTGGAAACACTTTTGGTGGAACGAGGTAAACCCTGCGAGCGTGCAACCCAAACTTGGTGGGGGCGTTCAATCTAAGAAAATGAACTAAAGATTGGATTGCTACTAGTTTAGCAAAGATAGATGGCTGCTACAGGTATTTATGCCACAAATACTTGAACAGAACGTGGCTTACAGAAATTTGCATTGGCAGCGTTGAGCTTTTCAAAGGGCTCAACGCTTTTTTTAAAGGAAAGAATAAAAGATGAGAAAATATCAGTTATATACAACCATGGGTGTCGGCTTTGAAAGCGTTGTTGCAAAGGAACTACAAACGCTGGGATATCAAACCCATACGGAGAATGGTAGAGTATTTTTTGAGGGCGATCAAAAAGATATTGTCAAAACCAATCTATGGTTGAGAACAGCAGACCGCGTTAAAATTTTACTTAAGGAGTTCAAGGCGACCGATTTTGATACCCTTTTTAATCAGGTTTATGATATTGATTGGGCTGAGCTATTACCAGTTGACGCTAAGTTTCCTGTTAAAGGCCGGTCAGTCAGATCAAAGTTGCACTCTGAACCTGGTATTCAATCAATTGTAAAAAAGGCGATTGTAAATAAAATGTCCGATCAGTATCATCGTCGTGGCTTTTTACCAGAAAATGGTAATGAATATCCCCTTGATATTCATATTAATAAAGACATTGCCCGCATATCGCTAGACACTACTGGTGCCAGTTTATTTAAGAGAGGCTATCGGATTGAACATGGTGGAGCACCGCTGAAAGAAAATTTTGCGGCAGGATTATTAAAACTAACTCCATATGATGGCAGCCATCCTTTGATTGACCCCATGACAGGTTCAGGTACTTTAGCTATTGAAGCAGCTCTAATAGGGAAAAATGTTGCCCCTGGTATCTGGCGGCAGTTTGCTTTTGATGGTTTTGATTGGTTTGACAGCTCTATTCATGATGAATTGGTAGCGCAAGCTAAAAGTAAAATTAAGCCTCTTGACCAGCCAATATGGGCCTGTGATATCGACCAATCCATTTTAGAAATTGCCAAATTAAACGCCAACAATGCTGGTGTTTTACAGGATATTTACTTTAAGCAGGTTGCAGTAAAGGATTTTGCCACAGACTTAGAAAATGGGGTTATAATCGCTAATCCGCCTTATGGTAAAAGGCTGAAAGATCGGGAATCAGCTGAAGTAATTTATAAACAAATGGGTGAGTCACTTTTAAAATATGACACATTCAGCCAGTATTATTTGGTTGGCGATCCAGCATTTGAAAAATTTTTCGGTAAAAAAGCGACCAAAAAGCGCAAACTATTTAATGGCAACTTAAGAGTTGATTTCTACCAATATTGGGCAAGAAAAAATGATTACAAATAAAGCGAATACCGAATTTTGGGTGATTACAGATACGCATTTAATTGCAGATAGCTTGCATGATGATGGTCAGGCGTTTCAACGTATTCAAGATACCAGCCAGGGTAAAGACCTGGTATATCAAGAAACAGCTTTGAGGGCTTTTACTGCTTTTGCTAATGAAAAAAAGCCGGCAGCTATTATTGTTACTGGTGACGTTACTTTTAACGGTGAGCTTATTTCGGCAAAAAAATTTGCAGAAATATTTCGTAATTTAAGTGAAACTAAATTACTGGTTTTGCCAGGAAACCACGACATATATGATGGGTGGGCCAGAGCTTTTCAAGGTCCTAATCAGCTTTATGCCCATCAAATAAGTCCCACTGATTGGCAAGGAATTTTTAAAGGCTCATATGATTGTGCTCAAAGTATTGATCCCAATTCATTGGCATACAGCGTACAATTAAATAAAGAATACCTCTTACTATTACTTGATTCCAACATTTATGGTGAACATGAAGCTAGTGGAGCTCCCTCTACTGAAGGGCAAATAAGCGAAGAGCAAATTGTCTGGTTAGAAAAGCAGTTAGAAAGTGCCAAGATGAGGCACCTTAAACCACTTTTATTCATGCACCATAATCTTTATGTTCATAATCCAGCGGTTAATCGCGGCTTTGTTTTAAACAATGCACAAACATTATGCCGTTTATGCCAGGATTATAAGGTTAAAATGGCTTTTTCCGGCCACATTCATGCTCAAAATATCGTCGAGCCACAGGCAAAAACACCCACTACAGAAATTGTTACTTCAAGTTTTTGTTCATACGATCAAGGATATGGCATAGTCAAAGTAAGACCGGATCACATTGAATATCAGCGACATACATTTGATATGAAACCTTTTTTAACTAAAGAAGAACGGCTAGATCCGAATCTGGTTCACTTTCACAGCTACTTAAAGAACATTCAAATAAGAAATTTAACTGGTAATTCAAATAAAAAAGATCACTTAAACGATGATCAATCTAGATTGCTACAAAGGGTAAACCGTCTTTTTATTGAAATGAATTATCAATATTTTACGGGTCATAATCATATCGCAAAAAAGCAACTAAAAAATTTATACTCGTCTAAAGAATTTAACATCTTAGTTAGTCAAAGGCCGCGATTTAGCGACTATATGAAAACTTTATTCGACACTACTAATCACAGTAACCTCAATGCAGAAGTTTGGTATTAACAGGGATTTTTATGAAAAAAAAGCATTTTATTATTTTAGGTCGTAGTGGATTAATATATTTTTGCTGGATCTTAATTGTATTTTTCTTGAGTCTGATATTTTTATATGAAAGCACTAAAGTTTTTAATTGGCCAGCACTTATTTGTGCTTTAATTTTCCTTATTTTATTGCTCTATACTTATTTTAATTCTTATTGGGATACGAGCATATTCAAACTCCCATTTCGTTCTAGGACCAAAATGTCATCTGAGCCAACTATTTTACTGCAATGGCATTTTTTTAAAATTTATGAAATTAAATTGGACGAATTTGGTCACTATTATTTGTTAAGATTTGAAAAATAAAATAGTTAAACTAGAATAATTTTGGCAAAAGTAGCTATTTTATTTATAGAAGAAAATTTAGCTTTATTCATAATTTATAGCAGGTTATGCATAAAAAATGCTTAATGTTTGATATAATGACAATTGATTAAAGAAAAGGTGGGACCTAAATTCTAATATGAAAAGGATATTACATAAGATGGATGTTTAGTTATTAAATTTATATACAGAAAGAGGCATGCGCAATGAAATCAGATATTCAAATTGCACAAGAAGCACACGCATTACCCATTAACGAAATTGCTGCTAAGGTTGGCTTAAGCAGTACAGATATTGAGCCATATGGCAATGATAAGGCCAAGATCAATTGGCAGGCAATTAAAAAGACACTGGCGAACAAGCACCTTGGTAAACTGATTCTGGTTACTTCAATTTCTCCAACTCCAGCTGGAGAAGGTAAATCAACAATGACTATTGGTCTGGGAGATGCCATTAACAATCAATTACACCAGAAAACGATGATTGCCTTGCGCGAACCTTCAATGGGCCCAGTTTTTGGCTTAAAAGGCGGAGCAACTGGTGGTGGACAAGCCCAGGTAATTCCAATGGAAGACATTAACCTCCATTTTACGGGAGATATGCATGCCTTGACAGCTGCTATTGACACTTTGGCAGCCTTAGTAGACAACTACATTTATCAGGGAAATGAACTTGGACTAGATCCTGACCGGATTCTCTTGAAACGAGGAATTGACGTAAATGATCGCAGTTTAAGAAATATTACTGTAGGACAAGGTTCAAAGTTCAACGGAATTGAGCACAAATCCAGTTTTGCAATCACAGTTGCCAATGAACTAATGGCCATTTTGTGTTTGGCTACCGACATTAATGATTTAAAAAAGAGAATTGGTCTAATGCTCGTGGGCTACACTAAAGATGATAAGCCTGTGTATGTCAAGGATTTGGGATTTGAGGGTGCAATTGCAGCCTTGCTTTCTAACGCCTTAAAGCCAAATCTAGTGCAAACAATTGAACATACACCCGCTCTTGTACACGGTGGACCTTTTGCCAATATTGCCCATGGTGCCAATACCGTTATGGCAACTAATTTAGCATTGCATTTAAGTGATTATGTTTTAACTGAAGCAGGATTCGGCAGCGACTTAGGTGGTCAAAAATTCATGGACTTTGTATCTGAGCATTTGGATAAAAAGCCTGATGCCAGCGTGGTCGTGGCGACCGTACGTGCCTTAAAATATCAAGCAGAAGGTACTACTGAAAACTTAAGTAAAGAAAATCTGTCTGCTTTACGTAGCGGTTTTGCAAATCTTAAGAGACATATGAACAATATGCGTAATTATGGTATTCCTGTGATTGTTTTAATTAATCATTTTGCAACTGACAGCGAAAATGAACTTTCGCTTTTACAGCAATTGATCAAAGAAGAAGGAATTGATTCTGTTGTCGTTGATTATCATGAACAGGGCTCAAAGGGCGGAATAGAAGCTGCGAAAGCTGTCCTTGATTTAGCAAATTCAGCAGCAGGCAAGCTAGTACCCACTTATCAAAAAGATGATAAGGTAAAAACTAAAATTGCTAAAATAGCACAAAAAATTTATCATGCAGCTAAAGTAGAATATACTGAAAAAGCCGAAAATGATATTCATGAACTTGAGAAAATGGGGAAGGATAGGCTGCCAGTCATTATTGCCAAGACACAGTACTCATTTACTGATAATCAAAAACTATTAGGAGCACCAACAGATTTTACTTTGCACGTGAAGGGCGCAAGTCTGAAAAATGGAGCTGGATTTATTGTTATCACCACTGGACATGTTTTAGATATGCCAGGATTACCTAAACACCCAGCAGCATTAGATATTGACGTTGACAATAATGGTAAAATTAGCGGCTTATTTTAAAAAGTATCAATGCAATTCTTATATTTAATTATTTCATTATTTATTGTACTTCTTGATCAGGGGTTGAAATCCTTTATTGCCGGTAATTACCAGCTGGGAGAAACGCAGCAGATTATTCCCCACGTTTTTTCATTTACTTATGTACAAAATGACGGAGCTGCTTGGAATATTTTGCCCGGTCAAATGGGACTTTTTTACCTGATTAGTATTATCGCTATCGTAATTTGTTTATATTACCTGTTACGAAACAATTTTCATAGTAAGCTTTTTGATTCTGGTGTAGCACTGGTTTTAGGCGGAATTATTGGCAATTTAATTGACCGTATTCATTTAAAGTATGTTATTGATATGATTCAAGTTGACTTTATTCACTTCAATATTTTTAATATTGCTGACTCTGCCATTACAATTGGCATAATATTGGTATTTATTTATCTACTCTTTTTTGACGAAAGCGAAAAAAACGATGCTAAATAAATACCAGCTTGTTATCCATGATGAAAAGGGCAGAATAGACAAAGTGCTGGCAAACGCAATTCCTTCTTTATCTCGTTCGCGAATTCAGGAATTGCTCCATGATCAAAATATCCTGGTTAACCAAAAAATAGTTAAGTCGTCCTATAAGGTTCAAAAAAATGACTTAATTACGGTTATTGTTCCAAAATTAAAGCCACTGGCTTTAGTCCCAGAAGATATTCCATTAGACATAGTTTATGAAGATCAAGACGTTATAGTAGTTAACAAGCCACAGGGTATGGTAGTCCATCCAGCTGCTGGACACCCAGATCACACACTCGTTAATGCATTATTATTTCATACGAAAAATCTGGCTAAAAGCCCTGAAGGATTTCGTCCGGGCATTGTCCATCGCATTGACAAGGATACATCTGGTTTATTAATGGTGGCCAAAAATGCTTTGGGGCGTGAAAGTTTAGAAGAACAATTGGCCACAAAAACTAATAAAAGACTGTATTTAGCAATAGTACACGGCAATTTTTCTGAAAAACAAGGAACAATAGAAGCTCCAATTGGACGCGATCATTATAATCGTAAAAAAATGGCTGTAGTAGCAAACGGCAAAGAAGCCATTACACATTTTACTGTTCTTGAACAATTTCAAAATTACAGTTTACTCAGATGTCAACTTGAAACAGGTCGGACTCATCAAATCAGGGTACACCTTGCTTATATTGGACATCCTGTTGCAGGGGACCCATTATACGGACCGCATCATACCTTAAAGGGAAATGGTCAATTTTTGCATGCTCAAGTATTAGGGTTCAGACAGCCAACAACTGGTAAATGGCTCGAATTTGCAGTAAAACCTCCACGAATTTTTTTGCAAAGACTGACTGAATTGAGAGAAAAAAGTGATTAAATGAAACGATATTTGATTCTGGAAAATGGTCAATCTTTTCCAGGAGAAGGATTAGGAGCTTCAATAATTTCTACCGGTGAGTTAGCAATTCAAACGGGTAATTTTGGTTATCAAGAAGCACTGACTGACCCAACCAATACAGGTAAAATTCTCGTATTTACTGCCCCAATGATTGGTGGCAACGGTATTAATGCTATTGACTATGAAAGCATTAATCCGACAGTAAAAGGAATAATTGCCAATGATGTTGCACAAAATATTTCCGAAAGTGGCAACTTTCAGGATTTAGCTTCTTTTTTAAAAGAAAAAAATATACCAGCAATTTTTAATGTCGATACCAGAGCCTTAGTTCATCTTTTGAATAAGGAGAAAACAATCAAAGCGTCGATTATGGACACAAATGATGAACACGCTTTTGACCAAATTAAAGCCTTGGTATTGCCCAAAAACAAATCTGCAGCTGTTTCTACTAAGAATGCCTATGCAGTACCTAATGTAGGGAAAACTGTAGCTATAATTGATCTTGGTTTAAAGCATTCCATGCTTAGAGAATTATCTTTAAGAAAGGTTAATGCTACAGTTTTACCATATAATGTTGCTGTGCCCGATATTGAAAATTTGCGACCGCAAGGAATTATCATCTCGGGAGGGCCTGGCAGGCCAAATGAATTGATGCCAGACCTAGAACCAATTCTCTCAGCATTTTATGGTCAAATTCCAATTTGGGGAATTGGCTTAGGGTTTTTAACATTAAGCGATTTTTTGAATTTTGAACTTGTCGACTTACCACAACCATATAATGGTATTAATTACCCTGTAATTGATCAAAATACAAACAAGATTTGGCAAGTGGCTATGAATATTGATCAACTGGTTCTGCCAAACAGCATTCAATTCAAAATGGAAAGAGAATTTTACGATCTTCACAGTGAATTACTTGCCGGTTACAGCAATAAAACCAATAAGGTAATTGGTACAGCTTTCAATGCCGAAGGAGCACCAGGAAGTCTAGATGCTCTTCCCATTTTTGATAACTTTGTAAAGATGATGGTGTAAACATGCCTTTAGATAATGATTTAGATAAAGTATTAATCATCGGATCAGGTCCAACTTTAGTCGGTAAAGTATCCGAAACTGATTTATTAGTTGAAGACGCTATTAATGCACTTTTTGAAGAAGATATTCAAGTTGTTTTAGTCAATCCTAACCCTGCAACTATTTCTACTGATAAAAAACCCGGCTTAACCGTATATCTTGAACCAATGACCTTGGAATTTCTCAAAAGAATAATTCGCATGGAAGAACCAAATGCCATTATCTCTGCTTACGGCTCTACAACTGGTTTAAAAGTTACCCGGGAACTTGTTCAAGATGGCATTCTGAGTCAAATGGGAGTGCGCTTGTTAACTTTAAACAAACGCACTTTGGCAATTGACAATCATCAAAAAATGAACGCTTTTCTGACAGAAAATCAGATTGAGGCCAGCAAATATTGGAATCTAACTGATTTCGATGCAATTAATTTGCAAAAACAACTGGAAGAGTCCGTTCACTTTCCTGTGATGCTTATCAAACAAAATGATTCAGCGCTTAACCAAAAAATTATTTTTAATAATATTGCTGATTTAAACGAATATTTACAAAAAGAAAAACGACTGGAAAATTTTTCGTTTGGCAATTATCACTTAGCAGAAGACTTATCTTCTTGGGACGAAATAATTGCCAATATTATTCGTGATGGCTCAGGGAATACACTTTTTACTAATCTAGCAGATACTATTGAGTCTGTAGCTATTAATGCCGGTGATTCGGCGGCTGTAATGCCAGCCTTGACCCTTAACAATGACCAAGTACAAAGGATTCGGACAATTGCCAAAAAAATAGCAGATAGTCTGCAAATAGTAGGAATTCTTAATATACATTTCGCCGTTAAACACGAAGGTACTAAATTTGCTGTCAAAGTTTTATCGATAAAACCCAGACTAACGCGTAGTGCTATTTGGTCTAAGAGGATAGGACTGTATAGTTTGGGTTATATTGTTTGTAAAATTGCACTTGGTTATCGTTTAGATGAAATTAAAGATCCGTTATCAGGACTTAATGCTGCAATCGAACCAACCTTAGACAAAGTAGCCATTAGGATGCCATTTTGGTCATTAACGCAATCTGGTAGCAATCATTACAAATTAGGCAGCATAATGCAGGCGAGTGGAGAAGCTATTGGTTTAGGTACAAATTTTGAATCTGCTTTTTTAAAAGGTCTGGCTTCAACAGTAAATATAAAAATGTCACTAAGCGTTTTGCAGGCGGAAAAAGCTAAGGATAAATCAGAAATTATTTCTGATCTAAAACAACCTGATGAGTTACATTTACTTAAGCTACTCGCTGCAATTGCAAAAGGTTTTAGTTATCAAGAATTACATGAAATTGTTCATATTCATCCAGTATATTTCCAAAAGCTGTTTCATATAGTTGAAATTGGTCATAAATTAGTAAATGAGCACTTAACCAATGAATTATTAATTGAAGCCAAAAAGAGGGGGTTTCGTAATCTTTTAATTGCTAACTTATCTATGATCAGTGTGGATGCAATTGAAAAAAGACTTGTAAAAATACGTTTAAAACCCGCCTTCCAGCAAATTGATGGCACTGCGGGAACCATTAAGCCATTAGTTAAAGCATATTATGGTTCATTTGGAGTTCAGGACGAAAGCCGAGTTTTGACTGCCTCTAAAAAGGTTTTAATAATTGGAATGCTGCCATCACAAGTGTCAGTTACGAGTGAATTCGACTACATGATAAGTCATGCAATTGATACTTTACATAATAATAATTATGACATTATTTTACTTTCAAATAACGATGAATCAGTTGCTATTAGCTACAAGAGAGTAGCTAAAGTTTATTTTGAGCCAATTACAGTTGAAAGTATTCTTCAAATTGCCAAGAAAGAAAAAATCAAAGATGTTTTAATACAATTTTCTGGTAAAGAAATGAATGCTCTGCGTAAGAAACTTATCGAAAACGGTCTGAATATTTTAGGTAACAAGGATGTTAATCCTAAAGATCGCATAAAACAGGCGTTAAATAAACCAGTAAAAAATTTAAGTCAAAACAAACTCCTAACGACTGTTAATAAAAGTGCTGCTCAGAAGTTCATTAAAGAACACGGATTTCCAATTTTAATTGGTGGTTTTAATAATTTGGGAGTAAAGCAAAAATCGGCTGTCGTTTATGATTTACCAGCCTTAAAAAAACATTTAAAAGAAAATCAGCTTTCTAAGGTAAGCTTATCTCATTTTATTGAGGGAAATAAATATGAGATAACTGCCATTTCAGATGGAAAAAATGTAACCCTTCCAGGTATCATTGAGCACTTGGAACAAACAGGTTCACATGCGTCAGATTCAATAGCTGTTTTTAAACCACAAAACTTATCCAAAACGGCCAAGAAATTATTAACTGAATTTACTATTGCACTAGTTAAGCGTATCAATATGCGTGGTATTTTTACTTTACATTTCTTAATTGTTGATAAGAAAGTATATTTATTACAAATTAAGCCTTATGCCGGCCATAATATTGCTTTTCTTTCCAAGGCTCTTGGTAAGGATATTACCAAATGTGCGACAGAAGTTTTAATCGGAAAGTCTTTGCCTGAATTAGGATACAAAAGTGGATTATGGCGTTCAAATAGCTTTATATTTGTTAAAATGCCAGTCTTTTCTTATATTAATTATCAAAGCGAAAATACGTTCGATTCTAAAATGAAGTCTTCTGGTTCTGTTATGGGCAGGGATACGGAACTCGCAAAGGCCTTATACAAAGGGTATGAAGCTAGTGGTTTAAAAATACCAAATTATGGAATAATTTTTATATCGGTGCGCGACGAAGATAAGAAAAAAGTTACAGAATTGGCTCAAAGATTTTATCGGTTAGGCTTTAAAATAATTGCAACCGAGGGCACGGCTAATGAACTGGCAGAAGCCGGTATTACAACTGGAATAGTGTCAAAAATTAGTCATGGCTCTCGCAGCTTATTAGACAAGATTCGCCAGCATAAGATTGATATGGTAATAAATATTACAAATTTATCTGATTCCGCTAGTGATGATGCAACTAGAATACGCGATGAGGCTTTGAATCAGAACATACCAGTGTTTTCAAGTATCGAAACTACTGAACTTATTTTAAGTGTTTTAGAGTCTTTATCATTAACCACTCAGCCGATTTAAAAAGCGAGGATGATTTCTTCATCCTCGTTTTCTAATTTATTCTCTTCGATAATACCCTGGTTTTTTCAGGGGTTACTTCAATTGAATTTTGACCAGTATAAATTACAAAGCCTGGTTTTGCTCCATTTGGTTTTTTGACACGTTTATCTTGAACATAATCGACTTGTACGTGCGCAGAATTTTTAGCTTTAGAGAAATATGCGGCAATTTCAGCTGTTTCTCGAATGTCCTCATCTGTCGCCTCAGCTGATTGCAAAATCACGTGTGAGCCCGGAATATTTTTAACATGAAACCAAATATCAGTTTTATTGGCCTTTTTTAAAGTTAACCAGTCATTTTGCAAATTATTCTTGCCAACTAAAACAGTTTTACCCGAAGATATACGAAATTTATTCAAATTTTTTTCGGTAATTTTCTTTTTCCGTTTTGGTTTTTGGGGCTTCTTCAAATATCCCTGGTTCATTAACTCTTCAGTAATTTGATCGATATCTTGCGGTTCAGCATTATCAATTGCGGTTTGAACAGAATCAAAATAATCTAAGTTATCCTGAGCAATAGATATTTGCTCTTTAACGTGTTTAATAGAATCACGTAATTTTTTATATTTAGTGAAATATTTCTGCGCATTACGGGCCGGAGAAAGGGCAACATCAAGTTTAATTTTTAGTGGGCGATTATTATCATAATAATTTGGCAAAGAAACCTCTGCCATCCCTGGCTTAACTTGCGATAAATTTGCGTTAAGTATTTCTCCTTGTATCCTGTATCCTTCAGAATTTTCTGCCTGTTCTAGCTGCTTTTTGAGCTTAACAATTTTTTTGGTTAATTTTTTGTACTCATTTTTGATTAGCCGCTCAATTTGAGCTGACTTTTGCCGTACCCAATCTTGATTTGACTGATACTCGTAAAACTCATCTAAAGCATGATTAATATCCGGATCAGCACTTTCTTTTGTCAGGTTAAGATGGTAGGGTAGGTAGGGAAAAATCTTACGTTTATTTTTTGGCGTTTTTAATATAAAAGCACCTTTTTTATTAAATTGATCCATAAAAGTTTTAAAGGACGAATAAGAAAAATCATCTTCCAAATAACCAGTGAGCTCCTGACGATCGTCACGATCCAGGCCACCAATTTGACTGGCAAAATCTACTGGATCAGA
This sequence comes from Lactobacillus sp. IBH004, assembly GCF_026185255.2. Taxonomy (NCBI): domain Bacteria; kingdom Bacillati; phylum Bacillota; class Bacilli; order Lactobacillales; family Lactobacillaceae; genus Lactobacillus; species Lactobacillus sp. IBH004. Next base: position 962,631 of record NZ_CP110217.2, on the reverse strand, counting down.
ATGCATAGTTTTTTCTCTAAACTCTTTTTCTGTTATTTCAAAGCCGTTTATTCCAGATATTAAGGGCGGTAATTCATATTTTGCTTTAGGTAAAAGCAGCCGCACTCTGTTTTCATCTGGATTAATCCGTTTAAGCAAATCGATTATATGTCCACTTTTTTGATCATAAAGTATGACATTACTATGTCGTCCCATTAATTCTAAAGATAAAACTAACTGAACTTGATCTCCCAGCTCATTACGATTACTAAAATTGAAATTTACTATGCGGTCCACACCCAGCTGTTCAATTGATTGCAATACTGAACCTTCCAAATATTTGCGCAGTACCATGACAAAAGTAGGAGCCTTATCAGGATTGGCAATAGTCTGGCTAGTTATGTAAAACCGAGGGTATTGCGCATTTGCCGATAGTAACAACTGAATATTTTTGCGCTCTTTTCTAAAAGTTAATACTAAATCTTGTTCAAATGGTTGGTATATTTTTGAAAGCCGACCATTGATTATTTTTGGCTTAACACTATTTAAAAGACTATGTATGAATAAGCCGTCAAAAGCCATAATTATCACCTCAAAACACGCTTACTATTATATCAATTATTAAACAATTTGTATTCGCTTTAGGCAGATTTTATGATTAAATCTTAAAAAAGAGTACTAGTAATCATATATTAATTATAAATCTACTTTTTAAAGCAGCTATTGCAAAAAACTGATATACTGGTAATATAGATTTAAAGTTATCAATATAAATATTTATAAGCAAAAAATAATAGTAATTAATATTACTATACAGGTAACCCAATTGTTTCACAAACTAATTTTCTTTGGGAAAACATATGGACTTTTTAAATACATGCTTATAAGTTATTTTGGTTTTTATCAGAAAAGGTAGTTAAATGGATGTTTTATCTTTTAGCACAATTGCGGGAAATATAAAAAACGAAATAAATAGAAAATGTGGCTTAAATTTATCACAAACTAGAATTTTGCTATATTTCGATCAAAATAACAATACAGCTTTAAAAATGGGAGATTTAGCTGACAATTTAAAAATTTCGTTATCTACATTGAGTAGACAATTACAGCAGAAGAAAACAGTTAGTTTTATTACAGTTAAAAGATCTGAGAAAGATTCAAGCAAAATTGTTTTGTTAAATGAAACAGGACTTCAAAAAATTATCCAATTAAAACAAGTATTAAATGAGATAGAAGAAGCCTTGTTGCAAGGTCTTAGCAAACAAGAAGTAGCAACTTTTAACCGCATCTTCAGTGAGTTATTACAAAGAAGTGAAAAATAATTTGTTCTACTAGTTGATGGTCGAAACACTTATTTTTTTATGCTATAATTCTCGTATGTTGTACAGACAAAAGCGAAAGGTAAGTTAGATGAAGATTGCTTTAGTTACTGATAGTACTAGCGCCATAACAAAACAAGAGGCGGAAAAAAACAATATTATTGTTATATCTATTCCCATAATCATAGGTCAAAAAGAGTACTTAGAAAATGTTGATATTACTTCTGATCAGCTTTTTAAAATGCAAAGAGAGGGAGCTGATTTTCCTAAGACTTCTCAGCCAAGTAGTGGTGATTTAATTCGTCTTTTTGATCGCTTACATGACGAAGGGTATGAAGCTATTATCGCAATTACACTTTCAAGCGGAATTTCAGGTTTTTATCAGACACTTTGTAATATATCTGAAAACAATCCCAAATATAATCTACATGCTATAGATTCAAGGATGACAGTTCGTCTGCAGGGAAATTTGGTTTTAGCTGCAGCCAGAATGATAAAGAATGGTCTTGACCTTGATACCATTCTGGCAAAATTAGATAAAATCAAATCAACCATAGATGAGATTTTTGTCGTCAACGATTTAAAAAATCTGAGTCGTGGGGGACGTTTAAGCAATGCCACTGCTTTTATCGGATCCATGCTGAACATCAAGCCACTGCTTACTTTTAAAGATGGTGATATTGTGGCATTTGATAAGATTCGATCAATGAAACGAGCTTTTATCAAAATTAAGAGCTTGACAGTGGAAAAGATTGATAAGTTGCCTTATAAAGACCAAATTAAACTTTTTATCATTGATTCTAATGATAAAAGTCAAGCTGAAGAAGCAGAGGACTTTTTAAAGGAGAAATTTCCCAAGCAAAATATTTCAATAACTAAGTTTAGTCCGGTTATTGCAACGCATTTGGGAGAAAAATCTTTTGCCATTGGCTGGATGATAGATATTGATAAAATTGATTTAACAAAGTAAGAGCAACCTTTGAGAGGTTGCTCTTTTGCTAAGAAATTGGGGCTTTTTATGAAAAAATTAGACCAACTATCAAGGTGGGCAATAGAACTACAAAGTATTGCTCAAGATGGCATTGAATACGGCCACGATCGTTTTGATAGAGAAAGATACCAGCAGATAAGAGAAATTGCCACAAAGATGATGGCTGCTAAAACTGGTGAGCCGATTGATGTGATTAAGGGGTTATTTAGTAGTGATGACGGTTATCAGACACCTAAAGTATCTACCAGAGCAGCAATTTTTAATAACCAAAAAATTTTGCTGGTGAAAGAGTCTACCGACAATTTATGGTCAATGCCAGGCGGGTGGTGTGAACCAAATATGACGGTTAAAGCAAATTGTATAAAGGAGGCAGAAGAGGAGTCTGGTCATAAGATCGCGGTTGAGCAAATCATTGCCATAAATAACCATTCAACTAACATTCATGATAATAAACGAGTTGAACGCGCTATCAATGTATGCAATGTTATTTTTCTCTGCAGAGATTTAGGAGGAAAGTTTGTCAATAATACTGAAACTGAAAAATGCTCATTCTTTGACTTTGATAATCTGCCACCTTTGTCAGTACCACGAAACTCTTTAGCAGAAATAAAAATGTGCTTTGAGGCTAATCAAAGTTCAAATTGGCAGACAAGATTCGAATAACCAAAAAAGCAAGCACTATTATTATGCTTGCTTTTTACTATTGTTTTTATCAGCTTCAGTAATCTCATTTAAGGCAGCTCTTTGCTTTTTTTGATCGACGTGAGTATATAAATCAGTTGCAGAAGTTCCTTTTTGTCCCAGCTGCTGGGCAACCAAAACCTGGTCTTTAGTCACATCATATAATTCAGAAGCCACAGTATGGCGCAATTTATGAGGGGTAAGTGGATGTCCAAAGGCAGCTGAATATTTATTAACCATCTTTTCAATTGCACTGGCAGTAATTCTTCTTGTTTTATTGTGCCACCGTGTAAGAAAAAATGCTGCATCTTTTTTTGAGGCTGAATAGCGTTCCTGGCGAATCTTTTTATATCCTTTGACATAAATTATTGTCCATTCGGCAATTGGAACGCTGTCTCTTTGACCACCTTTACGTGTTACGTCCAACGTAGCCTTTCTAAAATTAATGTCAGAAACATCAATTCCAGCACATTCTGAGACCCTTATCCCTGTTCCCAAAATTAATGCAATAATTGCCATATCACGTTCTTTATTAACTTTAAAACCCGGTAGAGCATGTTTATTGCATTGAAGTTCGTATTTAGTAGCAATAAAGTCTAGAAACTGGTATTTTAATTTGCCGGTATACATGTGTGATTCAAGGACATGTGCACGGTAGTTCAGCGTTTCTGTATTATTGAGGGAATCAATTTTAAGCATTACATTTCGTTCAAAATATGGCTGACCATTAATATTATCAGCGGTTATGGTTAAAAACTTAAATAAGGACCTTAACGCATTTATGGAACGATTGATAGTAGTGGGGGAGTTAAGATTACCCTGCTTATTTTTGACGTGACCCAAATAGTTAATATAAAGCATAATGTCATTACGCTGCAGTTTGGCCAAAGTTTCGGTTTCAATTTTTTGATTATTTTTAGCCTGTGAAATGCCTTCTTGGCGCAGCCAGTCAAAGAAACGTCTGATTTCTGTTAAATATTGATAGGATGTAGCTAAAGAATGACTGGTACCAAAGTTATAATCTTTGACAAAATCCGGCATTTTTTTCAATTCATCATCGATTAGATCTAAGTATCTTTTTGTTTCCACGTAGCAAAATTCTCCTGACTGAAATAATTATGTATTCTATTATAAAGCAAAATCAGAATGTATGTTTGTCTTTTTTATTCTTGGTTACCTTAAAGAAAGGGGAAAAATCAAACAGATAGTCGCTCAAGTACATTTATCGCACAGATTATTGAACTGCGATTTATTTTGCTAGAAATTAAGAGGGTGATTTGATAAATATTATTTAGTTGTTTAAGCCTGATAATTAATTGCTATAAATAGAGTATTCAGATCAAAATTATAGAGCATTAGGAGAGAAAACCATGTAATTGGAGCTAGCTGCAGCGTACTTTAAAAGAGGGGAAACAGCTTTATTTTTAAGCTATACATTAACATATTTAAAGCAACAATTTAAAATATCTCGTTTAAAAACTTACGCGCTAATTGCTAACTTTGTGTGAGCCATAGAGCCTGATATAAAGAAAATTTTGACTGCAATATTTCCTTTATTTGCTTTCATTAAAACTATAATTTTAATGAAAGCAATAAAATAAATGTAACACCAAATTACTATTTCCAGTAAATCGCACACTTTCTTTATACCAATTAAAAAGACACTAAACTTACCACTTACATTAACGATTCACACTTATGATGATTTGCCACTTAATAAATACATAAACTTTTACGATTTAGAACTAGTTGTTTCTATATTAAATTTTGTGAATTCAAAGATGGAAATCTGTCTATGTAAGAAAAATTTAAATTACTACTGAGATAATTAATTGCTATTAAATGATCAGTTAAGCGGCTTTTGAATTTTAAAAGACTCTAAATACTTGTGTCAGCATAAATATTTTAACCAATGTATTTTGTTGATTAACCCTCTATCCTGAATTTTTAATATAACTTTACATAATATATATTATACGAAGTTGTATATTACTACTGCAGTATGATGAAATATATCAAACCTAAATCACCCGCTTGAACTCAAGCAAAAATTACTTGATATTCAAAAGTTGCTAAAAGTTTTCTGATAAAGACTAACAGTGTATTTTTATGATTTAGATAGAAATTTCAGTTTTAATTTACAATATAAGAATTATGCGAACAGATATAAAATACTACCCCAAAAAATAGTTAAACTATACGTCATTAATTTCTATATTCAAAATAACTAGAATAAATATGGAAAAATATAAATAAAAGCGCTTTCTAGGCTTTATAAATATATAAACCCAATTAGTTGTTCTCTTTTTTAAACAAGCGCCTTTCTACTCGCAGACCTGGCAAGCGAAAGCAGTCTTTGATATAATATTTGCCACTCTTTCCTTTTTCACTTTAAGGTTATTAATTGGTGCTTTTTTATTTTATTTTCTCAAAAAATAGCTTACAATACTATGTGGGGTATAGTTTAAAACATTTAGTTTGAGTTTAATTTTGCTAAAAGCAAGTGTTTTATTCATTATTTTTTTATTTTAATGTTTAATTCTATAATTAATCTGTTATTATAGAATATGGATTTATTTTTTTGAAAGGGTTGAATTTATTCCATGAGTATAAATTTAGGAAAAGAAATATGTCGCAGGCGACGTGAACAGAAATTAACCCAGGAGGATCTCGCTGAATTAAGCGATTTATCGGTCAATTTTATTTCCCGTCTTGAGCGTACCAAAAACCAGAATATTAGTATTCAAAAGCTTGACTCCATTGCCAGAGCCTTAAATACAACTACACCAGATATTATTATGAATGCCTATCGCTTTAAAGAAGTTAAAGTTGAAAATCATCAAGATAATACTCCAGTATTTATTAAGAAGGTTCTTAATGAACTTAGAAAAATGTCACCTGACAAAGCTGAAAGAGTATGCAAATCATTCATCATTTTGGCTAAGGAAATTAACAAAGATTAAAAAAACACGAAATAGATTTTCTCTATTTCGTGTTTTTTAAATTACTTAAAAGCTTCAGTTAAAGGTGGCACAACCTGTTTCTTTCTTGAAACAACACCTGGCAAGCTAATTTCAGAATCCTTAACCTCACCAAATGCCTTTTCAAATGAAGCCAAAGCCTCATCTGAACCTATAACTAATGCAGTTGAATCTGAGTCAAGTACATTAGTTATAAGCAGCATGAATAAATCGTAGCCTTCAGATTTTGCTGAATCGCTCATTGTCTTTAAGAAAGCCTCTTTACGTTCCAAAGCCTCTGGTAAGTCAACTACATTGATTTGAGCAACCCGAACGTTCTTACCGTTCAAATCAAATGATTTAGCATCTAAATCAATTAATTCTTCTTCCGATTTACTTGCTATATTAGTACCAGCCTTCAATTCTTCCAAACCATATTTTTGGTAATCCACATTAGCAATTTCTGCAAGTTCTTGAACGGCCTTTTTATCTCTCTCAGTAGTAGTTGGCGATTTTAGCAATAATGTGTCTGATATTATTGCAGAGAGCATAATTCCAGCAATATTTTGGGGAATTTCCACCTTAAAATGCTTGTACAGTCCAAACATAATCGTACTGGTGCAACCTACAGGTTCTGCAAGATAAAACAGAGGCATACTTGTATTAAAATTCATAATTCTATGATGGTCAACCACATGAGTTACAGTTACTTTATCAATATCGGAAACGCTTTGCTGCGGTTCATTATGATCGACTAGCATTACCTTCTGCACTTCATTAGCAGCTGTTTTAATAACTCTTGGTGCTTCAAAACCAAATTTCTTTAACGCAAAGGCTGTCTCATCGTTAGGCTCACCTAAAGCAACCGCTTCTGTATTGTAGCCTAATTTATTTTGCAAATATGAATAAGCAATTGCAGTTCCTATGGCATCTGTATCTGGATTTTGATGACCAAAAACTAATTCTTTTTCCATTTAACTTTCCCCTGTTTCTTTTAAATTTTTTACTTATCTTCTAGTTTACCTAATAAAACCTTTTCTTCCCAGTAAAATGTAAATTTTAGTTTAAATAATTTATTATGTCTTAGCACATGTATGAAGAATTATGCTTGCAAAAACTTTTTAAATTCGGCTAAAAAGTTTTCAATCCGAGGAACTTCTTTCTTACCCTTGCGATAAATAATTGATGTTGTAAATTTGGGAACACCTTTTAAAAATACTGGTGTTAAATCAATTTCGTCTTGGTGGAGCTGATAATATGATTCACCTACAACTGTCTCATAATCAGTTTCCTGCGCTGTATCAACCATTTGCTTGGTTGAAGTAAAGGTTAAAGGAACATTTAACCCGTTTTTAGCATTTAATTTAGAGCCTAATTTATCTTTTAACAATTGAGTTAAGTAAAAACTATCCGGATAAAGTACCCAATTTTTTCCTAAGAATTTGGAAACTGGGTATGCCTTTTTTGCCTTAAATTTAGAATTGTGTGTCAAAATTGTCAATCTCTCTTGTGTGACTTTCATTCGTTCATACTGATTCTGAATATTGGATTGACTTTTCTTAGCAGTTTCAGGAACATAAAGCAACCCTAAATCAATTAAATTATTATCAAGATTATACCAAAGATCTTTCCGGTTAAAATAAGAGACACTAATAGTTATATTCGGAAACTTTTGGTTAAACTCAATCAAAAACCGTCTGAGAAGATCAGAATCAACACTTTCTAAAACACCGATTGCAATATTACCCTTATCAGCCTGAGTAAATTCTTGAATATCACTAACCACAGAATTAATGGTTCCAAGCAATTGAATCGCTCCAGTTTGCAATTGCTTACCCGCTTCCGTTAGGTAAAGCTTTTTGCCCATCTGCCCAAATAACGGTGTTCCAATTGCATGCTCGATTTTCTTAATTTGTTGAGTTAAAGCCGGTTGAGTAATGCCCAGGATCTGGGCTGCCTGGGTATAATTCATAGTATCAATTAATTGCAAAAAATAATGTAAGGACTTGGTTGAGAGTATTGTATCTGTTTTAGGCATAAAATTATTCCTTCTATCTTAACAATAATATGGCTCTATATATATGCTATTATCAATCAAAAACCCCTTTGTGTCAAAGTATTATTGTAATTAAATAAAGCACTTTCACAATTTATTGATATCATTAAATAAACTAAAATTAATTATTGCTTAATGGCCTACTTAGTTTTATATTAACTGGCTCCCCGTCACTAGTAGTATCAATCACAAATGAACCATTCGAATATCTATCACCTAACGGATAAGCACTAGTTAAGATCTTTATGTGCCTCTTACTCTTAGTGGTTACAATCAGAGTATGGTCTTGCCCATAAGACGTAACTGCAACAATGCGGTGAGGTTTAGTTTTAAGTTCTCTTAATACAAGTACTCCTCGTTTAGCCCGTGATACTTTATTTACTAAATCAGCTTTAAATTGTTTAAATGCCCCCCTTTGTGTAATGATTCCAACATGAACCAGGTCAAGATAGTCAGGATTTATTAAGATATATGAAATGACATAGTCCGCAGGCTTCAGATTGACAGACTTTACTCCAAACGATTTGGCACCAGATTCTGGAATTTCTGCCAAATTATAGCGAATAGCATATGCATTATGAGTAAATAAAATTATTTCGTCATTACTGTTACTCTTAACTAAATCAACGCGGACGACCATACTGTCTGGTTTTTTCATTTTTACCGCTGTAATTGCTCGTGAACGATAAGTTCTTGTAGGCTGCAAATTACTTAATTGTAATTGTTTGATATAGCCATCGTTGGTAGCAAGTAAAAAGTTGACATTTTGGTTTAAATTGTCAAAGTCAAATACACGAATAATGTTTTCATCCTCATTTAAACCAATTTCTTGAGACAAATGTTGGCCAGTTTCCTTCCACTTTGCCTCAACTAGTTCATTTACCGGACGGTAAATGACATTTCCCCGACTGGTAAAAAGATATAAATTGGTTAAAGTAGATACTGTTTTTTCAAATACTACATCATCCCCGCTTGGTAAGCCGTTATCCTCATCATCACTCGACTGCCAGGAACGAATAGAAGATCTTTTCAAGTAGCCATCGCGACTTATCAACACACGTACTTGTTCATCGGCTACTAGAGCTTTTTCATCAATTTGGATCTTAGCATTTGCAGAAGAAATTTCGGTCCTTCTTGGATTACCAAATTCTTTTTTAACAAGTGATAGTTCTTTAACTATTTCCTTTTCCAAAGTTTTGTTATTAGATAAAAGCTCCTTAAAACGGGCTATCTTTTCACTTAATTCCGTTTGCTCTTTAACTAAAGCATCTACATCGGTATTAGTAAGTCTATATAGTTGCAAAGAAACAATTGCTTCTGCTTGTCGAGCTGAAAATTCAAATTCATTAGACAAATTTTTCTTAGCTTCGGTCTTATTCTTTGATGCCCGAATGACTTTGATAACTTGATCTAAAATGTCCATGGCATGAATCAAGCCCTGGATAATTTCCAGACGTTCTTCAGCTTTATTTAAATCATACTTAGTTCTTTTGGTAACTACTTCTTTTTCATGTTCTAAGTATGAAGACAAGATATGCTTTAAACCAACCTGCATTGGCGTCATGTGATCAATCGCAACCATATTGAAATTATAGGAAACCTGCAGTTCAGTATTTTTAAAGAGATAATTTAAAATATTTTGTGCATCGGCGCCCTTTTTCAATTCGACTACAATTGACAAACCATGACGGTCAGTTTCATCCCGAACCTCAGCTATACCATCAATTTCTCTGTTAAGCCGAATCTCATCCATTTTTTTAACTAACAGGGCTTTATTAACAGCAAAAGGAATTTCCGTAATTACAATTTCCTCACGGTGCCCTCTTATTTCTTGAATAGAAGATTTAGCTCTTACCTGAATACGGCCACGTCCTGTTTCATAAGCTTCACGCAAGCCCTTTTCACCCAGAACGATGGCACCAGTTGGAAAATCAGGACCTTTGACAAATTGCATCAGATCGGCAAGAGTAGCATTAGGATTTTTTAACAAATAGATAGTGGCATCAATTACTTCGGTTAAATTATGTGGTGGTATTTCCGTGGCGTAACCTGCTGAAATACCGGTAGAACCATTAACTAGTAAATTGGGAAAACGTACCGGTAAAACGGTGGGCTCATACTCGGTATCGTCAAAATTCAGGACCATATTGACTGTATTTTTATCAATATCCTGCAGTAACATGTTAGATATTTTACTCAAACGAGATTCAGTATAACGCATAGCTGCGGGGCCATCCCCGTCCATTGAGCCGTTATTACCATGCATTTCAATTAATGGCTCACGCATTTTCCAATCTTGTGAGAGGTGGACTAAAGCTCCATAAATTGAACTGTCACCATGAGGGTGAAAATTACCCATAATATTACCCACAGCTTTAGCTGCTTTTTTAAATGGTTTGTCGTAAGTATTGTTATCCTGGAACATGGCATAAAGGATTCTTCTTTGCACGGGTTTTAGCCCGTCACGAATATCCGGTAAGGCCCGTTCCTGAATAATGTATTTGGAATATCTTCCAAAACGTTCACCCATGACCTGCTCAAGCGGCATTTCACGAATTCGTTCTTTTGTAGCCATTAATTAAAAACCTCTTTTATTCATTTTCTTCTTCTAAAATTGAAGTGTTATCGCCTAATCTAAACTTAACATTTTCTTCAATCCATTTTCGTCTGGCTCCAGCCTTATCTCCCATTAATGTGGTAACGCGCCGTTCTGCCAAAGCAGCATCATCGATTTTGACACGAATAAGCAGTCTGGTTTCCGGATCCATAGTTGTTTGCCATAATTGCTCGGCATTCATTTCTCCCAGTCCCTTAAATCGCTGTAAAGTATAACCGCGACCCATTTTCTTTTCAGCGGCAGCAAGCTCTTCATCGGTCCAGGAATATTGCACTTGGGCCTTTTTACCACGACCTTTTTGCAGACGATAAAGAGGCGGCAGAGCAATATAAACTTTACCATGTTCAATCATTGGCCTCATATAACGGTAGAAAAAGGTTAACAACAAAATCTGAATATGGGCACCATCATCATCGGCGTCCGTCATGATAATTACCTTATCGTAATTGGAATCTTCCACGTTAAATTCGGTTCCGACTCCGGCGCCGATAGTGTAGATCATAGTGTTAATCTCTTCATTCTTAAAGATATCTTGGAGCTTGGCCTTTTGGGTATTCAAAACTTTACCACGTAAAGGCAAGATAGCCTGGAACTTACGGTCTCTACCTTGTTTTGCGGAACCACCAGCTGAGTCACCCTCAACCAAAAATAATTCGTTCTTTTTGGGGTTGCGTGATTGTGCTGGAGTTAACTTACCTGAAAGCACTTCTTTTTTGCGCCGTTTTTTACCATTTCGACTTTCATTGCGCGCTTTTTTGGCAGCTTCACGAGCATCCCTTGCTCTTTGCGCCTTTTTTACCAGCTCTTGAGCCAGCTCACCTTTTTCCATTAGGTAGTAAGACATTTTTTCATAGACAATCGCATCAACTACAGATCTTGCTTGCGGAGTGCCTAATTTACCTTTAGTCTGCCCTTCAAACTCCAATAGCTCTTCTGGGATCTTAACTGATAAAACCGCGCTTAAGCCCTCACGATAATCCGACCCGTCAATATTTTTATCTTTTTTCCCTAACAAGCCTTGTTTCTTGGCATAATCGTTAAAAGCACGCGTAAAGCCACTACGAGCTCCTACTTCATGAGTACCACCGTCTGAAGTGCGCACATTATTAACAAAAGAAACCAGATTTTCTGAGTAGCTGTCACTGTATTGACCGCTAAACTCAACTTCAATTTCATCTCGTTTTCCGGAAAAATAAAAAACATCGCTTAAAGAATCTTTGCCCTCATTGAGATATGAGACAAAAGCTTTAATGCCATCATCATATTTAAAGTCATCATGATGTTCGGGTTCACGTTCGTCAGTTAAAACAAAGCGTACGCCCTTTAACAGAAAAGCAGACTCTCTGATGCGCTCTTGAATAGTTTCATACTTATATCTGATTGTTGAAAAAATTTTCTCATCAGGTTTAAAAGTAATGGTAGTGCCTGTCGGCTCTTTAGTTTTACCCAAACATTTTAAAGTTCCAACTGGATGACCACCATCTTTGAACTCTTCTTCATAAGCAGTGCCTTCTCGCACAACTTTCACGTCCATATAACTGGAAAGAGCATTAACCACAGAGGATCCAACCCCATGAAGTCCACCTGAAGTTTTGTAGTTTTGCTCGGTAAACTTACCCCCAGCATGTAAAACGGTTAAGATGACTTCGATAGTGGGCTTACCCGATTTATGCATTCCAGTAGGCATACCCCGGCCAAAGTCACGAACCGTCACACTGTTATCTTTATGAATCGTCACGTCAATTTCGTTACCGAATCCGGCCATCGCTTCATCAACCGAGTTATCTACAATTTCGTAGACTAGCTGGTTTAAGCCATGCACATCAGTCGACCCAATGTACATTCCCGGCCGTTTACGCACGGCCTCCAGACCATGAAGAATCTGAATTGATGAGTCATCATAAGAATTTATTTTTTTATTTGTTTTAACCAAATAGACTCCTCCAGTTAAAAATCATTTATTATTTAGCCCGCAAACGCAATAATCTCTGCTAAAATAGCATTAGACTTTAAGAGAGTGGGATAAAAATGATAAATTTAAATTTAATTCTGATATTTATTCTAGCATATTTAATAGGGTCTTTTCCTACAGGCGTGATCGTCGGTAAAATCTTTTTTGCTGAAGATATTAGAAACTATGGCTCCGGCAATATCGGTACCACCAACTCTTTTCGCGTCTTCGGACCATTTGCCGGCAGTGTGGTTCTCATCGTTGACGTTTTAAAAGGAACACTTGCTACCAACTTGCCAAGGATATTTCATCTTAATGTGCCCAAATATATCCTATTAATTTCGGGTGGTCTGGCGATCTTAGGACATACATTCTCTATTTTTCTCAAATTTAAGGGCGGTAAAGCTGTAGCAACCAGTGCCGGCCTCTTCTTAGGTTATAATCTCAAGTTCTTTGGCATTTGCGCTCTTATTTTTCTACCATTAGTTTTTATCACGTCTTATGTCAGCCTTTCAAGCCTGATTGCTGTGGTTCTGATATTTATTGCAACTTTCTTTTTTCATGATGTTTTTTTGGAAATCATTGTTGGCTGCATCATGATTATCTTGTTTATTCGTCACAGAAGCAATATTAAACGCTTATTGCAGCACCAAGAAAATATTATTCCCTTTGGCTTGTGGTATTGGTATAAGAAAAAGCACCACAAACTATAATTGCATAGCAAATAAATACGGCCTAGCCTCAACAGCTAGCTATTATATTATAGATGTATGAACACTTGTTCGCAATATTTAATTTTTATTTTGGTGATATAAAAAAAGGAAGCCTGGTACTTCCTTTTTTGCGTCTATTATCTTGAACTCAAAATTTATTCGTCTTGGTCATGAAAAGCCATGCTAAAACCAGCAGTAAAAGTTTCTCCCGCTTCCAGATGGTTCATACCATACTTCTCTTCCAGCTTTTGGTTGGTATCAAAGCGGTCTGCTATCCCCCACCACGGTTCAATACAGACATAATCTGCAGTTGTCGGGTATTGTGACCACACACCCACAAAAGGTGCATCTCGCAACCAAACATTTACATGAAAATTATTAGCATCAGTTTTTAAAGATATCCTATTATCGTGGCCGCGCATTTGAAAAATCAGCGCGTCATTTTTAAATAGATGATCACTAAGAGTAATTAAGCTATTAGTAGAAGCCAACGACCGATTAGGCCAATCTAGAAATGCGCCTTTCAAAGGGATATGAACACGCGCACGAGAAGGTTTGGTACTAAAGTAAAAATCTTCCTTAGATAAGGTATTACTTGTAGGAATATTGAATCCAGGGTGACCACCAATACCAAAGATCATTTCGCTATCCGTTTTGTTAACAACAGAGAAGTTTTCTTCTAAGAGATTATTGAGTAAATTGTAATTCACTCGTAGTTCAAACTTGAACGGATAAACCTTCCTGGTCTCTTCAGAGTCAGTCAGCAAAAATGTAATGCTTTCATCTGTATGACGCACCACTTGAAACTCTAAATCACGGGCGAAACCATGTTGAGTTAAATGATAGGTTTTCCCTTGGTAAGTATATTCGTCATTTTTTAGTCTGCCGACTATTGGAAAAAGAACAGGTGCATGCCGATTCCAGACTTGAGGATCTGCCTGCCAAATATACTCATATCCACTATGTAAACTTTTTACACTTTGCACTTCAGCACCTTTACTAGCGATTTCAACTTTAAGAATGCTATTTTTGATAGTGTAATTCATGTTTAATCATCACCTTTGTTAAAGAATGAACTTAGTTAGATCTTTATTTGTTATTATATCACTAAGTTTTTCATTAACATATGCTTCAGTTACGGTAATTTCTCCCATTGTCATGTCCGGGCCTTCGTATAAGACATCTTCCAGCAACTTCTCAAGAATTGTTGACAACCGTCTGGCACCAATATTATCTGTTCCCTGGTTAACATCGTAAGCAATTTGTGCAATTCGCTCAACTGCTTCTTGTGTAAAGACTAACTTAATCCCATCGGCTTTCATCAATGCTACATATTGCTCTAATAATGAGTCCTCTGGGTCCTTAAGTATTTTAACGAAGTCATCCTTTGACAAGGCATTAAGTTCCACTCTAATTGGGAAACGTCCTTGTAATTCAGGGATAAGGTCACTCGGCTTGGACTCTGAAAAAGCGCCAGCTGCAATGAAGAGAATATGGTCTGTAGTTACCGGGCCATATTTAGTTTGAACTGTTGAACCTTCAACAATTGGCAAAATATCTCTTTGTACTCCTTCACGCGATACTTCACCGGAAGTTTTCTGGTTGCCAGCTGTAATCTTATCAATTTCATCAATAAAAATGATCCCATTATTTGCCGTTCGTTCAATTGCCTTTTGATATAAGGAATCATAATCAACCATTTTACGGGATTCTTGCTGAATTAAAACTTCCCGGGCATCTTTGACAAGGAGAGTTCGTTTGATTTTCTTCTTAGGTACTAAATCATTGAGCATTGAGCTCATATCAATTCCCATTTGCCCCATCATGTCACCCATCGGGTTAACCTTTGGTGCCTGCTCAACTTCGATTGTAACCTCACGCTTTTCAAGCAGACCTTTATTCAACTGTTCTGAAACAGTCAATCTCTCATTGCGAATATCATCTGTTATTTCTTCCTGATCTGCTGGTGAATTCTGGTCATTGTTTTGACCAGCCGCCATAATCATCGACATCATGTCTTGCCATTCCTGCATTTGATTCTTGCGTTTGTCACGTTTAATTCCGGGCACAAGCAAGCGCACTAAAATTTTATTGGCTTCTTTAGCTGCCTGAGGGCGAACGCGATCAAATTGATCCTTTTCTTCCATACGAACCGCTTCATTGACCAAATCGCGGACCATCGATTCCACATCACGACCCACATAGCCAACTTCAGTAAATTTAGTCGCTTCTACCTTAACAAACGGAGCATTGACAATTGCGGCTAGCCTTCTAGCAATTTCTGTTTTACCAACACCAGTAGGGCCAGCCATTAACAAATTCTTAGG
This sequence comes from Lactobacillus sp. IBH004, assembly GCF_026185255.2. Lineage (NCBI taxonomy): Bacteria > Bacillati > Bacillota > Bacilli > Lactobacillales > Lactobacillaceae > Lactobacillus > Lactobacillus sp. IBH004. Next base: position 947,037 of record NZ_CP110217.2, on the reverse strand, counting down.
AGTAATATCCTCCTGCATTTTCTTTGGCAGTTGCATTCTGCGATAACGATTATACAAAGCAACAGCAACAGCCTTCTTGGCCTCATCCTGTCCGATTATATATTCATTAAGTAAGTTAACTATTTGTTTAGGTGTTTTGGTTTCCATATTTTTTACGCTCCGTTATTACAATTCGTCTGTGATAATCTGATCATCAGTGAAGATATCAATTCCAGAGGCTATTTCAACGGCTTCATGAGCAATTTCACTGGCAGTCATATTAGAAGAATGTCTGGTCATTGCAATTGCAGCCGCTTGGGCAAAATTACCACCAGAGCCAATCGCCACTACATTTTCATCTGGTTCAAGCACTTCACCGTTACCTGAGATTAGCAAAAGATCTTTTTCATTAAACGCAATCAGCATTGCTTCCAGCTTTTGCAAAGTGGCATCCTTACGCCAAGCCTGGGCCATTTCCACGGCTGCCCTGCGTAAATCTCCACCAAAAGCTTCCAGTTTGCCTTCAAGCATATCCTGCAGACTGACAGCATCAGCTACACCACCAGCAAAACCAATTACCACTTGATCATGATAAATTCGTCTTATTTTTTTGGCAGTAGCTTTGGCTATTACTTTTTCTCCTAAAGTAACCTGTCCATCACCAGCAATTGCGGTTTTACCATTAAATTTTACTGAACATATTGTTGTCATTATTTTGCCCCATCTTTCTTATCGTTGCGAGCAAAGTATTTTTCATAGTTTGCCTGCAAATGACTCATAGTTACATGCGTGTATATTTGAGTAGTTGACAAATTATCATGGCCTAAGAGTTCTTGTACACTACGCAAGTCCGCGCCGTTATTCAACATTGCCGTCGCAAATGAATGGCGCAACTCGTGTGGATGTACTTTACCATTAATGCCGGCTTTGTTGAAAACTTTTTGCATTATATACTCGATACCGCGTTCTGTTAGCCGCTTTCCCGTGTTATTTAGAAATACATAGCCAGAATCTTCCTGATCATTTAAAAGCTGCTTGCGTCCATCTTCTAGGTACTTGATTAAAGCAGCTTTAGTCTGATCGTCAAAAGCAACATAACGGTCTTTATTGCCCTTACCATGAACTAAAATTATCTTTAAATCTAAATCTATTTGTTTTCCTTTTAAATTGCTTGCTTCACTGACCCTCATCCCCGTAGTATAAAACAATTCAATTAATGCCAAGTTACGCAAAGTTAACGGGTCAGTTCCAGATAATGAGTCAAAAACCTGCTTAAGTTCAGGAGCATAAAAGAACTGAGGTAGTTTGCGCTCCTTAGCACGCAGAATTATAGTCTGGGTTGGATCTATTTTAACAATTTTGCGTCTAGTTAAAAAGCGGTAAAACGACCTAAGACTAGACATCTTGCGCGACTGTGTCGAACGCGCTAAATTTTGATCGGCTAAGTGCTGCAGATATATTTCAATGTCTCTTCTACCTATTTTTTCCCAACCATCAAATCCCCCTGAATCCTGCCAAAACCTTTTTGCAGATTTTAAGTCGGTTTGATAGGAGACAATTGTTTTAGGGCTGTACTGACGCTCATTGAGTAAATAGTCGGTAAAAAGAACTAGTAAATCATCTTGTTGTTCATTCATTTAATTCAATACTTTCTGTTGAAATTCCTTTAAGTTCTCTAAGCTTCTCTGGCTTATTTGTAAATGACGTTCTTTCTTATTACGGATCTTACGCCCTTCTAGTCCAGGAATTAGTGCAAAGCTGGCATTCATTGGCTGAAAATGCTTAATATCGGCGCTAGTGACATAATTAGCCATCGAACCTAAAGCAGTTAATTTGGGAAAAGTCACCGGTTCTTGCCCATTAGCTCTTCTGGCAGCATTAATTCCACAAACAAGGCCACTGCCGGCACTTTCAACGTAGCCTTCAACCCCAGTAACTTGACCAGCAAAAAATAAACCAGGCTGCTTTTTTGCCTCATACGCTGGAGTTAAAACTGCTGGTGAAGCCATATAAGTATTGCGATGCATTTTACCGTACCTAATAAAACGAGCATGAGCAAGTCCGGGAATCATTGAAAAAACCCGTTTCTGTTCACCGTATTTAAGATGCGTTTGGAAACCAACTATATTATACATTGATGCTATTGCATTATCCTGCCTGAGCTGAACCACAGCATAAGGAATTTTACCAGTAGTCGGATCTTCTAACCCTACTGGCTTAAGGGGACCAAAAAGCATTGTCTTAGGTCCTCTTTTTGCCATGACCTCAATCGGCATGCAACCTTCAAAAACGTCACTGTTTTCAAAGTCATGAACTTCAGCCGTTTCGGCATTGACTAATTCCCGCGCAAAATTCTCATACTCTTGCTTTGTCATGGGGCAGTTTAAGTATGCAGCCTCTCCCTTGTCATAACGTGATTTCTTATAAACGATATTCATATCGATCGAATCAGCAGCAATTATCGGAGCTGCGGCATCAAAGAAATGCAAACTTTCTGCACCAGAAAACCTTTGTATTTCTGCGGCAAGCTTGTCACTAGTTAAAGGACCCGTTGCAACAATGGCAATCGTGTCAGACGGGATTTGTGTAATTTCTTTTGTATGAAAATTAATGTTAGGTAAAGAGTGCAACTTGCTTGTGACATAGCCGCTAAATTCAGTCCGATCAACTGCAAGTGCTCCTCCTGCAGGAACTTGAGATTGATCAGCAGCCGCCATAATTAATGAATCAAGTTGCCGCATTTCTTCTTTTAATAATCCAACCGCGTTAGATAATTGATTCGAACGCATTGAGTTGGTACATACCAGTTCGGCCAGCTGGTCTGTTTTATGAGCAGGTGTCATTTTTTGCGGACGCATTTCATAAAAATCAACCGTGATTCCACGTTTGGCTAATTGCCAAGCTGCTTCACTACCAGCCAAGCCACCACCGACTACAGTTACTTTTTCAGGCATATCATCATATTCCTTTACTAAAATTATTTTCTTATATACAAGAATATCATCAAACCACAAATGATCTGATGATATTAACATAAATTTAACTTTCTATCGGGTTTTTCTCATTATTAGCTTCTTCTTTATAATCGCCGTTCGGGCAGAGGACAACAGGCCCCTTTTTATTTCTCTTTTCAATAAGAAAATGACCACAGTTGGGACAATTACGGTTAATCGGTTTATCCCAGGAAACAAAATCACAATCCGGGTAGCGCGAGCAACCATAAAATTTACGGTTACGCTTAGACTTTTTCTCAATTACGTCACCCTTACCACATTTAGGACAGGTAACGCCTACTTTTTTCACTATTGCTTTAGTGTTACGACAATCAGGGAAACGAGAACAAGCATAAAACTTACCATAACGTCCCATTTTAATAACCATTGGTGCTCCACAGATGTCACAATTAAATCCTGCAGGCTCATCTTTAATTTGCACCTTTTTAATACCGGCATCGGCCTTGTCTAATTCTTTTTTAAAGGGATGGTAGTACTCATCAATGACTTTAACCCAGTTTTTCTTACCCTCTTCGATTCCGTCAAGGTCATTTTCGAGTTGAGCCGTAAAATCGATATTGACGATGTCAGGGAAAAACTGCTCAATTAAATTGTCTACGATCTCTCCCAACTCGGTTGGGACAATCGCTTTACCATCCAATTTAACGTAATAACGCCGCTGAATTGTATCAATAGTAGGCGCATAAGTTGAAGGCCGACCGACACCATTTTCTTCTAGCGCATGAACCAAACTTGCTTCGGTATATCTAGCAGGTGGCATGGTAAAATGTTGCTTATTATCTGATTTAGTCAGTTTGACTTCATCGCCATTATTTAATTCCGGCAGTTCAATATTGGTTTCCTGCTGGTTGTCATAAACCTTGGTAAAACCGGCAAATTTCATTTTAGAACCGGTAGTTCGGAAAATTATCCCATTTTGAGTGATATCTGCTCTTACCGTATCATATACAGCTGGGGTCATTTCACTGGCTAAAAAGCGGGACCAAATTAATTTATACAAACGATACTGTTCAGTTGTTAAAACGGATTTAAGCGACTCTGGTGTTCGATAGACGCTAGTTGGACGAATTGCTTCGTGAGCATCTTGAGCATCTTCTTGATTTTTAAAATGGCGAGCCCCTTTGGCAGCGTATTCTTTACCGTATTTCTCGTTTAAAAATTTGGAAGCTTCAGCCTGTGCTATGGGAGAAGTACGCTTGGAATCCGTTCTCATATAAGTAATTAGACCAACAGTACCCTGCTTACCCAGACTAATTCCTTCATACAATTGTTGAGCAATACTCATTGTTCTTCTAGTACGATAATTCAAGCGCTTATTGGCTTCTTGTTGCAAAGTGGAAGTAGTAAACGGAGCAGCAGGTTGGCGCCGGCGCTCACGTTTAACCACATTCTCAACCTGAAAAATTTTCTTTTTATCGACTTGAGTTAGAACTTTTTGTACGGCATCATTATCAGGTAAATCAGTCTTCTTACCGTTTATACCCCAAAATTGACCCTTAAAAGTCTTTGCCTCTTTTTTAAATTCGGCATCAATTGTCCAGTATTCCTGAGGTTTAAAGTTCTTGATCTCTTTTTCCCGATCAATTACCAGCTTTAAAGCAACCGACTGAACACGTCCGGCACTCAAGCCTTTTTTAACTTTTTCCCATAAAATAGGAGACAAAGAGTAGCCCACAATTCTGTCCAGAATTCTCCGGGCCTGTTGGGCATTAACAGTATCCATGTCGATAGTTCTAGGATTTTTAAAACTGTTTTTAACTGCATCTTTAGTGACTTCGTTAAAAGTTACTCGATTTTTGTCATTTTGGTCTAAATTAAGAACATGGGCTACGTGCCAAGCAATAGCTTCACCTTCACGGTCAGGGTCGGATGCTAAATAGACATCTTTAGCTTTTTTGGCTTCAGACTTAAGTTCCTTAATGGTATCGCCCTTACCTCTAATTGAAATATACTTTGGCTTGTAATTATGGTCAAAGTCAATACCCATCTGTGATTTAGGTAGGTCACGAATGTGTCCTTTAGAAGCAATAACGCGGTAATTACGCCCCAAATATTTCTCAATAGTTTTAGCCTTTGCCGGAGACTCAACTATGACTAATGTTTTTTTACGTTTCTTTGGCTTTGATTTAGTAGGCATCAACAGCCTCCTCATTAAATTCTTTTTTAAATACTTAATTGAGAATAGAATATTTAACTACTAATTGTCAAATCTTTCAAGTTAGAAATCAAAATCAGTAATGGGATAAGCTCCTGCCTGGATGAGCTTATTAGGACCTTGAGAAAGCTCACTGGTAATTGGACCTGGAACAGCATAAATATTACGATTTTCTTGTAAAGCTAAATTAGCTGTAATTAAAGAACCAGATTTTTGCTTGGCTTCTGTGACAATCACACTTTCAGCTATGCCAGCCAAAATTCTGTTTCGCTGAGGAAATCTGAAAGGTTTTGGCGGCGTATCTGGCAGGTACTCACTTACAATTAATCCTTTTTGTGCAATCTGTTCCTGCACGTGACAATTTACCATGGGGTAAAAATGATTTAAGCCATTACCTACCACCGCTATTGTTTGACCATGATATTTTAATGCTGCTTTGTGTGCCATTACATCTACGCCTTTGGCCAAACCACTGGCAATAACATAGTCATTCTTTATTAAGTTAGGTACAATCTTATTCAAAACAATACTGCTGTAATTGGTTGCCTGGCGCGAACCGACTATTGTTACAATGTTTTTCTGCAGCAATTGCACATTACCCTGTAAAAATAAAATTAACGGTGGCTGGTATATTTGACGTAAGTTCTCAGGATATTCAGAATCAAAAAAACTGATAATTTGACATTGCTTTTCTACTCTTTTAATCATTTTGTCTGCACGCATGTCATTATAGGCATTAATGCAGGTTTTTATCAAGCTGTTTGTCAAGTCCAAATTTTTGATAGTTGGAATAGTGACCTCATCAACATTTAACTGACTTGCAACCCGTAACATCTTAACATAACCGATGTTTTTTTGTAATTTCAAGCGCAAAAGAAAGCTGGTAATTTTCATAAAAAAACCTCCTAAATACAAATACGTAAAAAGGAGGAATATTTTTTATTGATAAAAGGAATTTACAGGTGCAAAAGTCTTGCGGTGAATCGGGCATGGTCCGTATTTCTTAAGTGCTTGAATATGAGTCTGAGTGCCATAACCAGCATTTTCGTCAAAATGGTATTCAGGATAAATGCGCGCATAATCCGCCATCAATTTATCCCTAAAAACTTTAGCTACAATTGAAGCTGCGGCAATAGAGTTTGACTTAGAGTCTCCCTTAATTAATCGAATTTGCGGTAGATTCACCGGTACTTGCATAGCATCAACCAGCAAGGCATCAGGTTTAACATATAAATCCCTTACGGCTGCGGCCATCGCTAACCGGTCTGCCTCGTATATGTTTACTTTATCAATAATTTCAGGACCTTTAACTCCAATTGCCACATCAACTGCTTTTTCTAAAATTAATGGATATAATTCTAAACGTCTACTGGCACTGACTTTTTTAGAGTCATTAACATCAATTAAATCAAAACTGTTATCAATAACTACAGCCGCTGTCACGACCGGACCCGCTAATGGACCTCTGCCTACTTCATCTACACCTGCAACTAATTGGCTTTTTGCCCAAAAAGTTTTTTCATATGCAAATCTTTTTAAAAAAGCAGCTTTCTTTTTAGCTAATTTTTGCTGACGATTATTGTAACTAAGTAGTAGTTTCTGCACACCAACGCGCGTATCATTTTTTAAGATATTCAAATCTTCTGGACTAACTGCATCCTTAGCAAGTAATTTTTTAATTTCTCCAATCGTCATATGCGATCTAATGTAATCCTTCCTACTTTTCCTTTGCGCAGCCTTTGTAATAGGTACATAGAAAAGCGATCATAATCATCACGCATGCCGTATTCTTCAGTTAATGCCAATAACAAATCAGTATCATTAATTCGTTCAATTTCAGCTTTTGGTGTGCGAGCAAACTTACTTAAATCGTTTAAATAATGTTTGCGCAATTTTGATAAAACAAATAAAGCAACATCATCGGCACTAAAAACAGTATCCTTGATGGCACCAAGAGCGGCAAGCTTTAATCCAACTGTTTGGTCTTCAAACTTAGGCCATAAAATACCTGGAGTATCTAAGACTTGAATATTTTCAGTAGTTTTTAACCAATTTTGGCCCTTTGTCACTCCCGGTTTATTACCAACTTGAGTCACATTTCGGCCTACAAGACGATTAATAATGGTTGATTTACCACAATTAGGTATGCCGGCAATAGCTACTCTAATCACTGGGCTGACTGCCCCTTTTTGGGTCAACTTATTAATTTTATTAGCAGCAGCTTTTTTAATCATTTTCACTAATATCTGCATATTGGTGTTATGAAGAGAATCCAAAGCCATCACATATTTTCCTTTGGTGGTAAATTTTTTTTGCCATCTTTTGGTCATTACTGGATCAGCTAAATCTGCCTTATTCAAAATAATTAAATGTGGCTTATCTCCCACCAATTTTTCGATCATTGGATTACGTGAAGACTGAGGAATTCTTGCATCCAAAACTTCAACGAAGACATCAATCAAGCTCATTTTATCTTCAAGTTGATTCCGAGCTTTATTCATATGTCCCGGATACCATTGAATGTTAACCATTATCTGCCTTTCCCCAACTAAAATGGCTTCAAATTTCAAGGAAGCCTTAAATTAATACGTCATCTTTTCACGATACATTTGATATGCTTTATCAAAAATGCTCATACTTGGTAAATAGCCAGCATTGAGCTCAAGATAATCAGATAATTTCTCATAATTCTGTTCCTGTTTAGGAAAAGTCTGATCATTTTGTGCGTTATTGGCAAATTGTGCAACTTCATCATTTGAATCAGCATTACGCTGAGTCATCAAATAACGATAAAAACTTTCTCTATAGGCCAATTTCTACTCCGTATAATATAAAATTGCGTAAGCACCCATCCCTGCATGTGTGGCAATAATAGGACTGGTTTCTCTTACCAAAACATCTATCTTGGAATTGATATCTTTAATTTTCTGAGCTAAATCAAGAAGCTTCTGCGGCGTACTACCATTTGCGACATACGATATGCCAACTTCTTTAATTTTTTCTTTATTAGCTTCGATCTCATCTAAAATGCGCTTATCAAAAGCTAAAGAGAACTGATGTGAACCCTAAAATTAGGACACTTTATATTAGCTGCTAACTGAGGACTAACTTTCGATATTCAAGCGGAGTTAGTCCTTTTAGTTTAATTTTGATTCTTTTCTGATTGTAATACTCAATGTAGTCTCTAATCGCATCTTCCAGTTCAGTGAGATTCTTAAAGTGCTTTTCAAAGCCATAAAACATTTCTCGCTTGAGTATCCCGAAGAAGCCTTCCATTAGCCCATCATCAAGCGAATTGCCCTTGCGTGACATTGATTGGCTAATGCCATGATTTTTGAGCCACGCTTGAAACTGACCATTTTGGTATTGCCAGCCTTGGTCTGTGTGAAAGATCAAACCATTCAGTGCCGGATGTTTGCGCCAAGCTTGCCTTAACATGTCCATGGTCTGCTTAAGATTAGGGCTGCGGGAAATAGTATAGGAAACAATCTCTTGGGTGCAGCCATCAATGATCGGTGATAAATAGGTCTTTTGCCCCTTGAGCTTAAACTCCGTCACATCTGAATACCATTTGTGATTGGGATAAACCGCACTGAAGCTGCGTTTAATCAGGTCAGGCTTAATCGGACCCTGAGTGCCGCGATAGCTGCTGTATTTGTGCCAGCGTTTACTGACTATGCCAAACAATTTCAGCTTGTTCATTAGGCGCTGCACCTTTTTATGATTGACTAATAAACCGCGACGCCTAAGCTCTGCAGTAATGCGGCGATAGCCATAGCGGTGCTTGTGTTCTTCATAGATAGCTTTGATTTCAGCCATTATTTCTCGATTGTCCCGCTCTTTGTCCTTCTTCTTTAAAGTGTAGTAATAATTACTGCGGGATAGATGGGGCAGATTGGGATTGGCATTAATGGCATCAAGAATAAAAGTTACGCTGACTTTAAGCTCGCGTCTTAGTTGGGTAACTGCCTGGGCTATTTCCGCGGCTTGCGGTTCTTGGTCCGCTGGTCGACTAAGACGCTCAATTTTTTTACGAATTCGTTCTCGATTTTCAGCTTCAAGTTCTGCTGGCGTAAGCGTTCGTTTTCTTGCTTGAGCCGATGATTTTCCTGTTTGATCAGCTGTTCTCTTTTGGTCATGGGGCGGTCGTCCTCTCTGCTTGTTAACGATATTATACCCATTTTTACGGTATTCGCGCAGCCAGTTGTACAACATGCCACTACTTTTTAAGCCCAAGTCAATAGATACTCGACGGGCAGGCTCATGTTCAACTATGATTCGCCTAAGGGCCTGCTCCTTAAAATTACTTGTATAAGTAGTGAAAGGCTGATCTAAAATAGCTAGACCGTGACGGCCAATTAAAGCTAACAAGTAATTAATATTAGATCTGCCAACCCGATAACGCTGACTTAACTCAGCAGGGCTTATTTGATAATCGTGCCAAAGATGATAGATTTCAATTTTATCTTGTTTAGATAATTTAGACATAAAAATGACCCCCAAATTTGTCCTAAATTTGGGGGTCATATCAAACTTCTTGCCTCGACCTTTTTTAGCAATTTTCAAATGGCCATTGGGCATCTGCAATTCAATTCTGATATTAAGCATGTTAACAATTTTGCCGGCTAAAGGACCCAAACGTCCACCCTTAATAACATTTTCTAAATTGACAATTAGTAAATGCAAACGTTGAGTTTTTTTGATTTTTTCAATATGAGCTAAAATTTCAGGAATAGTCTTGCCTGCAGCTGCATCGCGTGCAGCAGCCAGAACCTGAAAACCTTCAGAACGATCCGTCAATTCAGAGTCAACAATATGAACCAGATCGGATTTACCCGTTAATTTCACAGCCTGACGAGCAGCGTCAATTGTTCCACTTAATACCTTGGCTAGAAAGATACCGATAACTTCACTGCCATCTTTAGTCAAATCATTAATGGTATCAACTATTGTTCCGATTGGCGGCTGACTCGTGGTTGGCAATTTTTTAGATTCACTCATTTTTTGGACAAATTGCTGTCTGGTTATTTCCACCCCATCAATATAAGTATTGCCGTCAATTGTGACCGACAAAGGCACAACGGTAATATGATATTTTTTTATTTCTTCCGGCGTTAACTGTGCGGAAGAATCAGTCAAAATTTTAATTTCTGACAACGTACTCGCCCTCAATTCTGCTTAGATGTTCTCATTTATGATAGAATGTGAACTGTATTAATTATAAATTATTATAGCAAAAAAACTTGTAAATAAAAGAAAGCGAACAAACTGTTTCATGATGAAATTGCAAAAATTGTGGCAGGAACCTGCTCATAGATCCAAAACATACTACTTAGTAGATAACATTTTAAGTGCTGTCACCCATGGTATCGGCTTCTGTTTAGCAGTAGCAGGTCTAGTTTTGTTGATCATTAAAGCAGTTTCAACTCATAGCCTTTTAAGAATTGTCACTTTTACTATTTATGGTTCCTGTTTACTTCTGCTTTATTTATTCTCTACACTTTTTCATAGTTTAATTTTCACTCGTGCCCGTAATGTTTTTCAAATTTTTGATCACTCATCAATTTTTCTGCTAATTGCGGGTTCATATACCCCTTTTTCACTAGTCGCCATTGGTGGGAAATGGGGAATTTTACTGTTCAGTCTGGTATGGATCATCGCTATATTTGGCATCATTTACTATATTTTTAATAGGGGTAAGCATGTAATACTTGATACTATTTTGTATGTTGCAATGGGCTGGCTCGTAATTTTGGCTGGCAACTACCTCTATGTTCGTCTCAGTCCTGTGGGGTTTTGGCTTTTAGTCGGCGGTGGCGTAGCTTATACAGTTGGTGCCCTTTTTTATACAATGAAAGGTATTCCTTTTATTCATGTAATCTGGCATCTGTTTGTTATTTTAGGCTCAACCCTGATGTTCTTTTCTGTGCTATTGTACGTCTGAATTACTTAATTTGTTCCAAATATTCTTGAATATCATCTTTAGAGTTTACTAATTCGCCTGCAATCACTTTTTGCTTTATTTGATCAAGTATTAGGCCTAAATTAGGTCCTGGCTTTACGCCATTAGCTATTAAGAATTGCCCGTCAATGGCAAGTTCAGACATTGATTTAATCGGTAATGCTGTATAGCGATCTACTAAAGCCTCGGAATTGATTGGTTGTCCTAAAATATGAGCTACATCAATAGTGTTAAGGAGAGTCTCTTTACCAGCATTGAATAATTCAAGGTCAGAAGGAGATTTTGCAGAAATTAAATCAAACAAATTTACAATTTTTTTAACTTTTTCCGTCATGGCGTTTGAATTTTTCCAATCACGCATAAATTGAGTTATATGATTATCCGTAATTTTCAATAAAATGATTATGATAGCCCACAAACTCGTTTCCATACTTGGGTTAAATTTCAATTTGGGATAGATCGCCAGCAACTCACTTTTACCAGCAAAATCTGGCACACCGTCACTTAATTTCGTCCGTAAAAAAACTTTAAAAGCTGCGCGTGAGTTGGTGCCAGTCCCCATTTTGACAAATTCATCACGAATTCTTTCAACTGAAATTTTGGGCAATAGTTGATGCATATCTTTTACGGCTTTTTCAGTTTGAGGTTCCAGATCAAAACAAAGCTGACTCATAAAACGAACAGCTCTCATCATCCGTAAAGCATCTTCATGAAACCTCTTCATTGGATCTCCTACTGCTTTAATGAGGTGCTTTTGTAAATCTCCTATGCCGTTGAAAAGGTCAATTATTTCACCCTTTCTATTCATCGCTAAAGCGTTAATGGTAAAATCACGCCTTTTTAAATCTTCAGCTAAATTTTGCACAAAAGTAACATGATCAGGTCTGCGAAAATCCTGGTAACCAGATTCTGTTCTAAAGGTAGTTATTTCATAGCTTGAACCGCCATGCAAAACGGTAACTGTACCATGCTTAATTCCGGTATCAATTGTTTTAGGAAAAAGCTGTTTAACTTCTTCTGGATAGGCACTGGTGGCAATATCAATATCATGTATCGGCCTTTTTAAAAGTAGGTCACGAACAGAACCACCAACAAAATATGCTTCATAATTTGCTTGTTCTAACTGTTGAAGTACGGGAAAAGCTGCTGTAAAAATAGCGGGTAAATTATTTATTTTCATCATTATTAAATCAACTCATTTATTAGTTTTTTTGTCTTTAATTTATGGTAGTCTTAAGGTAATGGTTTAGAAAAGAAAGTTTTTATTATGCAAAAAATTAACAAAAAAAGCATTATGGAACTGTTAATGATTATGATTGGCTGTGCGATTTATGCTCTCAGCCTTGACATGATTTCAGTACCAAATAAACTCACAGATGGTGGTATCAGCGGTATTACCTTGTTATTAAGACACTTCTGGGGCATTAATATGGGATTATCGTCCTTACTACTTAATATACCGCTAATCATCCTAGGATACCGTTTTATGGGCAAAAGACTGTTGGCCTATACTATTTGGGGAACATTATGGCTGTCCTTTTTCCTATGGTTCTGGCGCTTAATTCCTATTATATCTCAATTAAACCTAGAACACGACCTCTTCTTGTCAGCAATTCTGGCGGGCACGCTTTCTGGCATTGGGTTAGGGTTAGTTTTTCGTTTTAATGGTACTTCAGGTGGTACAGATATTATCGCCAGAATTATGCAAATGAAATATGGCATATCTTCTGGCAAAGTTTTACTGTTTTGCGATACCATTATTTTATTATCTTCTTTAACGTACCTTGACCTCAAGCATATCATGTATACCCTAGTAGCAGCGTTTATTCTGTCACGTGTTATGGATGCAGTTCAACAGGGTGCATATTCTGCACGTGGTCTTCTTATTATCTCTGATCATTATCAAGAAATTGCAAAAATGATTGACTTAAAGCTGGATCGCGGTTTCACCTATCTTGAGGCTCGTGGTGGTTATAAAAAAACTAAAAGACCAGTAATTTACTTAGTAGTTTCTCCCAGAGAAATTCCCCTAGTAAAAGAATTAATAGCTGCAGAAGATCCCCAGGCATTTGTCAGCGTTATTGAAGTTCATGAGGTTTTAGGCGAAGGCTTTACTTATAAACAAAAAAGCCACCACCTGCTGATTAGGAAATAGCTTCATAAAGATTTAAAAAGGCAAATAACTCAAGTTTTTCGCAACTAGTTTATTTGCCTTTTTTAATTATTAAATTTAAGGTGGATGATTACAAAACTATCTGTTTTTTTCAAATCCAGGTAATCATATTAATTTAGCAATTATGACAGTAATTCATCATACATTTCCAGCATCTCAGTATCTTCGGGTTCGAGTTTTAGATAGGCTTCTAATAATTCCTTTACAATATTTCGGGAATTGGGTTCAGTATTAAAAAATAGCAGCATTTGCTTTAAAAAAGCACTATTATTTTTAAATTCTGGATAGGCTAATAAAAACTCACTTTTTGCTTTTGCACTTTGATCCAAATTTTGGTAAGAAAGAGCTAAATTCCAGTGAACCTGTGGTTCTAAGTCTTCATCGTCAACCTTGGCAAAAAGAGCAATGTTTGCTTCATTGTCATTTTCTCTAACGTAAAGATTAGATAACTGCAAACGCAAATCAAAGTTTTCAGGAAGTTTTTTTATTCCTTTTTGTAACAAGTTTTTAGCTGTATCTAAGTCATTCAACCTAACAGCTGCTTGTGCTCCTTTTTTATAAAGAACGGGGTCAAGTTCATTATATGCTATTCCTAATTGAGCCGAGCGTAATTCTTGTTCGTTATCGTTTTTATGCTCATATGCTGTAGTTAACAACCTGTAAGCATTAACATAATCAGGACTTTGATCGATTACTTCATTCAAATACTTAATTGCCTGGTCATCTTTATGCAGAGTTAACATTACCAAGGCAGCCTGATACTTACTGTCAATATCAAGAATATCATTGCCATTTTTAGCAATTACTTCCCCTGCCTCTTCGTAACGACCTAGTTTGGCTAAAGTTTGAAACAAACGGTCATTTAAATTGACTTCACTAAATGTTTTATGACGCTTCAACAAATCCTGGTATCTGGAAAGTGCTTGTTCATAATGGCCACTCAGATAATCGAGTTCAGCCAAACCAAACTTTACGACATCTTCATCAGGTGCAATTTTTTCAGCTGCTAGCAATTTTTTATAGGCCGTTTCAAGCAGACCGTTAGTCTGATAATAGTCAGCTTGAACAAGCAAGCTGTCGAGATAGGCGGAGGAGTCAGGACTAATGTTATAAAGCAAAGTTAAACCATCATCATCTTGACCGTCATTTAATAATATCTCAGCTAAATATATCTTAAACAAGTCTTCTTTTGGAAAATGGGCAATTAAACTGCGATAAATTTCCTTTGCTAGATCGGTAAATCCTAACCCCACCAAGTTCTCAGCTAGTGATGCTAAAATCTCTGGTTCATCTTTGTCCAAGGCTTTTTGTAATAATGTCTTTTCTTGAGAAAAATCTTGCCGCTCAATTGCGTCAAGCAGCTTTTCCGAATAGCTCATTTTTCATTCCTCCATTATTTTATTTTAGCCGATCAGATCAATTACAGCTACAAATAATATCAAACAAAAAAGATGATGGCGAATTAAGCCACCATCTTTTAAATAAAGTCATTGAGCTATTTAACAGCTTCCTTAAGAGCTTTACCAGGTCTAAATGCAGGTACAACACTTGCTGGAATTTGGATTTCATCGCCTGTTTGTGGATTACGTCCTTTACGAGCTGCGCGCTTACGCACTTCAAAAGTGCCAAAGCCAATTAATTGTACTTTTTTACCTTTAGCTAGATCTTCTTGGATAGAACTAAAAATTGCATCAACTGCTGTAGCTGCATCTTTTTTAGTTAATTTAGCTTTTGCTGCAACTTCAGTGACTAATTCTGCCTTATTTGCCATTGGGAATTCACCTCCTGTAACTTGAATCTCTTAGTAAGATCCTTATTTAATTCCTCAATTGAGGAACAGGGAATAAATGATTATTGGAACCACTTTTTTCCTTGATTTCAAAATAGCACAAAACCCTTGATACAACAAGCAATTACCTCTAAAAATGTGATTTTTGTGTCTTTGGTAGATACAAACTATTTTCTTTTTCGAGCAATAATTTTTATGGGAGTGCCGGAGAAGTCAAAATTTTCCCTTAATTGGTTAATTAAAAAGCGCTGATATGAAAAATGCATTAATTCAGGATCATTGACAAATACGACAAAAGTTGGTGGATTAGTGGCTACCTGCGTCATGTAGTAAACTCGTAATCTTTTTCCTTTAATCATAGGCGTCGGAACTAACTTACTTGTTTCTAGTAAGAGATCATTTAAAACGCTGGATTTAATTCTTTGTTGTTGATTATGAGAAACTCTTCGAACCATCTCCGGAATTTTAGCCAGATTCTGCCCCGTTTTTGCTGAAACAAACAAAATAGGAGCATAATCTAGGTACTGAAATTCTGAACGAATAATTTGCTCAAAATCCTTGCCACTGTTACTTGTTTTTTTAGGCAAATCCCATTTATTGACAACAATAATAATTCCTCTTCCAGCATCGTGGGCATATCCAGCAACATGCTTGTCCTGCTCTCTAATGCCTGTGCTGGCATCAAGTACTAGGCAGACTACATCAGAATGCTCAATTGCACCCATTGCTCTCATTACTGAGTATTTTTCAGTCATTTCGTAAACTTTTCCCCGGCGCCTTATACCAGCTGTATCAACAATTCTAAATTTAGTACCATCTGTTTCAAAAGGGGTATCAACTGCATCACGGGTCGTTCCCTCTTCGTTATTAACAATTACACGATTTTCACCGACAAGGCGGTTGACAATTGATGATTTTCCTACATTAGGCCGTCCTATTACACTAAAAGAAATTTGCTCCTTCTCATTTTGCTCCAAGTCTTTAGGCAAACTTTGCACTATTTGATCCAGCAAATCTCCAATACCCGTGCCATGCACGCTTGAAACAGGAATAGGATCGCCAAAACCTAAGCTATAAAAATCATAAATGTCCATCCGCTGCTCAGGATTATCAGCTTTATTTACAGCTAAAATCACTGGCTTCTTAGTTTGATAAAGCATTTGGGCAATGCGCTCATCAAGATTTGTTACATGATTAGCGACATTAGTTAAAAAGATGATTACATCAGCTTCTTCAATTGCTATTTCAGCTTGGGCTCTTATTTCTTCTTCAATATTACTATTTTCCCAAGTTATTCCACCAGTATCAATCAAATCAAATGTGTGCCCCAACCATTCAGCTTGCGCATAATTACGGTCTCTAGTCACGCCAGGTTTATCTTCAACTATTGCTAACCGTTGATTAATAATCCGGTTGAAAAGCGTTGATTTACCAACATTAGGCTGTCCTACAATTGCAACTACGGGTAAAACCATTTTTCAGCCTCCTTTTACAAATAAAAAAACCGACTTAAGAGTCGGCTTTTTTATTAAATTAACGACGATCTTTTAATTGGTCACCTATGATGTCACCTAAAGCAAAGCCGCTGTCATCATTGTTCATATATTTTTTATTTACTGAATTGCGGTTATATGAACTGTGTGAACGATTGCCTTCATTTTCAGAATTCTTGGGCTCAGCAGCCTTCATAGAAAGTGAAATGCGATGCTCACCAGGGTCAATGTTTAAGACCTTGACTTTAACTTTTTGACCAACCTTTAAAACATCACTTGGCTTGTCTACGTGTTTATATGATATTTCAGAAACGTGAACTAAACCTTGAATATTATCAGCTACTTCAACAAAAGCACCGAAGTTAGTTAAAGATTTAACTTCGCCTTCAAACACATCGCCTTCGTGTAAGTCAGCTGTAGCTTGTTCAAAAGGAGAAGGTTCAGTTTGCTTAATTGAAAGGGAGATGCGATGTCTATCATCATCAATACCAATTACTTTAACTTTGACATCTTGACCAGCCTTTAAAACATCGCTTGGCTTATCAACATGTTTGTATGAGATCTCGGAAATGTGGACTAAACCATCAACACCGCCAACATCAACAAAAGCTCCAAAATTAGTTAAACGGGAAACCTTGCCTTCAACAACATCACCCACAACTAACTGTGATGCAACCTTGTCAAAAGCTTCTTCACGTTCTTCTTCAATTAAATCTTTGTGAGAAAGGATTAAGCGGTTCTTACTTGGATCAATTTCAGTAATTTTAAGTTTCATGGTTTTGCCGATAAATGGCTTAAGATCCGAAACATAACGGTTAGAAATTAATGACGCAGGCAAAAATCCTCTAGTGCCTACATCTACTAACAAACCACCACGAACTGAAGAAGTAACTGTGCCTTCAATTGTCTTTCCGGCTTCAAAATCTTTTTGCAGTTCATCGTAAGCTTCTCTTTCCTTCAAGCGGGTAACTGAGAAGAAGAATTCACCATTCTCTTTGTCTCCGCCGGCTTTTCTTAAAACTAAAGCTTTGAGCTTATCGCCTGGTTTAACTGCTTCACGTAGGTCAACGTTGCGATCTGAAGTGTATTCACGACGAGGAATTACACCTTCAATACCGGCATTTTCAACACCAACATCGATTTGACCTTCTTCAACGTCTAAGACTTCAACATCTACAATATCTCCGACCTCAACTCCTTGCATTTGCTTTAATGCATCTAAAAATTGATTACTGTTTTCTGACATTATTTACCTCCCAATATCATACTCTAATTCTAAATGAAAGTTTGATATTTTTCTACTGTTTTATACCCTTTTTTTATAGTTTTTTTGACTTTTTTTAATTTCAGATAAGATTGCATTAACTACCTGGTCTATAGTCATAGAAGTTGTGTCTATTTCAATAGCATCAAGTGCCTTTTTTAATGGTGAAATTTTACGATGCGAATCTTTATAATCCCTTTCCAGTATGTCTTGTTCAATTTCTTCAAGGGACTGGTTAGTTTTAATTCCTCTTTCTTTAAAATCAAGCATTCTTCTTTGGGCTCGAGAATGAGCAGACGCAACTAAAAAGATTTTAACGTCAGCTGCAGGCAAAACTGTGGTCCCAATATCACGACCATCCATCACTACATTCATCTGACCGGCCATTTGTCTTTGCAAACTGACCATTTTAGCTCTGATATCTGCCAAAGCTGATACTTGAGAAACGTGAGCAGAAATATCCGGTGTACGTATATCTTGAGATATATCCTTATCGCCGGCAAAAACTTTTTGTTGGCCATTTTCGCTTTTCAGTTCAATTTTTTCTTTATCAATAGCAGCCAATATGCCTTTTTCATCACTATAACTAAGTTTGTGTTCACGTGCTAACCAGGTAGAAGCACGGTACATTGCTCCCGTATCAATATACGTAAAGTTCAATTTTTGAGCTATTATCTTTGCTACTGTACTTTTTCCAGCTGAAGCTGGTCCATCAATTGCTACTTGCATTCAATAAAAAAGGGACTGCAGTCCCTATCCTTTCTAAGTTATTTGATACGCAGTACTTGTCCGATATCCACCTGACTGTTAGGATCAAGTTGATTTAACTCAGCTAACTGACCAACAGAAATTTTAAAACGACGAGCAATACTACTTAAAGAATCTCCACTTTGAACTATATATTGTTTAGTTTTCACGTGTTTCTTTTTATGCTTAATCTTAGGTTTTGGTTTTGCCTTCGGTTTGCTTTTAGTTTTATTTTCGACAAGTTTGTTTTTTGCAGGAGAAGCTTTAACGTTTGCTTTTTTGGCAGCTTTTTTATGAATTTTGCGTACTTCAACTATTTTATTACTTGAATTATTATTCGCTGCTAAATGATGTACTACTGGAACAAGGCCAATTAGTATCATTATAAGTAAAACAATGAGTACAATCCAACCTTTAGAACCAGAGCTGTATGTTTCAACTCTGGTTTTTTGCGGACGTTTATAATGTTGATATGGTCCCTTAGGATTATTAGTCATCTTAAAAAGCCTCCTTACCTAACTTGTTTAATTTTAGCATATTTACCATTTAAGTGGATAAAAAAATCGGTCATTTAATAGACCGATTTCATAATTTCTGATTTTAGTTTTTTAAATTGAAGTTTTTCCTGACAAATGGTTTGATTGTTCTCAAAACAGTTTCAAACAATAAGTAAACCACCGTACCATTTATTGCCCCTTTTAATAAATTAAACGGCACAATAATGCCAAAAATATAGGCACTCATTGATGGAATGTGGAGCAATTTGCCCAAATAAACTTTCTCAGTAAACGCCAATAGACCTGAATAACCATGAATAGCTGGCAAATTGGGTACCGTAGTTGCTGCATAAAAAGGTGTTAGAACCAGAGCATTTAAAACTGACAAAACAAAAGCCATCGCTATAATGCCAAGAACTATACCTAAGATTGGTTTTAAATGTTTTTTAGTAAAACTCTTTTCATCTTTATTGATATTTCTAGTCAAATAATAAAACGGCAAAGCAAATGAAATTGATGCTAAAAAGGCAGCAGATTGACCCACTAAACTTGGTAGCGCAAAACCTTTATATATTAAATTAATTAGCATTCTCACAAACGCGATGAAAATGCCGGGTAATGGACCAAATAAAAAAGTACCAATAGTAATTACAACATCAGAAAAATCAAATTTTAAAAAGCTGGTGACAGGCAATGGTATTTCCAAAAGCATTAATACATATGCAATTGTTCCAATTAAAGTATATGCTACTATATTGACCAAATTATTTCTGCCTTTTCTTTGCAAAATTCTTACCTCCAAAAAAACTCGGTCTGTTGCTTCTAGCAACAGACCGAGTAAAAGTAAGCTAAAGATCTTGGCTTTTAGTTTAGTCTGTCTTCTTTCATCTAGACTTTAACTATCGGTATCACAATAGATTCCACCACTTTCGTGGGTCGCGGACTCTCACCGCCGGTCGGGATTTTCACCCTGCCATGAAGACAACAAACTTAATATTTAATTTTCAATACCATCTTAATCTACGTCTTTTAATCTGTCAACTTCCTCATGCGATAATTCGCGAAAACTTCCGGAAATCAGAGAATCCAGGGTTAAAAAGGCATATCTTTCACGTGCTAATTTTTTAACCTGATGATGAACAGCCTTAAACATTCTTTTTACTTGATGATACTGCCCCTCATGAATAGTTAACTGTACTATTTGGCTATTTTTTTTGCGGTCAGTTCTAATTACTTTAACTTTAGCCGGAGCACATCTATGACGATCAATTTTTACTCCGTGGGTAAGCTGACTGATTTCTGCAGGAGAAAGCACACCCGTAATTTTAGCAACATATACTTTTGCTACATTATTGCGTGGATGCATCAATAAATTTGCAAGCTCTCCGTCATTGGTCATCAAGAGTAAACCTGACGTGTCATAATCTAGTCTGCCAATTGGGTACAAGCGGTAGGGCAATTCTTTAAAGTAGTCAACAACGGTTTTTCGGCCTTTGTCATCGCTGGCAGTCGATACCACCCCACGCGGTTTATAAAAAAGGTATGTGTGCAAACTTTCCCGCTCAATTGGTTCACCATCGACGGTAATATTACTAAATGTATCTACCTTAGTACCTAATTTTGTAACTACATTACCATCAACTGTCACCCGCCCTGCGGTGATCATTTTTTCAGCCTTGCGTCGTGAAGCAATTCCAGCTTCAGCAATTACTTTTTGTAATCGTTCTAACACCATTATGATTCTCCTTTTTGAGTTTTAGCAATATTCTTATCTGCTTGACCCTTAGCCGCAAATAAATCGATTTCACCTTCGGCATTAACACTATCATCTTCAAAATCTTCAATTAGAGGTAAATCGGCTAAACTTTGATAACCAAAATACTGCAAAAAATAGTCAGTGGTCACGTATAAATTAGGGTGTCCCGGAGCCTCTTTTTTGCCATTTATCTTTACAAGACCCCGCCAAATTAATGTTTGTAAAGCACCAGATGAATTTACCCCTCTGATTTCATCAATTTCTATCCGAGTAATAGGCTGCTTATAAGCAACAATTGCTAATATTTCCAAAGCGGACTGACTAAGACTTTTAGTTAAATCTTTTTGAAAAAAGTTTTCAATTGTTTTGCTTACTTCCGGCCGGGTTGTTAATTTATAAGAATCGTTCAGCTGCTGTATTTGCAGACCTGAATCCGAATTTTGCTGTAATTTTTCCTGCAAGCTTTTAGTTAATTCGCGCAGTGCAGGCTTGCCAATTTGCAGCAGTTCACACAAATTAGTGCTTTCAATGCCATTATCACCGGCCACATACAATAGAGCCTCTAACTGGGCAATTTTAGTTATCATCGCTATCAATTCTTTCCAAGTTCAGATCGCCAAATGTTCTATTTTGTGTTACCCGCAATTCTTGCTTTTTACAAAGTTCAAGCAATGCTAAAAACAAACCAATAACATCAGATAAAGTTTTCATTTTTTGACAACATGCAAAAAAACTGACCTTTTTGCACTTTGCCAATTCGGTTTGCAAAAAAGTACTCATCTCTTTAACAGAGGTTTCTTTCACCTCAACCGAAACAATATCTGGCTGTCTGATCTTCATTCTTTGTAATACTAAAATAAACGTATTAGCCAATTCGGTGGAAGTAATTTGTCCTCGAGGTAACGGCTGAATCTTTTTACTAAGGGGCACGCTTTCCTCTTTAGCAGCAGTAATGGGAACCTTTTCGTTACGCTTTTTAAAGTAAACCGAGATTTTTTTGAATATTGAATAGGTAATAAGCTGCTGTACGAGTTCATCCCTAGGATCTTCCTGTTCCTCATCATTTTCTATGAAATCATTTTGCGGCAGTAGTGATTGAGACTTTATGCGTAACAACAATGATGACATGACAAAGTATTCACCGGCAATTTTCAAATTAAGACTTTGCATTTGATGTAAATAGGCTAAATATTGGCTGGTAATTTGGGCTATCGGAATATCATAAATATCAATTTTCTGTACTTTAATTAAGTGCAGCAACAAATCTAAAGGGCCTTCAAAATTGGGTAATTCCAAAGTAAGATTAGCACTCATATTTTTGAGTCCTTTTTTAAATATTTAATCAGATCAATATATTCAGGAACAGCCGTAATTCTTTTTTGGGGATTACTTTGAGCCAGTTCTTGTACTGCCTTTGCTTCATATTTAGCTTTGCGAAAATCAGGAGCAAATGAAATGTAGCGAATGACAACAAATTGTTTATTCGCTTGCGTGCCAATCACACCAATAAAATTAGGATCCTTAGACCGATAAAGATATAGACAAAATTCAGCACTATTTTTATTTAATTGAATTTCATCCTTAAGATTTGCGAGATTTTTAAAATCCGGTAAATAGGATAACAAACCCATTGCTACTTTTTCCGTGTCATTTTTACATTCAATTAACATTTAATCACCTTAAATTCGAGGATGAGTTTTCTCGTATACTTGTATGATATGTTTCTGGGACAAATTGGTATAAATTTGTGTAGTACTAATATCCGAGTGTCCTAAAATTTCTTGAACCACACGCAAATCAGCCCCATTTTCAAGTAGGTGAGTAGCGAAGGTGTGTCTTAAAGTGTGAGGGGTAACGTTTTTCTGAATACCAGCCAACTTGCAGTAATGCTTGATAATTTGCCACACAGCTTGTCGAGTTAGAGAACCGCCGCGACTGTTCAGAAAAATAAAATCCGTGTTTTTTCCCACTTTCAATATCAAGGGATCACGTACTTTTTCTTTATAACTATCAATCCAGGACAAAGCAACTTTACTAATAGGAATCAACCGTTCTTTTGAGCCTTTACCAAAAACTTTGACTAATTTCAATTCTTCATGCAAGTCGGTAAATTTAAGGTTTATTAATTCGCTCACCCTTATTCCTGTTGCGTACAACGTTTCAAGTAAAGCACGGTCTCGTAATCCCAGCTTCTTTTTTATATCAGGTTGCTTAAGTAAGTCAGTAACTTCGACTGTGGTTAAAGCAACTGGTAAAGGTCGACGTTTTTTGGGTGAGTCTATTTCAAGCATAGGATTCAATTTTTGAATATTTTGTCTTACCAGCCACTGGTAAAACTTTCGCAGACTTGAAATTAAACGACTAATAGAACTTGTTGCTTTCTTTTGATCGCGTTGCTCAGCCAAAAAAGCATCAATATCAATTGCTTTAGTCGGCCAGGAAGTTAAATTTTCCTTTTGTAAAAAATCAATGAAAGAGCTTAAATCCTGCTTGTAAGCAGTGATTGTATTAGCACTTAATCCTCGCTCAATCTGACTAAATCTTAAATAGTCCTCAACTTGTTCTGTTAACTTATTCAAATTATTCATTTTTGTCTTCTTCGGGGTCGTTAAGTAATGAAATTGTTCCAGTAGTTTTATCTTCCACTATGTATTTTCCCTTCAACAAGTGTCCTAATGCTCGTTTAAAAGCTGATTTTGATATGCCAAAATAGTTTTTAATATCCTCTGCATCAGATTTATCATAAAAAGGTAATGTTTTATCTTTTTTTCTGCGCAAACTCATTAAAATCATCTGCGCGTCATCATCTATTTCTTCAAAAGATCGCGGCAGGCTGCTCAAATTTAAGCGGCCATACTGACTGACACCAACTACTCTACCCTTAAACTGTTCACCTAAACGAAGTGGACGAGCCATTTGTGAAGGATGAACAAAGCCTAAATAATATTCTTTAGTAATTACAAATGCTCCTACTTCACGGGCTGAATAGACAGTCCCAAAAACATCTTTATTATTCATGCCGTCAGGAAAATGAGCTGCAAGTTGTTCAAAAATATTTTCATCCGCCATTTTTGCCCAAATACGATCTTTTTCATCAGTTTCAAGATGAACTAGCAGTTGATCACCAACTTCAGGCCAGCGTTGTTTGTCATAAGGGAGATCATCCAAGGAAATCACTATATCTTTATCTGGCAAGCCAATATCTACAAATACACCTAAGCTATACTTGACTTCAGTCACTTTGCTCCAAGCATACTGATCTTCTTGAGCAAAGGGTAGAAACTGGGTCATTTCCCGATTATGCTGTTTGTTATCATACAAAAATCCTTTGATTTGATCCCCCAGTTTTGGCTTTTCTTCTTGAGTAATTTCCTTTCTTTTCAATTCGTAAGTCAAACCTTCGACTTGAACAAAAAAAGAATTTTCATTTTGATCTATTATTTTTCCAGTTGCAATAGTGCCTAGCATGATTATTCTCCTAAGTCTAGATATTGGATCTGATAACAAGTATATCATTTTAGCGGATTAAATTGATATCAGTCAAACCAAATTAACTAATGATTTTCATTTAATTTACCACGATCAAAGGCAAACAAAAATAGCCAGTACTGATTACTGGCTATTTTCACATTTTACTTTAATTAAAGATTTGAAACTTCACCTTGGTAAATAGCACCACGACGAGCATCAACAGTAATAGTAATACCACTGCCAATCTTTTCAGTAGCATCAGTAACACCAACAACAACTGGAATTCCTAATGATAACCCGACAACTGCAGCGTGTGAAGTCAATCCAGAAGCTTCAACAACTAAACCTGAAGCCTTCTTAATAGCTGGCATGTAATCAGGATCAGTAGTTCTGGCAACCATGATGTCGCCTTCTTTAACCTTGCTGATAGCTTCTTCAGCACTATTAACCACAACTGTCTTGCCAACAACTGAGCCGTTACCTACACCTAGACCTTGAGCTAATTTGCTACCAATGATTTGTAGTTTCATTAAGTTGGTTGTACCAGAGTCACCAACAGGAACACCAGCAACAATGATTACTAAATCACCATCTTTTACATAGCCTTGTTCTTTGGCAACATTAGCTGCTACTTCAAACATATCATCAGTAGAAGCTGGTTTGTCAGTAAGCAAAGGTTGAACGCCCCAAGAAATGCCAAGTGAGTGTTGAATCTTTTCGTCAAAAGTTAAGGCCAAAATATTGGCGTTTGGACGATATTTAGAAATCATTCTGGCAGTATAGCCTGAATTAGTTGCAGTAATAATGGTTTTAACACCTAATTCTTGGGCAGTCCGCACAACAGATTCACCAATAGCTTCAGTAACGTTTGAACCCTTGTATTCTTCAAATCTTTGCAGAGCCAAAGTATTACGCTTAAGAAGTTCTTGTTCAGTTCTTTCATCAATTTCAGCCATTGCTGAAACAGCTTTAACTGGGTACAAACCGTTGGCGGATTCACCAGAAAGCATAGTTGCATCAGTACCATCAAGAACTGCATTGGCAACATCTGATACTTCAGCACGAGTTGGACGAGGATTTTCTTGCATTGAGTCAAGCATTTGGGTAGCAGTAATAACTGGCTTACCAAGTGCGTTTGCTCTCTTGATTAAATCTTTTTGAACAAATGGGACATCAATAAATGGAATTTCAACACCCATGTCACCACGAGCAACCATTAAACCATCTGAAACTTGCAAGATTTCGTCAGCATTATCAATACCTTCTTGTGATTCAATCTTAGGATAAATCTTAACATAATCACAACCTGCATCTTCACACAGCTTACGGATATCAAGTATATCCTGCGCCTTACGTGCAAACGAAGCAAAGATAAAGTTAATGCCATTAGCTAAACCAAATTTGATGTCATCAGTATCTTTTTCAGTAATTCCTGGCAGGCGAATTTCAACTCCTGGTGCATTAACACCCTTTTTAGAACCGATAACACCAGTGTTTTGCGCTTCACAAACTAGCTCTTTCTTTTCTTCGTCTTTTTCTTTAATTAATAAGTCAACTAAACCATCATCAATTAAAACATGACCACCAACGTGGGTGTCACCATAAAGACCTTCGTAAGTAACATGGATCATGTCCTTGTTACCCGGCTTGGAATCATCCATCGATACACGAATTTGGTCTCCAGTATTAATGGTAAACTTGCCACCTTCTTGATCAGTGGTTCTAATCTCAGCACCTTTGGTGTCTAATGCGATACCAAGTACTAAGCCAGTTTCTTTCTCGACTTGACGAACCATTTTCATCCGTGACAGATGCTCAGCATGATCACCATGTGAAAAGTTGAAACGAAATACATTTACGCCTGACTTAGCCAAAGCTGTAATAGTTTCAATATCATTTGAAGCTGGCCCTAAGGTGCTAACAATTTTAGTTTTCTTCATTATTTAAAAATCTCCCCAAAATCGACTAATTATTTAGTCATTTCTTCATTAATATCAATTAACGACTCTTCGCTGGCATGTTTTTCATCAAATAAATCCAGAATATCGTGGGTTTCCAGTTGGCCATTCTCCATACCGACAGCTAAACCGCCTTTACCATCAAGAAGTAACTTAACTGCATAATTACCCATTTTTGTAGCATTTATTCTATCCAAAACTGTAGGTGATCCGCCACGCTGCATATGACCAATAATATTGGCTCTGCAATCGAAATCACCGTATTTTAAAAGCTCGGTTCTAAAATCAGCAGCATTCATGACACCTTCAGCCAAGATGATAATACCATTGTCTTTGCCGTCTTTGAAACCACGTTTTAATCTGTCCGCAATTTCTTTAATATCAAATTGCCGTTCTGGAACGACGATAGCATCCGCGCCGCTGGCTAAACCAACGCGCATAGCAATGTCACCACAATCTCGTCCCATTACATTCACAACAAAAACACGGTGATGACTGCTGGCAGTATCACGAATTCTGTCGATGGCTTGCATAGCAGTATTGCAGGCGGTATCAAGACCAATTGTATACTCAGTGTAAGGAATATCATTATCAATGGTACCTGGTAAACCAATAGAATTAATTCCCAAACGGGTTAATGCCAGCGCACCATGATATGAACCGTCACCGCCAATAACAATTACGGTATCTATGTCATGCTTTTTTAATTGCTCTACTCCTTTTTCTTGCACTTCTTTTTGTGCAAATTCTGGGTAACGGGCACTGTAGAGAAAAGTACCACCTGCATTAATCATGTGATCAATATTTTCAGCAGTTAAGGTTACAAAGTCACCGGCTACAAGCCCGGCAAAACCATAACGAATACCAACAACACCAAGTCCATGATGAATAGCGGTTTTAGTTACTGCCCTAACAGCCGCATTCATGCCCGGAGCGTCGCCACCGCTCGTTAAAATTCCAATTCGCTTCATGAATTCACCTCATCAAGATTTATTGTGTAATTTCTCACATCCATTAAATTTTAACATTCTTTCACGAAAAAATCTCACAAAAAAGGATTAAAATTCTTGATTTGACGGTCTTTTTTGATGTTAGCGGTAACATTAATTATTTTGTTAACGCTTAACCCAAAAACCTACTCTTGTAAATTAACAACCTTTAAATTTGTTAGAATATATTGTTTTTTACTCGAATCGAAACGATTATTCTGAACTCTAATGCCTAATAAATAAATATTACCCTCCTTTAAATTCGATTGAATTTTATCATAAACACCAGGAAAAATTACAATATCCTGCTTACTAGTCGTATCGGCAAAATTACCAAAAGCCATGGTTTGACCCTTTTTAGTTCTGACTAATTTTAATGACATCAATTTTCCTACAGCTATGCCGCTTTCATGAATTTGAAATTCACTTAGTGATTTGGCATTAAACTTTTGCGCGTATTTTTCTACCGTTATTAACGGTGATGTTAACGTAGAAAAGCCTAAAGACTCTACCTCCATGACTGCTTTTTCCTGTTTGCTTGGTTCAGGGGCAGCTTTGACGGGTATACCTCCCAGACCTTCTGATAAAGCTAAATTCTCTCCTGTCAATTTCACATTTTCAATAGTTTCAGGGCAATTTTGCAATAATTCGTTACGATTTTTGTTTATCCGGTCAAAACAGCCTGCTTTAATTAAAGCCTCAATGACATTTGTAATACTGTTGGCTTTAATAAATTTAGTATCAATTTGCCGTAAAAAGCCTGCTAAAGAAGTAAATGGTTTTGTCTGGCGCTTAGCAATTATCTCTTTAAGAAAATCAATTCTAACACCCTTAATTGCTCTGAGACCAACTAAAATTTGACCATCAATTACCTGATACCATAAAGTGCTTTTATTAATGTCAGGTGGCAAAATTTTAACGCCGTCTTCTTGTGCACGCATTATATATTCGCTTGCTTTATTTTGATTTCCGATATTAGAATTAAGCATCGCCGCATAAAACTCAGCGGGATAATGAACCTGCAAATAAGCCAGCCAAAAAGCAATCATAGTATACGCAACAGCGTGAGAACGGTTAAAGCCATAATTAGCAAATTGTTCAATATAATCATATACCCGAGTGGCAACTTGAATGCTATGACCCTTTTTTACAGCACCAGAGATAAATTTAGATTTTTCCTGTTCAATAACTTTTTGGTCCTTCTTTGACATTGCCCTGCGTAAAATATCAGCTTCGCCTAAAGAAAAGCCTGCTAAAACCTGAGCAGTCTGCATAACCTGTTCCTGGTAGACTAAAATTCCATATGTTGGAGCCAGGATTGTCTTTAAACTGGGATCAGGATATGTGACTTTTTGTTTACCCTTTTTGCGAGCAATAAAAGTGTTAATATTCTGCATTGGACCTGGACGGTAAAGTGCATTGACTGCTACCAGATCTTCAAAATTATCTGGGTGCAGTTCCCGAAGCACATTACGAATCCCAGCAGATTCAAATTGAAAAACTAGTTCTGTTTCGCCTTTTTGAAAAATATTTAAAGTTGCCGGATCGTCCAAAGGAATCTGATTAAAAGCGATTTTTTTACCTTGTTCACGCATCATTTTTATGGTATCACCGAGGATAGTCAAGTTTCTCAACCCTAAAAAATCGATCTTTAACAAACCCAGAGCTTCCACGTATTTCTTAGTTTGCTGCGTTAAGGGTATCCCCAGTTGGCCTGCCTGTAAGCCCGCAATGGCAGCAATAGAATTATCACTGACAACTAAACCAGCAGCATGAATTGAGTAATGTCGTGGTAACCCCTCTAAGCCACTGGCAGTTTGAAAAAGCAGTTTGTTGGTATCACTGGCGTTTACCAGCATTTGCATTTTTTTAGATTCCTTATAGGCTTGAGCCAGACTAATTTTACCCTTTGCAAAAGGCACGCTTTTTGACCATTCACTCAATTGCATTTCCTGCAAGCCAAAAACCCGTCCGGTGTCACGCAAAACCTGTTTGGCCGCTAATGTACCAAAAGTAAGAATTTGTGCCGCGTGATCCATACCATATTTGGTAAACATGTACTTAATGACATCGTCACGGCGATTGTCAGGAATATCTAAATCAATATCAGGCATTTCGTGGCGAGCTGGATTAAGAAAACGCTCAAAAAGCAAATGATATTCAAGTGGATCAACCTCTGTGATGTTAAGTGCATATGAAACTAAAGATCCACATGCCGATCCCCGGCCAGGACCCATCACAATATCAGTTCGATGACAATAGTTTACTACGTCCCAAACAATCAAAAAATAGTCGTTAAAGCCCATTTGATCGATCACCTGCAACTCATAATTGAGCTGCTTTTGATAACTTGCAGGAACTTGGCGCTGCTTAAAACGACTCTTTAAGCCGTTCTCGGCCAAATACCTTAGGTAATCCTTTGAGCTTGTAAATTTTTTTTGCTTATATTTCGGTAAGACAGGCGTTTGAAAAATAACTTTAGCATTACATAAAGAGGCTATCTTTCCGGTATTACTTAATGCGTCATCCAAGTCTAATTCATGGTAGCGCTTACTTAATTCCTGAACGGCTGGTAAATAATGTGAACCTGACTGCTTTGCTAGTTCGGCAGTATCCTGTAACACCTCTCCTTTTTTAATGGCCTGCAAAGTTTTGCGTAAAAACTGGTCACGCGGTTTTAAGTAACAAGTATCTTCAACGCTAACTAATGGTAAATCAAATTGCTTTGACAAAGTTTTAACATATTGAATGTATTTTTTTTGCTTTTCATTGCCATAAACACCAATATAAAGAGAACTTGACTTAGGTACTAAATTGATTAATTGTCGCAAAAAATCTGTCCCTAATTTGTCATTTTGTACCTGCAAGTTCAACAACTCACTGTGAGAATTTGCCGGTTCTATCAAAATCAGTTCATGCAAATCCTTAGTCAAATCTGCTAAAGTTAAGATTTTTTGCTTATTGCCATTATCCGTCAAAAGGTTAATTCTACTTGATAAACGCAAAATATTACGGTAACCCTCATCAGATTTTGCCAGTGCTATCAGATCATATTGGTGAGCACTGTCAATTAAGCCGTTTAATCTTAATTGCATCCCTAAAAGTGGTTTAATACCAACTTTTTGAGCAACTTCAAAAAAGTTAACTAACCCGTATGTGACATTGACATCGGTCAATCCAACAGCTTCATAGCCTAATTTTTTGGCAGTAGTAACCAAATCATAAATTTTTACTGGACTTTCTAAAAGTGTGAAAGAACTAAGATTCTGTAATGCAGCATATTTCATTTTTTGGGTCACCCTCCATATAATTTAGTATACCAAAAAGCTATCTTTTGGATTGAAAACCTGCATAATATTTGTTAGAATTCAAGGGTATGAAAGAAGGAAACGCTATGGGTCGATATATTGTAACTATTTGCTGGAGCGTCGTTTACATGCTAATTGTAGGCTTTATTGCCGCTCCGTTAACCCAACATGTTTTTAATTTTGGCGAGGCTGCTATTGTAGGTTTAATCTTCGGCTTGCTATTTGCAGCAATTATTCCTACAATTACAGCACATTCTCATAAAGACAAGAGCAAATATTCTAAACTTAAGTAAACAAAAGTCATCAGCTTACCGCTGATGACTTTTTTCTTACTTAAAATGATAGTTATGTGTTACTTCGCTTTTAATTTGACCTTTAGTTAAGTATTCTTGAAACATTTCTATATAATCTTTATCCCAAATTTTTTCAATCTTATTAATACTGTATTCAGGATAAAACCCCCCACCCATAGCACGATAGTTGTTAACAGCCAAGCGATATGTTTTGGGGGCTAAAATTGCTTGTCCGTGTAATTCCAACTTTGTCAAACGTTCACCTTCTGGTTTTTTGATATCAGCTTCATAAACAAGCGGGTAAAACAAATCAAAATTAAAAAGTTGACTTTGATATTGCGGGGCAAAGCTAACCTGGCCATTGGAATCTTTGGTTAAAAATTTAAGTGAGTATTCAACAATATGGCGTAATTCTTTACCGGTTACTTTAACAACACACAATTGATTAGCAAAAGGATAATTTAACAAAATATCGCGCATTGAAACATTTTTACCAAAGCCCTTGGCAGTTTCGCTCATTAATGCAGTTGCTGAAATATCTGCATGGGTAAAATAAAGCTGCATATTTTGCAGCAAATTGATAAAAGATGAACCCTCAATTCTTGCCTGATTAGCATTTGCTACAGGTGCAGGATTATCTAAATGAGCGATTGGCTGATCAAGCCATTTTTGCGTCTTTTTGTCTAAAGCTAAGCTGACTGAATTAATTGCGGCAGCGGGCTTATAAGCACTTACATCAATTAATTCAGCTGACATTGATTTAATCTTCTTACTATGCTTGTCAATCTCCAGCACTATCTTGCCCAGGGCTTCTCCACGATAACCCGGCTGGACTAGCGCCGTTTTATTTATTACTGCACTCAGTTTGCGATGCTGATGTCCAGTTAACAATAGATCTATGGCGGGAATTTCTTGTAAAAGACGATAACCCTCATTCTCCCCTGTAGCTGGTTCCGTGTTAATTCCTGATTCAATATCAGCCTCGAAGCCGCCATGATAAAGGACAGCTAAAACATTAACTTTTGGCCTTAAAAAAGGTATTAAATGCTTAACCTGTGCAAAAGCAGACCTAAATTCCAAGTTTGCAACATGTTCTGCTGGTTCCCAAAAAGGTATTCTCTGCGTAGCAATTCCGATAATTCCCACCTTTATGCCATTTTTATTTATAATGATATAATCTTGACCAAAAGCCGGTCGACCAGTTTTTTCAGCTAAAATATTACTGTTTACAAAGGGCGCTTTGCTATATGAGAGATACTGTTTTAAATAATCTAAGCCAAAATTAAAATCATGATTACCCAAACAGCGCGCATCATAGTTAATTTGGTTATAGCACTCAGCAAACTTTTTTAATGCAGAGTTATTTTTGCTTTCGTGAACATAGGCTGCTAAAGGTGAACCCTGCAGGCTGTCACCTGCATCCGTAACTATCACGTTTTCAGGTCCATATTTTCTTTTTTGCTCTTCTATTGCGCTTTTTAGCCGGCTAAGTCCGAAAGGAGCCGAATAATCATTCTGGTTTTGATAGTCAGTAGGCATAATAAAACCATGAATATCGCTAGAATGTAAAATTACTAATTTCATTTCGTCTTTTTAATCTTTCTAATCAAACTAAGCAAATAAAAATCAGTATCTTTTTGCATAAAAAAAGACACCGCTTCTTGGTGCCTCTTAATTATTGATTGTCATTTGAGTTAGTTTGACTAACAACTTGACGACCCTTGTAATATCCTTTAGGTGAAACGCGGTGGCTTAAGCGATATTCACCAGTAGTTGCATCATAGTGCATTGCTGGCACAGTTAGCTTAATATGACCACGACGTGAACGTTTCTTTTGCTTAGAAGTATGTCTTTTAGGAACTGCCATTGAACTGATCTCCTTTTTTGTAGAATTACGATTTTAGGCTGCTTTTAGTCGCCCAAAATACTTCACGCTTGTTAATGATACTATTGTATCCCAAATAAATCAAGCTATATTAGTTATTCTTGTCTTGATTATGACCGTAAGAGCCCCAAAAATAACCAATCAAAACTCCGATTATAATCATTAATACTAAAATAATGATCAAAGGTAATTTCAGTTTGAACAAGCCAAAATTAATAGCCACATTATTAGTATTCAAAACAACGAATACCACTGCCAATAACGTTAAAATTAAGGTAAAAATAAGTTTAATCTGACTAGTTTTACTTTTCATAATCCGCACTACTTTCTAGAAGCAAACTTAAGTGACAGTCTATCACCAATCTTGGGAAACAAGTTATATAATTTCGCTAAAACAGCCAGACTGACAGGTAAATTTAGTTCCCGTTTATTACTGCCGAAGAAATGAACTACTTGCCAAGCAACATCATCCGGATCCAGCATGAATTTTTGGACGTTGTCGGCATAATGGCCGCTAGTATCTGCAATATTGAAAAAATTCGTGTAAACAGGGCCAGGATTAACCGTCATCACCTTAACACCAAATGGTTTTAGCTCCAACCGCAATACATTGGAGAACTGAATCACTGCCGCTTTTGACGCGCTATAGGCTGCTGATTTCACAGTAGGAATTTTGCCGGCAATCGAACCAATATTAATGATTTGACCAGCTTTTTGTTCCATCATTAGGCGGCCCACTAAACGACTAAAATACATTAATCCTAAAACGTTAACTTGAAACATAGCAGTAACTTCGCGACGATTAGATTCCACAAAGTTTTCAAATTTGCCAAAGCCAGCACAATTGACTAAATAATCAATATGCTTAGTTAATTTAATAATTTTAGTAAAAGCAGTATCAATTTGATCACTTTGACTCATATCCGTTGCTATTGTATAAGAAGCAGCTCCCGACAATTCATGGGCTTCAGAAGCCACTTTTTCCAGTTTGGCTTTATTTCTGGCGATTAGAATAACTGTTGCACCTCTACCAGCACTTTCGAGCGCAATAGAGTGACCTATCCCACTGGAAGCGCCAGTAATTACCACTACTTTATTTCTAAGAGAATCACTCATTTTTTTCCCCTTTCATAGGAATTACAATCCGATCAAAATCGTTAGCCAATTTAGTGTTTGAAAAAACTTTTTGTGCCTGATTTTCCAATTTTTTGGCCTTAGCACCCAAATACCTGGCAGAAATATGATTTAAATATAAATATTTAACATTATTATCACGTGCAATCTTTGCTGCTTCAACGGCTGTGGAATGATAGTACGAATGAGCTAAATTAGTTTCATTACCCGCAAAAGTTGATTCATGTACCAAAACATCCGCATTTTGTGCCAACTGGGCTATTGCAGGAGTTGAGCGCGTATCATAGATAATAGTAACTATTCTGCCCTTTTTATCAGGTCCCAAAAAGTTCTTACCATCTAATATAGTACCATTTTCTAGAGTTATTTCTTCCCCATTTTTAAGTTTACCAAGTAACGGACCATTAGGTACATTATATTGCGCTAATTTATCCATTAAAAGTTCTCCCGGTTTATCATCTTCAACTACACGATAGCCAAAACTAGGTATTCGGTGGGCTAATTTTTCTGTATAAACTCTAAAACCTTTTCCTTGATAGATTAACCCACCTTCGTCCAAAACGACAAATTTGATCGGATAACTAATTTTTGTACGAGAAATTTTTAAAGCTGTCCGTACAAATTGTTCTAAGCCAGCAGGACCATAAATGGTAATTGGTCCCACATCACCTTGAAAAGATCTCGTTGCAAGTAATCCCGGTAGCCCAAAAATATGATCACCATGATTGTGGGAAATAAATATTTTGGTGACTTTACGCAATCTAATATTGGTTCGTAAAATTTGGTGTTGTGTTGCTTCTCCCACATCAAATAACCAAATTTCATTGATCTCATCAAGCATTTTCAAAGCAATACTTGATACATTACGTTTCTTTGAAGGTTGTCCTGCTCCAGTTCCTAAAAATTGTAACTCCATCTTATTCCTATCTAATACTTAGCTTTTTCAACTATTTTTTTAACAATTAAGACGCTATAATGCTTCGATCCTAATGGCGTAGGGTGTGTTCTATCTTCATAAAACCAGTCAGGATGCTTTTCTGCATAAGCGTGCCAATTAATTACTACAAAATTATGATACTTTTTGGCAGCTTTGGCTAATAAGCCGTTAACCTCATTTTGCCAGGGTTTAGCCGGCACATAGGTATTAATCCAAAACACTTGTCGTTTATTTCCTAGTTGTTTCATCAAATCATCTATATCTGACATTTTGAAAGGGCCATTAGTTCCTAAGCCGATTAAGACATTTTTACCTAAAACTTTTTTATTTTGATATTGTTTTAATAAGCCAAACGAAACATTTAGCTGACGGGAAATTGCGGCATCAATCACAGCTTTAGGTAGCAGACGATTTAAGTCTGCACTCGAACCCGCCATGACAGAATCACCAATAGCAGTTAATTCTACTTTTCTTGCCAACTGTAACTCTGTTTGTGAAATACCAAATTTTATAAAAGACTTATTAACGGGATGCTTTTTTGCAGCTCGCTCAGCTTCTTTTAATAGTTTAGCTTTTTTTTGCTCTTTAGGCCTAATTTTTTTATATTGTGCTATTAACTCATTATTATCCCTTTTTTGTTGTTTGCGATTAGCTCTAATTCTGCGCGCTAATTGACTTTGATTAAAGTTTTGCGCTTTAACTGCTGGTGAAATCAAAATTGCAGTACTCCCTGTAAGAAAAATTAAACCTGCCAGTACCGCTTTTGCCTTCATTAGATAATTTTTATTGTTTTTATCCCAAATTTGTTGCCAATATTTTTTAACTTTTTGCCCTGAAATTTTTCCACAAGGCTTTTCTACCAGCCTGTACGCAGCTTCACTTAAAAAAATGATTAGAACAAGCTCAATTAGATGGTAAAGTTGCACATGATCGGCCATGTCAAAAACTTTATCTTCAAAGAATATCATTACGGGAAATTGGTAAAGATAAATTTCATAGCTTCGAGATCCAATCCAGTTAAAAATTGGATTAGTTAACCACCTGTTCCAGCGACTTGCCGGATGAGCAATTATACCGACAAGTACAGTTACGAGCAGCGTAAACAAAAGCATTCCCCCGCAATATGTAAAGGGCTTTTCAGCAGCCATTAACGGATTAAACAGCAAAGCGATTATACCAACGAGACAAATCATACCAATGATATCCAAAATAATTGAATCATTATGCTTTATAGTAGTTTTTAACTTGTCCATTGGCCAAATAACTGCTAAAGCCGCCCCTAAGCCCAAAGAAAAAAATCTAGTGTCGGTGCCATAATATATGCGATTGATGTCAGCGCCAGAGTTGTACAATACCGTCATTTCAACTGCAGAAAGTAAAGTGAAAAACAAAATAATTTTAAAAATGTTTTTTCTCTTTTTACCGTACTTCACTAATAAAAAAATAACTAGCGGCCATAATATGTAAAACTGACCGTTAATGGACATTGTCCATAAATGAACAAAAGGTGATTCATTAGCTGCAAAACGTTCAAAATAACTTTGTCCGTTTAAAATCTGCCAAAAATTATAAACATTGAGTAAATTAGTCACGACTATTTGACTTAACTTGGCCAATAAATTGCGTTGAAAAAGAATTATATATGCCGCAGATAGCCATAATACCGCAATTAATGGCGGATAAATCTTTTTTAATCTGCTCAAGTAAAACTTTTTAGCATCGTAAAAGCCACTTTCCTCATATGACTTAAGCATCTGACAGGTAACTAAATATCCTGATAGTACGAAAAAAATCGGTACACCAAGATAGCCGCCTGCAAAAGTATTAGGGTCGAGGTGATAAAGTATCACACCGATTACCGCTAAAGCCCTAAGTCCAGAATATCCTGTAATGTATCGATTTTTTGCCATATTTTTCAAAACTTTTCTATTTTATTGGACAAATTCAAAATTGAATGAGCCAATGATTACATCATCGCCGTCAACGGCTCCTTTTTCACGCAGAGCATCATCTACTCCTAGATTTTTAAGCTTTCTAGCTAATCTCATGACACCATCCTGGTAATCGAGATTGGTTCGAGCTACTAGTCTTTCCAGACTCTCACCTTTAATTTCAAAAACATGGTCTTCCAGTTTTGTGACTGTAAAAGTGTTCTTTTGCTGTGTTTGATACTTATATTCTTTTACAACTTGCTGAGATTGTGGTTCCTGCTTTTGCTGCTCTTTTTCTACCTGCTCTATTAGTGATGCTGTATCCTGCATTAACTGATCAACGCCTTGATGTGTCACACTGGAAACAGCATATACAGGTTTTTTAATTTGTTGATCTTCTAAGTCGTGTTTAAATTGCTGCAACTTTTCAGCGGAACCTGGAAGATCCATCTGAGTAGCTACGATAATCTCGCGCCTGTTTTTAAGACTTTGATCATATTCAAGTAGTTCTTGCCTAACAGTCTGGTAGTCTTTGATTGCATCTCGCCCATTGTTAGGATCCATACTTACTAAGTGCAAAATTACTTTTGTTCTCTCAATATGACGCAAAAACTGTAAACCGAGCCCGACTCCCTGACTGGCTCCTGCAATTAAGCCGGGTAAATCAGCCATTGAAAAATCTCGGCCATCAGGTAAAATTACCATACCCAAATTTGGTGTTAGGGTGGTAAAAGCATACGCTGCAATCTTCGGCTTAGCCTTAGTTACGACTGATAATAATGTTGACTTACCAACTGAGGGAAAGCCCACCAGTCCGACATCAGCCAAAACTTTCAATTCCAGGCGTAAAACACGGTCTTCTCCCGGTTCCCCATTCTCTGCAATTTCGGGCGCAGTATTGACACTCGTTGCAAAGTGAATGTTGCCGCGACCACCACGGCCACCGCGGGCTACAACTAATTCTTGTTTATTCTTAGTTAAATCACCAATTTCTTCATTAGTGTTGAAATCATAAACAGTCGTTCCAATTGGCACTTTTAAGTATAAGTCCTTAGCTCCGCGACCATATTGGGACTTAATACGACCATTTTCACCATTTTCTGCTTTAAACTTACGGCGATAGCGAAAATCCATTAATGTTCTAAGGCCACTATCGGCAACAAAAATAATGCTTCCGCCGCGGCCACCATCGCCGCCGGCAGGGCCACCATTCGGGACATATTTTTCATGGCGGAAAGCGACCATGCCGTCTCCGCCTTTACCAGCTTGGACTTCAATCTTAGTTTGATCGACAAATGTAGGCATACAGAATCTCCTTCCGTCTTTCTTAACTACATTACTATACCACACTATTATGTTTAATATCACTTGTTATAAGGTTAACTTAACTGTTTGCGCCTGAGGCAAAGTTAAACCAGCAGAACGTAACTCGTCAATAGAAGCTTCCTTAATTTTCTTTAGAGAGCCAAATTGTCTTAAAAGCTTATTTCTACTTTTCGGACCTATTCCTTTGATCGCATCTAGTTTACTGGACAAAGCATTTTTAGCATGTGTTCTTCGGTGAAAAGTGATTGCAAAT
Organism: Lactobacillus sp. IBH004; assembly: GCF_026185255.2. Classification (NCBI taxonomy): domain Bacteria; kingdom Bacillati; phylum Bacillota; class Bacilli; order Lactobacillales; family Lactobacillaceae; genus Lactobacillus; species Lactobacillus sp. IBH004. The sequence goes on along the minus strand of NZ_CP110217.2, from coordinate 908,723 downwards.
CTATGTACTTCATCTTGAATTCTAGTCATTAAATAAAAGCCTTGAGATTTAGGATCTAAAGGAATTAGTTTCAAGGGTATACCATTAATAGGATCGCCATAAAGTAAATGATTAGTCCTGTGCTTGTTATCCTTTACCATACCGGCAACAGGAATATTAAGATTTAATTCATTACGTAAAATATCCTCACAAGCATCTACTTGGATTTGGCCACCATCCATCAAAATCAAATCTGGCATGGGTTTATGTTCTTTAAGTAGTCTGCTGTATCTTCTGCGCACCACTTCACGAGTGTTGCGCACTTCATCGCCACCATTTTGGTGTTCTACTTCACCTTTTAGTTTATATTTGCGATAGGAATTTTTATCAGGTTCACCGTCTTTAAAGACAACTAGAGCAGAAACGGGGTCGGCTCCCTGAATATGCGAATGGTCAAAGCTTTCAATCACGTGACCATATGGCAGTCCTAAAGAATCGAAAATTTCTTTTTGTGCGCCTTTAGTTTTCCTATTGCCCAGCTCTAAGAGACGAAACTTTTCATCTAATTTAAGTTTGGCATTATCCTTAGCCATATTTAACAAAGACCGTTTTTGCCCTCTCTTAGGCGTTCTGACCGGTACATGCAAAACTTCACTTAGGGCTTCATTATCAATTTTAGCAGGTACTAAAACTTCTTTAGGTACGATTCTGTTTCTTTGCCCGTAAAATTGAACAATAAATGAGGAAAATGTATCTTCGGGGTCATTAGTATCGGTCAAAGGATACATTCTGGTTTCACTTCTAAGCAACTTTGCCTGCCTTAAAAAGAAAATTTGAATAGCTATCCATGATTTATCAACGTAGAAATTGAAAATATCACGTTGAGTATTATCGTGAGAAATAATTTTCTGCTTCTCAACTGTTTCTTCAATGTAATTAAGTTGATCACGAATTTCGGCAGCACGCTCAAATTCAAGATTTTTGGATGCAACAGCCATTTTTTGGTTAAGGTCTTTTTTAACCCAGCCAATATCACCGTTTAAAAAGCTTTTGATCTTTTTTATTTGTGCCTCATAAACAGACTTTGGTACTGTTTTAAAACAAGCACCTAAACATTGTCCCATATGATAGTACAGGCAAGGTCTTCCCTGTTTGCCATGACAGCGCCTTAAAGGGAAAACTTTTTGAATAAACTTAAGAGTTGCCTGTGCAGCGTAGACATTTGGATACGGTCCGAAATAATAGCCTCCGTCTTTTCTAATAATACTAGTTAATTTGGTCTGGGGATCCCGCTCGTTAGTAATCTCAATATAGGGATAGCCAGTACCTTGCTTTAACTGCACATTATAATACGGTTGGTATTTTTTAATTAAAGTTACTTCAAGTAGAAAGGCTTCTTTATCGGTTGAAACGGTGATAATATCATAATCGCGAATATTTTCGACCAGTTCTGCCCTTCTGCCAACTTGGGTACTCTTAAAATATGACCGTACACGGCTTCTAAGATTTTTCGACTTACCGACATATATTACCTTACCGTTAACATCTTTCATTAAGTAACAGCCTGGTTTAGCCGGCAAAAGTTTTAATTTGTTTTCAATTAACTGAGTTGCCAAAAAATCACTCCCCCAAATTCGCTATCATATTTTAACATACAATTCGTAATTTGAAATTTGCTTTTGCTTAACGAATCAGATTAAGTAAAGGATGAAAATATTTTACATAAAATTAATTATTTCAAGTTAATTAAAACCTGTTTTTCTAGCTTGTTAATTCTATTTTTAATATAATAAAAATAGAAAGGAAAATTATTATGGGTTTAACTTTTAAAAAACAAGATGAATTAGAAAAATTATTTGATAAATTTGCTACTGTTCCTGAAGATAAAAAGAAAAAAATATCTAAAAACAATCAGAAAGTCAAAGATAATAAATAAAAATGGTTCTACAACGAGAACCATTTTTTCTTACAAATTTACAGATTTTCTTCTATCCATTGCCATACTTCTTTTACATGCAACTTTTGAACAGAACTAAAAGTAATTACACTTACATTGTCATAATTTAAGTTTATCTTTTGTTTTAAAGTATTAATAACTTGATTTTGCTGATTTTTCTTGACCTTATCAATTTTGGTACAGATTATCAAAATAGGTAAATTAAGATAAAGTGCATAATTATACATGGCCACATCATTTTTGGTAGGTTCATGCCGTGAGTCCATTAAGATAATTAGCCCTTGCAAGTTTGCTCGCGTTTCAAGGTAATCCTGAATCATAGTTCCAAACTGCTGTCGCTTTTTTTGCGAAACTTTAGCATAACCATAACCGGGTACATCAACTAAGTAAAACTCTTGGTTTACCAAATAAAAATTTAGTGTTTGAGTTTTCCCAGGCTGTGCTGATGTTCTTGCTAAGTTTTTGCGACTCAGCAGTGTATTTATTAAGCTGGATTTACCTACATTTGAACGACCGGAAAGCGCGATTTCAGGCAAATTATCTGTTGGATACTGGTCTTCACGCACGGCACTAATCGCATACGAGCTATTTTTAATGATCATTGGCTGCCTTAATTTCTTCTCCGTCGTCTTGTTCATCATTTGAGCGACGAGTTACTACCGGTTCGGCACTATCTTCTATCACTTCTTTTGTAACTCTGACACTCTCAATATCAGGCTCACTCGGTGTTTGATACATAATACCCATCATTGCATTTTCTATAATGGTTCTTAAACCACGAGCCCCCATATTGCGTTCAATTGCCAAATCTGCAATAGCGTTCAAAGCACTTGGTGTAAACTCCAAGTTAACTTGATCAAGTGATAGCAATTTTTTATATTGTTTTACCAAAGCATTCTTTGGTTCGGTTAAAATTCTTACCAGATCGTTTCTGTCAAGTTTATCAAGTGTTGCGATAATCGGAATACGTCCAATAAACTCTGGAATCAGACCAAATTTGACGAGATCCCCGGTTGTCAAATGTTTCATCCAGGAATCATCTTGAACCTTATTAAGTTCTTTTTCGGCACTGAAACCGATTATTTTTTTGCCTAGACGACTTTTAACGATTTGCTCAATACCGTCAAAAGCTCCACCAACAATAAATAAAATATTAGTAGTATTTATTTGAATTAACTCTTGTTGGGGATGTTTACGCCCGCCCTGAGGGGGAACAGAAGCAACAGTTCCTTCCAAAATCTTCAGTAAAGACTGTTGAACGCCTTCACCTGAAACATCTCTTGTAATTGAAACATTCTCAGATTTTTTGGAAATCTTATCAATTTCATCAATATAAACGATGCCACGTTCTGCACGTTCAATATCGTAATCGGCATTTTGCAAAAGCTTAAGCAAAATATTTTCGACATCTTCACCGACATAACCGGCTTCTGTTAAGGTCGTTGCATCAGCAATCGCAAAAGGCACATCCAAAATTCGTGCCAAAGTTTGTGCCAAATAAGTTTTGCCAGAACCAGTTGGTCCTATTAAAGCAATATTCGATTTTTGCAATTCTGTTGAAGAGTCAACATCCATTTGAGTAATCCGTTTATAATGATTATAAACGGCTACTGAAAGAATCTTTTTGGCACGTTCTTGGCCAATAACATATTGGTCAAGCTGCTTTTTGATTTCCATTGGTTTAGGTAAATCTTGTGCTTTTTTCAAAGAATCAGATTTTAGTTCATCATCAATTATTCTTTTAGACAGATCAACACATTCGTTACAAATATAAACCCCGTTACCCGCAATCATCTTTTTAACTTGATCTTGTGTTTTGTCACAAAAGGAACATCTTATTTCCTCTTGATCAGTAAATTGTGATGCCATTCTTTTCCTCCTAATATCTACAAGTCCTAGATTAGCATAAATTGCGCTATGTATATGAATTATTTGCTTGGAGAAAAATAAAAAGGCAGTTTGACACCACCTTTTTACCTAGATATTAAAATCCTATTTTTCGTCAGACTTTTTTTCATCTTTTTTTGTTTTGGATTTAGCAACTTGCTTTGCGCTGTCAGCAACAATTTTAATAGCCTTACGAACATTGATATCATGTGAAAGCATATCATCAGTCAAAGTATTGCGCACAGTTTTTTCATCCATGTTGTATTCGGCTGCCAGGTCCTTAATTTCCTTGTCAATTTCTTCTTGTGAAGCTTTAATATCTTCTTTTTTGACAATAGCTTCAAGGACAAGGTTAGTTTTAACCCTTTCTTCAGCATCTTTACTGAATTGTGAACGCAATTGTGCTTCTGTCGTATTAGTTATCTTGTAATATGTTTCAGGGCTGATGCCTTGGCGCTGCATATTGCCTAAATATTGATTCATTTGCGTATCGATATCTTCTTGAATCATAGCATCCGGAATCTTATCGATAGTAGCATTAGCAACTGCACCTTCAATAGCAGCTTGTTCGATTTCGTCTCTTGCAGCCTCTTCTTTTTGAGACTTTAAGTCCTTCTTGATTTTTTCTTTTAAATCATCAAGAGTATCAACTGAATCGTCTACATCTTTAGCAAATTCGTCATCTAGCTTAGGCAATTGCTTAGTTTTAACTTCATGAATCTTAGTAGCAAAATGAGCTTCTTTACCAGCTAAGTCTTTTGCACCATAGTCTTCAGGAAATGTGACAACAACATCAACTTCGTCACCGGCCTTATGACCAACCAATTGATCTTCAAAGCCTGGTATAAAAGTATTTGAACCTAAACTAAGTGAATAATCATCAGCTGAGCCGCCTTCAAATGCCTTACCATCAACTGTTCCCTTATAATCAATAGTAACAGTATCTCCGTTAGCAGCTGCGCTCTTCTTCAATACTAATTCAGCGTTCTTTTCACGCTCTTCTTTTAATTTGGCATCAACATCTTTAGCATATACACGAGTGTTTTGTTTTGGAACTTCAACTCCCTTGTATTCACCCAATTTTACTTCTGGCTCAATAGTAACAGTGGCTTTCATTTGCCAATCTTGACCTTTTTCCATTGAAACCGGCAAAATTTGGGGTTGACCTACAGCAGCAATACCAGCTTCTTTAACCGCTGCAGAATAAGCATTTGGCAGCACAATGTTCAATGCATTTTCATATAAAGATTCCTCACCGTAATATTGATCAAAGATCACACGAGAAACATGTCCCTTTCTAAAGCCGGGAACACGCAGGCTACCCTTTACCCTTTTAAAGGCTTGATCTAGCCCACGCTTTACATCAGCTTGGGGAATATCAAAAGTAAGTTCACCGGTAGTTTTATCGGTTTTATTCCATTTTACAGACATTAATTAAATACCTCCAATGTCAAGTTAAATTGCATCGTTACATACTAAATTATCTTACATTAAACGCTCGCAAAAAACAAACTTAGGCAAAAAAAGATGTACTTCTATGAAGAAGTACATCTTTTTAAACTGTTTTTAACGAACTAGTCAAGAATTTCAGTAACTTGACCAGCACCAACAGTACGACCACCTTCACGGATAGTGAATTTAGTACCCTTTTCAATGGCTGCTGGTTTAATTAATTTAACAGTAAATTCTGTGTTATCGCCAGGCATAACCATTTCAGTACCTTCTGGTAATTCAATTTCTCCAGTAATATCTGTAGTGTGGAAATAGAATTGTGGACGGTAATCTGAGAAGAATGGGGTATGACGTCCGCCTTCCTCTTTCTTCAAAACGTAAACTTGGCCTTTAAACTCGTGGTGAGTTTGAATTGAGCCAGGTGCAGCCAAAACTTGTCCACGAACAACTTGGTCACGGTCAATACCACGAAGCAATACACCAACGTTGTCTCCAGCTTCACCTAAGTCCAAAGTCTTGTGGAACATTTCCAAACCAGTTACAACTGATTTAAGAACTTTATCTACCAAACCGACAATCTCAACTTCATCACCAATCTTAACTGTACCACGATCGATACGACCAGAAGCAACAGTACCACGACCAGTAATAGTGAAGACATCTTCAACTGGCATCAAGAATGGCTTATCAGTTTGACGTTCAGGAGTTGGAATGTATTCATCAACTGTGTCCATCAACTTCATGATAACTTCTTCTTGTTCCTTGTCACCTTGTAAAGCTTTTAATGCTGAACCACGGATAACTGGAATGTCATCACCAGGATAATCGTATTCAGTCAACAAGTCACGAACTTCCATTTCAACCAAGTCAATTAATTCTGGGTCGTCAACTAAGTCAGTCTTGTTTAAGAAAACAACAATGTAGTTAACACCAACTTGACGAGCAAGTAAAATGTGTTCACGAGTTTGTGGCATAGGACCATCAGTTGCGGCAACAACTAAAATAGCTCCATCCATTTGTGCGGCACCAGTAATCATGTTCTTGATGTAATCGGCGTGACCTGGGGCATCCATGTGGGCGTAGTGACGATTTTCAGTTTCGTACTCTACGTGAGCGGTATTAATAGTAATACCACGTTCCTTTTCTTCTGGAGCTGCATCGATTTCTGAATAATCTTCTGCCTTAGCCAAGCCCTTTTCTGATAAAACTTTAGTAATAGCCGCTGTTAAAGTGGTCTTACCATGGTCAACGTGACCGATAGTACCAATGTTTACGTGTGGCTTTGTTCTAACGTAATGTTCTTTTTCTGCCATTAAAATGACCCTCCTGTAAATTTGCAAGAAGTCCGTTGAGTAAGTAACGGATAGTTCTCTGTTGAATATTGTACTACTTTCATAGGCAAATGCCTAGTATTTTAATGCATAGAGCCATGCCTAATGAAAACGTCCTTTGCTATTATACTAAATACTTTGAAAAAGTAAAGACATTTTATCCAATTTTATTCGGATATATTATTATCGATTTTCTCAAACAGTTTTTGATTGCTTCGGCCATCATGATTTTCAATATAAGAAGCAATATCGCTGGCAAAACTGTCGGGATTATCAACATACTTATATAGTTTAGGATAAAGACTGCCTAAAATCAAATTTACTTCGCCTAAAACTGCAGGAAGCTGGCTCGGTTTATGATAATACCGAGAGCCGATGCCTGATACAACTTCCCGATATATCGCATCTTTTTCGAGTAAATTTGTTTTTTGAGGAATAAATTGCTCTGGCTGCCCCAATACCAAAACTCTAAATGTTTCCTGAAGGCCCAGGCGAAACAAATCCTCAATTAAAACTAGCCGAATTGCAAAGTTTAAACTGGGATCCAGCAACAAACTCTGAGCATAATTTTTAAAATTTGGTAAATCTAACTTAAATAATTGTTCGTAATCAAATTTTGTCGGCTTGTCTTTATGCTTGAAATTAACCATTATTTGCTGCTGCTTTGTCTTACTAACAGGTTCAACTAAATCCGGTAACTCGTAGGCAGTAATATTTTTTACCTCTAATGCTTCAATAGAAAAGTGATTCATTTTCAGAATTCTACTGTATTCACGAAAAATTTTAGGATTAGTAAACAAGTCTTTTTCTTCTTTAATTAACTCATAAGCTGAATAATTTTGTTTATCCTTGAGATAAAGCTCGCAAAGACTAAGTACGACTTCATTACTTGGTCCAATTCTTAATGCCTCTTCAAGATTTTGTATTGCTTGAGTAAAATCCCCTTTTGCTGCGAATTTTTGGGCTAAACTGAGCAAATTTTTTTGACTTAATGAAGTCATTTATTTATCTTTCTTGATAATTCTTTGACCGGTTTTATTGACATCAACAGGATGATGAGTTTCTTTCTTGGGCAACTCGCTTTTACTATTTCTTTTTTGCATAGCACGATGGCGGTTTTGGTTAACCTCCATTACTACTGGTAAAACTACTGGGCGTCTATTCGTTTTGCGGTAGAGAAACTTTTCCAAATCATTTCGAACATCTTGTTTAATTTCAGTCCAATCAAATTTTTTATGTTCAAAATTATTATTGATAGTTTTTTTAATCAATTCAATGCTGTCACGCATCAGTTGCTGATTGGCCTTAATGTAAACAAAGCCTCTGCTGGTAACTTGTGGTTGAGCAATAATCTTTTTCTTACGGCGATCAATTGTGACTACAGCAATGAAAATACCGTCATCTGATAATACTTCTCTGTCTCGTAAAACAATATTACCAACATCCCCGATACCAGAGCCGTCAATCATCGTATCCTCACCTGGGACCGGATCTGTTAAATAAAGGCGCTTTTGATTGAAATCGTAGTTTAAGCAATCTCCATTCTTGGTAATAAAAATATTATCTTTATCCATTCCTGCCCTAATAGCTAAGTCCTTGTGTACTTCAAGCAGTCGATATTCACCAATAACGGGAATTAAAAATTGCGGTTTCAAAATATCAATAAGTAGTTGCAAATCACGGCCTGTCGCGTGTCCACTGGTATGCTTTGCCTTACCTAATTGAATAACGGTCCCACCAGCACGATAAACCAGATCACTGGTTTGTGCCACAACCGTTTCCACAGAATGAGAAGGTGTCGTCGCAATAAAGACTAGGTCTCCCTTATGAATTGTGATCATGCTGTGACGGTTCTTAGCCATCTTTTGCAATGAATTTAAGGGCTCACCCATTTGACCGGTTTCCAAAATAACCGTCTTTTCATCTGGAGTTTCTTTTAAATTTTTAACCCTCATTAATAAACCTTTAGGGACATTCAAATAACCCAGATTCATTGCAGTACGAACGATTTTGGCTAAATCTCTTCCAGTCAGTAAAACATGTCTACCCGTTTGATAGGCCGCGTTTAAAACTTCTTGAATTCTAATCAAATTCGAGGCTTTTGCAGCAACAATTACCCGACCATTTGCATTACGAAAAACATTTGTAACATAATCTCCAATGTCCTGTTCAGCAACATTTGGTAAAGATGCCTCTGCATTTGAAGAATCACTTAATAAAGCCAATACCTTTTTTTGACCAATTTCAGCTAATCGATCTAGATCAGTCCGGTATTTAGGAGCAGCGGAAGGGTCAAATTTAAAATCGCCTGTGTAAACCACCTCTCCGGCTGGAGTATGCACGTCAATGCCAAGAGAATCAGGGATGGAATGCGTAGTTGGGAAAAAAGAAATATTGGCGTTTTTAAATTCAATCTCTGTTTCCGCATCAATCACGTGAAAGAGACTGTTTTTACACCGTTTATTCTCACGTCTTACTGTTATCTTAGCCAATTCAATTGTTAATTGGGAGCCAAAAACTGGAATGTCATATTTTCGTAGAATATAAGGTAGTGCCCCAATTGAATCTGCATGTCCATGTGTCAAAAAGATGCCGACTACCTGATCACCATATTGCTCGAAAAAATCCATATCTGGAATAACCAGATCTATTCCAAACAATGTACTGTCGGGATATTTAAGGCCGGCATCAAGAACAAAAATTTCATCATTAACTTGAACAGCGAACATGTCTTTTCCTTGCTCACGAACACCGCTCAAAATCATAATTTTAACTTGATCAGTCATTATATTTCCTTTTCTTTAATTGCTATTCAGTTGTTATTTATGGATCAGATGATCACAACGTAAAAAGTATCTTTTTTTATTCTAGCATAAAATGGTATTATGACAAAAATAAAAAAGCCGATTCAATACTCGAACCAGCTTTTTTAGATCTCAATTAAAATTAACGACGTAAGCCTAACTTCTTAATTAATTCACGATAGCGATTAATATCTTTGTTTTGTAAATAACGAAGCAAGTTACGACGGTGACCGATTTTCTTCAGCAGGCCAACATAAGAATGGTGGTCATGTGAGTGATTTCTCATATGCTCAGTCAGATTGTTAATATCTGTAGTCAAGATTGCCACTTGAACCTCAGTTGAACCTGTATCACCTTCGTGAGTCGCAAATTTTTGAATGATTTCATCTTTTTCAGCTTTTGAAATTGCCATAATATTTTCACCTTTCATTAAAATAATTGCCGTTAACAACGTTAACCGTCAGGTGTGAGCGTGCAAACAGCGTTAACGGTTCACAACAATAGTATAATACAGACAATTTTTTTAAAAAGCAAGTATAATTTATCTTGCATCTGCAATTATCTTTCAGTATAATCTATAAAGTAGAATTACGATCAATGGAGGTGAATTTTATGCCACAAATCAAATCAGCTATTAAGCGTGTTAAGACTCAAGATGCTGCTAGAAAGCGCAATGCTGCTCAAATGAACAAGTTAAGAACTGCCGTTAAGAAGTTTAAGACTGCTCAAGCTGCTGGTGCTGATAACGCCTCCGAATTACATGTAGCTGCTGCTCGTGCTATTGACAAGGCAGCTTCAAAAGGACTTATTCACAAGAATAAAGCTAGCCGTGATAAGAGTCGTTTAGCTAAACTTGCAAAATAATAATTTGATTAAATGATAATCAAAAAGACAGAAGTGAAAATCATTTCTGTCTTTTTATTTACCAAAATTTATACGTAATTAGACATTAAGAATAAAGAGCTTCAAAAAATTATCGGCTCGATATTGACCATTTTTATAATTATAATCCAGTTTAATTGCTTGCTCTAATAGCTGTGCTACTTTTTCTTTTGCTAACTTATTTTTTAGCGCCAACTTAACACGATAAGGATGAACACCAAGTTTTCTTACAATTTCAGCTTCACTTCTCCCTCTTGCTTTAAGTATTTTAACTATCAAAATCATTTCCAATTGATTTTCAAAAACCGTAAGTATTTGAATTGGATTATTTCCGTTTTGAAGTTGATTATTTAACCGAGCGATAGCTTCTTGGTAGTTTTGGGCTAAAGCTGAATCTAAAATTGCAAAAATATTTTGTGCTAGTGATAAATCAACATTCTTTTCAACTATTTCAGTAGTGATATTCCTGTCAACAGCTACCATCTTCAGCTTATTATAATTACTTAAAACTATATCTAAAACCTGGTCACTGCGTTCAAGCAACAATGTTGCAGCAGAATTTGTAATATGATAGCCCTCGGTCGTTATAATTGCTTTAATTACTTTATTCAGATCATAAGGCCGAACTTGAGTCTCAACAACGTTAAAATTTTGCGTGACGGACTTCGTTATTTTTTTGCGCCGATCTAATTTTTCATAAGAGGCGACAATAACTATGACATCTTCAAGTTTTGCAGTATTTACAAAAATATTTTGCAGCTGAGTGACCTGCTTTTGATATTTTTTGGGAACCTTTGACGTTAAGAAAAAAGGGTTCTTAATTGTTATTACTTTTTTCTGGCTAAAAAGACTTGATTCAGTAAGATCAGCAATTAATTCGTCTAGCCCCTCTGCTTCGCAATCAACGGATACTTTTTCATAGTCTGCGAAAATCTCATCATGTATATACGAGCTAGTAAGATATTCATTTAAAAAACTATCATTTCCATTAATTAAAGTATGCAAAATTTTTTTATTTGAGTTTTTAAATAAAGAAAGTAATGTCATTTTTTAATCACCGGCAAAAATCTTTTAAATTTGGGTTTTATTAAAACACCATAGTTCCAAGTTATCATACCACAGTCCTGAGTCGAAGCCCATGGAATATGTTGGCTTCGAAGAGTAGCAATAGTTTCTGGATGAGGGTGCCCAAAGCGATTCTTGCGGCCAGCAGAAATAAAGACTCTTTCTGGTTGCAAAGCTTGCAAAAATTCTTTATTGGAAGCGGTTCGACTTCCATGATGTCCTAACTTAAAATAATCAGCATGTAAATGATAACGGCTCAATATTTCCAGTTCCCCTTTTTGACCCAGGTCTCCGGTAAAAAGCCAGCTTTTGTTTGCTAATTTAAATAATAACGAAAGTGAATCTTCATTTTTACCAATACCTGGCTTAAAGGGATATACAACTTTGAAGGAAATTGGTGGCTCATTTATTGTTTCACCGGCTAACAGCTGTACAATCTGTTCTTTTTGAATCCGGCCTGTTATTCTTTTGCGAAATGACGGATTTCTGATCAATCCCTCCGCCATATACAATTTCTTTACCCGAATTTGACTCAAAAGTGGCCTTAAGTCCCCTACGTGATCGGCATCCTGATGGCTGATAAAAATTCCGTCAATTTTATTTATTCCCTGTGCTTTCAAAAAAGGCACGGTGATTTTATTAATCTGCGGGGTTATTTTTTTACCATTAAAATTTAACTTTCCACCAACGTCAATGAGATAAACATGCCTAAAAAGAGGCGTAGATATTAAGATACTATCCCCCTGTCCTACGTCAATAAAAGTTACTTGACCCTTGAGGGGAAAATGAATCGTTAAGAAGATTAGTCCGTATATAATTAAGGCCAGCTTAAAAAGATATCTGATTAGTTTTTGATTTTTAGACTTTTCATTTATTAATACCAACAATATAGAAGTTAACAGTAATAAAAACAGGCATTGCCACCAATTAATTTTCCCAAATGTTAAAAGACCAATTTTACTATTAGAAAACTTCGCAATTACTTTCTCACCTTGTTCAAGTATCTTTTCAAGGAAATAACTACATCGGGGACTAATGTTAAAAATAATTAAATTAAAAAAAGTCAAGGGCATAACAACCCAGTTAAAATATGGTACCACTAACAAATTAAAAAAGACCGTTAGCAGATTAAACTGAAAGAAATGAAATAAAAGTAGTGGCAATAACAAATTGTTTAAAGCCCAGGACTGTCTAAACTTAGTCAGGCTTTTAGTCATTTCAAGGCCCAAGGCTAAAGTGTAACTTAAAAGAGCTCCAGTACTCATCATGAGTCGAGGATTGACCAACATATGCAAAACAGCCGTTAATCCTAGCAGATCTGCCTTATTAATTTTTAGCTTATGCAACGAAAAAATTTGCCCCAAGATATAGGTTAAACTCGCTCTAATAAATCCAGCTTGACCATTACTTAGAAAAATACCGACTAATAAGATAAACAAGCAAAAAATGAAAGTTTCTTTTTCAGTTAATTTACAGTAATAGCACATTGTGCTTATTACTAGCGTGTAAATACCAACATGCAAACCAGAAATGCTTAAGATATGAATGACACCGAGGTCACGATAATTATTGAGTATTGTTTGGAATTTCTGGTCAGGGCTTTCTCCCAATATAAGTTCATTACTAAAAAAAGACAAAATCGGTGGAAACTTTTGCAAAAATTTCTTTAACTGAAAACGCCAGTAATGCAGGTGATTTGCTAATCCTCCTTTCTTAATTTGGATCTTAAAGCTCGTTAAATTAACTTGCTGAGTAATCTTTTTACTGCGGTAATATTTTTGCTGGTCAAATTCTCCAAAATTCGAAGCTGGTTCAATTGGGTTAACGTCACCAGACAAATCATGTAATATAACTTTATAGCCATAATTTAATTGCTTTAGCTGACTTGAACTCAATTTGCCAGAAACTAAAATCTTACTTCCAGCCGTCTGCCCTTCAACCGTAAACCAGTCATCGGAAATCTTCATTTTGTCTGGAAAAAAGGTAATAGCTGTATTGGGTTTAAGTGCAAAATTAGTTTTACTCATGTCAGAGTGAAAACCAAAAATAGTTGCCAAAAGAATAATAAAAATTAGCCATTTTAAAGAATTAAATTTAAGTAAAAGTAAAAAACCTAAATAAAAAACTATTAATAGGCAAGTACATTTTTGCACAAAGGTATAGCATTGATATTCCAAGAAACTTAAATTAATTAGTAATAAGGCCAGTAGCAGGAAAAACCCAGGTCGCAGAATATCAAATTTCCAGTTGGTCTTTAAGCGCAGCAAAAGTCTTTTCTCCAATTCCTGATACCTGCATTAAATCTTCAACAGATTTGAATTCTCCGCTTTTTTGACGGTAAGCAATAATTTGCTGAGCCTTTTTTTCACCAATACCATTTAGTTGTTGCAGTTGACTTACGTTTGCAGTATTAATATTCACCTTGTTACCGGCATTAGTTTGGTCACTTGTTGTCTCAGGGGCAGAATTAGAAGCATTGGAAGAAACCGATTCAACGACTTGTTCTGCTTTAATTTTTTCACCTTTGTATGGAATGTGAATTTTATCTTGATCTTTCAATATCAATGCTCGATTAACATTCTTTAGCTGCGCATTATTCTTAATCCCCCCTGCGGCGGCAATTAAATCATTTAAACGTGCTCCACTTTTTAAAGTATAAACGCCTTGGTGATTAATCGCGCCTGATATATCACAGGTCACATCTTTAGGCTTAGTTACAGCTACTTTTTTGGTAACAGATTCAGTATTTGACAACTGTTTGCTTGAATCACTGCCGGTTTTATTTTTATTTTGCACAGTGTTCTCATTTTTATAATCAAATTCGTCAAAAGTGTCATTTGAGTTTGGCCTTTTAGACCAAACTACTAGAACAATGACTAAAAGAACCATTCCAATCAAAAAATATTGTTTGTGTTCCTCAATAAAAGCTTTAATTTTTTCCCAGTTCATTTTTTCAACCCCCATTTATAAGTACGCAAAAAAAGCCCAAAAACTTGGGCTTTTAGTAATTATTGATATTTTTGTTGTAAATAATGGAGTGCATCATCAAAAGTACGAACGGGAACTATTTTCATTCTAGTACCAATCTGCTTAGCTGTTTTTTTAGCTAATAAATAATTGCTGGTGACTTTTTTCATTCCTGCAGTATCCGTTGGGGCAAAAAACACTTCAGCGCCGGCTTTGTCAGCAGCTACTACTTTTTTATCAACGCCGCCAATCATGCCAACTTTTCCAGTAGGACTGATAGTTCCAGTTCCAGCTATTTTATGTCCTTGAGCCAAATGTTTACCCGAAAAAACTTCGTAACTGGTCAAGGTAAACATTAAACCAGCTGAAGGACCACCAATTGCGCCAGCATTAATCGTTACTTGAGGATGGGTTTCGACCTGTAAATGTTCGACCAATTGAATGCCAATACCTGGCTTTCCTGTCCCTGCAACTTTAACGATTTTCCCTTTGAAATCTATTTTTTTCTGTTCACGCAAAGCATTAATTACAACTTCAGAGCCAATCTTTTTCTTTTGAAAGTAATTGATCATTTCTTCAGTTGAGCGAAATTTATGACCATTTGCTCCCAAAACGGTATCTCCTATTTGCAACTTATTTCTAAAACTGGAACCCTTTTGTACCTGCATAACATATACGCCTTTATAATGCAGTTTAGGCTTAAGACCTGCCTTTTTAGCCGCACAATAAAGTGCATTTTGCTGACTTGTTTGCATATACCAATTTTGTAGTTCCTGATACTGACTGTTACTTGAATTACCCAGTAATTCAGACTTGGGAATGCGACTGGCATATTTTTGAGTATAACTAAAAAGGTACTCCCAGACTGATGCCGGCTGGCTAGTTTCACTAACTGTAACTAGATAGAAATTATTGGGCGCCTTGGCCTTACTTTTCACAAATTGTCCTACTGGAACTGCGCTTCCCGGCATTTCAATATAATAATTTGTCGGCCAGTTCAACCCAATAAAAACTAGAAAAAGAGTCAGAATAAAAAGCAGCCATTTACGTGTTTTACTATTTCTTTTAGCATGATTTTCTTCTTTATTCATGAGAATTTTTCCTTTAAAGCCTTTGCAGCCTCGCTGGGCAAGAAACTATTAAAATCACCATTAAATTGTGCAATTTCTTTAATAATACTAGATGCAACATAACTATTTTCCGGTTTAGTAAAAAGCAAGACTGTACTAATATCATTTGCCATTTTTCTATTCATTTCCGCAATCTGTTGTTCAAATAAGAAGTCTGTATTGTTTCTGACTCCCCGCACGATAACATTTGCGTGTAAATCTCGTGCTACATTAACTGTCAGCTGATCAGGCTTTAGTAGCACCTCAACATTTGGTAGGTTTTTAACAGCAGCTTGGCATAATTTTTGCCTTTCGTTATCTTTAAAAAGATATTTTTTAGCCGTATTAACCATTACTACTACGTAAACTTTATCAAAAATTGCAGCTGCCTGCTTAATAACATCAACATGTCCATTAGTAACAGGATCAAAACTGCCCGGAAAAATTGCTACACTCATTATTATTTTTTATTCCTTTCGATAAAAACGGATAATGGTTTTACCCAGGTGCTTTTCTTTAATAAACTCAAAACCAGCAACTACCTCCAAATCCGTCTGATCATCTGTTTCAGCTACTATTATTGCTCCTTGATGTAGCAAAGCTAAATCACGCATTTTTGCCATATCAGACGCAATTTTTTGCTTTGCATATGGCGGGTCCAAAAAAACTAAATCAAATTTCTGTTGCTCTTCAGCCAGTTTATTCAAGGCGGCTTTACTGGACATCTTATATACAGAGAAAAGATTAGGCTCTTTAGTTAAGGCAATATTTTTGCGAATAATCGCTACGGCCTGGTAATTAATGTCTATTATCACGGCATGATGACAACCGCGAGAAACGGCTTCTATTGCTAAAGCACCACTTCCGCCATATAGATCAAGGACTTCACCACCAGAAAAGAATTGACCTAATGAATTAAACAGTGACTCTTTAACTTTATCACTAGTCGGTCTTGTCTTTTGACTCTTTAAAGTAAATAAATTTCTTTTGGCATATTTTCCAGAAATAATTCTCATAATAGTTGTTCTGTATTTTCCTGACGTTCTTGTAACTTTCTTTCAGCATCTGCTGCTAAATCCGTAATTTGTTGTTCAATATGATCACTTGAAAGATCGATTTGATCCCATTTTGATCTTTCAACCCTGTCAACAAAATCAAGTGCATTCAGATTCCGAATAACTTGATCGATCTCATTTTGATTTACATATAAAATACAATAACCGAATTTTTTAGAAAAATATACTATATCACCATAATGCCTTAGCTTATATTGGTTGCTGACTGAATTTAAATAAACAATAATGCTCAGCCTTTGGCTAATATTTTTATTGGTTAAGTCTTGCTTGATGCTCATTTAAAACTTCCTTCTTTTTCGATTCGTTCATTTGCTGATATGTTCAGTACAATCCCAATAGCGGCTGATAAGATAATTAAAGAAGAGCCACCGTAGGAAATAAAAGGTAATGTGACCCCGGTTATAGGCAATAGACCAAGCACGGCTCCTACATTAAACAGAGTTTGAATAAAGATAATTGTAGTAACTCCAAAACATACCAGAGCATTGAATTGAGAACTGGCATGGATACCAACTTCCATAATACTCCATATAAGATAAAACATAAGACTTAGTATGACTAGAGCACCAATAACCCCAATTTCTTCTGCAATTATAGCTAAAATAAAGTCTGTGTATGGTTCTGGGAGATAGCCCCGTTTTTGCATGCTATTGCCTAATCCTACTCCGAGCAAACCACCATTATGAATAGCATAATACGAATTAACTAGCTGGGCACCACCCTTTTGCTCAAGTTCAAAAGGATGCAGAAAAGACATAAAACGGTGATATTGATACTTATTTTGTAAAAAAGCAGGATTCAATTTGATAACTAGGAAGATAAATAAATATATTCCAACTGCAATACCAATTAAGCATAATACTGCATTTTTAGCAGGAACACCAGAAACAGAAAACATGATAATCACAATCATGGCTAAAATAGCAGTACCGCCAAAATCCGGTTCAAGTATAACCAAAAGCATCATAAAAGCAGCTAAAATTGCTGGCCTATACAAATTACGAATAATTTGGCCTTTTTTGAAAGCTCCATCATGACGGTCTAAGAAATAAGCTAAGTAAATTATCAGCGACAGCTTGGCAATTTCTAATGGTTGAATCTTTATTATCTTTAAATCAATCCAGCCAACAGAACCATTTACGGCTGCGGCAGATCCCTTAAAAATTTTCAAGAGAATTAGGTAAATGAGCAGCAAAAAACTAAGACCTAAAAACCAGATAACAAATTTGCGACTCTTAAAAATTTCTAGTTTTAAGAAAAAGCACAGAGCACAGCAAACAAATACGGCAAAGACGGCATACAGAGCCTGGCGAATACCATATATTGCCGGGTTAAAGCCATTAACTAGTAATATGTCCGAGCTAGCCGAATAAACCATTACAATTCCAAAAACGACTAAGAGAATATAAGGTATGAAAATATTGTAATTTAAATGGTGAAGTTTTTGCCGCACTAGCCGACCTCTCCTTCTGTAACTTAATCTACCTTTATTATAAGCATTATAAAACAAAAAGAGCACCACTTCATCAGTGAGTGCCCTTCTAAAACATTTATTTATTTTTTATTACGTTTCTTATCAGCTTTTTGTCTTTCTGAAGTATTGAGAATTTTCTTTCTTAATCTAATTGAATCAGGAGTTACTTCACAGTATTCATCATCATTTAAGAATTCAATAGCCTCTTCTAGAGTTAAGGTCTTAGGAGTTCTGATTGCAGCGGCATGGTCTTTGCCGGCAGCACGAGTGTTTGTTAAGTTCTTACCTTTAATAACGTTGACCGCAATATCACGATCACGAGAAGATTGGCCAACAATCATCCCTTCATAAACTTCTACTCCAGCACCAATAAATAATTCACCACGTTGTTCAACAGTTTGTAAAGAATACGTAGTTGATTTACCCTGGCTAATCGATACTAAAGCACCATTTTGCCGTCCCGGTTCCCAATTTTTGACAACTGGCTTATATGAATCAAAACTGTGGTTCATAATGCCGTAACCACCTGTTTGGGACATAAATTCATTATTATAACCAATTAAGCCACGAGAAGGAACCAAGAAGTCTAAACGGGTTTGATTATTGCCAGTTGAAGTCATATTCTTCATCTCACCTTTTCTTTGTGAAAGAGAATCAATGACAGAGCCAACATATTCATCTGGAGTATCAACCTGGACAGCTTCAAATGGTTCACACATTTTGCCGTCAATTTCACGATAAATTACCTTTGGTCTTGATAATTGCAATTCAAAACCTTCCCGCCGCATTTCTTCAACTAAAATTGAAAGGTGCAATTCACCACGACCAGAAACAGTCCAGGCGTTTAATTGATCAGTCGGCTCAACTCTTAATGACACATCAGTACGTGTTTGCTTAATTAGTCGATCCTCTAACTTCTTAGGCGTAACTTTGTCACCCTCACGACCAGAAAATGGTGAGTCATTAGCAACAAAGTCCATTTGCAAAGTTGGCGGATCTATTTTAAGAAGTGGCAACGCTTCCGGATTTTCGGCAGAAGCAATAGTCTCACCAACAAAAATATCGTTAATACCGCTGATGGCAATAATATCCCCTGCTTTAGCTTCATTAATTTCATTACGCTTCAAGCCGAAGAAACCGAACAATTTCGTAACCCTAAAGTTTTGGGTAGAACCGTCACGCTTCATGACAGTGATATTATCACCAACTTTAACTTTACCGCGATAAATGCGGCCAACACCAATTCGACCAACATAATCATCCCAGTCAAGCATTGTAATTTGGAACTGCAAAGGCTCATCAGCATTGTCAATAGGCGCAGGAATAGCCTTAATAATAGTGTCAAAAATAGGATTCATCGTTTCTTCCTGTTTAGCAGGATCTGGATCATAGGATGAGGTACCATTCAAGGCCGATGCATAAACGACTGGAAAATCAAGTTGTTCATCGTTAGCGCCAAGTTCAATAAATAATTCCAAAACTTCGTCAAGAACTTCTTTGGGACGAGCACCTGGGCGATCAATTTTATTGATAACCACAATTGGCTTAACTCCAGCCTCTAATGCCTTTTTTAGTACGAAACGAGTTTGCGGCATAGTTCCTTCATAAGCATCAACCAGCAATAAGGCACCATCGACCATATGCATGATTCGTTCAACTTCACCACCAAAATCGGCATGTCCTGGAGTGTCCAAAATATTGATGGTAGTGTCACCATATTTAACCGCAGTATTTTTAGATAAAATAGTAATACCACGCTCACGCTCAATATCGTTGGAGTCCATTGCCCGATCTTCCAGAGCCATATGTTCAGGGAGAGTGTCGGATTGCTTCAATAATTGGTTAACCAAAGTAGTTTTACCATGGTCAACGTGCGCTATGATAGCTATATTTCTAATATCGTTTCTTCTTTTTTCTGACAAAAGTATTCCTCCTCCACTCCTCAATAAAAAAACTGTGACGTGGTCACAGTTTCGGCGGCACGTCAAAAACATGCTGATCGAAGTGTTTCATATCTGTATATTTACGCTCATTGATTTTACCACCTAACTGTTTAAGGGTCAACGTTTATCCCTCTTTTTCAAATTAAAAATTTAGTATAGAATAAAAAGCAGACAAATTAGTTTATTTTATGTTACAAATATAACTATAAACTTTTATGAAAGAGTGAATGTAATTGATTTTAATGAAAGATATTACCCGAGATGGAAATCCGGTATTACGCAAGGTAGCCAAACCACTAACTTTTCCTTTAAGCGAACATTATCAAAATTTAGCAAAAGAAATGATGGAATATCTGATTAACTCCCAAGATCCTAAAATTGCCAAAAAGCACCAATTACGTGCTGGCGTTGGTTTAGCCGCACCTCAAGTTGGTGAGAGCGTCCAGATGGCCTCATTGTTAGTACCAAATAATCAAAATGAAATAGTTTTCAAGGAAACTTTTGTTAACCCGGAAATTTTGTCCGAATCTGTCAGACAGGCTTGTTTAAGCGAAGGTGAAGGCTGTCTGAGCGTTGATAAAGTAATTGATGGCTATGTGCCCCGTCCTGATAAATTGAAAATTCATTATTATACTGTTTCTGGTGAAGAAAAAACAGTCCGGTTAAAGGATTATCCTGCAATCGTAGCTTCACATGAAATTGAACATTTGCGGGGTCATCTTTTCTATGACCGCATCAATAAACAAGACCCATTTAAATTAGATGAAGATACCGTAGTCATTTATTAATTTTTCACAAATATTTATGTCGTCAGCTATCGTTTTGACGGCTTTTTTAATAAAGCTGGCAAAACTTGATTCTATACTTGTTTTTGCATGTATGGTAGAATTTTACTAGCTATTGGAAGCTTTAAGCTGTCCAAAATTAGAACGTTTTATTAACTGAATAAGGAGAATACAAATATGATCTACAAAGTTTTGTATCAAAAAGATAAGGTTGTCAATCCTAGACGGGAAACAACTAAAACTCTTTACCTTGAGGCAGAAAATTTGGTCGCCGCAAGGACTATGGTTGAGGAAAATACCCCCTATAATATTGAACTCATCCAAGAATTAGCCGGCAATTCACTGACTTACGAAAAGGAGCATGCCGATTTTAAGCTAACTTCTTTTGAGAGTAAGAAGTAATATCTGTGCGAATAAAAAATAATGAAGTTGCCGTCGTTGCAATCGGGGGGTTGCACGAAATAGGCAAGAATATGTACTGTGTACAGTACCAAGACGAAATTATTATTATGGATTGCGGGATTAAGTTCCCTGAAGATGATCTCCTTGGTATTAATTATGTGATTTCTGACTATTCTTATTTAATTAAAAACCGCAAAAAGATTAAAGCTCTAGTTGTTAGCCACGGACACGAAGACCACATTGGCGGGATCCCCTTCTTACTAGAAAAGATCCCGGAAATTCCAGTTTACGCTACCCCATTTGCCTTAGCTTTAATTAAGGGCAAACTTGAAGAGCACGGCATTTTACGAACAACAGAATTACACGAAGAGCACGAGGACACTGTACTTAAATTCAAGAAATTAACGGTTACTTTCTTCAGAACCACCCACTCTATTCCAGATACTTTAGGCATAGCTGTTCATACCCCGCTAGGTGCAGTCGTGTTTACGGGAGATTTCAAATTTGATTTAACACCGGTAATGAATCAACCAGCTCCGGATTTTCAAAAGATGGCTAAATTAGGTAATGAAGGCGTTTTGGTGCTATTATCCGATTCAACTAATGCTGAAGTCACCCAATTTACTAAGTCCGAGCGTTTTGTAGCTAAATCATTGCATGACATCATTACGGGGATCCACGGTCGCATAATTTTTGCTACATTTGCCTCTAATCTTTACCGCGTATCGACTGCTATCCAGGCAGCAATAGATACCGGACGTAAAGTTGCCATTTTTGGACGTAGTATGGAAAATGGTGTGCAAAATGGCATTGATTTGGGCTATTTGAATGTTCCTGACGGCTTGATTGTAGATGCTAACGAAATAAATCACACACCAGCTGAACAAGTGATGATTTTATGTACCGGCTCACAAGGCGAACCTTTAGCTGCTCTTTCCAGAATAGCAAATGGTACTCACAGACAAATTAGTTTACAGCCTGGCGATACTGTGATTTTTTCTTCAAACCCAATACCTGGTAACACATTAAGCGTTAATCATTTGATTAACAAGTTAATGGAAGGTGGCGCCAGCGTAGTTCATGGCCGCATTAATAATGTCCACACCTCAGGACATGGTGGTCAAGAAGAATTAAAGATGATGGTTCGTCTAACAAAACCTAAGTACATGATTCCGGTTCACGGTGAATACCGCATGCAGGTCATTCATACTGAATTGGCACAAGCAGCAGGAGTTCCAGCCGCAAATACATTTGTTTTGGAAAACGGTGAAGTCATTTGTTTTGGACCTGAAGGCTCCCGCATAGCTGGTCATATTCCAGCTGGCGATGTCTATGTTGATACATCTGGCACAGCCGATGTAGGCAATGTCGTCGTTCATGATCGCCAGGTCTTATCCGAAGACGGTTTAGTAGTTGTGGTGGCAACAGTTGATTACAAGCACAAACGTGTCTTAGCTGGACCCGATGTCTTGAGTCGAGGCTTTGTTTATATGCGGGAATCTACTGAATTAATCAACCAGGCTCAAAAGCATATTTATCACATTATAAAGTCTGAAATGGACAAAACGGAGCATCCTAAAGACAGTATGATTCGCAATGCCATTATTACTAACCTTTCTGATTTTCTATATTCTAAGACAAAAAGACGGCCGCTGATTTTACCAATGTTAGTTGAGAAAAAATAACGAAAAGCCCTTTTTAAGGGCTTTTTATGTAATGAATGAAATTTTATGGATAACAAATTAAAAATACATCTTTTGGTTAATGAAGTAGCTGGTAACGGTCGTGCTAAAAAAGCACTCGAAAAGACTACAGCTTTATTAATCAATGAAAATATTAACTTTGAATTGCGAAAAAGCACTTATGCCGGGGAGGCTATTTACATTGCGCAAGAATATGGTGACCAAAAGCATTCGCCCGCGGAAATTTTGTTGGTAATCGGTGGTGATGGTTCTCTTAATGAGGTGCTAAACGGAATTAAAAGATCCAAAAATCCAAAAACCCCTATTGCCTACCTACCTGCAGGAACAGGTAATGACTTTGCGCGCGCTGCTAACTTAACTAATGATCCGAAAGTTCTTATAGATCATTTACAACAAGAATTTAAACCAGAGCGGATAGACTGCGGGACTTTTATTTTTCCTGATATTGCCCCTAATAAGAAGTATTATTTTGCCAACAGCTTTGGCATTGGCTTTGACGCATTTGTCAACCATAATAGTAATATTTCAAAATTGAAAAAAGTTCTGAATCATCTTAGTGAAGGTAAATTAATATACGGCTGTAATGTTTTAGCCACTGTGACCAAACAAGATACTTTTATTGTAGATATTGAAAGGAATGGTCAAAAATTTCATTTTGACGATGCTTTCATGGTTACCACAACTAATCATCCCTATTTGGGCGGAGGTCTGCCCCTTTTACCTAGTGCTAAAATTGACAGCCATAAAATATACACCGTGGTGGTTGAGAAATTTAGTTTGGCCAAATTGGTTAAACTATTTATCAACCTCCTTAAAGATGGCTCGCATGTCAATGATCCTCAATTTCATTATTTTGAAGCTAATAAAGTTACGGTAACAACAATAAAAAAAGAATATGCCCAAATAGATGGCGAAGAAATTAAACGGAATAATTTTAACATTAAATTTTCCGTTTCAAGTTTCAATCTTTTACGCTAAAAAAATTAGTTTTGTCACTACCTAGAAAAAACACAAAAACCGAGCATTTGCTATGCTCGGTTTTTTTGTGTTTGACTACATTTGCCTTAATAAGATATACACTTTTTAATATCAGTCTTTTAGACCGCTAGTTATTATTACCTTTTCACAATTTTATACTTATAGCAATTAAAACTCATATGATCAAGCAGTTGACTTAAACTACGTTTTTTAAAGTGTTTATCTGAACTTAAAATCGCATAGCGACCTCCTGCGTCAACTAAATTATCTTGAGTTAGTTTGAAGCCATTATGTTTATAAAATAATAATCTATTAATCCTTTGAGAATAGTTTTTTGCTGTTTTAATAACTGGTTCAATGTCTAAAACAATTTCCTGACCTGGATGGTTTCTTTTCATTAGATTTAAAATCTCACTACCGTAGCCCTGGCAACGCCAGATTGGATCTACTGCCAAATAGCCAATATAAATGATTTGCTTTGCATAAGTCCAGAAAATTAAGCCTATAAAATTTTTCTGATCATAAATGGCCTGAAAATTTACTCTTTTTTGCAGATCCATTGCAAGCAAGCCAATAATTGGAAACCGCTCCTTTTTTGGAAATGCACTTAAATATAATTTTTTTACTTTAAAATAATTTTTTGTTCCCCATTTAACATTTTCAAACGTTAAAATAAATATCACCTTTCTCTAACTTAAAATGCGTCAAATGAACCGTTTTTGCGCTCTTTTTTATACAATAATTGAAAATTAAAATGCCAAGCAAGAACCAAATTACATTTACCACTATAAATAACATCAGTTTCGACAATGAAACTCCATGGCCAAGAAATATTTGCCGCACTATTTCAATGCCGCCCACGTAAGGAATAACCTCCTGAAAAGCATTATATACTGGAAAATAAACATTTGACAACATTAGCAATAAAGCCTGCAAAATAGTAGCCCACTGTCCCATTCTTTTAAATCTAATGGAACCAGAAGCAAAAATCATTCCGATGCCAAACATTCCTAAGTTGGAAATTAAGGAAAAAGCAAACGTCAATAATATAGCTTTTAATAATTCCGCTACTGTAAACATTGAAAAAAACGAGGCTACAAGTCCTATAATTAAGAGATAGATCCAAACAAATAAGTTTTCTGCCAAAGTTTGAATAAAGTATAGAACCCACAAGGGAAAGACGGATTGAGTTTCACTTTCAAGCAGACCAGTTCGCTCATCAGTCTCCACCCCATTACTACATCCACCCAATGAGGCAATACCAATACTCCAAAACAAAAAGCCAACAATGGTAAATAAAACCCCTTGTTTGGTACCAAAGGATAACAACTAAAAAAACTCCGGCATATAAAACAAGCGAACTAATAGCAGAATTAACATAACGAATTTGTAGTTTTAGCTCTAAATATAATTGTATCCAAAAAATATTAAATAGCTTTTTGATTTTTTTCATTTTGTTTCCTACTTTCGCTTATAAATTCCACGGTACTCAGAAATTAGGTCATTTTCGTCCATTTTATGTTCAATATTTTTTCTATTTGGCCATCTCTTAAGAACAGATAATGGTCAACAACTCCAGAGAGCATCTGAGTGTCATGCGATGAAATAAAAATAATATTGCCATTCTTATTTTTTAAATCAAGAATAAAAGGGGCTAAATCCTCTTGAGCAGCTATGTCCAAACCGTTTGAGGGTTCATCTAAAAGTAAAACTTCTGTTCCCATTGCTACTCCCACCAAAATAGCAGCTTTTTTCTTTAAGCCAGTGGACAAGTTCTGAAAAAAAGTATTAAGTTCATTTGAAAAATTAAAATCTTGAGCCATCTTACGAATATTATTTTCCGTTCTTTTAGTACTAATTCCCTTAAGTGAGGAAAAGTACATTCCGTTTTCAAGGGTATTCAGTCTATACATAAGACCCCTCTCTCCGGATGCAACGAAACTTGTGTGCAAGCAGGCCCACTTAAAATAGGATCCTTTCGTTTGATCATTCCTGATCGTGCCCTCAGTTGGTTCTAGTACTCCTGCAAGTAGTCTTAACATAGTTGATTTTCCCACACCATTAGGTCCAACCAAACCAATTACTGTAGGTTCCAAAGGGATTTTAATGTTAATATCATGTAAAACTGGCTTTTTACCGTAATTTTTCTTTACCTGATCAAAAACTATTGTCATAGACTTTGCTCCTTCCCCCAGATTAAAATAAAATAATATCATTAATTTAACCATTATATTTGAAAAATAGCAATGAAAATTATATTTGAAAAATATTTTTAATTAAGATATGAAATATTTACTTGTAGTTGCGCTAAACGCATTATGGTGTCGATTAAATTTTGTCTGTCAGCTTTAGCACTAATAGCGCCATTTTGGAGATTAAAATCAAATTCCGAAGCTAACGATATATCACCAATAGTTGCGATCAAATCAACGTCACTTGCACTAGGGTCAAGCTTGAAAAGTGAACGACCGTCATCACTAACAATAAACTTTTCTTTTGCAGTTCTTTCTACAAAACAATAAACTGACTCATTAAAAGAATCTCGATAAATTGTTTCAACTTCCAGAGTATTTTGATCCATTAGTAAAACATGAGTATGATTATTAACCCACAATTGCAGAGTATTTTTAAACTCATTCAAAACAGCATTTTTTCCTATCATAGCGAATTTTTACCCCGCTCTTGTTACTAACTTGACATCTTGCATCCCAATCATAGGATCTATCTGCCCTGAGTATATCAATTCAGGTGTCAAAATATAATTCTTTTTCTCAGGACTTATTTCTTCAGAATTTGATACAACGTCTTGGTCACTTTTAGCTGGAATCTGCTTCTTAGTTTCCTTGGGCTCAACTTTTAACACCGCTTGTAATTTAGTAGTTAAGCCAGTCTTGCGATCGTTACCTGAAGTAGTCAAAGCCATTTCATAAGCACGGGGGTCGCCAATTAAAACCAAATTTTTTTCTGCACGAGTAACAGCAGTATATAACAAATTACGTTTGAGCATGACATAATTTTGCATAGTCAGACTAAGGATAACTAAAGGAAATTCAGAACCCTGGGCTTTATGAATAGTAATTGCATATGCTCTGGTTAAATCGAAAAGATCCTTTTTGCTAAAAGTAATTTCCCTATCATCGAAGTCAGCAACCATACACTTTTGCGAATTTTCGTTATCAATTGCTAAAATTTTGCCGATTTGACCGTTATAAATATCTTTTTCCGGATTATTTTGCAGCTGTAGAATACGATCACCTATACGAAAAATCTCGTCATGTACTTCCAGTGTTTTGCTATTTTCCTTAGGCGGATTAATAATTTCCTGAATTACATCATTCAAATTATTTACTCCGCCATCACCCTGATACATAGCTCCTAGGACTTGAATATCATCGGGATTGAACCCTTTTGCCAAAGCCCGCTCAACAATCTGACTAACTACGTGAGCAACTTCATGAGGTGGACAAGAAATGAAGGAATAGTTGCTGGTTTTCTGAAATAATTCTTGCACATTTTTACCCATATTAATGTCATGAGCAAGTGTGATAATGCTGGAATCATCACCTTGACGGTGGATTTGCTTGAGAACTGTAGTGGGAAAAGCTTGCGATTTGATCAAATCAGCAAACACATTTCCTGCACCAACAGAGGGCAACTGATCCTTATCTCCAACAAAAACAATATGTTTAGTTTCATTAATGCTATAAACCAATTGTTTAAACAAAAACATATCTACCATTGACATTTCATCAATGATTAAAATCTCACCATTTAACTCGTTCAAATCAGTTGCATCATTTTCTCCAATTCCCAGTCCTAATAATCGATGGATTGTTTTAGCTGTAATACCAGTGATTTCTTCCATTCTTTTTGCAGCACGACCTGTAGGTGCTGCCAGCAAAAATGGTGGATCCGTACTATAAAGAGACGATGATGGTATTTCGGCCAGCTCTTTCAATGCTAACAAAATACCGTTTATGATAGTAGTTTTGCCAGTCCCTGGACCACCAGTTAAAATTGAGATGGGATTAGTCAGCGCATTTTTAATAGCAGCTTTTTGGGTTTCATCATAAGTAATCTTTAACTTAGCTTCAGCCTGAGCTATGGCGCGGTTTAATTCCTTCTCACTATATTTTGAACTCTTATGGCTTTTTTCCACCAAATTTTTCATTGCATTGGCAATATCACTTTCAGTTTCATATATTTCCTGCAGCGCTGCATTTTCACCCATTACCACCACTTTTCCTTGATGCTGGAGATTATTAACGCAATCAGCTATAACATCAAATTGCTCAACTTGAAGCAATTTACCAGCCTCTGTTAGCAACTGTTCCAGTTTGATGTAGGTATTACCTTCTTTAGCAACTTCATCAAGTAAAATTTGAAAAATAGCGCCATTAACTCTTTTAGGATCTGCGGAACTAATTCCTAGTTTACTACCGATTCGATCGGCACTTTTAAACGCATAGCCCGTAACTTCAGCAATAGAAGCATAAGGATCTTCTTCAAGTTTTGCTAAAGTATTACCATGATAAAGTTGGTAAAGTCTACCAGCTACTTTTTTATTTAAGCCAAATTGCGCCAATTTTAGTACAGTTTCAGAATAAGAATCCATTAAGCTGACACCATTTAGCAGACTATCTTTTTGCTTTTTGGTTAATGACAAAGTCGCTACTTTTTCAGGTTTTTCTTTTAAAATTGTTAGTGCATCCATTCCTAAGTCTGAAATTATTGCACTGGCTGCCTTTTTACCGATTCCCGGAAATTTACTTGAACTCAAGTAGCTGATTAAACTGCCTTTTTCATGAGGTAAAGCTAGTTTATAGTTATCTGAGCGAAATTGCAGGCCAAACTTATTATGAACAATTAGCCTGCCAGAAAAGCTATAAGTTGCACCAACTTGGACATCACCAAAATTACCGGTAACCTTAATTTCATCACGATCGTATTTTTCAAGTTTGCCAATTATGGTGACATCAAGTATCTTATATAGATCCTGGTCATTTTCAAAAACTATTCTGTTAATTTTTCCGGTAAAAGTTGTCATTTTTTCTTTCTCGCATTAGTTATTAATTTTAGTGCAGAAGCATACTTTTGCTCTTCTTGGGCAAAAACTTTGGGATCCTGCTCTTTAGCTTTGGCAAAATACTTTTCTGCTTCTAGACGGTTTTGTGTCAAACTTGTGATTCCCAGCATGAAATTGACTTTTGCCGTCCTTTGCTCTTTCCCGATTTTTTTATAACTTGACTCTGCCTGATTGATTTCACCAAGACTGAGCCAAATATCTCCTATCAATTCCCACGTCTTGGCATCTCTTTGTTTAATAGTTAAAGCATAAGCAAGTGCTTTTTGCTTTTGTCCTATTTTGAAAAAAACGAGAGCCTTTTGGTATAAAACTAAATCGTCGTTGGGAATCTGGTTAAGTATATTTAAGGCCTTTTTAAATTCACCTTGCAAGTAATAGCACACTGCCAGATCATAATCTAAATCCTGCGGATGAGTAACCAAATTTTTAGCCTTTTCTAATAACTCCGTAGCTTGATCGCTGCTACCCTGTTTTATTAAATAGGTGGCCAATTTTAAATAGTTTTCACTGTTATCTGGCTTTTCATCAATGTGAGTAATTAATTCGTGTATCTTTTTTTGAACAACTTCGGAATTACTTGTTGCTTTCCTTTTCTCTATCATAATGAATCTGAATTCACCATTTTTCTACCTAAAAATCCTGTTTCGTTCCAAACTAAAGCATCAAAAGTTTTGCCTTTATCTTTTGTTTCTAAAACTGTCAGACTAGTATTGCTTAAGCCGCCGTTGCGCCTGATATCTGACAGCGGATAGCCTAATAATCCTCCCATAATTGCCCCTAAGGCTGCACCGTGACTTACAGCAATTACTTTATCATCCGCCTTAAACTTCAGCGCAATATCATGACCAAAACTTTTACCGCGAGCAATGACTTCAGAATAATTTTCTCCACCTATACTGTGACCGTCATATTTTTCGGGATGATCCCAAATATCAGTTACTTGCTTGGGGTAATTAGTTTGAGCTTCAGCGAAAGTGAGACCTTCCATTGCTCCCAAATCGAATTCGCGCAGACGATCATCTACTTTAATTGCAAGAGGGCAGCTCAATGTTTTTACTAAGCCTTCCGCTGTAGCCTTAGCTCTTTTTAACGGACTTGAATATATTCCGGCAAATTTGGTGCCAGCTAAAAAACCGCCTAATTTTTGAATATCACTTAAGCTTTGAGGCAAAAGTGGTGAGTCACCGTGAGCTCCTTGAAAACGCCTTTGTAAATTCCATTCTGTTTTACCATGTCTGACAAAATAAATTTGCATTCATTAATTACTCTTTTCTATAGCTGTTGCTATCTAGTTTATCATTTAATTAGTTTAAAAGAAAAACGAACACAAATAAAAAGGAAAATGCATGGTACATTTTCCTTACTTGTTTGTATTAGACTAATTGTAATTGCTGCTCATTCTGGTAGGCGCAGTCGATATTGCCACCGCCTAAACACTCTTCGCCTTGATAAAGAACCAGAGCTTGTCCAGGAGTGACAGCGCGTGCCGGCTCATCAAAGTAAACTTTTGCCCTGTTTGCTGCAGCATCATAAGATACTGTCACGCCGACATCTGGTTGACGATAACGGAACTTGGCACTGCAATGAATTGTAAAATCATGCTTGGGCTGTCCAGTAAAAAATGACATGTCACTAGCTTCTAATTCAGTGGCATAAAGTAGCTTGCTGTCATAACCCTGCTCCACAATCAATTGATTTTTTTGCAAGTCTTTGCCGACAACAAACCAAGGGGCTGTAGATTCTTTAGTTGAACCTAAGCCTAAACCGGATCTCTGACCGATTGTATAATACATTAAGCCAGCATGATGACCAACTACTCTACCATCTGGCGTAATCATTTCACCAGACTGGGCAGGTAAAAATTCACTCAAAAACTTACGAAAGTTTCTTTCCCCAATAAAGCAAATACCAGTGGAATCTTTCTTTTTCGCTGTAGCTAAACCATTTTCTATTGCAATTTCCCGGACTTGCGGCTTTGTGAGATTGGCTAATGGAAAAATAACGCGGCTAATCTGTTTTTGATTTAACTGACTTAAAAAATAAGTTTGATCCTTATTACCATCTTTAGGACGCATCATGTGTGTGATGCCATTTTTATCAGTTATTGTTTTTGCATAATGCCCCATTGCAATATAATCTGCGTCCAGATTGAAAGCAAACTCTAAAAAGGATTTGAATTTAATCTGACTATTACACATTACATCAGGATTTGGCGTGCGCCCTTTTTTATATTCATTTAAGAAATACTCAAAAACTCGCTGCCAATACTCCTTTTCAAAATTAATTGAATAATAAGGAATACCAATTTGATCAGCAACTTTTTTAACATCTTCATAATCGTCAGTAGCTGTACAAATACCAGAATCATCGGTATCATCCCAGTTTTTCATGAAGACACCAATTACGTCATATCCTTGTTTTTTCAAAAGAAGGGCGGAAACTGAAGAGTCTACCCCGCCACTCATTCCTACAACTACTCTTTTATTTTTCTTTTCCAAATTAATCAATCCTTCACAGCGACAATAATTTTACGTTCCTCAAGATCTTTTAAGATATAATTTAAAAGTTCCACTGTGGGAGCCAATTGCTTATTTTTAAAAATATTGACCTTTTGCAAGCCATTTCTATCAGTAACGACCATTGTTAAACGTGTCATTTCCTTGTTAATGGTCATTTTCAACTTTGTTGGGGCGTTATATGGTGAATCATTATAAAGTGGATGCTCATAATTAAAATTACCCTTAACAGTTTTAACAAAACCGGCATCAATCAGTGCATATAATTTCAAGTCGGGACTAAGCGTAAACTTGCGTGTATCACCATTAATCATAACCATATTTGCCATAATATTACCTCACTTACTTATAATAAGCATATCTTTTTAAAAAAGCAATTTTTTTATTTGTTTTGTATTTTACCCACAATTTTAACCAACTGTCTTGCAAAAGCAGAAACTTCTTCCTCAGTAGTATAACGTCCAAATGATATACGAATTGATTCAGATATTCGCGGAGAGTTTTTACCAAAACAAGCCACTAAAACATGGGAAGGCTCAAGTGTTCCTGCGGTACATGCAGAACCCCCTGAAACCGCAAACCCAGCCAAATCTAAGTTTGTTTGCAGAATAGTCGTATTGACATTAGCAAAATGCAAGTTCAAAACATGATGAGAATCAAATTTTCTAGTTCCACCATTAACTTGATACTCAATTTGAGCTTGGTCAAGTTTATTTAAAATAATTTTTTGCAATTTCTGATAATTAGCCTGGAGCTTGTTCTTATCCACAGCTGCAATTTCATTAATAGCTTCTCCAAAACCTGCAATTCCTGGAACATTCTCGGTTCCAGCCCTGCGTTTAGTTTCCTGTTCCCCACCATAAACTAAAGGTGGTAGTTTAATAGCATTTTTTTCATATAAAAATCCCAGAAACTTAGGACCATTGATTTTATGAGCAGAAGTGGATAATAAGTCGATATTCATTTTAGCAACATCAAGATTAATGTTTCCTAATCCTTGAACTGCATCTACATGAAAATAGGCATTACTTTGTCTTACCATTGCACCAATTTCAGCCAAAGGATTGATTGTTCCAACCTCATTATTAACTGCCATTACAGATACCAAAATAGTTTGCGGAGTTAAAGCCCTTTTCAAATCAGCCAATGATATCCGACCATCTGTATCTACATCAAGGTAGATAACATCATAACCCTCTTTTTCCAGTTGCTGCATTGGCTTTAAAACAGAGGGATGTTCAATTTTTGTTGTGATAATGCGTTTACCAATATTTTTGCGACTATGAGCAGTCCCAAAAATAGCAGTATTATTACTCTCAGATCCACCGGAGGTGAAAATTATCTCATTTTCGCTGGCATTGATTGCTCGGGCAGCTTCTTGCCTGGCAAGATCAATGACATGACGGGCCTTACGTCCTAATTCATAAGTACTGGAAGCATTACCAAAGTCATTTTTCATTTCTTCAGCTATCACATTAATTACTTTGGCAGACATAGGTGTCGTAGCAGCATTATCCAAGTAAATTTCTGTCATTTATGAATTCATCTTCTCTATGTAAGTACAAATAATTTTAGCCGCTTTAGCACCCACTTTTTGTGCAAACTGATCAAAGTCTTCATTTGCATCTTGATTGCCATTGTCAGAAATAGCTCGCAAAGCTATTAAAGGCTTATTAAAATGATAAGCCACCTGTGCAAAAGCAGCCCCTTCCATCTCAACTCCTAAAGCTTGAGCAAAATTTTGCTTAATATCATTTTTTTGTGCTTGTGAACCAATGAAAGAATCGCCTGTGACAATAAGTCCCTCTTTATATTCAATGTTCTCATGCTGCAAAAACTGTGCAAATTGTGTTCTAGCAGTCGACTTCAAAACAAACTCTGCCGGTTCACCTGGTATTTGTCCTTCAACATAATCCCCTGCTAGAGTATTATGCGCATCGTGATAAGCAAATGAACTGGCTAAAATCAAATCGCCCTTTTGAATATTGGGCTGTAAAGATCCTGCTGTACCAGTCATAAAAACTAAATCAATATTAAGCTGGCATAGCAAACTAGCTAAATTCATAGCAGCTTGGACTTTACCAATTCCACTCAAACCAATATATAAATCATTGTGGTTAACGCAAAAATGCTCGAATGTAGTAGATCCGAACATTTCTTTGTGACCAGAGTGAAAATACTTATGATAATATTCAGCCTCAATTTCCATTGGGACAATAATTGCTATCTTCATTTTTACCCTCGTTTTTATTTATAAGTGAAATAACGCCAATAATACCAAAATAATTAAAATTGAAACGATGAGAATGGCACGATTAAGCTTACCTTTCAGTCTTAATGCTTTGTCTTGACTGGTAGTTGGTTGAGATTGTGACTTGTTCTTTTCTCTTCTTGGAGTCTGCTCCTGAGTCTTTGCCCTTTTATTTGAAGATTCATTTGGTTGTATAAATTCATCTTTATTACGGGTAAAATCAGGATTAACGTCAACTTCAGCATCATTATCATCAAAAGCAGATTTAATTGTATTTAAAATATTTTTGCTTTTTTGCTTTTTTAATTTTTTACGGTAATCAGATCGCTTTTCTGTCATTTTAATCCCTTGTATTAGCACTGGTAAGCAACATATTTTCCCAAACACTCATTGCATATAATGTCTTGGCATCAACAATTTTACCTTGTGCCGCAAGCTGTTTCAACTTTTCCAAACTATACCAGTGACTAATTAAAAATTCGTCAGGATCAAGCGCCTTTTTATCAGTCAATTTGGTTAATGTATCACAATAAAATAAGTATAGTTTCTCATTAGTAAAGCCAGGCGACGAATAGAATTCCGTTATCTTTTCCCAGTAGTCAGCATGATAACCGCCTTCTTCATTTAATTCCCTTTTCATGGCATCTAATGGACTGGCATCAGTTTCATCTATCAATCCTGCTGGAATTTCCAAAGTCAACTCTTTAATCGGCTCACGCCACTGCTCAACCAGCAACATTTCTTGCTTATCATTTACTGCAATGGCAGCCGAAGCAGGCTGATGTTTTACAACTTCTCTTGTTGCAGTTTCACCATTAGGTAATTTGATAGTTCTAACTGAAAGATCAACTATACGCCCAGTAAAAATTTGTTTTGAGGAGATTTCAGTTTCTGTTAAATCCATTATTCACTTTCCTGTTAATCAGCTAAATATACGTTCACACATTGGAGTCCATTTTTTCCTTGAGCAAGCTGATATTTAACCTTTTGTCCTACTTGTAAGCGGCGATAACCTTCTTCTTTTATTGCTGTATAAAAAACAAAATATGATTTCTGGTTTTCATTATCAGTAATAAAACCAAAACTACTGTTACGATCGAATTGCTTTACTGTTCCGTAGCGCATTATTCTTCTAAGCCTTCCTGTACAGCTTCAGGGTAATCCTCTTTGACAATTTTAGCACATCTACCGCAAAGCATTGGAACTTCACTATCAGCTCCGATATCAGTTCTAATCATGCGACAACGAGGACAAACTTCTCCTTTAGCATGCTCAACTATAAAAGCACCATTTGGTAATTTTTGAGCATTTGCCGGTGCCTCACCATTAGCAATTGTTAATTTGGACACAATTAGAATTTGTCTAAAATTGGCATCAAGGTTAGCTAAAACAGTTTTCATCTCATCTGTGGGATAAACTGTGACAGCTGCTTCAAATGATTTACCAATTAATTTTTGATCACGTGCTTCTTCGAGCACCTTCAAAACATCATCACGTAAATTCATGAATTTCTGCCAATTTTCCAGAAGCTCATCATGATTATCATATTGTTCAACTTCAGGCATCTCAGCAAGCTGGACATAATCTTCTTTTTCTTTTAAGAAGGACCAAACTTCTTCCATTGTGTGAGGCAATATTGGTGTCATGATTTTAGCAAGTTTTACCGCTGCATCATAGATTACAGTTTGCATAGATCTTCTCGCATGACTATTTTTGCTTTCAATATAAAGAACATCTTTGGCAAAGTCCAGGTAAAATGCTGATAAATCGTTTGAGATAAAGGCAAATACCTTTTTATATACATTATTAAAGTCGTAACGTTCATAACTGTCAAGGCAAGTTTTAACTAAATCGTTAAGTTTAACTTCCAGGTATTGATCAATAGAATTGAGATTTTCATAAACCACACGGTCTTTTTGCGGATCAAAGTCTGAGGTGTTAGCCAGCATGTAACGGAAAGTATTCCGAATTTTACGATAACTTTCAGAAGTTTGACGTAAAATATCTTGTGAAACGGCAACGTCAGAAGTCGTGTCAACTGAGGCAACCCATAACCGAATTATTTCTGCACCCATTTGTTTGATGACATCGTTTGGAGAAATTACATTACCTAACGATTTAGACATTTTATGTCCTTTTTCATCTAAAACAAAGCCTTGTGACAAAATACCACGATAAGGTGCCTTACCCGTGGCAGCTACAGAAGTAATCAGACTTGAATTGAACCACCCACGGTATTGGTCACTACCTTCAAGGTAAAGATCACATGGAAATTTCAAATCTGGTCTTTTGGCCATAACAGCCTGATGGGAAGACCCTGAATCAAACCAAACGTCCAAAATATCTTTTTCTTTAGTAAACTTACCATTTGGAGAATGTTCAGAAGTGAAACCTTCGGGCAATAATTCCTGAGCAGTCTTCTTATACCAAGCATTTGAGCCCTCTTTAGCAAAAATCTGGGCAATATGCTCGATAGTTTCTGGCGTCACAATTGCAGTGCCATCTTCTGCGTAAAAGATTGGCAGTGGAACACCCCAAGCACGCTGTCTGGAAATTACCCAGTCACCACGATCTTTAATCATATTGTGTAAGCGTAATTGACCCCAAGAAGGCGTAAATTTAACCTGATCAATTTGGTCAAGAATTTGCTGACGAAACTTAGCAACAGAAGCAAACCATTGTGTGGTAGCACGGTAAATTACGGGCTTCTTGGTGCGCCAATCATGTGGGTAAGAGTGGGTAAAGAAACTTAACTTGAGTAAATTCCCTGACTTCTTTAATTTTTCGCTGACAACTTTATTCGCATCATCATAAAATAAGCCAGCTAAATCAGGATCATTAATATCTGCAGTAAAGCAGCCCTTGTCATCCATAGGACTATATACAGGTAGACCATACTTTTGAGCAACATTATAGTCGTCTTCACCAAAGCCGGAAGCTGTGTGAACTAAGCCAGTACCATCACTAGCAGTAACGTGCATCGCATTCATTAAAATGGCATCACGATCATACAAAGGATGCTTAGCAACCATACGGTCCATTTCACTACCCTTAAGATGTTGCACCACTTCATAGTCATTCCAGTCCAATTCTTCAGCAACGGCTTCTAAACGATCAGTTCCAACCACGTAACGCTTATCGTTAACCTGGACTACTGAGTAATCAAACCCTGGATTGACTGTAATCCCTTGATTAGTAGGAATAGTCCAAGGTGTAGTTGTCCAAATCAAGAAATATGTCTTCTCAGGATTCAGAATTCCTTTACCGTCTTTTACAGGAAATGAAACATAAATTGAAGGTGATTTAATATCGTGATATTCAACTTCAGCTTCAGCTAATGTTGATTCACTTGAAGGAGACCAATAAACGGGCTTTTTGCCTTTATAGATATATCCTTTTTCATACATTTTGCCAAAGACGCGAATTTCTTCTGCCTCATATTCTGGCTGATAAGTAATATATGGGTGGTCCCAGTCTCCCATTACGCCTAAACGCTTAAAGTCAGTCATTTGCTTTTTAACTTCTTTACTGGCAAAATCTTGACAAAGTTGACGGTAATCCGCAAGATTCATTTTTTTGCGGTCAACACCCTGTTTAGTCAATTGCTGTTCAATTGGCAAACCATGAGTATCCCAACCCGGAACATAAGGAGCATAATAACCGTTCATGTTTTTGAAGCGAACGATTATGTCCTTAGATACTTTATTCATCGCATGACCAATATGAATATTACCATTAGCAAAGGGAGGACCATCATGCAAGTCGAATCTTGGCTTGCCTTTGTTTAATTTTAATCTCTGTTCATATAATTTATTTTCTTCCCATTCTTTTTGCCATTGTGCTTCACGTACTGGCAAATTGCCCCGCATCTTAAATTTAGTTTTACCTAAATTAAGTGTATCTTTCACTCTCATTTTTTAATCCTTCCTATCAAAAAACCTCGTCCTAAAATTAGGGCGAGGTTAATATCGTGGTACCACCTAAATTGAGTTGCTAAACTCCACTTAATGAATTGCGTATCGTGCAACTACCGTGACAAACCATCATTAACAGCTGATCAACTTTTAAGCTCTTATATTAGACTCACACCCTCACTAATTCGCTGAATTGCTCGCAAGTTTTACTGTCAGTTTGTCATTTATGATTTTTATAGTCATCCGGAAAAATAATAGTAGTTCCGCCAGAATTATTATCGGCTGCAGCATCGTCGTCATTAACAGTTTCAATACTAGGACTGTCACCGGTCATCGGTTGAGGACTATTATTTGTTTCTTCAGAGTCTTGTTCAAAGTTTACTTCATCATCCGTATCGTTGTCAACCTCAAAATCCTCATCTTCCTCATCAGTATCATCGTCATCGTCTTCATCGACATCCTCGTCCTCATCGGTGAGCATGATTGGTTCTGCACCATCTGGAGGATAAAATCGTTCTGTATCAAAATATTGATCAAGAGCTTTTTGCCACTTTTCGTCATTCAGATTCTCAATTGCTTTTTGTAAAAGTTCTTGTATATACCTGCGATAACCGGAAGTTTCCTTTTTGACCCGTTCATAATCTAACTTAATAGTTTCCAGTTGCTGACGCTGATAATCAGTATCAATTTTAGCCTGCTCAGTTGCATTATTTGCCTGAACTGTAGCGTCATTGATAATTCTTTCTGCTTTGATCTTGGCATTATTTATGGCTTCTTTAGTAGCATTTTCATTCTGCTGATACTGTGCAACTTGCTTTTGCAAATTTGAAACTCGATCTTGTAATTGTATTATTTTATTTTTATAATCAACATTTTGATCTAATACATCACCATAATCGTTAATAATTTGATCTAAAAAACTATCAACTTCATGCCTGTCATATCCACTCAATCCTCTTTTTTTAAATTCTTTATTGTGAATTTTTATCGGAGTCAGCTTCTGCGTATCTTTCTTTTCGTCTGCCATAGCTTATATACCACCTTATAATTGCCTTTTTTTGTCGTTGAAATACTCATAATCTTACATCTGCCAAAATGTCTTAGGCTAAGAACATCATCTTCTTCAATTATTATATTAAAATCTTTAATAGTATGCCAATTTAATTTAACTAAATTATTCTTAATATTTGCTTTAATTTGGCTTCTACTCTGTTTAGCGATCGCTGCCAAAACTGCATCCAATCGCAATGAAGAAGCAATTACCGTTAAGTGTTTACTTTCATCTTCAACTGCTAATATTTTTTCACTTGAAATAGGCCTTAATTTAACTTCTGTGTGGCCTATATGAGTAATTTCATATTGGAAAAAATCAGTTAGTTCACTTTTGCCAAAAAATTGCCAGCGCCCATTCCCATCCGTAATAATATCACCAAATGTAGACGTTTCTATTCCAGCATTTGCTATACTTCCTAATACATCACTATGTGTCAAAGAAACAAATTTTTGAGGATATTCAATTTCAAAAAGAGAGATTTGATATGACAGAGGTGAAACAGTAGCCCAATCTTCTGTTATAACAACTCTCTTTTTTTCAGCGTTTAAATAGCCACCAAAGCTTTGCAGGCAAACTTCATTTTCAGCCAGCTTTTTTAAAATATCTCTTTCCCCTGGGTCTAAAAATTCAGTTAAAACTTTTTGATGTTTATAAATGACATCATTTATAAGCCCATTCATTCTATCAACTGTTTTTTGGTCAGATAAATTTCCCTTAAAGACCACATTTTTAATATAAAAACTACGTTTTGAGATATTAGATGCTTTCAAGAACTGCCCCCTAATAGTGAAGGTGAAATTACTACTCTGTCACTTCGTAAATTATTATAGCATGAACTGTGACTTTCTTTTATTTTAGGAAATAATTAAGCCAACTGATAAATAAAGAGCTAGTAACTCCGTCAAAGTTAAAACGAAATTTACCAGCTCTTTATTAAGATTGGAGGTTAAACAAATAAATGAAATAAAATATTTGCAATCCAATTTAAAACATAATCTTGGACAAAATAAAGTAAAAGCAAACCGATTAAAAATGAAATGTCTAATCCGGTGGCATTAGACAGTCTGGCAATTGGCCCCTTCCGAAAAATATTCAAATAAGGATCAATTACGCGATTAATTATGCGACCCACAGCTGAATCGCGTAAAGAGGGAACCCAACTTAAAATTGCATCAATTACCATGACTATACTATAAATCCATATTACATAGTCAATAATATTAATGCCGTAATATATGATATTTGCTGCCATTAACTTAAAGAATCTTTCTTATCAACTAGATCACTAATTTTGCCATTCGTGACAAACTTCGGCGGAGTCGCTAAAAAAATTTTATCGCCGATACGTTGAATTTCACCATTTAAAGCGTACACTGTACCAGTAATAAAATCAACGATTCTTCTGGCTGATGCATCTTCCATTCTGCTGAAGTTAATTATTACCGCTTTATTATTCAATAAATTCTGTGCAACTTCTTTAGCATCTGAATAAACACGTGGTTCATAAAGCACAATTTTGCTTTTGGCAGCATTCATACCAGATTTAATGGAAACAACTTTGTCACGGTTAACAGTACCAGCAGGAAAATTATCTTCATCACTTAACTGCTGCTCTTCTGCATAATCGTCATCTAACATTTCATCTTCATCATTTGCCACGCCGAAAAATTTGCCTATTTTACTAAAAGCCATTTCTCTTGCCTCCTATTAGTTTTCACCACGATGCCTGAAAAATGGAATATCATCAGTATCGTCATCATCAAAAGCATTAGTTTCGATTTGTGAAATGCTACTTTGATCGTCTTCATCAAATGAACTAGATTTATCATCCTGATTTGCCGTAAAAGGAGCTGACCGGCGGTTGCCCTCATCATCATTATCCAAGCCCCAAACACTTGTTGGATCAACCATTGGCTTATGTTTGGGCGCACTTTGAACTGCACCGGAGTTTTCGCTTACAGCCGAATTCTGTTCCATAGGTCTTTTAACTGAGTTAATTTTTCTTTCCGGAGAAGTATTGGCTTGACCTGGTTGAGATTTAATCTGGTGACTGTGACCCGGGAGCTGCTTTGAGGCTTCCTCCTCTGCTTGAGAGTTGATTCCTGTCGCAATAACAGTAACTACAACCTCATCTCCCAAATTAGGATTAATAGAAGTGCCAAAAATTATATTAACATCGTCACCTGCAGCCTTAGAAACGATTTCTGAAGCATCCTGCGCTTCAAATAAAGTAAGATCAGGGCCACCAGTTATATTTAGCAGTACCTGTTTAGCACCATCGATCGATACTTCGAGCAGAGGGGAAGAAATTGCCAGTTTTGTAGCTTCAACAGTGCGATTTTCGCCACTTGCACGGCCAATACCCATTAAAGCAGCGCCTTGATTAGCCATCACAGTTTTAACGTCAGCAAAATCCAAGTTGACATAGTCAGTTGAAGTAATTAAGTCAGAAATACCCTGAACACCTTGTTTTAAAACATTGTCAGCTTCTTTGAAGGCATCCATCATTGGTGTCTTTTTGTCAACCATTTCCAGCAAACGGTTATTGGCAATAATAACAAGAGTATCAACGTACTGCTTTAACTGTGCAATACCCTCAGCGGCATTTTTTGATCTTTTTGGACCTTCAAAAGTAAAAGGACGAGTTACAACGCCAACAGTTAAAGCACCTGTTTCGCGGGCAATCTTAGCTACAATTGGTGCAGCACCAGTTCCAGTACCACCACCCATTCCAGCAGTAATGAAGATCATATCCGCGCCCTTTAAAGCATCCTCAATTGTCTGTTCACTTTCTTCTGCAGCCTTTTGGCCAACTTCAGGGTGAGAGCCTGCTCCAAGTCCTCTTGTCAACTTAGGGCCTAACTGAATTTTATTTTCTGCTTTATTACTATTTAATGCTTGTACATCAGTGTTAGCAGCAACGAAGGAAACTCCCTGCACACCGTCATCAATCATTCGATTAACAGCATTACCACCAGCACCACCGACACCAATAACTTTGATGACAGCATTTTTATTGTCGTCTGAATCGAACGTGAAATCCATCTAATTAACCACCTTTAATCAAAGAACTTTTTGAAGAAGTTCTTAAAGCCTTTATCTTTATTTTGCATATTATTTTTTGTTTTACTATGCGGAGATTGCTCTCGCTTTAGTAACTCATATCTATTATATTCTTCTTTTCTTTTAGTTTCATTAACAGTAACTGTTCTTTTAGAAGTTTTTGGCTTTTCTTGAGTAGACTGCTCCCCTTGACTGAGAGCACCTCTGCCATAAATAGCACTAATTACTAAGAAATCAATATCTGACATCTTATATGCATAGTTAACTACTCCGTAAGCCGCTGAGTAAATTGGATTACGCATTCCAATTTGGTCAGGCTGATAAATTCGCGCCTTGACATTCAAAGTATTAGCTATAATACTATCATAACCTTGCAAAAGACTACTTCCGCCAGTAATAATAATGCCACCTGGTAACTTCAAGGCGTCATGTTTAACCAAGCCTTTTTCAATTCTGTCAATAGTCTGGATAACCCTGGCGTTAATAATTTCACTTAAATATTTT
Source organism: Lactobacillus sp. IBH004 (assembly GCF_026185255.2). Lineage (NCBI taxonomy): Bacteria > Bacillati > Bacillota > Bacilli > Lactobacillales > Lactobacillaceae > Lactobacillus > Lactobacillus sp. IBH004. The sequence continues at coordinate 866,541 of NZ_CP110217.2, read as the reverse complement.
TCGTCAACCATTTGCTGGCCATTTGAACCAACACTGTTAACGGCAAATTTATTTTTAGCAGATGCAAGGCTGGGATCAGCATAACCATAATCAAGTTTTATTTGTTCAGCATCCTTGTTAGAAGTACTTAAAACAACCGAAATATCATTACTGATATCACTGCCACCTTCAAAATCGATATTTGCATATTTAATTTGATTATTATGAATTACCGTAGCTGTAGTAACTCCGCCACCTAAGTCGAGGATAATTGAACCAAAATGGCGTTCACTTTCATTTAAAGCTACGCTGGCAATAGCAAGTGGAGTTGGAATAAAAAAATTATTGGAATAGCCAGCACGCTCAATAGCCTTTTTTATATTATGCAAGGGACTGGCCGGTGCTGTTAACATGATGCCTTGCACCGACAAAGAATGTGCAATCATTTTTCGAGGATCATCGACTTCGGTTTTACCATCAATTAGAAAACGGCTTGGCAAAAAAGAAATAGGCTCCCGTTCGTTTTTCACAGCAGACCTGATGGCAGCACGAACTACTCGCCTGACATCATGGTTACCTACTTCTTGACCATTATCGCTGACATTAACTAGATCACTTGCAGTTTCAAGTTGGAGCATACCTACAGGTATACCTGTTACTACTCGATAAATATTTGCATTTGTCTTTTTGGCTATTTCTTTTAGTGCCCTATTAATCGCAGCAGCAGTTTCATCAATATCAACTATATTACCATGTCGCATCCCTTTATTAGGAACTGCAACTGCTGCAATAACTTTACCAGAATCAGCTACAACCGCTTTCACGCTTGTAGTACCAATATCTAAGCCTACTAATAAATTCGAATTGTCCAAAATTATCCCCCCGTCAGTGCTACCTAAAAAAATTTTACCATAAAACCAGCCTAAAATCAGTTTATATTAAACCGTAAGCACGCTTTTCATTTGGTGTAAGCGGCCTGCTAAACGCCCCTACTTCCAAATCAATCAGCGTATTTTTTCCCACTTTAGTTTTTATTTTATTATAGTACTTTATTTTACTTTTTAGGGTTGAAACGTTGCCAATAACTACATTCCCGTTTTTCATTAGAAAAATCACTTGTGATTTTCTTCGGGTATTACCACTTAATAATTTAATTTGATCCTGAAAATCAGGTGGTAAACTATTGAATAAATGAAGAATTTTTTTAAGAGATACTTCATGATTGTAGCCTACAAAAACTGGTTTATCTGGATATACTTTTGACCAAGGAATAAACTGAGACCCTAATTTTCCCTGAGTAAGTATTTTACGATATCCTTTAGAAGTCTTAATGTAGCCTTTTGTAGGATATTCATCAATTTCAATTATTAAATGATTAAAACCTTTAACTCGAACATTGATGTTTTTTATTTCTGAGTATTTTGCAGAAAGTGAACGGGATACGCTTTTTTTATTAAAAAGATAATCGACTACTTTGTCACTAGCTTTAATATCTGTTGCTTTTACAACTTCTTTTACTGGTAAATCATTTTCCCCGTTAATTTGAATACTTTGAACATTTGCCAGAGGAGAAATATAATAGCCAAGTCCCAAAAGTGCTATTACCGAAACACCTATTATTAGACCCAGTCTCTTTAATAGTGCGGATTTACGTTCATTATGTAATTTAGAAAGAGAGGCAGAGATTTTGGTATTAGTTCTAGAATTTTTCTTTTTCTTACTTGATTGATGACTTAAATATGGCGATAGCTTTTCTTTAGGGTCAATTTTTGTTACTCGCTTTTTGGTCAACTGCCTCACCTTCTTTTTATTTAGCTAAATCCTGCATTACTTTAATTACTTCATCAGACGCATCAGAAACTCCCAGTTTTTTGGATGCCTTACTCATTTCTGTATAGTATTTACGATCCAACACGATATGATCAATTGAAGAAATAAAGTTATTAATATTAAGTTCATTTTCCGCAATCACTGTCGCTGCGCCGGCTTTTTCAAGATCAAGAGCATTTTTCATTTGGTGATTATTAGTTACATTTGGACTAGGAATCAAAATAGCTGGAACACCTAAAGCGGTAAATTCCGCAATACTAGTGGCTCCTGAACGCGAAACCACACAAATCATTTTTGGTAAAAGTGCTGGCATATCCTTAACATACGGTAAGATTTTGATACTTTCACCATAATTAACATTGGTTAGTTTTTCTGCAATTTTTTGATAATAATAAGTTCCTGTCACCCAAATGACTTGGTATGGCTTAGTTTCAAGCCGAGTCAGTGATTTTAACATTATCCGGTTGATAGCCAAAGCACCACGAGAGCCGCCAAAAACTAATACTGTAGGTATTTGAGGATTAAGACCCCATTTGCTTTGCAAATCAATCTTGGTTGATGACAGATTTAGTACTTGCTGAGAACGTGGATTTCCAGTTTTTACCAACTTTTTCTTTTCCGAAAATTGCTTGGCAGCATCATCAAACGTATAACAAATTTTGCTTACATAGTGTCCTAAAAACTTATTAGCAACGCCAACTACTGAATTAGATTCATGAATCATAGTTGGAATCTTCATTTTTGCTGCTTCGTACACTAGGGCACCACTGACATAGCCACCAGTTCCCATCACAATATCAGGCTTAAAATCATTAATAATTTTTTGAGCTTTTTTTGTGGCCTTAAGAAACAAACTAATTGTAGTAAAATTACTCATTATATGTTTACGGGAAAACCCGCGCATTTCAATTGTTTTAAAATTTACTCCTGCTGCTGGAACTATTTTGGCTTCGAGACCATTTTTGGTGCCGACAAACAGTATTTCATCATTTGTCGCCAAGTTGCGCTCTTTTAATCGTTCAATAATTGCCATAATAGGATAAATATGGCCGCCAGTTCCTCCACCTGTAAATATTATTCTCATTTTATTTAGTCTTCAATTCCTTTATAAAATTAACAAAATAGTCTCCACGTTCTTCAAAGGTTCGAAATTGATCCCATGACGCACAAGCTGGTGAAAATAACAATACATCACCAGGATTTGTCAATTCATATGCTCTTGGTACTGCTTCCTGTAAGGTATTTTCAATGACAATATTTTTAATGCCAGCTTTGCGCGCGGCATCAGCCAATAAATAACGGGTTTCGCCATATAAAACCACGGCTTTAACATGTTTTTTTAAAAGTGGAACCAAGGAGTCAAATGTAAAACCGCGATCTAGCCCACCAGCGATCCAAACTTCAGGATCTTCAAAAGAGGGAATAGCTACTGAAGCCGCCTCTATATTCGTGGATTTGGAGTCATTATATATCTTGCGGCCTTCCAAGGTCATAACATATTGTAAGCGGTGCTTTGCCCCGGCAAAACTAGTTAACACTGCTTGGATATCGCTGATAGTCGCTCCCATAATTTGTGCAATTGCGCTAGCAACTAACGCATTCTGCTGGTTATGGATACCGGGTAATTTCATGTCGGCGGTCTTAATGATTTTTTCATGTTGATTCTGTAAATAGCCATCAGCAATAAAATAGTCAGCAGTTCGATCATTTTCGGAAAAAGTTATTAGTTTTGCTTTTGTAGCTTTCTTTTCTTCTTCAAAAATATTTTTTTGATCTAAGTTTGCTAAAAAATAATGATCTGAAGTTTGCGTCCTGGTAACGTTTAGTTTGGCATTAACATAATTAGCAAAAGTCTTGTGATAATCTAAATGGACATTGTGATAAATATCAATAATCGCAGCTACTTTAGGATCAATATCTGTTACGCCAAGCAGTTGAAAACTAGAAGTTTCGCAAACCAAGATATCATCTTTGGTAGCTTTTTTCACTACTTCAGAAATTGGAACACCAATGTTACCAACTGCATAGGCATGATGGCCATTTTTAGCCAGATGATGATCCAGAATTTTCTGTGCTAGCATTACCGTAGTAGTTTTGCCATTTGAGCCTGTAACACAAATATATGGAGCTTCACTAACACTCAGTGCAATTTCAGGTTCGGTAATAATTGGCAAATTTAATTTTATTGCCTCTTGCACCATTGGGTTTTCATAAGGAATCCCCGGATTTTTTACTAAATAAGCAAAAGATTCTTGGTGTAATAATTCTACTGGATGCGTGCCACCTATTATTTGCACGCCTAGTTTTTTCAATTCTTGTGCTTTTGGATTTTTACTTAAATCAGCCTTGTCGTTTAAAGTTAGCTTTGCACCAAGTTCAAGCAGTAATTTACTTACTGCAAAACCACTTTTGCCGAGGCCTAAAACTAAAATATTTTTACCTTGATAAGTCTTAACTTGCCTCATTTAACTATTTTATCCCCATATTACTAAATACAAGATACTTCCCAGTAAGCCAACAATCCAGAAAATAATGTCTACTTTCCATTCAGAGTAACCCAGCATTTCAAAATGATGATGTATCGGTGTCATTTTGAAAATCCGTTTACCAGTTGTTTGAAAAGAGATAACCTGCAAAATTACGCTCGCTGTTTCACATACAAATACGATTCCCACTAACAAAAGTGACCAAGGCCTATTTAGAAAGATACTAACAGCAGCCAGTCCTCCTCCTAAAGCTAGAGACCCAGCATCACCCATAAAAATTTTAGCAGGCTTATGATTAAAAATAAAAAATGAAATCAACCCTCCTATGACACTCATACAAAAAATTAAAACGGCAAAGTTTTTTTGTTTAAGTGCGATATAAGAGTATGTGGCATAAGCAATAATTGACAGTCCAGTTGCCAAACCATCTAAACCGTCTGACAGATTAACTGCGTTGGAATAACCTACCAACCAGAAAATTACAAAAATTGTGAATAAAACAACACTGTTAACTACACCAAAAAACGGTATGAAAAGTTTGAATTGAAAATGGTCCGTTGCTGCGATGATAATAATCAGAACAGCAACTAAAATTTGTAAAGAAAATTTTTGCCATGCACGAAGACCCAAATTACGCTTATAAAACAATTTTATACTATCATCTAAGAAGCCTATAGTACCGTAACCCAGCAAACTGATTAATAAAATCCAGATCATTTTCGTGACTTCGTGTTGCCATACACCAACCCAGATTGTAGAAACTGTGGCTGCTAAAACAAAAACCACACCACCCATTGTAGGTGTACCAGACTTTTTTTCATGCCATTTAGGACCTTCATCCCGAATTTCCTGTCCTTCATGGTGTGACCTCATGAAAATAATCACCCAGGGTAAAATAATCCCCGTTAACGCCAATGAACTTACTAATGCAATAATGCTAATGATCAGCATAAAATGCTACTCCTTTAATTGTATTTTTATTTTTGTCCCGGATTTGACAGTTTCACCAAAAGCTACACTTTGCTTAGATACTACACCTGTACCCTGAATGCTTAATTTAGCCCCAGTCAAATCTGCAAACTGCTGCAGCTCATCTTTTGACCAACCTTTCATAGCAGGACACTTTATAATGCCGGCTGTCCGCACCAGCATTAATTTACCTGACTGCTGTTTTTGACCTGCTTGATAAGACTGCTTGGTTATTTTATCACCTGAACCAATCCTGACAAGTCTGAAACCAACCCGTTGAGCGATTGCTTCAGCCTCCTTATAACTTAGCCCCGTTAGGTCAGGTATTTTAATCATTGTTGAACTGCTTAAGCCATTTTTAGACATAAGAATTGTTCTATTCATTACAGGTTTAAAAATTGAAGAAAGAATTACTTCAGCCGGTTTACTCATTCTTTGAGGCTGCTTGACAGTGATGTAAATGCAATAACGCGGATGCTTAGCCGGTGTAACTCCAACTACAGAAAAGATGTAATTATTGTTACCTTTAAGATAGCCCCCACCTTTAAGGTTAGCTATTTGCGCAGTACCTGTTTTAACAGCAATACTTTGATTTTTCATCCGGTATGCAGCTCCGGTACCAATTCTTTTGTTTAAAACTTGGCGCATATTTTCAAGAACTATGTTTGCTGTTTCTTTACTATAAACTGGTCTGCCAACATTTTTTATTTGATAACCCGTTATTGTGTGATCATCTGCATCGGTAATTTTTTCAACGAATTGGGGTTTTACCATTTGACCATTATTCGCCAAACTGCTAAAAGCTTGCATCATTTGCATGACGTTCACATCAACGCCCTGCCCAAAACTAGTGACAGCCTGATCAACGGGTGAGTTAAACGCGATCAATCCTGGTTGCTCACCTGGGAGCGTTACGCCAGTTTTCTGACCAATATGGAATTTCTTTAAATACTTTTTCCAAGTCTTAGCACCCATTTGTTGCTCAATATGAACGAATCCGGTATTGCTCGACCGTGGAAATGCTTGTGAAAAAGGTATGCTTCCCCAGCCATGCGGCTTCCAATCGTGAATTACTGAGCCATTCACAGAAACTGATCCTGAATTGTAATATTGATTTGGATGGTAGTTTCCGCTATTAACAGCGGAGGATAATGTCAGGACTTTAAAAACAGATCCGGGTTCATATGTATCTTGCACCAAAATATTGCGATAGGAATTTTTTATTCCCTTTTTGGTCTGCGGATTGAAACTTGGTCTTTGCGATGCAGCTAATACTTTTCCCGTCTTCATATCTTCAACTACGGCTGTCATAGAAACGGGATTAAAGGTATCCTGAACATAAGATAACCTACTTTCAAGGCATTCCTGCAACTGCGAGTCAATAGTTAGATATATATTATTACCGTCTACAGGGGCTTTATAAGTATGGGTACTATTTGGCGTCTGGAAATTTGAGGCATCAACAGCTGAAACCTGATAGCCGTTTTTTCCGGTAAGAACTTCGTCATACCAAGCTTCCAGTCCCATGGTACCCTCTAAATTTTGTTGCCTGGTTTTTTTATCATAAACTGGTGTAGCCAGACCAATTATGTGAGCTGCAAAATTACCATTTGGGTATAACCGTGACTGAGTTTCAAAAAATTTAATTCCCGGCAAATTCATTTTTTCAATTCGGTCTTTTTGCTTTTTGGTCAAATTAGAACCTGCAGTACCAAATTGTACCTGAAAAACCGGCTGCGAAGGATTAAGATACTTTAAAATTTTATTTGCTTTAAGAGGTAAAACTTGTGCTAACTTTTCAGCAGTTTTACTTTTGTTAACAACATATTCTGGCTTATTTTTATAATTAATGGATGATTTATCTAGAATGGCATAAATTGTATACAAATGGGAATCCTGCGCTACAGCTAAACCGTTACGGTCATAAATATTTCCCCGATTGGCCTTTAATACTTGATTACGCATATACAATTGCTCGGTCTTAGCGGTTAAATCTTGTCCATTAACGGTTTTTGAAATTCCCAGATATAAAAATCTGCCTATAAATACAAGAAAAACCAAAGCAACAGCTACCTCGAGAAATCTCCCGACTGTAAAACGGTATCCGTGGGCTTTGGAATTTAAGTTATATTTTTTACTAATGTGCTTATTCATTAGCGTATAGTCCTAATATTTTTTTCATTCAAAGCCAACCCCTTGCTGCGAGCAATTTTATTCATTCTTGAGCTTGAGGTCAACTCACCTAATTCTTGATGCAAATCTCCAACTTGACTTTGCTCTTTTGCAACCGAGCGCTGCAAACTAGTAAGTTCATGTTGAGCTGAAGTAGCAGAAATACTAGAAGAAACGAGCATTGTCATTAAGCCAATTGTGATCATTGTTCCCAATATAAGCAAGGACTTTTCGAAGCCGGTCCAAGCAACGTTGTGATGATTGAGAACTTGACGTTGTCTCTTCTCTGGATCTCTTTGCTCATTAGGATTAAACTCTATTTTTCTTGCTAAATTATCAGCCATTGTTTTTCCTCTTTACAATTTTTCTGCAACCCGCAACTTGGCACTGTGTGAGCGATTATTATTTTTAAGCTCTTCAGCCGAAGCAACAATGGGCTTACGATTTACTAATCGAAGCGTTGGCTTCAAGTCATCGGGAATAGCAGGCATTCCCCTAGGTACCTCAACGTCGGAGTATTTTTTAAAAATATTTTTTACTATTTTGTCTTCATCAGACTGAAAAGTAATCACACTAATGCGACCGCCTGGTTTGAGTAATTTGATCGCTTCCTCAAGTGATGTACTTAAAGCATCAAGCTCGTGGTTTACAGCAACACGCAAAGCCTGAAAAGTCTTTTTTGCTGGATGCCCTCCAGTCCTTCTTGCAAACGCAGGAATTGCTTCCTTAATAACATCAACCAGTTCAAAGGTTGTCGCAATTGGCTTTTTTTGTCTTTTAAGGACAATTTTATGAGCAATCTGGCGAGAATACTTTTCTCCACCAAATTTATACAAAATATTAGCCAATTCTTTTTGACTTGAGTCATTAACCAATTGATACGCATCAAGACTTTGATCCTGATCCATTCTCATATCCAATCTGGCATCGAAGCGGTAAGAAAAGCCTCTTTTTGCCTGATCAAATTGGGGGGAGGAAACGCCTAAATCATAATAGATACCGTCAATGCCATCTTGATAACCCAGCTTAACCAAGTTAATTTTTAAATGACTAAAGTTGTCGTGTACTAATTGTAATTTAGGATCAGCCTCAGATTTAAGTAAATCGGCAAAGTTTAACTTAGCCGAATTTATTGCATATTCATCCTGATCAAAACCAATCACGGTACCACTAGCAAGTTTGCTCAGTAAATATTTTGCATGACCGCCGCCGCCAAAAGTTGCGTCTACATAAAGACCACCATTTTTGGGTTTTAAATTATCGATTGTTTGGTGTAAGAGTACACTGGTGTGTTTGAATTCCATGTTTATAGTTCCAAATCATCTAAATTTTCTGCGATATCATCATAGTTTTCGTTGGCTTCATCACTAAAGCTTTCCCAACGCTCTTTCGACCAAATCTCAATTCGATCAGAAACTCCTATAATGACACATTCTTTAACAAGACAAGCGTGCTTCTTCAACGTTGTGGTCAGATTCACACGTCCCAGCTTATCAAATTCGCATTCCATTGCACCAGAGTAAAATAAACGCGTAAAACTGCGTGCATTCCTCTTAGTCAAAGGAAGGTGGGCTAGCTTGGCTTCAATTTTCTGCCATGCCTCTGTAGTATAGCCAAAAATGCAACCTTCCATTCCACGAGTAAATATCATTTTTTCGCCAATCTGACTACGCAAACGAGCAGGTATAATTAAACGCCCTTTGCTGTCGAGATTGTGATGATATTCACCCATGAACATGGCATTACCCCCTTCCACTAATTAATTTACCACAATTCACCACTTCCTACCACTTTTTAGTTATAAAGTTTAACATTTATTTTTTATGAGCCAAAAAGTAAAAAACGCAGACCATTGCAGGTTTGCGTTTAACTTGAAAAATAAATTTTTTTACTCAAAAAGTTTGACTATATCATTAAAAATAATAACCCTAAATACCAAAAAATAGTATTAACAGTTAAATAGTCCCATATTTTGCGGAAAGTTTTACTTATGGACAAGTTCTTATTTTTAATTGCTTCCGTTATAGCTATTATTATAACTAAAATGAAGAAGACAAAAAACCCATATGGCAAAAACTCAGGCCTTTTCTGATTCAGGGTAATCAGGTGGCATGCATATATAAAAAAGAATGGTAATAAATCATATCCGCGAAATTGCGCCTTGGGAAACATCTTATTAATAAGAAAAGCTAAAACAAGACCAACAATAGGTATCAAAAAAATTAAAAACATTGGCTATATTCCTCTATTATCTAATCTCTATTTTATCTTACTCTCTAATTGAAAAAAACTTTTAAGTAGCATAAAATATTGTTCAAATAGGGAGGTCTATCAATGACGAGAAGACATAAGAAAAAGAGATCTAAATTTCAAAAGCTAACAATTGCTATGGCCTGGCTAATGGCAATAATAACTTTAGCTGCTGTAGTAATGCAAGTTGTTGGTGCATTATCCAGCTTTGGCTTTTTCGAATAAAAAAACGTGAGATCATTGTCTCACGTTTTTTATTGTTGATAATTATCTAAATTTACCATAAAAGGATAGTTAACGGCTAAATTCCACCATAATTTATAAGTAACGCAAGCAAAAATAAATGCCCAACATAAGGTTGGCAAAATACTTTTTATCAATTTAATTGAACTAATACTCGTCAGGCCTGTCATATTCATAATAAGCCAAGTATAGCCCTCAACCAGAATAGAAGAGATTAAAATCGCTAAAATTCGGGCCCAAAAAACTTCTGGTAAAAATCTGGCAGCTTTTTGCAACAGCCAGCAAATTATAGGTAAACTAATGGCATAAACACCAATAATACCAAAAAAATAAATATCACTTACTATACCAGTACCAAAAGCTAACCAAATCTCTTTATGATTAGTGTCATCAAAAAGTGCTATTAACATCATGCTAACGGGTACCAATAAGTTTGTAGCATTACCTATTAAAAAAAACCGGTGAAAGAATAAAGACAAACTGCCGCTGATAGCTAAAACTATATATAAAGCTAAAACAAGACTAAATTTTCGCAGAGACTTCATTAGTCGTTCACTTTCCTTTTAATAACTGAGACTACAGAAGGATCATTTAATTCACCTGCTGGATTAATTTTAATTAAATCAGATAAGCCAAATGTATCATGGGTTGTAGTAGAAACTGTTCCTACCAATAATCCTTTGGGTGAATTACCACCTAATCCGCTAGTGTAAATTTTTGCACCACGCTTTAGTTTTTTACTGTCGACCGCCTGAGTAAATGCTAGTGTCTTGTTACCTATTACCGTAATAATTCCATGAACTTTTTTTCCGTTTACGGCTTGTGCTTCAACTGCGAAACGATTGGCTGATTTATCACTAGTTGTTATTAATTCAACTTTTGCAGTAGCAGCATTGACTTCTATTAGGCGACCAATAATACCACCACCGGACATTACCGCCATATTTTTACGCAAGCCAGATGTAGATCCTTTATTAATAACCAACAGGTCTGTCCAACTGTCCGGTGAACGAGAAATGACAGATGCTTGAATAATATTATAGTCAGTAAGCGTATTTTTTACTTTTAATGCTGATTTAAGTTGTTTGTTTTCAGCTTCCAAGCTAGCATTACGAGCTTTTGTTTGTTCTAAGTCAGTAACTTTGCTCTTGAGGTAGTTATTTTCATCTTGAGTATTCAACAAATCGTGAACATTATTTAAACTGCCAGAAACAAAACTTAATGGAAAATCAATTATTCTTGATCCCACTGCGACCACATCATTGCCAAAACTCTGAATAATCAGGGGGGTATCACGTCTATTACGTAAGCTGACACTGCCTCCTATAACAGTAAAAGCCAAAATAACTGCTATACATGCCGATAATAATTTTTTGTTTTGTAGAAATTTCTTCATTTGGAAACAGTCCCTAAAGAAAAGCCGGCGAAAACAGCCGACTTTTAGTATTATCTGCGATTTTTGCGCATTACTTCAATATTTTTCAGAGACTCACCTGTACCAACTGCAACACAATCTAGTGGATCTTGGGCTATAAATACTGGCACTTTAGTAGCTTCGGAAATAATCTCAGGTAAGTTTTTTAGTAAAGCTCCACCGCCTGTCAATACAATTCCGTGATCAATGACGTCTGCTGCTATTTCAGGGGAGGTCTGTTCAAGCGTTTCCTTAATTGCAACGATAATGTCCTGAACAACATCTTGAATAGCATGAGCTACATCGACTGCTTTTACATCAACTGATTTTGGTAAACCAGTAACTAAATCACGGCCACGAATATTGACTGCTTCAATATCTTTAGCCTTTTCAACTGAAGCAGAACCAATTTGAATTTTAATATCTTCAGCAGTTCTCTCACCAATTAGCAAATTAAAATTAGAGTGAACATAATTCACAATTGCCGTATTGAACTTATCACCGGCTTGGCGGATTGAGGTAGAAGAAACTATTCCCCCTAAAGAAATAGTGGCAACATCGGTAGTTCCCCCACCAATATCTACAACCATTGAGCCAGTGGGATCCATTACTGGCAATCCTGCCCCAATAGCAGCTGCAAATGGTTCTTCTATTACAAAAGCTTCACGTGCTCCAGCTACACGAGCAGCATCAATCACTGCCCGCTTTTCAACCTCAGTAACACCAGAAGGTACACAAATCATAGCTGAAGGTTTGGAATTGCCAACAGTCTTTTCGATAAAATACTTAAGCATTGAGGCAGTTGTATCATAATCAGCAATTACGCCATCTTTCATTGGCCTAATAGCCACTATACTTTCTGGTGTTCTGCCGATCATTTCTCTTGCTTCTGACCCTACCGCAATTACCTTGCCGGTATGGGTGTTTTTTGCCACCACAGAAGGCTCTCTTAAAACAATCCCTTTACCTTCCATATAAACAAGAGTATTGGCAGTTCCTAAGTCAATGCCAATATTTTTTGCTCCTAATCCAAACACGTAAATCTCTCCTTATTATTGCAGTCTCTAAATCTTGAATAATTATAGCATAAAGTGCAACTTAAAAAAGAAAATGGAACGTAACTTTAAGATGATTTTAAAATAATTGCCGTTCACAGAAACTAAAGTAATTTCCTTTGCCCACAATAAAATGATCAAGAAATTCAATCCGAAATAGTTTTGCTGCCTCATGAAGCATCTCAGTGAGTTCAATATCACTTTTTGAAGGTAACAAATTACCGCTGGGATGATTATGCACTACAAAGAAGCCGGCACAGGCATAAATAACTGCCCAACGAAAAACCTCTCGTGGATGCGCAATTGACTTATCCAAAGTACCTTGAAACAACTTCTTTTCAGCAATTATATGATTACTGTTATCTATGTAGATTGCCCATAGTTCTTCTTGTTTATGTCCTGCAAATTTATCTAATAAATAAGTACCGACTTCATCGCTTGAAGTCATAATAAGTTCCCGGTCTGATACCGCGGAGCGCAATCTTTCAAGTAATCCCTCACCTAAAATTGCTAAACTGTCACAGCATTGGTCACCAGATACATATTTAAGCAGATCATTGGCATTTCTTATTTTTAATTCTTCCAACTTAACAAGAAGTTCATCAAAATTTTCAATTCCATGTTCTTTCAGTTCATCAAAAAAACTGTTCAGCATTTCCCAGTCAGTTTTAATTAAATAGTGATGAGACCTTATTAATTCCATAAAATCATTCCTTTCACTATTTATATACGCCAAAACTAACTAACTTTTTGTAAAAATTCAAAGAAATCCTGACAAACAAAAGCCGCATTCTGATGATCTTCGGCGGTAGCTGGAATTAAATCCGGCACCATTACACATTTTAAGCCGGCATTAACAGCAGCTAGCAAGCCAGGAGAAGAATCTTCGAATGCTAAAATATTATTTTTGGCAACATGTAATTTTTGGGCTGCTAAAAGATAAATATCTGGTGCAGGCTTAGGCTTGACATTATTATTTTTTACATCGTCATAATTTAAGTGAAATTGAAAATAGTTACGCGTACCTGTGGCCCATAAATTATGCTCCACCACATTTTCAGAATTGCTGGTTACCACAGCCATAGGCAATCCGGCAGCCTGAAACCGATCAAGAGCTTTTTGCACTCCCGGTCTTAACTTTAATTTACCTTGTTCAGTCCACTGCCATACTAGTTCATCAGTACGTTTAATAAATTGGTCACGTTGTTCTTTATTCTTAAAGTATTGCTGGTAAAAATCGTTCATATCAGTTGTTGTCGAGCCAACTAATTTGAGATAAATATCATCTGGCGTACCAAGATTTGCCTCCTTAGCAGCCTGAATATTGGCTTCCCAATATAAATTTTCGGAATTAACCAGCAAGCCATCCATATCAAACAAAATGCCTTTGATATCATCCTTAATGCCTTGAACACGCATCTTTTATCTCCATTTGTAAAATATTCCCAACTAAGTAAAATGATCCTGTTACTAGCAGTATATCATTTGTTTGACTCTTCTGCTTTAATTCTTGATAAGAAGTTCGCCAGTCAACGTGATAATGATATTTTTTTTGAATCCAAACCGGATAGTCTTCTTTTTTAGCTGCACGCGGATAATCAATTGTAGTTAAGTGAACTTCATCTGCCGGTTTAAACAGTTTAAAAACTTGCTCAATATCCTTATCTTTCATCATCATCATCAATACTCTAATTTTTCCTTGCTTTTTTTTCTGCTTAAAATAAGCAAAATTTAGCAGGTTTTGCATTGCCTGAATATTGTGCGCTCCATCAAGGATAATTAAAGGATTATTTTGCAAGATTTGATAACGTCCAGGTACAGTTGTTTGGTTTATTGCATCTTCTATCTCTGAAGCAGAAAGTGATAGATTTAATAAGCTAAAGGCTTGAATTGCAATACCAATATCATAGCCTTCAACTAGTGGCCTGGGTAAAAAAGCAAGCTTTTGATATTGATCTTGATACTCCAAGTTTTCTTGAAGTAAAACATTAAAGTCAGAACCAAGTTTTTTAACCAGAGCATTTTCTTTTTGAGCCTTTTGCTGAATAATAGGTAACACTTCCTTGGGAATATTACCTAAAACAACTGGCCGATTTTTCTTTATTATGCCACTTTTTTCACGGGCAATATCTGCTAGCGTTGGTCCGATAACTTGCTCATGATCTAGTCCAACTGTAGTAATCACACTAACTTGCGGTGTAATGACATTAGTTTTGTCATGTTCACCACCTATGCCAACTTCTATCACAGCATAGTCACATTTTTCTTGTGCAAAATAAAGAAATGCCAATACTACTTCATATTCAAACGTCACTAATGAAAAAGCAGGATTGTTTTTACGAATTTTTGTCAAAACCGACTCTATTTTATTAGCTATTCCAATCAAACTTTGGTTACTAATATTTTGACCATTCAACTGAATTCGCTCGTTAAATTCAAAAACATAGGGCGAAACAAAAAGGCCAGTCTTTTGACCAGCCTTTTGCAACAAATTACTTAAATAGTAAGAAGTTGAGCCTTTACCATTCGTGCCCGTAACATGGATTGTTTTTATCTGATCTTGCGGATTACCTAACATAGCCAAAATTGTCTTAATATATGTTAAATCTGCTTTTTCATGTAATTTAGGAAGTGAGTATAAATAATTAATCACATCTTGAGCTTTGGTAAAAGTCACGTTATTCACTCTTCTTTAATTCTTGAATTCTTTCCTGAACGCTTTGAAGTTGACTTTCATAATCAGCTTTTTTCGCCTTTTCTTTATTTACCACAGCTTCCGGAGCATGTGCGACAAAGCCTTGATTATTTAGTTTCTTAGTTGAGCGTTCAACTTCAGCTTGCAAATCTTTTTCTTCTTTGGTCATGCGCTTGATTTCGTCGGCAATATTAACTAAATCAGCTAATGGCACAAAGATCTGAGCTCCTGAAATCACTGCAGTTTTAGCAAGTTTTGGTGCAGCAATTTGAGTTGAAATGGTTAATTCCTTTGGATGCAAGAAGTTCTTAACGTAATCTTCATTGTCAGTTAAAATTCTTTCATTCTTTGCGTCTTCTAACTGAATCATGATGTCTATTGAAGAAGATAACGGAGCATTTACTTCCATGCGAATGTTACGTACCGCCTTAATAATTTCAATTAAGAAAGCCATGTCATGACAAGCTGGTTCATTTTCAAATTCAGCATGTACTTCAGGATACTTAGCCACCATAATTGACTCACCATCGTGTGGCATTGAGAGCCAAAGCTTTTCAGTTACAAATGGCATAATTGGATGTAATAAACGCAAGATTTGGTCAAGAATCCAAATTAAATTATCTTGTTTTCTTGCTTTTAATTCTTGATCATTACCATTTAAAACAACTTTAGCCATTTCGATGTACCAGTCACAGAAGTCGTTCCAAATGAAGTTGTATAATTCACGACCAGCTTCTCCAAATTGATAGTCATCAAATAACCGAATAACTTCACTCACAGTATGATTTAAACGATCAAAAATCCAACCATCTGCTAAATCAAATTTAGCTGTATCTGGCATATGAGCAGATTGTGCATCTTCTGGTAAATTCATAATGACAAATCTGGCGGCATTCCAAATCTTATTGATAAAGTTCCAAGCAGATGCCAATTGTTTAGGATTATAACGAGTATCTTGACCTGGAGCTGTACCGTTAAGCAAGAACCAGCGTAAAGCATCGGCACCATACTGGTCAATAACATCCATTGGATCGACCCCGTTACCCAAAGATTTACTCATTTTACGTCCTTGTTCATCACGAATCAAGCCATGAAGTACCACGTCATTAAACGGTCTTTCATGTGTAAAATGCAAGCTCTGGAATATCATCCGTGAAACCCAGAAAAAGATAATATCATAGCCAGTAACTAAGGCATTAGTTGGGAAATAACGCTTAAAATCAGCAGAATTTTCATCAGGCCAGCCTAAAGTTGAGAATGGCCATAAAGCACTGGAGAACCAGGTATCTAGTACATCTGGATCTTGTTTCCAGTTTTCAATGTCCTTTGGCGCTTTTTCGCCAACATACATTTCACCGGTCTTTTTATTGTACCAAGCAGGAATTCGGTGTCCCCACCATAATTGGCGTGAAATTACCCAGTCATGAACATCCTCCATCCAGTGATCTAAAGTTTGTTCAAATCTTTTTGGTACAAAATTAACCTTACCCGCAGTTTTTTGATTTTCTAAAACTTTATCAGCTAATGGTTTCATCTTAACAAACCATTGAGTGGAAAGACGAGGTTCAACTTGAACGCCAGAACGCTCTGAGTGTCCAACTGAGTGCACAATCGGCTTAACTTTAATCAGATAGCCCTGTTCCTTCAGGTCCTTAACTAATGCTTCACGGCACTCAAAACGATCCATCCCTTCATACTTACCGGCATTTTCATTCATAGTGCCATCGTCGTTCATGACGTTAATCCGTTTTAAGTTATGACGATTGCCGACTAAAAAGTCGTTAGGGTCATGAGCAGGGGTAATCTTTACTAAACCAGTACCAAATTCAGGATCAACGTGTTGATCTTCAATAATTGGAATATGGCGTCCCACTAGCGGTAAAACTAATTCTTTGCCGACAAGGTCTTTATAGCGTTCATCCCCCGGTGCCACAGCAACCGCGGTATCACCGAACATAGTTTCAGGACGAGTAGTTGCAATTTCAACAAAGCCGGAATCATCCGCAAACGGATATTTAATATGATAAAAAGCGCCCTTATCGTCTTGGTGAATAACCTCGATATCACTTAGAGCTGTTTGCAGCTCAGGATCCCAATTGATAATGTATTCCCCGCGATAAATTAATCCTTCATTGTAAAGTTGAACAAAGACGCGGCGAACAGCTTTAGACAAACCCTTATCTAATGTAAATCTTTCACGTGAATAATCTAGTGACAGGCCCAATTTTGCCCACTGGCTCTTGATAATAGCAGCGTACTCATCTTTCCAGTCCCAAACTTGTTTAACAAAAGCTTCACGTCCCATTTCATGACGGTCTTTACCCTGTTTGCGTAATTTAGCCTCAACTTTTGCCTGAGTTGCAATTCCGGCATGATCCATTCCCGGAAGATACAAGGTATCATAACCCTGCATTCTTTTAAATCTAATTAATGTATCCTGAATTGCTGTATCCCAAGCATGACCTAAATGAAGCTTACCAGTAACATTTGGTGGCGGAATAACAATTGCATACGGATGTGCCTTTTTATCTCCAGATGGCTTAAATAAATCTTGATCAAGCCACTTTTGATATCTACCCTGTTCAACCTCGCGTGGGTCATATTTTGGTGCTAAATCTGTCATAGTTCTCCTCCCAATAAAAAAGTCCTAGACAACATGTCTAGGACGATGTGATTAACCGCGGTACCACCTAAAGTTAAGCAGAATAAATTCTGCCTCTCTTAATAATGATAACGGCGAATTTGCCGGATCAGCCTACTGTTAGTTCAGCCAATCAGTCCAATTGAGCTACCAATTAACCTTCATTCGGCCTTTCACCACTATCAGCCTTTCTCTATCTATAAGGTTAATACCTCTCAATTATTGCTTTGGGCGTATTATAACACGTTTTTTACAGTAGTGCAGCATCTTCTGCCGCTTTATCTGCCAAAAACTTATCATTAGGATAAATTGAAGTTACTTGTATACCAGCTAGAGCGCGGTCAATTAATCCTTCAACATCCAAACGATTTTCAAATTCCCGTGCTTTATCGATTTTGGGTTTAGTTTTGGGACGAGGCGGTGCGAAGATAGTACAACAATCTTCAAATGGCTGGATAGACAAATCAAAAGTACCAATTTTTTCAGCCAAATTAATAATTTCAGTTTTATCCATCGTGGCAACTGGTCTGACAACTGGTGTGGTCGTCACATCATTAATTGCAGCCATTGATTCCAAAGTTTGCGAAGCCACTTGACCAACGGATTCACCGTTAAAAATAGCCAGGCCTCTTCTTTTAGCTCTTATTTTATCTGCCAACTGCAACATGAACCTTCTTTGCACAGTCATTAAATAACCCTCAGGAATTTTTTCCTTAATGGTTTCCTGAATTTCAGCAAAAGGCACGGCAATAAAATTGATCTTCCCTGCATAATTGGCAAGAATTCCAGTTAATTCTTTAGCCTTATTTAGCGCTTTTTCAGTAGTATATGGCGGACTGTAAAAATGAACCATTTCTATATCAACACCACGCTTAAGAGCTAAATATGAAGCTACTGGCGAATCAATTCCGCCAGATAGCATCATAACGGCGCGTCCACCTGTCCCAACTGGCATTCCACCTGCACCGCGAAGTAACTGATTAGAAATATAGACAGCATCCTTGCGCACTTCAATTCTAAGGACAATGTCAGGGAGTTTCATTTCTACCTTTAAATTCTCCATATTGGCAAAGAGATAGTCACCCACCATTTTATTCAACTCATTGGTATCATATAAAAATTGGTGATCACTGCGTTTAGTGTTGACTTTAAAAGTCATGCCCTTTTTAAAAGTTTCTTTCATTAAAGCTAGAGCAGTTTCTTCAATTTTTGCCAAAGTTTTTTCAACTTTGATAGTTGGTGAATAAGTTTGAATACCAAAAACCCTTTTTAAACGTTTATCGACTTCTGCAAAAGGTGCATCATTTAAAACTATGTGCATGCGATCATGCCGCGGGTGTATTTCGACTTGCGGAAAATCGCGCAATACTTTAGTCACGTTACCAGCTAAGCGGCCAATGAAATCTTTACGATTTTTCCCTTTAGTTGACAGCTCACCATAACGTACCATTATTTCAGTATATTTCATAAAAAATTATTCTCCTAAATGATTAATTCTGGCAAAATGATGGTAAATTTTATCAAAGACCTTAATAAATTCATCTGCCTCGGCAAGAGTATTAGTTTCATCAAAACTAAGACGAATCGCACTTGTTGCTACTTTATCATCAACATGCATTGCCACCAATGTGCTTGCTTGATCAGTCTTAGTGGAAGAACAGGCCGAAGTAGTTGAAGTATAAATGTCATACTCTTCGAGTGTATGAACAAGAGTCTCTCCTCGAATACCTTCAAGAGCAAAACATAAAATATGAGGGGCAAAGTTATCATTCAATGGTGAAAATATAGTGATTCCTGGCTTATCTTGGAGATACTTCACTATTTTGGCTTTAATTTCAGCCTCACGTTGAGCTTTTTCCTGTTCATTTTCCAAAAGCAAACGTACTGCTTTAGCCATCCCTGCTATTGCCGGTAAGTTTTCAGTACCTGAACGCAAACCTTTTTCCTGACCGCCACCATCATGCAAGGGAGCAAGCATCTTGCCCTCTTTTTTATAAAGGATTCCGGTACCTCGAGGTGCATGAAATTTATGCGCTGACAGACTGGAAAAATCAACACGAGGGGTAAAAACACGAGACCAAATATTTTTACCTAATGCTTGCACATTATCCACATGAAAACTTACAGTCGGGTAGTTAGTTAACAAATCACTAATTTCAGCGATTGGCTGGATAGTACCAATTTCATTGTTAACGCCCATTATTGAAACCAAAGTGGTATCAGAATCTAAAGCATTACGTAAATCATTTACGTTAACACGGCCTTCTTTATCAACGGGTAAACGGGTTACACGAAAGCCAATATATTCTAAAGCGTTAAAAGCATTGGCAACAGAAGCATGTTCAACGCTTGAAGTAATCAGATGCTTGCCAAATTCCCGTTTTTGCAAAGCGGTTCCTTTTATTGCCCAGTTATTTGACTCAGTTCCACCAGAGGTAAAGAAAATTTCATCCTGTTTTGTGCCCAAAAGACTGGCAATTTGCTTACGTGAACTTTCTAAAAGTTGAAATGCACGGTCTCCCAGTTTATGTAAACTGGACGGATTGCCCCAAATGGTTTGAGCTACTTTATCATATGTGGCTAAAACAGCAGGATCAATCATAGTCGTGGCACTGTTGTCAAAGTAAATCACGGAATTTCTCCCCTCCAAAAACACTACATGGTCAGCTATTAACTTATAAATTGTAACTTAAATTCTTGTCAGCTTCAATTATTTATTCATGAGCACTAAAAAAGCTTTAAAATTGTTTTTTTAATTTTAAAGCTAAATATTTTTCTGCAGATTTATGATTCTTATCAGCTATTTTTCTTATCAGAATAGTACAAATTTTCTAAGCGTTGATATGAACCTGGCTCAACTTTTTCAATAGCAGTTGCAATGGTGTCCAAAGCATCTTTATAGTTATAATCCTGTTCATAAAGTTGCATTGCCTTTTTCTGAGCGCTTTTAATGGAACCATTATTGGAATATTTATTAGAATATTGCAAGGTTAGCTGAACTAGATCTGCAGAATTAATTATGTCATCTGCTTCTCGTTTTAACCTTTCGACATCATCAGAAATTTGAATTAATTCCTGAGAAATCTTTTCCATGTTTAGCCTTACCTGACTCAATTCTTTTGCCACATGACCAATCTCGTTGACAACCAAAGTATACATTTGCACAAAAGTATCAGGATTACCAGGGATTTTTTTACGTTCCAAACGGCGATAAACTAGAGAAACTTCCTGCTTAAAGCGGTTGATTGAATCATTGGCTACATTTTCAGAATCATAAAGACCATCAACGTCTTGGGACATTTTCTTTTGCTCTGCACTAATTTCACGTAATCTTTCCAACATGCTCAACCACGATGACTTAATTTTGGAATAGACTCCCTTCCCATCAGCAACATTCTGGGTATCAACCGTATATTGCCGCTCCATATCATTGACTTCCTGTTCCAACTTCCTACTAGTGGCAAGTTCATTATGAGTAAGCTCATAACTCTCATCAATATGGCGCAATTTTGCTACTAGTTTTTTTGATTCAACTTGTTCGTGAGCAAGCAGACGCTGGATTTTATCTTGATTTTCTTCTACAAATGGTCTCGCTTTGTACTCTTTAGCTAAAATATCATAAAGAGCAGAAATTTCTTTTTGGATTTCCGCATTTTTTTCTTTTAACTCGGAAACTTTAAGCTCTTTTAGCAAACTATTTGCATCGGCTACTTGTCCTCTGATTTTTTTAATCTCAGCTAAAACGTCTACCTGAGTTATGTAATACTTAGAAGACATCATCTTCTTATAACTGTCAGATAGTTCACTCAACTGATCTTGAAAAACTTTATTAAGTTGGTGACGGGCATTTCTGATTTCGGGCAGGATAGAACTAATGTTAGTCAAAGCAGCTTTAATTTTTGACAAAATACGTTTTGCTTCAACTTGATCTCCTTGAGCAGTCAAACTCTTGGCTTCCGAAAAGTCATTTTCAATATTTGTCAATTCGTTTTCAATCTGATCCAGAGCAGCACCATAATCATATGAATTTGCCAGAATGTCT
Source organism: Lactobacillus sp. IBH004 (assembly GCF_026185255.2). Lineage (NCBI taxonomy): Bacteria > Bacillati > Bacillota > Bacilli > Lactobacillales > Lactobacillaceae > Lactobacillus > Lactobacillus sp. IBH004. The sequence goes on along the minus strand of NZ_CP110217.2, from coordinate 844,765 downwards.
TTACGCATTTCTTTAAAGCCATTGAACAAGTCGTTATATTTTTTTTGATTCTCACGGTTTGATTCAAGTAATTCTGTGAATACTTCCTTAGTGTTCTTGGCATCTTTATAAGTTGGATCCATGATTTCACGGGCTTGTTTAATACTTTTATGAGCTTTAAATAAGTGATAGTGTGTATTTTGCTCAGCAGCCTGTTCAAGAAAGTTCTGCGCTGCAGGAATCTTTTTAGCCAATGCCTGCTCGTAGTTTTTACGCCAAGTAGTTAATGTTGTCAAACTTTCACCGGCTAAATCCATTTTATCCAGATTGACAATATCTGTTTCTAAATGCATTTTATCAATTTTGGTAATCAAATCGTCTAATTCAAGAATTTGCCTTAATTGGCGGCGATTGATTATTAACATAGCGGCTATAATTATAATGATGATTAAAATTGCAATGATTACAACTATGGATTGAGTTGGTGACATAATTTTCCTCCAAAACTACCCCAATTATACCAAACTTCTACATTATTGTGGTCAAGAGTTTTTTCAAGCCAATAAAATTCGTTATTTAAATAAAATCGTGCGATCAGATATTTATAAATATCTCTTTAATTAAAAGCAGTATACTAGTATTAACAAGTTGCTACCACCTTTTTATTTTTTCTAGTTAAATTATTAAATATTAAAGCAATTGCTATTTTCCTTGCTTTAATAAGGTAATACAACTATAATATAGAACGTGTAAAATATTTGCAGCTATAAGTGGCAAGAACGTCAACATCTTAATACGTTTTAGTGAACGAGTAACCGACGCTGCAATAGGCGAAAATGAAAATTAAGATGCACGAATGTTAAACTTATACGTAATTATTTTACTCCAAAAACTGTTATCAGATTTTATTGGAGGATTTTATGTCAAGATATACAGGTCCAAGTTGGAAACGTTCCAGAAGATTAGGAATTTCACTTTCAGGTACTGGCAAGGAGCTTAGTCGTAGAAACTACGCCCCTGGTCAACACGGCCCTAATTCACGTGGTCGTTTATCAGAATATGGCGAACAATTGCATGAAAAGCAAAAGTTACGTTGGATGTACGGTTTAAATGAGCGTCAATTTAGAACTTTGTTCAAACGTGCCGGTAAGATCCGTGAAGGTGAACACGGTACTAACTTTATGGTTCTGCTTGAATGCCGTTTAGACAGTATTGTTTACCGTTTAGGTTTGGCTACTACTAGAGAGCAAGCTAGACAATTAGTTAACCACGGTCACATCACTGTTGACGGCAAGCGTGTTGATATTCCTTCCTATGAAGTCAAGGTTGGTCAAACCATTGGTCTTAAGGAAAAGTCAAAGAACCTGCAACAAGTTAAGGATGCACTTGAAGCAGTTGTATCCCGCCCATCCTTTGTTTCATTCGATGACAACAAGGTAGAAGGTTCACTTGTTCGCCTTCCAGAACGTGATGAAATGGAACCAGAAATTAACGAAGCTCTAGTTGTTGAATACTACAACAAGTTACTTTAATTTCCATGTTTTTACAAACCCCTTTCCTTCTTGGAGAGGGGTTTTTGTTACCCGAAAGGAGTACCAATCAATGACAGAGGATTTAAATACCAGAGTTTCAAATGCTGCTCAAGGCATCACACCCCAAACAAAGCCGGATGAACGCAGAAGATTTTTAGGGTCTCTTCGCGAGCGGGTATTAGTTAGAATGACCAATGCTGAAGTGCAAGATCCTAAATTAACCAACCTATTTTTACGCCATTTTAAAGATTATATTGGTTACAATATCCTGATTAATGGCAATTTACACGATAAGTTTGTTGATCAAGTGGAAACTAGTTGTGGCAAATACGAGATCTCTTTTACTATCGTTAACAATGAAACGGCAAAAACGGGTCCGAATGACTCGGCAATCTTAGTAGTAGCTGCAAATGCAATTAACAAAATGCGCATTGAAATAAGTCAAGTGTATCCACCCGAAATGCCCCAAGAATTGCTTACTAGTGACAAAACTAAAAAAGCTGGTTTCTGGCAGCGACTTTTTCATGGAGACAATTAAATGAAACCATTAGCTTACAGAATGAGACCAAAAACGTTAGATGAGGTAGTCGGTCAGGAGCATTTAATTGGCCCTGGAAAAATTATTCGCCGGATGGTTGAAGCCAAAATGTTGTCCTCGATGATTCTTTACGGTCCTCCGGGAATAGGTAAAACAAGTATTGCCAGTGCCATAGCTGGTTCCACCAAATACGCTTTTCGCCAGCTTAACGCTGCAACAGACAGTAAAAAACAGCTGGAGCAAGTAGCCGCGGAAGGAAAATTGAGTGGTACGGTGATATTGCTCCTAGACGAAATTCACCGCTTGGATAAAACCAAGCAGGACTTTTTATTACCTCTTTTAGAATCCGGACAAATTATTTTGATCGGTGCGACAACTGAAAATCCGTATATAGCAATTTCCCCCGCTATTCGTTCCCGCTGCCAGATTTTTGAATTAAAGCCTTTGGCAAAAAATGATGTCAATAAAGCAATTGACCGGGCGCTTAAAGATTGTGAACTTGGTTTGGGTAAGTACAACGTTAAATTGACTTCAAGCGCCAGAGAATTATTAGTGCAAAAAGGCAACGGTGACTTACGTTCGACACTGAACGGACTCGAACTTGCAGTCCGCTCAACGAAACAGGAAATGATAGTTGCCGGTAAAAATGATGAAACTGAATTAATCATTGATCAAGATGAAATGGCCAATTCTATCCAGCTGCGTAATCAAAACTTTGATGCTAAGGGCGATGGGCATTATGATCTGGTTTCTGCTTTTCAAAAATCAATTCGCGGTTCTGATACAGATGCAGCCTTGCATTATTTAGCTCGACTAATTGAGTCTGGTGATTTAATAGCAATTTGTAGGCGTTTAAGTGTAATTGCCTATGAAGACATCGGCCTTGCAAATCCCGCAGCCGTTCAGCATGCTCAAATAGCTATTCAGTCTGCTAAGAGTCTGGGCTTCCCTGAAGCGCGGATACCTTTAGCTAACGCGGTGATTGAACTGGCTTTATCACCTAAAAGTAACAGTGCTATCAGTGCTATTGATCAGGCTTTAGCTGATGTAAAAAATAAGGACTATGGCAATATCCCCTCTACTTTAAAAGATGCACACTATAGTGGTTCAGCAAAATTAGGTCACGGTAAAGGTTATATTTATCCTCATTCTTATGTGAATGATTGGGTACCACAGCAATATTTACCAGATAAACTCGTTGGCACGCGATATTTTCAGCCTAAAGGCAATTCTAAAATAGAAAAAGGGTTTAAAAAGCAATACGAAACTTTGCATGAATTGCAAAAACAGGGTCTAAAATAATTAGTTTTGCTTAGAAGGAAAATATTTTAGTAGATGCTGGCCGAAGATTTATTTTGCAATCAGCCCTTTTATTTTGGTCATGCACAAAGTAAGCCGGTATATTGATAACCTTAGTTCGTTCAGGAGCTTAAAAGCTATCCTAAAAAGTACCCTCTAATTTTTCTGCCTTGACAAAACTCGTGATGCTTAGTAGTATAATAGTTGATCTGAGTTGATCGACTAGCTCAATTGTATAAGGTTGACCGGTCAAACATAAGACATGCGAGATAGTAAATAACTTTCGAATCGGAAAACTATCTTCAAAGATAGGATCCATATTCGTTGCGATACATCTCATTTTTTGAACACTGCGGGTTCAACAAGCATTGTTTTGCTATGTTTCGACGACTCGGATTTCTTGAGAAATTTAGGAAGCGGTCTGCGGACCGTTTTTTGTTTGGAGAATTTATGGCTATTAAAATTGTTATTCTAATTTACCTGGCAGTATTGCTATTGACTGCCTTTTACTTATGGCATAATCGGCACCGTCATTTCCTAATATACAACAGTAAAAATATTTCTAATTTTAGTTCTCTAATGTCTTGGACAGCTATTATTTTAATTATAGAGACCATTTTGGGTTTATTTTTAGTTTTCCAGAAGAATAAATACTTAAATCTTATTACTTTAATTCTCAGCAGCATTACTATCCTAATTTTTAGTCTTTTACTTAATCAAAAGGATGATTAACTGGACTAAAATTTGGTAAAATAATGGTAAGAGAGGTGTTTTAAATGATGAAACAATATCACCGTATTCAAGTCGCAGTTGATGGCTCAAAAGAAGCTGATTTAGCTTTTAAAAAAGCTGTCGCTGCGGCTAAGCGAAATGAAGCTGCTTTGGAAATTTTACATGTCATTGACACCAGATCCTTCCAAAATGTTTCTAGCTTTGATTCAGAAATGGTTGAACAAGTATCAAACGATGCTAAAGAAAAATTGCAAAATTACTACCAACAGGCTACAGAAGCTGGAGTAAGTGAGGTTCACTATTCAATTGAATTTGGGGCTCCTAAAGCAATTATCGCCCACCAATTCCCTAAAAAGCACCAGATTGATTTAATCGTATTAGGAGCTACAGGTCTTAACGCTGTTGAACGCATATTAATCGGCAGTGTTACCGAATATGTTACTAGAACTGCAGATTGTGACGTGCTAGTTTGTCGTTCTAACGAAAATTTGAGTAATTAAAAAAGAGCATTTCAGTTGAAATGCTCTTTTTTATGTATAGATAAATTAGAAATCTCCTGCTTGACTGAACATATAATCTTTATTATGAAATTTCATGGACAAAATCATACCAATACCAATCATATTACCAATTAAGGCTGATCCACCTTGAGAAATAAAAGGCAACGGGATACCGGTCAGAGGTAGCAGATCAATACTCATACCAATATTTTCAAATACATGGAAGAGTATCATCATGATAACGCCAGTAGAAACGTAAGAATAAAATGCGTTTTTGGTATCAAAAGTAATCCGTACCATTTGCACTATCAAGTATAAGTAAAGCAAAATGATTGCTACACTTCCAATAAAGCCAAATGATTCTCCTATCACTGAATAAACCATGTCTGAGCCTCGGACCGGCACATAAACACTTAGTTTACCAAAGCCGTTGCCGAATATTTGACCAGAACCAATCGCTTGCATACTTTGCCATAATTGATACGCAGCTTTTGACGTGTCATTAGATGGATTCAACCATGACATAATGCGTCTAAATTGATAAGGCTGAAAGAAATGACTTAGAAATGATTGACCACTTGGTGTGGTAACCATATAAATAACTACGACCCCCAGCACAAAGACAGCGACAAACATTGGCGCAATTATTTTCCACGAAATACCAGATACTAGCACTACGCCACCAACAATTGCAATGAAGACCAGCATCGTACCAAAGTCATTTTGCAGTTTTAAAAGCACAGCAATCGGTAGCAGCCAAGCCAGCATTTTACCAATTAAAATCCAGTCGTTTTTAATTGTGTGAGCAAATTTATTGTTATGCTCACGCACAACCCGGGCCAGCATCAATATAAAAGCAGGTTTCATGACTTCTGATGGCTGAAAAGAAATTGGCCCCAGCTTAAACCAGCTTTTAGCGCCAGTATCTACAGCTATACTGCGATTATAAAAGAACAAAACCGCAATTAAAAGCACTATCCCCAGACCATATACATAAGGTGCAATGCGGTAGAGCTGTTCAGCATCAAATTGGATTACAAAAGCAACTGCGGCAATCGAGATAACATACCATAATCCTTGCATTGCCACTGCCCTAACTGGACTTCCCATATGACTGGGATCATCAATTGCGGCAAAATAAATGGAATAAAGGCCCACAGCTGCCAATATGAGCACAGGGACAACAATATTCCAGGCAATTCGATCAAACAGATTGGTTTTATTTTGTACTTTGACCATTAATTAATCACAACCTATTATTTTTCATGCAAAGCGAAGTATGAAAGCAAATCATTAATACTACTTTCCAAACTTTTTGCATACAAGACGCTGTTGGTTTTGCCGGTTGTAGCCCGATAACGGCCAGCAATTTTTTCAATCACGCCAATAGATTTTTTCTGGGGAATTACTACTTCCCAGGTTGGGTTTTGCTTACCCTTAATTTCATTAATTTCCACATTAATATTTTCTGGTTTTTTTGACATAAATACTCCTATTTCGTATTAGGATGGAATTTCTTTGCAATAATCTCATCTTCATATCGTTCTGGATGAGGATTACGAAAAATTGTAAATTTATCTGGTACCGGATCAACACCACCACGCACAAAAGGATTGCAGCGTAATATACGTGAGATTCCCATAATAAGTCCTAAAAGAGGACCAAATTTGGTCAATGCGTCAACCATATAGGTCGAACATGTTGGATAATAACGGCATGATTTTGGTAAAGCAGGAGAAATAAACTTCTGGTAGATTTTAACCAAATAAATCAAAATTTTACGCAAATCTAGCCTCCCAAGATTAGTGACGCTGATGTTTTTCAATATTCTTAAGCAAAATTCCCGTCCCAAGTGCCACAGCTTCAAGTGGATGATCGGCCGTTAATACTGGTACCTTAAGGTAATAAGAAATTAGCTTATCAATATTCTTAAGCAATGCTCCACCACCTGTTAGCATAATTCCACGGTCAATAATATCCGCAGAAAGCTCCGGTGGCGTTTTTTCCAAAACCTCTTTAGTAGCAGCAATAATAGTCATCAAGCCATCATGAAGAGCTTCTTGAATTTCAGGCGCAGTAACAGTAGCCTGTTTTGGCAGACCGTCAACCACATCGCGACCGCGAACAGTGATAGTTTCGTTCTTATCAGGTTCAAAAGCACTACCAATTTCGATTTTAATCTGTTCCGCAGTGCGTGAGCCAATTAGCAAGTTATGTTTGTTCTTAATGTAAGAAACAACAGCTTGATTCATATGATCCCCAGCATAACGCAATGATTGACTTGTAACAATTTCACCCATTGATAAAACGGCAATATCAGTAGTACCACCACCAATATCGATTACGATGTTGCCTTGAGGTTTGAAAATATCAAGCCCTGCACCTACAGCAGCAACTTTAGGCTCAAAATCAAGGTAAACTTTGCCTCCACCCGATTTTTCCGCAGCCTGAATAATTGCCTTCTGTTCAATTGATGTTACTCCTGTCGGAGCACAAATTAAAATATTTGGCTTGGACATAAAGCCCTTAACGTTTAATTTTTCAATAAAGTAAGACAGCATTGCTTCTGTGATATCAAAATCAGCGATAACACCATTTTTTAAAGGACGGATTACACGGATGTTCCCCGGAGTCCTTCCTACCATCTTGTAGGCTTCTGTACCAACTGCTACTACTTTATTTGTACTTGTATTAACAGCAACAACAGAAGGCTCATTTAAGACAATTCCTTTACCAGAAACATTAATGAGCACATTTGCTGTTCCTAAATCTATTCCTATATCTCGTGCCACGATAATCCTCCATCATATTCAATGTATATTTTACCATAAAGATTTTAAGTTTGTCGGCGACTTTATCCGCTTTACCAAGTCTTAAAAGAAATTACTTAACTGCAATGAAGTATCAATTAATGTAATAAAGAAATTACCCACTAGAAAGCCTAAAGCAATTGCAGCAAAGATAAGTAGCAGTTGTGCTTCAAATATCCTGTTTTTACGAATTATCTTTTCAATACGAACACTTTTCATAATCTGAAAGGACAAACCAATCGTAATTAAATAAATTATTATACTAATTAAAGCATGAACGCCAAGTTGAAACATATTCTTTTCCACTTTTCCTAAGTTACAATAAAAGCGGACACACAAAAGCAGTGCATCCGCTTAAAACTTTAAATCTATTTAACTGAATTGTAAACACTTATTCGGTTAACGGCTCTTCTAAGTGCAACCTGTGCCCGCTCAAGTGATCGTTGATCATGGGCAGCCTGAGCCTTTTTCAGTGCATTTTGAGCACGTTCTCTAGCTGCTTTAGCTCGGGAAACATCAATATTATTTGCCCGCTCAGCGCTGTCAGCAATAATGGTAGCCACATTATTTGAAAATTCAAAATAGCCACCACTAACAGCAATATGGTTGACAATATTGTTCATTTCCCGACTTCTTTTAACTTTAATCTCACCTATTGCTAGCGGAGTCAAAATCGGTAAGTGATTATACATCACTGAACGTTGACCATCAATTGCACGCATTTCAACAATACTAGAATGATGAGAAAATATTAGACCATCTGGAGTTACAACATTTACCATAAAAAGTTTTTCTGGATCTGCCATTTGACATCACCTTACTTTTCTAATAATGCTTTAGCTTCAGGATCACTCGGAGTTACACCCATTTGCTTTGCTTTTTTCAAAACATCTTCAATTGGGCCTACACTACGGAATGCATCTTCTGGAAGATCATCTAAATGACCATCTAAAATCATCTTAAAGCCCTTAATAGTTTCTTTAATTGGAACATAAGAACCAGGCACACCAGTAAACTGTTCAGCCACAAAGAAGTTTTGCGATAAGAAGAATTGAACTTTACGAGCACGGCTAACTATCACCTTTTCCTCGTCAGATAATTCATCCATTCCCAAAACAGAAATGATGTCTTGCAATTCATGGTATCTTTGCAATATATGCTGGACGCCAGTAGCGACTTCATAGTGCTCTTGGCCCACAATTTCAGGATCCAAAGCACTTGAAGTAGATTGCAGCGGGTCAACAGCCGGGTATATACCTTGCTCAACTAAACTACGTTCCAAATTGGTAGTAGCATCAAGGTGAGCAAAAGTAGTAGCTGGAGCCGGGTCAGTATAGTCATCAGCAGGAACATAGACCGCTTGAATTGAGGTAATAGAACCCTTCTTGGTAGAAGTAATTCTTTCCTGCAATTGGCCCATTTCTGTTGCCAAGGTTGGCTGATAACCAACGGCACTGGGCATGCGTCCCAGCAAAGCTGAAACTTCCGAACCAGCTTGAGTAAATCGGAAAATGTTGTCGATAAAGAGCAGAACGTCTTGACCTTCAACATCTCTGAAATACTCTGCCAGCGTTAATCCTGTCAGTGCTACCCGCATTCTGGCACCAGGCGGCTCATTCATTTGACCAAAGACCATGGCAGTTTTGCTTAAAACTCCAGATGCTTTCATCTCAAAGTAAAGGTCATTACCTTCACGTGTTCTTTCACCAACACCAGTAAAGACTGAAATACCACCATGCTCTTGGGCGATATTATGGATAAGTTCCTGAATAATAGTGGTTTTACCAACACCGGCACCACCAAACAGGCCGACTTTTCCTCCACGGACATAAGGTTCAAGTAAATCAATTACCTTAATACCGGTTTCAAGAATTTCCTGACTCGTTGTTAATTCATCATATTTAGGAGCATTCTTATGAATACTGTCACGAGCATGATCTTTTGCAAATTTAGGGCCGTTGTCAATAGGCTCACCTAAAACATTAAAAACACGTCCTAAAGTATCATTACCAACCGGTACTGAAATAGGGCCACCTGTGTCTTCAACCTTCATTCCGCGTCTAAGACCATTGGTAGATTCCATCGCAATTGTTCTTAAAACACCATCGCCAAGCTCTAGTGTAACCTCGAGAACAACAGATTCATCGTCCGACTTAACGACGCGCAAAGCATTGTCAATATCAGGCAGATTTTTGTCAAGCGGGAATTTGACATCGACAACTGGGCCGATTACTTGAACAACTTCACCTTCACTCAAAACATCTACCTCCTTTTCTTAATTATTTCAAAGCGTTAGCACCACTGACAATTTCAGTAATTTCAGTAGTGATTTCTGCTTGTCTTGCACGGTTTAATTTAGTAGTTAAACTCGAAACCAAATCGTCAACGTTGTCCGTAGCACTCTGCATGGCAGTCATTGAACTGGCATGTTCAGCAGTTTTGGCATCCAGAATAGCACCGTAAATAGTAGAACGGGCATATTGGGGAATTAGTGTGGTTAAAACAGCATTAACATCAGGTTCGATATCGTATTCCAAATCTTGATGGGCTTTAGCTTCTTTGACACCAATATCAATATCAACGATTGGCAACATTTTTTCAACCCGAAATGCAGATGAAAGTGAGTTGATGTGGTGAGTATAACATACATATAATTCATCAAAAACTCCGTTTAAATACATTTTGATTGCAGTTGAAACAATTGGTAAAACTTCATCAAAAGTAGGTACGTCACTAATACTGTCATTTTCATAAACAACGTTCAGCTTGTTTTTCTTAAAGAAATCAGCACCGACTGAGCCAACAGCCAAAACCTTAATATCTTTGTGTTCAGCCTTCGAATCCTCAAACAATCCCATCATGTTTTTGATGACAGCACTATTATAAGAACCAACAAGACCACGGTCACCGGTAATAACCAAATAACCAGTGGAATTGACCTTTTTGCGTGCTTGAACCATATCGGAAACAACACCCAAACCAAAGACATTTTCATAATCAATTTTGCTTATGCTGTCTTCATCAATTGCAACATGTGCCTTACGCAAATGGCTGACGACTTCAGCACTCATCAAGCGCGATAAAGTTTGCCGTATGTGATCATTGTAGATCGTGTAACCCTTATCCCGCTTTTCAGTTTGGTTTAACTTTGATGCCGAAACCATTCTCATGGCCTCAGTAATTTTACCAGTTTGCTTAACCGAAGCTATTTTCTTCTTCAACGCAAGTAACGATGCAGGCATATAACTACCTCCTATTTATTACTTGGTGAAAAACTATCCGCAAATTTAGAAATTGCTTCTTGTAATTTCTTCTCATCCGGCAATTCACCAGTCTTACGAATGTGCTCTAGCAAATCTGCATGATTAGTATCGAAATTGTCATATAATTCTTTTTCAAATCTGGCAATATCATCAACTGGAACGGAATCAAGATAACCGTGAGTCAAGGCATAAAGAATAATAACCTGTTTTTCAACTGGAATTGGTGTATGAAGTGGCTGTTTTAACACTTCAACAACCCTGCGTCCACGATTTAACTTTGCTTGAGTTGCTTGATCCAGATCACTACCAAATTGAGCAAAACTTTCAAGTTCATGGTAAGCTGCCAGGTCGGTACGAAGCGTACCAGCAACTTTTTTCATAGCCTTAATCTGGGCACTACCACCAACACGGGAAACTGAGTTACCGGCATCAATGGCAGGACGGGTTCCTGCAAAGAACAAGTCGCTTTGCAAGAAAATTTGTCCATCAGTAATTGAAATCACGTTAGTTGGAATATAAGCTGAAATATCTCCCGCTTCGGTTTGAATAAATGGAATGGCCGTCATTGAACCGCCACCAAGTTTATCACTCAACTTCGCACTACGTTCAAGTAAACGTGAATGCAAATAGAAGACATCACCAGGATATGCTTCACGACCAGGCGGACGACGGAGAAGTAAAGAAAGTTCACGATAAGCAACAGCTTGCTTTGATAGATCATCAAAGACTACCAAAACATCTTTGCCGTTATACATGAATTCTTCACCCATTGCCGTTCCGGCATATGGCGCTATGTACAGCATTGGTGCGGGTTCACTTGGCCCAGCTTCGACAACAATTGTATAGTCCATTGCGCCAAAACGCTTTAAAGTTTCTACTTGTGCTCTGACAGTTGATTCCTTCTGACCAATAAAGACATAAATGCAAATTACGTCTTGTCCCTTTTGGCTCAAAATAGTATCAATTGCCAAACTAGTTTTTCCAGTCTTACGGTCACCAATAATTAACTCACGCTGACCGCGACCGATTGGCACTAAGGCATCAATAGCTTTGATACCAGTTTGCAGCGGTTGATTAACTGACTGGCGTTCCATAACACCCGGTGCCGAAGCCTCGATTGGACGAGTCTTTGACGTTTTTATTTCGCCAAGTCCATCAACTGGCTGCCCCAATGGGTTTACCACGCGACCAATTAGTGCATCACCAACCGGCACACGCATAATCTCACCGGTTCTTTTGACTTGGTCACCTTCACGAATATCATCAAAATTGCCTAGAATAATGATACCAACATCATTTGATTCAAGGTTTTGTGCAATACCATAAGAACCATTGTCAAATTCCAATAGTTCGTTGGCCAAAACATTGTTCAATCCGTGAGCCCGGGCGATACCATCACCTATGTATGTTACAACTCCAACTTCATTAATGTCGAGTTTATCATCATAGTGTTCAAGCTGCTGCTTGATTAAAGAGCTAATCTCTTCTGCTTTTATGCTCAATGGTTTCACCTCTTTTAATTTTTATTAATTAACTGCGCACGAATCTTATTCAGTTTGTTCTTGACTGACCCATCGATTACGCAATCACCAACTTTTAAAATCACGCCGCCAATAATACTTTGATCAACCTCATTAGTGAGAATGACTTTTCGCAAATTAAATTTTCGAGCATAACTAGTACCTAATTCCTGCAATTGTCTTTGATCAAGCGCTACTGCTGAAACAGCAACTCCCGTTTCAATTTTTTGATTTTTATTATACAAATCATTGAAACAGTTTATAATGTCCGGCAATTCCATAAAATGGTCATAATCCAGTAACAGGTTCAAAAAATTCTGAACTTCTTCTGACAGACCTTGCTCAATCACAGAAAGCGATTTCGCTTTTTCGGCACTATTAAAAATTGGGTCGCTAAAAACTTGCAAAATTTGCGGATAATTGGAAATAGCCTCAGCTAGTTCCTGCATATCTGCATGAACAGTATCCAAAGCAGCCATATCTTCGGCATAATCAAATAGTGCAGTACCATAACGTGCAGCAATTTCCGCTTTACTTAAGGCCATTATTTATTCAGCCCCTTAATAAATTGATCAACCAAATCTTTTTGGTCATCAGCAGATAAGTTCTTCGCAATTACTTTTTCTGCAATCGTGACAGAAATATCTGCAACTTGTGCACGAGCTTCATCTAAGGCATCCGCTTTAGCCTGAGCAGCATCGGCCTTTGCCTTCTCATGAATCGAAGCCGCGTTATCATTAGCTTCTGCAACAATCTGGGTGCTGGTTTTTTCAGCATTCGCTTTTGCATCAGTAAGAATTTGCGTTGCTTCTTGTCTTGAGTTCTTCAAGGCAGCTTCACGCTCATTAGCCAAAACTTCGGCCTTTTTGCGATTGTCTGCAGCCGAATCAAGATCATTGATTACCTTTTGGCGTCTTTTTTCCATCATGTCGGAAACAGGTCCCCATGCATAATGTTTAACCAAAATAAGTAAAATTGCGAAAACAATTAAATACCAGATAGTATTACCCAGATAAATATGACCTGCCGAGGCTGCAAATAAAATTTGAAATGTCATTTACTGCCCTTCTCTCTTTTATCTAAATTGTTTTAAATAAAAAAATTAAACGAAGAGAATCAGGAAAGCAACAACAATCGCCAAAATAGGAACGGCTTCAATCAGACCAACACCGATAAACATTGTTGATCTTAAGTTACCAGCACTTTCAGGTTGACGAGCCATGCTCTCAACTGTCTTAGTGATAACTTTACCATTACCCCAAGAAGCTGCCAATGCAGCAATACCAGCTACAATCGCTGCTGAGATATATTTAAAAGCTTGTGACATATTTAAACCTCCAATAAATTATTCTTTTGTAACTTTTTTCCCAACATAAACCATGGATAAAGTTACGAAAACATATGCCTGGATAGAGCCAATGAAGACAGAGAATCCTTGCCAGATCATAGCAAGCGGTGCTGCTAACACCAAAGTGATAACACCAAAGCTAGGAGCAAAGCTATTACCTATTAAAGTTAATAACACTTCGCCAGCGTAAATATTACCATATAAACGCAAAGATAATGTCAAAAAGTTAGTGATTTCTTCAATCATATTGATTGGGAAAAGAAAACTAACAGGTTCGGCATAATTACGCCAGTAGCCACCAGTACCGAATTTCTGCATACCGAATGTGAATGAAAGAAGCAAGGTCATCATTGCAAACGACATTGTCGTTACCGGATCTGCTGTGGGAGATTTTACAAAAATGTTGTCTCCCGCCTTAACCTCTAAGAAGAGGCCCAACTGGTTCATAAACCAAATGTAAATAAAAAGGACAAAAGCATAAAGCGAAAGGTGCTTTCGTGCATCAACATCACTGACATTGTCTTTAACAATTCCATCAGTAAAGTCAATCAAATATTCCATGATATTTTGCTTTTTATTTGGTTTCATCTCAACTTTTCTTGATAACCAGATGCAGACAAACAATACGACAGCTGCCATTAAAGTTGAACCAATGATCCCAGAAAGATCAAATGTCAAACCCAGAAATTTAAAAACAAATGATTGCTCCAATTCTTCGTGACCTCCCTTCTCGTGCCCAAATTATCGAACACTCATACAATATTAACACCATTCAATAATTTTGTGAAAAATGTAAGCGTATTTTGCAATTAATTTACATAAAAAAGATTATTTGGTACCAAATAATCTATCGCCTGCATCTCCTAAACCAGGTGTAATATAGCCGTTTGGCAACAATTTTTCATCTTCGGCGGCAGCATAAATATCGACATCCGGATTCTCTTCTTGAATAGCTTTGACACCCTCAGGAGCGGCTACAAGAACAGCCAGCTTAATTACTTTAACGCCCCGCTTTTTAAGCGCACCAATTGCCATATTAGCAGAACCGCCAGTGGCAAGCATTGGGTCAACCACAAGACATTCACGCTCTGCAACGTCTTTAGGCATTTTGCAGAAATATTCGTGAGGCATAAGAGTTTCTTCATCCCGATACATACCAATTACTCCTACCTTGGCTGACGGAATCATTTCCATAACACCATTAAGCATACCGATACCTGCACGTAAAATTGGCACAATAGTCAATTTCTTGCCGGCAATCTCTTTTTGGGTTGTCTTGCCAATTGGTGTTTCAATTTCAACATCTTTCAGCGGCAAATCTCTGGTAATCTCGTAAGTCATCAGTCCCCCGATTTCACCAACTATTCTCCGAAACTCGTTAGAACTTGTCTCCTTACGCCTGATAATTGTTAACTTGTGTTGAATTAACGGATGATTCAAAACCGTAAATTTGCCCATCTTTTTCCTCCTATAAACATAATTACGTTTACGTGTATTTTAATAAAAAAAGCAGAGGGTTTAAAGTCCCTTGCTACTAAAATTTTTACTCTTTGACATAATGATGACCAGCGGCAGCTTTATTTAGCCTGTTCATATATGCCAAAGTATTCTCGCTGCCACTAAATCCCTGCACAAAAATTTGTTTGATCTCTGGTTTATCATCGAAGTAACGTAAACCACCAAATAAATTATGGTCGGCCTCTAACAAGTTTTTACCTAAATTAAATTTATTTGCGGCTGGCAGCTTAATTTTTTCAAGCACATCTGTTAATGCCATTACTCCTGTTGCATTGGTTAAATCAATGTTTGCAAAGTTTTCTGGATCATCAACCACGACTACGGGTGCACTCGGAGCATAATGACGATATTTCATTCCTGGAGCTTTCGGAACATCTTTATCAGCAACTTTACCACTGTTAATTAAAACTTTTTCACCCAAAACCTGACTTAACTCTGCGGGAGTAACTGCACCAGGACGTAAAACAATGGGCGTAGCTACAGACAAGTCAATAATCGTTGATTCCAATCCAACTTCTGTAGGTCCACCATCAATAATTCCCGCAATTTTTCCCTTTAAATCATGATAGACATGCGCAGCTGTCGTTGGACTAGGCTTAGTCGAAGTGTTGGCGGAAGGTCCAACAATTGGGTAACCCAATTTACTGATCAACTGATGAGTTAAGTCATCATTAGGACAGCGAAAAGCCACAGTATCAAGACCACCAGTTACAGCTTTAGGCAGACTGTGAGGTTTAACATAAAGCAAAAGGGTTAAAGGACCTGGCCAAAATTTTTTAATTAACTTTTGAGCACGCTCTGGCACCTCTTTTGCATAATGAGACATCATTTGAGCATCAGAAACTGTTACGATTAACGGATTGTCACTAGGACGTCCCTTAGCCTTATAAACATTTTTTACAGCTTTTTCATTTGTGGCAATGGCACCCAAGCCATAGACAGTTTCTGTCGGAAAAGCAACCAATTCTCCCTGAGCGAGTAATTTTACTGCATCATCTATTTGATCCTGTGAAAAAATTTTAGTTTCCATTATTTATTCCACTTTCCTTTAACCATGCGTGGCTTTCCAGCTAAATCATTTTTGAATTCAATGGTAAAATCCGGCAGCTCCCGTCCAAATAAATCAACCAGCTGCTCTTTTTCACTGAAGCCAAATTCCAAGAAAAACTCTCCTCTGCTGTTTAAGTGATCACGCACTTGTTTGACAAACTTCTGGTAAAATTCTATACCATTTTTTCCACCAAAAAGTGCCTCCTGGGGTTCATTTTGCAATACGTTTTGGTCCATCACATCTTTTTCCGTTTCCTTTATATAGGGAGGATTAGAAATGATTTTATCGAACTTTTCAAGACCAATTAAAATGTTTGCTTTTCGAACGGTAACATCAACTTTATGAATCAAAAAATTTTCTTCGCTAGTTCTTAGTGCAGCATCAGTGACGTCAGAAGCATATAAATCAAGATCGGTAATCTGCTTTTTAGCAGCTTCTTTAGCTAGAGCTACTGTAATGCAGCCGGAGCCTGTTCCTAAATCAAGCACTTTATCACCACTGGTCAGATTTGCTAAAGCCCATTCCACTAACTCTTCAGTTTCAAAACGGGGAATTAAAACTCCGCGCTGCACTAAAATTTTATAACCAAAAAACCAGGAGTAACCCAAAATATACTGAGGCGATATCCCTTTAGCCAGCTTGCGCACATCCTTTTGTGCTTGCTTAATTTGGTCTGGTGATAATTCCATGTCCTGTTTTAATTGAAACTCACTAGGACTCAGCTGCAGTCTTTCAGCTAGCAAAAAAGCGATATCTTCTGGTCTTTGTTCTGGTGCAGTTTCAGCAGCCCAAATTCTCAAGCTTTTTAAAGTGTCAATTTTAGACATTCTGTTCGGCCAGCTCCTCCAATTGCTTTGTTTGATTATATAAAATCAAAGCATCAATAATTTCATCAAGTTCCCCATTCATTACCCGGTCAAGCTTATTAAGAGTCAAACCGATACGATGGTCAGTTACCCGGTTTTGCGGGTAATTATAAGTTCTGATGCGCTCAGACCTGTCACCTGTACCAACAGCATTTTTTCTCTTAGCATCATACTTATCACGGTTTTGACTTTCATAGTAATCGTAAACACGGGATTTTAAAATCTGCATGGCTTTTTCCCGGTTTTGCTGTTGACTACGCTGATCTTGCATTGCCACTACAATACCAGTAGGTAAGTGCGTCATGCGCACAGCACTGGAGGTTTTGTTAATATGCTGACCGCCCGCACCACTTGAGCGATAAACATCAACTCTAATGTCTTTGGGATCCAAATCAAGGTCAACTTGCTCATATTCAGGCATGACTGCCACTGTAGCAGTTGAGGTATGAACACGGCCTTGAGATTCAGTTACAGGAACGCGTTGCACGCGGTGCGCTCCGTTTTCATATTTAAGTTTTGAATAAACCTTGTTGCCAGTGATCATAATGGCAACTCGTTTATAACCACCTACTTCAGTTGGCTCACTGTCGACGATAGAAACCTGCCAGTTTTGTCTTTCAGCGTATTTTTCATACATTCTGAGCAAGTCTCCGGCAAACAAGGAAGCTTCATCACCACCAGCTGCTCCTCTAATTTCCATAATAATGTCTTTATCATCATTAGGGTCTTTGGGCAACATTAATATTTTGATTTCATCTTCAAGCTTAGCAATATCCTGCTCTAAATCGTTATTTTCATCTTTGGCCATCTCAACCAAATCTGAATCACTTTCGTTTGCAATAATATCCTTATTGTCTGAAATTTCTTTTTTATCAGCCTTATATTTGCGATATTTTTCAACTACATCGCGTAAATCTGCTTCTTCCTTAGAAACTTCCATGTACCTTTTGGTATCATTGATAACTTCCGGGTCAGCCATCATTTCCTGTAATTCGTCATAATGAGCAACAAGACTTTCAAGCTGTGCCATAATTTTATCCATGTTGTTCTAATCCCTTCCTATCTTGTTTGATGCGGATGAAAATAATGAAACCGACAAACCGGGTAATAACTTTCATCTCCACCTATTTGAACCTGTTCACCCTCGTAAACTGGTTTACCATTGTGTATCCGTTGATTCATTGTAGCCTTTCTACCGCAGTAGTGGCAAATTGTTTTGATCTCTTTTATTTTATCAGCAAAAATCAACAAATTCTTGGTTCCTTCAAATAAATTATTTTGAAAGTCGTTTTTTAAGCCGAAAGTCATGACGGGAATGCATAAATCATCAACAATTTTGGCACATTCTACCACATGATGACGTTCCAAAAACTGGGCTTCATCGACAAAAACGCAGGCGATTGCGCCGTCACCTTGTGCTTTTTCCTGTTCGTTCAACTTTTTTATATAAGCAAAAATATCAAAATCATGGTCGATCGGAACTGCCTTTCGCTGAAGCCCAATTCTTGAAGCCACAGTGCCCACACCGCTACGATTATCAATTTTACTGGTTAACAAAGCAATCTTGCGCCCCTGAGCCTCATAGTTATGAGCATCCTTCAGTATTTCTAAAGTTTTGCCACTGCTCATCGTGCCGTACTCAAAAAATAATTGTGCCATTTTTGCTCCTTTGTTTCATTTAAATTCATCTAACTTATCTAGTATAATGTAAAAATAAAATATGTGTAGTTAAATGGTTATAAAAACTCGTTTTCGGTTTATGGCTATGCTATAGTTGATAATGATTTTAAAGCGAGGGAAAAATATGAGTTTTAAATCTGTAATTGCAAAAAGCGCGGGTAAATCAAGCTACTGGTTTTTACATAACGTTTTAAAAGGTGGTACTAGTTTTCCCGGCAAACTGGCAATGAATCTTGATCCGGAAATTTTAAAGACACTGGCTGACGGCTATGAAACGGTCATTGTTACAGGAACAAACGGTAAAACCATGACTACCGCATTGATTGTGGCGGCATTAAGAGAAAAATACGGTGACATCTTAACCAATCCATCAGGTTCCAATATGCAACAAGGAATCGTGACGGCTTTTTTAGCCCATAAAAAGAAAAAATCATCCAGACCGATTGCAGTGTTAGAAGTTGACGAAGCAAATGTCAAAATGGTAACGGAACTGCTTCATCCTAGTGTGTTTGTCCTTACCAACATCTTTCGCGACCAAATGGATCGCTACGGGGAAATCTATACCACTTACGAAAAAATTGTAGATGGCATTGAATTAGCACCTGAAGCTACTATTATAGCCAATGGTGATGCTAGCATCTTTTCTTCAGTCGACTTGCCTAATCCTAAAATTTTTTATGGCTTTAAACTGCCAAATGATAATCCGCAAAATGATACCAAGGCTCCAGTTAATACTGACGGCATCTTATGTCCTGATTGTGATCATATCTTACATTATCATGAAAGGATTTACGCCAATCTGGGAGATTTTTTCTGCCCCAACTGCAACTATCGCAGACCTGAATTAACTTATTTTGTTAACAAGATTACTGAGCAGACGCCTAATAAACTTGAGTTTCAAATGGGCAGTAAAAACTATACTATCAGCATTGGCGGCACTTACAATATTTATAATGCTCTAGCTGCCTATTCAGTGGCGCGCTATTTTGACCTCAGTGAAGAAGAAATTGCTCAGGCTTTTGCTAAAAACAAGCGGATTTTTGGCAGACAAGAATTAATTAAATATGAAGGAAAAGAAATTGACCTGATTTTAGTTAAAAATCCGGTTGGTCTAGATGAAGTGCTGCACATGCTTAACACGGAAAAAGATGATTATTCCTTAGTTACATTGCTTAACGCTAACCACGCTGACGGCATCGACACATCCTGGATTTGGGACGGTCAATTCGAAGATCTCAACCATAAGCAAATTAAAAAGATTCTGGTGGGCGGCGAGCGCTGGCATGATATGGGCTTTCGTCTGGAAGTCGCCGGTTTTGATCCGGGTAAAATGGTTACATGCACAGATAATGAGGAAGTAATCGCTAATATTGCCAATTTGCCGACGAAAAAGGTTTACATTTTGTCTACCTATACCGCTATGCTCTCTTTACGTAAGACTATGGCTGAAAAGAAGATAATTAAGGCAGGGATGTAAAAGTAATAATTTCAATAAAACCTGTAAAATGCTTCATTGATGTGAACCCTAAAATTAGGACACTTTATTAGCTCAACTAAGGACTAACCTCCGATATTCAATCGGAGTTAGTCCTTTTAGTTTGTTTTTGAACTTAAAACCAATGTATTTATACCTAGGTGAGTATTGGGATACAACGATATAGATCCCGATAGCTCCCACTTGCAGAGTTAAATCTTTTCCAGCATATTTTTTACATTTGGCTAAAACACCATGAAAATTATATTTTAAGCATTAAAACATCTTTAATTTGCTGTAAATAAGATTGGGGAATATCATTTACGGTATTAACAATGTACGATAAAATTAAAGTATACTTGATTAGAAATTGATTATAAAAACTAAAAATCGTTATTAATTTTTGCTATCAGGTATTTTTGTCCACCACGCCAGTGACACCAAACCTACGGCAATATCGCTTCAGGAGGAAGTAATGGTTAAATTTAAGAAAACCCTTTCGATTGGCACCACTGTTTTAGCGGCACTGACAATTGCAGGTTGTTCTAACAATAAGATTAGTAAAGAAAGTCCTAATAAATCTGTTAAAACCACTCATCATCAAAAGAAACCAGAACCTAAAGTGGCAGACTATCCCAATATTAAAGCTGCGGAAGCTGCCCTCAGTAAAGGTAAAAATTTAAAAGGTAAGACCGTACAATTTAAAATTAAGAAATTCGAACCTCAAAGTTCTTTCGGTTACAACATGGAAACCGGTAAACATCTTAATTTCGTTAGTCCAGAAAACCCCAACGCTAAAAAAGGAGATACTGTTTTCCTAAAAATCAAAAAAGTGAAATCGGTACTTGGCTCCTTTATCATCACCTATTCTGATCTATCTAAAGTCAATTAATGATTACAATAAGGGGTATTAATATAGCAAATCTATTTCGTAAAGTATCAAAAAATTTTTAACGACCCAACACATATAGTTTTAAATATAGGAGGAAGTAATGAAAAAGCGTACGAATGTATTGTCAGTAGCTCCTATTTGTTTAGTAGCCTTATCCTTAGTTGGTTGTTCTAAGAATAGCAGTAGTAATAAGTCTGATAGCAATAAGCCGAAAAGCAGCCAAAAAGTAAAGAAAACGAATACTTAAAAAACATCTTTTAGAAAATCTTTTAACAAAATTCAAGTCGGTGACATCATGCAACAGGGTAATGGCGGGAGCACTCTTAAAGATGTGAAAAACATTTTGGGTCAGCCAAATTCGATTTCATCAACTGAGGTCAAAGGCTTTAAGGTAAAATCATATTCATGGACTAAATATGGGACTACAATAATGGTTCAATTTAGTCATAAAAAGGCTATTACCAAAACGGTATCAGGCTTTAAATGGAGCCGCAACAGCACTAAGCTAACGCTTAAAGCATTTAACTCAATAAAAACAGGTAGTTCTTACAGTACACTTGTCAACACTTATGGTGAACCCGACGGATTGAACGAAAATGTCGTTTTAGGAAAGAAAAATGTAACTGCGGTTTACTTCACTGGAATTAAAGGAAAAAATGCAGGAGCAAATGCCAGTTTCATATTTGCCGATGATAAACTAGTGTCTAAAAAAGAAACTAATTTAAAATAAAGTAGTTTCTGTTAAAAGAGAAATAAAACTACAAAAGTTGTCTAGCTTTTGAGTCTCAGTACATATGGTTTGTATGGATCGTAGTAAAAAGTTTGAAAATAATGGTAAATGAAATGTCAAATGTCCATCAAAATAGCGATACTTGACCTACAGCAAATTTATATAAATATTAAATTTGAGTAAAAATGGTTCAAGATATATAACTTTTTCATTTATAGGTAATATGTAAAAAAACACAAGATGTTGTGTAGTCTTCTCTATTTTTAGTGATTTTTGAAGAAAAACTACCAAATATTGTATATTTACTATAAAAATAAATTTGCTATAATACGAATATGGATCAAGTTCGAAGGGCCCGAGGAGTAGGTGTCGAACTAACAATGCCTCATGTTCTGTATTATTACAGATATGGGGCTTTTTGTTTTACCAAAATAATTTTTAAGGAATACCAAATGTCAGTAAATGATTTTATTAATAAAAAACCTTTTAAAAGTCATAATCAACAAATGAAAATTCTTCGCGAAAGAGGTCTTACGGTAAAGTCTAGTGATAAACGTGCTTTAGAAGAACATGGTTACTATTCAATAGTTAATGGATACAAGCAATTATTCTTACAGAGGGATTCCAATGGTACCCCTGTATCACCAGAAAAATATTTAAAGAATGCTAGTTTTAAAGAAATAAAGAGTTTATACGATTTTGACAAGAACTTGCGCAGAATTCTATATACACCATTAATGGAATATGAAAGCAATTTAGGCTCCGAAATATCTTATAGGTTTTCTGAAGAATACAAAGAACCCCATTCCTATCTAGCAATAGACAATTATTCAAACGATAAAGAAAAAATAGTTTCTATAGTAAAAACGATAAGCAATTTGTCTAATGAAATTAAAAGAAACGCCAATAAGAAGAATGCTATCAGTCATTATGTCAATGAGCATAAGCATGTACCTCTTTTGGTTCTTGTAAACTATTTAACTTTTGGAGAATTAAATTATTTTTACAGTGTTTGTACAGATAAAATCAAAAGAGTTATAGCTAGCGACTTTTCACTAAAATATAAACGCAACTATAAAACTAAAATTAAAATTCAACCCCAATCTATTGAAACTTTAAATATTTTAGTAAATTATTTTAGAAATTCTGTAGCCCATGATGAAATCACCTATAACAAATTAGTTTTAAAAACTAAAAAATTTAGATTGATAAAGCAGGATTTAAAACTCAATAATTTTATTGTTAACAGTCAAAGCGGTGTCTTCGAATTAATAGTTGCCCTAAAATTAGTTTTAAGTAAAAAAGAATACTACGATTTTGTCAAACAACTTTATAAATTATTTGACAAATATGAGCCATGTTTTCAATCTGTAAGTTTAGCTGCAATCCTACACGATATGCATTTTCCAAAAAACTATCGTGCAATCCTGAAGGTAAAGTGAACAATACAAAAAGCGGTTAAGAACTCGCTGGAAACCAAATCTAAAGTTAAATTATGATAAGCAGTAGCCAAGCAACTAATTTACCCTATTTAGCTAGAAATCAAAGGCGAAATAAATATGTTAGCAAAAATCATGGTAAATCATGATCTGCTAGAATTAATTGTCTAGACGCTAATGGTCAGCTTTACTAAATTGAAAACAATGCTTTTAATATACCAAGGCTGAATCTGAACAATATTCTATGGAACAAAAATACTAACATACCCAAGAGTAGATGTTGAGAGAAACCCAGTTTTCGTCGATTATTTCTATGAATAGTGAATCACCTAAAAACATATTGGATATAAAACACTAAAACACCATGAGATAAGGAAAAACGCTAGATGACCAATTCATCTAGCGTTTTGTAACAATTCTGATGGGCAAATGATGGGCAAATTTGTTTTTTAGCTCTCATAAACCTTGCCGTTGAGCTATTTTTATTGGGATATCCGGGCTCGAACCGAAACATGCAGGAACCAGAAACCTGTGCCTTACCATTTGGCTATATCCCAGTGTTAAATCACCCGCACGAGAATTGAACTCGTAACTCCACCTTGAGAGGGTGGCGTCTTAACCATTTGACCAGCGGGCAAAATCAACAGTAATTATTATGCTTGAAGATACACGTAATGTCAAGTAGTTTTCACGCTTTAGCGGTAAAAATTATCGAACTATTCTTTTGGCAAACGCATCATTATTTTCAGTTGACTATCAGTAGCCACAATTTCTCAAAATTAATTTGAGAATTGTATATAATAGAGTAAGATACTTTTACTAAAGGATAGTTTTTATGATTGACTACTCAAACACCCAGAACTTAATCGAATCAATGGTCACGGAGCGCATTGTACCGGGTGTGAATTATGCTTTTATTAAAGATGAACAGGTTTTTACTTCAACCGTTGGCTTTGCGAGTACTTACCCCAAGGTGACGCAACTGAGTCCGTTTGCCATTTATGATTTAGCCAGTCTGACCAAAGTGATTATCACTGAAAATATTTTGCTTAAATTATATCAAGATGGACAGCTCAATTTTACTGAACCACTGCATGACTTTATTCCTGAATTTAAAGATGAACGCGTACGTCTTTTTCATTTGCTAACTCACACTAGTGGAATAAGGGGCTGGATAAAAAATAGGGATCAATTATCTCGCGAGGAATTAATCGATGCTATCATCCACTTGCCTGTAACAGAAGAATTTGAACATAAAATGCGTTACGCAGATACCAATTTTATTCTTTTAGGTTTAGTTATCAAAAAAATATTTGGTAAACCAGTTCAAGAAGTTGGTCAGAACATAATAATTGAGCCCGCTGGACTCAAAAATACGACTTTTACTCCCGAAAAAGACTTATGTGTTCCCACTGCAGTTTATCAAGGAAGAGTTTTACAAGGAATTCCTCATGATCCCAAAGCACGCCAATTAGGAAGTGATTGTGGCTCAGCCGGTCTGTTCTCTTCTATGAACGATTTGGTTAAATTAAGTAAGGGGTACTTGGGCTTGGATAAAAGTATATTGCCTTATAGTCAAAACTTAGTCGCAAAGCTATTCGAAAATAAAAATCCCCAAGGCTTAAAGCCTCGTTCATGGGGTTGGGATCTACGCTTTGATCCAGAGTTGCACTATCCCTTAATTCTTCATACGGGATTTACTGGAGTTCTGATGCTTCTCGATAGAGTTAAAAAATCTGGCTTAATTCTTTTGACTAATCGCATACACCCTACTGGCCATAATCAAGTCTTCTTAACAATGAGAGAAAGAATCATTCAAGGCTTTTTAAAAGAAAACGACCATTAAAAAAGCAGCTTCATATAGAAGCTGTTTTTTAACACTTTTTACGCTTAGGCCAAAAATGATAAACCAGATCTACCACTGCTTGAGCAAGCATGCCACCAGCCATCCAGTACATTCCCATCATCATATTGCCTGTAAAGGTAAAGTAAGCAGTAATAGCGTATACCACTACCCACAAAACTTTAAAAAATAAGTTATCACACATCATTTGTAAAAAACTCCCTTCAATTTACTTAGAATTATACCGTTTTTAACGTAAAAAAGGGGGGTTATTTCAAGTTATTTAATCACATTAAAGCTCAAGTTTCATTATGATCTGCCATAATTGTTATTAATTCAAAATGTTTACATTCGTAAGCATTAACGAACTTTTTTAAAAAAATTTCTTTGATAAAACCTATTTGATCATTTTTGTGAGTTATGTAATTTAATTGCTTTTTTAACTATCAAAAAGGACTTTAAAATTACAATTCTAAAGTCCTTCTATTTGCTATTCAAAATAATTAGAAACTGTAATCAATGCACATGATTGTGGCATTAGTTCCAAGTTAATCTTGCCATCTTGCATTTTTAGGCTTTCTGCTTTTAATTGTGAAGCAGCACGCAATTCTTTAACTTGCTCATTGTTAACATAGGTTGGTTCTCCCATCTCCTGCCACAATTTCTTTGGATTAGCATGGTTTTCATCAATTCTGTTAATTTCACAAGTACCACTAATTGTTTTGTCCAGATTTATTGCCAATTGTTCTGTTTTTATTGGCTCTTTTGGCACATTATGATTATATGCGACGATTTGCAAATCTTTACCTTTTTGAACAGCTAAAATTTCTGCAGTAGCATTATTATTATCTTCAACTTTTATTCTTTGATCACCGAGATTATGGAATATTTCAAATAATCTATAAACTGGTTTTTCAATGCCATCCACTGTTTGCATACCAAAGCCACCGTGAAAGACTCCTGGTTTTTGGGATTCTTCTTCAAAAATGTCTGAAAATGCCCAATAATCATAACCTTCAACTAGTCCATCATTATCAGCCAGAGTTTTGGCAACCATTGCTGCTCCATAAGGAGTATCATGAGCGGAGTCTCCAACCATCGCTGAAACGCTCCACTCTGTATAAAATAGTGGGTAGTTTTGAGCTTCTTCTCTTGTCTTCGAAGTCATAACTTTAAGTATTCCTCGAGGATAATCTTGTGGAACTCCATTAGTCTTTTTAAAGAATTCGTCAATATCCATGCCACTTTCCCACAACGGATCATCTGTTGGATAATGATGTGTTGAAATAAAGTCCAGCGGTAAATTATTTTTCTGACAAAAGTCTATCATATCTGGTATCCAGGAATTGTAAGATGTAGCTGGACCACCAAAGCGGAGCTTTTCATCAATCTTCTTAGCAGTTCTTACTGTTATTTCATACAAGTGGAAGTAATCTTCTTTGGTACCTGAGAAAAATAGTGGCAAATTTGGCTCATTCCAAACTTCAAAATACCATGATTCTACTTCATCTTTACCATAGCGGTCAAGAATATGCTTGATAAATTTAGCAATTAGATTCTCCCACGCTTCATCAGATTTAGGCATGGAATTGTTACCACCATAAGGAAAAATTTTATTCTTTTTTGAAGCTAAACAAGTTGGCATAAAGCTTAGTTCTACAAATGGCTTCATTCCTATTTTTAGTAAGAAATCATATATTTTATCAATATTAACAAAATTATAGGTAATGCCTTGTGATTTGCCCGTAAAATCAAAGTTTTCAATACAGACACTCATTTCATCGTCGAACAAACCATGAAAACGAACATATTTTATTCCCAGTTCATTATGTACTTTTGTTAATTGCTCTTGATAGTCAGCTCTCAAAGCAGTATAAGCGTGACTACTGCCAACACACATTTCCCAATAGTGTGGAAACGGGGTTTTTATACTTGAATTTACTTTAAAATCTAGCATTCTAATTTTTTCCTTCCATTTTCATCTTTTCAAAATCATCTAGTTCTGGCAATTTAAGACCAAAATTTCTTTCAAGCCACCTAGCACATAAATTGGTCCATTGACTAACAACAGAAGAAATTTGAGACTTGGAACTAGCAGCAGCTTGTGAAGCAAGACTTAAGCCATGACTACCTTGGTCAAAAATATGAATTTCATACGAAATATTATTTTCAGCTAAAACTGTAGCTAATTTTAATGAATGAAGCGGTGTAACAAGTGGATCGGTGGCAGTAGTCCATATGAAAAATGGTGGTGTTTCACTATCAATATGATCAACTGGGCTAAGTTTGGTCTCAAGCTCTTTATCTGGAACTTCTATACCACATGTAGCAACATTTGAAGCTTTCATAAAGTGATAGTCCATAGGATTATTCTTTTTCTTTTCAAGATCGGCATCTAAAAGATGATAATCAGTGATGGCATAACCAAGAATAGCAAAGGCTGGCCGTAAATCATTTTTGTCTACGCCTAAATAATCTGTTAAAACCGGCTCATTAAATTCTGTGGAATAAAGAGCGGCAACATGTCCACCAGCGGAAAAGCCACATACACCAATTCTTTCAGCATCAACATGCCATTTTGAAGCATTTTTTCTAATCAACAACATAGCCTGACCAAGTTCTCTTATCTGTTTGGGATATATTGATATCTCTTTTTTAGGTAGAGGCCGGGATAAATCAGGCATTTCTAATGGTCCATTATTATAGGTTGTATACTTTAAAACAAAAGCATGGTAGCCAATAGAGGCAAAATATAGAGCTACAGGTTCAGCTTCACGATCCGAGCAACTGAAATAGCCTCCACCAGGACATATTATAATTGCAGGCCTGTTTTTCCCTTTTAACATTTCTGGTGAATCATCCAAAACATACGTTGTAAGCGTTGCAGATTCGCTTTCTTTATCTAAATAGATTTTTTCAACTTTCATCTTAATTTCCTCCATTTTCTTTAATTTGTTGTTTTTCAACCCGGGTACCAAATCTAGTGACAAATAAAGTTAAAGCTGTAAATACTGAAATTATTATTCCTGCCATAAAAGAATTAAATCCAGGCTTTATTTTTAATGCTGCCAAAATCAAAGGGACGATCATTCCAGCAATCGATCCTAATATAGTATTAGTGGAAACAGCTAATGGAAATTCTTTTTTAGTAGTTAAAATAGACATTTCATAAGGTGCTGTCGCATTAACTAAAACAATTCCCATTCCGGAAAATGCATTACCAATAATATGAATAATTATATTTTTGAAAAAAGCAATACAAATAAATGATAAAGCAAATGCGATAAATCCATATGCTATCGAGTCATTTTTAGTAAATTTTCTTATGTACTTCAAAAATGCAGCGGTTATAATTCCTCCTACATTACCTATGGCTGTAACCATTGCAACATAGGATGTTCCCTTTCCTTGACTAGATAAAACTATTGATTGATTAGACAGAAAGGTCATCATGGCCATAGACAGCATAAAGTTGATAAGATATATAGCATAAACATAGCCATTTAAATGTTTCATTAAAACCCAGAAATTGGTTTTTTCGCTCTTTTTATTATTTTTTGAATTACCAGTTAACTTGACATCTCGTGGAATAAGTACATAAGCTAAAATAAAAATAATTAAAGCTAGAGAATATATCCAAAAAAGATTTCGCCAATTTGCTCCGCCTAAAATACCTCCTAGAGCAGTAAATATCATCATACCAACGTTAGTAACACCGGTAGCCCAGCCCATAGTGGTGGCACGAGCTTCTCCTTCAAAATTTTCTTGTAATAAAACGGGGACAACGTTAGTAATAGTTCCTGTACCAAAGCCAACTAAGACCATACAAGCTAAAATTAGATTTAGGTTGCTATTATAAATTGCTGGAATAAGTCCTCCAATTCCAACAAAGGCTATTGCCAGCAATCCGATGTTCTTTCTAGTTAATTTAAAAGTTAGGTAAGTAAAAATTATACTTGCAATAATCTGACCTAAATGTGGTATAGAACCTAGCAGCTGGACTTTAGAAACTGGTTCTCTAGGAAAGGACTTTGCTATTGCCGCAATCGCTGAAGTAACGGCAGTACCCAGCATTAAGAGCAAATTCATACTCAAAATACCTATTGCTTTTGAAATTTGTTTTTTTGTCATTTTCTTCTCCTTCTATTATGGATTCGCTTTCATTTTTAATTAAAGTATATTAGTCAACATTTCTGATAACCATAGTCAAAAAACAGAGAAATTATATTCATTTCCCAGTTTTTTTTAAAAAACCCAAAAAAATCCGACAAAACAGCCCTATTAAAAAAGCTATTTTAGCGGATTTTCAGTTTAATTTTAAAATCACTTTGACTAGTAATTATAAATTCTACCTTTTTGCAAAAATTTGCTAACTATTTTTATGACGGTATTCAGCTGGTGAAACCCCAAAATATTTTTTGAAGATTTTATAAAAATAAGATGGATTCTCATATCCCACTTTATTAGCAATTCTATCAATAGGCGCAACTGTATATGATAAATACTCTGCTGCTACATTAACTCTCTGCAAATGAACAAGCTGGATAAAGGTTTTACCTGTATGTTTTTTTAAAAAGTCAGACAAATAGTTCGGATTAAAGCCAAAATAATTGGCCATTTCCTGCAAAGTAATTTTTTCGTAATTTTTTTCAATATATAGCAACAAGGAAAGTAAGTTGTTTTTTTGCTTCCGAATCTCTTTCACTGTCATTCCAGAATAATTTGCTTGGCGAATTAAACGCGAAAACAGAGTCAGCATCTCTAGTCTGATCAGTTGATTAGACTGAATGTCAGGATGATAATATTCGTAAATAATGTCATAAATTAGGGCGATAATTTTAGGGTTGGCTTTTACGTCAAAGAGATTATACCGTCCTTCACCATATTCTTCATCAGAAAGCAGTGAGAATAAAATATTAGAAATATTGGTACCGTTTTTTTTGTGATGCAAAAAATCAAGGTCATTAAGTGAAAAGGCGGAACTGCGCAAAGCAATGTTAACAACTATACCCTTAGAGCTTATAGGACTAACCTTATGCACAGTTTTATTTCCCATAAAAATAAGATTGTTTTGTTTGACTTTAATTTTGGTTCGCTCGACGTAAACGAAGCAGTCTTCTACCAGCGGAATCATAATTTCTACATAATTATGAATATGATACGGAATAAATGACTTAATGGGTTGAACTGTAATTGAAATTGAACTGTTGTTCAGTATTAAATCGTCAGTATAGGTCTCAAAAAAACGATATACTGGCTCCTTACCTATCCTTCCTATCTCTTTGGTAAGATTACCGTTTTTGGCAATCGTTGCTATAACATCTTCCCATTCTCTAGGCATATTTCTACTTCGAAGTAGCTGTAGAATTTCTTTTTTCAATTTATTTTCTCCTGTTAGAATCTAAATATTTTTAAGAATAATAAATAAAATCTGTGAAATCGACATACTACACATGACTTTTGACAATAGCGATAGCGCTAACATTAAGCTACAATAAACTTGTTTTCGAATCAATATATTTATAGCACACGGAGGAAAATAATGACAGATCTAACTAAAAAACCTTATAACTTATCGAATAAAGAAATTGATTTTGTTAAACATAAAGTGAAGAATATGCCACTTTCTGCCAAAATAGGACAGCTTTTCTTTGTAATTGGTGAGGATGAAGATAACACTGACTTAACAGAGTTTGTTAAAAAATATCAACCAGGTGGTATTATGTACCGTCCCGATAAAGCCCAAAAATTGCAACGTGAAATAACAGTATCTCAAAAAGCAAGTCAAACACCTTTGTTCATCGCTGCTAACTTGGAAGCTGGTGGGAATGGTTTATTAACTGAAGGTACATGGTTTGGCAGACCTTTGCAGGTTGCCGCTACGGACGACGAACAGAATGCCTATAATTTGGGTGATGTGTCCGGCTATGAAGCTAAACAGGTTGGTGGCAACATGTCTTTTGCACCTATTGTTGATTTAGACCAAAATTTTCGCAACCCGATCATGAATGTGCGCACATTTGGTAGTAGCGAAGAGCGTGTTATCAGGATGTCTGATTCACAAATCAAAGGTCTTAAGGCTAATCATGTTATTCCTGTAGCTAAACACTTTCCTGGGGATGGCGTTGATGAACGCGACCAACACCTTTTGAGCTCAATTAACTCCTTGCCTGCTGACAAATGGATGGAATCTTACGGACAAATTTATCATCACTTAATTCAAAATGGTCTGCCAGCTGTCATGATTGCTCATATTATGCAGCCAGCTTGGGAACGCCGGTTACAACCAGGTATTGAAGATAAGGATTTACGTCCTGCATCGACTTCCAAATTGCTAATTGATGGCCTTTTACGCTCTGTTTTGCATTTTAATGGACTCACAATAACTGATGCCACACCAATGATCGGATACAATGCAATTTTGCCACGTTCAGAAGCCTTACCTGCAACCATTAATGCGGGTGTCGACATGATCTTATTTAACAAGGATATCGATGAAGACTATCAATTTGTGACTGATGCAGTCAAAAGCGGCAAGATTTCTATGGCAAGAGTAGACGAAGCTGTTACCAGAATAATTGCAACTAAAGTTGCACAAGGCGTAATGGATACGGAAAATAATCTTTGCGAACCTGCATCTCAAGATATTAACTTAAAATTAGCTGAACACGAAAAACTGGCCGCCAAAGTAGCACAAGAATCTGTTACTTTAGTTAAAGATCGTGACAAACTGCTACCGATTACACCAGAAAAATATCCTCGTGTTCGTTTAGTCGTTTTAGGTGATACAGACGATGGTGGTTTTAAGGAAGGCGGTAAAGTAACCGCAAAATTTAAAGAGAAACTGACAGAAAAAGGATTTAAAGTTACAGTTTTTGATCGGAAAAATCTTAATTTTAAAGAGGTTTTCGAAGGTGGAGTGCAATATGAAAAAGATCAATTTGACCTGGCATTTTATGTTGCTAACGTTGAAACGGCAAGTAATCAAACGACAACAAGACTTGATTGGATTCATCTAATGGCAGCAGACGCTCCGTGGTTTATGAAGGACATTCCTACTGTTTTTGTTTCCACTTGTAATCCCTATCACCTATTCGATATTCCAATGGTTTCAACTTATATTAATGCTTATACAGGCAATGATGTCACAATTGATGCTCTTCTGGAAAAAATGATGGGAAATGATAAATTTAGTGGACATAGTCCTGTAGATCCTTTCTGTGGCCGCTTTGAGACTCACTTATAAGGAGGCAGATCAATGTTAAAAATTAAAGATATTTTAGTCAACCATTATACTGAGCCTCTTGGTTATGATTTAGACAACCATTTGAGAATTGAGTTCAGCGCTGAAGCGAGTCAGATTTCAAGCAATATTCAAAAAAGAATAACAATTGATGCAAATGAACCAATTTTTGACAGTCAGTGGCAACAATATGATAACAATTACTTTGACTTTGAATTGGAGCTTAAACCGCGCACGAGATATAAAGTTACTGTTTGGTTAAAAAGCGCTGATACTCAAACAAGCGCAAAAAGTTTCTTTGAAACTGGTAAGATGAATGAGCCTTTCACAGCCGAATGGATTGGCAACGAAAATAAAGAAATTCAAAATACACTTTTAAAGAAGAAATTTACTTTACCTAAGAAAGTTGTTAATGCACGTCTTTATATTAGCGGTTTAGGTGTTTACGAAGCTTATTTAAACAAGCAAAAAATTGGTGATGAGTTTCTTGCACCAGGCGTCACAGCTTATGACAAGCTAGTACAGATTCAAACTTATGATGTTACCGCAATGCTGGGGGAAAAATCGCAGCAAGAACTTTTGATTTCACTTGGTGATGGTTGGTATAAAGGCAACTTTGGCTTTGATGGTGGTAAAGATTGCATTTATGGCGACCAGCAAATGGCTATTGCTGAAATGCATATCGCATATGATGATGGCAGCAGCCAAGTGATAAATACAGACGCTTCTTGGAAAACTACTGCTGGAAAAATTACCAAATCAGCCATTTATTATGGTGAAGACTTTGACGCTACCAAGAAAATAATTAATTGGCAACCGGCAATCGTATTACACCATTCTAAAGAAATATTGCACGACCGTTTAAGCCTACCATTAAAAATAAAAGAATATTTGCCTGTTAAAGAAATTATTCACACTTCGAAAGGCGAAACTGTTCTTGATTTTGGGCAAAATCAGGCTGGTTGGCCAGAATTCAAAAATCAAGAACCTTCAGGCAGCGAAATTGATTTACAAGTGGGAGAAATTCTTCAAGATGGTAACTTTTACCGGGATAATCTTCGATTAGCTCGTGCTGCCTTTCATTATGTTTCGAATGGTAAAAAAGAATGGATTAGACCACACTTCACCTACTACGGTTACCGCTATGTTAAAGTTTGCGGCAATTCACAACCCTTAAGAAAGGATGATTTTAGGGCAGCGGTAATTTATTCCGATCTTGAAATTACTGGTGGTATAGAAACTACTAATGCCAAAGTTAATCGCCTGCTCCAGAATGTTTTGTGGAGTCAAAAAAGCAACTTCTTTGATGTTCCAACAGACTGTCCGCAACGAGACGAGCGTTTAGGCTGGTCCGGTGATGCCGACATCTTTGCCAGCACTGCCATTTTAAACATGAATGCTTACGCCTTTTTCAAAAAATATGCTAAAGATATGAAAATTGAACAGGCTGCACACAATGGAATGCTAACAATGTATGCTCCTGCAATGGGCAATAATAGTGGTGGTGCAGCAATTTGGGGAGATGCCGCAACCGTTATTCCCTGGAAAGCATACCAAGCAACAGCTGATCCGGCTATTTTAAGACAAAATTACTCCAGTATGAAGTCCTGGGTAGATTGGATTGGTCGAGCTACCACTACCAAGAATCTTTGGACTGGTTGCTTTCAATTCGGTGATTGGCTATCTTTAGATGGTGAAAACCCAGCGCTGCCTAGTGGAAAGACTGACGAAGATTATATTGCTTCAATTTATTACGCCTATTCCAGTTGGATTGTTGCTCAAACAGCTAAAATTTTAGGTAATGCCAGTGATGCTAAGAAATATGAACAACAAGCTCAAGCTATTAAAACAGCCATCAAAGACGAATTTATTACTAAAAATGGCCGGCTGGCAATTGACACACAAACTGCATACGCCCTAGCCCTTCATTTCGATTTAGTACCAGAAAAACAGAAAAAACGTGTAGTTAAAGATTTAGTTCAAAGGCTAAATAAGGATCACAACCATTTGCAAACTGGCTTTATTGGAACGCCTTTTATTTGTCAGGTTTTATCTGAAAATGGCGAACATAAGTTAGCGACACAAATTTTTCTAAATGAAGATTTTCCAAGCTGGCTTTATGAAGTAAATTTAGGAGCTACTACTATTTGGGAACGTTGGAACTCCGTGCTGCCTGATGGCTCAATGAATCCTGAAGGAATGAATTCTCTTAACCACTATTCAATCGGTGCAATCATGCAATGGGTTTATCAACAAGTTTTGGGATTAAGAAAGCAAACCAAGGGCTACCAAAATGTGCTCTTTGCGCCTCAATTTGATTATCGGTTTAAAAAGGTTTCTGGACACTATCACAGTTCATATGGTGACCTAAAAATGGCATACCAACTTGAAACTGATACTCGGCACACTATTAAAATCACGCTCAATATTCCGTTTGGTCAAAAAGTAACCGTAAAACTACCTAGAGTGAAAAATAAAGTAGAACTTAATGGTCAGCCAACATCGATGCCATTGGAATTAACTAATGGTGACTTTACAATTTCCTATGTGCCTGAAAGAAATTATATTGAGTACTATAATATCAACATGCCTGCTAAACAACTAATGGATGATTCAGAACTTGTTAAACAATTAAAATCAATTAATCCAGTCTTTGATTTTTTGCAAGATTCAGATAACATCGAAAAATTTGGCGGAAATTCCCTGGTAAAGTTAAACGGTTTGTTGCCATTTATTAATATCGCAGACGAAGATTTTACCCAAATTAATAAAATACTTGACACAACACCTTTAGCAAGTGAAAGGAAGTTTTTAAATGAAAGGCGTTCTCTTTGATTTAGATGGAGTCATCGCAGATACATCTGTCTATCATTTCCAGGCATGGCGCAAATTAATTAAAAATCATTTCAATCTTGAGTTGCCGGATGAACTGGAAAAGCAAACTAAAGGCGTTAATCGCAGTGATTCTTTAAAAGCAATTTTAAACTTTTTAGCTATCTCCGTTTCAAAAGAACAGTTTAATGAAATGACTAATGAGAAGAATAATATTTTCCGCAATTTGCTGGCCAATTTAACACCCGCAAATATCTTGCCTGGAATTAATGAATTGATTTCTTCCTTTAAGAAGAATAATGTCAGACTTTGCTTGGCTTCAGCGAGTCTGAATGGCCCCTTTATTTTAGAAAAATTACAATTAACAGATGCATTCGATGCTATTGCAGATCCTAGTAAAGTAGCTGCTGGGAAACCTGCTCCAGATATCTTCATTGCTGCAGCCGCGGCCATAAGTCTCAAGCCACAAGACTGCGTTGGTATTGAGGACTCAATTGCTGGCATCACTGCTATTAATAAGTCAGGGGCATTATCCGTTGGTGTTGGCTCTAAGAAAGACCTCAAAGATGCTAAAGTCCTTTTCCCTAAAACAGCAGCTTTAAACTATAAGCAAATCGAAACTGCCTGGAAAAAATTTAGCTTAGAAAAATAATTAGAAAATAAAAACTCGTGAATAAAATAATATTTTTTCACGAGTTTTTTCATGTTTAAAATAAATTGATGTAAGTAAGGTATTGTATTTTTAATGACAGAAATAATTATTCGCCTAAATAGGCAAAGGCAACTTTTTCATCATAAAGATGAAATACTTTTTCAAAAAGGAAGCGACAAATCATTGCTACTACAACCGGAAATACTATCCAGACAATTAGCGCCATTACAATATTAATGCTTGCTTTACCAGCGTCTAATGAGGCAAGAGGTCCAACTAAACCGACGAGGCCAAAGCCAGCAGAAGCTGGTGTGCCACTAACATGGAATAAGGCTACTGGAATAGCGGAAAGAGCTGCAGTAATTAAGGTTGGCAAAACGATAATTGGATATCTAAAAAGATTAGGCATCATCATTTTCATAGCTCCTAGTGCTATGGCGATGGTAACTCCTGATTTATTAGTGCGCCAGGAATGAACTACTAATACCAAAGTGGTTGCGGCCACCCCCATCGCGGCTGCTCCTGCGGAGATACCATTTAACTGAATTGCCATACCAATAGCAACAGTTGATATTGGCGAAATGATTAAGACTGCAAACATACAGGAAATTAAAATACACATTAATATTGGTTGTAGGTTAGTAAAGGAGTTAATTACAGCGCCCAGCCAAGTGGTAATTTTACTGACATAAGGCAAAATCAACATGCCAATTAGGCCTGCTCCACCACCCACAAAAATCGGTGCGGCAACAATTTTGACAGAGCCAAAATGTTGTCCAACTAATAGCAAAAGTCCCACAGCCAAACCAGCGGTAATCATGGTATTAATCAGATCGCCTGTTCCTGCAGATACAAAAACTCCCTGAGCTTTAGTAGCTGGGTTAACAATCTGTGGCACAAACTTGGTTACCCCAGAACCAACATATGCGGCAGCTCCTACAATAGCAACATCGAGTGGCTCCATTTTAAATTGAATCGCAATTAACGCACCAATCAATAGTGGCGTAGCACATTGAAAGATCAAAAGCGCTTGATTAATAGTTGCAGTCACCGGATTTTGTCCAAATAACTTTAAAATTGCGCTGACAACTGCATTGGGAATTAGCCCCACAATAATTCCAGTTGCGGTTCCGGCTAAAATCTTATTAAGAAAAGTTTTTACTGTTAGTTTATTGGTGTTGGTTGTATCAGCCATATTTATACTCCTTTAATTAAATAGTTCTTAAGTATGCTTTGTCAGCAAAATAATTTGTGACAAAATCGAAATATGCTGATTGCTA
This sequence comes from Lactobacillus sp. IBH004, assembly GCF_026185255.2. NCBI lineage: Bacteria > Bacillati > Bacillota > Bacilli > Lactobacillales > Lactobacillaceae > Lactobacillus > Lactobacillus sp. IBH004. Next base: position 807,744 of record NZ_CP110217.2, on the reverse strand, counting down.
ATTCGTCTCATTGCTTTTTCCTCCCTTAAAATTAATTATTAAGTATTTTATCATTTTATTTAAAAATGTACACTAAAATGTTAATTTATTTTAATGTTAATTATCTGGCAAAAAAATAACTTCATTTATTGCAAATGAAGTTACAGCAATTAACGAAACTATTTAATTATTTATCTCATTTTTTGCTCAAGTCTAAACAAGTTTAAATAACTTAGTAAAATTATGACACTGACAAACGTCAAAAATAGAAAGGCTTCTTGACTTCCTTGAGCAGTGAGTGCAGCATAATTGCCCGGTCTTTTTTGCCAAGAAGAAATAATGGCAGCCATTACGGTAGTACCCATTGAGCCAGCATATTGCTGGCCAGTTTGAAAGACTGCGGTAGCATCAGTATGCAATTCTTCTGGTTGCAGTTTTGAGGCCTCTGCCATTGTGTTGTTAAACGCCATTTGGCGACCAATAATCATAATTCCGTAAAAGACACCGACCATCACTGTACTAATTTTTAAGCTAAAAATCGCAAAAAGCAGACATGCTGTTAAACAAAATACTGTTCCGGTTAACAAAGGTAACGGTGCACCCTTTTTATCATAAATACGTCCAAACCACGGATTTAAGATACCACTAATAATACATCCCGGAAGTAAAACTAAACCACCAACAAGAGAACTAGCGTGATTAACAATCTGCACGTAGTTAGGAACGGCAAAACTAGTGCCAATATTAATAAACTGAAGTAACAGATAGGAAATCATGGCAAAAATAAAGGGCTTATTTTTGAAAATACTCAAGTTTATTAATTTCTTCTTACTTGAGCGTGAAAGTTTAATAAATACGTATACTAAAATCGCCACTACTACCATGCTGAGCCAAAAGCCAACATCTGTTAAACCATTACTAATGCGATTAAAGCCTAAGTTAAAAATAATCATTGCACTGGCAATAACGATATAGCTTAACCAGTCAAAGCTGGGATGCTTTTTTTCATGGTATTGCTCTACCACAAATAGGCCCAAGATCATGATAATTATTGCAATTATAGCTACAATTTCAAAAATTAGTGGCCAGCCAAAATAGTAAACCACAGTGCCACCAAAGGTTGGCCCCAAAGATGGTGCAAGTATAATAACTAAGCCTGTTAGTCCCATGTAAAAGCCCCATTTTTCTTGCGGCATCAGTTCAACAACCATGTTGAACATTAATGGAATTGAAAGACCAGCACCGATTGACGAAATTAAGCGACCTGCCAGTAAGACCCCAAAATTAGTCGCAAAGCCCGCTACAACCGATCCGGCAATAAAAGCAATTGCAGCAGTTAAAAATAATTGTCTCGCGGAAAAACGATCATTCAAATATGAACTCGCAACCATAATTACAGAAATTGTCAGTAAGTACCCAGTTGTAGTCCACTGAACTAATCCCAAACCGATATGAAATTGTTTCATTAAAGTGGGAAAAGTAACATTTAAGCTAGTTTCAGTTAGTATTGAAACAAAAGCCATTAAAGCACAACTGATAATCGCCAAAACCCGTTTTGGTGTCTCTTTTTTTTCTTCCATATATTTCTCCTTAATAAAAAAGGGTTAAAAGTCATAAACTTTTACCCTTTCCATTATGATTAAATATCACTATATATGATGTACAGGTTAATCTCTATATATTTATGTTAGTCTTATTTAAAAGAAGTTGCAATAAATAAAAATTAGTTTTCCTGTTTGAATCTATTAGCTAGGTCATCGTGTAATTCTTCATAACCTGGTTTGTTAAGCAAACCAAACATATTACGCTTATATTCTTCAACGCCTGGCTGGTTGAATGGATTAATGCCATTGACATAACCAGAAACAGCAATAGCCAACTCAAAGAAGTAAATTAAGTAGCCTAAAGTATGTTCAGTTTGATCTGGTATATTAACTGTCATTACCGGTACTCCACCATCTGTGTGAGCCAGAACAACACCCTCATAAGCACGTTCATTAACAAAGTTTAAACTCTTACCGGATAAGAAATTCAGCTGGTCTAAATTGCGATCATCAGAAGGAATTTCGACATCATTTGTGGGTTTTTCAACTCTAATAACAGTTTCAAAGAGGTTTCTTCTGCCTTCTTGAATATATTGTCCTAATGAATGAAGGTCGGTAGTGAAATTGGCGCTTGCTGGCCAAATACCTTTATTATCCTTACCTTCAGATTCACCCATTAATTGTTTGCACCATTCACTAAACATTCTTAAAGTTGGTTCGTAATTTTCAACTATTTCAGTAGTGTAACCCTTGCGATACAAAATATTACGCAATGCAGCATATTGATAAGGGGTTGCTTTACTCAAGTCTGTATCGGTGTAATCGGCTCTGGCATCAGCAGCACCTTTCATCAACTGATCAATATCAGCTCCAGAAACAGCTATTGGTAAAAGACCCACAGCCGACAAAACGCTGTAACGACCACCAATATCGTCCGGCACAACAAATTCTTCGTAGCCTTCAGCGTCTGCCTCAGTCTTCAATGCTCCCTTAGCCTTATCGGTGGTAGCAAAAATTCTGGTCTTAGCCTCTTCTTCACCATACTTTTTAATTAATTTATCTTTAAAAATGCGGAAAGCAACAGCTGGTTCGGTAGTTGTACCAGACTTAGAAATAATATTTACGCTAAAGTCCTTATCGCCAACCCACTCGATTAAGTCATGTAAGTATGAGCCGGACAATGAATTGCCGCAAAAAACAATAGTAGGATATTTTTCTTTACCCTTACCGTAAAACGCACCATTCAAAAATTCAACGGCAGCTTGAGCACCTAAGTAAGAACCACCTATTCCGATACATACCAATACTTCAGAATCACTTTGAATCTTTTTAGCGGCTTTTTTAATTCTGGCAAACTCATCTTGGTCATAATTAACTGGCAGATCAATCCAGCCAAGAAAATCATTACCTGCACCTGTGCCATCTTTAAGCTCTTTAGCAGAAGCATCAACAATAGCCTGCATTTCACTTAGTTCATTTTCATGAACAAATGGGGTTAATTTGGTGCTATCAAATTTAATTAAACTCATATTTACGCTCTCCTTACTGAATTAAATACTTCTTTCACAAAAACATTTTAGCAATCTTATTTTATAAATGCCAGACCTTTTAGTTAGTTTTACGAGACTTTCTCCTGATTAACATAACCAATAAGTAACCAAAATAGCCAACAGCCGTGCCGCAACTATTAAAGAACACATCATCAATATCGGTCACTCCAGTTTCAAGCAAAAATTGCATCCCTTCAATGAAAACCGAAAAAATAATTCCGGCTAATAAAACCCGCCAGAACGTTTGCTTTTTTGGAAAAACAAATGGTGACAAAAAGCCAAAAGGTACAAAACAAAGAATGTTTCCCAAAGAATTATAAAAAAAATCAAGCCTACTTTGAGCGTGATACATTTTCCACGTTTCCCTGAGAAAGACAAAATTAATTTCATTAAGAGGCCTGTGAAGGTTTAAGGTAAGATTCCAAGGAAAATACGTATTGCGAAAAGTCGTCAACATTAAAACTAATATCAAATAAAAAGCAAATAGCCATACTGCTGCTTCTGACTTTACTGTACGTCTGCTTTTAATAGTCATCAGCCAAATTAAACGCATTACCATAAAAAATAAAAAGTAAAAAAGAGTTTTATCAAGTGCCAACATGATTAGCTTAATCAAAGCAAAATGATTTATTTTGGTCGCATAAAGTTGTGAAAGCTGGTTATATATTGGTCCTAAAAATATCATACTGGTTCAGTTCCTAAAATAGAGTTCATTTAAATTATACTCAAATTTCCTGTTTAATTATTAAAAAAGGTCTAACTATTTGGAAAAGATTGTCTAAAAGTCCAGAAACTTTTAAAATAGTCTGATAAGGGAGAGTTCATTTTGAATAAAAAAAATCTGACCAATTTCATTCAGACTCGTATAGGCTTTTTTTGCCTTCTAGTTGTTTTATTTACACTGAAATACATTTTTGCTGCCTATCATGATTTCAACTTGGGTATTTCCGACCCCTATCAACATTTTATAATGTGGCTGAGTCCGGTTGGCAGTGCTATTTTACTTATTAGCATTGGACTTTATTTTTCTAAGCCGCTTGTTTCTTATTGTGCCATGCTGCTGCTTGATTTTGCAAATTCTGGATTGTTATTTGCAAATATTCTTTATTACCGTCAATTCTCTGATTTTATCACCGTCAAGACCATAACTAATGCTGGAAAAGTCGCTCCTGGTTTAGGAAAAAGCGCTGTAGCACTACTTCAGCCTTCCGATCTATTATTGTGGCTTGATCTTATCGTTGTAGTTACACTATTAATCACTCACAAAATAAAAATTGATCAAAAATCTTTTGGCCTTCTTACCCCTTTTGCTGTTACTTCTGTCGGTAGTTTGGTTTTGGTTCTAAATATTTTTCTGGCCGAATCATCCAGACCAAGGTTATTAGGGACAACTTTTGATCGTTCATACATTGTCAAATACCTTGGTATTAATACTTATACTGTCTATGATGGTATTAAGAATGAACAAACGGAACAGGTAAATAGAAATGCCAATACTGCCGATTTAAACAAAATTTTGACTTATAATCAAAGAAATAAATTGCCCGCAAATCCAGAGTATTTCGGTAAAGAAAAGGGCAAAAATGTTATTATTATTCATCTTGAGAGCTTTCAACAATTTTTGATTGATCTGAAAATTAACGGAAAAGAGGTCACACCTTACCTCAATTCAATTTATCACGACAAACACACTTTGAGTTTTGCCAATTTTTACCATCAAGTCGGTATTGGTCGTACCAGTGATGCGGAGAACATGCTGGAAACTGGCACATACGGTATTTCTGATGGCTCTTTATTTACAGCGATGGGCAGTTCAAACACCTTTCAGGCTGCACCACAGATTTTACGTCAACACGGCAACTATACGTCAGCGGTATTTCATGGTAATGTAGGTACTTTTTGGAATCGCGATGATGTTTATAAAAATCTTGGTTATAATTATTTCTTTGACCAAAATTACTTTAGCCATGATAAAAACGACCACATCGGCTACGGTATTAAAGACAAAATATTGTTTGCTGAAAGTATTAAATATTTAGAAAGAATGCAGCAACCTTTTTATACTAAATTCATCACCGTAACTAATCATACACCGTTTGATATGGATGAAGAAGATCTGGATCCAACGTTTAAAACCAGTGATACTTCGGACAAGTCAATTAACAACTACTTTGAAACAGCCCATTATCTGGATCAATCTATTCGCGAATTTTTCGATTACTTAAAGAAATCCGGTTTAATCAAAAACACTATGGTAGTGATCTACGGTGATCATTACGGCTTAACTAATTCGGAGAATGAAACTTTAGCACCGATTGTTGGTGAAAGCTCTGATACCTGGAATGCTTTCAATAACGTACAAATGCAGCGCGTACCTTTTATGATCCACGCACCCAATCTCAAAGGAAAAATTAAACACGAAGTCGCTGGTGAAATTGATGTTTTGCCAACAATACTTCATCTTTTAGGCATTTCTAACCGTAATTATATTCAATTTGGCCATGATCTGTTAGCTCCCAAATATCGTCCGTGGGTTGTTTTTAGGAATGGCACGATTGTCAGTCAAAAGTACGTCATTATCGGTGGTAAGGGCCTTAAGGGAGTAGTCTATGACCGTAAAAGCGGCAAGCAAATTATCAATTTTACTGAACAAGAAAAATATGAAATAAACAAGTTAGCAAAAGAAGGTAAAAAATCATTAAAATACTCAGATTTATTAAATAATCATAATTTGTTACGATTTTACACTCCCAGCGGTTTTAAACCGGTTGACCCAGATGAGTTTGACTACTTAACTAATTTTAAACAAATGGAAGACATTAGACAGCAGTTAAACAATAAATCAACCGCGCTGATAAGTAAACACCGCAAATCTACTACCGGTTTGTATAAGACAGACGCCATCGAATTAAAGGGACGTGAAGAAGAAATTACTACCATTCCTGAATCTGTTTCTGGTAATCACTTAACTGAAAAGAAAAATAAATCTAGTAAAAAGAATAAAAAGTCATATAATAAAGAAAAATAAGAATTAGGAATCTTTGGTGGATTAAAATGCTTTATGTAGTGATTATTTTAGTTATTGTACTTTTATTACTCTCCTGCTGCCGGGTTGTACCTCAAAATAATGAAGGCCTAATAGAAACACTGGGAAAGTATTCCAGAACTGTAAAGGCTGGATTAGTACTGATTATTCCAGTAATTCAGAGATTACGTAAGGTCTCACTGGCAATGTTTCCCGCAGAAATCTCCAAATATTCAATTATTACTAAAGACAATGCAGAAATCACTACCAGTCTAACTCTAAATTATTTGGTAACAGATTCTTACAAGTATTTTTACAACAACACGGATTCAGTTAAATCTATGGTCGAACTCATTCGGGGACACTTGCGTGACATCATCGGAAGAATGGACTTAAATGACGCCTTAGGCTCAACTAGCAGCATTAACACTCAACTTTCAGAAGCTATTGGCGATTTAACAGACATTTATGGCATTCGGGTCGTTCGGGTCAATATTGATGAACTTTTACCTAGTCCAGAGATTCAAAGAGCAATGGATAAGCAGCTTACTGCAGACCGTGAAAAAATAGCAGCTATTGAAAAGGCGGAAGGTGAAGCTAAAAATATTGAATTAACTACCAAAGCTAAAAATGACGCTCTGATTGCTACAGCAAAGGCCAAAGCTGAAGCTGTTAAAACCGAAGCAGACGCAGAAGCGTATCGCATTAACCAGTTACAATTGACCTTAGCAAAAGCCAGTGATGGCTATTTTAAGAATCAAAGCTTAGACAGTTTCAATAATTTAGCTAAAGGTCCCAATAATCTAATTGTGGTAGGAAAAGATGAAATGACTAATCTTGGTTCAATTCCTGTAACTGCAAAAGTTTGGCACGAAACAACTAAAAATGACAAATAAGTCATACAAATAAAAAATCATTTCCTTTTGTGGAAATGATTTTTTTAATCTTCAAGATATTGTTCATAACCCTGGTCAAAAAGTATGATTGTAAATTCCGCTCCTTGATTGATTGCAGATTGGACACTAATTTTGCCACCATGCTGTTTGATCAAAGAGGATACAATAGATAATCCTAAACCATATTCTCCTTTACCAGAGCGGCTGCGTGAAGGATCAGCCTTAAAGTATCTTTCAAAAGCGTATTTAATTTGTTGCTGATTCATTCCGATACCATTATCTTTAATCATAATTACCGTTGCGTGTGCAATTCTATAACCGCTAATTTCAATTTTACCGTTAGCTGTAAATTGAATTGCATTCTGCACCAAATTAACCATTATTTGGGTAAAACGATCTTTATCTGCATAAACAGGCAGATTTTTTGGAGCAGTGATAAAGATTGTATCATCAGCTTTAGCAGCATTTTGCTTAAGTTGCATTGTTACATCATCAAATGTCTTTCTGGCATTAAAGCGCGTTTTAACTAAATTTATTTGGTTATTGCGAATTTTTTCATAATCCAAATTTTCATTAACTAAACGAATCAACCGCTTAGTTTCTCTACTCATCAAGGCAATAGACTTGGGCTTAGCTTTATCAGGAATTGCATCATATTGTAAGCCTTCTAAAATACCATTTATCGTAGTCAAAGGCGTGCGCATCTCATGAGCAGCATCAGCCATAAACTGGTCTCGCCTTTTTTCCTGCTCTTTCACTTCTTGATTTGATTTTTTTAATGTCCGAACCATCCGATTAAAATTATCAGCCAGCTGAGTTATTTCATCATGACCACTGTAATGTGTCTGCACATCAAAGTCACCTGCTGTAACTTTTTTGGTAGCGATAGATAACTTTTTAATTCTATTGGTTGCATAAAAAGAAAGGACCAAGCTGAGTACTAAACCTACAATAATGGCAGAAACTAATGCGTTGAAGAGATTTTGCTTGGCGATTCTTACAGGCCGCTCTACTTGGGCAATTCTGACTCCTAACCACATTGCCCCAATAAATTTTCCCTTATCCTTCCATGGTATAAGTACACCAGTACAAGCGTCTTTTTTATAGCCTAAGCTGGAGAGAGCTTCGTTATTATTTTTGATACGTAGCTTCTTACCACTTTTCAATTGCCTTAGACGGTGAGAAGTAAGTTTAATTTTCTCATTTCTTTGAGGATAAACTTGTGAACCATGTGCATTAAAAACGCTAAGATACACCCTATCGCTATGAAGGACAAATTCCAGCTTATTTAAAAATTTAGGATTCAGCATTGCTGCTCCGTCCTTTTTATCATTTGTAGCCAAAGTCCCTAATGCCGCGGCAAAATCTTCCATTCGCCGATAATTATATTCGTACGATTGTTGAGTAGTATTATTAATTTCAGAAAAACCGATTATTGATACCGTAGTAAGAATGATTAGTAAAAAACTAAGCATATGCTGATAAATCAACTTCATAATAAAGCCTACGAATCATCAAATTTATAGCCAACACCCCAAACGGTTTGGATGACATTTGCACCTACTTTTTCCAATTTTTGGCGTAGCTTTTTAATATGTGCATCCACGGTGCGATCTTCACCATAATAATTATAACCCCAAACAGATTCTAATAATTGTTCACGAGAAAAGACCTGCTTTGGCTTCTGGGCCATGGTATATAACAAATCAAATTCTTTGGGGGTAATATTTTGAACATGCTTATTATCATATAATACTTCACGTCTACTTGTGGAAATTTTTATATGATTAGTAACCACATCAAATTTTTCTCCGGATTCTGCTGTTTTGGTTTGTTCCTGCTTATCATCAATTCTGATTCTGCGTTGCAAAGCTTTAATACGTGCTATTAGCGCCAAAGGACTAAATGGCTTAGATACATAATCGTCGGCACCAGCATTAAATCCTTGAATTTGTTCTTCTTCACTGCTGCGCGCAGTAAGCATGATGATTGGAATTGATGGTGAGATTGCACAAACTTCTTTAGCAACTTCTATGCCATCTTTTTTAGGTAAATTAAGGTCTAGAGTGATCAAATCATATTGATCAGGATTCTCAGCAAACATTTTAACGGCTTGTTCCCCATCAGTGGCAACATCCATGGACCATCCTTCTTTTTCGAAAAACATCCCCATCATTTCTGCAACCGACTGATCATCCTCGACCATTAAAATTTTCAGTTTCATTTTCTGTCCCTAAATCCTTTTGTTCTCTCCTTTTTTACTTTGTCAGGGTCTATATAATCTGCCGGCAGTTCATGACGATTTATCAAAAATTTTTTTAGACTTTTTTCAGTAGCCATGATTGGAAAGATAATGAAAAGATAAAATGTCAGCAGCCAAAGTAAAAAGTAACGATCCCATTTAAGTAAATGGATTCCAACTCCTAATAATAATTGAATTAAACCAAATATAATAAAATAACCTCCTGCTTTATGCTGAGCAAATTTAAAACTTGCTTTATTCACTGTGGCCAAGTACGAATAATATCCGTAAAACGGCCAAGGTCTTTTCGAAGGTGAAATGAGCCATAATAGCCCAACTACTACCATAACTGAGCCACAAGCTATATAGATCATATTTTATTATTCCCCTTAATTGTTCGGCGCAGAAATAACCAATTTCATATTACCTGCGAATGTAAATTTTTTAATATTATTAGGAATTATCAGATTTGTTCCAATTGATAGGTCATATGATTTATTTTCAATTTGAAGTGTACCTGTCCCCTTCATGATTGTTACTAATAAGTAGGGGTGACTATTTAAGCCGGTGTGCCATTTCCCAGCTAAATCGATTTGCCACAAATAAAAATGAGGTGAAACGGGTGGTGCAACCAAAGTTTTAATAGTAGCATCCTGCACGTGATCTATTGTGATATCCAGTTTAGGATCAACATGTGGGACTTGAGTAACAGCGATTGATTTTTGGGTATGCAGTTCGCGTTTCTTACCAGTTTTTTGGTCAACACGATCATAGTCATACAACCTGTATGTTACATCACTAGATTGTTGGGTTTCAATAACCAATATTCCCTTAGTAAGGGCGTGGATTGTTCCTGAAGGGACATAAAAGAAATCACCAGTTTTTACTGGTACTTTGCGTAAAAGTTTATCCCATTCTCCCTTTTCTATCATTTCAGCCAGTTCCGCGCGAGTTTTGGCAGTATGTCCGTAAATTAGATATGATCCAGGATCAGCCTGCAAAACATACCAGCTTTCAGTTTTGCCACTATCGTTTTCTACTTTGCGAGCATATTCATCATTGGGATGAACCTGAACAGACAAATTATCATTTGCATCCAGGAACTTTACCAGCAGCGGAAATTCTTTACTTTCAGGGTTGCCAAATAGCGTCGGGTTTTCTTGATAAACCTGACGCAGACTTTGCCCTTTAAATTGACCATTGATTACTGTAGAAGCATCCTCTTTATAGCCGGAGATTACCCAAGCTTCTCCTACCTTGCCATCCGGAATATTATAATTAAAGATTGTTTTCAATTTGCGTCCACCCCAAATTTTGGGTCTAAAATAAGGAGTAAGAAAAATTGGCTCCATTTTAATCACCTCTCTAATAGTTTAATCTTTTAAGATGTAAATTTAAAACTATTTTTTCAAATATGACAACATTTATTATTGTTATAATAATACTTTTTGCTAACCCTTGCTCACATAAAATAATTTAATTGTAATAGTGTGCTTAAAAAAGGGCAAGAAAAAGCCCGCCAGTTTATCTTGACGGGCTTTTTGGGGGAATAATTTACTACTTTCTTTTTGTTAATCTATCATTTTTTATTCTTTAGTTTATCTAGTCGTGATTGTGCTATTTCCTGCTCTAAATCATGTACATATTGAGTCTTTTGCTCTTTATCCCAGCCATAGTAATCAGACATATGGTTAACGACACCTTCTTTAACCTGGTTTAAAGTATCACTCTTGAATAAGATGTGATAAGTACGCCTTAAGAGATAGTCAACAGGTGTCAATGTCATTTCTTCAGCTAGTGAATAATCAAGGGCTGCTGTTTCGCCAAGACTTAATCCTGCAGCGGGCTTAATCGTTTTTGCATAGTCATAGATTTGCTCTGCTTGTGAACCAAACAAGTTGGCAATTTCCTTGGCATCATCAGCAGTAATTCCGGCTGCTACGCCATCTTTAGCAATTCGAGCAAGTTCTTCTTCTGCATGGTCTGAATCAAAGTCACCACCTGCAACTTTAATTTCAGCAGAATTTTGTAAAGTAAAGTTCTTAGAAAACTTGTCATGAAGCTTTTGCTGTATTTTCTTCATGGCACCATTAGCCATAATACGATAATCTGTTAATTTACCACCAGCTAGAGTAATTAAGCCATCCTCAGCTTCAGTTAATGAACTACCGCGAGATACAGCGGACGGCGCTGAAGTACTGTCAGAGACACTGGCACCAGTTGCTGCATCTGCTGCTTCATTGCCTTCAACTTCGACTTCAATTAGGGGACGAACTCCAGCCCAGCTGGCTTCAATATCGTCAATAGTTAAATGAGCGGAAGGATACTTCTTATTAATAATATTTAACAAATAATCGACATCACTTTGTTCAACAGTAGGATGAGCATAATCACCGGTAAAGTCAGTATCGGTAGTGCCAAAATAGGTTTTACCTTCTCTAGGAATAGTAAAAATCATACGACCGTCTGCTGTACCTGAACCAAAGTAAGTTGGTTGCGGCACAGTCAAGCGTGATTGATCAACTACTAAGTGAACACCCTTTGTAGGACGCAGACGCGGCTTTTTATAAACAGCTTTATCTTCCTGTCTTACTAAATCGGACCAAGGCCCAGAGGTGTTAATAACTACATCCGCATGAATTTCAAATTCTTCACCGGTTAAGTTATCATGGACACGTACGCCGTTAACCTGCTTTTGCTCGTTATGTAAAATCGCAATGCATTTCAGCCGACTAACAGCCAAACATCCTAATTCATGTGCCTTTTTGACATTTTCTACTACTAAACGTGAATCATTGTTTTGGTAGTCTAGGTAAACGCCTGCGCCTTGTAGATTTTCGCTGTTTAATTGTGGCTCCCGTTTTAAAGTTTCTGCTTTATCCATTGTATAGTTAGCATACTTAATTAAAGGAGAGTCACCCTCGATTCCAGCTAAATGATCATATAGATCCATTGCTACTTTGACGGAAAACATGGTAAAAGTTGTTCCCGGCTCATCATAAATTGGTAAAATCATAGGATCAGGCCGAGTCATATGAGGAGCAATATGCTGAACTATTGCACGTTCCTTGACTGTATCAGAAACTACTTGAACATCAAAAGTCTTAAGATAGCGAATACCACCATGAACTAACCTGGTTGAACGTGATGAAGTTCCGCCACCAAAGTCCTGCATATCGATTAAACCGGTTTTCATCTTAGCTGCACTAGCTTGCAATGCAACGCCAGCTCCAGTAATACCGCCACCGATAACCAATAAATCTAATTTTTCATTTTTTAAACGTTCAATTTCTTCCTGTCTGGTTTTAATTGAAAACGCCATGGTATAACCTCTTTCTTTTAGTAAAACTGTTAACTAATTCTTTTGGTAAGGTTTGTATGAAAAACTTTGAGCAGCCTTAACAGCTGATTTCCACCCTTCATAAAGATGGTCTCTTTCAGCGCCACTCATTTGTGGTTTAAATATCTTGCCGACTTTTTGGATTTTCTTTATTTCCTCGAAATCTTTCCAATAGCCAATAGCTAAACCAGCAAGAAAAGCAGCACCTAAAGCGGTTGTTTCAAGATTAGCCGCACGCTCTATTTCAATTCCTAAAATGTCTGCCTGGAATTGCATTAAATAGTCGTTATTGGCAGCACCACCATCGACTTTTAATTTAGGAATTTTAATTTTGGTATCTTCATGCATAGTATCAATAACATCGCGACTTTCATAAGCCAAAGATTGTAGAGTTGCTTTTGTAAAATCATCCCTTGTCGTACCTCTAGTTAAGCCAAAGACTGAACCACGGACATTTGAGTCCCAGTATGGAGCACCTAGACCGGTAAATGCTGGGACGACAAAAACTTCATTGTTATCCTTGGAACGTTTTGCGGCTTCTTCTGATTGAGGAGCGTCATCAATAATGCCCAATTGATCACGCAACCACTGAATAGCAGAACCGGCAACGTAAATACTACCTTCTAAAGCATAATTTACTTTGCCATTAATGCCATATGCCACAGTCGTTAACAAGTTATTGGCCGAGAATTTTGGCTTTTCCCCTGTATTCATAACAGTGAACGCACCGGTACCATAAGTGTTTTTAACCATTCCTGGTTCAAAAGCTAATTGACCAAACAGAGCTGATTGCTGGTCACCAGCCATTCCGGCTATGGGAACTTGACTGCCATAGAAGTGATATTCCGCAGTAGTGCCATAAATTTCAGAATTAGAACGAATTTCCGGTAAAATTTTTCTAGGAATATTTAATAATTTTAGTATCTCATCATCCCAATCAAGTTTGGTAATGTTAAAAAGCATTGTCCGGCTGGCATTAGTGTAATCAGTAACATGAACTTTGCCACCAGTCAGTTTCCAGACGAGCCATGAATCGATGGTGCCAAATAATAATTCACCATTTTCAGCACGCTCCTGAGCGCCAGGAACATGGTCAAGTATCCAGCGAATTTTAGTTGCAGAGAAATATGCATCAGGAATTAAACCGGTTTTTTCATGGATCATATCGGAATACCCGTCAGCAATGATTTTATCGGCAATATCTGAAGTTTGCCGAGATTGCCAGACAATTGCGTGGTAGATTGGCAAGCCAGTTTTCTTATCCCAAATTACAGTCGTTTCCCGTTGGTTAGTGATACCAATAGCGGCAATCTGGTTAGGCTTAATTCCTGAATTAATAAACGAATTGGCAATAGTCGATAAAACTGAATTCCAAATTTCGTTTGCATCATGTTCTACCCAGCCAGGTTTAGGAAAATATTGATTAAACTCTTTCCGTGAATCAATTACTTTTTTACCAGAATGGTCTAAAATAATTGCACGTGTACTTGTAGTACCTTCATCAATCGCTAAAATATATTTTTCAGCCATTATACTTCTCCTTTTTAGTTACAAAACTAATTTAGTAAAGGTAACTGTCGTTACAATTCAATTTTACCCTCGCTTTTTAGTAAGCGCTAACATATAATGATGATAACTTATTAGATAAAGTTATAAGTAAAAGGACAAAATGTGATGAAATATAGCCTATTAGCATATAAATATTTTATAGATGTTGTAGAAACTCAAGGATTTACTCCGGCTGCTAAGAGAAATTTTGTTTCTCAAACTGCCATTAGTAACGCAATAAAAAATTTAGAGGAAGATTTAGGCGTGCAACTGATTGATCGTTCAACTTCCCATTTTAAAGTTACTTTAGCGGGTATTAATCTGTATCACTGTGCAGTACCGGTACTTAAGAAATATTATGAATTTAATGAAAAAATTAGTCAGTTAAATGATTCATTTCAAACGTTGAGAATACATTATTTACATGGTTTTGATTATTGGGCCGTTAGCTTAGCGCGATTACTTACAAAAAACAATTCAGGCTTACAATTACAATTAGATACCGAAAATTTTGCTACTAGTATACCGAAACTTGATGCAGAGGATTACGATGTGCTGATTGGTTTCTCAACAGCGGTAAGTAAAATTAAGAATATTCATGTTAAGAAAATCGGAACTGCCAATTTTGGGATTTTACTGAGCAAAAAAGCTGTTAATCAAGATGGTAGGCTAAAAAGGAATGTTATAAAAAAGCAGCCCCTTTTCTTGCAAAAATGGACTGCTACAGATAAGAATGATGTACAAACAAAAATTAAAAAAATTTTGGCCAAAAAGAACATTTGTTATGAACAAATTATTTATTTAGACAGTTTCGACGCTGCATTATCGAATGTTGTTTTAGATTATGGTATAGCTATCTATCCAGATGAACTGCCATTACCAACAATTTATGCTAAATATGTTACTTTCTTACCAAACTTACCAAAACTAAAATACGATGTTGTCGCAATTTATAAGAATCCAGCTATTTGTAATATATTAGACCATTGCTTGTCTAAAAAATAAGTTTTACGTTGTTTTTTATTAGTGTAACTTTTCCAGCCTACCCAATTTACTCAAACCAGTAGCTAGGGAAATGAACACAGAAAGAAACATGCAGACGGAAGCCACAACAAAATTAGAATGAACTTCTGCTTTAATTAAGAAGCCACTAACTAATAACATATTCAGGTTAGTGATGTCGAAATTGATGTTGTTGTTTCCTTAAATTGAGGCGGAGTTTCTGCGTGAAAAATGGTAAAAAGTTTGCCTGTGACCAGACGCTACTAAACAAAACCAATGCATAACCAAAAGTGACCCAAACAAATGACTGGACATCAAGCATAATTAGGAAGCCCCCATTATTAATAGAGCAATCATAATCATTTGTGTACCAAGTTTCATATTCTTATTAGTACGCAAGTAAATAAAATTGCCAATAATAATGGCAACCGCAGCTACTGTGTAAAAACACTTACTAGGCTTACCGAGACCTTCATTTCCTGTTTTAATAAAAATTTAACATGGGAACAACTGCTTGAAAACCAACATTAGCAACAAAAAAACTGTAATCAGCCATTTAATGTCATGATGAGTAAGTAAATAAGAAAGCCCTTTTTCAGCACTTTTCATAAAGTAACCAGAGCGGCCCTTAATATGTGTCGCATCAAGATACCGTGATCTAAAATTTAACCATGTACCTTCTAATAAGCTGTTCATGCTATATTGCAAAGTAAATTCCTTGCAGCCTCTAAACCCGGACGGATCATTAGTAACGCTTATAAGAAAACCAACTGTTGAAAATGGTGACTTAGCAGCTATTTTAGTAGATGATGAGGCTACGATAAACGTGTAAAGTTTTTTGGAAATAAAGTCATCTTAATTCCTGAAAATAATGACTATGATTCGATTGTTTTAAACAAAAATCGGTAGAGAAGAATTCTAAGAAAAATTGTTCATGTAGAATATGATGTTCAATAGCACTGAAAAACATATGCCAATTTATTCTTTTAAGTCATTTATAAAAATGGTAAATTGTAATTGTATTGTTAAAAATATAGTGGGAGATGCAAATGAAATTCTTATGGATAATTGCACTAATAATATTTGTTATTTACATAATTATTAGTGATAAAAAATTAAAAAATAGAAAAGATTATAAAGAAGCATTAACACCAAGTAAAAATCCATCAAAGGAACTATTAGTAAAACGTTGGTGGGTATGGGGACTAGTACTAGTTTTAATTTGTGGTTTCTTTGTACCAGATTTAAATAATGCCGAAAATCATGATGAGACATACAAGACTAGCTCACATCATTCAAAAAAACCATCATCTGTAAAAAAGAGGAAAAGCCTTTCTGACTACGCTTCCAAAAAGGTTACCAAATTTATGCCAGTGAAGAACACAGCTAAAGCAGTTACTTTAGGTGCTGGTAAGTATAAGGTCGGTAGAGATATTAAGCCAGGCAGATACGTTATTAAAGCAGTCAAGGGCAATGGTAATTTATCTAATAGCGATTTCACTATTAACGTTATTTTAGGAAAAAATGTTAAAAGCGATCAGGTAACTTCTTTTACTACCAACTTAATAAAAAACGACAAAATTAAGTTAGACTGGATAGAGTCTACAAGCTTCACGCCAACACCAGATAAATATACTTATAAAACAAAATTAAGTGCTGGTATATGGCTAGTAGGACTTGATATTAAACCCGGAAGATATGTCATACGGCCAATAAAAGGCAGAGGTAACTTGATATCAGAAGATGGTTCTGATGATAATTTAAACGAAATATTAGGCAAAGATGCTAAAAGAGATCAAGTCAGCAAAGTAACGGCTGATTTAACTGCTGGTGAAGTTATATTGTCTACTCTAGAATTAATTGGCTTAAGTAAAAAATAAGATTTAAATATTTTGAAAATAAGAAACTTGGTAAATTGTAAAATGAAGTTGAACACTTGCCCTGATTAGAAAATGAAAAAAGTCCATTGGACTTCTTTGATAGAATGTAATTAACTACAAAATTCTAGAAAGAAGTTACCAATGAACTCCCTTAATTCTACCATATCTACTCACCAAAAAGGCCAACATCTTGCTGTGCAAGACCGCATAATTATCCAAGTTTTACGCAGCCAATACCAGGAACACTGGCACGAAGTTTTTAAGACCATCACCACCGATAATGGTTCTGAGTTTGCGGATCTAGCCCAGTTAAAAGAAGCAGCGCAGACGCTGGTCTACTACGCGCACCCCTATACTTCTTGTGAGAAGGGCGGGGTTGAGCGGCACAACCGGCTAATTCGGCGCTTCATTCCCAAAGGCAAGTCCATCAAGGATTATGACTTAAGGCAAATCTATGGCATTGATGAATGGTGCAATAACCTGCCCCGCAAGATCTTAGCCTACCACACACCCGATGAATTATATGAAAGAAGATTAGATTGCATCTATCAGATCAAGTAGAGTGTTCAACTTAAAATTGCAATTTTCGAAACAAGAAACTTCAAAGAGATCATTGTTCGAATTTAGATTTCTTAAAGGCTCTATAATTTATCCTGTTGATGGCTTATCCATGTGGTAAGCTGTTAATAGGTTTTTTATTGCATAAAAAAGGAGGACATCTTCCTCTTGCTTCTTGTAATAAAATATTAACTTCACCCAATATTTTATAGAAGGTTTGAATTATGTCCTCTTTTAATAATTATATTAAATTTGCTCTTGATATTAAAGATCAAAACATTGTTTTTGAAGATTATTTCTTCCGTTTGGCTAACGGCTATAAGCAGAAGGTTTACCAAGCTGTCTTATTGCAGCCCAAATGTCCCTTTTGTGGCTCACAGGATGCGGACACAATGGCCGTTTGAAAACCGAAATCCGCTATCCTGCTGCCAATGCCGGTCAGCCAGTCATTATTAGACTTTTTAAGCAGAGAGTCTGGTGTCGCACCTGCAATAAACGCTCAATGGCTCAATCTGACCTGGTAGGCAAATACTGCTGTATTTCCCAGCCTGCAAAGCTTAAAATTCTCAGTGCCTTAACAGAAGACCGTTCAATGACCAGCATTGCCCGGGAAAACAATGTCTCTGTCAATACGGTGCAAAGAGTGCTGGGCTCTTGCTCGCATCAGTTTAATAGCAGCTATGATTATTTGCCGGAGCATCTAGCCTTCGACGAGTTTAAAGGCGTTGACCGCACCCTGCATTTTATTTGTCTTGATGCCGACAAGCACGAGGTGGTGCAGATTCTCCGCACACGCTATAAAAAAGCAATTATAGCCTACTGCAAAAAGTTTTCGCCTGCGGCAAAACAGTTTCTCTGGACCTGAATTTTTACTATCAAGACATTGTACGAGCATGCTTTCCCAACGCTGAGCTTGTGATTGATCGCTTTCACATGGTACAAATGCTTACGCGCTCCTTCAACTCTCTGCGCGTGCAGGTCATGAAGAAATTCAAAAAGACTAGCAGAGAATACCAACTGCTTAAAGCACCCTGGAAACTGTATCTCAAGAAGTACCAGGAACTCGACCAAATTCATCCGCATTACAATTGGAATTGCAAAGACAATCTGACACAAGAGCAGGTAGTCAACGAAGGCATCACCTGCAGCACGGAGCTCACTAATGCCTACAACCTGCTGCAGGCATTTTATGAAGCTTTGGCTGCCAATGATCCGCTGGCAATTAAAGAAGTGATTCATGCTAAAGAAGAAGCAGATAAAAGTATCGTCATACTTCTATCTGCTTCCTTACTTTAGGATGTTTGACAAAGAGCTAAATAAAGCCCTATGAACGCTTTATTCATAGGGCTTTATTGAAATATTTATGGAGGTGAGGGGAATTGAACCCCTGTCCAAACGCATTCCGTCACTGACATCTACGATCATAGTTATATTATTTGAACTTCACTAGTCCAAAACGCCATATAACAGGGCTAGTATGGACTAGCTAACCTGGAATGACTCTTTTTAACTATTCAGATGAGGTAGTTAAACGTAACTCACTAAGTTGATACTTGAATTCAGACGTGAGTAATCCGAAAGCAAGCAACACATGCGCCTAAACTAGGCAGCTAATGCGTAAGAATTTTCTTTATTTGCAGTTATAAAACTGTGACGTTTTTACGTAGACGTGACCTACGAACCGCAGTCAATGCGAATCTACGCCTGTCGAATCCCAAAACACCCCCGATTTAGGTAATACAATTATAGCATAACAAAGCTAAATTGCCTAATACCAGAAGAAACCTTGCACTTTATCTAAAAAACAAATTGGTCAAAAGCCAAGGCAATTCCATCTTGATTATTTGATGCAGTTTCAAAGTTAGCTTGGTTTTTCGCTTCAGAAGAGCCATTTGCCATAACTACTGAAGTTCCTGCAACCCTAAACATAGGTATATCGTTTCGCTCATCCCCAATTGCCATCACTTCATTAGTTTCAAATCCTAGTTTTTTTGTCAAAAATTTAAGTGCCACCCCCTTGTTAACATCTGGATGCATTATTTCTAAAAAGTTATCGGCTGCTCGCACCACATAATTTTCTTTGCCAAAGGTTTTTACAACATTAGCTTCAACTTCGTCAAGCTTGACTTTTTCGTCAGCAAAAACAGCCTTAATTATTTGTTCATCTTTAGGTAGTTCATCAGGCCTTCTGATTAGAACACCAGCACTGTTTTCCCACGCCTGGACAATAGTAATTCGATTAACATTTAAATTGCTTGTAATGATTGCACTGTTTTCAGCGACAACATTGTAAGCCACGCCATGCTCTTTAGAATATTGGTCAATCTTTTCATAAGTTGTTTGATCAATTCCTAATTGTTGAAGAGTCTTACCTGTCACCGTCTCAATGACAGCGCCATTAAAAGTAACAACATATTGATTGTCCTGAACTATTCCTAGTTCATTCAAAAAATGCTTCACACCAGCTAATGGTCGTCCAGAGCAGAGTACTACCTTGATATTTCGCGCTACTGCCTTCTTAACTACTTCAATAGTAGATTGAAGTAACCTTCCCTGACTATTTAATAGTGTGTCATCAACATCAATTGCAACTAATTTAATCATTTATTTTTCCTTTACCATTTTCTTCAGGTTTACAGTTATTTTCTATCGCAGCCGACCATACTTTTGCAAATTATTTTGATAGTCAGACCAGCTCAGCCATCACTATTAAGTTTGTCTCGAAATTTTTGAGCCAATTTGTTTTTTGCCAATCAAATATAATATTTCATTATGATGATGCTTTGCTTTTCGAATACTATAATATCAAAAATAAACAAAAAAAGTCGCTAAGTTTTTCTTAGCAACTTCTCTATTTTATTATAAATTTCATCATTAACTCAAGTGAGCTAAACGAACGACATCCCGTTCAATCATTAATTCTTCATCAGTTGGAATAACTAAAGCTTTAATTTTTGAATCTGGCTTCGTAATAAATTTCTCACCATTTGATTTATTTGCTTCTAAATCAGGGTTTAAACCAATAAATTCAAATGATTTCATGATATTTTCACGAATACCAGAATCATGCTCACCTACTCCAGCAGTGAAAATAATCGCATCTGCACCTTTCATTTCAACCATGTAAGAACCAATATATTGAATGACACGATTTACAAAAATAGCTCTAGCAAGATCAGCTTTTTTATCAGAATTTTTCTCTAGGTCACGCATATCTGAGGAAATCTCAGAAATACCTAATAGACCAGATTTATCATTCAAAATATCAATCATTTCGTTAATATCAATATGGTCTTTATTCATGATATATTGCAAAACAGATGGATCAACATCACCGGAGCGAGTACCCATAGTGATGCCTGCTAATGGAGTGAAGCCCATAGATGTATCAAAAGACTTGCCACCTTTAACTGCAGTAACTGAAGCACCTGAACCAAGATGACAAACAATCAGTCTCAAATCCTTGGCATCTTTACCAAGCATTTGAGCCGCACGACCAACTATATAACGAACTGAGGTACCATGGGCTCCATATTTACGTACGCCATATTTTTCGTAATAATGGTAAGGAATTGAATACATGTAGTGAACAGGATCCAAAGTTTGGTGAAATGATGTATCAAACACGCCTACTTCAGGAACTCCTGGTAGTAATTTCATAAAGGCTTCAATGCCTTTGCCTTCTGCAGGATTATGAAGGGGGGCATATTCTTTTAAATCATAAATTTTTTGTAACTTAGCCTTGTCAATTAGTGCCGAATCGGTAAATTCTTCGCCACCCGCAACTATTCTATGACCTACACCAACAATTTCGCTTAGGTCATTAACAACATGGTATTTCTTCAAAGCCGAAAGCAATAAATTAACAGCAGTTTCCTGATCTGGAATTGCAACTTTCTCAGTATGTTTTTCGCCATTTGCCAGTTCAATTTGGAAAGAGGATCCATTAATGCCTACTCTGTCGGCAATTCCTTCTGCCAAAACCTTTTCTTCTGGTAAAGCAAACAACTTATATTTAAAAGAAGAGCTGCCTGAGTTGATTGCTAAAACTTTTTTCATAAATGTAATTCCCTCCATAAACTTGAATTTTTAACTTTTCACAAATCAATTAATATTTTTAGTATACCACTCATTTAGTTTAACATTAAGCTTTATTAGGTCTTCTTCCTTTTTAAACGAGTCTAACTTTGTGAGAAATACTTCACTATTTCTGGCATTTTTTCCATGATTTTGAAAAATTAAAATTGATCTTTGGTTAAATTTGTTTTGAAAAACATTGTCAGGCAATTCAATTATTGACCGTAAAAAAACTTTTTCTGACAGCCAAGGCATGAAGTCACTGCCGCCTTTACCAGAAAGAATTGTCTGTGGTACGAGTAGAAAAGCATAACCAGCTGGCCTGAGGTTCTTAATAATTTGTTCTATAAATAAAAGGTGAGCAAGCGAATGACCTTTCACAGATTTAGTAGCAAAATTAGCAGCATTATCATCAACCGGATAATAACCTACAGGCAAATCACTTACAACAACATCTGGGCTGGGAAACATCCAAGGAGTTAAACCATCTTGACAATACATTTCAATATCAATTTTATTCAAATGGGCTGCAATATCTGCAAAGCTTAGCATTTCTTCATCATTATCAATACCATAAAGTTCAAAATCCGCTTTAGAATGGTTGGAATTTTTTAGTTGTCTGACTACAGAAAATAGCAAATTGCCAGTGCCAATTGCCGGGTCAGCAATAATTAGTTTTTCTTTTGGCAACAGTTTGAGCATAAACATAGCGATAACAGTAGCAATAGCAGGTGGAGTCGGCATTTGATTAACATCTAGCCCATCTTCATTAACAGCTTTTAAAACTAACAAAGTGAAGATTTGTATCTTAATTTTTGGTGAAAGCTGATCGTAGTGCAAATTAGCATACTTTTGACTCAATTTTTGAACGGTCTCTTTGTCAGGAGCTCCCAACTCAACTTTTATCTGATTATTTTCTAAATTGTCAAAGGTTTCAACTAGAGCATCACCCAAAGAGACATTCAATGCTTCTTGTAAACACTTAACACAATCCAAAAAATTATTAAAAAGTTTTTCTATATTATCCATAATTTCTTCCCCTTATCTCCTAACCATTTTAATTTTAATAGAAACAAGGTTATAAGAGCAAGCAAATCAATTATTAATCAGATATTCAATCAATAAAAAATTATTTTCCATACTTTCCTGATAAACTTCTAAATAAAATTGAATAAAAATCAAACAGGTAGTCAAAACTAAGACACTACTTAAAAGTGCGTTACCTCTTATTTTCCAACTTTTGCTTTTTATCATTTACTACCTTCTTCTTCAAATTGGGACGAGAATTAAATTTAAAGTATAATTCAGACTTTCTACCATCTTTTTCCATTACATTTATTTTAATCAACCTATCTTTTGTAAGAAAATCAGCTTTTTCAACATTCAGTAATAAAGGCATGTGCCCTCCTTTAGGTGTTGTCACACGTACCATATCTTTGTATAGCGTCAAATAATAGGTAGTTGTCTCATTCTTCTTATTTGTTTTTACAAACACTGCTTTTGAGAAATTTGAATCTTTAGGTAAGGTATAAGCCTTTATACCCTTTTCTTCATTTATAAACCGATTTAATTGCACATATGAAAAAACAACATCATCTGTTTTATGTTGTGCTTTATTAGCTAATGTCAATGTCTTTAACAAATTTTGTAACATCAATACTACAATTAAGGTAATAAGAACTGAAAGCATTGCTTCAGCTAAAATAAAGCCTTTACTTCTTAATTTCATATTTTTTATTATTTTTTACATCGAGAATTTTTTTATTATCTACAAAGCGATAAAGGCGGTCATGTACCATTACCTGTTTAACGTTGGTTTTTTTCATCACGTTCCAAGCGTAAGTACGGTCAGTTTTTTGCTCAATTTTCCTTTCAATAAGTCTACTTTCCCCAATTATTAATTCTACAGTTGTAATTCCAACACATGCGATTATTAATCCAATCATGCTTTCCATTACTAAAAAGCCACACATTTTTTTATGAATCATTTATAGCACGTCCCCAAGTCATTTGTAATTTTATCTTTCGTGTATTTTTATCGTTACTGATGGTAATAGTATGAGGAGCCATTGAACCGGTAGTTGATATTTGTAAATTAGACAAATTATAAACATGTATTGGCTGGCTTATTTTTAATGATTTAAAGTAATTATCTCCAACAAATTCTATTTCTTTCAAATCCGGAAAATATTTAATAACACATGCTTGTTTACTTGTTGCTGAAACACGAGCGGCTTGTTCCACTGCACTCCTAATTTCTCCAACTGTATTCTCTAAAATTAATTTTTCTTTATAAGCATTTAACTCTATTGCACCTATTCCTGTGATGATTATTGCTATGGCCAAGGTAATAACCATTTCTACGAGAGTAAATCCTTTTAAATTAACTTTATTTAGCATTCTTTTCAACGATACCATCTTTTACAGCATAGTCCTTCGACTTTGTCAGTTGCTTCTTAGTTAGATAACCATCTGCAAACATGTTCTGAAAACTGATTGTTTTACCATTACGATCTTTATCATCTTCGTATAAAGTTACTTGAGTTTGTAAAGTTGATTTAAAGGCGTCATCTGTTTTTCTATTTGCATTGTTTTTTTGTTTTGCTAAGTTCGGAGCAATAATCACTAAAAGCATCATAATTATTGCAACTACAACTACCATTTCTATTAAAGTAAATCCCTTAACTTTACTCTTTTTCGATATCAAATTTAGTATTTTTTTCTTCATCATTATTCCTCAAATTTTTTGCATCATTGCATACATTGGTAATAATAGCTTCAAATATAAGCCAATAATGCATAATCCAATTAAAATAAAACAAAAAGGTTGTATATTTACAATTAACTTTTCTATTCTTTGTGCTAATTCATTAAAAAGTGCGTGTCCTAGAAGCATGAATTTTTTACTTAAATCTATTTTCTTTGAACCGGTTTGTAATAACAAAAGTAATTCATTCGGTAAAAAATCCTCTTTTTTGATTATTAAGTCAGGACTTATTCCCTGAGCCAACTGCTTACCCACACTCAAGCCAATTTGTTGTTGTAATGAGCCCTCCACCTGCATAGCAGCATAATCACAAATTTTTTGTAAAGAGAACCCACTCGCAAGCAAAAGTCCTACATCGTAAATTAAAATATATTCCACATATATTTGCACTAACGGCCCAATTATAGGAAAATGCCTCAGTTTACGTAGAGAAATATAATCTTGTTTTTTTAGTAAAAGCAAGACTTTACTCATAAAATAAATTATTACTAAGCAGGAAAATAATAAAATTAACAACATATAATCGCCAGTATGTTCACCAGATTCAGCAAATTGATTTGCGACAAAAGTTTGCATAAATAGTAAAAGGAAAATCATCATCAAAACTAAAACAAATGGATAGGTCAGCTCAGATTTTAGTTTTTTAAGCTGATCATTTTTCAAGCGATTCAGTGTGGCAATTTGAGTCAGGCACTCTGTTAAATTTCCTTGTGCCATTGATAATTCGATTTGAGTTACTATTGTTTTAGAAAAACCTAACTTTAACATTTCTGAACTCAATTTCTTCCCTGCTTGGATTTCAGTACATAATCTAATAAAAATATTTTTGTGATTTGGCCATATTACTGGCATCATTTCTAAACTCGCATTAAGGGAAAAGCCGTTAGATAAACTATTTTGTAAATATTCCAAAAATTCTAGTCGTTCTTTACTCGTTAATTTATCCTTGTTGATATTGCTCAAATATTTGCGCACTTATTTTTCCTCTTTCTTTGAGCTCACTTAAATTTTCTGACCAAGAGACAAAATCTGCCCTTTTTTCTTGGCTAATATCTTCTTGCAATTGGGAGCCGCTATCAATATCCATCAAACAGGCAAAACCATCTACTGTAGGTAAAAGGCGTTGATAACATACAGCCGTCAAACAGTTATACAAATCTGCTGTACTAACGTGTAAACTTTCTAATCTAGAAATAGTTTGTAAAGTGCTTTTGGCATGAACCGTAGCAAAGACAAGGTGTCCACTTAAAGCTGCATCTACAGCTAATCTTGCAGTAACTTTATTTCTAATTTCTCCAATAATCAGAATGTCTGGTCGATGGCGCAAAGATGCTTCAAGTAGTCCCTCATAGCTAATATCAGCTGCTAAATTAACCTGTGTTTGCAAGAAATCCGCCTCTTGAATTTCAACAGGATCTTCAATAGTCATTACCATTTGGTTTTTACCTACTATTTTTGCCAAATTATACATAGTAGTTGTTTTACCCGACCCAGTTGGCCCACTGGTAATTATCAATCCCCTTCTTCTAGTTAAGTCTGTTAACTTTTCAATTTGCCTATTAAAAAAATATTTGCCAGAATCAATTTGATAAATAATCCTAACAACTAAAGATTCATTATCATTAAAGTCTCCAATGCTGGAAAGTCTTAAATAGTACACAACATTTTTATACTCATATTCAAAAGCACCCACTTGAGGTCTCCGGTGTTCAGCTATATCCATTTGAGCACTAAATTTCAAAAAATTAATTATTTCTTTCCCTTCATTCACTGGATAGTGAGCTTGATTTTTGATTCCTACAATTGTTCTAAAGTTAACTGCTAACTTATTCCTCTGCAATAAGAAAAAAATGTCACTTGCACGTTTATTTATTGCTTCTTCAATCATATTATTAACTGTGTCTTTGATTCTCATCAATTCCCTCCTTTACTTTGTACTAATATTAAATACGCAAAATTGAGATAAAATTTTTACTTATTATTTACAAAAAATTGGAATTTTGCATATATTCGTTTTATAAAAAATTAAGTCTTATCTTTTATTCATTTTACTAAAAGGAACATATGAAGTGATTTAGACTCTGTTTCATATAGTTAAGCCAAACAAAAAAGTAGCACTTTCGTGCTACTTTTACCCATTAAATACATTACTAAACTGCGATTAAAACATACTTGTTTAGATAGAAAAAATTTATTAAAAATTTATTAATATGAATAAACACTAAAAACAATAAAAATTAGAAATTCACAGTAGAAGAGGCAGTATTTAAGGTTTCATCTTATTAAAATCACTCTCCTTTCTGTTTACAAATATTTGAAGCACTCAGACTTTTAAAAAATTAGCGCTATAACGATCATAAAAGAAATTCCTAAAGCCTTTGAGGTCTGTATTAATTTAATAGTTCCTTTTAATGATCATTGGTAATATTTATTTTTTATTGTTTTGATAAAGTCTTTGTAAAAATCATTTGGATTTTTTAATCTGAGTTTTAGTTTTTCTATATAGGATCAATATATTAAGTAATATTGGTAAAATAATCATTTTTAATATAGATAAAAGGATTACCGTTCATTCGCTTTAACGAAATAATTATTACAGTAAAATTTGGTGTTTGACTACCAAACTTATCTGCTTTAAATTCATCCTTACGGATTGTCTAACTCTAAAACAACCTTAATTTTTATGTACTACTCATAAATGAATATATTTTTAAAAGTACATTGATTAGCAACCTAAGTGACAGTCAGATTAGATTAGTTATCACTTAACCAACTAATTGAATTACATATATTCATAAAGATTTTATATGCTATAGCTATACATTTATATTGTGTAAAAATAATTAGCTGTGATTGCTAACCAATATAATGCAATAGAAACATTTTTTATTGCGATTTTGCTTCTTTGTATATATCATTAATAATGAAGCAAAATGATAAGTGGCTTTTTCTTTTTGCTCTAAAACTATTAAATATTTTTATTCAACAGCTTGAATTTAGGTCTATACCTACCTCCAATCTTATTATTAAATGCATTACTATGGAATATTGAATTTTCTTTAACCACAAGTGATACTATATAGGTATACAAAAAAGTAGCCAAACCCAAATTGAGGCTACTATATTAATTAACTAACACAAAAATGAAAATTTTGTGCTTACCACTATGTGGATAATTTTATTATATTACCATATTTGATAGCGGTCAAGGACAAAAGCAATCATTTGTAATACTTTTTGAGGACGAAAATAGCATGAATGTTTATTCTCGTATTTACAACTCCGCTAAAGAACACGGAATGTCAATAAAGGAATTGGCTCGAAAAGCCAAAATTGGTGAAAATAGTATTTATCGTTGGAAGACAATCAAACCGTCAATCCAGTCTTTGACTAAAGTGGCTCGACAATTGCATGTATCTACCGATTATTTATTAGGTCAAAAAGATAGTAATAGTAATTACTGCATAGATATAGCTGATGAAAATATTCAACTGCTGTATCAAGGACAAGAAATACCAGAAAAATATATTAAAATGCTCCGTTTTATTATGGAAGAAGACAAAGCAGAGAAACAAGAAAATTAGTTTTAATATAAAAAATCTCTGGAATCGCATCTTTGATTCTAGAGATTTTTAAAATAAATATTTCCTTAGTCCTCATCTGCAGCTGCTGTATAGACATTCTGAACATCATCATCATCTTCCAGAGCATCTACCAAATGATCGAATTGTTCTTTTTTATCATCTGGAACTGGAGTAGTTGTTTCAGGTATCATTGTTAATTCAGCATTAGCAAGTTTATAACCAGCTTTTTCAAGCGCATCACGTACTTGAGCAAATTGCTTAGGGTCTGTATAAATTTCATATGCATCATCGCTGGTTTGCAAGTCATCACCGCCAGCATCCATTACATCAAGTAACATTTGATCTTCATCAGCATCAGTTGTTGAGCGGTCAATAACAATGTAACCCCTACGATTGAACATATATGCAACAGAACCTGTAGCACCAAGAGAGCCGCCATTTCTGGTAAAAGCAACTCTAACAGCAGAAGCTGTTCGGTTCTTATTATCAGTTAACGCCTCAACAAAGATAGCTACACCACCAGGTGCATAACCTTCATAAGTAATTTCATCGTAATGTTCTTCTGAATTGCCTTCAGCCTTTTTAATAGCCCGGTCAATATTTGATTTAGGCATGTTGTTGGCATGAGCCTTATCCATTACCATACGCAAATTAGGATTCCCGGAAGGATCAGGACCACCATTCTTTGCAGCCATATATATTTCACGAGATAATTTTTGGAAAATTTTACCCCTCTTTGCGTCTTGCGCATTCTTGCGGCCTTGAATATTGTGCCATTTTGAATGTCCTGACATTTAAGAATCCTTCTTTCTTTTGCTAGCGTATTAACGATATTATCTTACCGCATAGCACCATAAATTTCAATACTAGCAATTATTTAGCTCAACTTTTTAGCATAATTTAATGCGCTTTCATTAAAATAAGTTTACCTTGACTCTGGTCAATTTTTTATTTAATTAGTAAAATAAAAACATTAATTGTTTTCAAAGGAGAGAGTTTTAGTGGAGGAAATAAATTCAAACAAGAAGTATATATCTTGGCCAGTCTTAACCCTGATGGCTTTTTGTACCGTGATCGGGCTGGACGATATTATGTACAACTTTCAAAATCAGGGAATGCCAGTGGTAACGTCATGGATTATCATGTGTTTGTTTTACGTCATTCCCTATTCATTAATGGTGGGCCAACTGGGATCTGTTTTTAATAATGAGGGTGGCGGCTTATCATCCTGGGTTCGTGGAACTAACGGAGAATTTCTCGGCTATTTTACTGCCTGGACATACTGGGCAGCGTCAATTCCTTATGCCGTTGATTCAGCTAACGAAATAATCGTTGATATTGGCTGGGCTTTGACCGGTTCTGAAAAGTTTCAAAGTCAAATTTCTAATACCAAATTCGCTTTGATGACCTTTGCGATGTTCATTATTTTCATTATTGTTGAACATTACTTTTCTCACTCAATGGAAGTTCTTTCTACTATTGGTGGTGGATTAATGCTCATCATGACCTTGATGTTTGTTTTCTTGGCTTTCTTGGGACTAGCAAAATCCGGTGGTCACATGGCAACACAACCGTTTACCTGGCGGACACTTATTCCCAAGTTTGACATGCATTATTGGACAACTATTGCAATGCTTATTTACGCACTGAATGGTTGTGAACTGGTGGCACCCTATGTGACTAAGATGAAAAAGCCTAAGTCTGATTTTCCTAAAGCAATGATTGCCTTGGCATTAATGACTATTTTCCTAACAGTCTTTGGCTCTTTTGCTTTGGGGATATATTTTAATAGCTACCATATTCCAAATGATTTAAAAATGAACGGCGCTTATTACGTTTTTGACATGGTAGGACACCAATATGGCTTAGGTAAAACTTTGCTCTACGTTTGGGCCTGGACTTCTGTCTTTTATAATGCCGCTTTATTAGCTGTTCTTCTTGATGCCATGACTAGGATGCTCATTTCTGATACTGGCGATAAGTATATGCCTCAGTTTTTACAGAAAAAAGACAAAAACGGTCTACCTATTAATGGCTACATTTTGACTGTTTCTTTGTCAGCGTTTATTATGCTGTTAGGTATCTTCCTACCAGATATGAACGATATCTTTAATTGGCTGCTGAATTTGAATGGAATTATTTCTCCTGGAGTAACCTGCTGGATCTTCTTCTCTTTCATGCAGATCAGGAAAAACTCGCAAAAGTTTACCTCTGACTACGTTTTTATTAAGAACGATAAGCTGGGATATCTGGCTGGTTTATTCTTACTAATAGTGACTGCTGCAGCAACTATTTTAGGAATCGCACCTCAGGACATTAAAAAATTTAGTGGCTACTGGTGGTATGAATTAATAATCAATATTGTTGCTATCATTGTATTAATCGGCTTAGGTGCTATTTTACCAAGTATCAGAAGACGTGAAGAAGAATACGGTATTGCATTTAACAAGAAGCAATGGACAACTATTTTTGTTTTGATAATCGGTTCTATTATTTTTGATCTATACCTTGGTGAGAAAAATACACTATTTCACAATGCCGCAATTAATTTTGGTCAAATTAAAATTGGGGTAAATATTGTCATGATTATTATTGAAACAATTTTGGCAATCCTAGTTTGTTGGCTTGTCGGCAGAAGAAAACCTACTCAGGTGAGCAACTAAATTTAACTCTATTCTCCGAAACTATTTTAGTTTCGGAGTTTTTATATATCAGAAAAATTTATGTAAAAATGCTTTCAAAAATAGCAGTACTCAATATTATTTCTCCCACATTGGTTAAAATATCCAAATATCTACTATATAATAGTAGTGACTGAAATAAATTAAGGAGATCTAAATGAAAAATATTCCCTTTAAAGCTGTAGCCGTTGACATGGATGGAACCTTTGAAAATGATGAAAAACAGTTTGATCATGAGCGCTTCGAAAAAGTCTTAACTAAATTGCGTCAAAGACACATCCACTTTATCGTCTCCAGTGGCAGACCATTATCACGTTTACGTCAAGATTTTTATGAATTTTTAGATCGGATTGATATTGTCGCTGATAATGGTTCAATTTTAACGAAAGACAATCAAATAATAGTTCGCCATGTGTTTACTTATAAAACTGGCATAAAATTAATTAATTTTATTCAAACCAATTATCCTTACGTTCAAATTGCTGCCAGTGGCTTGAACAACTCATATCTGAGTAAAAAGGCATTAAGTAACTTTAAAAATTTGATGCATTATTTTTATCCTAACGCCTGTGAAATTGGCGATCTTATTAATATTCCAACAAGTGATAGCCTAACCAAATTGACCTTAGAGTGCTCTGCTGAACTTGCGCATGAATTAGAACTAAAATTCAATCAGACGAATCCAGAAAGAATTCATTGTACTACCAGTGGTTTTAATAATATAGATGTAATGCCGAGTGGAGTTAATAAGGGACAGGGTTTAAAATATTTCCTGCGTTATTTTAATGTTAAACCTGAAGAATTAATTGCTTTTGGCGATGGTTTAAACGATCAAGAAATGATCGAATTAGCGGGATATAGTTATGCAATGAAAAATGGACATGAAGACCTTAAAAAAATTGCTAAATATGAGGCACCGTCTAATAACGAAATGGGCGTATTGCAAGTATTAGAGAGCTATTTAGATTAGAATAAGAATATGAATATTGTTTTAAAAATGATAAGGACAAATTTTCATGAGTTATATTGATGTACGACACAACTTTAAGCGTTACCATACAGGAGATACAGAAATATTAGCTAATAATGATGTTAGTTTTACTGTTGAAAAAGGTGAACTAGCCATTATTTTGGGTGCATCCGGTGCTGGTAAGTCAACTATTCTAAATATTTTAGGTGGAATGGATACTAACAGTTCCGGTGATGTCATTATCGATGGTAATAATATTGCTAAATATAATAAGCGGCAGCTGACAAGTTACCGCCGGACTGATATTGGCTTTGTATTTCAATTTTATAACTTAATTCAAAACCTCACAGCAAGAGAAAACGTTGAGCTGGCATCAGAAATCGTTCCTGACGCACTTGATCCGGTAAAAACTTTGGTTGACGTAGGTCTCAAAAACCGCATTAATAATTTTCCGGCAGAATTATCTGGTGGTGAACAGCAAAGAGTAGCAATCGCTCGCGCTATTGCCAAGAATCCTAAAATTTTACTTTGCGATGAGCCCACTGGTGCACTTGATTACCAAACGGGAAAAAGTGTTTTACAAACGATTATTAACATGAGCCGCAATAACGGAACTACAGTAGTTATAGTTACACATAATAGTGCTCTGGCTCCTCTTGCTAACCGGGTAATTCATTTCCATGATGGTAAGGTCACGCAAATTGAAGAAAATTCACATCCAGATAGTGTTGCAAATGTTAAATGGTAGAAAAGGCTAATCATGAATAAAGTTATTCTAAAAGATTTTTGGCAATCAATTAAGCATACCAAGGGGCAATTTATTTCTATCATGGGACTCATGATGATCGGTGCCTTTGCTTTAGTTGGTTTAATGGTTACTGGCCCAGATATGCGCGATACTGGCAATCATTATGCACAAAAGCTCAATACTGCTGATTTAACGGTTATTTGTAATTACGGCTTAGATCATAAAGATACGCAAAAAATCAAGAAAACTAAGGGCCTCCAGGCTGTTGAATTTGGTTATATGACAGATACTGTAATCAAAAACAGTCAGGAAAGTTTTCGCATTTTTTCTAAGCCCAATTCTGTGGGCAAATATGAAGTTCGGAAAGGTAACCTGCCCACTAAGTCAAACGAAATTGCTTTAGCAGACCATTATTCTGATAAATATCAAATTGGTCAAAAAATCACTTTTACTGAAAAGAAAAATGTTTTGGGTACGACTCTATTAAAACGAAAAAGTTTTAAAATTGTGGGATTTGTGCGCTCTAGTCAAATTTTATCCAATGTCAATTTAGGCCAAAGTAATAGCGGCACAGGGGAATTGAAAGGTTATGCAGTTGTCGATCCTAACTCTTTTAACCATACTGTTTATACGACTGCCAACTTAAGATATAAAGATTTGAGGGGGCTTGATTCTTATGGCAAGACTTATACCAGCAAGGTTAAGAATCATAAAAGAGTTTTACAGGATGATTTAAAAAATACTGCCCATCAAAGAAAAGCAAGGATTCTTTCTGCTGCTGGCAAAAAACTTGAGCCGCAAGAAAAGAAGATCCATGAAGCTGAGCAAAAATTAAATGCTGCCAGTCATCAAATTAACGCTGCCGCAAAGCAATTAGCCAGTCAAAAAGAAAAATTAAATGCAAAAGTAGCTCAAGCTAAAGCTGCTGGTATAAATTTGCCACCAGCTGCCCAGGCTCAATTAGAGCGAGCTGAACGAGAAATAGCTGCTGGTGAGCAAAAACTCCAACAAGAGAAAAAAGTATTTGCGCAAAAATCGCGTGATACAACCAAAAAGATAAAAACTGGCAAAGAGCAAATTAACAAGGCGAAAAGGCAATTAAATAAGTTAGCTCTTCCCAGTTATAGTGTTTATAACCGGCGAGAAGTTCCTGGTGGTGAAGGTAATTTAGTTTATACAACTGTGGCACAAGTAGTTG
Source organism: Lactobacillus sp. IBH004 (assembly GCF_026185255.2). Classification (NCBI taxonomy): domain Bacteria; kingdom Bacillati; phylum Bacillota; class Bacilli; order Lactobacillales; family Lactobacillaceae; genus Lactobacillus; species Lactobacillus sp. IBH004. The sequence goes on along the minus strand of NZ_CP110217.2, from coordinate 774,155 downwards.
AAGATTTAGCAAAAGTATTCCCGATTTTTCTCTATTTTGTTGCCGCTCTAGTTACATTTACTACCATGAATCGCTTTATCGACGAAGAAAGAATAAATTCCGGCACAATGAAAGCACTTGGTTATGATGATTATGTCATTATCAATAAGTTTCTTGCATATGGCTTCATCTCAGGTACCATCGGTACCATTTTAGGAGTTTATTTAGGCCATACTTTGATGCCGCAGATTGTTTATCATGCATATTACAAGTCATTAACGGTCCCACCAATTGAATTACACTTTCACTGGCAGATCAGTCTGGTAGCTCTCCTATTGTCTTGGATTAGTTCAGTTTTACCGGCATACTTAACCGCCAAAAACGAATTCAGAGAAAAGCCAGCTGCCCTATTGTTACCAAAAGCTCCGGCTGCCGGATCCACGATTCTTTTGGAAAAAATTCCCTTTATTTGGAATCATCTTAGTTTTACCCATAAAGTTACAGCACGTAATATTTTTCGTTATAAAAAACGCATGCTGATGACCATCTTTGGCGTTTGTGGTGCTGCTACTATGCTTTTTGCAGGTTTCGCTGTCAAAAATTCAATTACTAACATGAATAACAGGCAGTTCAACGATCTAATTCATTACAACATGATTGTCGCCCAAAAGCCTGGTATTTCAGTTAACCAGCAAAAGACTCTAAATAATAAGTTAAAAGAAAACAATATTAAATCGGAGACTCCAATTTATTACGAATCTATGTCTAAAATTGCTGGTAAAACCGGTGACACCCAAGACATTACGTTAATTGCACCGTCTTCTGACAAGGTATTAAAAGATTACGTTCAGTTAACTAATCGGAAAACCAAGCAGACTCTGCATTTAACTAATAATGGAGTTATCATATCGGAACGGTTGGCAACTCTGCTTAAAGTAAGCAAAGGCGGATATCTAACGCTCACGGACAAAGATAATAAGTCTAGAAGAATGAAAGTAGCTGGTATTACAGAAATGTACATGGGACATTTTGTCTTCATGAATAAAACTCAATATCAGGATATCTTTAAGCGCAATTTTAAATCTAACGCCTATTTAGTTAACTTAAACAATCCTAGTCGCAAAAACACTAGAAATATAGCCGCCCAATTTATGGCTCTATCCGGAGTGGCCGGTGTTGTACAAAACACGGCTGTTAGCCAGGAACTAGATGTCGTGGTCCAATCCTTAAATTTGATTATGCTGGTGCTAATAGTAGTCGCTGGACTTTTGGCAATTGTAATTCAATATAATTTAACTAATATCAACATTGCTGAAAGAATACGGGAACTTTCAACAATCAAAGTTTTAGGATTCTATGATAATGAAGTAACAATGTATATTTATCGCGAAACCATTCTTTTAACAGGCATTGGTATATTGGTTGGCTATTTAACTGGTGATTTGCTCTATCGCTACATTCTTTATGTTGTTCCACCTGACAATGTTATGTTTAATCCGGCATTATCTGCTCCAAGTTTTCTGTGGCCATTAGGTGTAATTGGTTTGATCACTATCATTTTAGGTTTTATCGTTAATAAAAAGTTAAAAGACCTCGATATGTTAGAAGCTTTAAAATCGGTTGATTAATTATAACCTGCTCGCAATGAGCAGGTTTTTATTCGTAAAAAATTAAAAAATAAATAAAGTTGTGCTATACTTTTCTTATTAGATTTAATGTTCATGAAAAGATCTTCAAATTAACCTGTATACGAAATATTTATTATCCTTCCTTTTTAAATGATAAAGTTACTACAAATTAATTTTGGAGAAAAAATTGAATAATATTTTACAAGTTAAACATTTAAAAGAAACCTATAAGGATAAAAAGCAGGAATTTCAAGCTTTAGATGATGTTTCTTTTACAATTGACCAAGGAGAGATACTGGCGCTTTTAGGTCCTAATGGTGCTGGAAAAACTACTATTGTCTCAATCATTGGCGGTTATTTAATTCCTACTTCCGGCCATGTGATTTTAAATGGTCAAGATATTACCACTGCACGAAAGAGACCAAACATTGGCGTTTCTTTTGGTGGTGATTTAGGTTTTTACCGTAACGCTACAGCCAAGCAAAATTTGCAATTTTTTGCGGACTTGGCAAAGGTTCCCTTCCGCAAGCAGAACAAAGAAATCGAACGTGTTCTGTCAATTGTTGACCTTCTGAATGTTGCCAATAAAAAAGTGGGAGAATTTTCTAAAGGAATGACGCAAAGACTGCATATAGCACGCTCTTTGCTCAATAATCCTAATTTATTACTCTTGGATGAACCCACAAGTGGTCTTGATGTTGAAATTGCACAAAGTGTACAGAAGACAATTAAAAATTTGTCTGACTCGGGTATAAGTATTTTATTAACCAGTCATACAATGTCCGAAGTTGAAAAATTGGCTAAACGGATAGTCATTTTAGGTGCAGGGAAAGTATTTTTTACCGGCACCATCAATGCTGTTTTTGGCTTAGCCGAAAAAGAGATAAACCAAAAACCTAAAAATTTAGAAGAAGCCTACTTAGCTTTAGCACCTAAATTAAGGAGGAAATAAAAATGCGTTTTATTCGTCTCTTCCTCTTTCATGTTAAAGATTATCTTTCAGATCAATATTTTGTCTGGTTGACGATCACAAGTACTACTTCTATCTTTTTAATGCAATATATTATGGCGTACGCTACACATAATTTGGATAATACACAAATATGGCTCCAAAGCGGTATTTTTGGCATGTGGACTTCTTGTACAACCGTTGCCGGTTGCATCAGTTTTGAACGTTACAAAGGAACGCTGCCTTATTTATTAAACAGCCAGTATGATGAAAGAGCTTCGTTAATTACCTTGCTTTTGCCTGCATCCAGCTATGGCCTATTTTCGTTTCCGATTGCATTTATTCTGGCAAAAATTTTAGGAGCAGCTACTGGTACAGTTTCTCTCTACATTATTTTATTAATTTTGCTAATGTGGGTCGGTTGTGCAGTAATGGGCATCTTAATTTCATCTTTTCTAACTCTGTCACCAAACGCAATGGTCTATGAGAGTTTAATCGGAACTCCGATATTACTATTAGCAGGATTATTCGGCAATGATACCGTTTTAGGGCCATTAACCAATGTGTCACAATGGTTTATCCCAATCACGTCACCAATTGCTGCTTTATCCCATAATAAAAGCCTCAACTGGTCTTCTTATTTCTGCAGTTTACTTCTTTGGATTGTATTAATTGTGGTTATTGTCAGAAAAATTAACGACCTGGTAAGAAGGAAAGGAGCTCTGAAAATTATCTAATGTTTGCTACACAGTTCTCGAGCCTTTCATTTCTGAATAATTGGCGGACAAAGCTGACCTACTTTTTCATCACGCCAATGATTAATCTGGTCCTGTTAGTATTAATTAATATGCAGTATTCTAATCAGTTTAATTGGGATGTTGCCATTAGCTCCATTGCAATGGATGCGGCAGTACTTGCACTTGAAACATTTTGTTCTGCTGTGATTACCGATGCAAATTTAAAGATTGACTTTGAATTAATTGCCAAAAAGCCTTTTAGTTTCAGATATTGGCTTACTAAGTGCATTGTTGCCATTATTATAGGCTGCACTTTAGCACTAATTAACCTCTTTCTATTGTACTTAGTAGGTGCGCCCTTAGACATTATTGGACGAGCTTTGCTCATGCTACCACTTTCATGTATTTATGGTTGCGCTTTAGGTTTTGTATCTTGGGCTATTTCCTGGCAAATGAATGATCCCTATTTTTTGGAGAATATTTTTAGCAGTTTAGCCCAATTAATATCAGGAGTGTTAGTGGTAATTTCAGCTTATCCTGATTGGTTAAAAGCAATTGCTTTACTATTTCCTTTTGCAGAACCTGTTACTTATATTAAAACTGGTCATACGAATCTTATTTACAGCATATTTATTACCTTCATTTGGCTTATTATTGGCATTTTTGCTTATATTATTCAAATCAAGCCTGTTTTAGCCAAAGGAAAACATCATTATTAAAGTTCACACAGTGAAAGGACAGTCGAAACCAATTCGACTGTCCTTTTGATTGATATTATTTATCTTAAATTTTGGCTTTTCCTAATAAAACCGAACTGATAACAACTGATAATGAACTAAAGGCCATAGCTAGGCCAGCTATTTCTGGACTAAGTGTGAGACCCACACTTGCAAATAAACCAGCGGCTACTGGAATCCCCAGTACATTATAAATGAAAGCCCAGAACAGATTTAACTTTATCCTATTAAAAGTCTTGCGGCTTAGCTTTAAAGCCCGGACAACATCTTCCAAATCGTTTTTAATTAACACGATGCCACCTGCATCGATGGCGACATCGGTACCGGAACCCATGGCAATTCCTACGTCTGCTTGGGTTAGAGCTGGCGCATCGTTGATCCCATCACCCACAAAAGCCACATGATGCTTTTTCTGCAGCTTTTTAATGGTATCAGCTTTATCAACTGGTAAAACTTCAGCTATTACCTGATCAATACCAACCTGCTTTGCAATCGCCGCAGCTACCTGCTGATTATCACCGGTGAGCATAACCGTTTTAAGTCCTAATTGATGTAAATCGGAAATTGCTTTTTTGGCGTTTTCTTTAGGTGCATCTTGAATTGCAATTAGACCTATTACCTTATTATCTAAAACGACTGATACTACAGTTTTAGCGGCATTCGTCAAAGCTGCAACTTTAGATTTGAACTCTGGTGAAATAAGAACTGCATCCCTATTTTTAGGGCTACCTACCAAAATATTTTTTCCGTTAATAATACCGCTAATACCTTGTCCTTCATTAACTTTAAAGTCTTCCACTGGTAGAAAAGCAAATTTTTCTTTTTTAGCAGCAGCCAAAACAGCTGGAGCAAGAGGATGTTCAGAAAATTTTTCTAAACTGGCTGCCAATTGTAAAACAATTTTTCTATCACCAACAATATCTGTTACTTGTGGTTGACCTTTGGTAATCGTTCCCGTTTTATCAAAAACTATAGTATCAATGCTGTTTGCAGCCTCTAAAATTTCGCCGTTTTTGATTAAAATGCCCATTTTGGCACCACGACCAGTTCCTACCATTAAGGCTGTTGGGGTAGCCAGACCCAAAGCACAAGGACAGGCAATCACCATTACTGCAACAGCAAAAACTAAAGCAGTTGCAATATTTTTACCGAGAAAAATATACCAAACTAAAAAAGTTAGAATTGCAATAATCAAAACAGTAGGAACAAAAATATTGGCAACTTTATCGGTTAATTTTTGAATTGGCGCATGACTGTTCTGCGCCTTTTTTACTATAGCCACTATTTGAGCCAACATGGTATCATTGCCAACTTTTTGAGCTTCCATTACAAATGAACCTGTTTGATTAATTGTTGCCCCAATAACTTGGTCACCACTAATCTTTTTAACCGGCATGCTTTCACCAGTTACCATAGATTCATCAACACTGGAATTGCCGGAAACAATTTTGCCATCTACTGGAACTTTTTGTCCAGGCATCACTTGAATTAAGTCGCCCTTAACTACCTGAGTGATGGGAGTACTGACAAAATGATCACCTTTTTTAACCAGAGCATCTTTTGCGCCTAAATTAAGTAACTTTCCCATAGCATTTGAAGCAGTAGACCGCATTTTTTCTTCTAAAACCTGCCCTAGTAAAACAAAAGTAATGACTAAAGCCGCACTTTCGAAAAATACGGGTTTACCGGTGAACATGGCATAAATGCTGTAAATATAAGTTATTGATGTACCTAAAGCAACCAGAGTGTCCATGTTTGAATGATGTTTTTTAAATGCAGACCAGGCACTGGAAACAAACGGGCCAGCCGAAATTAACATAATAATCGTAGTTGATATCAGCATGGTCCATTCGCCACCTGGCAACATCCAGCCAGTAAAAGGATGGATAATCATTTCAATTAGCATTGGTAGTGATAATATTAGCGACGTCCAAAAACGTGTTGTGATCTTCATTGTTTTACCCTAACTATTTGACAATAACCTTACCATGAAACATATTCATACTGCATGCCCACTCGTATTCTCCAGGTTTTGATGTATCTATTTTGATCGGCTCTGTTTTACCTTGAGGCAATTTTTGATTTATCCCAAAATCTGAGAAGATAACATGATCTAAACAACTGGAAGAATCAGTTCTTTTAAAGTTTAAGGTAGCCGGTATTCCCCTTTCTAAAATAACTTTTTCCGGCGAATATCCGCCTTTGACCACGATATCAACACTTTGTTTATTCGAATTAACAGATGCATTTTCTGTGGCAACATTGTGCTTACCAAAGAACCACCATGCGATAAAAGCGATAAGTGCGACTCCTAAGCATAAAATAATAATTCTAATCACGATAATTCCTCCTAATTGAAGTTGTATTTTATGTCTACATCTGTAAACTATTTTAAGTATAGATGATATATTTACAGTTGTAAACATAAATGCTTAAAAAAAACTTACTGAAAATATCAGTAAGTTTCATTATTAATCGGCATCTAATCGCTTTAACCATTGAGTCAGATCATTTTTGTCCACCATTATTTGCTTAAGTTCGGCCTTATTATCTGCGGCCAAAAACAGCATTAACTGCAGATACTTTGCTACAGAAAGTCCATAATTTTCCAGGTTAGCTTTAGCTGCTTTTACTACTGTATCATTTAAACTAATTGTAAGAAGTTCGTCTTTCAAAGTCTATCCCATTTCCTATATTCTAAATAAAACTAACAGGATTATTTTAGAAAAGCCTCTATAGCTATGCAAGTATTTAATTCAAATTCATAATTCTTTTTATCTACCTGCTCCATTATATTTCTTCAAGCCTAAATTCCATATCCAATGGTCTAAAAATAAGAATACTAAGGCTATCAAAAGTTGCAATAACATTATTTGCCATTGCCGTGGCCTTATTAAAATAATTGTAGCAGGACAAGCAATTAGTCCAAAAGGCAGGATGAAATTAAAAATAATATTACCCAGTCCCCGATAAATACTTGCAGGATAGCGACTCATTTGTATCATACTTAAAAATAAATCATTTCTGCCAAAATTTGTTGGAAACCAAAATGCCGAAATTGTCCACAAATACCAAAGAGAATAGTATAAAATGCAGCCAAAAACGCAAGAAAGCAAAAAGAACAACACCTGGCCTATATTAACACTTATACCCTGACATGCATAAATAATTACAAATAGTCCCAGCACCGAATTAATTAATTGTGTAAATTCAATTGCACTAAAAAAGTAATATACCTTAGCGTTAATTGGTTTTAACAAAATTGAATCTAAGGTTCCTTCTCTAATGTCTTTTTCCATTTTAGGCATTGATTTGACCAAGAAAGCCATTAAGAAGCCGTCAAGCATAGTATAAACGCCAACCAACAACAGACATTCTTTGTAAGTCCAACCACCGATAGTATCAACATTTAGATAAATTACCTTAAAAAAGGCTATAGGAATGCCTAACCACAATATAGAAGAGATTATCCCAAACAATGTGTCTAACCTGAAACTAATGGTTTGCAAAAAGGCAATTTTAATTAACGATTTGACTACTTTAAGTTTACTTTTCATAATCAACCCATTACATCAGAGTATCTCTGAAGCCCTTCTTTATTGACTATTTTTACTATTAAATAAAAAACTATCATCCATACAATTTCAATGATTGTGTTTTTAAGCCATATATTTGATGGTAATGCTTTAACAAGCGTATCAATTGGAAAAGAGCTGAAATATTGAAAAGGCAGTAGTTTAATTATTTTTACCAAAAAAGGCGGCAAAATTTCTAAAGGAAAGTAAAAGCCTGCCAGCAGATTGACTACAACTTCTTTTACCAGTAAAACAAAGAAAAGATTGTCAAACCAGTACGCTACACTACCAATAATATAAGAAAAAAGAAACCATAATATGGCTGCCATAATTAAACTAAATGCAAATTCAAGTAGCACGAGTAAAGAAATATGAATTAAATTACGCGCAACTATATAGACAAATCCAATAATTAAAATCGGAGCAAGCAAAATTAAATTTGCCAGTCTATCGCCCAGCATTTTAGCAAAATAATATTTTTCAATTGTAATTGGTCTATGGATGATATTAGACAATTCTCCTGAATGGATATCATCATTCAATTCCCAGTCAACTGCATACCATACAAAAGAATTAATAAAATTAACCCCAATATAATAAATTACCATTTGATTTTTGCTAAAACCACCAATAGTTTGACCATGATTCAATATCAAAGACCATAAATAAAACATCACTAAACTTGGTACCAGTGCCTGCAAAAGCAAAATTATGACGCTGCTCTTATTGGCTAATATAGACTTCAATGAGATCTTGCTTACTGAAAAATAGGTTTTTATCATTTTTCTTTCTCCTCAGCAAATAGCTCTAAGATAATATCTTCAAGTTTCAGGTCATTTATTTGATAGTCGGAGCCTTGATTATCCCGTGCCAACTGAGCGATTTGGTCATCTACCTTTTCTACAGGAACTTTAATTGTCACGGTCAAATCATCCTGATCAATAATCTTGGCGCCCAATTTACTTTCGTTGAAGTTCTCCGATTTAATAAAAGTAATATATTTATTCTGATTAAACCTCTCTAATAAATCTGTTTTTGGTCCATCCCACATTATCTGACCGCTATTTACAATGATCAGGTGATCACAGATAGTGGCAATATCTTCCATATCATGAGAGGTAAGAAAGACAGTCAATCTTTCTTCCTGATTTAGCCTTAACAAAAACTTGCGTATATCCCTTTTTGCCAAAACGTCTAAGCCAATAGTCGGTTCATCTAAAAAGAGTATTTTTGGTCTAGTTGCTACGCCGGCCAGAAATTCTACTTTCATTCGTTCTCCCAGTGATAATTTGCGGGTTTGTACATCTAATTTTGAAGTTACATTTAATATCTGAGCCAGATCATTGACCGTTTTTTTAAAAATTTCTTCTGGTATATCGTACATTGACTGCAATAATTTCAAATAATCTCTAGGGGTTAAATCAGGAAAAAGTTGCGATCTATTTCCCATAACGACTGAGATTGACTTTTTGAAATCATTTATCCTTTTTGTAGGATCATAGCCATTTACCCTACAAGTTCCAGCTGATGGAAACAAGGTTCCAGTCAGCATCTTAATGGTCGTGGTCTTACCTGCCCCATTTTTGCCAATAAAGCCAACTTTTTCACCGTTCTTGATAGTAAAATTGAGCGATTTTACTGCTTGCACTGCCGTCTTTTCAGGCTTAAAAATATTTTTAACAACTGCACGCCAGTTTTCACCCCTGCTGCTAATAAAATAATCCTTAGAAAGATTATGAACTTCAATCGCATTTTCGTTCATTTTTGACCTCATTTAGTTATCTAGCCAGCACAAAAAAGCAATTTTTAAAAGGACAATCCTTTTTACAAAATTGCTTTAAGTTTTGAACACCTATCATCATACATTTAGAAACTGTCATTGGTTTAACCTTATTACTTATAATTTTTAAATCAGCAACAATTAGATAAATTCTACCACATTTTTAGCAGTTTTTAAATATAATTTAATTTTTGGCACAAAATATATTTTCTATTTAGAAATATCACCTTTTACTTGAGATATATTCATCTATTTGGGCAAGATAGCTTTCTTTTTCCTGCTGACTGATCCAAAATGTTTTAAATGAATTTTGTGCTATTCGAATCAGTTCTTTTTCACTCCAATCGCACTTTTGGGCAAATTTATAGTAAACATCATTAATATAATTACTACCCTTATAAGCCGGATCATCGGAATTAAAACTAATCAATGCACCGCAATTAAAAAGCTTATTAATAGCCTCCTGTTCCATAACGTTGCGGGTATAAAAATAAGCCATGGGGCATGCTGTAATACCAATTTTTTGGTCTGTTAAAAAAGTCATTAAATCCGCATTTTCAACTATATTTAAGCCATGATCCAAACGATCCACCGTAATAATTTCTAAAGCTTGTTTGATATGATCAACTGAATCAACTTGGTGGGAGATCACAATGCATTGTTAAATAGTAACCTTGAGCTCGGGCCTTAGCAAAAACCAGCATAAACTTCAACGGTGGATTATGATGCTCATCTGAATCAAGACCAACACCTAATATCCAGCCCTTTTTATGATATGGCTCAGCTTCTTTTAAAGTTGGCATTGCTGATTCTTGTGAATATTCTCTTAAAAAGCACATTATTAACTGGACATCAATGTCTAATGGTGCTGCATCAACAATCTCTTCATGAATGACCTCAATTACTGTATCAAAACGGATTCCTCTACTAGTGTGCTTGAGGATCCAAAAACAATTCAAGGTGCTTAACATTGCTGTCAGCTTCTTTGCACAAAAAAGCTGCAGTTAAATCATAGAAATCTTGTTAGTCCACAAAACCTGCATCCCTTTCTTTATAGTATGCCTTTAAAAATTCTGGCAATCCTATTCCATAATTCCGGTCAATATCCGCTGGAGTCTTAGTACCGATATCAATCTGGTTTCTCTTAGCGATGGCAAATTCCATTTCTGCTTCTAGAGTTCCCTCTATATGAACATGCAGTTCAGCCTTAGGCAATCCGTCAACAAACTTACGAGATAATTTTTTGAATCATCTTTTTCTCATTAACAAAATCACACTAAACACGAACATTTTAAGCGAATTTTAATTACATTCTTTGTCATTAAAGCTTTTATATAGCTACAAATCAATATTAAAAATAATAACATTTTTATTTTTAACTTACAATAACTATTTATATTGTACTTTTGTTCGACTTTTACATTGAAATACTGCGATAGAAATACTATAATTTTAACAATACGATCGATAATTTTATCTTGACCAAGATCAAAATCACTAGTAAAGTGTAATCAATTTAACTTTAATAATTTTAAAAAGGAGAGTGCATTAAATGTCAAATTGGACAACAAAATTTGTTAAAGAAGGTCTAACTTTTGATGATGTTTTATTAATTCCAGCCGAAAGCCACGTATTACCCAATGAAGTAGATTTACATACTCAACTGGCACCTAATCTTAAACTAAATATTCCTATAATAAGCGCGGGAATGGACACTGTGACTGAAGGTGCAATGGCCATAGCTATTGCACTGCAAGGCGGCTTAGGAGTGATCCATAAAAATATGTCAATCACCGCTCAAGCTGGAGAAGTAGCAAATGTCAAAAATGTTGTTGTCCCAAGTAATATTACGAAAGCCGCTGTTGATGATCACAACCACTTACTGGTTGCAGCTGCTATTGGCGTTACCAGTGATACATTTGAACGGGCTGAAGCACTTATAGAAAAGGGAGCAGACGCAATTGTCATTGACACTGCACATGGTCATTCAGCTGGAGTTTTACGTAAGATAAAAGAAATTAGGGCACATTTCCCTGATATTACCCTTATTGCCGGCAATATCGCTACTGGTGATGCTGCTAGAGCACTCTTCGATTCAGGTGTTGATATTGTCAAAGTTGGAATTGGGCCGGGTTCTATTTGCACCACACGTGTCGTAGCTGGTGTTGGAGTCCCACAAATTACTGCAATTTATGATGCGGCTACAGCTGCTAGAGAATACCACAAACCAATAATTGCCGATGGTGGTATGAAGTATTCCGGTGATATTGTGAAGGCTCTAGCTGCTGGTGGTAATGCTGTTATGCTTGGTAGCATGCTTTCAGGGACTACTGAGGCACCGGGCGAAATTTTCGAAAGTGACGGTCACAAATTTAAGACTTATCGCGGAATGGGTTCTGTCGGTGCAATGGCCCAAGCTCATGGCTCTTCAGACAGATATTTCCAAGGCGGAGTAAACGAGGCTAACAAGTTAGTACCTGAAGGCGTAGAAGCACGCGTTGAATATAAAGGTGATGTTTCTGATATTGTCTTCCAGATTATTGGCGGTCTGCGCTCGGGCATGGGTTATGTCGGTGCCGCTACAATTGCTGACTTACGAGAAAATGCACAATTTGTCAAAATTACTAATGCTGGTTTACGAGAATCTCACCCACATGACGTGCAAATTACCAAGAAAGCACCTAATTACGAAAGATAATAAAAATTAAGAAAAAACTAGTTATTGCCTCAAAACAATAACTAGTTTTTAATTTATCCTATTTTTCCGAAATAGCGTCATTCAGTTTCTGTAAATTCTCTACTAACTCATTTTTAGTTTCAGTTCCAAGAATTGCAGCATAACTATTCTCAGACTGAAAAACATAGTTAGAAATTTTTTGTTCTAAATTAACAGCTTTAGGGGTTAGGATGATTGCTTTTAATCGAGTGTCATGTGGATCGACTTTTTTCGTAATTAGGTCTTTTTCTGCCATTAAATGTAAAACATTGGTAGCCGTTGACTTTCTAATATTGAATTCATGCTCAATGTCTTTTTGATAAATTGGCTTATTTTGGGCAAAGGAAGATAAGTATTCGATAATCAACATTTGCGTTCCAGTTAGACCTATTTTTCTGGCATAGTGATCAGCGTTGCGGTTAAACGTATTTTGTACTCTCTGCAATGCCAATCCTAATCTTTTCATTATTTCATTCCTTTGCTTTTACTGGTTTTGTAGCCTGATAAAGTAAGTATACACCAATAAGGACAATAATTAGAATAAAAATTAGACCGACTTGTGCGGCATCAATGTATTTTCCAGAAGTAGAATTTTGACTACTCATCTGCTCTACGAATTGCATGATGGCTGAAATAACTGCAGTGCCAACCGCACCAGCAAATTGCTGTGCCATATTGAACAGACCGTTACCATCAGTACTTTCTTTTTCGTCAAGTTGACCAATAGAAGCCGTCATAGTATCACCCATTACTAAACCTATTCCCAGCATCGTAATGGTATAAAACAAGATTATCTTGCCAGAGGTTAACGATGAAGCAAATAAACAATATAATATGCCACCAATTATTTCAAAAACAGCTCCAGTCATAATTGGCTTTTTTGGTCCGTAGTTATCAAGTAACCTGCCACTAATTGGTGACATAATTGCTCCTACGAGCCCACCGGTTAGTAGTAATAGCCCCGCAGTCATCGCAGTAGAATGGTTGACAATTTGGACATAATTAGGCAAGATGAAAGACAAACCCAAGGTATTTACCTGGAAAATAAAGTAGGCTGTAATTCCTTGAGTGAATCTGATGTTTTTAAAAACACGAATATTAATCAATGGATTAGTAGTTTTCAATGAGTGCTTAATAAAAATGATTAAACTGATTATTCCTAATGCTAAAGGTAAAACAAACATGAACGGTTTTTGTAAAATTGTAGACAAGTTGCTAAAAGCAAAAATTAAACCAATAAACGTTAAAGCAATGCTCAGAAAGCCGGTAGTATCAAGTCTAGTATGCTTAATGCTCTCGGTTTGACTTGTTATTGAAGTTAAGCCCATGATCAAAGATATTACCATCACGGGGATAATAAAGATAAAAATATAACGCCAGCCTAAATTACTAACAACCAACCCGCCAAAACTTGGTCCTAAAGCTGGAGCTACAGCAGTAATCATTGTTCCTATTCCCATAAGGAGGCCGAGTTTATCAAGCGGTGTCCTTTCCAAAATGATATTAAACATTAAGGGAATAGCTATTCCTGCGCCCGCTCCCTGAATTACGCGACCAATAACTAAAAAAATAAATTGGTTAGCAACTGCGTCGATCACCAATCCGCAAATAAATAAAGAAGCGGCTGTTACAAACAGCTTTTTCGAACTAAAGTTTCTTTTTAAATATGCCGATAGCGGCATAATAATGGAAGCAACCAGTAAATAGCCCGTTGTCATCCATTGTACTGTGGCCATATTAACATGAAAATCATTCATTAAAACTGGAAAAGTAACATTCCCTGCCGTTTCAATTAGCACACCTGAAAATGACATCAGTCCAGCTGCGAAAATTGAACAAATTAATTTTGCATCTAATTTTCTTTCCATTCGAATTCCTCCTGGTTATTTAGTTAGCAAGCTAACTAAATAACCATAGTAACTCACATTTTTTTGAAATGCAATAAATTAAAAGCAAAGAAAAACCACTTTGAATTTCAAAGTGACTTTTTAAATGCTATTTATTTATCTGTATTAATCACATATTTTTGCCAGTAACGCCAAACATTATCACTGGAAAAGCGCTTAGCATTTTGATAAGCACCCTCATTCATTTTCCTGCGTAATTTTGGACTAGCAAAGAATTCACTAATTTTAGCTGCTAAGTCATCTATATGACCACTTGGCACGACAAAACCGCTCTGACCATCAACAATCAAGTCTGCTGGACCATAATTGATATCATATGCAAATACCGGAACGCCGTGTGATTGAGCTTCAACTATTGAAAGCGGGGCTCCTTCGTATCTTGAAGAAAGAATTGAAAGTTGAGCATTGTCATAGACATAATCCATATCTTGGGTGTAACCCATAAAGTGAACTACATTTTCCAACTTGAGATCTCGCACCAGCTTCTTTAGCATGTTTTCTTCTTTGAAATTATCCGCGCCATTGCCATAACCATAAATATCTAGAGTAAGCGTATCATTATTTTGATAAGCTTGATTAAAGGCTTTGATCGCGTCATCAATTCGTTTTTCATGGAATAAACGAGCTACAATTATTATTTTTCCTTTTATACGCTCACTCATGGGGATATGCTCTGCATGTAACTGCTCATCTGGTACTATTCCCACAGGTATAGCTACTATCGGCACTTGCGTTCTTAGTCTTTCACGCATGTCATCCGCTTGATGTTTTCCAGGAGTGACTACTAAGTCGGTTTTACTGAGTAATTCGTTATTAGAAATTGAGTTGTAAGTAAGAGGTGAAGTAGGATCCCAGTAGTCTCTGAAGTGAATATTATGAAAATGTTCGATTTTTCTGGCAGGCGTTTTCATATTAATCATTGGCACGTTGGTAATATTACTGCGATCAGAGATAAAGGTTGACCTTTCATCCCCATCCTGCTGGTTTAATTCATCAAGCATAATAGTAAAGGCTTGACCACTATTCATAAGTGAGTGTACAACACCTTGAATATCAGTCAATTGAATGTTAGTTGCTGGATATGAATTCGGTCTTTTTTCATATGAAATCTCGTAATATATGGTATTGTCGGGACGGAAAAACAATTCATAAATCAAATGGCCATCAACCGTATCATAAATTTGTGTTAGGCTTTTAAACCCACGAGTATCATAAAAGTCCTGCTTAATGCAGTTGACATCTCCGTTATAATATTTAATCGTGTCCACACTGCCATTAGGCAACATATTAATAGTCATGGTTTTACGATTATCTTCGTACACTTCATAACCATTATTGATTTTTTTCACCTTATTAAAGTTTGGTATCGGTAAATCTTTTATTGTGACAACGCGACTAGCAAACTTTACCGTACCGGCAAAGAAGTCAAACATATTGACATAATCATCATCAGTCATGCCATACAAAGGTAAATTACGATGTGCAAAGCGATTAAACTCCGACATAACAATCTTTGCCTTAACATGATTACGTTTAAATAACTTTAATCTTTTTACTTCTGCGTGCTCTATCCCTGAACTATTTGCGTCTAATCTATTGTTTAAAAAGTAGTACATTAATTTGTCCTTTATTTATACATTCGAATCACTATTAATTTTAGCACACATTTAATAAGTATTTACGTTACGTTAAAATAAATAAGCATTAACCTAATTTTTTAGGTAATGCTTAATTTTAAAATTAATATTTTATTCTTTTTTTGTTAGCTTTAAAACTAATGGCCAAATCAATGCTGTTATCACACCTACTGCCAATCCTGCCCACAGCACTGGAGAAACAGTTAACGAAATTCCTTGAGCAACATTACTTTCCAGCCATTGTACTAATTGGTTAGCTAAGAATTGTAATGCTCCAAAGGATCCCACAGATGCAATTAACAAAATAATTGCAGCCCAATATTTACCAAATAATATTAACAAAGCGGATAGGATAAAAATTAGTATTGCGGCAAAAAAGCAATAATGGAAAATAGTGATACTTTGATTAACCTGATTCTGGTTTTCTTTCAAACCGTCGTTAATTTTGTTTAGTAAAAGTTTGCTGACTGCTTTTTGCACATCATTATTCTCTGGAAAAGATAAACTTTTAGCCGTCACTTCACCATTTTCCTGGTAACTTGCACCTAAATTGTACAAGCTGGTATAAGACATATCATGATGATATTTTTTAGGTAATTGTTCGAGAATTTTGTCTTCAACACCAAAGTCCTTAGCCAGTTTCAATGTACTCTTTAGTCTTGAGTCACCTGTATTGTTAACACTCTTTTTGATCACTGTTTGAGCCAGACCACGAACATTTTGCACATTCACTGTTATCGGGGACTCTATCATTAGAAAGCCGGAAACACCAACCGCTGCAACAAAAATTAGCCGTAACAAAATACTAGCGAATTTTCTCATTTAATTAACCTCCTAAAAAATATTAACTGTTTAATCTAACAGACATGTTGACCCGAAGCCAGACAGTTACAATTAACCATTTCAGGAGCATGCTCCTTTTTTAGAGCAAGTTCTTTTTCAATCTGGGTAATATCGCCTTGAGAAAGAGGCATATCCTTCAGAATTGCTATCATTACCTTACCTTTATGCATATCACACATGTGGCACATCATTTCATTAGTGACTTGAATCATCATCTCTATCTGCGTAACAGTAGCGGAGTATACAAAACGGCGACCGTCCTTACGGGTTTTTAGCAGACCCTTTTTGACTAAGCGACCCATCAGAGTTTTAATAGTTGACTCAGACCAATCCTTTTTTGCTTGTAGTTGCTGAATCACATCACCAGTGTGAATTTCTCCTAAAGTCCACACTATTCTCATAACTTCCCACTCAGCTTCGGAAATATTATGTTCTTTATTTTTTTCTACCATAATAATCAACCTAGTTTTATTTTACTACAGAACAAACTTTTTTAGTGCTTTGGCAATTCCATCATTGTCATTATCTGCAGTCACATAATCTGCATAGTCTTTGATCATTCCCACAGCATTACCCATGGCTACTTTTTTGAAATCAGGATTAGTAAACATCGAAATATCGTTGCCCTGATCGCCAAAAACCATAACTTGACTTGACTTAATTTTCAGTCTCTCGGCTAATTGCAGGACTGCATTACCCTTAGAAGCGTCTTTAATGTTAATTTCAACAATAGAAGAAAAGCTGCGAACAATATCATACTTGGCAAAGGCCCATTGAGGGATATTATTCCACAATTTATCAACTTCACGTTCATCATCAAGAACACTAAGCCCCACTTTATTAAAAGTAAAATCTTGTGATATCTCTTCTGCTTTCCTCACTTTAATCACATTTTTATTATAGGTAGCATTTCTAGCTAAATTTACTCCTATATCACGATCACATGTCCAGTAACACTCAGGAGTTTCAAAATGAAGGTTGACATGGGCTAATCTTTGCAAGCGACGCATATTAGAGAAATCATGGTAGTTCATTTCTTCATTCATTAAAATATTTCCCGCCAGATCCTGGATTACTGCACCATTGAAAACAATGTCATATTGTCTTGCGCCTTGTAAACCTAATTGTTTATTAAATTCAATTGTACCAGACAATGGTCGACCTGTGGCTAAAACCACCTTAATGCCCTGACTGTCAGCTTGTTTCAGTACCCTTTCAGTTTCCGGTGAAATTTGTTTAGAAGTAGTAAGTAAAGTACCATCTAAATCAACCGCAATCAATTTTATTGCCAAAATAATATCCTCCTGCACTTTTTCACTATCTTCTTTATTATACAAAAGAGTCTGGTAAAAAAGTAGGTCATTGAACTTACAAAAAACGCAATCTGGTCTGTGACATGATTTTGCTAAATGATGATTGTTCTTGGTTCTACTCAAAGTGGTAAATAAATACTGGGAAGTTCAAGAAAAAGGCACTGAGCCTTAAAGTGATATGACCCCCAAATTTAGGACAAATTTGGGGGTCATATCAAAGCTCAATGCTTTTTTAGTTAATCTGTTAAAATAGGTTTTTCTCAAATTTTTTCCTAACACAGAGTAGAAATTTAAGAAAATTATTCTACAGTAACGCTTTTCGCCAAATTACGCGGCTTATCAACATCTAGTCCTTTATCTTTAGCTGCAAAATATGCAAATAATTGTGCTGCTACTACACTAACAAGTGGCGAAAGATAATAATTAACTTCAGGTAAAACAATATCATCACTAGGTTTAGCTAATGATTTACGCGCAATAGTAATAACAGTTGCTCCACGTGCAATTACCTCCTGAATGTTTCCCCGCATCAAATCCGCCGTAACAGGGTCATTAATTAAAGCGACTACAGGCGTGCCTTTTTCAATCAATGAAATTGTGCCATGCTTTAATTCTGCTGCCGCAAAACCTTCTGTTTGAATATAAGATACTTCTTTAAGCTTAAGGGCAGCTTCCAAAGCGACCGGATAATCAATACCCCTGCCAATATAAAATGCATTGCGACTAGGTATTAAATCTTTTTGTGCTAGTTGCTCTATTTTGGCTTGACTGGAAATCACTTGTTCAATTCCTTCTGCAGCTAAAGCGAAATTCTTTTTCAAGTCAAAAGCTGCAGCATCTTTAACACCTAATTTTTCTCCTAATGCCTTGGCAATTATAGCTTGAACGGCAACTTGGGCAGTATAAGCTTTAGTTGAAGCTACAGCAATTTCGGGCCCAGCTTCAAGTGACATGGCATAATTAGCTTCGCGCGCTAAAGTAGAATTGGGAACATTCGTCAAAGTTAGACTAGGAATACCACGTTTAATCGCTTGTTGCAAGACAACGCGTGAATCAGCCGTTTCACCTGATTGCGATAAGAAAATAAAGAACGGGTGTTTTGACATCATTGGAAAATGGTAACCTGCTTCAGATGCAAATCCTACTTCAGTTGGAATCTTAGTCAGCTTTTCAAAAAGTTGTTTACCAATTAAGCCCGCATGATAACTGGTACCAGCAGCAAAGATATACAGTCTATCTGTCTGAGATAGAGCATTAATAATTTTAGCATCTACTTTAGGGTCACCAGTTTGATCAAGATAATGTTGATCTAAGTGCCGTAAAACACTCGGCTGCTCACAAATTTCTTTAAGCATGTAAAATTCATAAGTGCCCTTAGAAGCAGCATTTTCATCAATATTTAACTCATAGTGCTGATGATCAACCTTTTGACCAGCAATAGTTTCAAGCTGATACCCATTTTGAGTAATGTCTCCAACCTCACCATCTTGTAAATCAACGAAAGTTTTGGTTTGATCCAATACCGATAAGGCATCAGATGCGATAACGTTAAAGCCATTACCCAGTCCCAGCATCAAAGGAGATTTATTTTTAGCAATAAAAATATGATTTGGATTCTGATTGTCTATTAATAAAAGAGCATATGATCCCTTAATCACTTGTAGAGCCTGCTTTAGAGCCGTAAAGGCATCTTCATTTTTTTCACGAGCAAATTTACTAACTAATTGAACTATTACCTCGGTATCAGTGTCAGACTTAAAGGTAACATCATTTAAGTATTGCTTTTTTATTTCTTGGTAATTTTCAATTACGCCATTATGAACCAGATAAAAGCGTTCAGTTTCATCAAATTGGGGATGAGCATTAGTTTCAGTGGGCTTACCATGTGTTGCCCAACGAGTATGACCAATTCCAATCATACCCTGCTCTTCTGGAGTCATTTTGTTCTTCAAGTCCTCAATACGACCAGCAGTTTTAGTTAAATATTCTTTTCCTGCCAAATCATTGAGGTAAATTCCTGCAGAATCATATCCGCGATATTCAAGCTTAGACAACCCATTTAAAACAATTTCTCTAGCAGACTTTCCAACTATGCCAACAATTCCACACATATTCTTCTCCTTTGGTCTAGTAAAAATAATTAATTTGGATTAATTAGTTAATTCAACTTACGTATGGAATATTAGCCTTTTTTAATAAATTGGTCAAGCAATATTTTAAAAATTGGTCTATACAATAATGTAAAATTACTATTACTAACACAAAAGTTTGCCCAAATAAGTGATGAAAATCTTAAATGGAGGCCAGTTAAACAGTTATACATTTAAATAAGCATATGCTTAAGCTGTTGTGTAAAATGCAAAAGTGATATTTAAGTATTATTCAGAAAAAAGCGGGCTTCTTGCTATCTTTTTTGTTTTACGTAAAGTTATCATTCTTAATAGACAATTTAATAGCTAGCTATTAGAATTTAAGGATAAAAGGGGTAATTACAATGAAAATTAACAAAAAATTGTTTATTAGCTTAGTAGCTGGAATATTGACAACAGCATCAATAGCAGCTACTACGACTAATATTGATCAAGCTCAAACTACTACGTCAAATGTAAATTCTGAGCAAGGCAAGCTAAACTTAAATCATAAGACTCGTGTTTATAACAAAAAGGGTAAGAAAAAATATTCTTATCTTAAAACGAATGGGCTGCTAAAAAAGGGTGCTTTAGTAAGATACGTTGGCAAAATTAAAGTCTTATCTGATCCAAATATTAAGCGTTATTCGTTTAGTGACGAAGATATGAACTGGTATTATCTACCATATAGGACAATTAAGGGGAAGCAATACTACAATATCGATCATGGTGGGTATATTAAAGCTGTGAATGTTGACAGTATCAATGGAAATAGACTAGTTACTAATTATGTTACTGTTACAATAGCTTCCTGGCCGTTTTCTTCTGATAAAGATTTTACAAAAGCCAGACTTGTTAATAATAAAGGTGAATTTACCGATAAATATGTTAAAAAAGGAACGAAACTGGTAGTTGATCGTTTTAGTAATAGAGAAGAGTTAGCGGGTACGAATAAAATTGATATGCTTGATAATGGTGTAGTTCTAGAAGTATACCGCATAAAAAACAATAAAAACTTGTTTGTTTTAAGAGACGACCTTAAAACACCGCCTCGTCAAAGTCTAATACCGTATACCAATATTATGACTGTAAAATTTGTGAATGACGCATATCTTTATAATACAAAAGGAGAATTGGGAGACGAATCAAGATTTAGACCTGGTGATACGGTTTCGGTTACAAGTTTAAGATATATATGGGTTCCAGAAGATAAAAAAGCAGAGCTGTTTTATGAAGTTTTAGATTCACCTTCATCAGTGTTAAACTGTAATTTTGTAAAGGTTTCTTCTGCTAAATATATTTTTGGTAAACATTTAAAGCCAGTGAATACAGCAGCTGATGTCACGCCAGCCAACATAGAAAAAGATGTAAAAGAATAATACAAATATTTTTGAGTAAAGTTTGTATAATAAGACCCCAAAATAGAAGTCAATTTTGGGGTCTTATTATTATTTACCTGCTTTTTAACTCAAAAATGCAATGGGTTTATTTTACTTACACGCCCATTTCCTTTTCAACTACATCAGTTATTCTCT
This sequence comes from Lactobacillus sp. IBH004, assembly GCF_026185255.2. Taxonomy (NCBI): domain Bacteria; kingdom Bacillati; phylum Bacillota; class Bacilli; order Lactobacillales; family Lactobacillaceae; genus Lactobacillus; species Lactobacillus sp. IBH004. Next base: position 752,690 of record NZ_CP110217.2, on the reverse strand, counting down.
TCACATAGGCATCAGTTTCCTCTTGGGTTGGTCCTTCAGCCATTACACGCAAAAGTGACTGTGTTCCGGAAGGTCGCACTAATACTCTACCATCGTCACCCATATCGTTTTCAACCTCTTTTATTACATCTAAAATAGGTTGATGTTCTTTCCAGGAGTTCTTATCTTTTACCGGAACATTTACCAGACACTGTGGATATTCTTTAAAATCAGTTAGTAACTCAGTTAGAGTTTTGCCAGTTCTTTTCATCACTAACATCAAATGTAAACCTGTTAGCATTCCGTCACCGGTATTATGATAATCACTCATAATCACGTGACCCGATTGTTCTCCACCTAAATTATAGCCATGCGCACGCATTTCTTCTGAAACATAGCGGTCGCCTACCTGAGTCCGGACATTTTTAATGCCACGCCTTTGCAAAGCTTTAGTGAATCCGAGATTACTCATTACAGTGGTAACGATTGTATCTTTTTTCAAACGACCACCATCTTCCATATAGCTGCCGAGTATATACATAATGTGGTCGCCATCAACTTCATGACCATTTTCATCGACAGCGATACAACGATCAGCATCACCGTCAAATGCAAGACCAAGTTGTGCGCCCTGTTTCACTACTTCTTCCTGCAGTTTTTCAGTATGAGTGGCTCCAACGTGATCATTAATGTTAAGACCATCGGGATGAATGGCAATAGTAGTGAAGTCAACACCGCAATCAGCAAATAACCGAGAAATTAGGCTGCTGGCGGCACCATTTGCACCATCAATAACAACCTTAATACCACTAAGGTCTTCAGGAATAGTATTTTCAATAAATTGTAAATATTTGGCACTACCTTCATGAAAATCGGTAACAGAACCCAATCCTTTGGCAGAAGGTCGAGGTAAACTATCTTCAGGGGCATCAATCAATTTTTCAATTTCGCCTTCCATTTCGTCCGACAATTTCAAACCATCGCTGCCAAAGAACTTAATACCATTGTCTTCCACAGGATTATGGGAAGCAGAGATTTGAACACCTGCATCAGCGCCTTGAGCACGAACTAGATACGATAATCCCGGTGTAGTAATTACACCTACCTCCAAGACCTCAATTCCAACAGAAAGAAGTCCCGATATTAAGGCATATTCCAACATCTGGCCAGAAATCCTGGTATCACGAGAAACCAAAACTTTGGCCTGTTCTTCTTTAGACTTGTTTTTAGTTAAGACGTAACCACCGTCTCGCCCTAGTTTAAATGCCAATTCAGGAGATAAATCTTGATTAGCCACCCCACGAACACCATCAGTGCCAAAATATTTTAACATTACTAAACAACCTTTCTTTCTTATTTATCAACATTTTGTGTGTCTTTTGTATTTTCTACCTTTATATCAACATTGATTTGCCTTGGATTCGATTTAACTACACCGTCAGGTAAATTGAAAGTAATAGTTTTGGTAGCAGAAACATTAACAGAACCTAAATCAATGGGAACTTTCAAGCGCTTAACTTTCGCCAGAGCATCTTCATTGCCATATAAAGTTACATATTTAGTTTTAGCAGTCAATGAGTAAATTTTATTTGTTTTTTCATGTTCAGGCTCAAGCTGAACTTTTACTACTTTTTTTGCCGTTGTAATAGGTATTGTTACTTTAGCAGTTGCAGGATCAATTATTACATTCAACTGTCTGCCCTTATTATCTACTGCAATCAGGTTTACCTGGCGCTCATAAGTGTGATCAATACCATTAGGTAAAACCACCCTGGCAACGATCTGATCGATTTGATCAACTTCTGAGCGAGCCCCAGTTACCTCCACCTGTTGTGGATAAACACTGGAATGACCTCTCTGATAACCGGGGGCTACAGCACCCTTATTATACTCTATTTGTACAGGCATTGTAGTTGACTTACGTCGCTGAATGTCAACAGTAATATTTCGCGGCTTGACTGAATAAGAAATTTGCTTATTAATGCCATTAATGTGAATTTTGACATTATGCTTACCAATGCTTTTTTTCGTCAAGTCAATGTAAGCTCTAAAATTTTGGGTATTGATCGTAGAAGTAACAAGTGCCGTAGACCCTTCCAAAGTAACACTAACTCTTTCGGGGTAGCCTACAACGTAATACTTATCCGTATCAACTGAAACCTGCAAAGGTACTTTGATAGTTTCAGTCTTATTAGCAGTTTGCTTTGTCTTTTCAGTTTGTCCCTGAGATAAAAATCCTTCTTGGGTGGAATTGACATAAATAACTAATAAAACTGCAATTAAAAGGGAAACCAGCCTGATAAACCAAGATTTTTTCCAAAACTCTTTCATCGGTCAGCACCCCATTTCCATATTTTACGGATAATTTTTTGATACCATTTATCATTATCATTTTTCTTTGGTACCAATTCAGCAGTAAGATATTTTAGATATTCATCCCGAGTCATATCGACCATAAAGCGACCGTTACGGGTAATTGTTACCCCACCTGTTTCCTCCGACACAACGACGGTAATTGCATCTGTCACTTCGGAAATCCCTACAGCAGCCCGGTGACGGGTTCCCAATCTTTTAGGAATCATACTATTATCTGAAAGTGGTAAATAAGCTGCTGCCACTGCAATTTTGTGATCCTTGTTAATAATCACGGCACCATCGTGTAATGGAGTATTAGGAATAAAAATGTTAATTAATAATTCTCCTGTAACATCGGCGTTAAGCTTAATCCCAGTTTCAATATAATCTTCCAGGCCAGTTTCTTGCTGGATAGTAATGAGTGCCCCAATCCTTCTTTTTGACATATATTGAATAGCTTTGTCAATTTCATTAATAAACTTAATTGATTCGCTTCGAGCACTGTCCTCGCGACCGCCAAAAATTGGCAGGCGTCCTAAATGTTCGAGACCACGTCTAATTTCTGGTTGAAAAATCACAATAATTCCAACTACAGACCAAGAAACAATTTGGTCAATCAGCCAAGTCGTGGTATGTAGTTGCAGTATCCCTGCAATAATACGCACGATAAAAATCAGCACAATTCCCTTGGCTAATTGGACAGCCTTAGTTCCCCTGATTAAAATAACTAAGTGATAAACTACAAACCAGATAATCAGGACATCAAGAATCGTAGATAAGTTGCCCCAAGTAAAAATATGTGCTCCGCTAGTTTGCATAAATACTCCTTTCTCTAATGTGTGAACATAATAATTGTAGCAGTTTATTCATCAGGTTCGCCAATTATTCTAACTTCAGTTTGCAAATCCAAACCAAATTGAGACTTAATTTTTGCCTGTATCAGATGAATTAAATTGAGGTAATCAGTCGCAGTAGCATTACCCTTATTTACAATAAATCCGGCGTGCTTGGTGGAATCTTGAGCGCCACCAATTTGCTTACCTTGTAATCCTGCCTTAATAATCATTGGACCAACATAGTGACCGGCCGGTCGTTTAAAAACACTGCCACATGAGGGGTATTCAAGCGGCTGTTTATATTTACGCAAAGCATTAAGATAATTCATATCTGCTAAAATACGACTTTTGGCAGATCTTTTTAATGCAAAAACAGCCTCTATAACGATATCACCATTATCCTGAACTAATGAATGTCTATAAGAAAAATTCATTTCAGACAAAAAATATTGCTTTATTTTTCCCTTCCGCGTCATCACCTTGACACTTTGAATAACGTTACTAGTTTCACCTCCATAAGCACCAGCGTTCATGAAAACTGCACCACCAACACTTCCTGGTATCCCAGCTGCGAATTCTAACCCACTTAGGCCGTGATGTGCAGCTGTAAAAGCCGTATCCACAATAGTGGCTCCTGCTTGAGCAACAACTTGATTACCTTCAACCTTAATTTGGTTCATCGCGGTTAATATTAAAACCAGACCTGAAATACCACCATCACGTATAATTAGGTTAGAAGCATTGCCTATTACAGTTAAGGGAATCTGGTTATCATAAGCAGCAAGGACTAAATCTCTTAATTCACTTTCACTGTGAGGAAAAGCAAGTAATTCAGCTGGACCTCCTGTTTTCGTAAATGTGTATTTACTAAGTGGAACCTGTTTTTTTATTTCTAAACCTTTTTTGGTTAAATCTGATAACTTCAAAACCAAAATCCCCTTTTATCTAATCTTTTTCTATTTTACCTCATTCAGTTAAGAGCTTCATCATATGTTATACTAAAATTAAAATTTAAAGGAGATAACATGAATTTTATTGCGATGGATTTCGAAACAGCCAACAGACATCCTGAAAGTGCCTGCTCTTTGGCCTTGGTAATGGTTCGCAACAACCAAATTGTAGATCGCTTTTATACGGTAATTAATCCGCAAATGCCTTTTGATGCACGCAATATTCAAATCCACGATATCACTGCAGAAGACGTTAAGGATGCCCCGACTATGGCTGAAGTCTGGCCTAAAATTAAGGCACTTTATCAGCCTGGGATGTTGGTTACAGCGCACAATGCTCGGTTCGATACTAATGTAATGCGGCAAAGCTTAGCTCGCTATGATATTCCTGAACCGCATTATTTCGTCATCGATACCTTGCAGACCAGCAAATTATTTGAACCCAAGCTACCTAATCATAAACTGGATACAGTTTCTAAAGCTCTTAATGTGGAATTATGGCACCATCATAATGCTCTTAGCGATAGTGAGGCCTGTGCAGGTATTTTGATAGCACAAAATGAAAAATATGGAGACGAGGCTCTCAAAGGTTTGGTCTACCAAATATAAGCAAAAAAGCAGGGTTTAAAAACCCTACTTTTTAGGCTAGTAGCTGCAAAATATTTTTGACCCATTGTTTATATCTTTCACCCTTTGCCTCAAATTCAACTACTCGTTTAGTTGAAGACCAACTATCATCTACTCTTTTAATGGTCAGTTGTAAAAATTGCTCAGGAAGTTCTTTTTGAATTACGTCTGGCCATTCAATTACCACTATTCCCGGTTCAGACAAATAGTTAGTCAAATCGATGGAAGATAAATCATCATTTTCTAAGCGATAAAAATCCATATGAAATAATGGCAGCTTGGCTTCAGGATATTCCCTCACAATAGTAAAAGTGGGACTTTTTACTGGGCGTTTAATTCCTAGAGCCCTGCCAATTCCTTGAGTTAAAGTCGTTTTACCAGCTCCGAGATCGCCATTTAGCAATAATAAGTCATGTGCCTGGGCAGTCTGAGCAATAGCTGCACCAAGCTCCTGCATTTTCTGAGCAGAATCAATACTAAGCTTCATTGTTTTCATCCCTTAATAACGCCTGCGCAGCAGTTAAAATTGCGATATTATAAACGTCCTGTGTACTGGCACCGCGTGACAGGTCGTTAACAGGTTTCTGTAATCCCTGCAAAATAGGACCAATAGCTGCAAAATTGCCCAAACGCTGAGCAATTTTATAGGAAATATTACCAGATTGCAGTTCAGGAAATATGAAGATATTTGCTTGGCCCTTTATTGCGGAATCAGGAGCCTTTTTAGCCGCCACAGCCGGCACAAAAGCGGCATCGAATTGCAGTTCGCCATCTGCTGGAATTTCAGGGTGCTCTTTATGAAAAAGCGCAGCGGCTTTCTTAACTTTGGTAACCATATCGCCTTTAGCTGAACCTTTAGTTGAAAAACTCAAAAATGCAACTTTAGGATTTATATCAATCATTTGTGCGGTTTGAACTGATTGGTATGCAATTTCCTCCAATGTTGCACTATCTGGTTCTAAATTGATAGCACAGTCTGCAAAAATATATTTCTCATCTCGGCGTTCCATAATGAAACTGCCAGAAACGCGTTTCATCCCTTCAGTTGTATGAATCAATTGTAGAGCAGGTCTAACCGTTTCAGCGGTTGAATGAGTTGCTCCAGATACCATGCCATCGGCCAGACCCATTTCCACCAACATAGTACCAAAATAATTGGGCTCATTTAATATTTCAGCAATATCAGCCTGCGGGACATTTTTTCTACGTGCCTTTATAAAGCTTTGTACCATCGCCTTTTTGCTTTTATAGTGAATCGGATCAACTATTGCTAATTCGTTAAAAGCTAAATTGTTTTTGCGGATTGTATTAGTTATTACTCCGGCATTACCTAATAAAATAGGTTTAATAATATTTGCCAGGGATAACTGACTGGCTGCTTTTAAAATACGTAAGTCGTTTCCCTCCGGAAAAACTATTTGATATACTTTTTTCGAATTTTGCACCTTATTTTTTAATAGATCAAAAACGCTCATTTATCTCCTACCTATGCTAAATCTGCTTGCGTAACCTTTGGGGGTAATTGCCAATCAATTGGGGTTTCGTCAAAATTTTTCAACGCTTCATTACACCGTGAAAATGGTCTTGAACCAAAGAATCCCCTATCAGCTGAATACGGACTTGGATGAGCTGATTTAATCACAAAATTTTTGTCTTGGTCAATTAAAACGATTTTGTTTTGAGCAAAGCGCCCCCACAAAATAAAGACTACTTTACCACGATCACTCAAAGCTTTGATAGCGGCATCGGTCACGGCTTCCCAACCCTTTCCCTGATGACCGTTAGCATGACCGTAAGGAACTGTCAAAACAGCATTTAACAATAATACTCCCTGATCTGCCCATTTTTTTAAGTAACCGTGATTAACTGGACGGCAACCAACATCATCATATAATTCTTTATAAATATTTTGAAGGGAAGGAGGCAATTTCACTCCCGGATTAACCGCAAAACTCATTCCAGTTGCCTGACCAGGATTGTGATATGGATCTTGTCCTAAAATCACAACTTTTGTATTTGCAAACGAGGTTAGTTTGAAAGCAGTAAAAATATGATACATATCAGGATAAATTTTCTTTGTAGCATATTCTGTTTTTAAAAATTCATGTAATTGCTGATATTCTTTGCTTTCGAAAATGGGAGCCAATATTTCATCCCAGTCGTTACCAATAAACTTTTTCATTACTTCAACAGGCCTCTCTTTCACTAACTTTTATGGTATCATGAAATTAATTATCGATGTGGTGAAATTTAATACATTTTAGCTCTTTTTATTATCTAAAATTATAAAGTAAGAATTTCTTCATATATGGTAATATGGTAGATAAAGAAATGATCTGTAACTAGGAGGAGTTAATTATCTGTGATTAAATTAGTAGCTTGTGATTTAGACGGAACCCTGTTTAACAGCGATATAAGAATTTCAGACGAAAACGTGTCTGCAATTCGCGCAGCACAAAGAAATGGAATTGAATTTTTAGTAGCTACGGGGCGTGCACCACGGCAATCACGGAAAACTATTAGAGATTATGGTTTAAAAACGGGTTTTATTAATATCAATGGTGCATTAGTATATGACGCGAATGATGATTTGCAGATTAAGCATAAATTGCCTAATGAGAAGGCACGTATAATCGCAAACATTCTTGAACAAAACAATATTTATTTTGAATTGGTTACCGCTGAACAAATATATTCAAGTGATATCAGTAAACGTGTGGTTAACTTGGCTCGTGCACTAATGACTCTGAATCCAGGAGTAACTTTTAAAAAAGCAGTTGCAACAGCAGCTGGTAGTAATGCTATGTTTAGCATGACCTTGGAAAAAAACTTTGACAAATTGTTAACTAACCCTAAAACCGAAATTATGAAAATAATTGCCTTTGATGCACACGGACCTGCTGCTTTTACCAAAGTTAAAAAAGAAATCAAGGGTGTAGACGGTGTTGTTGTGACATCAAGCTCTGCAGCTAACATTGAGATTAATGATATTAAAGCGCAGAAAGGCCCTGCCCTTTTAGATTATGCCAGAAAAAAGGGTATTAAAAGAGAGGAAGTAGCCGCAATTGGGGATAATCTCAATGATGCCAGTATGATTAGGGATGCCGGCGTAGGAGTAGCTATGGCAAATGCAGTACCCACTATTAAGAAATTAGCACAAGTCCGGACTAAATCAAACAATGATAATGGAGTTGCTTATATTTTAAGGAAATTTATTAAAAATAACGCAAAAGAATAGAGGTGCTTAAATGCGCTACTTATTGGAATTAACTCAGAAACAGGAATATGGTCAAATACCTGTCGCAAATGAAGAAGACCAAATTGAATATATTATTCAAGGTAATTTAGATAATCCTAATCACACCCTGTACTTAAAAAGGTTTACCGGCAAAGAAATAGGACGGCTGTACACTGATGGTAATGGCATTATTTCTTCTTACACCATTGATGTGGTTAATCATTCTTTGGTCAAAGTTAAAAGGTTAAACAATAAGGTAGCTAACCTTTTCTATGTTACTCGTTTAAACTACATAGTTACTGGCAGTATAAAAAAAGGAAGTTATAAATTTCTTTTTGGGCTAAAAAAAGTTGCTACTGTTAAGACTGTTGTTCGCAATGAGGGTGTCGTTTTAATTTGCGATATTGATCGTCCTGAAGACGTACCCTTTATATTATTATGCGCCACGCTTTTTACTCAATGGCACACTACTCCGCTACGACTGCCAACTTTTCCACCCGTTGGTCGTAAATATAATGTTAATTTTAATTAAAAAGGCGCTACTTGCATGATAGCTTAGCTAAACTGCTAGTAACGCTTTTTTTAGGCTAGTCTACAAAATATTATTTTAATAGCAAATTTTTGAAGGAAAAGCTAGCAACTTCTGCACTTCGATGTGAAACAACAATTACGCTTTCCACCCTATTTAATAATTTTTGCAATAAATTTTGTGCTGTTTTCAAGTCAATACTGGAAAAGCTCTCATCCAGTAAAATTAATTTACCCTTAGTATCGATTAGTCTAGCTAACGCAATACGTTGAGTTTGACCGCCAGATAAGGAATTATAATGCCAATTTTCATTAACTTCAAAATCTTGTTTTACCCTATCTAGACTTGCTTTATTATAGTTTCGTCCCAGCAAGATATTATAATTAATACTGCGAGGAAACACTGTCACTGTCTGGGGCAGATAGATAATTATTGAGTTTATTACGTTACGGGGTATAACAGTAACATTGATCCCATTTAGTAAAATTTCGCCTTTAGTAGGAGTAAGTTGACCTGTTGCCAATTTAAGTAACGTGGATTTACCCCGGCCAGAAATCCCATTTAATTTATAAAAATCACCTTTTTTAAAGACATAAGAAAAATTATGCAGGATTTTTTCTTTTGCATTAGGATATGAAAAGGTGACATTTTTAAATTCCAGTGACTGAAACTCCATTGAAAAATTAGTTTTAACAAAATTATCATTTTCACTTTCCTCTTGTCCTTTCAGCTCATTAAATTTAGCAAAAATACTGGAAGTAGAAAGCAATTGTGCAAAGTAACGATTAATAATTCCGGCAGAGTCAAAAACTTTAGTAGCTAATTCAGCAGTGGACAAAATAGCACCTGCACTAATTTTTCCTTGAAAATGAAGAAGTCCTGTAATACCTAGAATAAGAAGTTGACTACCAATATTGATTACACCTGTAATAATATCCACAGCAGAACGTCTGACAGTGTTATGTACATTTGCCTGCTTTAAACTTTGTGATCCCGTCGCGACTAACTTCTTGATTTCACCCAAAGCGTTAAAAGCGTATAGAGTATCATAACCGTGTAAACCGCTACTAGTAAATTTTAAAAAATTTTCGTTAGCCTGAGAAATTTTAGTAACCCCTGCTGTCAGAAATCTTTTGCAGAAACGCGGGACTAATATAATCACTAAAACTAATAAAATAGCTGCAAGAAATAGAATATTGCTATAAAGGTATAAAGCTATTAACGCAAAAATTGCATTACCACTAAAACGTACTATTAGAAAAAAGGTATTCAGACCTTCTTTTTGAATTAAATTGACATCATTTTGCAGGTAAGACTCATAATAATCCACTGGATTTTGTTTAAATTCATTTTGAGAAAGTTTAATTAGACTAGTAACAATGTCATTGCGAATATTGCTAAGAATATCTTGTATAACTGTTTCTTGAATATAACTTTCCAGAAAAGAAATAAGAAACGTGAGAAACCAAAGTAAAAAGATCACTACCAACATGCTAACAAAAGGCCTAATTTTGCCGGCAATTAAATAATTTGCCAGTACGGCCATTTTGGTAGCAGCCAAAACTTGCAATACAGAATTTACTAAAAGTAATAGACAAGATGTGATAACTGCAAATGCATGTTTTTTGAGATAATGATACACTTTGGCCCTCCTTTATTAGTTCACATGGCAGTAAAATAATTTCAGCAAAAGCTTTAATTATTTTTTAATTTATTAGTAATATTAACAAATTAAATTATGCTAAACAAGATATAATTGTAATTGTTCCAAATTTAACTTCTAATCAATAATAAAAACACTCCTAAAATTACTAATTAGTTTTAAGAGCGTTTATCGTGGCAAGGCTTAAATGCGTTTTTCATATGCCAGTTTTTCTTTTTCAAAACTTAACAATTGATCATCAAAATGATCAATTTTATAATCAAGATAATTAACTGTTTTTTTAATATTTATAATTTCCTTATTCAGCTGGCTTCGTTGCACAATTAGCAAATGTTTCCGTATTTTTGCAGTTGAAGAGTCTTTCATATATAAATTGACAAACTTTTTTAATTTTTTGATAGACATACCTGCTTTACGTAAAACCATAATGTAAAAAACCCAGTTTTGTTCTTTTGTGTCATACACGCGATAGCCATTTTTGTCTCTTTTAACAGTAGGTATCAGCTTTTCTTTTTCCCAGTAACGTAAGGTATCTTTAGATAAGCTAAATTTTTTACTGATTTCGTTTATTGTCAAAATTCGTTTTCCTTTAATCTACGTTTCTAATTAAATCATGAATATTTTTCACTGATGCTAGATCACGATGATCAAAAAACTGACTTTCATTTTTATCCAGATTTTTTATTTGTGCCATTTCTGCTTGATTTAATTCAAAGTCAAAAATTTTACTGTTTTCTACCAAGCGATCGTGATGAATTGATTTTGGAATGACTACTATTCCTCTTTGAACTAACCAGCGTAAGATAACTTGACCAGTTGTTTTATGATGATCTGCAGCTATTTGCCTAATTAGTGAATTAGTAAACATATGATGCTTTCCTTCCGCGAAAGGTGCCCAAGCTTCGGGTTGAATTTTATTTTCTTGGAGGAAAGAAACTTCTTTTGCTTCTTGCATCCAAGGATTAATTTCAATTTGGTCAACAACAGGACGGATATCATTATACAAACTTAAATCGAGAACACGGTCTGGTGAAAAATTAGAAACTCCAATTGCTCTGATAATTCCGGCCTTATATGCTTCTTCCATTGCACGCCAGGAACCATAAACATCACCATAAGGCTGGTGTATTAGATACAGATCTAAATAATCAAGCTGTAATTTTCTTAGAGAAGTGGTAATTGCCCGTTTGGTTGCATCATAACCTGTATCAGATACCCACAATTTAGTGGTGATAAACAAATCGGTTCTATCAACTCCACTGTTTTTAATGGCCTTTCCTACAGCCTCTTCATTACCATATGATGAAGCTGTGTCAATTAGACGATATCCTATTCGGATTGCATCCTCAACTACATTTTCAGCCATAGTCAGGTCAGTTATTTGAAAAACGCCTATACCTAGAGTAGGCATTGATATACCATTATTTAGTGTTGTTTCTATCATTTTGGTACTCCTTTATCATTTTGAAATAAAGTGTATACCTTAGAGTTAGCTCCATAGCAAGGATTTTTCTAATACTGAGCTTGATTCCTATTCTTGCAGTTTTTTAACTATTAAATTTGCTAATAGGTTATATCCTTCTTTTCCAAAATGTAAGCCGTCATCCAATTGCCCTTTACAGAGTGTTGTTAAATTGCCATGATCAATCATAGCTTGGAATAGATTAATAAAATTTAAATTGTAGGTTTCTGCTAACTTAATCAGCTCAGCAGTATAAACAGTAATTTCACGGTTGGTCCGCTTATTTTGCCTATTTTGATCAACAGCAGGCGGGGAAATCAAAATTACATTTTGAGGATAATATAAACAAATTATGCTAGATATAATAAGAGCCATGTTTCTCTTGAATTGAGCGATAGGTACCCGCTTGTGTTTTGCTATATCGTTTGTTCCCAAAAGCAATACCAACTTATCGCAGCGTCCAACTTTTAGGATCAAATCTGGCAATAATGCATAAAAAGCTCCCGAATTTACTCCAGAAACTGCAGTATTGACAATCTCAACATCTGATATTTTTGCTTTTATTGCATTATTAATACGAGGTAGTTTTAAACCTTCTTTGCGAGCAATAATGCTATCTCCTGTTAATAATAGTTTCACTTTTTCTCCTTTTTAAAACTAAAAACTGTAATCACAATTAGTTGCGACTACAGTTTCAATAATTAACGTGGGTTAACTTTTCTATATTTCATATCTTTAAATTCAAATGCACTATACTTATTTGTTATAGATTTTGTTTTAAAAAATTGGTTAGTTACTAAACCATTTTCTGGATTACTTTGAAATAAAACTTTATGTTTTTTACCAGCTATTTTTTCAGTCTTAACTGTGAAAGCATTTCCGTTTTTAATTGTTTTTTCCTGTACCGGACTTAGTATGATCCACTTACTCCCATACATTTTTTTACTAGATACTCGTAAATATTTTGCTAAAACGCTCTGATTTTTCTCTTGCCAAGCTGAAGACATTTCCCAAGGATATTTCTTTGTGCCTTTGACCATTCCGACTTTAATTACTTTAAAATAATCATTAGTTAACGGCATATTGATCGCAGACGCATGAATACTCATTGGGTTGGGAGTAAAATTGTTATTGCTATACCATTTGCCACGCCAGGTTTTGGGAAATCTAAATTGTTTTGCAAAACCATATTTATTTTTATTGGTTTTCTTAGCTTGCACTGTTTTCGGTTGAACACTTGCAAGTGGCACTGTCATAGGTATAGCTAGGCCTGCTAATGCAAATATAGTAATAATTTTTTTAGCCATTTTTCTCTCCTGTAAAACAATATTGTGTTTTTATTTATAGTAATAATTATAAACTGGTTGGTTGTATAAAGTAATTCAATTTATTAAAAAAAACTAATTCCTTAATTGAGAATTAGTTTTAAAATCTGATATTTACTTTACCTAATATTGATTAAATGAAGGTGCATAAGTTTCACCCTTAAAATTGTAGTGTTGATATTTTTGAGCTAATTTTGGTGAACGGAAGAACTGGTCAACGATTTCACCGGTTTTGGGATTAGCTTCAAATATTACTTGTTGCGTTTTACCAGCAATTTTTTCATTCTTCAATCTAAAAGCGAAGCCAATTTCAATATTGTTTTCATCTATTGGACTAAAGACAAGCCATTTTTTGTTGCTAATCTTATTAGTGGTTAATCTACCCAAATGTTTAAAAATTTTATCATGCTTGGTAAACCAGCTTTGAGGCATTTGCCACAAGTATTTATTGGTGCCTTTTACTTTACCTGCTGAAACCAGTTCAACATATTCTCCTGTCCAAGGCGTATTGAAACCGTTCTTTTTAACGGTCATTTTGCTTAATTTATCATGAGTATTACTATACCATTTACCACGCCATGATTTAGGAAACTTAAAGTCTCTCTTAAAACCATATTTTGTTTTATTAGTAGTAATTTTGGCATTTTTTGCAGTACTTGCCGCCTGAACCAAATTCGTCTGATTAACACTAATTCCACTTGCTGCAGCTATAGCAGCCACAACAACTGCCCAAGTAATTGTTTTACGTAATTTCATAAACTTTACCTCCCATACTGGAATTATTTCATCCTATTATGGACACGCACTATGATAAAAGCAAGCGATAGTGGAAATATTAAACAAAAAAAGTCTCTGAAAAATCAGAGACTCTTTTATTATATACAGTTAAAAATTAATCTTGGTAATTTACTAATTCTAAGAATGAATCAGGTTTAAGTGAAGCACCACCGACTAAACCACCATCAATATCAGGTTTAGCCATTAATTCCTTAACATTACCTGGATTTACTGAACCACCATATTGAATTCTAACATTCTCAGCAGTTTCTTCGTTGTACAGATCTTTAACAGTATCACGAATAGTCTTGCACATTTCTTCAGCTTGGTCAGAACTGGCAGTCTTACCGGTACCAATAGCCCAGATAGGTTCATAAGCAATAACTAAACTTGAAACTTGATCAGCTGACAAACCGGCAAGTGCAGCCTTAATTTGACTAACTACCCAATCTTCTTGCTTGTTAGCTTCACGTGTTTCAAGTGATTCACCACAGCAAATAATTGGAGTAACGCCATTAGCAAATAAAGCCTTTGCTTTCTTGTTAATGTCATCATCTGTTTCGTGAAAATAGCCACGGCGTTCGGAGTGACCAATAATACAATAGTTCATGCCCATTTCTTTTAAAACTTTAGGTGAGGTTTCACCAGTGAAGGCACCTTCATCTTCAAAATAAGCATTTTCTGCACCGACGCGCAGGTTTGTGCCAGCAGCTGCGTTCGCTAAACTTTCAAGATCGACGGCAGGAGCACAAATTAGTGCTTCAACCTTACTTGCTTCTGGCAATTTATCCTTTACAGCAGCAACAAATTCAGTTGTTTGCTTAGGATTCATATGTAATTTCCAGTTACCAGCAATAATTGGTGTACGCATGTAAATAATGTCCTTTCTTAAAGTCTACTTGTCTGAAATGCAGGCAATTCCTGGTAATTCTTTACCTTCAAGATATTGCAAAGAAGCACCACCACCAGTTGAAATGTGGGTGATCTTTGGAGCGATACCAAGTTGTTTAGCGGCTGCAGTTGAGTCACCACCACCGATAATAGTAGTAGCATCAGTTAAATCAGCAAGAGCCTTACCAACTTCTAGAGTACCTTCAGCAAAGTTGGACATTTCAAAGGCACCCATTGGTCCATTCCAAACAACAGTCTTGGCATCTTTTAAAACATCCTTAAACTTAGCAACAGTCTTAGGACCGATATCAAGACCCATCATGTTTTCTGGGATGTCATCGCCGACAACTTTGCGAGCTGCATCATTTGAAAATTCGGTTGCTGCGACATTGTCAACAGGTAACACAATCTTGCCATCAGCGTCTTTCAACAATTTTTTAGCAAGATCAACTTTATCTGGTTCAAACAAAGATTTACCAATTTCATGACCTTGGGCAGCTAAGAAAGTATAAGCCATACCACCACCAATTAAAATGTGGTCAGATTTTGGAATGAGGTTAGTAATAACATCGATCTTGTCTGAAACCTTAGCACCACCTAAGATGGTAACAAATGGGTGTACAGGATTAGCAACAGCATCACCTAAAAACTTGATTTCCTTTTCCATTAAGAAACCAGCAGCAACAGGCTTGCCATCTTTCTTCATAGCTTCAGCGATACCAACATTGGATGCGTGACTTCTGTGAGCAGTACCAAAGGCATCGTTAACATACATGTCACCTAATGAAGCCCAGTATTCACCTAACTTAGGATCATTCTTGCTTTCACGTTTGCCAAAGTCATTGTCAATATCTTGGAAACGAGTGTTTTCAAGAACAGCAACGTCACCGTCTTGCATCTTGGCAACGGCATCTTCAACTTCTTTACCTTCGTTAGCTGGAACAAAGGTAACTGGCTTCTTTAAGAGCTCGCTCAAACGCTCAGCAACTGGTTTTAATGACAATTCTTTCTTATCATCATCTGACTTTACACGTCCCAAGTGACTGAGTAAAATTGCCTTACCACCATTTTCAATGATGTATTTAATAGTAGGAAGTGCAGCAACAATTCTGTTGTCATCTCCGATCACACCATCTTTAATTGGCACGTTAAAATCAACACGAACTAAAACCTTTTTGCCCTTTACATCAAGGTCAGAAACAATTAATTTAGCCATCTATATCCTCCGATAATTTAATTATTTTTATTTTGAAAAAAAGGCGGAAGGAAGAATTTCCCTCCGCCTTCTCTTTCACCACTTAACAGTAATCAAATATTACAGATTAAAGAGTAGCAAATTTCAACAAAGTACGAACCATTTGGCAAGTAAATGAGTATTCGTTGTCATACCAAGCAACAGTCTTAACTAATTGATTGTCACCGGCAGTAGTTACCATAGTTTGAGTTGGGTCAAAGATTGAACCAGCTGTCATACCAACTACATCACTTGAAACGATTTCGTCATCGTTGTAAGCAAATGATGGGCTTTCGTACTTCTTCAATGCTGAGTTAACTTCGTCAGCAGTAACTTTCTTGTCAAGGATTGAAACTAATTCAGTTAATGAACCATCAGTAACTGGAACACGTTGTGCGTGACCGTTAACTTTACCGTTCAATTCTGGAACAACAAGACCAATAGCCTTAGCAGCACCAGTTGAGTGAGGAATAATGTTAACAGCAGCAGCACGAGCGGCACGCTTGTTACCACCACGAACAGGTCCGTCCAAAAGCATTTGGGTTGAAGTGTAAGCGTGGATAGTAGTCATAGTAGCTACCTTGATGCCAAATTCTTTTTGCAAAGCGTCAACCATTGGTGCTAATGAGTTAGTAGTACATGAACCAGCTGAAACGATCTTGTCGTTTGCATCTAAAGTATCATCGTTTACTGAGTAAACAATAGTCTTCAAGTCATTGCCTGCAGGAGCTGAAATCAAGACTCTCTTGGCACCTGCGTCAAGGTGAGCTTGTGACTTAGCCTTGCTGGTGTAGAAACCAGTACATTCAAGAACAAAGTCAACACCGTCATTCTTAACCCAAGGAATGTTTTGAGCTTGTGGTTCAGCGTATACGCGGTATTTCTTACCATCTACAACGATTGAATCTTCAGTAGCTGAAACTTCGTGGTCAAAAGTACCATGAGTTGAGTCATATTTTAGCAAGTGTGCCAAAAGTGCTGGGGTAGTCAAGTCGTTAATAGCAACAACTTCAATATCCTTTGACTTTTCGCCTAAATCCATGATCCGACGGAATGCCAAACGACCAATACGGCCAAAGCCGTTAATACCAATTTTAACTGTCATATTCTAAAGTCCTCCTTAAGAACTATGTAAGAACTGTAAACATCAATTTATTTTAAATGAGAATTACTTCTCCTTTAAAATCTTCTCTGAGGCTCCTTCATCAGTAATTAACCAGGTTTGATGTGGAGCATTTGGCATATAAGCCTTGATTGCTTTAGCCTTGCGGCCACCACAAGCAAATGCAAATATGTGAGGTATTTTATTTAGATTCTCAAACTGCAAACCAACCTGATGTACGCGGTCGACAATCTTCCCTTCGCCATCGAAGAAACACCCGAAACATTCGGTGACTACTTTTTTTTCACGCAATTCAGATAAGCGAATTGAATCGTATCCTCTGCGTCTTGCCATGTCGTGAGCTAGTCCAATTCCATGAATTACTACATCCGTCTGAGAAATATCTTCCAGCACGTCAGTAAAAGTAGATTCACGAATCAAAGAATTGTAAGCTGCTTGAGAAATCTGCTCCGGTAAATACAATGTTTTATATTTACCACCAGTTTCAGCAGCCATTTTCTGCACAATAGTATTGCTTTGAATAGCAACATTTTCACCCAGAGCCCCACGACCTGGCACAAATTCCAGTTGTCGATTTTTACTTAAACTTTTAGACAAATTCCTAGTCGATTTTGCAAGAGCTTCACCACCCAAAACAGTAATAATTGAATGTCCTAGGGGTAACAGTAAATCAAGAGCTGCATTAAGCTCTTCACCCATTCTCTCATATACCAGTTCTTGTAAATCACTATCGCCTGGCACAATAATTGTGCGCTCGATACCGAGTTTACGCGCTAAATCAATTTCTGTTTTGCGTGCGTTAAACAACCGATCTATCAGAGGTGCCGCCTCTTGCAATATTTTTTTGCCCTTCTCTGTCATAAACATGCCAAAGCTTTTGATCTCAATCAAACCTCGATCACGCAGATACTCAGTTTCTGTTCGCACGTTTCTTTCAGATAGTCCTAAAGACTGAGCTACGCTTCTGCGACCTACAGGTGCATTAAGCGATATTTGCTCAAGAACAAGATATCTTTGCCGAAAAACTTTTAAGATGTCAGGAACGAGAGCTTCAAGCACAGGAAATTCCGAGTACATTAATTTCTCTCCTTCTTCTGGGACCAAATTGACCCATTTGTTGTCATTAGGTGTCCCAGATTGTCTAAAAATATATGAGAAACGTAAATTGACATTAATCAATTTAGCCATTCCTCAATCGACAAATACAGTATAGCAACACTCCAAAAATAATTCAAGTTAAATTGCCGCAATTAGAAAGTCTTAATAAATTAGTCGATATTGATACTAAAACATGCAAAACTGCAACTCTTTTGTCAGTATCAATAAAAAACAATTCAATTTTTGTTTCTTTTCTGTTATACTTGTTGTTGTGCAAATTCGGGTCCTTAGTGTAATGGATCGCACGTAAGATTCCGGTTCTTAAAATCTGAGTTCGACTCTCAGGGGACCCATTGAATTAATTTAAAAAGAGTAGCTGTCGCAATCTAGCAGTAGCTACTCTTTTATTTTACTTTTCAAGCATATTTTTTAAATCTCTTTGAAGCTCATTATCAATCTTGTTCGAAAAATCTTCTTTAGCTAATTTATCTTTAAGTAAATAAGTAAATATTGCTCTCATTGCCGTCTTTTTGTTCGCAGCCTGTTGCCAAACAATTGATTTTTCACCGTTAAGCACAGAGGCTGTCACTTCTTCCCCTCTGTTTGCAGGTAAACAATGCATAAATTTAACTGCAGAATTGTGCGTTTTAGCCAACATCTCTGCGTTAACCTGGTACTTAGGATAAAATATTTTCATATACTCTGTTTGATCAAGTTCTTGATCATATAGGCCATACCAAACATCCGTGTAAATAAAATCAGCATTTTCTAAGACTTTTTCATCATCAGATAGATTAATTGTGCCACCGTTTTGCTGAGCTATTTTTTCTGCTTTGCGCAATAATTTTGGAGATAATTGCTTTTCTTTAGGACCGTATTGCACAAATTGCATTCCCATTTGAGCGCATAAAAATAATGCAGAAACAGTAATTTGCGTTGCATCCCCTACAAAGACCAGCTTAATATCAGATAATTTTTTACCTTGCGGTAAAAATTCTTTAATTGTAATCAAATCACCTAAAGCCTGAGTAGGATGGTCATCATCGCTCATGAAGTTAACTACAGGTGCATGCGAATTTTGAGCAATCGTAACAATATCGTCATGACTAGCGGTTCTCACACCAATAATATCGACTAAGTCGCCTAAAGCGTGACTGGTATCAGCCAAACCCTCATGACCATTGTCTCCTAGTTGTATCTGCCCTGGAGCTAAATACAAAGCATGTCCTCCTAATTCAGTCATTGCTGTTTCGGCAGAGCAGCGCGTTCTAGTAGATACTTGATCAAAGATCATACCTAAGCTTTTGCCTTTTAAAAGCTGAGGGTAATAGCCATGGTTGATAGTCTCCTTAATTTTTAGACCTAAATCAGCCAGGTATTGCATTTCGTCTCTTGAAAAGCCACAAGTATCAATAAAGTCTTTTTTAACCAAAAAATCCTCCTTTTTGTATTCTTTACTTTTCTTATCGCCTACCATAATACAGAAACTAAGTTTATTTGAAAAACAATTACATTCAAATATAGAAAGTCTTAACTATTTTAGCCACTAAACTTCTACTATAAATAAAAAAAGCCACTGAAAAATATTTCAATGACTTACATTATTATTTTAATATGTATTACCGGCTGTTAATTCTCCGCGCTGTGCAAATTCAACGTAGAGTTTATTACCAGATGCAGACAAACCTTCAATTTCGCGTCTTACGTGAAGGTGATGGGTGCTCTTATAGGTTCCGTCTTCACCAACTTTAAAGATATAGTCATTAAATCCAATATAAAATTGGTTATGACTTTGATCGTAGGTAAACCCTTGAACTGGAGAACCATTACTTACAAAGTTACCTTTAGTAGCTCCTACCTCAACGGGAGTCCAGGAATCACCGTTGCGAGTTACTTTCCAATATTCATAATAGCCGTTTCCACCATTATGGAATAAACAGTACATTGTGTTGTCACCGGCAAAGGTGGCATTATGAATGTATCTAGGACTACCATAGTTAGAAATTCTAAAGGTCCAGATTTGATTGATCTTCATGTCTGACTTACGTATTTGTAAAATTTCTTCAGAAGCACTTGAATTGCTAGAGGTGTTGTTATTAGCAATTACATAAATGTAATTAGCTGATGAGCCGATAGCCTGACCATGACCTAACTTGATATAAGGACTAACTTTAATATGTGAAGCATATTTCTTGAAGGTTGACCATCTCAATGTTTGTAAATTTTGTGCCTTAAATTTATTAATATGCTTTAAATTATAAGAAACTAAATGACCCTTTTGTGCACTACTTGAATTAAATAGAGCAACAGTAAAGTTTGAACCATTCACGGTAATGCCCTCAGGAATTACACCTACTTGTCCCATCTTATCACCAGATTGATTGTAACCAAGACTGACAAAACGAGGTTGGAACAGCTTGGTTTTTAAAGTTAAACCGTTAGCCTTAAATGTATTAGATCTAGTTTCGGAAGTATAATGATGCGCTGCGTTCCAGTTTCTTGAAGAAGACTTGGAACTACCTTTCCAAGTTGAGACTTCCTTTGGTCCATTCATAGGCTTTTTATCAGCTCTTGCTATACCCTCATTCTTTTCTGAACGAACAGTAACATTGACTGTTGCCTTAGCCTTGCCATAACTATAGTCAACCGTGGTCTTACCAGGAGTGCCCGAACTAATTTTTGACTTAGAAACTGTTACCTTGCTTGTATCTACAGCAGTACCTGCACTATTAGTCACATAATTAATGGCATCTTTAGTATTAAACGAATATTGATTGTTTTGCACTAAACTTACGTTCTGCGCAACAGAAATCTTGTTTCTGGCAAAAAAGTTCTGGTTAACCCAGCCGACCGTACGCCCGTCAACAATTATCTTCCAAAACTTGCCTTTCTTAGTGGCAATTGACTGTTTAGATTGAATCTGTGCGTTCTTAAAATATTTAGTCGACGTAAACTTGCCAGATGGTCCCATTTTTGAAGCATAATGATAAACTGCATAATTACCATTACCGGCTATTTTAGTAACAGCTTTGTGGTAAGTTTTTGCAGAAATATAAGAATTATTACTCCCAACAAATAAGCCAAGTGCAGCTATTGTCCCAGCAACCAGCAGCTTACTTTTAAATTTTCTTTTCATTAAACTTACAACCCCTTCTTCTACTATATAATAATAGTTTTACACTTTTTTAATTCATATATCAATAATTATTTTTGTTATTAATTTCAAGTGACTTATTATTAGATTTTTAAAAACATTTAAGTTAAAATAAAAAATTGTTATTTTTATATAAGGGAGAAGTTTCATGGGTGAAACACCAAACAATTCTAAAAAGATGATGTGGACAACGCTGGCCACTATGGCTTTCTCTATTGTGTGGAGCTTTGGCAACGTTGTTAACGGATTCATATACTTTGATGGTACCAAAGTAATTTTCAGCTGGATTATTATTTTCCTGCTTTTCTTTATTCCTTACGCCTTGATGGTCGGTGAACTTGGATCAGTTTTTAAAGATTCAGAGGGTGGCGTTGCTTCCTGGATTAACGCCACTATCGGACCTAAATGGGCCTACTATGCTGGTTGGACATTCTGGGCAGTACATGTGGTTTATATTTCCAGTAAAGGTACAACGGGCTTAAGAGGCATGGCTTGGGGCATTTTTGGTAATACTAAATGGTATGATAGTTTGCCAACAGCTTGGACGCAATTAGCCACGCTAGCAGTATTTTTGTTCTTTTGCTGGGTAGCCAGCCGGGGGATTCCAGTAATTAAAACTTTATCAACAATTGCTGGAACTTCAATGTTTATCATGTCAATTCTTTTTATTATCATGATGTTTGCGGCACCGATGATTAATCCGCATGCTAGTTTCAACAGCATAAACTGGAATTGGCAAAACTTTATGCCAGATTTTAATACGAAGTACTTTACTTCACTTTCAATTTTGGTATTTGCTATAGGTGGAGCTGAAAAGATTTCACCATACGTTAACAAATTAAAAAAGCCTGCAAAAAATTTTCCGAAAGCTATGTTGGGCTTAGCGGGAATGGTAATGATTTCTGCCATCTTAGGTACTATTGCTTTAGCATTAATGTTTGATCCTAAAGTAGTTAATGGCAATTTGAATGAATACATTTCGAATGGTCCGTACATTGCTTTTCAAAAATTAGGTGAATATTATGGTGTGGGCGGATTATTCCTCTATATTTATGCCTGGTGCAATGTTATCGGACAGTTTTCAGCACTGGTTATTAGTATTGATGCTCCTTTGAGAATGCTTCTGGGAGGCAAAGAGGCAAAAGACTTTATTCCGAAAAAGTTATTAAAAGTCAACAAACATGGAGCTTACATTAACGGTATTTGGATGATTGTTATTCTTTCAGGTGGTATCATTGCATTGCAAGCTGTTATGCCTGATGCACAAACCGTAATGGCACAATTAGTTAAACTAAATTCGATAGTGATGCCAATGCGTTATTTATGGGTTTTCATTGCCTACTTAGCTTTGCGTAAACAACATGAAAAATTCCATAACGGTACTGATAACTATCAAATGACTAAGCATCAGTGGTTAGCCTATACTGCCGGAATTTGGGGATTAGCCGTTACAGTTGCTTGTTGTTTAATGGGAATGTATTCAAATGATCCATTCACACTTTGTTTAAATATTGCCACTCCAGTGGTATTATTCCTACTTGGTTTAATTATGCCAACAATCAGACGAAAACAAGAAGAAAAAATAAGCTAAATAATACTTAACCGCCTAGCAATAGGCGGTTTTTTTACATAAAAAATGCTACACTATAATTAATTGAGGAGATGAGAATCATGCCTAATTTTTCTGATGAAGCAGGAAGTCTGTTACGTAGCCATCACTTAAAAGTAACTAAACCGCGTTTAAAAATACTTGAATATTTAATGGTACATCATAATCATCCCACCGCTTCCACAATTTTTACAGCAATTAGTGGAGACGAGCCAGCTTATCGTGCAACTGTTTATAACAATCTCAACAAATTAGTAGACGCGGGGATCGTAACAGAAATTAAAAATGGTGATGATTCTCTGCACTATGACTATTTTGTAAAACCACACTTTCATATTATCTGTAAAAAGTGCGGTAAAATTGCCGATGTTTATTATCCTGACTTTGGGAGAATTGAAGAACAGATGAGAACTGAGGCAGACAAGCAAACTGGTTTTGTCACTTCATCAAGCCACGTTGAAATCTATGGCCTTTGTCCTGACTGCCAAAGCAAAGAAAAAAAGAGCTGAAAGATGCAAAATCTTAAAATTCAGACAACAATCAAATTCTAATTATGGACTAACTTTCAATATTTGATTTAGGTTAGTCTTTTAATGTTACTTTTTTAATAAATATCTCAATCACAATATGGCAAAATTCCTAAAATAGATAACTTTCAGGTTTTTTACGACATTTCCTAAACCAAAAAAATGGCTCTATAATTTATCCTGTTGATGACTTATCCATGTGGTAAGCTGTTAATAGGTTTTTTATTGCATAAAAAAGGAGGACATCTTCCTCTTGCTTCTTGTAATAAAATATTAACTTCACCCAATATTTTATAGAAGGTTTGAATTATGTCCTCTTTTAATAATTATATTAAATTTGCTCTTGATATTAAAGATCAAAACATTGTTTTTGAAGATTATTTCTTCCGTTTGGCTAACGGCTATAAGCAGAAGGTTTACCAAGCTGTCTTATTGCAGCCCAGTTGTCCCTTTTGTGGCTCACAGGAGCTGCGGCACAATGGCCGTTTGAAAACCGAAATCCGCTATCCTGCTGCCAATGCCAGTCAGCCAGTCATTATTAGACTTTTTAAGCAGAGAGTCTGGTGTCGCACCTGCAATAAACGCTCAATGGCTCAATCTGACCTGGTAGGCAAATACTGCTGTATTTCCCAGCATTCTAAGCTCAAAATTCTCAGTGCTTTAACAGAAGACCGCTCAATGACCAGCATTGCCCGGGAAAACAATGTTTCTGTCAATACGGTGCAAAGAGTGCTGGGCTCTTGCTCGCATCAGTTTAGTAGCAGCTATGATTATTTGCCGGAGCATCTGGCCTTCGACGAGTTTAAAGGCGTTGACCGCACCTTGCATTTTATTTGTCTTGATGCCGACAAACACGAGGTGGTTCAGATTCTCCGAACACGCTATAAAAAAGCAATTATTGCCTACTTCAAAAAGTTTGCGCCAGCGGCTTTGCAAGGCGTCAAAACAGTTTCTCTGGACCTGAATTTTTACTATCAGGACATTGTGCGAGCATGCTTCCCCAACGCTGAGCTTGTGCTTGATCGCTTTCACATGGTACAAATGCTTACGCGTTCCTTCAACTCCCTGCGCGTGCAGGTCATGAAGAAATTCAAAAAGACCAGCAGAAAATACAAACTGCTTAAATCACCGTGGAAACTGTATCTCAAGAAGTACCAGGCACTCGACAAAATTCATCCGCATTACAATTGGCACTACAAAGACAATCTGACGCAAGAGCAGATAGTCAACGAAGGCATCGCCTGCAGCACGGAGCTTACTAATGCCTACAACCTGCTGCAGGCATTTTATGATGCTTTGGCTGCCAAAGATCCGCTGGCAATTAAAGAAGTGATTCATGCTAAAGAAGAAGTTGGCTGGCAAATGCATCAAACCCTGTTAACTTTTAAGCATAACCTGAAAGCAGTAATTAACGGGATAACATTGAATTATTCCAACGGCTGCTTAGAGGGCTTCAATCGCAAGATTAAACAAATTGAGCGCACAGCTTTTGGCTACGCCAACTTCCACAATCTGCTAACCAGGATTAGATTAGCAGAAAACAAGGTAAAAGAAAAAGAACCAAGCAGTTTTTTAGCTGCTTGATTCTATTCATTTAAGCTCTATCAACAGGATTTGACAAAGAGCCAAAAAAATAAGAGCTTTTCAGCTCTCATCTAAAAATATTTATTTTATTTAATATTCATGCTTACCAATAATTCAGCTCTTTGTGCAAGGTTTACATACAATTTATTATCACTAACTGATAAACCTTCAATTTCACGACCGGTATCAAAAGAATAAGTATCTTTTAATTTGCCATCGCGGCCAATCTTAAAGATTAAGTCATTGAATGCCAAGTAAAAGTTTTTATTCTTGGTATCATAAGTAAAACCTTGAACAGGTGAATTATTGTTTACAAAGTTGCCATCGGTTTTACCGACTAATTTTGGATACCAATTATCTCCAGTACGAGTGAATTCCCAGTATTCATAACAATTATTTTCAGTGTCATGGTAAACAGTGTACATATCCTTATCCGATACTATTACACCATTTTGGAAATAGCGATTACTCTTGCCATCATCAATCCAAGTTTTAATTGTCCAAATCTTGTTAATTTGTAAATCACCCTTACGAATTTGAAGTAATTCTTCAGAGTCGTTAGTGTCATTTAGCGTATTATCATTATTTAACACATAAATATATTTATCACTTGCGCCCAATGCCTGACCATGGCCAATTGGAATATAGGGACTTACCTTGATATTTTTAACATAATTGTTAAACTTCTTTTGCGACATATCAAGTAAATGTTGCGCATCAAACGGGTCAGTTAAAGTATTCAGATCATAACCAACAATATGACCAGATACCAAATTTGTGTGACTTAAAAGACTGGTATATGCCCAGCCA
Organism: Lactobacillus sp. IBH004; assembly: GCF_026185255.2. NCBI lineage: Bacteria > Bacillati > Bacillota > Bacilli > Lactobacillales > Lactobacillaceae > Lactobacillus > Lactobacillus sp. IBH004. Next base: position 726,919 of record NZ_CP110217.2, on the reverse strand, counting down.
TTAGAAACGGTAACACCTTCTGGAATGTGACCAACACGGTTAATATTATCGTCTGAGGGATCAGCTACACTTAATAAGACTGGTTGATATAACCGTGTCTTTAAGGTCAAATCACCACTAGTCAAAGTATGTTTATTGGTTTCAGGCGTGTATTCTGTAGGGCTAATATAATTTAATGATGAACCGTAATGAGTTTTCCAAGCCTGATAATCATTTGTACCAGGTTGCGCTGGGAAGGAGGCAACGGTATTCGCATCGACCACCCCTTCTTTTTTACTCTTTCTAACAGTTATTTTAACTGTAGCAGTTGCATCTCCATAAGTATATTTAACTTTATATGTCTTAGGAGTCCCGCAATTAATGCTATCTTTTGATACAGTTACTTGACTGTTGTCAATTACTGTACCCATGCTGTTAGTTATATAAGAAATAGCATCTCTGGTGGGGAAGTTGTAGAACTCATTGCGCACTAGAGATATAGTCTTAGGAACCGCAATTTGATTTCTGGCAAAGTAACGTTCATTAACATACCCTACTTGTCTGCCATTAACATAAATGCGCCAATAGCGGTATTTTTTAGTTTCAATCAACTGGTCTGATTGAATATGACTGTAACGAAAGTTAATGCCGTCAGCTACTTTGGTGCTAACTTTTCCGTTATTTACTTCTTTCCAGACCTTATAATTTTTGTTGCCCGCAACTTTGGTCATCATAGAAAAACCAGTAACAATTTGCTTAGGCTTAGGTTTTTTAGTATTGGTGTCGTCTGTCCCAGTTTGATCAGATTTACCTGTTTGATCATTAGTGGCATTATTATCATTATTTACATCAGTTGAGTTGCTTGATGACTTGTTGCTGTCATCTTGAACTGGCGGTTGAGCGCTATTCGAATCTGCCGCAACTGATGTAGTTGACAAGCCGGTACAAACTAGTAATCCGACAACCAATGTCAGTAAATATGGTAATTTTTTCTTATAAAGCTTCAAAATATATCCTCCAATATTTAGTTTACCTTTAAATTATATAATAAAACTCTCACTAAAAAGAATACAAAATTAATACACTTTCATTGACAGCAAGTAATGTAAGTGATTTAATTAGCACTGTACTTGATAGAGTGCTAATTATATTTAGGAGGTAGAAAGATGCTTGTACCTACAGTTATTGAACAAACTGCACGTGGCGAACGCGCATATGATATATATTCACGTTTATTGAAAGACAGAATCATCATGCTTAGCGGCGAAATTAACGATGATATGGCCAATTCAATTATTGCACAATTACTATTTCTTGATGCTCAAGACAACACCAAGGATATTTCACTTTACATTAATTCACCGGGTGGTGTGATTACTTCTGGTTTGGCAATCATGGATACCATGAACTTTATTAAATCAGATGTTTCAACTATTGCCATCGGCATGGCAGCTTCTATGGCTTCCATTTTACTGACTAGCGGAGCAAAAGGTAAACGTTTTGCATTACCTAATTCGACTGTTTTGATCCATCAACCTTTAGGTGGTGCACAGGGTCAGCAAACCGATATTCAAATTGCAGCCAATGAAATTTTAAAGAGCCGTGAAAAAATTAACCGGATCTTACATGAAACTACTGGTCAGCCTTTAGAAAAGATTCAAAAGGACACTGAACGGGACAATTACATGACCGCACAGCAAGCTAAAGACTATGGTTTAATCGATGAAATTATGGTTAATCAAAAGAAATAGTAACAATAAACTGAAAAAAAAAGAAACCCATCATTTGATGAGTTTCTTTTTTATTGCTCTAAACTTGCAGCAATATCGTGAATTTTTTTAAAGCGATGATTGACTCCAGATTTTGAAATCGGACCATCTGGCACCTGTTGCGCTATTTCTTTCAGTGATAGTTCCGGTTCATCTAATCTTAGTCTAGCCAAACCTTGCAATTTTTCAGGAATGTTTTCTAGCCCAATTTTACGTTCAATCAACTCAATATCTTCAACCTGCTTGGCTGCTGCATTAGCCGTCTTTTTTAAATTAGCTGTATCACAATTGACCAACCTGTTAACAGAATTACGCATATCCCGCATAATGCGCAAATCTTCAAAAGACAACATTGCATTTAATGCTCCGACAATATGTAAAAAGTCACCAATTTTTTCGGCTTCTTTTAAATAAACAATATAGCCACGCCTTCTTGGTGTACTTTTAGCATTCAGATTAAAGCGGTCATTCATAATATGAAGCAAATCGTCATTATGGTCTTTATAAATAGAATAAATTTCCAAATGATACCGACTCGTATTAGGATTATTCACACTGCCACTGGCTAAAAAAGCACCACGCAAATATGACATCGACCCTTCCCGTGAATTAATTATTCTTTTAGGAATGCTAGTAATTAAATTCAAGCTTGGGGTCAAAATTTCCAAATTATTCAGTATTTCTTTCACGTGATTTTGTAATCTCACCAAATACTGATTATTTTTTTTAAGCTTCATTTTGCGAGAGACTATCAGTTGTGGTTCAACCCTATATGCAGTTTTTATCAATGAAAAAATACGTCTAGCTATGGCAGGATTTTCAGTAGTGATATCAAGACTAAATTTGTGCTCATGAAAATTCAAAACGCCATTCATACGCAGGAAAGCAGCCAATTCAGCTTTGGCATGTTCGCAGTGAATGGGCAGCGAAGTCAACTCTTTTTTTACGTTACTAGCATAGCTGGCCATTATTTGTTATTCCTTCCTGCGAGCCATTGCGGCAAATGCCAGGTTGATGATTTCTTTTGCTACCTTCTTACCGTCATGAAAAACCAAGCCGCTACGCTGGTCAATAAAATCATCGGTAATCACCCGACAGCCCTGCTCGCGCAGTCCGTTAAAGTCTCTTTTCACCGGCTCAATATAGGCATCGTAATCACTAGGATTAAACTTAGACATGTCAATTTTGGCACCATTAACTAAAGCAGTATTAATATAATGACCACCAAGATGTGCGTTAATTACTTTAACGTGATCACAGTCTGAAAAATGATCGGTTTCACCAAGCTGTGTCATAATATTGCAAATATATATTACTTCTGCACTAGTTTTCCTAACAGCTTCGCCTAAATTAGGTATCATCAGGTTAGGTAAGATTGAAGTAAACAAGCTTCCGGGTCCTAACACTACTGCATCAGCATTTTTAATAGCATTTAGCACTTTAGACACGGCTTTTGGTTCAGAATTTGAGTTTGTATTGGTAACCCAAACTCGTTTTATCCTCTTATCCTTATCAGTAATTTCTTTTTCTCCTGCTTGAATGGTCCCATCAACAAACTCAGCATTAAGTGTTAAGGGCTCGTTAGAGGCAGGATACACGTGTCCATCTACATGCATCATTTTAGACAAAGACTGGACAGCATCAAAAATATTGCCATGCATCTCATTCAAAGCAGCAATGATTAAGTTTCCGATAGCATGCCCTGAAAAAAATGAATCGGAGGAATCAAACCGATATTGAAAAATATCTTTTTCTTCCTGTGAAATTCCACTTAAAGAAACCAACACATTGCGAATATCACCAGGTGGAACAACATTAATAAAGTTGCGAATTGATCCTGATGAACCACCATCATCTGATACCGTCACAATGGCAGTAATTTCAGCTTCTTGTTCTTTAAGCGCATTCAAAACAACTGGCAACCCAGTTCCACCACCAATGACCACAATCTGTGGTCTTCTACTTCTAGTTACACGAATCACTTTTTCAGCATATGTCATGAAAATCACCTTTTTCTAGTGTAACGACTAATTTCGCGGTGCGTAATATCAACTGTATAGTCTTCAGCCAAGTCCTGTGCCAATTGCTGTGCAATTGCAACGCTGCGATGCTGGCCACCCGTACACCCAATTGCAATAGTTAATTTGCTTTTGCCTTCATTAATATACCCTGGCAAAGCAACTTTTAATAAGTCTAAAAATTTTTGATAAAAAGTCTGGGTTTGTTTTTTATCCATTACATAATTAAAAACCCGTTTATCGAGTCCCGTAAATGGCCTTAATTCAGGTATATAAAATGGGTTAGGCAAAAACCTGACATCCATCACAATATCTGCATCAATTGGCATACCGTATTTGAAGCCGAAAGATAATACTTCAATGGAAAATGGCTGTTTATGCTGTTTACTAAATCTATTAATCAGCTCCTGCTTTAGTTCCTTAGGTGACAAATTAGAGGTATCTATAATGTCATTAGCTCGATTCTTTATACCTGTTAAAATTCGTCTTTCTTCTAAAATACCGTCAAGCAGACGACCATTGCTTGCCAATGGTGGCACACGCCTTGTCTCTTTGTAACGGGCTACTAAAGTGTTATCGGAAGCATCCAGAAATACAATTCTAGTTTGAGCGTTGCCATTATCTTCAAGCGAATTGATCTCGTTATCTAAGTCTTTATAAAACCGTCTAACTCGTAAATCAATTACCACTGCTACTTTAGTAAAATCATCCGACCTGACAATTAATTCCCAAAAACTAGGTAAAAGCGATGGAGGCAAATTATCAACTATAAAATAGCCCATATCTTCCAAAGCATGAGAAGCCACGGTTTTGCCCGCACCACTCATTCCTGTAATAATCAGTAGTTGCTTTTTGTGCTCAGCCATTTTCAAACTACCCCCCTATTAATAAAATTATACCATACCAGGTTTTTCCTAACTTTTTTGAGTAAAAAAAAAGTTCTAATGAACTTTTTATTTATTAGCGATTAACAAAAGCTGCAATAATTTGATTAATTCCAAAAATTAATAACCAGAATGACACTAACCAAATTAGTGTTAAAGCAGACAATGCCGGATTAAACATCAGGCTGATTGCTATCAATAATCCTAGTATATTTAATATTAGGTTTAGCCAAAAGAAGAAATTAGAAATTCTTCTCATCTGCCATGAAAAAACTATACCGGTAATCGAATCAAATAAGAACCAAAAAGCAAAAAGGTAGGCAATTGTTAATCCAGCAGCGTCGTATGAGTAAAGAAACAAAATTCCAACGATAATGTCCAATACTCCTGAAACAATTGACCACCAGCTAGAAGGGATAAAATACCGAAAACGGCTGTAAAATACCAGCCAAACAAATCCCTGGACAATAGAGACAATAGCAAACAGCAAGACAAATGCGTGTAGTGCTTTACCAGGGTGCCGCAATAGAAATAACCCGGCAATTACCATTAAAATCCCAGAAATAAATGCGGCCCAATTAAAACCACGATTTTGTCCGTAACTAGAAAAATTATCCATTTTTATTCCTCCTTGCGCTATATTTTACACTTTCTCACAAATAATTAATACTATTTAATTACTTTTTGCTCTAGCCTTTTTTGTTAGTGATGTGTCACGCATAAGAACTGGCTTTAAATACTGACCGGTATAACTTTCCTTAACCTGTGCTACCTGCTCTGGTGTGCCAGTGGCAACTATTTGGCCACCACCTTCTCCTCCTTCAGGACCCAGATCAATTAACCAATCAGCATTTTTAATCACATCCAAATTGTGTTCGATTATCAAAACTGTATTACCTTGATCAACGAGTCTTTGCAATACTTCCAGTAAACGCTTGATATCATCTGTATGCAAACCAGTTGTCGGCTCATCTAAAATGTAAAAGTTCTTACCTGTTGATAACTTCTGCAACTCCGCAGCAAGCTTCATCCTTTGCGCTTCACCACCAGATAAGGTAGTAGCAGACTGACCTAGTTTGACATAACCTAAACCGACATCCACAATTGTTTGTAATTTGCGCGCAATTTTAGGAATATTTTTGAAGAACAAGCAAGCCTCACTAATTGTCATATCTAAAACCTGTGCAATATTTTTCTTGCGATAGGTTACTTCGAGAGTTTCAGAATTATAACGACTGCCATGACAAACTTCACACGGAACATATACGTCCGGTAAAAAATTCATTTCTATTTTAATAATGCCATCGCCATGGCAGGCTTCACAACGGCCGCCTTTAACATTAAAAGAAAAGCGCGCCTTAGTGTAACCACGAAGTTTGGCTTCATTTGTTTGGGCAAATAAAGCTCTAATATCATCAAAAACACTGGTATAAGTAGCGGGATTACTTCGAGGAGTACGGCCGATCGGACTTTGATCAATATCAATGATCTTTTCAATGTTTTGGTAGCCACTGATAGTTTTATATTTGCCAGGTTTAGTTTGATTTCGATTCAATTTTTGTGCTAAAGCACGTTTTAATATCATATTTACCAAGGTTGATTTACCTGAACCTGAAACCCCAGTAACCACAATTAATTTACCTAAAGGAAATTCAACCTTTAAATTCTTGAGATTATTTTCAGCTGCACCGGTAATTGTAATTTTTTTACCATTACCTTTACGCCTTTTTAACGGAACAGGTACAAACTTTTTACCTGCCATATATTGTCCAGTTAGAGATTTTTCATTCTGTTCAACTTCTTCAGGCGTACCGGCAGCCATGACTTCACCGCCATAAGTCCCAGCACCCGGACCCATATCGATCAGGTAATCGGCTTGTCTCATAGTCTCGTCATCATGTTCAACTACAATTAAGGAATTACCTAAATCACGCATGCGCTTCAAAGCAGCTATCAGCCGGTCATTATCACGCTGATGTAAACCAATTGACGGCTCATCCAAAACATACATGACTCCTGAAAGATTTGAACCAATTTGGGTCGCAAGTCGGATTCTTTGAGCTTCCCCACCAGATAAAGTATTAGCAGAACGTGACAAGGTCAAATAATCTAGGCCCACACTATTTAAGAAGGTGAGCCTGTCACGCACCTCCTTTAGTATTGGCTTAGCAATGACAGATTCTTGTTCATCAAGTTTGATATTATTGAAAAATTTAAGGGCATGACTGATTGCCAAATCCGATGCCTCAGCGATATCCTTGCCATTAACTTTAACCGCTAATGCTTTACGATTTAATCTTTTGCCATGACAAGTTGAGCAAGTAAGTTCTGTCATATATTTGCCCATAACATCACGCATGAATTTGGACATCGGATGATAATAACGTCTTTCAACATTCTCCATAGCACCTTCAAAAGGCGCTGTAGTATCATTAACTCCGAAATCACCGGTAACATGAAACTTAATTTTTTTAGTTGAGCCGTGTAAGATTGTATTTTTTTGCTTCTTAGTCAACTTAGAAAATGGTTTATCAAGCGGAATTTTCAAAGCCGTACATGCCTGCTCAAGCATTTCCCCGTAGTACTTGGAATTTTTCCAAGGTGCAACTGCTCCTTCGGCTAAAGTTTTGCTTTGATCCGGAACAACCAAGTCCTCATCAACTGATAACTTGACGCCTAAGCCGTCACAATCAGGACAAGCGCCAAACGGTGCATTAAAAGAGAAAAGCCGTGGTTCCATTTCTCCTACAGTAAAGCCGCATTTAGGACAAGCATAGTATTCTGAAAAGTTGATCGTTTCTGCGCCGATCACATCAACATTCATATAGCCGTCCGATAAGCGCAGAGCTGCCTCCACGGAATCAAAAAGGCGTGACCGAATACCTTCTTTAACAATCAAACGGTCAACCACGATATCAATTGAATGGCGCTTATTTTTTTCTAAATCAAATTTTTCACCAATTTCATGCATATCGCCATCAACAATAACACGCACATAGCCTGCTCTTTGTACCCGTTTAAAGACTTCTTTATGTGCTCCTCTTTTAGCTCTAATTACTGGTGCCAAAATTTGAATACGGCTACGTTCAGGCAAAGCCAAAATGCGGTTAACCATTTGCTCAACCGACTGTCTTTCAATTAAAGTACCATCGTTAGGACAAACTGGGTGTCCAACTCGAGCCCACAAAAGTCTGAGATAATCATTTATTTCAGTAACTGTGCCCACAGTTGATCTGGGATTATGCGATGTCGTTTTTTGATCAATTGAGATTGCTGGATTTAAGCCATCGATTGAATCAACATCTGGCTTATCCATTTGTCCTAAAAATTGGCGCGCATAGCTTGACAGTGATTGGACATATCTTCTACGCCCTTCGGCATACAAAGTATCAAAAGCCAAAGAACTTTTGCCAGAACCCGACAGGCCGGTAATAACAACTAATTTATCCTTAGGTATAGACAGGTTAATGTCTTTTAAATTGTGTTCACGCGCACCCCGAATAACAATTTTATCATTTACCATTTAATGCTTTCCCTTTTTTCTTAATTGGACTTCTAGTTGAACTTTCCAGTTCCATGATAGCATCCCGCAAAGTTGCAGCGCCTTCGAAATCAAGCTTCTTAGCAGCTTCCTGCATTTGCTTGCGCAAGTCTTTAATCATGGTTCTCTTTTGTTTAACGGTTAATTCGTCAAAATTCAAATCAGCAAAACTATCAGTTTGCGTATCTTCATCCGCCACTTTTGTAGCAGAAATAACATCCCTGATCGGTTTAACAATAGTTTTCGGTTTCATACCATGTTCTTCATTAAACTTAATCTGTAATTTACGTCTTCTCTGCGTTGCATCGATAGCTTCCCGCATTGAGTCTGTGATTGTATCGGCATACATAATTACAGCCCCATCTGCGTTTCTGGAAGCACGCCCCATTGTTTGCACTAGCGGCCGGTATGCACGTAGAAAGCCTTCCTTATCAGCATCAAGAATTGCAACAAGTGAAACTTCCGGTACATCAATACCCTCACGCAATAAGTTAATACCAATTAAAACGTCATACTTGCCAGTACGCAAGTCACGCAATATTTGCATCCGCTCCAAAGTTTTAACATCTGAATGAAGATATTGCACTTTAATCCCGAGATCTTTTAAATAATCTGTTAAGTCCTCAGCCATTTTTTTCGTTAATGTAGTAACGAAAACACGTTCATTCTTTTCAATCCGCTTGTTAATTTCAGCAACTAGATCATCAATTTGACCCTCAACCGGTTTAACTTCAATCTTTGGATCAAGCAAACCAGTTGGTCTGATGATTTGTTCGACCTTATGATTTGTCCGTTCGAGCTCATAATCTCCCGGGGTTGCTGAAACATATAATATTTGGTTAACATGCTTTTCAAATTCAGCCAGCTTCAAGGGCCTGTTATCAAGCGCAGAAGGTAAACGAAAGCCGTAATCAATCAAAGTCTTTTTACGGTTGCGGTCTCCGTTGTACATTGCCCTAATTTCCGGCATAGTGGCGTGAGACTCATCAATTAGAATGAGAAAATCATCCGGAAAGAAGTCAAGTAAAGTATAAGGGGGTTCTCCTTCTTTTCTTCCTTCCATATGACGAGAATAGTTTTCAATACCGTTGGTATAGCCAACTTCACCCATCATTTCCATATCGAAAGTGGTCCGTTGCTTAATACGTTCAGCTTCCAGCAACTTTCCCTCGCCTTCAAACTTTTTCACTTGAATTTTCATTTCTTGTGAAATGGCCTTGAGAGCGCGTCTCATTTGCTCTTCATTGGTCATGAAGTGCGTTGCTGGGAAAAGTGAAATACTCTCTCTTTCACCAATAACTTCACCAGTTAAGGCATCAACTTCTACAATTCTGTCAATTTCATCGCCGAAAAATTCAATCCGATAAGCGTGGTTAGAATTACCTGCAGGAAAAACTTCTACAACATCTCCACGAACGCGAAAACGACCACGTTGAAAGTCAATATCATTGCGGTCATATTGAATATTGACTAGATCACGCAGTAAAGTGTTTCTGTTGTATTCTTCACCCTCATGAACCGTAATCACACTCGCAGCATATTCTTTCGGGTCACCTAAGCCGTAAATGCATGAAACTGACGCTACGACAATAACATCGTTACGTTCCATTAAGTCGCTGGTAGCTTGGTGACGCAACTGGTCAATTTCATCATTAATTGCTGAGTCCTTTTCAATATATGTATCTGATTGCGGCACATATGCTTCAGGTTGGTAATAATCATAGTATGACACAAAATAGTCAACGGCATTATGTGGGAAAAACTCTTTAAATTCGCCGTATAGCTGTCCCACCAAAGTCTTATTATGCGAAATGACTAAAGTGGGTTTATTTAACTTAGCAATAATATTGGCCATAGTGAAAGTTTTACCAGTACCGGTAGCACCTTCCAAAATCTGTTCTTTATACCCTTTTTTAAAGCCAGCAGCCAATTTATCAATGGCTTGTTGCTGATCGCCTGCTGGATTAAATTTAGAAACGAGTTCAAATTTACGTTCTTCTTGTCGTTTAATCATCGAAAGACTCCTCGTAGAAAAAGTTGGACAAAATTGCCCAACTCTTATTTGACTTATTATATTTTACTCTCTCGAACGTATTTTCGCATCCTTTTTGTCTTATTTTAACAGTTTTGCCATTGCCTTTTGATAACTTTCAGCCGCCTCATGAGCAGTTGCAATATCGGGCTTATTAACTCCGACGTAGGCTTTAATTACTGGTTCTGTACCAGATGGTCTTAAAGCCAGCCAGGTTTCATCTGCTAAATAATATTTTAATACATTGGATTTAGGTAGCCCTGCTAATGGTTGAACACCATTCTCGGTAATTTCTTGCTGCTTTAAAAAGTCTTGAATTTTGTTAACCTTAACACCATTTATCTTTTCCAAATGTTCTGAGCGCAACTTTGCCATCAAGAGCGCCATTTTCTTTTGGCCACCGATGCCTGGCATTTCAACAGCTTTGGTTATTTCGTATGAAGTGCCATATTTTTGCCAAATTTCATTGAGTCCATCTAGCACGGTCATGTTGCGCGAAGCATAATAAGAAGCTACTTCAGCAAACATTAGTGCACCCTGCATAGCGTCTTTATCCCGCGCAAAAGGCTTAAAAAGATAGCCGTAGCTTTCTTCAAAGCCCATCAAGAATTTGCCATCATGCATCTTACTCATGCGATCGATTTCTTCGCCAATAAACTTGAAACCGGTCAAAACATATTTGGTTTTAATACCAAAATCTTGGGCAATTTTAAACGGCATGCTACTGGAAACTACTGAGGTAATTAATTCATAATCGCCGGCTAATTGACCATTATTTTTTAAATTGACCAGCAAATAATAAATCATCAGCGTGGCAATTTGGTTACCAGTTAGTACCTGAAAATCACCGTTTTTAGTGCGCACGCATGCACCCATTCGATCAGCATCAGGATCCGTGGCAATGATTAAGTCTGCCTGTTTTTCATTTGCTAATTTTATTCCCGGATCAAAAACATCACGGTATTCCGGATTTGGTTTTTTAGTTGTTGGAAATTCCGGATCAATGATTGCCTGGCTGGGAACCGGAATTACATTAGTAAAACCTCCTTGCCTGAATGCGCGATCATAAATCATTTTACCTGTACCATGCAATGGGGTATAAATGATTGTTAATTTGTCGGCATTTTGCCGGATAAGGTCGGGGTTAACATTTACCGTTTTTAATGCTGCTAAATATGCTTCATCAATGTCTTCACCAATCAGCTGTAAAGTTTTTCGTGCACGGAGTTGCACTACTGGCGCTGCTTGAACGTTAAAAATATCTGTTACTCTTTGAGAATACTCAAAAACTCGCTCTGCATCTTCAGGACCCATTTGGGCGCCATCGGCACCATAAACCTTGTAACCATTATATTGTTTGGCATTATGAGAAGCAGTAATATTAATTCCGGCTGCAGCGTGTAAGTACCTAACAGCAAATGATAATTCAGGTGTTGGTCTTAAATCATCAAACAGATAAACATGGATATTATGGCTTCCTAAGATTCTCGCCGCATGTTCCGCAAATTCACGAGAGTGATAACGTGAATCAAAGGAAATTACTACCCCTTTATTTTGAGCTTGCTCACCCTTTTCATCTATCAACCGAGCTAAACCTTCTGTTACACGGCCAACAGTGTACAAATTGATGCGATTAGTTCCCGGCTCCAGTCTGCCCCTCATGCCGGCTGTACCGAAATTAATATCTTGCCCAAACGCATCCTCAACCCAATTTGGATCTTGACCAAGTTCAGACAGTTGATCTTTTAAATAATCGGGCAGATTTTGTGCCTGTTGCCATTTTTGAAATGTTTCTCTTGCTTTCATTTCAGTAATGTTCCTCTTTTTCTAGCATTTAATTCGTTTTCATAAATTATATTCTAGCATTTATCACTATCGCTATCTGTAAAAATAAAAAAAGAATTCATTTAAGCTGAATTCTTTTTGTAATCCTTATATTTTCCGATCATTTAAATCTTGCAAATAATTGTATGCCTGTTGGCCAGCAATACTGCCGTCACCAACTGCATTAGCAATTTGGCGTAAGTCTTTTGCCCTTACATCACCCAGGGCAAAAATACCATCAACCTTAGTTCTCATATGCTCATCTGTTGGAATCCAACCATTCTCATCAGTTACACCCAAATCTTTAAAAGGAGCAGTTTGAGGAATAACGCCAACGTAGATAAAAACACCGCGAGTCTTTAAGTGTTTTTCTTCACCGGTCTCTTTATCTTTATAGGTAACGCCAGTCACCTTATTGCCGTCACCATCAATAGATTGAGTTAAGCCATTCCAAATGAAATGCATTTTAGGATTGGCAAAAGCACGTTTTTGCAGAGTTGGTTGAGCACGTAGTTGATCCCGCCTATGTATAACCGTAACCGACTTAGCACTTTGAGCCAAGTAAATTCCTTCTTCAATAGCTGAATCGCCGCCACCTATAACCGCAATATCTTCATCTTTAAAAAAGGCAGCATCACAAACCGCACAATAAGAAACGCCCTTACCGGAATATTCATCTTCACCAGGAACACCTAAATGACGATGATCCGCTCCGGTAGCAATAATTAAAGCAGGTGCACTGTACTCGCCAGTATCTGTTTTAACTATTTTTAGGTCACCATCGGTGGTTACTGTTTGAACATCCCCATATTCAAATTTGGCACCAAACTTCATAACAGAATTGTACATTTTTTCGCCCAACTCTGGTCCTTTAATTTCACTAAAGCCGGGATAGTTATCAATTGCATCGGTGTTATTCATTTGCCCACCATACAAACCACGATCAAGCATTAACACTGAAAGGTTTGCACGAGAAGCATAAAGAGCAGCAGTTAAGCCGCCAGGTCCTGCTCCGATAATGATTACGTCATATTTTTCCGTCATAGTTTTACCCCCAGTACTTTCTTATTTTTCGTAAGTAAATATTACAACGATTTGCATGTTAAAGTCTAATCTCCTGTTTAGGACTTCTACCCATCATCTGGGTAATTTCATCATCTACATTAGAATTTTGGTATAAAACGCGGTAGATAGCTTCACTAATTGGCATATCAATATGCTTTTCTGCGCATAATTCGTGCACAGCCTTTACTGTTGTGGCACCTTCAACAACCTGACCCATATTTTGCAAGACATAGTCAAGACTCTTGCCCTCACCTAATTGCTTACCACAGCGCCAATTACGAGAATTGACTGATGTACAAGTAACAATTAAATCACCTATTCCTGCAAGACCACTAAAAGTCATTGGGTCGGCACCAAAATAATTAACTCCTAGGCGTGTAATCTCTGCTAAGCCTCGGGTCATTAAAGCCGCCTTAGCATCGTCACCATAGTGCTTACCAACTAAAATCCCAGCCGCGATTGCAATAACATTTTTAACCGCACCAGCTACTTCAACACCAATCAGGTCGCTATTGGTATATAAACGGAAATAGTCATTTGAAAATAACCGCTGCACTTTTTGTGCATTTTCCATGCTGCTTGAAGCACATGAAATGGCAGTCAAATCTTTTTGAGCAACACTTTCAGCATGGCTAGGTCCTGAAATAGCTACAATTTTATCCTCATCATCCGGATAGATTTCTTCAGTTAAAATTTCCGATATCAGTTTTTTGGAACCCGGTTCAATACCTTTCGTAGCAGTGACTATAAGCGGCTTTGAATTAGTTTGTCTTAAAATTTTACTTACATTCTGAGCAACACTGCGAATAGCTTGAGTAGGTAAAACAAATAATACAATTTCGGCTTCCGTTAAAGCTTCATTTAAGTCACCTGTCGCAACAGCCGTTTTATTTACCTGCCAGTTTTTCATGTAGTGCTCATTGGTATGATTCTGGTTAATTTCGTCATTAACTTTTTCGTTATTACCATACAGAACGATATTATATCCTTTATCAGCAAGCATTGATCCTAAAACCGTACCCCATGAACCTGCTCCTAAAACTGCAATTTTTGTCATTTTTTACTCTCTTTCACTAAAATAATTATTAATCTCGACTATAAGGGTATTTCAAGCCACTGCCGTCTAAATACCATTTGGGTTTAACAATTCGCCTGCGATAAATAAATAATACTATAACCACTATCAGCAATATTACACTAAGCATTTGCGAAACCCGAATAGATCCCCAAAGGTAAAGACTATCTGTCCGCATGCCTTCTACGAAAAAACGTACGACAGAATACCATGCCAAATAGAGCATAAATATTTCGCCTTGTTTAAACAGATGCTTTCTGTGTCTTAATAACAATATTATCAGTAAACCAATCAAATTAAAAAAAGATTCATATAGAAAAGTTGGCTGATAGTATACTCCACCGATTTTCATCTGATTAATAATAAAATCAGGTAAGTGTAAGCTTTGTAAAAACGCCAAGGTTGTGGGCCCACCATGAGCTTCTTGATTAATAAAATTACCCCAGCGGCCTAATATTTGAGCAGCCATTACTCCTGGCGTAATGATGTCCAGCATCAGAAATGGTGGCAACATTCTCTTATAACAAAATACCAGTAAAACTGCCAATCCGGCCAGTAAGCCGCCATAGATAGCTATGCCACCATTCCAAATAGCAATTATCTCGTCAAGATGCTGAGAATAATAATTCCATTCAAAAATAACATAGTAAATGCGTGCACCCACATATCCAAGAGGAACAGCCCATAACAGCAAATCCATGAAGTCATCACTTTCAATTTGACGTTTACGTCCTTCAAAAATTGCCATTGAGACAGCTAAAATAATTGCGACAGCCATAATAATGCCATACCACTTGACACTTAGGTTTCCTAATTTAAATGCTACAGGATTGATGGTCAATATCATTTATTCTTATCCTTTGCTGTGTCTGCTTGAGAGTTTTTCTTAATTAATTTCGTTAAATTACTGTCAAAAGTTTTGGTAGCATTATAGCCGCTTCTCTTGGCGCGGAAATTCATAGTTGCAATTTCAATAATATCTTCCATGTTACGACCGACTTTAACAGGAATAGTGATTTGGGGAACTTCAACATTACAAATATCTCGTTTGCTTTCCTCAAAACCTAAACGATCATAATTAGCTTTCTTATCCCAATTGACAAGTTTGATAACCAGCTGGATGCTTTCACGGTTTTTAACAGCTCCAACACCGAACAGATCCATAACATCAATGATACCAATACCACGAATTTCCATTAGGTGTTTTAATATTTCCGGAGCTTCACCCATCACGGTTTCCACATCTTTTTGATAAACATCAACTCGATCATCAGCTATTAAACGGTGACCACGATGAATTAAGCCTAAAGCAGTTTCAGATTTCCCAACACCTGAATCACCAGTCAGTAACACGCCCATACCTTTAACTTCAACTAAGACGCCGTGAATCGTATCACGGACAGCTAGTCGCTCTCTTAAATATTCCGTCAAAATACTGGAAACATAGGTAGTTGACTCTGGTGAAGAAAGAATAGGAATCTCCGCCTCATCAGCAGCTTGAGCTAGTTCCGGTGGTATTCGCAGAGAACGCGATACAAAAAAGCAGGGCGTATCAGGGGTACAAAGTTTTTTAAAAACCTGCACTAAACTATCGTGGTCTAGTCTAGCGGCATAAGAAATTTCTGTACGCCCAAGTAACTGAATACGCTGGCGGGGGTAAAAGTCAAAGTAGCCTGTTAACTCCAGTCCTGGTCTATAAATATCAGATACAACAATCTCCTTATTATTGATATATTGTTTTCCCTGCACAACATGAACAATTTTATTATCACGAATTAAATTTCTTAATTTAACAGCGTTTGTCATTTCAAAATGCCCCTTTATTATTTGTCGACATCTTTGGTTTTAGCATCGCGTACTTTTTTCCGTTTTGGTTTAGTTTGATTATTTTCATTCCAATTGTCCCAGCTATAAGAACCAGAATTAAGATCAGAGTGTCCAGCATTATTATCATCATTTTTGGTAAAATGATTGATTAACCAGATAATACCAATAATTACTAAGGCTGCCGGTAATATCATGAAAAAGATGTGAAATATGGCAAAAATAATACTTAAAATAACAACTGCCAATAATACTAAACCAACAATTCCCCAAAAACTCATCTAATCACCTACTCTGGATTTTCCTGGCTCAAAAGCCATTGTAAATATGCATAAACAAACGGTTGCAGCTTGCCATCCATTACACCACTTGTATCGGAAGTTTCATAGCCTGTGCGCAGATCTTTAACCAAATTATAAGGATGAAAAACATAAGATCTAATTTGTGAGCCCCAACCAATTTCTTTTTGGTCACCTTTAAGCTCCTGCTTGTGCTTACGTTTCTTTTCTTCTTCCAAATGAAATAATTTTGCTCGCAGTTCATTCATTGCGGTTTCCCGATTCTGCAACTGTGAACGCTGCGCCTGAGACGTAGTTACGATTCCTGTCGGTAAATGAGTGATTCTGACAGCGCTTGATGTTTTATTAATATGCTGACCGCCTGCACCACTCGACCGGTAAACATCAACACGGAGATCTTTAGGATCGATATCCACCTTTATACTCTCATCAATTTCCGGAATAACTTCAACCGAAGCAAAAGATGTATGTCTCCTCTTGGCCGAATCGAAGGGAGAAATTCTCACCAAGCGATGAACACCATTTTCCGATTTCATCAGGCCGTAGGCATTTTTACCAGTAATCTTGGCACTAACGCTTTTAAGACCAGCTTCTTCTCCAGGTTCATAATTACTAATTTCAAATTTAAAGCCGCGAATATCGGCATATCTCTGGTACATCCGCAAGAGCATTTGGCCCCAGTCCATCGCTTCAGTGCCACCTGCTCCCGGATGAATTTCAATCAGCGCATTGTGATCATCATATTTGCCAGATAAGAGTAAATCTAGCTCATAATCATGAAACTCAGTTTGCAATTTTTGCAGATCGGTTTCAACTTCTTTTTGTAAATCTTGATCTGCTTCTTCACGCAGTAATTCTAGTGCTGTTATTTCATTTTGATAATCCTTTTCCAATTTAACAAAAGAATCACGTTTTTCTTTCAACACATTTGTTTCACTAATCAAAGTTTGTGCTTTTTCCTGATCATCCCAAAAAGTCGGCTCTTGCATCTTATTTTCATTAACAATGATACTTTCGTTTATTGAATCTAAGTCAAAGAGACCCCCTAAAGTGGTCTAACCGCTTTTTCAAACTATCCAATTTATTTTGAATGTCACTTATTTCCATATTTTACAATAGCTCCTTTATTTTTAATAAAATTTCAGTAAAAAAGAGAAAGCAGCTGCTTTCTCCTCCCATCTTAACTATTAACGACTAAGATTTTGTCTAATTTCAGCTTTCATAAATAAACGAGTCACGTCAAATTCAATATTTGATACCATTTCTTCAAACATGTTGTAGCCAGAATCCTGGTATTCTACCAGCGGATTAAGTTGACCGTAGCCACGTAAACTGATTGATTGCCGTAATTGGTCCATAGCATCTATATGATCAGTCCAGCGATCGTCAACTACCCGCAAGATAACTACTTTTTCAAATTCAAGCATTTCTGAAGGATCAGCCAAAATCGCTTCTTTTTCTTCATAGTTGGCTTCAACGATATCATACAGCTTTTGCTTTAAGTCAGGAACCGTAATTGTCTTGAAGTCAATTGCATCAGTTTCTTCTTCGTTCGTCAAACTTGAAGAAATGAAGTCACGCAGTGAATCAAGCCGCCATTTACTACGATCACCCTGTGTAAACATATCAACTTGACTATTAATAGTACGACGAATCATTGGGATTAAAACATCCTTAAGTGACTTTTCTTCACCAATAACCTGCATCCGTTCACCATAAATAATCTCACGTTGAATACGCATAACATCATCATACTGCAATGTTTGCTTACGGGTATCATAGTTATTACCTTCAACACGTTTTTGAGCAGACTCAACTTGTCTAGTGATCAAGCGACTCTCAATTACCTTGTCATCATCATTGTCAGACAAACGGTCAAGGAAGTCTTTGACTCTATCGCCACCAAAGCGTTTCATCAAATCATCTTCAAGTGAGAGATAGAAACGAGTAACACCAGGGTCACCTTGACGACCTGAACGTCCACGGAGTTGGTTATCAATTCTACGAGACTCATGACGTTCAGTACCTATAACAGAAAGGCCACCTAGTTCTTTCACACCTGGCCCTAATTTAATGTCGGTACCACGGCCAGCCATGTTGGTCGCAATAGTGACCGCACCGCGTTGACCGGCGTTCATGATAATCTGAGCTTCCTTAGCATGGTTTTTAGCATTCAAAACGGCGTGAGGAATTCCTTCTTTGTCGAGTAACTTACTCAGTCTTTCAGAACTTTCAACCGCAACGGTACCAACTAATACCGGTTGACCTTTTGAGTGCCGTTCTTTAATTTCATTAACAACTGCCGCAAACTTGGATGACAAAGTAGGATAAAGAATATCCGGATTATCTATCCTGATCAAAGGACGGTTAGTCGGGATAGTAATTACCTGCATGTTGTAAATTTCACGGAATTCTTCTTCTTCAGTTTTAGCAGTACCTGTCATACCGGCAAGTTTTTTATACATTCTAAAGAAGTTCTGGTAAGTAATTGTCGCCTGCGTCTTGGATTCTTCTTGAATCTTAACGCCTTCTTTAGCTTCAATAGCCTGGTGCAGGCCATCAGAATAGCGCCGTCCCTGCATAACACGACCAGTGAAAGAATCAACGATCAGGACTTCACCGTTTTGCACAACATAATCGATGTCTTTAAGCATAATGTAATTTGCTCTTAAAGCCTGATCAAGGTGATGCACTAATTTCTGATTTTCAACGTCATACAAGTTTTTAAGGCCAAAATGATCACAAGCTTTTTGAATACCAGTTCTAGTTAAAGAAATAGTCTTAGTTGGCCAGTCAATTTTGTAATCACCATAGTCCTTATCATCATCCGCATCATCATCACTTTTGTCTTCTTTAAGAGTTTTAACAAAGCGGTCAGCACGAATATAGTCACCATTAGCTTGTTCTGCTTCGCCAGAAATAATTAATGGAGTTCTGGCCTCATCAATTAAAATTGAGTCAACCTCATCGATAATAGCATAGTTAAGTTCACGTTGAACCATTTGCTCCTTGTAAACGACCATATTATCACGTAGATAATCAAAGCCTAGTTCTGAGTTAGTGGAATAAGTAACATCACAATTATATGCTTCACGCTTTTCATCAGGAGACATAGCATTCAAATTAAGACCAACGGTTAAGCCTAACCATTTGTACAACTGGCCCATTTCTTCGGCATCACGACTGGACAGGTATTCGTTAACGGTAACAACGTGAACGCCTTTTCCTGTTAGTGCATTCAGATAAACAGGCATAGTCGCAGTTAAGGTCTTACCTTCACCAGTCATCATTTCGGCAATGTTACCGTAGTGCAGCGCAATACCACCTAATACTTGAACATGAAATGGGTATAGGCCTAAAACTCTTTTAGCTCCTTCACGAGAAACTGCAAAAGCTTCCGGCAAGAGCGAATCTAAGCTTTCACCATTTTTCAATCTATCACGAAATTCAGGTGTTTTTGCCAGTAATTCTTCGTCTGAAAGCCGACTGTATTCGTCTGCATGACTTTCAACTTTATCTGCAATTTTTTCAAATTTTTTCAGTTCTCTTTTATCGTTATTGTATAGTTTCTTTAAAATGTTTACCATTTAATCGATCCTTATATGTAGTTAAAGTATAAAAACACATTATAATTTTACCATGATTAGCGCTAAATGAAAAATAAACAAAACAAAGACCTCACACTAAATGTGGGGCCCTTACTTAATAATATTATTACTATTTGGTCTCAATCAAACCATAACGGCCGTCATTTCTGCGATAGACAACACTTGTACCGCTGGTTTCACCATCTTGAAAAACAAAGAAATCATGCTCTAGCATATTCATTTGCAAGATTGCTTCTTCAGGACTCATTGGTTTCAACCCAATTTGTTTATTACGAACAATTGTAAATTCATTACTTTCTTTGTCTTTCGAATCTTCCTCCGCACTTTCAACGAAGAAATCATTAATGCCTTTTTCACGGCTCTTACGATTTACACGTGTCTTATATTTTCTGATTTGTCTTTCCAATTTTTCAGAAACAAAATCAATACTGCGATACATATCGTCAGTTGTTTCTTCAGCTCTCAATACTAAGTATGGTAGTGGTATAGTTACCTCGACTTTAGCCTTGTGATCACGATACACCTTTAAATTAACATGAGCAATCATATCTTGATTTAAATCGAAATATTTTTCTAATTTTTTAAGGCGCTTTTCTACGTAACTTCTTAAAGCATCCGTTACCTCGATATTTTCACCACGAACATTATACTTTAACATATGAGATTCTCCTTTCAACTGCTAGAGGCAGTCTTATGTTATCTATATTATAGCAAAATTATAACAAAACATGAAAGCGCTGAACAATTTTGTTTTATCTACATAAGGTAAAACTACTGATTTTCGCATTAGGGAAAATTTTTGCCAGCGCATCTCGAGCATGATAAAGCGTTCTGCCAGTAGTGTATATGTCATCCAGCAAGAGGACAGTGCATTTTTGAAAATTAATCGTAAAGTTTTCCTTAACAAAAAAGCTTTGCTCACTAGTTAATCTTTCAGCACGATTTTTCTCTCCTTGGGCTCCTAGTCCTGCTTTCTTACCCAGCATGTTTGTTAAAGGAACAAGACTACCGTACAGTGCAGTGATTGTATCGAATTGTCTTTTAGCGATGTGCTCAGGAGAAGTTGGAACTGGAACATAAACATCAGCTTTAAATTCAGATAGTTCTTCAACACACAATTCTTGCAGTGCAGCGTATAAAATGTAGTCACCATAGCGCTTATAGTTAACCATTAAATCATGAAATGCTCTGTTATATAAATACACAGAGTGATTAATTAACAACTTTTCGCCGTATATTTTTTGCCAATTCACACAGTCTGAACAAATCTGATTTTGCTTCGAACTGCCTGAGCATATTGGGCAATGCTTTTCAGGTACATGAATGAACTTTTTTAAACAGTGGTCACAAATACTTTTTCGATCCTTTTGGTGCAAGGAAAATAAATTTAAAAATGACATTTTTGAAATAAAATATTGTCCACATAATAGGCATTTTTTCATTTATTCATCTCACGAATTTGTTTCATAGCATTACGCAGACTTGAAGTATATTTTTGGTAGCAAAATAATATTAAACCTGTTGGATCAGTCCTAGAGCGACCAACTCTACCCGCAATTTGGACCAAACTAGAAGTATTATAAATTTTATCATCTGCTTGAACTACAATCACCCAAACATGATTAAAAGTTACACCACGTTCCAAAATAGTAGTGGTAACAAGCAATTGTATTTGTCCACGCCTGAAATTATCAACTTTTGCAATTCTCTGTACATCATTAGCATGTACACCCTCTATTGTTATTTGCTTAAATTCAGGCTCATTTCTAAGTGCGCTAACATATGGCTTAATCAAATCAATTCTGGGCAAAAATAAAAGTAGTGGATGCTTAGCCTTAATTACTTTGCTAATTTCTTGCACAAGTCTTGGATTAATTCGTTTACCTTCTAAAAATTGACGTAAAAACAGTTTTTCTTTTGGTACAGGCAAGGAATAGCCATGAAAACGTCTATTTAACTTTAATTGCTGAATTTGGCCCTTTTTAACCAGTTTTAATAAATCTTTTGTAGGTGTTGCTGTCAGATAGACCATCTGGCCATTATTCTTAAGCGCATTTTTCGAAGCAAAATTAAGCTCAGGGTTCTGCACATATGGAAAAGAATCAGCTTCATCAATGATCAATAGATCAAAAGCACGGAAAAATTTTAATAATTGATGGGTGGTACAGATGGTTAATTGCTCTAAGCCTGGCTCTTGGTATTCATGCCCATGATATTTACCAATTTTGATTTCAGTGAATGCCACTTGCAAGCGGGGAAATAATTCATTAACTACATCGATTCTTGGTGCGGCTATGCAGCACCGCTTCCCTTCCGCTAAACAGTGCGCAATCAAAGGAAACATCATCTCAGTTTTACCAGCACCGGTTACTGCATGAATTAAAGTATTTTGCTTATTCATATAGTTCTGAACCAAATCCTGAGCAATTTTTTCTTGTTGAGTTGTTAATTTACCATTCCAAGTTAAGCCACCGTTTTTTGTGCGCGGGAAATTTACTTTCTCTTCATTACGAATAAGATAATCGCCTTCAACCACTCTTCCTAAACCGATACATTCGCGACAATATCTTTTGCCATTCGGCAATTTAGCCCAAACTTTAGCATTGCAGCGTGAACACCGATCGTTGATAACAGCCTTGATTTTTGTTATACCTTTCTTTGTGCTAAAATCCAGTTGACTACTAAGCCATTGACGACCAGCAAGATGAGAAATATTTTCCATTTTGTCCTCCAATGATAAATACGCAAAAAAGGGCTGATTTTTTTGAACGAAAACGAAAAAGAAGATTATTTAACCATTAAGGAAAACGGTGACCACGAATTAATAATTAAAAAAAGTCGCTTTATTGCCACTGTTATAAGAACTTTAACCGTTAAAGAGGCCGAAAAAGCAATTAATGCTGTTACCCAAAAATACCGTGATGCTACCCATAACACTTTTGCTTACACTATTGGATTAAACGACGAGCATGTTAAAGCAAGCGATAATGGTGAACCATCCGGAACCGCAGGTGTCCCGGAGTTAAAGGCACTTCAATTAATGAATCTTAAAAACGTTACCGTGGTAGTAACGCGCTATTTTGGTGGGATAAAACTGGGAGCTGGCGGTTTAATCCGTGCATATTCCAACAGTGTCACTAAGGCTGTTGAAGCTATTGGAGTGGTTAAGCGCGTGCAGCAACAGGGCTTGAAATTTCAAGTCGATTATAAAAAATTTGACGAAACTCAGCATTATCTTAATCAAAAAAAGATTTTCATTGATAATATCGACTATGAAGCGAAAGTCACAATTTCCATTTTTATTGATGAAAACAAATTAAAGCAGCTTGAAAATGACTTAATCAATATTTTGGCGGGCAAAGTAGAATTTGAACTTCTTCCCCAAAGATATAATGAAGTTCCTGTCACTCAACACAACTATCATGAGCAGTAAAAAAACTCACATGTGAAATGTGAGTCAAGTTTAAAATTTATTCTTTTTTCTTCTTTTTTAATTGCTCAGGTTTATCCTGTCCCAGATGCCATACCTCAACTGTTGGATCTTTTTTACTGCGTGAATTAATTAATTTTTGGGTTAAATTCAGCAGAGGCTTATATTTTTCACCTAAAAGCCCAATGGACTCTACGAAAAATTCAAGTGCAACTGCCAGACCAGCAATTAAGACCCACATGCCCCACATTGGTGACAATAAAAATAACAGGGAAATAAAAGAAAAGACCAGTGATATTGCATAAATGCTTAAAACCGTTTGTCTGTGGGTCAAGCCCATTCTCATTAGTTGATGATGCAAATGGTGCTTATCAGCTTGGGAAACGGGTCGATTATTAAGTTTGCGCCGAATCATAGCATAAAGCGTATCAGTAATCGGCACACCTAGAATAGTGACTGGTACAAGCAATGAAATGAAAGTTACGTTCTTCAAGCCTTTTAGAGAAAATACGGCAATCATAAATCCGATGTATAACGCACCGGTATCGCCTAAAAATATTTTAGCCGGGTGAAAGTTATATGGTAAAAAGCCCAGTAAACAAGCTGCCAGCATAAAACAGCCGATCGGAATATAGAGTTGACCGGTGTGCAAAAAGAAATAGCCGACAATTCCCATCGTTATGAGGGAAATCATAGAGACACCATCAGCCAATCCGTCAAGCCCATCAATTAAATCAACTGCATTAGTCAAAGCTAAGATCCAAAAAATGGTAATTGGCAGACTCCACCATCCCAGATTTATTTGTTTATTCAAAAATGGCAGGTTGAGAACATTCATTTTAATACCGGCAAGAAAATAAATTACTAAAGCGCCAATAAAAATACCCAGCATTTTTTGTCTTGGTTTCAGTTCCATAATATCATCGATTATACCAGTCAAGACAATTACACTAGAACCTAAAAGTATACTAAATGCTTCATGAGTTGGAAACTGATCGCGCAGGAGAATAAAAGCTCCTATATTGAAGGTGACAAAAATACCCAACCCCCCTAGGGTTGGCATCGGTTTTTTATTTACTCTTCTTTTATTGGGAATGTCGACAGCACCTAATACAAAAGCTAATCGCCTAATAAAAGGTGTGATCGCAGCCTGTATAATCACTAAAAAGAATAATTCAACAATAATTTTAAACATAGTCGGCTACTTTCATTTAAAGTTGTCTTAATTATACAGGGTAGAGCAAAAATGCACAAATTAGGTTGATTATCATAGATATTTCCAAATAAAAAACTGGATGCAAATGTATCCAGTTTTAATTATATTTAACTCCAAAAACTAATTCTGTGAAGCACCAGAATTAGTATCAGTTTTTACTTGAGCATTCTTTGCAGCACTTTCACCGGCAATTCTGCCAAAAACAATAGCGTTTGTAATGCCCATTCCGCAACCTGGATAGGTCATTCCTCGCCATCCGCCTGTCGTACTACCAGCAGCAAAGAGATTACTAATTTTTCTATCAAAATTATCCAAAACTTCAGCTTTAGTATTGATGCACAATCCTCCAGCCATATCCGGTGTTGATGGCGCAAGTTTAGCGGCATAGTATGGAGCATTAAAAGCAGTTAAATCTTTTTGGCGACCAAATTCCGTATCTTGACCATTGTTTACATCATTATTCCATTTAGCAATTGTTTTCTCTAACACATTAGGGTTTAAATTAATTTGCTCTGCTAATTCCGCGATAGTATCTGCTTTTTTAAAGTAGCCATCTTCTACTTCGCGTTTTAAATGCGGTGAAGGAGCTGGGGCAGAAAAGGCAGCTGGCATTTCATTTGCCATTCCTTCATCGAAAATCAGCCACACGAAACCATGATCTAGGTCAGCAATTTTCTTAGAAGCGTATTCGAAATACATATCTTCTCTAAAGTGTCTTTTAGCATCTGTTCCAACCCAAATATAAGGTTTTGTCCAAGCTGTGCACAAAGGCCCAATACAAACATTATCGCCTGATTGAGTTCCAATAGAATTTGCTATTGGCATCCACATATCTTTTAACTTGGCGCCAATTTCAGCACCCATTGTGATACCATCACCCATTTGCCTAATAGAACCATATGATTCCCCTACAGCAAAATCTGGTGCAAAGCTTTTAAGCATTTCTTTATTGCGTGAAAAACCTGCAGTTGCAATAACAACGCTTTGAGCTTTGTAGTTACCTTTATTAGTATGTACACCAACTACATTATTTTTCTCATCAGTAATTAAGTTCTCAGCTGTAATATTAAAAATAAATTTTGTGCCAACTGCTTTTGCCTTATTGTAAAGTGGCTTTGAAAGACCATAGCCACTTTTTTCGACAGTTAAATGAGACCTTGCTGCCGGAGTCGCATATTCTTTCATTGCTTCTTCATTGCCAATTTCTTGTACTTCTTGGAAATTGACCCCAACTTCTCCAGCAAGCCATTCATAATCTTCAGCAGCATGTTCTACTATTGTTTCACGCATATCCGCATCTTCGTATCCTTGACCGACTGCTTTCAAATAATTATTCCAATTGTCTTTAGAGTCTTTAATACCTTGCGCTTTTTGCAAGCTAGTACCACCACCAGCATTGTAATAACCTCCAGACAGAGTCATATCAGATAGCATATAGCTTGATGTATATTCCAAACATATTACGGAAGCACTTTTTTGCCTTGCTGTAATGGAAGCTGCAAGTCCAGCGGCTCCAGCACCAATTACCAACACGTCAGCATGATCTTCAAATTGCAAATCATCTGGATTGACGTTACGGTAGTCCTTACCATCATCCTTTTTCACTGTATTTCTAAGATCAACTCTTTTATCAAGACCACTGGGATCGCCAGCTTTTGAAACAGCATCTTTGACTGCTTTTTGTACAGCTTGAAAACTAATAGTTGCTCCGGTGACTGCGTCAATATTATATGACTGATGCTCAACAATTAGCTTCGGTGCTTTTTTTAAAGCAGCAGTGCTTATGCCAGAAGTTTCATCTTGTTGATCAATTGTTATATCCGTAATTTTATTGTCTTTGACTTTTACCGAAACCTTGACTTCACCACGATTACCAGAGCCTTTTCCCTGATAAATACCATCTTTTAAATTTGCCATTTCTTATCCTTTCGTTAAAATCTATGCCTGCTTCAAAGCAGATTCTACAGCTTCTTTAAATGCGCGACTTGATGCAGAAGCTCCAGAAACAGCATCTACGTTAGCTGTTTTCTTAGCTAGCATTTCTGTTTTCATTTCCTTAATTGCTTTTTCACCGTAGTCAGGTGATTCGCTTTCTTTTAAAACTTCAATATTGCTTGGACGCTTATCACTGTCAACTGTTACTCGCACTACGATTTCATTGCCCATGCCACTTGAAGATTTACCAATGTATTGATTTTCAGCAGTTGAATAGCTTTCTTCTTTAACATCTGATTCAGGAAATGCAGTATCAGCATTATTTTCACTAACACTGGCACCTGAAACAACTTGATCATCTTTAATTTTGGCGGCATTTTCTCCAGCTATCTTACCAAATATTAAGCAGTCAGCCATGTCACCCCCGCCATTATATTGATTTGCACCTATATGACCAAGTTCACCAGCAGCATATAAGTGTGGCAAAACTTTCTGATCTGTATCTAATACTTCAGCATTTTTATTTCGGCGTGGGCCACCCTGGGTGTTTAACATGGTGTGTTGTTGAGCTAACGAATAAAATGGACCCGTAAGTGAAATTTTGGTCATTGACTCTGGCTTACGTCCACATTGGTAATCAACTCCACGATCAACGAAGAAATTATACGTGTTCAAAGTATTTTCTAAAACTGCCGGATCAACTTTTATTTCTTGAGCTAAGTCAGCGATAGTTTCTGACTTAACCACTTTGCTTAAAGCTTCCTTTTGAAATTCATCATTCTCAGCTGAGAATAGTTCATCGTATTTATTCTGATCAAAAATCATATGAGGATGCACTTGGGCTAAAGGGATTCTCCAAATACCATGATTATAGCGATGACCATGACGGGTTGGATCGTCTTCTGCTACATAACGTGTACCATCATCGCCAACTGTGATCAGTGAACCGGCAAATAATGCTTTCCAGGCCATAATGTTATGAGCTCTTTGGCCTTTGGGAGCAGCTAAATTAACAGTTCCACCTGGTTCATAATTATTCATGTGCCACAAATCTGCACCAACTTCTATAGCCATTTTGATGCCATCGCCATTGTTATAAAGCGTACCGTATGGTAATAAATTAGTTTCACCTAAATAATCCTGCACCATTTGTTCGTTATTTTCAAATCCACCAAGTGCTAAAACTACACCATTTTTTGCATGGACGTTGAACAACTTGCCTTTATTTTTAATCTGTACACCTATTATTGTCTTATCAGTATCCTGAATTAAATGCTTTGCTGGCGTTGAATAAAGCACATCAATCATGTCGCTGCGATCTAAAACATTCTGGCGCAATTTCTTCCAAAGAGCAGCATCGAATATTTGATCATGCACTAACAAGTCATCGTTTGTATCTGCACCTTCAAATTCGGGATATTCAGCACTCATGTATGCCAACATGGCAACATTTTTGTTACCTGGGTTATTTTTAACGCTGAATGCTTTACCACCGAGATACTTTTCGAAGTAATCTGGTAAATTGACCATCCCTTTTACAAAAGTTTCTAGCACCTGCTCATCTAAATCAAGTGGAGCAGTCATTTTTTGATAATACTTTTTTAGCTTTTCATAATCATAACCTGCTTCAACAATCTGTCCACAATATCTGGTATTACCACCTTCATGTCCCTCTGGTGCACTATCTACTAAAAGGACTTTTGCTCCTTTATCTGCTGCGAAACGTGCTGCTGTAGCACCTGCTCCACCAAAACCGATTACCACAACATCATAAGATGCATTCCATGATTCGTTATCTTTTAAAAACATTTTGTTTCCTCCTAATTAAATTACCGCATTTATACTATTAGTTTTTAATATTGCTTGAAGCCTATATTCTTTAACAGTCACTCCTGTCCATTTCTTAAAGGCTTTATAGAACGAAGAAACACTATTAAAGCCAACTAGAAAACTTACTTCTGCAGTATTTAAAGTTCTGTCTTGAAGTAGATTTTGAGCCAAAATTTTCTGCACAATACTTAACTGTTTTTTAAAAGTTGTGCCTTCATTTTGCAGCCATCTTTGTAATGTTCTTGATGAAATACCCAGTTTATTTGCTACGTCTTTTACCTGAAAATTACCTCCGGCTATCAATTTAAACAGAGTGTTTTGTACAACTGCAGAAATGAAGTGCTCCATAATAGTTAGACATTAATCTGACTATTAGGAGCACTTTTTTCATGACTAAATATTCAACTGCTTTGAAAATGGAAATTTGCAGTAAATACTTATCCCACCAAACCTCTTTAGCTAAACTAGAACGCGAATACGGCATTGATCATACCGAGATTAGGGCCTGGGCAGAACGTGCCCGCAAACATGGCTTAGCCGCTTTAAAGGTTACTCACACCCGGCAAACTTATTTGCCTGAATTCAAGCTAAATGTGGTACGCTTTTATCATGAACATCACATGGGAGTACTCCAGGTAGCTGCAGTTTTTAATCTTTCGCGGTCAGTAGTAAGACAATGGCTGGCGGCTTATCAGGCTGCAGGCTACTCTGGGCTGCTCCCAAAATCCAAGGGGAGACCACCAACCATGACTAAAAAGAAGCGTCAGAAGAAGCTTAAACCCACTAAGAAGCTAACCGAAGTAGAACAATTGCGTCGTCAGGTCGCTGAGCTAGAGGCACAAAAAGCCGACTTAGAATTGGATAACTTAATCCTAAAAAAAGTGGCTGCCCGATATCCACGCTCACCAACCGGCAAAAAACCAGAATAGCCGTGGAGATTCGGGCTGAGCGACCTGAGGTGCCGTTAAAGCTTTTGCTTGCCAAGCTGCACCTTAACCGCAAAACTTATTACGACAACCGCAGTCACCGATTGAACCGATTAGATAAATACGCTGCTGTTAAAGGCGTAATCAAGTCTATCTTCTACCAAGAAAGTGATGAGACTTACGGTTATCGACGTATGCATGGTGCACTCTTAGATCAAGGCTTTAGCTATGCGCCCAATACCGTGCGCAAGCTGATGCGGCAGCTGGGACTAAAGACCAGAGTCTACAGCAGGCGCACTGCACGCTACAGTTCTTATGCGGGCCCTGCAGGCGTAATCAAGGAAAACATTTTAAAGCAGCGGTTTAATGAAACCAGACCCTACCACGTCTTACACACGGATATTACCAAATACAATGACTTCAGGCAAAAAGGTTTATATTTCACCGGTCATTGATGAGGCCTCACTGGAAATACTGGCTTGTCAAGTCAGCTATTCGCCTAACATGAGGCTGGTTTATGACATGCTGGCAGAGCTCAAGCAAAAACTGCCTGAAACAGCCCAGCCTATTTTGCATTCAGATCAGGGCTTTCAATACCGCCACAGCGGCTATCAAGCTAAATTAAGGCAAATGAAGATTAAGCAAAGCATGTCGCGCAAGGGCAACTGCCACGATAATGCACCGGGAGAAACCATCTTCAACCTAATGAAACGGGAGAAGCTCAACCGCATTAAGATCAGTTCACTAGCAGAAATGCAGGCAGTACTGCATGATTACGTTTACTGGTTCAACCATATCAGAAGATCAAACAAACTAAAATACACGACTCCGATTAAATATCGGAATCGTGCATTGAGTCTTGCGTAATATTAAAATGTCTAACTTTTTAGTTGCACTTCATAGCTTGGAGGTCTTTCTTAACTTCATCTCTTGCATTTTTAAGTATTTTTGTTATACTTAATTTCAGTTGATGAAGCTAATCTGTGACTGGTCAAAGTTTTGGGATTAGCTTTTTCTTTGCCCTAATTGCTTAAAACAAGCAACTGGGGCATTTTTATTTGCGTTAATATCGTAATCATAGCATAAAAAGCACGCTGAGGTAAATACTTGTTAATTAAATAGATTTTAAACTAAAGCAACGAGGTATACTACAATCACAAGTTTATGTATCCGTTTACATTTGCGTCCGTTGAAACAGACCCGGCATCAAAGAATGAACAAATTTCATCACCTGATACTGCTACAAATGAAAAAAATGATAACACTGAACTTACTGGAGAAGAAGGAACAGTAACAATTAATGGTGTTACCATGACTCAGGCTGAATTACTTGATAAAGTAAATGACATGACAATTTCCTATGAGGATGACAATTTAGACGATATATTCAATAATACTGGCAAAACTGGGTTTATGCCGACGTTTGCTCCAGCTATTGCAGCAGTCGGTTCAATCCCTGGAATTGGCGAAGTTGTGGTAACAGCCGCTGGAGTTATACTCATAGGTGGTATGGTTGTTAAAGCTGGGTCAGCCTTATATAATAAAGCTGTAGAATTATTTAGTCCTCATAGAAGCAATGCAAGACATAGTACACGTGACAAACACACTAAGCCAAGACCCGGTCGTAGTAGTGAAAAGAAAAAAGGAAGTAAAAAATGGCATTCAAGAAAATAAACATATTACCTCAAAAACTCCATAAATATCTAGGCTCTACTAAGTTACTGGAAATTTATTCTAAATCAGTTTCTAGTAATGATACTTTTTTACAAGGATATCTAATAGGTGATATAGAATATTATTTTATTTTTGAAGGTATAGAATTAGATGGCTCTCTTGCCGGTTACACTTTGTATGCCAAATCAGACATAGCTAAAGGTGTTACAAATACAAACTATGAAGCAATAACTAATTCATATGTTAGTCAACAAAAGAGAAATAATGCATATGATCCTTTCAATTTGAGCGCAAGATATAAATCTATAGACAAAACTACAATTAATACTATTCTTACGTATTGTTATAAAAATAATAAAATCGTAATGATTAATAGTGATGAATACGATAACAAAACAAGGGCTGGAAAAGTTATCGATTTAGATAGCGAATATGTAACATTAGATCAAGTTTCATACTATAAAGATTGGGGAGCTGATTTTGAAGTAAAAACCAATAAACCTATAGCCATAAAATCAATTCTCACTTTAGACTTTATTAGCAAAGATAATTATTTATATGAGCAATATTTAAAGCAAAACTAGCTATACCGCCTGCTATTTTACATAATGTACATTATCGGAAGTAGGTAAAAAGCCTGCAGGATTAGGTCTAATTTTAGCTTTAAAAATAAGCTTGTGAATTTTAATCTGTATAGCATATAAAAATCCCGAATTAGTGGGCTTTTTGTTTTCTGATTTTTTTCAATTTCACAATTAGACCAATTAAAAAAAGCGCAAGAAAATCTTACGCTTCCTCTTACAATTTTACTTAAAAATTTTAAGTATTGCTTCAAGTAAATCTTTCAACTTATCAAGTAAGTTTGCCAATTTATCTAAAGCGATTCCCAATTCCCGCAAAGCGGGTGTTAAATCAGTAAGTAATATGCAAGTAAGAGATAATAAAACTACGTATTTTAGCATCACGCCCACCTCCTTTCATGGAAGTTAATCAGACTTCCTGAGATTGCGCACTAAAAAACGTGCATTAACATTTTATCATGTTATAATTATGCATGAGAGATAATAAACTACGATTTTAGTAGTAAAACGTGCATGCGACCTAATCAATCGCAAGGTACAGGGGCAGTCGCAATAGACTGCTTTTTTTGTTTCTTTTTGAAAAAGAAAATCGTGTCCTTGAGGACACGACCAGACGAAAAAACAAGCAAAAGTCGTGAAGACTAATGCTTGTTTTTTCGTCATGAAATTTTGTGCATTACGCAGTTTTGCCAAAATTGAATTAAGCAGAAATTGCGCCAGCTTTTTCTGCTTCGCCCCCTGCGTAAGGGCGTTTGATGTAGTGACTTTTGCGTTAGCATTTGTCACTACATCGAAAACGCTTCTTTTTAGCAAAAGAAGCAAAAAATTAGTAGAATAGGATCAGCTGGAGGTCGCTAAATTATGAACCAAAAAATGACTGTTTCGTTTGCAAAAGGCAACGCCACCGAAACTTCAATTAGACACAATAACCGCTCCCTTGATCCCGATCACTTCGATTACGATAAAGCAGGACACCGTCACATTTTGCCAGAATATACGTCCCTAAACGAGGTGCTAGTTCATCGTGACATTAAAAAAGTTTATCAAGAACAATTTGGCAAAGCCGTTGAACAATACAATGCCAAACAGAAACGTAAAGATCGCCGGATCACCGATTATTATCGCAAAATCAAAAATAGTAAAAATCAAGCGACCCAACGTGAATTTATTGTTCAAGTTGGCAACCAGAATGATTATTTAAAGCAAGATCGTACTACATCTAAAAATTGGCAAACTGCCAAAAAGATTTTGACCGAATTTGAACATGATTTTGAACAGAATAACCCCAATTTACAGGTTTACAATGCGGTCATTCACATGGACGAGCCGGGCTCACCCCACCTACACCTTAATGTTGTCCCTGTGGCGCATTTAAAGAATGCACAGCGAGGAGTAACCGTTAAGCCGAGTTTTGATAAAGCTTTAATTGAAGAGGGGTTTAAACCTGATCCCAAGGACAGTCGGGCGCTTTTTCGTGAATTTCAACATCAACAAGCCGATCGTCTAACTGAACTAGCACGTAAATTTGGCATTGAACGTGAACAAGGCTTAACCAATCAATTAAAAAACGTCCACGAATACAAGCAGGCTATGCGTGCCGTTAACCAAGCCCAAGCCTTAGCTCTACAACAAAAAAATAAAAATGCTGAATTAGCTATCAAATTAACTGATCAAAAAATCATGAGCCAAGAATTGGATCAGCAAATCAAGGATAAACAACAAAAATCGGCTATTTTGAGCCGTGAGAGCCATTTAAAAGTTGAAAATGGGAAACATACTTAAAGACACTAAAACTGCTCTCAAACGTTAATAATGACGCTGACGTTGATTATTACTTGCCAACTAAATCTTTTGGACTCGTTGACAAAGTTACTGCTCAAATTCGAATAGCTGACTTAATCAAAAAAGCTAAGCTATCCCAAAACTTAGTTCAAATAATCCAACAAAATCAAAAACTAACAGCCTCCAACACACAATTACAATTACAAATTCAAAAATTAACATTAGAAAACCAAACTATTGCTGATAAAAAATCACTTGAAGGCTATAACATCGGCATAAAAAAAGGACGCCATGAAGAAAAACAAAGAGTCCATGTTAAAGCTGGTGAGCCTTATCAAAAAGAAATTAAAAGCTTAAATAAAAAAATTACCGAGCAAGATAACTATGCTGTCGAACTAGTTATGGAACTTAACAAGTTACAAAGCGATAACTTAACTTACCAGTATCAAATCAAGCAATCACAAGAACAGTTAGGTAGCGTCAAAATACCCTATCAAGAAAAAATCGCCACTCTAACTACAGAACTCCAAGACCAAAAACAACAAAATCAAACACAAAAACAGCAATTAGCACAAAAAGACCAAGTCCTCCATATGCAAACCAATACTATCAAACACCAAAAGCACCAAATTAAGCACCTCCAACAATTTGGGCAAACTTTAGTTACTGCAATTGGCGAGTGCAAACCATTACTCAAAAATACTTGGTCTAAAGTGGTAGAGCTTATTGGACAACATTTCCACCAACAACAAGAAACCGACTTAAGTCTCTTTGAACACCACTGGTCTAAAACTGATTTCCAAACCCTTAAACATCACGCTTCGACACCTTCAAAAGCTGAATTATATCAACTATATCTACAACATAACCAAGATATGGATTTAGATCGTTAAAACCACTACTAGCATTCTAGGCTGCTTTCCTGCGTCTACTCACCCTGCACTACTTCTAAATCACTACTGCCATACCCTCCAGTGGGGCATACTACCCCCATAAGCACCTGTAATAAAACCGCAAAGCGGTTAGTTAGGTACTTTTCCCCTAGCATAAAGAGGAAAATAAAAAGTATCTAACTAATTTGCTTTGCAATTGCTGGTTATAACTTTCGGCTTACGCCGACATACATTTAAGTTTAAACGCCCTACACAGTAGTTCTCGCCGTTGTTTTTTCTCGCTTGATGAATGAATCTCGTTCTGGGCAACGCCATTTACTAACCCCAGTCAATAGCTTTTCTTGCTATGTTCTGCTCACTACTGCCGTATGTTCCACTGCTACAAATTCTCCTTACACATGAGTAATTCCAAATTTGCAGTAGTCGTCTGTACCGCCCTGACCTTGTTCGCACTGCTGGTCATCACCGCCACTTGCCCCACTGCCCTCGTTACTGGCTTTCGGAAATAGATTTATTACTTGAGATGGCTCTATTAAACCTGTCCCTTTTTACAACTTTGTCCTGTTGGCTATTTGTGTGCTGTCTTGATAACGGAAAAAGACCTCCGAGCTAATCTTTTTAGCTGAAGTGCTCCATAATAGTTAGACATTAATCTGACTATTAGGAGCACTTTTTTCATGACTAAATATTCAACTGCTTTGAAAATGGAAATTTGCAGTAAATACTTATCCCACCAAACCTCTTTAGCTAAACTAGAACGCGAATACGGCATTGATCATACCGAGATTAGGGCCTGGGCAGAACGTGCCCGCAAACATGGCTTAGCCGCTTTAAAGGTTACTCACACCCGGCAAACTTATTTGCCTGAATTCAAGCTAAATGTGGTACGCTTTTATCATGAACATCACATGGGAGTACTCCAGGTAGCTGCAGTTTTTAATCTTTCGCGGTCAGTAGTAAGACAATGGCTGGCGGCTTATCAGGCTGCAGGCTACTCTGGGCTGCTCCCAAAATCCAAGGGGAGACCACCAACCATGACTAAAAAGAAGCGTCAGAAGAAGCTTAAACCCACTAAGAAGCTAACCGAAGTAGAACAATTGCGTCGTCAGGTCGCTGAGCTAGAGGCACAAAAAGCCGACTTAGAATTGGATAACTTAATCCTAAAAAAAGTGGCTGCCCGATATCCACGCTCACCAACCGGCAAAAACCAGAATAGCCGTGGAGATTCGGGCTGAGCGACCTGAGGTGCCGTTAAAGCTTTTGCTTGCCAAGCTGCACCTTAACCGCAAAACTTATTACGACAACCGCAGTCACCGATTGAACCGATTAGATAAATACGCTGCTGTTAAAGGCGTAATCAAGGAAAACATTTTAAAGCAGCGGTTTAATGAAACCAGACCCTACCACGTCTTACACACGGATATTACCGAATACAAGCTGACTTCAGGCAAAAAGGTTTATATTTCACCGGTCATTGATGAGGCCTCACTGGAAATACTGGCTTGTCAAGTCAGCTATTCGCCTAACATGAGGCTGGTTTATGACATGCTGGCAGAGCTCAAGCAAAAACTGCCTGAAACAGCCCAGCCTATTTTGCATTCAGATCAGGGCTTTCAATACCGCCACAGCGGCTATCAAGCTAAATTAAGGCAAATGAAGATTAAGCAAAGCATGTCGCGCAAGGGCAACTGCCACGATAATGCACCGGGAGAAACCATCTTCAACCTAATGAAACGGGAGAAGCTCAACCGCATTAAGATCAGTTCACTAGCAGAAATGCAGGCAGTACTGCATGATTACGTTTACTGGTTCAACCATATCAGAAGATCAAACAAACTAAAATACACGACTCCGATTAAATATCGGAATCGTGCATTGAGTCTTGCGTAATATTAAAATGTCTAACTTTTTAGTTGCACTTCAAAATTGGAGGATTTATATTTAATTCTTTTATGTACTTTTTCAAACCAGGCTCCATGAAATTCCACATTACATCATTTTTGGTTACAAATGACTGCTCTAAATCATGCTTTCTAAACACCAAATAATTGTCTGAGCTATTTTGAGCTTCAATACCTAAATATTTATTTATTCTTGATCCATACTCATATTTGCTCCCAATAGATACGGGTATAACACATTTATTTGTACCTGCTCTAATCAGACTTACTAAAGAAATTTGATCTACTAATAGGCTAAAACGTGAAAATTTACGATATTTGTCCAAATATTTAATATGAATTCTTAATTTTTCACCTTCCTCAAAAGTTCCCATTTCAATTGGACCTATAAGCTGCTGGTAAGCTGCTAGGCGAGAAATTGCCTGTAAGCCATTTTTGCTTGACAAAGCTGCAAAATATGGAGGAACAAATTGGTAAAAATTACGAACATCACTACACTTCAACAGCTGTTTATCATTTGCTTCTTTGTCTAACATTTCAAATACATGAGAATTTTTAATCCACTTTGCATTCAGATATTTGTCCATTACGCTAGAATCAAGTAAACCAGAAATTGAATTAAATGGGTAACCTAATTCTAGTAGGAAATCTTTTAATTCAGTTGTTATTTTTAGATTCATAGCAGGTTCCTCCATTCAATCCGTATTGTATACCCTTTCATTTTACCAAAATGTGCTTTTTTGCGCTTTTTTATGTTAATTTGCGCCATATTTTGAAGATATATTACAAAACAAAAAAGGATTGAATTTTGCATTCAATCCTTTTATTTACTTTGCAATTGATACAGCACGTTTTTCACGAATAACTGTTATTTTAATATTACCCGGGTAATCAAGTTCTTTTTCAATTTGATTGCGAATGTCGCGTGCTAAAACTGTAATACGATCATCTGAAATCTTGTCAGGTTCAACCATCACGCGGACTTCTCGACCAGCTTGAATAGCGTATGCCTGTTTGACTCCATCATACCTATTTGCTATTTGCTCGAGGTCGGTAAGTCTTCTAATATAATTTTCCAAACTTTCGCTTCTAGCACCAGGTCTTGCAGAAGAAATGGTATCCGCTGCAACTACCAATTCAGCAATAAATGTTAACTTAGGCACATCCCCATGGTGTGCTGCAATTGCATTAACAACCACATCCGGCTCATGATACTTCCTTGTCAGTTCTACACCAATTTCTACGTGTGAACCTTCAATGTCATGGTCGACTGCTTTTCCAATATCGTGTAATAATCCCGCGCGAACGGCTAATTTTTCATTTAATCCAAGCTCTGCAGCCATTGTACCAGCTAATTTTGCAACTTCAATTGAATGACCCAAAACATTTTGACCATAAGATGTCCGGTATTTGAGTCTACCCAATATTTTAACCAGTTCTGGATTCATTTTATGAATTCCCAGCTCCATTAGAGCGCTTTCTCCAGCTTCGTAAATATCATCGTTTACTTCTTTACGAGCTTTATCAACTGTTTCCTCTATTCGAGCCGGATGAATGCGTCCATCCTTAATCAAACGTTCCATTGCCCTTTTCGCAATTTCACGCCTGATGGCATCAAAACCACTTAAAGTTACAACTTTTGGAGTGTCATCAATTATAAGATCAACTCCAGTAAGAGCTTCAAAAGATCTGATATTACGTCCTTCACGACCAATAATTCGACCCTTCATTTCCTCATTAGGCAAATCAACTACAGATACTGTTGTTTCAGCTACTGTATCTGCCGAGCTACTTTGAATTGCATCAATAATTATTTTGCGCGCATAATGGTCAGCTTTAGCTTTTACTTCTTGATTACTATTACTAATCAACTCTGCCCGTTCTTTAACTAATTCATCTGCTAATTGATCTAAAACAAGCTTTTTTGCCTGCTCTTTGTTTAAATGGGCCACTTCGTATAGCTTCTGCGTAGTCTGTTCAACTAGTTCATCAGCTTTTTGCAATTTAGCAGCTAATTCTGTTTGCTTTTGCTCTAGCTGTTCATCTTTTTTAGTTAAATCATCCTCTTTTTCTTTTAGCAAAGAGTTCTTATGATCAAGAGTATCCTCTCGTTGGGTTAAGCGATTTTGATCGCGTGCAATTTTGTCACGTTTGTCGTTTAATTCATCTTCAACTTTTTGTCGATAGTCTTGAATTTGTTCTTGAGCTTCAAGAATTTTTTCTTTTTTAGTGTTTTGCGCACTCTGTTTAATAGCATCAGCTGCTTGCTTTTGTGCATTGACTTCAGCTTTAGCAGCGTCAACTCGTGCTTTTGCTTCGGTTAAAATATGGTCGGCATCGTTTTGAGCGTTCTGAGCCCTTTTCTCCCAGATCCTTTTACGAATAGAGTATCCTACAACAACGCCAACAATAATTGAAATTATAGCTATCGCGACGGGAATCAAAAATTTACTTATCATGATTTCTATCGCCTTTTTTATTTTTTTAGATTATTCACACAATATTAATAATAAAGAACGATGGGACTTATGTCAAACGACATGAAAAAACCTTAACCCATTTTCACAGGTCAAGGTTTATTTCCTCGTAATTAGCTTTTGCTGTCTGCTTCTTTTTTAGCAGAAGCTTCCTTTTCTGTATCAGCAGCCTTTTGGGCTCTCTTGGCTTTTATTTTTTCAGGATCTTCTCTTTCAGCAACTGATTCTTCATCAATACCGAAAGCTTGACGTACCTGCTTTTGGACATCGTCATAGACATCAGGGTGATCCTCAAGGTACTTCTTAGCATTTTCTCGGCCCTGACCAATTCGTTCATCGTGATATGAATACCAGGAGCCGGCCTTGGCTATAATGTCTTTGTCGGCCGCCATATCCAACAGTTCACCACTCTGTGAAATACCCTTGCCATACATCATGTCAACTTCAGCAACTTTAAAAGGCGGTGCAACTTTGTTTTTAACTACCTTGATTTTTACACGGTTACCAGTAATTTCTCCACCGGTTTGCTTGATCTTTTCCGCTCTTCTGATTTCCAAACGAATAGTGGCATAAAACTTCAGTGCCCGACCACCAGGAGTAGTTTCAGGATTACCAAACATAATTCCAACTTTTTCACGAATTTGATTGATAAAAATTGCAATAGTTTTGGTCTTATTAATGTTACCCGAAAGCTTACGCAGAGCTTGACTCATTAAACGAGCTTGCAGACCAACATGACTGTCACCCATTTCTCCGTCAATTTCAGCTTGAGGCACAAGTGCTGCAACAGAGTCAACAACTAAAATATCAATTGCACCACTTGTAATCAACGTATCAGCAATTTGTAAACCTTCTTCACCAGTATTTGGCTGAGACAAAATAAGTGAATCAACATCAACACCTAATGCCTCCGCATAAGCCGGATCCATAGCATTTTCGGCATCGATATAAGCGGCTGTACCACCTCTTTTTTGCACTTCAGCTACTGCATGTAATGCAACCGTTGTTTTACCAGAAGATTCTGGTCCGTAAATTTCTACTATTCTACCCCGGGGATAGCCGCCAACTCCCAGAGCTGCATCAAGAGCAAGCGAACCTGAGGGAACGGTCGAGATTTTGGTGTCAGCTTTATCACCCATACGCATAACAGCGCCTTTACCAAAATTCTTTTCAATTTTCTTAAGCGCATTTTCCAGTGCAGCTTGTTTTTCATCCTTGGCCAAGACTCTTGTCCTCCTCTATCAAAATTTCTTTAATTTAGTACGTAATAATTATACTTTGCTTTAGTGTATATTTGCAAGAAAAAAGGCGAACAAATGTTTATTATTTTTATTCACATTATTAAATACGAAAAAAATGCAAAAAACTTTTAATTTATTTTTTAAGGCCTTTGGGTTCCAAAACTTTTTGCAAGAAATTCAAAATCACATCTGCCAAGATTGCCATCAATGCTGTAGGAAGGGCACCAGCTAGTATAATCGCACTGCCATTAGTAGCATTGGTGCCGCGAATAATTATGTCTCCTAAGCCACCTGCTCCAACGAACGAACCAATTGAAGTGATACCAATAGCTATGACCAAAGCGTTTTTCAAGCCGGCTATAATAACAGACATTGAGAGCGGTAATCTCACCATATAAAGTAGTTGCAGCTTTGTCATTCCCATTCCTTTTCCTGAATCAATGACATTTTTATTAACGTTCCTCATACCAGTATATGTATTCTTAATAATTGGCAAAAGTGAATAAAGCGTAACGGTGACAATAACGGTCATAACGCCTAGGCCCAAACCAATCATTACAATAGACAAAAGGGCAAGCGAAGGAATCGTTTGAATAAAATTCGCAATTTCTACAACAAAATCTCCTAAATGTCCATTGCGCGAAATAAAAATTCCAACCGGTATACCAATAATAGCTGCAAATAAAACGCCATAGATTGAAATCAAAAAAGTCCGGTTAAATTGTGCTAATACATAACTACCATTATGGACATAATAATAAATAAATTGCTGCCATAAAGATAAATGAGACATTATTTCTCCCCCCTAAAGTAATTATGTTTTTCTAAAAATTGCCGTGCAACCGTAGCGGGTTCAAGTAGCTTGTCATCTACTTGGAAGTTCATTTTACGTATATCATGAACACTCACATTACCCACTAATCTTGCCAGAATTGCCTTTAATTCAGGATGCTCTCTTAATAAATAGTTATTAATTAGCATGCCACAATTATATGGCGGAAAGAAATGCTTATCATCCTTCAACAGGTGCAAATTGTAGCTATCAATTCGGCCATCAGTAGAATAGCCTAGAATAACATCCATCTTACCGCTTTTCAGTGCAGAATATACTAAGCCGATATTCATTGGGTGTGCTTTAGAAAAGGTTAATCCATAAGCTGTTTGAAAAGCAGGATAACCGACTCCTGGAGCATTTACCCATTCGGATGCTACACCGAAAGAAAATTTATCTTTAACTTTCTTTAAATCAGAAATCTGATACAGATGGTACTTCTTTTGGTCTTTTGCTCTCACCATAAAAGCATAATTATTAGCGAAGCCATATGTATGCAAATAAGTTTGATCCCATCTCTTTTTTACTTCACGTCTGACTGTATCATTTGCCTTTTTGGAATCCTTAATAGCTGGCAATAAAAGATTTGCAGTTAATTCACCACCATCATAAGCAGCAGCTTGAATATCGGCGTCATGACGAATTAGAGCCTGATGCTGCATAGGAGCAGAACCCAAATTATTAACAATTGAAGTTTTGTATGAAGTTTCATGTTCAATCAATTGGGCAACAATATTAGCCATAATTTGTGATTC
Organism: Lactobacillus sp. IBH004; assembly: GCF_026185255.2. Taxonomy (NCBI): domain Bacteria; kingdom Bacillati; phylum Bacillota; class Bacilli; order Lactobacillales; family Lactobacillaceae; genus Lactobacillus; species Lactobacillus sp. IBH004. Next base: position 685,528 of record NZ_CP110217.2, on the reverse strand, counting down.
AGTAGTTGTTAGTGCCGTAATTCTAATATTTTCCTGACTGCCTTGACTATCAGAAAGTCCAGGCAAGCCACAAGCACTAGTAGTTAACATAATAAACAAGGCTGTTATCATCAGGAATATCTTTTTAAAATACTTTTTCATGATGAATACCTCCTTATATTCCTTTTGGTGTTAATTTACGTTCAAGCTTACCCAAGAGATAATCAGTTAGAAGTGCCAATATGATAACAGGAATGGTACCACCAAAAATTAGATCAGTCTGATATAAACTAAGGCCATTAAAGATAAAGTCGCCAAGGCCCCCAGCACCTATATAAGAAGCTAGAGTCGCCCACGCAATAACATAAATAGCAGAAAGTCTTATTCCCGCCATGATTACAGGCATTGCTAAAGGAATATCAACTTTCAAAATTAATTGCAGATTAGTCATACCTAAGCCACGTGCAGAATCAATAGTGTCCGGGTTTACCCCCATCAGACCAACATATGTATTCCGCAAAATGGGCATTAAACTATAGAGAAAAAGTGCAATAATTGCGGGCAGCTTACCAACACCAAAAAATGGAATCATGATCGCAAGCAGAGCCAAAGCTGGTATCGTCTGCAACATACTGGCAATAGCAATCACGACTTTTGCCACGCGCGGAAATTTCATTAATATGATACTTAATGGAACTGCTACAACAATTCCCAAGCCCAGTGAAATAGCTGAAATATATATTTGTTGCCAAGTTTTTACCAATAATTCTGAGCCATGCTGTGCAAAAAAGGCTGACATTTTAGTTCGCCTCTTTTCCCGTATTATTTTGCGTGTGGCCCTTATCGCCCCATATTTTTTGATAAACGACATTAACCAAACTTGCACGAGTAACTATACCGACTAATTTATTATCAGAATCAATTACCGGAATATAACTCTTGTTACGGCTCATAATACGACTAAAGTTATCACGCAAATATTCATCCGGACCAACTGTGCTTACTTTAGTAATCAAGATATCACTAACGCTGCTTGCCTTAGAATAATTTCGTTGCAAATCATCAATTGAAATATAGCCTTTCAGGTGATCGCTGTTATCAACCACTAAAAGGGTATCAACACGGTTTTCCTTCATCATGGTTAAGGCATCAGATAAAGAAGCACCCAAGTCAATCTTAATCGGATTAGTTAGCATCACGTTTTTAACTTTTACGGTTTCATATTTTGCTTCGGACAGGCGCTCTTCACCGATCAAACTTTTAACATAGTCATTTGCAGGATGATGTAAAATTTCCTCAGGCGTTCCTACTTGAATCAACTGCCCATCATGCAAAACAACTACTTTAGTTGCAAGCTTTAATGCCTCATCCATGTCATGAGTGACAAAAACAATTGTTTTGCCTAATCGCACTTGTAAGTTTTGTACCAAATTCTGTAAACTTTCACGAGTTATCGGATCTAATGCACCAAAAGGCTCATCCATTAATATTAGATTTTGGTTTGCTGCCAGTGCGCGTACAACTCCAATTCTTTGTTGTTGACCGCCAGATAGCTCAGTCGGATACCTGTCTAAATATGATTCCGGCAATTCAGCCATTTGAATTAGCTTTTGCGCTTCACCAGCTAATTTTTCCTTAGGCCATTTTAATAGCTTGGGTACCAAAATAATGTTTTCTCTAATAGTCATATGAGGCATCAAACCATTATTTTGAATAACATACCCAATATGACGTCTCAAGTTGACGGGATTAAAACTTTTAACGTTTTTGCCGTTAACCAGCACCTCGCCTTTAGTTACGCTGTTCATGCGATTAATCATCCGCATCAAAGTAGTCTTTCCTGAACCGGAGGTGCCAATTAGGCAGCAAAAATCACCTTTATCTATTTCAAAACTGATATGGTTAACAGCCGGATTTTTCATTTTAGGATATATCTTGGATACATCTTTGAACTCAACCATTGGTATTTTTTCTCCCATAAATTTTCCTCCTTTTCAATATTTCCTTAATTTAATCCTAACAAGTAAATGAAGCATAATCAACAATTGACCATTTTATGCTCTTTTTTGTATTAAAAAGAAGCACAAAAAAAGCACTACCTTACAGTGCTTTTTAATAAAACTAAATTTTTCTTTAATTTACATTGAACCTTCAAAAACATCCCATGAACTGTGGAAATAATCCCAGCCAGAATAGATAGTAAAAATCAGTGCAATATAAAGTAAGATAGTGCCTATATGATAAAAGTCACCAATTAACAAAAAGATAATTGAAAGCATTTGACATGTCGTTTTGATTTTACCAGGCATAGCTGCAGCCATAACTTGCCCTTTATTCTCAGCCAAAATCAAACGCAATCCAGTTACAGCCAATTCACGACAAACAATTATTGCTACAACCCATGATGGAGCAAGTTTTAAGGAAATTAACATTATAAATGCAGTCATAGTAAGCATTTTGTCAGCCAAAGGGTCCGCAAACTTTCCAAAATTTGTAACCAAGTTGCGTGATCTGGCAATATGACCATCAAACCAATCAGTTGCAGAAGCAACTGCAAATACAATCGCAGCTATTACCAATCTCCAATAAACAGTAGTACCAGCAACTTTAAAACTGGCATCACCACCAAAAATAACAATTAACATGAAAACCGGAATCAATAATATTCTAAAAACCGTTAACTTATTAGGCAAATTCATTCTTAACTTTTCCTCCAAAAATAGTTACTATTTTTTATCATCATTTCCACTAGAGGAAGTACCTCCGGAATGGCCAGAATCATTATTATGATCAGTGTTATTTGATTGATTGTTATCATGATTTGATTGACCATTGTTCTGGGAATTTTGATTATTTTGAGTATTTTGTTGACCATTATTTGTACTCGAACTTGCACCATTATTACCATTAGAATTATTGGTTTGGCTATGTTCTTGATTTTGCTGGTTCGAATTACTCTGTCCTGAATTATTATTCGTAGTTCCGGAATTATTTTGACTTTGATGTGGTTGGTTGCTTTGAGTATTTTGACTATTACGCTGTTTGCCAATATAAAAGGTTAAAGAAAGACTCGAATTTTGAGCTGTATATGGTACTTTTCTGCCACCAATTGTTACTGATGTTCCCAGAGCGTTGCTAAATGTAACGACGACAGATTGCGCAGTTTCTGGAATTCGTAAAGTATGCTTTTGACCAGCTGTTAAAGTCTGACCACTTTGATTTACGCCATTCATTGCAATAGAAACTGTAGTCGCTTGATCACCGGCTCTAATAACTAAATTGCGGTTATTTTTAAGGCCGGTAATCTGAAACTGATTTGCAGCCAGTTCCTTAATCTTGACTCTCTTCTTTTTAACTTTCTTAACTTTGCGGTGTCGTTTACCACTATCCGAAGAAACAGAAACATCATTAGCTTCGTTGTTATTTTCATTGCGACTAGAAGAAAAATGAGCAAATACAACGTAGCATACCAAAATTACTGCAACTATCCCCAAACCGACAATGATTCGTGGCAGGTAATCCTGCCAAATCTTTTTCTTATTACTGGTAGTTTTACGTACTTCCTCACTTTTATTGTCAATCGAGTCTTCGACAAATTCTTCAGGTTCGGCTTTAGGTATGTCTTCGTGGTATTCACTTAGCAACTTTTTGCCATCTAAACCAACTATCTGTGCATATTGTCTAATGAAGGCTCTAACGTAAAAATCACCAGGAAGTTTTTCAAAATCGTTTTGCTCGATTGCAGTCAGATATCTACCTTGAATCTTGGTTGTTTTTTCAATGTCTTCAATTGAAAGTCCCTTAGCCTCTCTGGCACTGCGTAATTTATCTCCGATATCTGCCATAGTTACCTCTTCAAATTCTAAATTTACTCTTTGAGTATAACATATACTACATATAATTATTACATTTAAATAAGCCAGCCGCCACTAACATAAATGGTCTGACCAGTTAGATACCCAGACTGAACGTCAAGTAAAGTTTTAACCCAATAAGAAATGTCCTTACCCTCTGCTAAACGACCAACAGGTATTTCACCCTTAACTTCTTCCATCGTTTCAGGGCCAAGCACGGAATTCATTGCTGTATTGACAGCACCGGGTGCAACAACATTAACCGTCAGGTTAGCTGAAGCAACTTCGCGGGCATATGCTTGTGCAAACCCTTCAAGACCTGATTTGGAAGAACTGTATGCCGCTTCCATAGCACTACCTGAACCACCGTAAACTGATCCTAAATAAACAATACGACTATAATCATTTTTTATCAAATGAGGTTCAAATAGTCCTGTCAACTTAATTGGGGTAATCAAGTTTATGCGCATAATCTCATCAATTTTGGCCGTATCTTGACTACTAACAAAATTATAATCGGTAATTCCCTGGGCAAATACCACCGCGTTAACTGGCAGTAAATTATTAACAAATTCTTTTAAATCATTATTTTCAGCCAGAAAATCTAATTTGATGGGAATAAAATCCTGCTGAGGATATTTTTGACTCATTCCTTGAGCCAAAGAATAAGCTTTTCGCCAATTTTGACTGCAATGAATGTAAAGAGACCAACCAGCATTAGCCAACTCAACACAAATAGCTTGACCAATGCCACCTGTAGCACCAAATACAAGAGCTCGCTGCAATTAAAACATTCCTTTTATTTTATTTTTACTTTAAATATTGAAAATGACCTTATAACCAATCGATCATCAAAAAAGATCAAGTTATGTATTCACATTCGATTTTATTTTACCATTATTTTTTCACAAATTTGAACTAATAAAACGACATGATAAACTTTCTTAAAAATTAGCTCTTATCTCCCTCTTTTTTAGGCGGTAATAAAACTTGGCGAGGCTTTGAACCTTCAGATGGACCAACAATACCTTTTTCTTCCATTTCATCAACAATCCTGGCGGCACGATTATAACCAATACGAAATCTTCTTTGTAAGAGTGATACACTGGCCGTTTGTTGTTGCCTTACTAAGTCCACTGCTTGATCATAGAATTCGTCTTTTGGCTCATCATCTTTATTTTCAGAGTTCTCTTGGCCTTTTTGTGGAATCATACCTTTATCATATTCAGGTTCCTGCTGTTTCTTTACCCATGAAATGATATTTTCAACCTCATGTGAAGAAACATAAGCACCCTGAATACGTTCAGGCTTTGAAGCACCAACAGGCATGTATAGCATATCGCCGCGACCGAGTAATTTTTCGGCCCCAGTTTGATCTAAAATAGTCCGTGAATCGATACCACTTGAAACAGCAAAAGAAATCCGTGAAGGAACATTTGCTTTAATTAGACCGGTTATGACATCAACACTCGGTCTTTGTGTGGCCAAAATCATGTGAATACCCGCCGCTCGAGCCATCTGGCCCAAACGGACAATTGCTCCTTCAACGTCACGTCCGCCAACCATCATTAGATCACTCAGTTCATCAACTACTACTAAGATATATGGTAACGGCTTCATCGGCGGTTTTGATTTATCTTGATTATTCAGCCGCACCTTTTCGTTAAATTCACTCATGTTACGGGCCCCAGCTGCAGCAAATAACTTATAGCGGCGTTCCATTTCTTTAACGGCTTTACTCAAAGCATTTGCAGCCAATTTTGCATCAGTAACTACCGGTATCAATAAATGAGGTACTCCATTATAAACAGAAAGCTCCACCATCTTTGGGTCTATCAAGATTAACTTGACCTGATCCGGCAATGCTTTCATTAAAATACTGGTTAAAATTGTATTAATGGCTACAGATTTACCCGAACCGGTTGATCCAGCAATCAAAAGATGAGGCATTTTAGTCAAATTAGCCGAAATAGTTTGTCCACTGACATCCTTACCCAAAGGAACCTGCATAGGATCTTTTTTGGCTCTGATATCTTGATTTTGCATTACATCTTTAAAAGCAACTACTGAAGTGTTCTTATTAGGCACCTCTATTCCAATATATGGTTTCCCTGGGATTGGTGCTTCTATTCTAATATCCTTTGCAGCCAGAGCAAGAGCTAAATCGTCAGCGAGATTAACAATGCGACTGACTTTAACACCAACAGCCGGTTGAACCTCATAGCGCGTAATAGTTGGACCCAGTATCGCCTTTTTGATAATAACGTTAACGCCAAAACTCTTGAAAGTAGATTGTAACGTCTGAGTATTTTTGCGAATAAGAGCTTTATCAGTACTTTGGTCAATATTTTTAATATTATCAAGTAATGTTAAAGGCGGTTTTTGATAATCCGGACTAACTTTTTGATTTGATTTTAATTCCCCGTGATCTACTGCTCCTAATTCTTCCTTAATCTTTTTATCTTCTTCAACAAAAGAATGTGATTTAGGTAATGATGAAACAGAAGAATCGTTTTGCTGCGCTTTAGCGTTATTGTTTTGACTTGCAACTTGAATTTGCGGCTCAACAGGAGCGTGTTCCGGAATATCACCGTATTCTGCTTTTTCAGATGGAAAATCAGTTACTTCGTTTTGATCTATGTTACTTTCAGAAGAGTTATCATCCACAGTAAAATCATCCACGTCTGGAAAAACTGGAGCTTTTGTACCCACTGAATTGGAATCATCCTGATTATGCAACTGGTTTTTTCTCTGCTCACGTTGCTCTTTGAAAGAGCCGTATTTATCTTTGATTTTGCTACCAGCTGCTTTGTTTTTATTAATAAAAAGCTGACTAACAGACTGAAATTTTTTGATAATTGTTGAAAATTTAACATCAAAAAACATCAAAATACCACTCGGTATCAATAAAATTGCAATTACACGCAGTCCTATATGACCAAGTAAGGGGTAAAAAATCTGATAGCATAAGGCGCCTATGACGCCACCACCGATATTTTTGGTAACAGCCATGCGACCGAATTCAGCTGAAATTTCATGCCAAAAGACATTCATAAAAGCATTATTAACGAATTCCCGTTCAAAATAAATACTGCTTTGAATTAATAAAATTCCCAAAATAGCAAAAAATAGTCCACAACTGCGTTTGAAGTTAAAGTGCATCGGCTTATTATAAATCAACATAACCAAGCCGAAAACAATGCAAATACCAGCTGCGAGCAAATAGGAATCTCCAAAGACCAGGCGAAAAGTATTTGCCACTTGTTTACCTAGGATTCCAAATTTGGCAAATGCTAAAGCAGAGATAATAATTTGTAAAAGTCCGACAATTGCCCATGTAATTCCAGTATTCTGATTCTTCTTTCGAGCCTTTGTGGTTTTTCTCCTTTTCTTTTTTGGCATGATACTACCCAATTAACAACTAAAAATTAGCTTGGAAGTTCAAGTTGACTGGTTTATCCAGTGTAATTTGAGTAACTTGATAAGTTAATGTTTCAATATACTCAACTAAAGGTCTACTAAGCAATTTGTAATCAGCCTTACTAAGATCACTGCCATCACCAAAATAATTTTTGATCTGAACGATTTGGCTAATCATCCCACTTACTGAGAATTCTCCGGGAGCAGGTGCCACGTCAAAAATGATGGTGATGTCAAAATAATTACCATCTACCCCTGCATCTGTTGTGCCATCATCATTTTGTTTTTCAACTTTTTTAAGGCCAAAATTAACTTGATCTTTAGTTTCAGGTTCTTCATTAACATCATAGTGAAAATTTTTTACTATCACCGGTGTTTCTTTTTCAAAATCCATTTTAATTTCCTCCCAAATTTCTTTCATAGCGTTCAGGACGATTGTAGTTATCTTTTAACTTGTCATTTTCGTAATGATGAGAAGTTTCCAGCATAGGAAAACCTTGTTGACGTAATGCTTCAAGCAAAACTATTGCCACTGAATTAGCTAAATTGTAACAACGAATATTATTTGACATAGGTATGCGCAAATTACGTTCGTAATATTCTCGCATAAAAGTTTCAGGTAAGCCAGTAGTTTCCTTACCAAATACGAAGTAGTAATTTTTGGAAGAATCCGTGTAATCTACCTCAGCATAGTTTTTGGAAGAAAACTTAGAAATAAGATAAAGCTCATCCTGTGGTCCCAACTGCTTCAAAAAGGCATTAAGATCATCATGAAGCCGCACATCAACTTTATCCCAATAATCAAGCCCGGCTCGTCTCATTTTTTTATTATCAATTTGAAAACCTAAGGGCTCAATTAAGTCAAGAACTGTATTAGTACCAGCACAAGTTCGAGCAATATTTCCCGTATTGGCCGGCATTAATGGTTCATATAACACTACATGATTTGTCAATCTTTTTCTCCTTCAACATCAAACTTCTAAACAAACTAATCTTATTCTTTATTTTTTAAATCAGCATTTTCGCCAATTTGCGCAGCAATTTGAGTAGTATCTTCGTCCTCATCTTCTCTAAAAACTTGGGAAACATTACGGTAATAATTATAAACACGTAAAATGATGATTTTTAAGATTGCATAAATAGGAATACCAAAAATGACACCCCAAAGTCCCCAAACTGCACTAGAACCAATTAACAATAAGATTGTAGTTACCGGATGCATTTCCATCTTATTACCCATTACGAGAGGACTGATAATTCTCGATTCAATTGTTTGCTCGATTGCAAACACAATCAGAACTTTAATGACCATTGGAACTGAAAGCATGATCGCAATTACAATTGCAGGAATAAAGGAAATAAACGTACCAAAATATGGGATCAGGTTAAGTAAACCACTTAAAACAGCAAGTGCAATGCCATACGGTAAGCCTACTATACTGTAACCAATAGCAAACATAATTCCTACCCAAAAGGCAACTGTGATTTGACCCCTGATATACGAAGCTAAAGCGGTGTTAATATCATAGAGCAGTTCACCAAAACTCTTTTGCCAGCGCTTAGGTGCAAATTGGGTTAAATAGGGCCGCAAATTATGGGCATCTTTTAACATAAAGAAGAGAATAAACGGTGCCGTAAGTAAAGTCATAACAATAATAGTTACTACACTGATCGCCGAAGAAATATTGCTCAGAGCGGCATTTATGGCTTCATGACCTGATTTAAAAAGCATATCCTGCGCGCGATTAATAGCATCGTTAATATTGCCTTTTACACTGTGAAACTGCGGCTTGCTCAGTGCTTCTTGCACAGCATTACTTGCATCCTTCCAGATATGCGGCCAATGTGCAATTAATGAATTAATTTGACTTTGAACAATTGGCAATAAAGTATTAACAATCCACACTAGTAAAATTGCCACAAGAAGAAATAGTCCCAAGATCGTAACCAGTCTTGGCACTTTGAATTTCCGCTCTAAAATGTCTACCAGCGGATTCATGATATAAAATTGAATTAAAGCAAGCATTAGTGGTGGCAAGATTGCACTTACAAACACTTTAGCAGGATTTAAGACAAACGAAATTTTGTTGAACAACCAGATTACAAGGAAGAACAACAAAATGTTCAGTAATGCAATACTAAACCGGTTATTCAAAAACCATTTTTGAAAAATGGTTCTTTTTTTATGTTTTTTCTCTACTTCCATCAAATCATCCTAATCAAATATGTTCGTAAATTATATCATCGCCAACGTTAAATTCAGGCAGAGTTTGCTTGTCACCTAATGTAAGATACACAGCATTTGCCAAGGGATTTTTAGACTTTTGCTGATTAAAGAAAAGTGTGGCATGTCCTAATGCCCTCATATCACTGACAACCATGGCGCCAACGTAATCAGCTACATATGTTTGACCATCAATTGTAATTGTGTCCCCTTTTTTTAAAGTAAAACCAGTAAGCGGCGAATCAGGGTCAAATTTTTGAATAATTGAAACTTCTACCAGTTCAGCTGTAACATTTTCACCAAATAAAATTACCATATTGCTCTTAGGCTCTATAGCTTGTTTACCAATTTTTGTAATAGTTGCTGTCCACTTCATAATTTGTTCTCCTTAAGCTTTAATTTTAGCATAACAAAAACCGCTTAACTAATATATAAGCGGTTTTATTTGTTACTTCTTTATTTCTGATGGTAAAGGAGCCATTTTTTAATTTCATCAATTATAACTAATGGGATCGGCAAGCAGAACAGGAATAACCAGTCAACTGGCAATAATCTCGTCGTATTAAATAATTGTTGCAATCCTGGAGTTACAGTTAAAGCTAAAAATAGCAGTATTTCAAAGATAATGCCATACCAGATATTGCGGTTACTAAAGATGCCTTTCTTGAATAACGAAACTTTGTTTGTTCTACAATTCAAAACATTTGCAATCTGAGTAAAAATGATTGCTCCCAAGACCATTGTGGTTGCACGCATGTATACCGGGCCGTTAGCAGCTAACGGTACATGAGGCCAACCATTTTGGAAATTAACGAAGAAGTATGCTGAAATCGAAATCGCACTGGAAATGAGGCCGTACCATAAAAATGCTTTGATAATTACACTTCTATTAAGCAAGTGCTCATTGCGTTTACGTGGTGCCTGTTTCATAACATCCGGATCAACTGCTTCTCCACCAAGTCCTAATGCCGGCAACATATCCGTTCCCAAATCGACTGTCAAAATCTGCATAACCGTCATTGGCAAAGGAATCATTCCTCCTGAAAACAGGAATAAAATTGAAGGAAAGGCTTCCGGCACATTTGAAGTTAGGATATAAGTCAAAAACTTACGAATATTGCTATATACTGCCCGTCCTTCTTCAATTGCAGCTACAATTGAAGCAAAATTATCATCGGTCAATATAATATTTGCAGCATCCTTTGCCACGTCTGTGCCAGTGAGACCCATTGCGATACCGATATCAGCTTGTTTCAGTGCAGGGGCATCATTAACTCCATCACCGGTAGAGGCAACAATTTCACCGTTTTCCTGCAAGGTCTTAACAACCTTATATTTTTGCTCAGGAGCTACCCGGGCGAAAATCACTTCTCCTTTTAGCGCTTCTCGCAAATCTGCATCACTCATATCCTCGAGCTCATCACCAGATATGACCCGCGCCTTGTCTGAGGTCAAACCAATTTGGACAGCCACTGACTTAGCCGTTAGCTTAGAGTCACCGGTAACCATAATAATCTTAATCTTGGCTTGATGACACCGTTTAACAGCATTATAAATTTCAGGACGAGGAGGATCGCTCATCGTAGTCAAGCCGACGAATATCAAGTGCTGTTCAGCCGTTTCGATCGTTAACTTAGTAACGTCAGTATTTTCTTTTTCAACAATGCGGTAAGCCATTGCCATACTGCGGAAACCCTTGGCAGCATATTCAGCATTGTATTTTTCAGCACGCTTTTTATCATCTTCAGTCATAGAGCGAACCTTACCGTCAACTTGAATCTGATCACATTGCTTAATTACGTCACTGAAAGACCCCTTAGTAAAAATAATATACTGACTGTCATTCCAGCGATGAATAGTTGACATGCGTTTACGATTAGAGTCAAAAGGCAATTCACGTAAACGAGGATATTTAACCAGAACTTTCTGACGATCAAAGCCTGCTTTTTCAGCCATAATAATTAAACAAGCTTCAGTTGGGGTTCCCAAAATTTTGGGTTTACCCCCTTTGACTTTGCTGGGTTGAACCGCAGTATCATTATCTAAAGAAGCTATCTGCACCAGCTTATGCAAGTCAGGATTTTCTTCGTACCATAACTGCTTATTATTCAGTTCAATTTGACCATTATTAACATAGCCATTACCCGTAACCGTATATTCATTTTGCGGCGTCCAAATGTAATGAATAGTCATCTGATTCTGAGTTAAAGTACCAGTTTTATCTGAACAAATAACTGTGGTTTCGCCTAAAGTTTCTACCGAATTCAATTCTTTAACTAAGGCATGCTTTTTAGCCATGCGCTTAACTCCTTGAGCTAAGCTTAAAGTAACAGTTGGAAGCAATCCTTCAGGAATAAAGGCAACAATCATACCTAACGCAAAGATAAAGGCCTTGGCAAAAGGATATTTGACGAAAAAGATTGCCGCAATTAAGAACAAAACGCCAATTGAAACTGCAATTATTGATAATTGTTTCGTCAGCCGATCTAATTCTTGAGTCAATGGGCTATCAACCTTATTTTGCTTTTGTGTCAGTTGCGCAATTTTACCAAATTCAGTATTCATCCCTGTGGCAAAAGCAATAGCACGAGCAGTACCAGATCCAACTGTTGTTCCAGAATAAACCAAGTCTGCTTCCGCATAACTGCCTTCACCTGGAGCGTATTCTGTAGTTTTTGATTCTGGCACAGATTCACCATTTAACGCACTTTGATCAACCTGCATAGAACTGGCAGTAATCAGCCTGGCATCAGCTGGAATGGCATTGCCGGCCTGAAGAATAAAAACATCTCCCGGAACCAGTTCTTTGGCATCAATCTGTGTTTTTTTACCATCACGGATTGCTTGAACATAAGTAGGCAACATATTATTCAAAGCATCTGTCGCTCTTTTGGCAGCTCTTTCCTGCCAAAAACTGAACAATCCGTTAATGATATTGACCAGCCAAATAGCAATTCCTAATTCAAGCGTCCCACTAAACATGGCTACGGCACCTGAAATCCACAATAAAATTGCCATCATACTAATAAAATTCTTAAAGAAAGTTTTCCACTCGGATTCTTCCTCAGATTTTTTAATTTCGTTACGACCATATTTTGCCAATCTTGCGGTTGCTTCTGCAGAAGTTAAACCTGCCGAAGATGAGTGAAGATTAGTATAAACTTCAGAAATATCATTCTTAGCGTAAAGCTCTCGAATTTTATTTTCTTCCATTTCCAACATACCTCTTGTTTAAATTTTTTGTTTTTATACTAATAAAACCGACACCATACTTTACCACTTTTTAAAATGATAAAGTCACTCAATATTTTTACAATTGCGTGTCATGCTATACTAATTATTGAGACAATTATAAATGAAATTGGAGGCTTTTCAAGCATGAAATTATTAATTGGCGGATACACCAAAAAAAAGTCAACGGGAATTTATGAGCTGCCGCTTACTCCGGCTGCTAATGGCGTGGAAATGCAAATGGGACCAGCAAAAGAAGTAATCCAAGTTGGTGGACCTACGTATTTTGTTCAAGATGGCAATCTCATTTTTACAATTAATAATGCTGGAGCAAAAGGTGGAATCAGTTCTTTCGCATTAGTTAAGGGCAAATATTCAGAAAAGGACTCTTATTTAACCCCAGGTTCTTCGCCAGCCTATATTGGAATTAACCGCGAAAAAAAACTATTATACACTGCAAATTATCATACAGCTGTACTCAGTGTATTTTCGTATGATGATGAGGGTAAACTGACCTTTTTAGATTCCGTAACTCACACGGCAGATACTCTTGGTCCCTGTCCAGAACAAGCTGATGGCCCTCATCCCCACTTTTTCGATCAAACACCACAAGGCAATTTAGTGAGTTGTGATCTGGGTAACGACAGTGTTGATTTTTACAGCTTCAAAAATAATAAGCTGAAGCACCTGGCTAAATATCAAAACGAGCCAGGTTTTGGAACACGCCATATTGTATTTAGTCCTGATGGTAATTATTTTTATGTTGTCGGTGAGCTTTCAAGTAAAATTAACTTAGTTAAGTTAGATGAAGCCCACTGGAATTTTAAAAATATTGCTACTTATTCAACCATTCCTGATGATTTTTCTGACCACAACGGCGCAGCTGCCATAAAAATTAGCCATGATGGTAAATTTATTTACACTTCCAATCGCGGTCATGATACCATCACTGTTTTTGCAGTTAATGATGATCATACCTTGCAACTACGTCAAAGAATTTCAACTTTTGGTGAATTTCCTCGTGATTTTAACTGGGACAAAGATGAAAAATATGTGGTAGCAACCAACCAAAATTCAGATAATGCCACTTTATATACACGAGATGCTGAAAATGGTTGTTTGACACCAGTTCAAAAAAATATTTTTGTTCCCGAAGGTACTCGCGTACTTTTTAGTGAATAAATTTTGTAAAACAAATAAAAGAGTTGTCTAACGCAAGACAACTCTTTTATTTCTCTACAGATATATTAAAGGCTATGCCATAATTTTTGCATATCCGGTGCATCAGGTATTTCAATACTAGTATGCTGGTCTTTAGTAAATGGATCGGGAAAACCCAAATAAAAGCAATTGAGTGCCTGGCGCTTAAACTCATCATTAATGCCATATAGAGGATCGCCAAATAAAGGATGACCCAAATATTGCATATGTATGCGAATCTGGTGAGTTCGACCTGTATATAGGCGCAGTTCTACTAAACTGGCTCCGCTTTTTTGAGCAATCACTTTATAAGCAGTTTTAGCATTCTTGCCAGTGGAATCAATGCTGCGCACAATTGAGGTTCCTTTGCGACCAATAGGCTGATCTATCACTCCAGTCAATTCTTCCGGCGCAAAATTGCCATGAACTATTGCATGATATTTTTTAATAAATTGAGTTTTATCGATCTGACTAAAACGAGCATGAGCAATAGCATTTTTCCCAACCAGAACCAGACCAGAAGTATCGCGATCGAGTCGCGTCACTATGTGCGGTTTAACGTCAACCTCTTTTTTACTGTTAAAATAACCTAAAACTTGGTTAACTAAAGCATTGTCATCATAACGAGATGGAATTGACAAAATGCCAGCTGGTTTATTTACTACCAAATAATTTGCAGTTTCCCGTGCAACCGCTAGCGGCTTCTTTGAGGGGACTAGCCAGGGATTGACCCTCTCTTTTCCTGGAATAAAAATCACTTCATCACCTTGATGTAAAATGTAGTTGGTAAAGCGCCTTTTATGATTTACTAAAAGCATCCCACCGGAATTTTTAGCATTATTCACTGCTCTTTTTGAAAAACCGTTTTTCAGTAAAAAAGCTCCTAATTTCTTGGGAACTTCGTCTTGTACAATAACTTTAAATGGTGTCATCTTTATCTCCAATAAAGGCGCTCTGAACACGGGACCAAAAATGGGTATGCCCAAAACGATCAAAATGAATTTCCTTACTAGAAATACGATATTCAATTTGTTTAGCGTTGCGTACATTAATGCGACGGCCATCAACAGTCATAACGCAGTGGTCAGCATCAGGTATGACAGTAATCCACTGCTCTGGTGCCAACACTATTGGCGAAGATAATGATCTGAAAATTCGGTTATTAATTGAAGCTATTTCTGCCATTTGCAAGGCTTTAAGTCTTGGGTGAATCACAGCACCACCAAGTGACTTATTATAACCAGTTGAACCGGTAGGAGTTGATATACATAAGCCATCTCCCCGGAAATTTTCAAATAATTGATCATCAATATAGACTTTTGCTTCTAATGTATGCGATACCCGTTTGACTGCAGATTCATTTAAGGCCAAAAAATGTTTCTTTTCATTCGCTTCGGTTAAAAGTTCTACTTCCAAAAGCGGATAACTGGCAGATTCCGGCTCCCTTAAAAGTAAAGCATCTACCATTTTATCAACTTCTGGACCACGCCAATCAGTGTAAAAACCTAAATGCCCAGTGTGGATACCAATAAAGCGAATAGAACTGATCTGGTTTTCATAACGGTGAAAAGCATTGATTAAAGTACCATCGCCTCCGACAGTAATGACAACATCGGGGTATTTAGCATCAAAAACAATGCCTGCTTTAGCTTCCAACAGTTTTCGCAAGTGCGCCACAACTTTTAGCGTTTCGGGATTGGTGTTATGGGCAATTGTAATTCTCATTATTTTTCCTTACCCTTGTTTTTGGTAAAAACCTTTTGAGCTTCCTGCACTTCATCTTTTATTAAAGACATTTCTTCATCAAGTTTATATGCTGTTTCTGCAGTGGATTTTAGTCTTTGGGAAATATCTTTTGGATAAGAACCTTGATATTTATAATTAAGAGTGTGTTCAACAGTAGCCCAAAAGTTCATAGCTAAAGTTCTGATTTGAATTTCAGCCAGCAACTTTTTGGGACCATTTGGCAAATAAACGGTGTAAGAAATAACCATATGATAGGAGCGATAGCCTGAAGGTTTGGCGTTTTTAACATAATCACGTTCTTCAATGACTTCCATATCATCACGTGTATGTATTAAGTCTACCACCTTATAAATATCATCGACAAATTGACATACTATCCTAATACCTGCAATGTCCTGCATATCGGTTTCAATTACATCAAAACTGATTACACGCCTTTGCATTTTTTCTTTAATTGAGTCGACAGTTTTAACCCTGCCAACTACAAATTCTATCGGGGAATGTTCCCCTTTCGTTAAAAAACTTTGTCTTAAAGAACGAAATTTCACTTTCAATTCTCGGACGGCCTCTTCATAAGGCCATAAAAAATTATCCCAATCATTATTCATAGAAATAACCCTTTCTCAAACAGCATATCCATTTTAACATAAATTATATGATAGCAATTTCATATGGCTAATAGCTTTAATAAAAGAAGCCGTTTTTTTCTATACAGCATATATAATCCCTTATTTGATACAGTTTTTTCTTGCATATTAAAGCTTTTAAGATTATGATAAATTTATTAATTTCAGTATAGCCTATACTTTGATAGTTTTGTTTTCTATTTTATATTTAAGCAGAAACAGCAATTTTGACAATATGTCAATAAAAAAACTATACTTTCTTAATTAGTAGCATGGAATAAAAAGTAAATTCTATCACTGAAATTGGATGGGGAATTATTATGTCGAAGAATAATGAAATTGAAGCA
This sequence comes from Lactobacillus sp. IBH004, assembly GCF_026185255.2. NCBI lineage: Bacteria > Bacillati > Bacillota > Bacilli > Lactobacillales > Lactobacillaceae > Lactobacillus > Lactobacillus sp. IBH004. Next base: position 668,901 of record NZ_CP110217.2, on the reverse strand, counting down.
AAAATTATCCTGCCAAAGACAATCTATCACAAGCTTTGCCAGGATTTTGCTGCAAAAAGCTGTTTTAAACAGGAAAATTATTATTTTGATACCAAAGATGGTTTGCTAAAGCAAAATCATATCAGTTGTCGCATTCGTCTTTTTGCTGATCATGCAGAACAAACACTTAAAGTTCCAAATGATGATCCCGTGCAGCACCAGTTTCATGAAGCAATAGAAATTAATGACGAACTAAAACTAGCTGAAGCTAAAGCAATGGTTAAAAATGGCAGCAAAAATTTGCCAATTTCTTTTAAATATAGCGTAGGAGACTATCTGAACAAGCACTTTTCAGACCACCTAATACTAAACTTGCAAACTTTTAGTAAAACTAAGCGCATTTTAGCAAATGGACCTGAAAATTGTGAATTAACATTTGATGATAGTACCTATCCTGACAATTATGAGGACTTTGAAATTGAGATTGAAAATCCTAATCCCCAATTAATTGCACAAGTTCTGTTAGACTTAAAAAAGACATATCACTTTACACAGAATTCTGCTAATACTAATCAAGCAAAAATTGCACGCGCTTACAAGCATCGTGCTAAAATGTAGTTTAACGAGTAAATTTCTAAAAAGGATAGATAATTAGATTTTTAAATAATCAGTATTGGAGGAGCCTGATCATGTTCGAAATTTTTCTCTTTGTCAATCCCGTTGGCATTTACTGCTATAATACAGAAGTTTTAATTCAAGATGCAATCGCCGAACTTAATATCAATTCTTCTTTTAACTTCGTTCCTATCATAAATACAAAAGTTATAAAAGAAGATATTATCAGAAGAAAAAAGAGCGGTCAAAGAATAATAGATATCCCGCAGTACACAATCGCTTCATTTCAAGCTTTACGCAATTACCATGCAATTAAGTTCGAATATGGCAACAAAAAGGCTCGAGCCTATCTAGTTGCTTTACAACAAGCTATCAGCGGTGATTTTAATAAATATTCTGAACAATTACCGCGAAAAATTGCTCAAGATTTAAATTTAAATTTTGACCGGATTACAGATCGCAGGATTGCTCCTTATGTAGATAATTCCATTCGCCAAGATAAGGAACTTGCCCATCAGTTTAATGTCTGTAACATTCCTACAACTATTATTTTTAATGAAAGCGGCAATTACAGTGGCGTAATGCTTGAAGGAATTTTGGCTCATGATAAGTTGATTCGCCTTTTTAAAAATACTGGTTGTATTACAAAGGAAGACCAAGATTATTATCCTGCTAAACACTTACGTCTGATCTAAAAACTTACTTGCATTATCTGGCGAATTGATTTTACGAAAATTGCTAAATACCCAAGACGGCAAATCATCAATGGTTTGCCGTCTTTTATATAAGTTGTTGGCAATCTTCATGCCATTGAGACTTTTATGCATAAGCTGCATTTTTAGATACTGTTTTTGCTTGGCCGAATCAACATAGTATTTACGTAAAGCAGGTTTAAAGTGCCACAGCTTTTTTAATCCTTCGGCATTTATAGTAAAATTCTGTTTTTGCCAATGAATTTTATTAGTCAGCGGCTCAAGCAAAACGTTATATTTCAAACTGATAACTAGCTTATCAGGATTAATTTCCAAATAATAATCATGCCACGGTTTATTCCTTCGAAAAAAGATAAGCTGCGATTTTTTGATGTATTGTCCTAAAAAATGTCTCTTTCCCACTATCCAGATATCTTTCACGCCTATTTGCCGATATAAAAGATGACGATGACGAAATTCAGATTTGTTGAGCGGAGCACATTGAATTTCAAATGCTAAATTCGGGCTTGCTAAGATATCAGCGCGTAATTGGCCATTAGCCAATTGAACTTCCATCCGTGCGTTAAAATGGGCTGCTCTTAAAGCTGTAGTCAATAAGCTTTTACTTTGTGCATGCTCTTTATTTTCTCCACTTAAATTAACTTCACTTGGTATATGCTTAAAATAAGGTGTTTTACTATTATTTATCAGCTGGACTTCGCGATAACACTGAGGACAAAAATAATGCCTTTTTATATTCTTTTCACTTTCACTTATCCGAGCTTCTGCTACAGCTAAAACTAAAACATTATTCAACAATGCCGCGTACATAATCATCACCTAATAATAAGTACGCAAAAGGGGCAGATTTTTACCTGCCCCCTTTTATTTTGCTATCTGGCATTTTAATTAATATCACTAAAATAATCTTGCAGCTTCTCTAAAGCTTCATGCGCTATCAAACATTTGCCATTAATGCGCACACGAGCCATTTCACTAGCTTTAACTTTAATACCATATTCATTTGCAATGGCCCATGCATCAGCCGGCTTTATTTCCAAGTAATCTTGATCAGTAAAGATTAACTCTAAGTAAAATTTGCCGCGTTCAAAATAAAGACTGGAAGCCAAATCGTCTGCTTGAAGACTATCCGCCAGTTCAACTACCTGATTAAGGTCATTAAAACTATATGCCTGCTTTTTTTGCAGTTTCCAAAACTCTTTTTTCACCTTGGGGTGACCAGAAATTGCAGAACCAGTTGATTCGTCTTTATCGCTTTCATCTTCCTCAGGTTCTAAATCGAGAAAAGACTTACGAGCATCATTCCTCTTTTTACTGTTGTCAGTAAAATCATTATCAAATAACTGGGCCAGGTTATTCTGATCTTTGGCCGTAACTTTAGTGATGAGTAAATCAAGCCCACCATTATTAGGCATTACTTGAAAAGTAACAGGTGCATCTTGACTAAAAGAATGATCCGTATCAATTTCATCTAAAATTGAATAAAAGAAATGCTGGATTTTATTTTTATCACCCAGTAAATCCAAAACTTTAAGACCACGATTTGCTAATTCTTGTTTACCTATTCTCACGCGAATCGTATTTTTGTTTATATGATCTACTTGCATGAGTTCTCACCTCCATCAGATGCTTTGTTCTATTGTAGCGTACTTTACTCATAAAATAAAAGCGTTAGTTTAAAAAACCAACGCTTTTATTTTAAACTTACCTGATTTATAAGTCAGCTATCTTTTGCATTTCTTCAAGTTCGAGACGGCGTACTTTTCTAGGTAAAAAGCGCCTAATCTCATCTTCATTATATCCAACCTGTAAACGACGGTCATCCATAATAATAGGACGTCTTAACAAACTTGGATTCTTTTCTACCAGATCAAGCAATTGATCAATTGACATGTCATCCAGATTAACTTTAAGTTGCTGAAATGCTCTTGAACGAGTTGAAATAATTTCTTCGGTACCATTTTCAGTCATGCGCAAAATTTGCAACAATTCATCTTTTGTTAACGGTTCAGAAAAAATATTTCTTTCCTTAAAAGGAATGTCGTGCTTCTTTAACCAGGCCTTCGCTTTACGACAAGATGTACAGCTTGGAGAGATATATAAATTTACCATATATTTCACGCTCCCTTAATTAGTATCTATATAATTATATCATACTACTTCCTTTTTGTAAGTAGTTTTTTCAACTAATTTTATTATTATAGTATCTTTTAAACGTGAATATTCTGTGAACTTTTTATCAAGAAAAAATAAAGAAATAAAAAAGAATACATAATTTTTTGCTAATGTATCCTTTTTTTATTATTATTAGTTATTTACTTTCTTCATTAAGTCACTAACCAATTTCTCATTTTCTTCAGCAGTTTCTGAAACATAACAAGCTTTATTGGCTAATTCCTTAATATCTGCAGTATTGAGCTTCTTCATTAAGCTTCTAATACGCAAAATTGAAGTAGCACTCATTGAGTACTCGTCTAAGCCCATTGAAAGCAAAATTGGAAACATGGTACTGTCTCCGGCAGCTTCGCCGCACATGCCACACCAAATGTTGTTTTCATGTGCTGCATCAATCGTGTGCTTAATTAAACGCAAAACAGATGGGTTTGCCGGTTGATAAAGGTAAGAAACATTATCATTGCCCCTATCAGCAGCCATTGTATATTGAATTAAGTCATTAGTACCAATTGAGAAGAAATCAACTTCTTTAGCAAATTGATCAGCTAAAACTGCAGCAGCTGGAACTTCAATCATCATTCCCACTTCTAAGTTCGAACCAATCTTAACGCCTTTTGTAACTAACTTGTCTTTTTCTTCACCCAAAATTGCTTTAGCCTTGCGCAACTCATTCAGAGTACCAATCATTGGGAACATAATGCCTAACTTGCCATAAGCTGATGCACGCAATAAAGCACGAAGCTGCGTCCGGAAAATCTGTTCATTTTGAAGTGAGAGTCTAATGGCACGCACACCCAAGAATGGGTTCATTTCTTCTGGTAAATCCCAATAATCAAGGTGCTTGTCACCACCAATATCCATGGTTCTGATAATTACCTGCTTACCATGCATACCTTCAATGACTTTCTTATAGGCTTCAAATTGCTCATCCTCAGTTGGGAAGTCCTTTGAATCCATATATAAGAATTCGGTTCTGTAAAGACCAACAGCTTCAGCACCATTATCGTTTACACCCTTCATGTCATTTGGTGTACCAATATTAGCAGCAATTGTAAACTTTTTACCGTCTGCAGTAACTGAAGGCTCGTTCTTTAATTTTTCCCATTCAGCTTTTTGCTGCAAAAAGTCAGAACTCTTTTGTTGATATTCAGCAACTTGACTGTCAGTAGGCTTAACTACTACATCACCGCTTAGACCGTCAACAGCAATCGTGTCGCCGTTTTCAACATCCTTGGTAATTGAATCAGTACCTACAACTGCTGGCAATTCAAGTGAACGCGCCATGATAGCAGAGTGTGCTGTTCTTCCGCCAATATCAGTAACAAAGCCCTTAACAAATTTTTTATTAAGTTGGGCAGTATCACTAGGAGTTAAATCATGAGCAACCACAATAACTTCGTGATCAATGGCAGCTGGGTTTGGTAATTCCTTACCCAGCAAGTGAGCCATAATTCTCTTAGAAACATCGCGCACATCAGCTGCACGTTGCTGCATATATGTGTTATCAGTCATTCCTTCAAAAATACTGATAAACTTTTGGGCAGTTTCGTCAAGAGCAGCTTCACTGTTAACTTTTTGTTCCTTGATTTCGTTTTCAATGGCACCAGTAAATTCAGGATCGTTCAAGATCATAAGGTGAGCTTCAAAGACTTGAGCTTCGTCTTCACCTAAACTCTTCTTTGCACTATCACGAATTTTTTCAACTTCAGTAGTTGATACTGAAATTGCCTTCTTATAGCGTGCTAACTCACTTTCAACATCGCTAACTGTAGATTTTGAAAATGAAAGATCAGGTTCAACCAAGAGATAAGCTGGTGCTACAGCAATACCATCACTAGCAGCAATTCCTTTTAATGTCTTGGTCATTATTCAGCTAAGCCCTCTTTTTTCATAGTCTCTGAAATAGCGTTAATTGCATCTTTTTCGTCGTCGCCACTAGCACTGATAGTAACATCAGCATTTTTGCCAACACCAAGTGACATAACACCCATAATTGACTTTAAATTAACTGACTTACCATTGTATTCCAAATTGATATCTGAACCAAATTTAGAAGCAGCTTGTACTAGCAATGTAGCTGGACGAGCATGAATACCTGTTTCTGCAACAACATGAAAATCGCGTTTTTCCATTATATATATCTCCTTTGAATTCAAAAAATCAAACCGGTAATAAATACCTATTCGCCTACTTAGACTATCATTTTTTTGTGAATTAGACAACATAAATGTAACAGTTTACATCATTAAACTTCAGATTTTGATTTTGAGTAAATTATTTTACCACCTCGCAATGCTTTCCCTGTAATATTTTGCCTTTTTTCAAAAGACCTCAATGCTGCTTGAAATTCAAAAGCATTTTTTGGCTCAACTTCATAGTGATCGAGTTCGCCATTCGCTAATTGCACCAGAATTTTTTGAAAATCCAAAATCATCACCACTTTTTAGTCAATTTTATTTATGCAATCATCTGATCTTGCACCAATATTTTATCATATTAGCGTTACTTACAAATAATAAGATTCAGGTTTTAGCACTTGATTATTGCGAGTGCTAATTATATAATTTAGTAAACTGATATGAAAGGCGGTAATACAATTGCTTTGTCAAAACTGTCAAAAACGACCAGCTTCCATTCATCTTTTTGCGAAGGTTAACGGACAAAGTCGTGAAATTAATTTATGTGGACAATGTTATCAACAACTTAAACAACAAGGAAATATTAATATGAACAATGATAATAACGACTTCTTTGGTGATTTCAGCGACCTGTTTAATTACAACGGCAATGCGGGAAATCCAGGGGACCCCAGAATGGGCAATGGGAATCCAGGAAACGTCAATAACGGCAACAATGGTGCCGGGGGCGGACGCTCACTGCTTGATCAGTATGGAACCGATCTTACTGCTCTAGCAAGAAAAGGTAAAATTGACCCAGTTATTGGACGCGATAAAGAAATTGCTCGTGTCATTGAAATCTTGAATCGCAGAACAAAGAACAATCCTGTCCTAATCGGTGAAGCCGGTGTCGGTAAGACTGCTGTAGTTGAGGGCTTAGCCCAGCAAATTGTCGACGGTTCGGTCCCGGCCAAGCTGCAAGATAAAAGAATAATATCACTAAACGTAGTTTCTTTAGTTCAAGGTACAGGTATTCGGGGTCAATTTGAACAACGAATGCAGCAATTACTTAAAGAAGTACAAGGTCATGATGATATCATCCTCTTTATCGATGAAATTCACGAAATCGTTGGTGCAGGCAATGCCGAAGGTGGAATGGATGCGGGCAACATTATTAAACCCGCTCTTGCTCGTGGTGACCTGCAACTCGTTGGTGCTACCACATTAAAAGAATACCGGGAAATTGAAAAAGACTCTGCCCTAGCAAGAAGATTCCAGCCCGTTGATGTTAAAGAACCTTCTGTTGCAGAAACAATCCGTATTTTAAAGGGTATTCAAAAGCGCTACGAAGATTATCACCATGTTCACTATACTGATGATGCTATCAAGGCAGCAGCAGAATTATCTGAGCGTTACATTCAAGACCGCTTTTTACCTGATAAAGCCATTGACTTACTCGATGAAGCAGGTTCAAGAATGAACCTGACAATTCCTTACGTCGACAAGGAAAAAATGAAGGAACGAATTGATGCGGCTCAGAAATTAAAACAAGAATCCCTCAAGAATGAAGATTATGAAAAAGCTGCATACTACCGTGACCAAATCGAAAAATATAACAAGATGAAGGATCAAAAGGTTGATCCGGACAAATCTCCTATTATTACCAGCAAGATCATGAACAAGATTGTTGAAGAAAAAACTGGCATCCCTGTTGGTGATTTACAAAAGCAAGAAGAAAACCAGTTGCAAAACTTGGCACCAAATCTTAAGGCACACGTTATTGGTCAAGATAAAGCAGTCGATAAACTGGCTCGTGCAATTCGGCGTAACCGGATTGGCTTTAATAAATCCGGCAGACCTATCGGCTCCTTCCTCTTTGTGGGACCTACTGGTGTAGGTAAAACCGAATTAGCTAAACAACTGGCTCGGCAAATGTTTGGTTCAGAAAATGCCTTAATTCGCTTCGATATGTCAGAATATATGGAATCATATTCTGTTTCCAAGTTAATTGGTTCAGCACCTGGTTACGTCGGTTATGAAGAAGCCGGACAACTAACAGAACGAGTAAGACGTCACCCATACAGTTTGATTTTACTTGACGAAATTGAAAAAGCTGATCCAGCTGTTATGAATCTTTTCTTACAGATTTTAGATGATGGTCGCTTAACTGATTCTCAAGGTAGAACTGTATCATTCAAGGATACGATTATCATCATGACCTCTAATGCTGGTCAAGGCATTAAGAACACCAGTGTTGGTTTCACTGCTGAAAATTCTGCAGATCAACCAGATTCCGCCAGAAGTTCAATGAGTCAATTCTTTAAGCCAGAGTTTTTAAACCGGTTGGATGATGTGATTGAATTCAACGAACTGACTAAGGATGACTTAATAAAAATTGTTAATTTAATGCTTGACGATGTAAACAGCATGGTTAAAAACCAAGGAATGCAAATTAACGTTACCGAGGATGCTAAAAAGAAATTAGTTGATGAAGGATATAGTCCTGATATGGGCGCAAGACCATTGCGTAGAACCATTCAGGAAGAAATTGAAGATAAAGTTGCTGACTATAAACTTGATCATCCTGCAGTGAAGAATTTGCTTGCTAGTGTTTCTGAAGATAAGATTGCTATCAGTGAAGATGAGAACACTATTAATTCAGCAAATGACACAACTAATATTTAAAGACGTCACTTTTAAGCATGATTATTGCAAAATATAATAATCATGCTTTTTATTAAAGAAAAAAGTTTAGTTTAGTTGTATACTTAAATTAAAAAAAGAACTACTAGAAGAAACGGGTGAAATCCATGCATTTAATAGATGTAACCAATAGTTATAAGGACCTAGTTCACAGTCAACTAAATACGACCAACGTAAATTATGTCAAAGTTTACTCTCTAGGCAATACCTCCGTTATCTACACCGAAAGTGATAAAGCAATCGGAATTGTCTTGGAAAATCACAATCGTCGTGTTCGTAAAGATGAAACGAACTTTGTTATTAAGCGACTTGTTAAAGAAAAAAATCCTTCATATATGTTGACATTTGATAAAAGTCAGCATGTAATTGAAATCCATATTGACAAATAAAAAAACTGGCTTAAAGCCAGTTTTTTGTTTACAGTTTTTCAGTCAGTTTAACATCTGGATATTTATCCTTGAAAAAACGCTCTGCAAATTGATTTTCAAACAAGAATAGCGGTTGGCCGTAACGGTCTTTTACTAGTAAATTTCGACTGTTAGCCATGGCCGGATCAAGCTGCTCAGGGTCAATCCAGCGTGCTACTCTGTGACCAATATTAGTCATTTCAACATCAGAATTATATTCATTTTTCATTCTGAATTTAAAGACCTCAAATTGCAGCTGCCCAACAGCACCCAAGATATACTCATCAGTCTGATAATTCTGGTATAACTGAATGGCACCTTCTTGAACTAATTGAACCATACCTTTATGAAATGATTTCTGTTTCATTACGTTCTTAGCAGTAACTCGCACAAAGAGTTCAGGAGTAAATTCTGGCAGTGGCGGATAAACCACTTTATGTTTGCCAGCATAAATACTGTCACCTATTTGGAAATTGCCAGTATCATACAAACCAACAATATCTCCTGCTACCGCATCTGAAACCTGCATTCTCTCACTAGACATAAATTCAGTAGCATTATTGAGACGAATTGGTTTACCAGTGCGAGCCAAAGTTACATCCAGTCCTTTTTTAAACTCGCCACTGCCAATACGCACAAAGGCAATCCGATCACGGTGGTGTGGATTCATATTAGCTTGAATTTTAAACACAAAACCAGAAAATTCTTCATCATCAGGAGCCAAGTCTTCAGTGTCGTTAACTTTATGACCAGCTGGTGCAGGAGCCATTTTAACAAAACTCTGCAAAAAAGTTTCAACCCCAAAATTAGTTAAAGCGGAGCCAAAGAATACTGGTGTCTGATCGCCTTGAGCAATTTTTTGTAAGTCAAATTGATTTCCAGCTTCTTTAATTAAGTCAATTTCTCCTAATGTATCTTGAAATTGGGGATTCTGACTAAATGGTTCACTAGCCGGCAGTTTACCGTCTTTATCTAGAGGCAAAAAGCGATCAGGACCATCCTTGCGATACATTTCAACCTGATTATGAGCAATATCATATAATCCCTGTAAAGTTTGACCTGAACCAATTGGCCAATTCATAGCCACACCTTCGATGCCAAGTAAGTCTTCCAGTTCAGCAATCAAATCAAGTGGCGGTCTACCATCACGGTCCAATTTATTCATAAAGGTAAAGATAGGAATGCCTCTTTGCTTTACGACCTTAAATAATTTTTTGGTTTGCGGTTCAATACCTTTAGCTGAGTCGATCACCATGACTGCTGAGTCAACTGCCATTAAAGTGCGATAGGTATCTTCCGAAAAATCTTCGTGTCCCGGGGTATCAAGAATGTTTATTCTTTTTCCCTGATATTCAAATTGCATGACGGAGCTGGTAACTGAGATACCACGTTGCTTTTCAATTTCCATCCAGTCACTAGTAGCATAATGACCACTTTTGCGGGCTTTAACTGTCCCCGCGCTGCGAATTACACCACCAAAAAGAAGCATTTGCTCCGTAATCGTAGTTTTCCCGGCATCAGGGTGCGATATGATAGCAAATGTTCTTCTCTTATTTACTTTATTCAACAGTTCGTTACTCATTAAGTATTTTGTTCTTCCTTCTTCTTAGGTTTTTCTTCTGGCACAGTCAACAAAACCGTCATTAATCTGGAACGCATCATTCTTCTAGTAGTCAATACCATGCCATTATCCAATTTGACAGATAACTTTTCACCTTTTGCCGGTATTATGCCTAACTTTGTAATCATATAGCCGGCAATAGTGTCAACATCTTCCATTTCCAGATCGGTGCCGAATTGCTCGTTAAATTCATCAAGAGGCATTTTACCATATATCACATATTTGTTAGGGGCAATTTGGTGAACCAAAACTTCCGTCTGATCCACTTCATCATCAATATTACCCACTATTTCCTCAATTATATCCTCAATGGTTGCAAGCCCGACAACTCCACCATATTCATCCGTTAAAATAGCCAATTGCTGCTGAGTTTGTTGCATCTCTACTAAAAGTTCTCTGAGCTCCGTTGTTTCCGGTGCAAAAAGTGGCGGATTCATGACATCATCATAAGTAATATTATCAAAGCCCTTTTCCCATGCCTTACGCAAGACAGTTCGAATATGAATAATACCTACTATTTTGTCTTTATCACGTCGATAAACCGGTATTCTGGAATATGGTTCACGCAGTATTTCTTTAAGATGGTCCTGCAAACTTTCCTGGCAATCTACCATGAAAGCATCAATTCGCGGCACCATTACCTCACGTACCATCCGTCCCTGAAAATCCAAAACTGCATTTAACATTGTAAATTCATTGTCACTAAGCTTTTTCTGCTGATGTAAATCTTCAATTTCTGTAATTAAGTGCTCTCTTGTTTCTTCATCATTTGTAGGGGAAAATTTATTTTTGAAACGCTCAAATAAATTCCCCTTGTCGGGGTCGCTAGCCATTTTTGTGCTCTCTTTCTTAAAATAACATATTAAATACCAACATTATATCATGTACGCACACAATATGTTAGAATAGCACGTAAGAAATGAGGTTACCCCATGAAAAAAAGTCATGTCATACTTGTTTTTACATTCTTACTGTTAATTCCTTATCTGTGTAGTCTGACCATTATTGGTATTGGCTATGATGCATTAGTTTTGCATTCAGCTGATCTTTTCCGGACCACCATTGGCGCTATTGTTGGTGCTTTAATTATGTCTGCCATCAAAGCTACAATTCAAAGACCAGTAGATTTATTAGCGGTTGAAATAGACGATGGTTTATTAAAGCAGTTATTACGCTTTTTCAGTATTAGAAGACGCTATTTTTTACAAATTGCTAATGTCATCTTAGATTTTATTCTTTGTTTTGCTGCCACTTTTGTGGTGCGTGAATTTCTAACTCTTGATCAAATTGTGGGTAAATCTGTTGGAATTGTGATGCTGATTATGCTTTTATCAACTTGTCTTGGTGCATATGTTGAATACGACAACTTATCAATTGACCCTAAACAACATTAATTATTTAATGACTGTCCTCAAGATATAATTCTTGGGTCAGTTTTTTTGTGGCAAAATTTAAAGTTTGCACAACGTAAGGAGTTAAACTATCACCAGGATTTTGGTAAATTTTAATCCCTTCGGCAGCAACTGCAGCTAAGAACTGCGATATAACCATATTTAATGGCTGACTAAAAAAGGAAATATTTTGATTGTCTTTTTCTGTAATTGCCACTTGGGCTTCAGGCAAAACAAATTTCATTAAGCCTTTTGGAACTTCAACCTCGTTGGGTGCAATTACGCCATACCAATACATAAAATTTTCAGGTCCAAAAACAACCATATTGCTACGAGTATTAGTTAAATCATTCTTAACGATAAAATCCTGAAAAACCTGATTCTGCTCCATTTCCATATTTGATTGATTAAAGGTTTTCTGTTCGTCCATCAATTGATCGGGAAAAGGACGACCAACAAAAGTTACTTTTTTCTGTAGTTTTTTCATAATTTCTCCTAATATTCAGCTAATTCAGCTAAAGGAATAATTTCACCCGCTAGAAAAGCATCAATTTCATTACTGGCAAATCCGTGTGTAAATAAGTAATTGCGTATTTTTTGCTGTCTCTCATTTTCTGGCAAACGGCGAAACCGCTTATAGGCTTTGATCCCTTGCTTTTTTAATGCTGCGATTTGATCTTCATCATTTTGCGGTATATCAATTTGAGCAATTATTGTACTGGCAAGCGTGCTGGAAAAGCCATGACTCAATAATTTACTGGTCATTTTCCGTTCCAGTTCGCGCCGTGCCAATTTGCCCACTTTACTTTTCATTGACTTGAGCACTCTCTTACCTGCATCCAGCCAGTCAGCATCAGCTATTTCCATTAGCGCATTAGCAATTATTTCAGGATCAATTCCTTTTTGTCTCAACTTATTGCTGACACTAACTGGTCCATCAGTACCAATCCGCAAGTTTTGTGCGATCACTAATTGCGTGTACTTAGCATCATCTAAAAACCCCATTTCTGTCAGTTGACTGACAGCAGCCTGTGCAGAGTCATTATCAATGCCATGTTTATTAAGATATTGTAAAACTTCATAAACAGTTCTAGGTTCATAACTTAAATAATTAGATGCAATATTGGTAGCCTTGGCGTCTTGATCAAATTGCTTAATTTCAGCAATTTGTTCTTCAGTCAGTTCTTGCCCCTTTAAAAGCATAAATTCAGCCACAGTTTGCTCAGCAGCGGAGAAAGAATACTTACCATCTAAAAAAATATTAAATCGTCCGGGTCTTTTTTGACTGCTTACTTTAGTAATAATTGGCATCACAATTTCACCTTTCTAGTGCTTAACTCCATGCTAGCAAATTTTGTTTAATCTTGCTAAATACTTTTTTCAGGGAGTACAATAAATTGTTAACATTTACTATTTTATTGTAGAAAGAAAACTATGTACAAGAAATTTAATCAAAATAAACCAAAAGATAAGGATATTATTATTACAATCAAAAGACTGGGCATTAATGGCGAAGGAATCGGCTATTACCGCAAAAAAATCATTTTTATTCCGGGTGCCTTGCCCGCAGAAGTGGTCGTTGCCAAGATCATCAAAGAATATCCCCGTTACATTGATGCGGAACTGGTCCGCATTAAAGAAAAAAGTCCAAACAGAGTATCATTTCCGGCTAAAGTTAATCCGGCAATAGGTGGGCTGGAACTTGCTCATTTAGCTTATCCCAAGCAGCTTGAATTTAAACGAGACAACGTCCTTGAAGCTTTGAAAAAATTTCATCCCCGAGGATACAGTAAGTATAAAGTTAAGAAAACCATTCCGGCTCCAGAAGAATGGCATTATCGTAATAAAGCGCAATACCAAATTGAACAATCTCATGGTCAGATCAGTTTGGGTCTTTTTGCCCCTAACTCGCATGAATTGTTTGATTTACCAGTTATGCCAACGCAAAGCCAGGCCACCCAGGATACTGAACGCAAAATCAAAAGCTTAGTAGAAAAAATGCACGTTAAAATTGCCGACCCCTACCGCCATTTTGATGGTCTAAAAACAATTGTGGTGCGTCAAGCCTATGCTACTCATGAAATACAAGTAACTTTAATTACTGTTGGTCGCAACATTAAAAATTTAGGTCAACTTGCAGAACAAGTTATGCACCTGCCTGACGTAGTTAGTGTCTATCAAAATGAAACTGACTGGCGCAACCCCCAGGTATGGGGTAACAAAACAGTTAAATTGGCAGGAAAAAATCAGATAACTGATGAAATTTTGGGCAAAAAGTTTGCCTTGTCACCGCGAGCATTTTTCCAATTAAACCCGGTTCAAACTATTACGTTATACTCAAAAGCACTGAAATTTTTAGATTTGACCCCAACTGAAACTTTAATAGATGCATATAGCGGCGTGGGTACACTCGGAATCTTAGCTGCTGATCAGGTTAAACAGGTTATTGGCATTGAAACTATCCCCGAAGCAGTCGAAGATGCTAATCATAACGTAGAACTGAATCATATTAAAAATGCTAATTACATTCAGGGAAGCGTAGAAAAAATTTTACCGGAATTAGTTCAAAATGGTATGCCAATTGATGCTTTGATTGTTGACCCACCACGCACGGGACTGGCAAAAAGCTTGATCAAAACCATCCTAAGCGTGAAGCCTAAAACTTTTGTATACATTTCTTGCAACCCCTCCACTCTGGCACAAGACTTAGTTCTTTTGAGCGAAGCATATAATGTCAGACTAATTGAAAATGTAGATATGTTACCGCAAACGCCAAGGTGTGAATGCGTTGTCAAATTAACTTTACGGTAAAAAATAGTTGTCACTTGCTGTGACAACTATTTTTTGTGGGTCAGGTGTAGATTAAAAACTTTTCAGTTTAAATGAAAAATTTCACAGATATAAACATACAAAAATCGAATTTTTTCGCGATAAACTTGTTTTTAAAGATTCAATAACAAACATATTATGGAGATAGAAATTTTGTCAACCTTAACCACAATTTTATAATATCAGACTTATGTAAGCGCTAGCAAATATAATGCACGGCCTACCTGACATATTTAGCTAAAAATGCTGCAACCCGTCTTTTATATTCTTGGGGATGTTTTGAAAAAGACTGGGCATGTTTAGCTTTAGGAGCAACCCATATTTCCTTTGGCCCTTTGGTAGCTTTATAATTAGGGTAGACCATCTTGGTTGGAACAAAATTATCTTGACTACCGTGAATAAAGAGCATGGGCTTGTGATTCTTATGCAATTGCTGCACGCTGGACGCAGCACCCATAAAATAACCAACTTTGATCTTATTTATGCCACTCAAAATTTCTACTAATGGAAAACGAGGAAAGGCGGGCATATTGTACAGAACCCCTGCTTCGTGTTCGATTTCGTCTTTAACACTAGTATAGCCGCAGTCTTCAATAAATGCTTTAACTTGGTGAGGCAATTTCAGCCCACTAGTCATCATGGCAGTTGCTGCACCCATGCTTAAGCCATAAACTACCACCTGCTGCTGCTTACCTTTGGTTTCTAACAAGTATGAAATCCACTTTTTCACATCATCTTTTTCCGGCCAGCCATAGCCAATATAATGCCCTTCACTATGTCCCTGTGCTCTTGGATCCGGCGTCAGAGTATTGTAGCCTAATTCATGAAATAAGGCGTCATATTCTCCCATGTCCTCTTTAGTATCCATGTATCCTGGTAAAACTACAGCAGTTTTATGCGAATTTTTATAAGGAATAAAGTTTGCTTCTAATTTAAACTTTTCATCAGCTGATTCAATGTGCCATTTTTGTTTAGCCGCAGCTTTAAACCACTTTTTTTCATGGTAAAGGGGGTCAGTCTTTTTGAGAACCTTACTTGAAGAACTTAAAAAACTCTTTTTACCAGGAACACAAGCCACTCTAAAGAAATAGTAACCGGCCCCGGTAAATAGTAAACATACTAATAAAATAATAATAATTGATGAAAGCCACAACTTTTTATGTTTTAATTTTTGCAATTAGTTAAGCCACCTTCACTAAAAATAATATCTTATAGTATAACATTTTTAATTTGTATAGGAAAAAAGAAAAAATGAGATTGACAGATTTTTTACAATTAACTAATGACTTAAACAATCAAACCAGCTTTTATTTAACTATTGCTCACAAAAATGTTCCGTTGGCAAAAGTAAAGATTACTAGTACGGCTTGCCTATTTTTTCCCGGCAAAAAGCCCTTAACAAAAAGCAAATTCAGCAGCTTAGTAAAAAATATTCATGGTCGCAGTATTCCAATATATATTAGTTATCAAAAAGAAAAAATTGCCGTTTACGGTATTCAAATTTTACCTGACCAAAATGCAGTCAGATTAACCTAAAAAATGCTGCTAAAAGCAGCATTTTTATTTGTTTAGTTATTTTTTGCGATATTGACGAATGTGATTTTCAGTACCTGCGAAATACCAAGTACCACTCTGTTCATCACTTGCAAGTGTTAAACCATCTTGCGGGTTTTTTAAAGCTTGATTGAAGATTTGTTCATATTCCGGAATAGTTAACTTTTGTCTGCGTGCAATCAGTTCTTGATCTGCTGCTTGGTTTATTGCTTTTTCGTAGTTCTTAACTATTTGACCAGAATAAAATTCTCCCATAGCACCTGAACCATATGAAAACAAACCCACCTTTGCATTCGCGGGCAACTGAGCATTTTCCAACAAGCTCAAAAGGCTTAAGTATAAAGATGCAGTATAAATATTACCAATTTGTTTACTATAACATGCACTTGCAGCAAAGTTATCTGCTAGACGCTTTTTAGTTCCGTCATCTTGCTTCTCAATAGCCAATTGGTTAGCCTTAAAGCCCATTTTCACAAATGGTAAATGATAAAGAAGAGCAGTGAAATCGCTGGCTTTTAACCCCGTTTGCTTCTGATAGTCCGTAAATGTATGCCTGAAAAAGTCGAGGTAAACATCTTTAGAATATTTACCATCAACCAGGGCAACTGCAGAATCGTTGGGACGCCAAAAATCATTAATATCTGCGCTATAAGCGCTGTGACCAGCACTTAAAGTCATTATTTGCGGGTCAGCCTTAACAAGCACACTGATACTTCCGGCACCCTGAGTTACTTCCCCACCGGTATTAATACCATAACGAGCAATATCAGCTCCAATCACAATTGCGCTGTGATTGGGATGCAAGCGCACATAATCACGAGCTATCATAATTCCGGCGGTCATGCCAAAACATGCTTCTTTTACTTCGAAAGTTCTCACATTTGGTGGTAGGTTTAATGCGGTTTTGATGAAAAGTGAAGCAGATTTGGATTGATCAACTCCGCTTTCTGTTCCCACTATTAATAAACCAACATTTTCCCTTGCAATATGATCCAAATACCTTAATGTCGCGTTAATTCCCATTGACACCGCATCCTGGGTTTGATCAGCTACACTCATTTTTTGCTGTCCTATTCCAATCAAAAATTTATTCGGATCTTCATTACGAGCATGGGCTAAATCTACCATATCAACATATTTATTAGGCGTATAAAAACCAATTTGATCAATTCCGACTTGCATTATTTTCCTTTCTAATTTCCTTTAAAAATTCTTGTGCCGCTGTTTGACTATAAAGATTGCTTTTAATTAACATCTGCAATACTTTTTTCTTTTCAGAAGAAGTGGCCTTCAAATTAGCAACAATATTTCTGGCTTGCAACTTCATGTGTCCTTTTTGAATTCCCGAAGTAGCAATCGCCAATAAGGCTGCCAGATTGTTAGCCAATCCAATCGCAGCAATAATGTTCGCTAATTCCTGACTAGTAATTTTTTCTCCTAATATCCGATAGTTTTGCGTAACATCTTTTCTGGATTTAATGGAGCCACCTACAACACCAAGCGGTAAAGGAAGGCTCAGCCTTCCCAGCAATTTTTCATCTTGCACAAACCATTCACTAAGACTGGTATACGAACCACTTTTTGCTGCCCAAACACCGCAGGCAGCTTCAACCGCGCGAGTATCATTACCGCTAGCAAGCAATACTGCCTCAACGCCATTCATAATACCTTTGTTATTTGTGACGGCCCTTATAGGATCAGTTTGACCAATTCTACTTAGTAACGCAATTTTTTGTGCAGTTGCTATTCCACCAATTACTTCTACTGGTATTTCTGCTTCTACCTTAGTTATTTGACTGGGATAGTTAGATAAAATAGCAAATAATTTTTGCTTAATACCCGAAAAGACAGCTAATTGCTCAGCCATATACTCTAAAATAGAATTCACCCTATTGGCGCCCATTGACTCGGCTGGATCAACCAAAACTTTCAAAAAAACTAGATCTTTTTCTTGTTCTGCGGTAATAGTTTTTACTCCACCGCCATGCAAAACTAAACTAGCATATGCAATATTTGCCTGTTTGATTAATTCAGGAAAAAAAGCTTGTAATTTAGCTATTTTAAAATCAACAGCAGCTTGTAGAACGATTTGACCCCAAATGCCATTGCGTTGACTAATAGCAGTAAAACCGCCAGCTTCAGTCACAATCTTCGCACCATGATTAGCTGCTGCAACTACCGACGGCTCTTCCGTAGATAGTGGCACTTGATACTTGTGGCCGTTAACCAGCACATTCTGCACCAGACCAACTGGAAGTCGCAATTGCGCTATGACATTTTCACTTAATAAATCAAGTTCACGCAAAACCTGCTCATCAATTTCGTCCAATTTAATACCGCGCTGATGCAATAAGGCCCTTCTTTTTGCAGGTGTTAATTCATAAAATTTCATTTAGATTCTCTCAATTTCACATGCAATTGCCTGACCCCCGCCAATGCAAAGAGTAACCAACGCTTTTTGGCCATTAATATGATTCATAATATTAATCGCTGTGCCGACCAGTCGAGTCCCTGTAGCTGCTAGAGGGTGGCCTAGGGCAATAGCTCCGCCAAAAATATTTAACTTTGCTGGTGGAATCTGTAATTTCTGCGCTAAAACCACACTGGGCGCAGCAAAAGCTTCATTAACTTCAATCACATCATAATCATTAATTGTCTTGTTGGTTTTTTGCAATAGCTTTGCTACAGCATAGGATGGTGCGATGCCCATATAAGCGGGATCATTTCCTGATTCGGCAAATGCACCAATCCGAGCCAGAGGCTGTAAATTCAGCTCCGCTACTTTTTCTGCTGTTGCTAAAATAACCATGCTGGCGCCGTCACTTAGAGGAGAAGAATTACCGGCAGTAACGTTACCATCTTTTTTAAAGACCGGCTTTAGTTTACTAAGCGCTGCTAAATTGGTGTCGGGACGAATATTTTCATCTTGGCCAACAGTCTTACCGTTAATTTCAACGTTAATCATTTCATCTTTGAAAAAATCCTGTTGGACAATTTCAGCAGCCTTATGGTGTGAAGCTACACTGTACTCATCCATTTCCGCGCGGGTTACACCGTATTTTTCTGCCACATTTTCTGCTGTAAGTCCCATATGTGAATCAGAAAAAGCATCTGTCAGTCCATTCTGCAGCATTTCACTTTCAAAGTTGGGCTTTTCTTTGCTTGCCGTCAGGTAAATTGCATTAGACATGCTTTCCGCACCGCCAACTGCGACCAGACCAAAGTCACCCATTTCCATCTGTCCTTGAGCTAACCGCAAAGCTTTCAAACTCGAGCCACAAACTTCATTAATTGTGACACTGCTGCTTTGAGGACTCATACCGGTATTCAGGGCAACTTGGCGAGCCATGTTTTGTCCTAAACTGGCACCTAAAACGTTGCCCATAAATAGTGCTTCAAGATTTTCCGCATTTAAATTAATGCTTTTCAAGGTTTCCCTTAATACAATTTCACCTAGATCGATCGCACTTTTTTCAGCCCATAAGCCATGATAACGACCAAAAGGTGTTCTTTTAGCTGCAACAATATATATCTCTTTCATTTTGTCTATCCTCCAGCAAAAAGTTCCAAGCAGCATGATACAAAAATTTTCTACCCGAAGACAGTGATTAGCCCGACATTAAGAAAAATTTTATATAAAAAAAACCATTTGTTAATGGCTTTTATAATTATTAAAAATGTTAATTAGCTATTTAGATGATTGTTCTGCCAATTTTTTACCTAAGTTAATAATATATTTACGCAAAGCGTCTTTAGTTTCGGGATGCTTTAGACCGTAAATAATCGAAGTTTCAAGGTAACTTAACTTATTACCCACATCGTAGCGATCGCCGTTAAAAACATGAGCAAGAACTCGCTGAGTTTTATTCATTGTGTTAATAGCATCTGTTAACTGTATTTCACCACTCTTATCAGGCTTTTGCTCTGCCAGTATCGGAAAAATGTCAGGAGTTAACAGATAACGCCCAATAATCGCATAATCACTTGGTGCCTGATCAATTGCCGGTTTTTCCACAAAAGACTTAACATTAATCAAGCCAGGCTTAATCTCAGTATCAGGCTCTATTATGCCATATTTATAAACCTCTTTATGAGGCACTGGCATAACAGCAATTGTAGAAGCACTTGTTTCATTATAGCGATCAATCAGTTGCTTAGTTAAGGGCACTTTATCCATCATCAAGTCATCACCGAGCATTACCACAAATGGTTCATTACCCACAAAACTGCGGCCACGAGCAATCGCGTCACCTAAGCCAGCAGGATATGGCTGACGCGTATAGTATATGTTAATTCCCAGGTGAGTAATTTCTTGCGACATTTTGAGCAGGCCCGTTTTACCCTTTTCCTGTAAATTCTGTTCAAGTTCAGGATTTGAATCAAAATGATCTTCAATAGGCCGCTTATTTTTACCAGTGACAATCAAGATATCCTCAATACCGGACTTTTTGGCTTCTTCAACAATGAATTGGATTGTAGGTTTGTCTACGATAGGCAACATTTCCTTAGGCATTGCCTTAGTTACCGGCATAAACCTCGTACCAAGGCCTGCTGCGGGAATAATTGCTTTTCTAACTTTCATACCTTTTACACTTTCTATAAAACATAAAACTAATATACCAAAATAAAGCCCATTGTGCCAATTTTTACCGATTGCGCTTTCTTTGAATATATTCTGCTAAGTGCCCTACTGAGTAATGCACCTCTCCGTATTTTATGGTCGCAATTGCAGCATTCACACAAGTCCCCAGTAAAAAGAGAATTGATGAAATATTCAGCCACAACATGAAAATGATAAAAGTACCAATAATCCCATAGTTTTCCCAGCTAATACGAAAATGATGCAGATAAAAGCTAAAAAGCCAAGACAATACAATCCAGCCCAATAATGTAGTAAAAACCCCAGGCCAAATAACCTTTTTCTTCAATCTAATATTGGGTAAAAAAGAATTCAGATAATACAAAGAACCAATCATGGTAATAATTATGACCGGATAGCGGTAACTGAATATTTTTTCAATTTCACCAACAGAAAAAGAAAATATTGGTCGTAAAAATTCTAAAACTTGTTGACCAAAAATAAGCGTTAAATTGAGTAGCGCAAAAACAATAATCATTATATTGGTTAACATAATGGTAATCGAACGTGTCCAGACGGTGATCTGCCATTTTTGCTTTAATTCAACAGCGCGTACGCCATATATTCGGTTCATACCGATTCTAATAGCGTTTACCAAAGAAGACACGGACCATAACGCCAAGATAATACCAAATGAAATGTACCCGGTTGATTTGCTTTTTAGCAATGAGTTAATTATCGGCATGATAAATTTAGCAATTTTATCCGGAAAAATTAACTTTAAGTAGCTGGCTATGGGATTAGTATCAATATGAAATAAAGGCAAAATAT
This sequence comes from Lactobacillus sp. IBH004, assembly GCF_026185255.2. Classification (NCBI taxonomy): domain Bacteria; kingdom Bacillati; phylum Bacillota; class Bacilli; order Lactobacillales; family Lactobacillaceae; genus Lactobacillus; species Lactobacillus sp. IBH004. Next base: position 647,387 of record NZ_CP110217.2, on the reverse strand, counting down.
TTCCGATAATGATTATAAAAGGAAATATGGAAAATAAAATATAGTATGCAATCGCTATCGCACTGGTTAAAACTTCTCCATGAGAAAATTTCGCAGAGACAGTTTTATAAAATAAAAAAGAGCGTTTCCTGATTGCCTCAGCTTTTTTACCCATGCACTTTAATCATCCATTTCATCAAAATGTGGTAAATATTTTTCGTAGCCGTCATAGGGCTTTTGTAAAGTCAAAATCTTAGGACCATCTTTTGTAATGGCAAATGTATGCTCAAACTGTGCTGACTTTGAGCCATCAGGAGTAGCATAAAATACCCAATCGTCCTTTGGATCTGGGACACTTTTTTCAATAATGCGCCAGTCTCCACCGGCTTCGACCATTGGCTCACAGGTAATAGTCATCCCTTCACGCAGACGCAAACCATGACCGGCCTTACCCCAATGTGGTACTTCCGGATCTTCGTGAATGCTTGGTTGAATACCATGACCTACCAATTCTTTAACATCACCATAATGATGCTCATCTTCTACAAAATGCTGAATGGCCGCTCCGATATCTCCAATTCTGTTTCCTAAGACTGCTTGATCGATACCCAAATACATAGCCTTTTTGGTAGTTTCCATTAAATCCTGATCTGCTTGAGAAATTTTGCCGACTGGATAAGTCGTGCAAGAATCAGTTTCAAAGCCGTTTAAATTGCAGGTAACATCAACCTTGACCAGGTCGCCCTCTTTTAAAATAGTGTCCTTACGCGGAGTAGCATGGGCAATCTGATCATTAACGGAAATACACGTACCGTATTTGTAGCCCTCAAATCCCTGCTCTGACAAGCGACCACCACGGCTTTTGACAAAATCCTGACAAAATTCTTCAATTACCCAGGTAGTAATTCCAGGTTTAATCACATCCCGCAGGCCTTCAAACATTGAAGCTAATAGTCGGCCTGAAGCTTGCATACCCTTTAGTTCTCTAACAGATTTAATCGTAATCAAATTTAAATTCCCCTCTGTAAAATGATATTTGATTACATTATAGCGTTTTTTAAAACTTTACTAAAGAATTTCATTAAATGCACAAAATTAGGTATAATGTTTTGGTAAATCAGTTTTGTGTGAAAGGTTTGAGCAAAATGAAGGCTAGAATTGTCTATGCAAGTATGACAGGTAATGATGCTGATATGGCAGATATACTGGAAGAAGATCTGCAAGATTATGGTTTTGAGGTTGAAACCAGCGAAGCCGAATTTACCGATGCGAGTGACTATTTGGCGGCTGATTTGTGTGTTTTTGTCACCTATACTTATGGTGAAGGGACCATGACCGACGAAATTGCTGATTTTTACGACCAATTAAAAGAATTAGATTTATCTGGAAAATATTTTGCGGTGATGGGAAGCGGAGATAAAGTATATACTGGTCATTTTTGTGAAAATGTTTTTGACTTTGAAAAAATATTCAAACAGGTGGGTGCTAAAGAAGTTACTAAGCCTGTTACAATCGAAAATGCCCCGGGTGATGATGATATCGCGGCAATCGATAATGCAGCTAAGGAAATGGCTGATCAACTAAATGGTTAAGAACAAAAAAATGGATTCGCAAAAATTTGACTCAATGTCTGACCCCAAAATTCATCATCTAGCACAAAACCTAGTTAAAAGGTACCGCAACTTATTTGTTTATATGGTTTTCGGCTTTATTGCAGCTCTTATTAATACTATTGTTTTTATGGTGTTGCATAAGTGGTGGCACAGCGTAGTTTTGGTTTCTAATACGATCGCTTTTATTATTTCAAACCTGGCTTCTTTTGTATTTAATCAAAAAGCCGTATTTATTAATAACGTCGATGAGAAACATTCAACCTGGCAAAAATTGCTGGTCTTTTTTACTTACAGAATCATTAGTCTCATTCCAGACAGCTTAATAATGCTGGTAGGACTGTCCTGGCTTCATTTAGATGCCCTCTTAGTAAAAATCGTTGACCAAATTTTGGTTGGTGTTTTCAATTACCTCACTACCAGATCGGTTTTTCAGGCGCAAGAAACAACTATGATTGCGCGAGCTAAAGAGAAAATTAAAGCTCGTAAAGAAAAAAGCAAGAAATAAAGCCAAGAAATAATTTTCCTGGCTTTTTTATTTGGCTTATTTAAAATCTGCTGGTCTTGCACCTTTATGTTGCGAAAAGTAATAAGCAATATCATCCATTATTCTTTCAGAAGCATGACCATCACCATAAGGATTTCTTGCCTGGGCCATTTGCTCATAAACTGCTTTATTTTCAAGTAATTCCAGCATTGCTTTTTTGACCTGGTCAACCTGTGTTCCTACTAATTTAAGTGTTCCCGCCTCGACACCTTCGGGCCGTTCCGTAGTATCCCGCAAAACTAAAACTGGCTTGTTTAAGGCAGGTGCTTCTTCTTGCACCCCACCGGAGTCTGTCATAATAAAGTAGCTCAATTTAGCTAAATTGTGAAAATCAACCACGTCTAAAGGTGCAATTAAATGAATTCTGGAGTCATTGCCTAAAATTTCGTGGGCCACTTTTTGTACTCTGGGAGAAAGGTGGACCGGATAGATTATTTCGACGTTATCGTGACTGTCAACAACTTGTTTCATAACTTTGAAAACTCGTCTCATTGGCTCGCCCTGATTTTCCCGTCTGTGCATGGTCACCAAAATTATTTTATTACCCGGTTTAATTAAATCCAATACTTCATGATGATAATCGTCCTGCACTGTTTCTGCTAGAGCATCAATGGCAGTATTGCCGGTAATAAAGATATTTTCTGAATGATGATTCTCTTTAATTAGATTTTGCTTACTTACTTTAGTTGGGGCAAAATAAAGATCAGTCAAATCGTCAGTCATTTGCCGGTTCATCTCTTCAGGAAATGGTGAGTACTTATTCCACGTTCTCAGACCAGCCTCAACATGGCCCAAAGGACATTGAAGGTAAAAGCTAGCCAAACTAGCAGCAAAAGTAGTAGTTGTATCTCCGTGAACTAAAACAATATCTGGTTTGACCTCTTTCAACACCTTAGTCATATCAACCAAAACTTTAGCTGTTATGCCTTCTAAAGATTGGTTTTTCTTCATAATATTAAAGTCATAGTCGGGCTGAATTTTAAAAATGTTAAGCACCTGATCCAGCATCTCCCGGTGCTGCGCCGTTACAACCGTGACTTCTTCAAATCGCTCATCTTGCTTTAGTTTCTGGACCAAAGGCGCCATCTTTATAGCTTCTGGTCTGGTACCAAAAACAGTCATCACTTTAATTGTTTTCATAAAGTCCTCCATGTTCTATCTTATATTAATATATTAACTACATAAAAACAAGTTAATTATGGTTTAATAAATAACAAGTAACTAAGGCTGGTGAAAAAATGGCACATGGATTTAAACTATTACTAATTACCGGGCTGCTAATTGTTGTGGCAACTTTTTGCTTTGTCTTCAGTTTTGATAAGAGAAATAAATCTAAAACCAGAAAAATTTTATTAGGGGTATCTCTTTTGCTATTTTTAATAATTGGATTACTCATCGTTAAAATTTGGAACTGGCCCCTAGATTAAGAAATAAAATTTGCAAGAATTGTAATTAAATTAATGATTTCTATAATGGCTTTTAAGCATAATAAGTAGCTGATTAATAGCCTTATTACCTAACGAATTCAAGTAGAAGTTGAAAAGTCAACTATATATTAAATAACATATAATTGTATAATATGATTATATTGCCGAAATAGATAATAGAGCTTGACAAACCAATAATTATTTTTTAGAATTCATCTTGTAAACGTTTACGAAAAAATATAGGATTGACGAATCTGCTATTTTAAAATTAGGAGATTACTTTGCTAATTTCACAAGTATTGAATAATAATGTGATACTCGTGGAAGATGGAGGTAAACAGAAGATAATATGGGGTCGCGGTATTGGCTTTAAAGCTCACGCAGGAGAAAATTACAAATTAAAATCTCAAGATAAAGTCTTTTCTGCCATATCTGATGACGATAAGTGGCTAGCTTCTTTCAAAAAACTTTCTGAGGAAGTACCACGAAAATATTTTGAACTAACTGAAAAAATAATTCAGCTTGCTAGGGAAGAAATTGATGCTAATTTTGATGAACACCTTTTAATTCCTTTAACAGACCACATCTTCTTCGCAGTAAAGCGCTACGATATGGGTATGGAACTTTCTAATCCTATGTTGTTCGACATTAAACGCTTTTTTTCACAAGAATACAGGGTTGGTAAACAAGCTGTCAGTCTAATCGAGCAAGTTTCAGGTGTCTCCTTATCTGATGATGAAGCTGGATTTATTGCAATTCATCTTGTTGAATACAAAATTCAACAATCAGATAGCTCCATTAAAAATTTTTCCAATTTTATGGAAATCTCAAATGGAGTAAATAATATAATTGAAGCAAAGTTTGGTCGGAAATTTTCTGAAAACAGCATTGCTGTTAGTCGCTTGATGAACCATCTACACTACTTGATTCTCAGAACTAATAGTAAAAAGAATGAAACTGAAAATGAAAACCAGAATGATTCGGATCTACTGAAATTGCTTTGCCAGCATAATCGTAAAGCAGCAAGTTGTTTAAATGAAGTTGTTTATTATTTACAAGACAAGCTTAATTACAACTTTTCTGATTCGGATCGCTTATATTTACTAATTCATATTATTCATGTTACTTCTTAATTAAATACGGGCTTGTTACTTTAAATAGGCAATACCCAATAACTAGCACATTTTTGTGTGCAGTTGTTGGGTATTTTTTTATCAAATATTGAGAAAGGAAATTATATGGAACAACCTATCAAAAAGGAAAGCATGAAAACCAGAGTTTATGCTTTCTTGCAAGATTTAGGAAAATCGTTTATGTTCCCAATTGCTACATTATCTGCAATGGGAATTCTCGTAGGAATTGGTAGTGCCTTTACGGCTCCGCCAATGATGGCAAGATTTTCGTTTTTGCAAAATCATATTGTTAATGTCATTTTTACTTTTATAAATACTGTGGGCAGCTTTGGTTTCACCTATCTTCCGGTAATGTTTGCTATGGCTTTGCCTTTTGGCTTGGCCAAAAGAAATAAAGGGGTCGGTGCCATAGCAGCTCTAGCTGGATATATTTCCATGAACATGGGAATTAATTTTATGCTGGGTCAGCAACATAAACTTGCTCCAACTAGCAAAATGCAGGCAATGGGCCAATCTAGCGTTTTAGGAATCCAAAGTCTGGAAATGGGTGTCCTAGGTGGTATCTTGGTTGGTTTGATCACTTATTATTTACTTGAAAAATATCAGGAGATCAAATTACCCGATGCCTTCTCGTTCTTCGGCGGAATCAGATTTGTACCAATTATCTCAGTAATAGTCGAGTCTTTCGTTGGTTTAATCATCCCTTTTATCTGGCCGACTTTTCAAAGTGGAATTGTCGCTTTGGGACACTTAATTCAAAATGCAGGAGTCTTTGGTCCATTTCTATACGGTATCGCCCTTTCCATTTTAAAACTAATGGGTTTACACCACATTTTACTTGCAATGATTAGATTTACGGATGCCGGCGGTACAGCAATTGTTAAAGGTAAAGTTGTAACAGGGGCATTAAACATCTTTTATGCACAACTAAATGCAGGAGTACCAATTTCTCACAAAGCTACAGCCTTCCTTTCACAAGGATTCATGCCAACATTCATGTTTGGTTTACCAGCTATTTGTCTGGCAATTTATGTCACTGCCAAACCAGAAAATCGCAATAGAATCAAAGGCCTACTTCTTTCAGCTACCCTAATAGCCTTTGTTTCTGGAATTTCTGAACCGACTGAATACCTGTTTCTATTTATAGCACCAATGCTATATGTATTTCACACTATTTTACAAGGCTTATCACTTTCAGTAATGATGATTGCCGGAGCATGTATGGGTAACACTGATGGTGGTGTATTAGACTGGATTCTGTTTGGCTGGCTTCAACCTAACTCCAAATGGTGGGTTTTAATTCCAATTGGACTAATCTGGTTTGCAATATACTTCTTCTTCTTCCGCTGGTACATTTTAAAATACAACGTTAAGACCCCAGGTCGTGAAGGCGAAGGTGACGTTGTAATGACCCAGAATAATGGTATTTATGATCCCCAAGTCATCTTAGAGGCCCTTGGTGGTCAAAGCAATATTGTTTCTCTTGATAATTGCGTCACCCGGCTCAGACTAGAAGTAAATGATCCGTCTAAAATAGATGAAGACAAACTTAAACAATCTGGTGCACTTGCAGTTATGAAGGCAGAAAAATCTGTCCAAGTAGTTTACGGGGCTCAAGTACAAAGTGTTAAAGACGGTGTAGAAAAATTAATGAATAACGGCATAACGGCTTAATGAGGAGAAAAATGGGAAAATATGATTTTGATTCGTTAGCAGACAGAACTATTGATAATGCACGAAAATGGGATAATAAAATTGTTCACAGCAAGTTCCCCAAAGTCAGGGATGATTTTATTCCACTTTGGATTGCAGACATGGATTTTAAAGCAGCACCTGAAATTAGAAATTCTTTAGCTAAAGTCGCAAATAATGGGGCCTATGGCTATACCTACTCTACGGAGCGCTGGTACCAAAGTGTAATTAATTGGCAACTTAAAAAGCATAATAATCATGTAGAACATGATTGGATTAGCTTAGGCTACGGCACTGTACCAAATATGCATATTATTGTTCAAGCTTTACTCAAACCGACTGACTCCATTTTATTAAACACCCCAGTTTATGGTCCTTTTGCCTATGCTGCAGAACACAATGATCGAAAGGTAATCTGCGTTCCTTTGAAAAACATTAATAACAGATATTACCTTGATTGGGAAAAAATTGAGTACGAAATGAAAGAAAAGCAACCAAAACTTACTTTTTTCTGTAATCCTCATAACCCTTCAGGCAGAGTCTGGAGTAAAGACGAAATTACTCATATGGCACAGCTTTGCCAGAAATACAATGTTTTATTAGTTTCAGACGAAGTTCACTCCGAACAAATAATGAAAGGCCCATTTACCAGCTCTTTACAATTAGACAAGCAGTATCTTGATAATTTAGTAATGTTTACATCACCTAATAAAGCATTTAATTTGGGTGGTTTAAAACTCTCATATTCCATAATTCCCAATCCTAAGATCCGTGAGCAATTTCGGCAACAATATGTGCGAAATTCAGTAACCTCGCCAAATGTACCAGGTCAAGTAGCTATGGTCACTGCTTATGAAAAGTGTGATGAATGGTTAAAGCAATGTACCGCTTATATCAAGGAAAATCTTAAAATTACTCAAGAAGCGATTGCTAGTTCTTTTCCTGGCTGGAAAATGATGGACATGGAATCTTCGTACTTACCTTGGGTTGACATTTCCGCAAGTGGAATAGATATGCATACAATTGCGCAAGTAATGGCGGAAAAAGCCGGGGTTGTAGTGGGCATTGGTGATGATTATGTTGCTAATGCAGACAACTTTTTGAGATTAAATTTAGGAACTTCACACGCTGTTATCGAAGAAGCCATGACAAGAATGGCTGATGTATGGGAAACAATGTATCAGTAAAGGTTTAAAAATGGTAAGTTTATTTAAAAAATTATTTACAAAAAAAATTAATATTCAAGCTCCTGTGACGGGTAAGGTAATTCCACTATCTTCTGTTCCTGACGAAGTCTTTTCAACAAAAGTAATGGGTGACGGTTTTGCTATTAAACCCACTGAGAATAAACTTTATTCCCCGATCAGTGGAACCGTACTTTCTGTCTTTCCCACTAAACATGCAATCACATTCAACACCGATGACGGAATTCAGGTTCTTTTACATTTAGGAATTGATACGGTTGAGCTAAAAGGTGCTCCTTTCAATATCTTAGTGCATGAGGGAGAACACATATCTGCCGGTGATGAAATAGGAACAATGGATATTGATCAAATAATTAAAGCTGGAAAATCTACTGAAATAATAATAGTTATTACCAGTATGGAAAAACTTAAAAGCATAGACAGAGTATCTAACACCAATGTCAGTCATGGCGATAAAATAGGTGCTTTAAATTTAAGTTGATTTAATATTTAGGTATTTTAAAAAAGTTATAAAAAAGCTGATAGTTCAGTCATGTAATTCATGATTTCACTTTATCAGCTTTTTATGTCCTAATTTTAGACTAGCAAAATGATACTTAATAAATAATATAAATTAAAATGTGTATTCTTTCACATCTACCATTAATTCGCTGTATAATTATTTTGAAAAGAGGTGAATAAATTATGAGTAAAGAAGAAGTCACTAAAAATGTTTGGGTTACTACTCACGGTGATAAATGGGCTGTCAAAATTGCCGGGAGTGACAAAGTTTCTAAAGTCTTTGAGCGCAAGGCTGATGCTTTGGAATACGCAAAAAATTTGGCTAAAAAAGAAAAAACCGAACTAATTAGTCAAAAAAGGAATGGCCGCATTAATCTAAAGAATTCTTATGGTCATGATAATCCGAACACTCCAGGTTAGATTTTATTATCATCATTTATCTTAAATCATTTGCATATTTTATCTAGATCTGACATTATAATTTATCTTTATTTCTCAAACAAAAATATAAATTTTCATATTTACTTAAATAACAAATTTTTCAAACTTTAGTCTGATTGTCTTCTTGATAGTCAGACTTTTTAAATGTTGTTGATTACAGTTAATAGTAGCCTCTATTACCGTGATACTATTTTCACTACTTGTGATATAAAAAAATAACTTTGATAAGTCAGTTAACAACTGAACTCAAAGTTATACAACAAATATCAGTAATCACTGATGTATCTATGACCCCGGTGAGATTCGAACTCACCTCTACGGTTTAGGAGACCATTGTTCTATCCAGATAAACTACAGGGTCGCAATAAATTAACTTTACCAAATTTGCGCGCTAAAAGCCAATTTTTTTAGTAATTAATATTGACGGGTAAAATATGGTTGTGGCGTGTTAGAATCAGCGATTTTATCAGCCGCAAAAACAAATGGCGTCCAAATTGCCAAAGCTATTAACATGTTAATAATAGATAGTACAATTGCACGCCAATCATAATTGCATGCTAAAAATGGCCCAATAATTGGTGGTACCACTGTCGGTACCGCCACTTGCACAGGATTAACTAAGTTCATCATACTTACACCATAGGCAAAAGCTACGTTAACTAGCGGTGCAAGCACAAACGGGATAAAGTACACAGGATTGAGCACAACGGGTAAACCAAAAATTATGGGTTCGTTAATATTAAAAATTCCTGGAGCCAATGCAACTTTGGCAATCGTACGATAATCACTGCGTTTTGAAAACAGCAGAATAGCTACAATCAACATCAACGTGCCACCTGCTCCACCGAACCAGGCAAAGGCATCAAATGATCCCCGAACCCAAATAAAAGGCGCTTCTTTTCCCGCACGAGCAGCGGTAACATTGACATTCTGTGCAGTCAGCCAGATTGAGTCTAAAATCGGTGCCCAAACGCTTAGGCCATTAAAACCAAAAAAGCTGAAAATTTGCACTAATAAGGTTACAAGCATTACCATACCAAAACCTTGACCCAATTTTACCAGTGGAGTTTGGATTGAATTAAGGAGCCAATTGCCAAAGAAAGTGCCTGTAATTGTCTGAAAAACAAAGTTAATCATACCCACGCAGAAAATGGCAATGATAGCTGGAACAAGCGAATCAAAAGCCATCTGTTCCGCATAAGGCAAATTGGCTGACAGGTGAAGCTTAATTCGCGCCCTAAAGCAAATTGCAAAAATTGTTACGCCAATTGTTCCAAATAAAATGGCGGTAAAAATTCCCGTAGTGGAAAATTGTGAGATATTAAAAGCTTTGTGAACAGGGATAATTTTGCCGTTAACTTTAAGTTTGGTTAAATTGGCGATACTCATTGCTAAGGATGATAATGAAACAATTGCTCCAGCAACTGGGTCGACCTCCATGCTTTTTGCTAAGTGATAACCTAAAGACATTGACAAAAAGAGTGCAAATAAGGCAAATGTCCCCCGCCAGACAACGTTGCAGACTAAAGAAAGAGGCTGCATTACCCACGCGAAAGTTTTCCAACCTAGTTCGGTTTTGGCGGCAGCTATTAAACTTTTAATCAGAACAGCCACTGAACCGGCAATAGTGATCGGCATCACGGAAACAAATGCATCCCTTAATGCTACCAGCCAGTGAGTTTGCCCTAATTTATTTGCTAAAGGCAAAATATAGTCTTCCAGCCAAGCAACTAATCGACTCATTTTTACCCCTTTCTTTTTAAATAATGAGGATGATACCCCTTATTTTTATTTTTACGCTTTTTATGTTTTTCTTTTGGAGCTGCATTTTGCTTTTCTTCATTCACGTCCCGCTTTTTATTTTCCTTTTTACGTGGCATTTTAGTAGACAAATGAAAGCCGGCAAAATATACCCGTTCAATTTTAACACTTCGAGCGAGTAACTTCTTCAGATCACGAAAATCGTGGTCGTCACCTATGCTTACAACAAATCCCTTTGCCCCCATGCGGCCAGTTCGACCAGCACGATGCATATAAGTGTTAAATTCACTAGGAATATCATAATTTACCACATAAGTAACACCAGGAATATCTAAACCACGAGCCGCTAAATCCGTTGCTAACAGCAACTTGATTTTTCCGACTTTAAAATCATTCAGAGTTGCTGCTCTATTTTGCTTGCCAAAATCATTAGCCAAGATACCAAATTTAGTTTTAGTGTGTGCTAAAATGCCTGCAAAGCGCATCATAGTTTGGTTGGAATCAAAAAACAAAATACCTTTGAAGCCATCAAGACGCATTAAACGCTGAATAAAATCAATTTTATGGGAATTATCTATTTGCAAAAAATAATTTGCTACAGTTGATTTCTGCTCCGGTCTGACATCAATTGTAATAAACTTACGGGCAAAAATATCTTCTGCTTGTTTGGTTATTTCAGATTCTGTAGCCCCAAAAAGCAAGATTTGCGCATCTGCGGCCAAGTTTTGTCCTAAAGAACTTAATAATTCCATTTTATTAAACTCTAAAACATCGTCAGCTTCGTCGATAATTAAAGTTTTTATCTGATTAACTTTAATACGATTAGCCGAAAAGAAATCGAAAAAACGTCCTGGTGTGGCAACTATTACTTCAGGGTGTTTTTTCTTCAAGTTGTCTTCCTGCCGCTTGCGATTACCAGCACCTACAAGCGTTATGCCCGTTAAATCAAGGGCATTAATAAATGGGTTAATAGCGTGGCGAATTTGTACCGCCAGCTCTGTTGTGGGAGCAATAATCACTAAACTATTGGGTTTGCCTTTTTCCAGCTTTTCTAATGATGGCAATGCATAAGCCAAGGTCTTTCCCGTGCCCGTCTTAGCAAGAGCTATACAACTTGCACCATTTAAAATAGGGGTGCGTGTTTCTTGCTGAATCAAAGTTGGTTCAGTCATTTTTAATCTGGTTAAAACTGCTTGAATTTCTTTTTTCATTATTGTGTTAACTGTCCGTATTTTTCTTTATATTGAGTAACCGTACCATTGTATGTTAACATAACTACCCCATCTTCTAAGTTCTTAACTGATTTTACCCGTCCGTTATTGGTATAGCGCCAAAATGCATACTGCATTTTATCTGGTGCTTTTCTACCACCAGTAATAAATTGTACATCATATGGAAAATACTTTTTGTACTTCACAGCAACGTCTACTATAACGCGCTTATTCAATCTTAAAAGCATACTGGTAAATTGCGCCATTTGCTTGATATATGCAATATCATAGTTATCAATTGCTGGTTCAATCCAGATTGGCAAACTACCGGTATCAGTGCCTACTTTTTTCAAAAAATATTGATAATGCTGCGTGGGTGTAGATTCATTACTGTATGCAATAACTGTCCCAAAAGCTAATTTTGTTCCTAATACTTGATCCCTATATAATAAATAATCATCGTCAAAGTATGACCGCCCCTGTGTGCTTCTCAAATAGACAAATGAAATGCCGTTGGCTTGCAACTCATGTAAATCAATATAGCCATAATCCTGATTTAATTCCACACCGATCGCACTCGCATTACCATTTGGCGGCAAAGTAGTTTGATTGCGCATATTCGCTATACCCGTGAGAAGAAGGACGATTGCAACGATGAGCAAAATTAAAATCGCGGGTAACGTAAACTTATGATGAAACCTTTTCATCTTTTTCTCCGATAATTTTTTCTACACCTGTACATTATAGCAATTTTTTTGCTATACTTGCCAACTACAATCTTAACAATAAAAAAGTGACCGGCTTTACGGTCGGTCAACTTTTAAACTAAAAATAAACTATGAGCTATTCTTCAACTAAGTAAACTGGTTTTTGACCATTTAATACTCGTTTAACGTCTGTCATACTGTGTTCAATCATGTTTTTGACGGAAGTCTTCGTGTAGTACGCGGAGTGAGGCGTAAAGACTACGTTAGGCATTTTAGCTAATTCCTGGTAATCTGCTGGCAATTCAGAAATATCATTGAATTTCTTCATCACAATTGCTTCTTCACCAGTCATCACATCCAATGAAGCTCCAGCAATCTCTTTATTCTTGAGTGCTGCAATTAGATCCTGTGTGTTAACCAAAGGCCCTCTAGCCGCATTAATCAAATATGCAGTATCCTTCATTTCCTTAAATTGCTTGGCACTAATCATATCTGCCATTGAAGGTTCTAAAGGTGTATGCAGGGTCAAAATATCAGCATTTTTAACCACAGTATCAAAGTCTGTATACTCTAAAAATGCCTCATTAGCAGGATTTTCAACCAAGTCATAGCCAATCACTTTAGCGCCCAAGGCATGAAACATTTCTGCCACACAAGAACCGATACGACCAACACCAATGATACCCACTGTCTGGTTATAGATTTCATCACTCATTAAATTCTCTTCACGAACAAAGTTAAGGTGTTCCTTTTCATTATCTAAAATAGGACCCCATTTTCTTAACAAGTACATTGCAGATGTCAGAGTGTTCTCAGCCACTGCACGGGGAGAATATGCCGGTGTATTCGTTACAATCATATGATATTTATGAACAAAGTCAAAATTGATAATATTATAACCCACAGACCTTAAAGCGATTTGCTTAATTCCATATGAGCTCAATTTACGATAGACCTCTTCCTCATCTATGTCAAAGACCTGCAAAACGCTGACAACATCATAACCTTGCGCCATCTCCACAGTCTTAGCATCAAGCTTGTCATCAGTTGTTACTAAATCATCTTCTGGATGATTTTGGTTCCACTTATCTACATAGACCTGCTGCTCCGGGGTCATATTGTAAAGTAAAGCTTTCATTATTAATCCTCCTTTTGGATAAAAAATTATATCTCTTATTGTATCTAAAATTAGGATAAAATTAAAGATAAATTTTAAAAAAGAGCGATTAATAATTTTTATTTAAAAATAAGCTGGAATATATAGCCAGTACTTTTTCCTGTCGATTTTAACATAGGACATCCAACTGTTCACTACGCTGGCAGGTTTTGCATTAATAGTAACAATGGTGACAGGTCCCTCATAATTCATGAAGTCTAAAAATTTTGATTCATTTTTTCTCCCCCATAATAAAAAAGCTACTTTTTCAGTAGCTTCTTTTATTATGGAACACTTGTTCGCAATCACAAAATAATGTGCTTTTCTTTAGTAAGCTCTCTTACCCTTTTTATAAACAGCCTTATCCTTTTGGACAACCGCGCTGATCTTTTCTAACGGATTTTCATCCAATACCAAAAAGTCAGCGTATTTGCCTTCTTCTAAAGAACCATATTCTTTATCTATTTTTAGTAGCTTAGCAGAATTATAGCTAGTTTCTAAAGCTTCAAAATTAGTGAAACCTTGTTCTACCAGTAAAGGTAATTCTTGCGGAGTCATCGTGAAGTCATTAAATGGTGTGCCGGCATCAGTACCCAGAGTAATTTTGACACCAGCATTTTTGGCCTTGGTAATATTACCGCGCAAATCTTTCCAAGCTGCCGCAATTTTATTCATTTCCCAGTCTGGAATTTTACCCGGTGCATATTCGATAAATGCCCAAGCTCCAACTATCGTTGGCGTCAAATATGTTCCTTTTTCAATCATCAGCTTAATTTCTTCATCATTAACGTAGAAGCCGTGCTCAATGCTGTCAACGCCGGCCTTAATCGCATTCAAAATTCCCGGATTGCCTTCCGCATGTGCGGCCACAGTTAAACCCTTGTGGTGAGCTTCTTCGACTGCAACGTGCATTTCAGCTTCACTTAATTGAGGATCATCAAGAGAATCGTTTTCAGTCATTACGCCACCTGTGGCCATGACTTTAATTGCTTTGGCACCGGCCTTAATTCCCTGGCGCACAGCTTTACGCATTTCATCTGGTGAATCAACCAACACACCAAAATTAGGCAAATCACCGTGACCACCAGTCATAGAGAATGGGTGACCTGCTGGCACGATTTCCGGCACCTTGGTTAACTTATTTTTCTTAATTAAATTATTAAGAGCAATATCAATATTGTACGTGCTGCCGCATTCACGAATATAGGTGACACCAGATTTCAATAAATCATGCAAATGTTTTACTGCACGAACCGTAGAAGATACCACATCAGATTCACTACCACCATCGGGGGTCAAAGGATCCATAATAATATGTGTATGGCAATTGATTAGACCAGGAATCACATATTGATTGTGTAAATCGACGGTCTGATCAGCTTCAGGTGCTATACCCTCACCTATTTTGGTAATCTTGCCACTTTCATCATCAACCACCAACGTGGTATTAGATTGAATTTTGTCATCAATCCCGTTAAACAAATTAACGTTAGTATAAGCAGTTTTAGTCATCTAAAAACCTCCATATTTTTGTATAAAAAAAGCACTCATCCTTTTCTACTTAAGGACGAGTGCTCGCGTTACCACCTTTTATTCATTTATTACTCACGTAATAAACCTCATTAACTATCAAACAATAGCTTGCAAAAATAACGGATGCAACTCCGCTATTGGCTGATTATCACCAATAGACATCAATTAGAAGCCCATGTTCACTACTTATTGCTAGCTGACTTTCACCAACTTATCAGCTCTCTTTATTAGTAATAAAATAGTTACTCTGCTTTGCAAGATGTTTGCTATTTAATTGACTTTTAATCTATCATTTTTTCTTAATTATGTCAACTCCATAAAAGAAAAATAAAGATTAGGCGGTACTCTTCGGGGGTATAGCATAAATAACTTCACTAAAGAGCAGTAAAAATTATTCGCTAAAACGACTTTTCGTTTTAGTCATGCTTTACTGATGCTTTTAAAATCATAGTCTCGTTTAACATGATGATATTGCTTTTATTTAGTTTATTGCTAAGTAATTAATAACTCCTTTACTACTCGCACCTCCAAATACGATTTTAAAATTAGTTATTAATACTCCTATTTTGATGTTCAGTCAGAATGCTAATAATTAATCTATCCCTACTCATATGCGTTTTTTATAAAATTAGTTCCTAACCAGCTTTTCCCGAGTGATTAACTAACAATCCTTTTTCCTGAAAGGGGATAAAATATAGCCTCAACTTTTTGCTATAATCAATTGCTTATTTATTTCAACGGTGATGAGATATTAGCAGATTTATCTATAAATGACTTAAAATCTATATTAAAAATCATTGACTAAATAAATATCTTTTATTCCAACTTAAACAACAGTTTTTTGAGAATTTAGGTTTATACACAAGAAAGAAAGATACTATAAATAATACAAGATAAAGTTACATATTTTGAATCATTATCACAGTTAAACGTATAACTACTTTTTTAACATCAGCTTTGTTACCATCATTAGCTGCGTTCAGGTCTTTAATTCTTTGTGCATTTAAAGCAATATCATAGTCCTGATCAGAGATTAACGGCAACGAAAAAGATTTTACAATGAAAGAGTAAATAATTTAACCAATTAAATTCACAAATAAAAATATTTACCTTTTGTTAATAATTTAATGGTATTTATTTAATAAATATATACAAACAAATATTCTGTATGTCTTTAACATAAAAAAGACGCAAATTGCTAATTTGCGTCTTAATATTCAGCAGTTATTGGTTGGACGACATTTTCACTACTTTGACGGGATTGCCCAAGTCCTTTATGAAATGAATTAGAGCTTGCGGCTTTAACCAAATAGTAGCTGTATTGTCGTTGGGATGAATAGCGATTCTCGATTGTTGACTAAAGAGTCAAGGTAAAACGGTATTTCATGCTCAGGATTGTTTAACAAACCTAAAGTTGTGACTGAGCCAAGCTCTATGCTCAATTTTTTAAATCAAGCGGCGAGGCAAAACTAAGTCTGCGTGTGCCATTTTCCTCACGAAATTGCTCTAAGTTGACTCTTTTATCGCCCTTAATCGTCAAAAGGTAGTAGTCACGTTTCTTGTCATCCCTCACAAACAGATTTTTAGCATCAGCTTCAGTGTGTGGCAGAGCAATTTTTTCCATTTCTGCCATATTATAAACAGCCCGGTGCTCTACTATTTCATATTTAATTCCGAATTGTTCAAGGTAATATAATGTTTCGCTTTTGTTCATTTGGTGTTATTTTCTTAAAAGACGCTATTTTTAATCTTACTTCATAACTTACCAGTAGAAAGTTCCTTATGATTGGTGATAGTTACCATCCTTAAACGCTTTTTGGCATCCACCTGATAATAAATTACTAGTAAATCATTAAGAACATGAAATTCGTGGTATTCACTCCAGAGTTTTTTCAAAACTTTATGAACAGTATATTTTTTCAATAGCTAGGATTTCAAAAACATACCTAATTATCATCCTTGCATCTATTGTATCAACAGTAGATTGATTAAAAATACTTTGTAAATTATCCATCCTTTTTACAAGGGTTTTTCAAAACGTACTTCATATTTTAATTTCTGTCCACCGCTTTTTCCAATCATCTAGATTATCTACTTTAATACTACTATCCTTAATCAATCCTAACTCTTCAGCTTTAGCTATTACTATAGCCTTTTCAACTTCGGAAGGTAAATTTGTATCTGATATATTATCCTCTTTACGATTTACAGGATAACTAAATCCTTTATCATGGTTAAACTGAGAGATAAGCATTTTAACTGCCGTAGCAGCCGTCAAGCCGATTTGCTTGGCATTATCATCTAATTCTTGCTTTTCTTTCTTATCTAATCTAATTCCAAATTGTATAGTCGACATAGTATCACCTTATCTGTAAAGCAATAACGATAAATCAGTTAACATAAAGGTTGTTTAATCTTTATCAGTATAAAATGATTTCAACCGATACGTAGTCACAGGCTCCACGTAATAATTATATTTTGCTACCAGGTCACAGATTTCCTCACCATCAATCAAAGTGATAATTCTTGTGCCCTGACGTGCTGTCTTAATTGCACCGCGAGTAAAATCAGAATTCGTAATAAAAATACCAAATTCCGCGTTGTATTTATCCATTGCTCCGCGAAACTTATCTATTTCAGGAGCGGGCACATTGGATTGCCAGCGCTTTGCCTGCAATGCCACTCTGGTAGTACGGTAATCATTTGAACGAACATAGCCAAAACCATCAAGGCCACCATCAGCAATATAGTTAACGCCTACCGTCTTATCAACGTCGATTCCCATTTTTGTAAGTAAACCGCGACAAAAGAGTTCAAACTTTTTCGGACTCATTTTCATCAGAGCATCTAGCAAATCTTGTCTCCACTGATCTTCTTCTGTGACTTCATCCGTAGTATCTTTAGCAGAGTCAATTTCGGCCAAGTTCTTTTTCTTCAATTCCTGAGAATTATTATCTTCTAAAAAGGGACGAACATCCTTTTCCGGATCAAAAGTATCAAGATCAACTTTACGACCTTTTTCAGATAATTCTACTTGATGATCATCTTCAGTTAAAAAACCAGTTCTTACTAAATACATAACTGCATAATTAAACGTATAGTCAAAAGGTTTATATTTATTACCAGTTTTTTTAGACACCTTAATTTCATTCACTTCTTTTTCAGAAATTGCAGTGGAATTGTCACGAATATCTGAACAAATTTCACGCCTTGTTACCTGACCACCCAAACGACGCATTGCAATCAGAATTTCTTTCATAGTTAGATTTTCAATATTAATTTGTCGATTAGCCATTTAAATACTCACCTGTTTTTAGTTATTATTGTTTCATACACTTTAATTTAATTTTAGCAAAATTTTTTGATTCAAGAAAACATAGCAGATAAAATTAATTGCTATCTTGGTTCCATAAGAGCTGTATTAATCATCTGCTGCCATCAACTCTGCCTGCTCAACGACAGTGTCAACTGCTGCTGGAGCTATATCCGGTGGGTAACCGTATTTTCTTAATAAGTGTTTGACCGCAACTCTCATTTTTGCTTGGATATTTCTACGTTTTTCCCAATCAACACCAGCCTCTTTTTTAACTAGTTTAACAAGTTCTTGAGCAATTAAATGTAATTTTTCTTCTCCTAAAACTTCAACTGCCTTCTTATGATCAGCCAAAGCATCATAAAATGCAATTTCTTCCTGACTAAGTCCAAGATCTTTTCCTCTTTCTTGTTCAGCATTAATTTTCTTGGCCATTTCAATAAGCTTTCGGATTACCAGTTCACTAGTAATACCCCGCTTATTGTATTCATCAATGGCTTTTTGAAGCATTTCTTGAAATCTTGCTGACATTACCTTATTAGTTTTCATCATCGCTTTTACTTTACCTTTAAGTAACTTTTCTAATAAAGTGATCGCAATATCTTTTTCAGGCATGCTTTTGACTTTTTGCAAAAATTCATCAGAAATAAGATCAACACTTTGTCTTTTGATACCCAATTCATTGTAAATATCGATATCTGGTTCAGAAATAATTGATTGATCAAGCAACTGTTGCATTTGATATTTAATATCCTTATGGTTATTAAAGTTTGTTGAATTATCAGGCGCTTTTAATTTCATAATAAAAACTTTAACAGTTTTAAAAAAAGCAATTTCTTTACCATAAGCTTGTGCTTGAGGCTGCGTTGCAGTTAAAGCATAGGCTTTTTCTAACTCAGTAACCACGTCTAAAAACTTTTTCTGGCGTTGTTCATCCTCATGCAAAATTTCATTTGCGACTTTTTGCGTGACTTTCAGTCTAACTGCACCATTAGAAGAATTAAAGTCAGAATAGTCAATTCCATAAAGATAATCATTAGTAATAATGTCATATTTTTCTTTTAATACCGCAAGCGCTTTATCCATATTAATAGCAACTTGTCCTTGATCATCTGTAGAATAAACCTTTAAAGCATCCTTTAGATTTTCTGCAATACCAATATAATCAACTATTAAGCCACTGTCTTTATCTTTGAATACGCGATTAACCCGTGCGATTGCTTGAATTAAATTATGACCTTTCATCGGCTTATCAATGTACATAGTATTCAATGAAGGAACATCAAAACCAGTCAGCCACATGTCAACGACTATCACTATTTGTAATTCATCGTTATCGTCTTTCATTCGTTGCTGCAAGATTCGTCTTTCGGATTTATTTGTTTGAAACTTGGACATCTCTGGACCATCCGCAGCTGAAGACGTCATTACTAGTTTAATTTTGCCTTTTTTTAAATCATTACTCTCCCAATCTGGACGCAATTTTATTATTTCTTCATACAATCTAACCGCGTTACGACGTGACATCTCGACAATCATTGATTTGCCAAACGTTTCTTCTTGACGAGTTTCAAAATGATTCACAAAATGCTTTGCAATGCTTTTTAAACGTGGTTGTGCTCCTGCCAAAGCTTCTAAACGCGAAAACTCACGATTTCGTCTGGCATTATCTTCATTAGTAGGGTCATCATCTAAGTCAACTTGTTGTATAAGCCTTTGATATTTTTTATCCGCATCATTTTTTAACTTAAGGGGAAACACATGACTTTCATAATAAATTTTTACGGTTGCATGATCATTAACAGCCTGCGTAATGTCATATACATCGATGTAATTACCGAAAACAGCCACTGTTGACTTATCTGCTGTTGACAAAGGGGTGCCAGTAAAGCCTATAAATGACGCATTAGGCAGTGCATCTCTTAGATACTCAGCAAAGCCATATCTCAAACCATTACTAGTAAACTTGGGCTTTAAACCATATTGACTCCTATGGGCCTCATCAGCAATAACAATAATGTCGTTTCTTTTTGTCAATACAGGCATCTTAGTTTCACCACTATTAAAATCAGGCGAAAATTTTTGAATAGTAGAGAAAACTATCCCACCCGCTTGTTTTTTCAGCGTTGAACGTAATTCATCGCCAGATTCAACATGCTCAGGATTTTGACGCAAATATTCATGTGCTGCAGCAAAGGTATCAAATAGTTGATCATCAAGATCATTACGATCATTAATTACCACAAACGTAGGATTGTTTAATTTACGAGCAGCTATACTAGTAAAAAAGACCATTGATAAGCTCTTACCTGAACCAGTTGTATGCCAAACGACCCCAATTCTCTTATCATCGTGACTTTTAATTGCCTTGTTAGCAGCTTTAATTGCTTTATTTACCATATAGTATTGGTGATAGGCTGCAAGAATTTTGATTGTTTTGTCGCCGTCTGTTTCAAAAATTATGAAGTTTTCAATGATATTAAGTAAATCTTTTGGCCTGAGCATGAACTTTATCATTGTTACTAATTCCAGTTCATCTTCAGATTCACTATTCTTAGGAGCTCTCCATCTCATAAAACGATCAAATCCGGCAGTTAATGATCCAGCTCTTGCATTAATACCATCAGAAGTAATCAGGATTTCGTTATATTTCATATAGTCAGAAATATCAGATTTATAGGTTTGTAATTGCTGGTAACCACTTTCTATACCAACATGTATATTCCCAGCGTCCTTAAATTCAAAGGTAACTACAGGAATACCATTGATAAACAGTGTTGCATCAGGTCTACGTTCTCTCTTACCTGCAAAAGTAAATTGATTGGTAGCTATAAATTCATTAGCATCAAATTTTTCAAAATCTATCGGATATAGTGTATCTGTATGATTCTCTCCGTTTAAAGTGGTTCTTACTTTGATACCTTCAATCAATAACTTATGAAAGTAATGGTTGTTTATCATCATATCCGGATTATCAGCTAATCGAATTATTTGTCTAAATGCGTCTTTATAAATTTCTTCTTCGTAGCCAGGATTAAGTCTCCTGAGAGCTTTATTTAAGTTATCAAATAATATTGCTGAAGTATGATCATTGTCACGTGCAGCATCAATAATTGGATTAGGACCACTTGAAGTGGGACTTTTAAACACCTTATATCCTACAGTCTGTAGGGTATTTAAGGCTAAATTTTCAACATCTGATTCTAAAAGATATCCTTTTGACATATTAATTTCACTCCTTTCTATACAGATATTGGTTAATTAAATGATAATTTACTCGAATTAATGGATAACTTGTTTTATAACTTTTTTCCACAAATAAATGTTGGTAATGATCTAATAGGTTCTTTTATACAAAATTATGACAGATTTAGGAAACCACTTTCAAAAAAGCAAAGATCTGCAATATCAGGTAAATATAGATATATCGGAGCTGCATCAGTCATGGACTATATAAATAAATACAATTTTGACGGTATTTATTTACTTTTAGGCGAAGACGGAACCGTAGTAGATAATAAAGGTTATCCAATATTACAATATGTTTTTGGAAAATTTTGGCCTAATAACCATACTCATGTTCTAAAAGGAAAAAATATTTCTACAGAATGGTTATATTTATTTTTTAGACAAAGAAAAGTTTTAAATATTGTAACAGGTGCAGTTCAAAAAAAGATTTCACAAAAAAATCTAAATTCGCTAGAGTTTAGTTACCCAAATAAAGAGGATTATTTAAAATTTAACGAAATAATACAACCATTGTTCAGAGATATAAGAATACGAATAAAGGAAAACAAGAGGTTGCGCCAATTAAAGCAAGAATTGTTAAAGCAATATTTTTAAACAACTAAATTATCATTTATTCTTCCATTAATATGGATTTTCTTATCTAAAAATTGAAAAATACTTCCTATTTTGTTTTGCAACTCTATATTAGGTAGTTCAACTTCAATCTTTCTAAGATCTTTTTGCTTAATACCAACAACTGTAGTCCCTGTGGCTCTTAAAAGTAATTGATTTTTAAAGCTTTGCGAATTCATAAAAGCATACATATACCAAGGATTAACTATCTTTTTATTGAATCGTAATAGAAACAATCTTTGACTTAAAATAGCTTTAATTGGCTTAGAAACTAAATATACTTCGCCCAAAGGAGCCTCTGATGTCATTAAAATATCACCAGGTTCAATGTCTCCATCTTTCATCCAATGCTTATACAAAAGTTCGCTACCATAGTGACTTTTATCAATATTAACAATTTTATTATCTTTTATATTTTTAGCACTTAATGCAATAATATCTTTTTGACTTTCTGTCCAATTCATTCCTAATTTTTTGGGTGTTTTCCCTCGATAATCCATAATGAGTTGAACTATTTCATCTATTTTATACCTCATCAACCTATATACTTCCTATGCGCAATTTTCACATTTTGCTGTTTTACCATTGCGTAATGCAGTGTTGTGTCTATCCTTTTATGCCCTAAAAGCTGTTGTAATTGTTCAATTGGCATACCTTTATCAATTGCTTTCGTAGCCAATGTTCTTCTAAACTTATGTGGATAAACTTTTGCTATTCCAATCTTTTGACCTAACTTCTTTAACCTTGATTCGACACCACTTATAGTTAATCGTTCATGTTCTGCTCTCAAAGAAACAAATAAGGCTTCATGGTTATCATGTCGCTCATTCAAATATTTTCTTAAATGCAACTTCGCTCTAGCGTCAAAATAAGCGATCCGTTCTTTATTACCCTTACCAAAAACAATACACTCACGTTCTTGAAAGTTGATATCACTGCGGTTAAGTAAAACCAGTTCCCCAACACGCATACCAGTTGAGGCCAAGAAGTCTATCATTGCTAAGTCTCTGACATTTGTACAACTATCACGTAATTTTTCAAGTTCTTCATCCGAATAAGTTTCTTTTACTGTAGTAGCGACTTTTACCTTATGTATTCGCCTTATAGGACTTTTAATAATGTAATCTTCATCTTCGAGCCAATTAAAAAAACTAGATAAAATTCTACGAATATTATCAATTGTCACTTTACTAGAGCAATGAACTTCCTGATATGTCATTAAATAGTCCCGCAATTCATCGGTACTTACTTCTCTGGCATTTTTATTAATTTCAATTAACGCCTTTGTAATTGTTACTTTGTAATATTTAAGAGACTTTTCCGAACAACCTTCGGCTCTTTTAGCGGCAAAATACTTCTTAAGCAAGTTTTTATTATCATATTTTGATTTAAATTCGGTTTTTGTCGTAACTAAATTATTTAAAATAGTTTTTAGTCTCATTAAGTTTAGATTGTTAAGATACGGCAACATTTCGCGAATTATTGTTTCTGATTCATCTTTTCTCATTGTAAAATCTCCGTTTTTAGAAAATCATACAATAAAAACCGTATTTACAGAAATAAATGATAATTTAATGCTTCAAAAATACTTTTCTAATAAATTTTCCTTAATTTTAAATAATAAAATATTTTCTTTTTCCTTAATCCAAATAAGATCAAATAATGATAAATTTTCTGCATCAAATTTATTTATTTCATTAGCATCAGGTATTTTAATTTTTAATTTTCTTAAATACGGTACAGTTATTTGTTGCTGAGTTGAGCCATATCCTTGTATATTTAATGATCGGACCAGTAAGTATAAAAAGTTAATAGGTACAGATTTATAAGTTAAATAGACTAAGCGTACTATCGGTACAAATGGCTTATTATGAAGTACAGTGAACCCTATTGTTCCTCTTGCAGATACAGTTACAGCTCTTTCGTTAACTTTTGCCTTATTAGTAAATCCAAAAAGCCCCTTTTTTGATACACCATTTGAATAAACTGGAACAGAATACTCGTTTGTTTTTACTTTAGAGAATTTTTTAGGTTTATTACCGCCTGAATGTATAATGGCAATATTATGTAATGTAGTATCAGTTAACTTACTACTTGAAATAAATTGTTTAAATCTGGTATCTAACAACTCAAGTAAATTATCATTTATCTGGTTATTTACATAAATTTTAGACGAAATTGTTTCAATTTTTCTTACAATTAATTTTTGCTCAAATAAAGGAGGTAAATTTATTTCAATGTTAGCCATAGTACCTTCAAACGTAATCTGAGGAAAAGTGCCCGATCTAGATTCAGCTTCACTTTGTAAATACCTCAGCATTATTGGAGAGGTGAGATAAAAGTAAAAATAACTTGTATCTAAAATATTTGGATTACAATTTCTTAAAACCATTAACTTAGTTGAAACAACATAGTTCTCAGCTTTAATATTATTAACCATAGCAAATCTTTTGTTTTTGGGACGTATTTCAGAAAATAAGATATCACCATTTTTTAAGCTTTTTTTTGCTTGTCCCGGTAGATTTTGTGGTTTTATCTTTGTTCCCGATATATGACCATCATAAATATCACTTGTATTTAAAAATATAACGCTGTTTTTTCCATCAAAATTGAATTTACTGGAAATTGATTGTATTAGATCTTTTATTTTATATTTCATATCCAAGCTCCTTTAAAACGTCTTTTATTTGAGCTTGAAGTTTATCACTTTCAGCAAATTCCTTTTTTAATTCGCCAGTAAGGCGTGCCATTTTAACTTCATAAGGTTCACCATCATTTTCTTGTTTGGCTAAACCTACATAACGCCCTGGGGTCAAAACATAATCGTTTTTTGCAATCTCATCTAAAGAAGCTATTTTGCAAAAGCCTGCAACATCTTCATATTTTTGCTTGTTAGTTCCACGATAAGCATGATAAGTATCAGCTACCTTAGCAATATCGTCTTTAGAAAATTCTCGGTGAGTACGATCCACCATTTCACCAAGATTACGTGCATCAATAAATAACGTTTCGCCTTTACGAACCCGTTCTCCTTGAGAAGCTTTATCCATGTCAATAAACCATAATGAAACTGGAATTCCTGTAGAATAGAACATCTTATCAGGCAAAGCTACAATAGCATCAATTTTATCGTCTTCTAAAATTGCTTTACGAATAGCGTATTCATCTTTTGTAGAAGTCGATAACGCTCCGTTTGCCAAAACAAAACCTGCCTTGCCATTAGGCGCTAATTTACTAATTATGTGCTCTATCCATGCATAATTAGCATTACCGGTTGGGGGAACTCCATATTTCCAACGTGCATCTTCTCTTAGCTTTTCTCCATTCCAGTTTTTAACATTGAATGGTGGATTAGCCAGAATAAAATCAAATCTTTCACCTTTATGTAGATCGTTGAGAAAAGTATCACCCTGATGAGGTCCAAGATTATTATCAATACCACGAATAGCTAAATTCATCTTAGCCAATTTCCAAGTTGTAGGGTTTGATTCTTCTCCATATACCGAAAGATCATTAATTTTTCCTTGATGTTCCTGCACAAATTTATCTGATTGAACAAACATCCCACCAGAACCGCAACAAGGATCATAAATTCTGCCTTTATAAGGTTCGATCATTTCTACTAGTATTCGTACAATAGACCGAGGAGTATAAAACTCCCCTCCCTTTTTTCCTTCCTGCGAAGCAAACTCATTTAAAAAATACTCATAGACACGTCCCAGCACATCAGATTGCTTAGCTTTTTCGTTTCCTAAACTGATATCGGAGATTAAATCAACGACTTCGCCCAACCGGGTTTTATCTAAGTCAGGCGAGGCGTAATTCTTACTCAATACACCGCGCAAAGAATCATTATTTTTTTCTAAAGCATCCATGGCATTATCAATAATTTCGCCTATTTTAGGTGATTTAGCAGAATCTTTAATTAATTCCCAACGTGCTTTTTTCGGTACCCAAAAAATATTTTCAGAAAGGTACATATCCGGATCTTCTGCATCTTCTGGAAATTCTGTTTTTAATAATTCATTTCGTCTAGCTTCGAAAGCATCGGAAACATATTTTAAAAAAATCAATCCTAAAACTACATTACGATATTCAGAGGCATCCATACTTCCTCTTAATGCATTTGCAGTTCCCCACAGTTTATTTTCTATATTTAGTTCTTTTGTATTTGCTGCCATATAATAAATTTCCTTTTGTCTTCAACTTTAATCATTATGTTAAAAACCTTAATTAAATTATACACTTTGAATATATACGTGTGTTTAGATTATTTTTATTTTTTAAAATAGCAGGTATTCAATAACAGTTTTTTTGATTTAATTTATGTTTTTATTATTTGTATCCGCTTAATTGTTTATGGTATTAATATTTTTAAAACTAAACATTTTAGTTTTAAAATATTAAAATTTGCTTTTCTAAATACAATTAAATACTATTTCGTATTTATTAAGTCATAAAAAAAGAGCAGATGATTAATATCATTGCTCTAAATATAGTTTTTATTTGTTTAAAAATTATATTTTCCTATTTTCCCAAACTAAAGCCAAAGAAAAGACTATTTCAATTCCCATCATTGTCAAAGCCAAAATTGCTGGCTCAAAGTTTAGTCCAATGATTAAAGCCAAAAAGGTTATTAAAATCGACCAAGTAAAATAAACTCTTGACTTATAAAGCCAACTATATGGCAATAAGTGTGCTCCAAAAATAATTGCTAAAATCATAAGCATTTTCTCTGGTATAGTTGGATAAATCCACATCGCAATTAGCAATTACAGTACTTGGTTAACAGAAAAGAGTATCCCTAACTCAGTTAATGGATTTCCTCTGTTTTGAAAATCAACCTTATTTAACTTAGAGACAAAATAAGATAAAGGCAATAAAACTGCAGCGCAAACAAAAGTAAAAAGATTTTTCGTTAATATTGGCATAGACGAAAAGTGAATAATTGAATAGCTAGCCAAATAATAATTGAAGCCAGTATTATATGCAGTCCTCTTTTTTGTTTAAGTGCACAATCTAACCTTAATTCATTAATTTCTTGCATTCTCTTCATCCTTTGTTGGGTAATTTAAGTAAAACAACTTTTCTTTAAATTATACTTTAGTATATTCATGCACTCAAACCCTCTTTTAATTATAAAAGCTAAATTTGAACCTGAAACACAAATTTTATAACCATTAATGACATTTATTCCACCATTTGCAGTAATCTGGGATAAAAATGAAATTCATCTACTATACTTATTTACAGAAAGGAGCGCTGGGAATGAAAATAAATTGTCACGTCGACCCCAATATTAGCGAAGAACACGGTGAATTATGGATCAAAAAAATGACACCAGCAATTAATGAATTTTTGCAAAAATTATCACGGTCCGAAAATTCATTATGGTGCCATTATCAGTCTCAAATTTATCCGATTAATTTTGAAGATATTTATTCACTTGAAGTTGCTAATAGAGATATTAACGTTTATACAGAAAAGCAGCAACTTACATATAATGATCGTTTATCAAATTTGAAAGCAGATCTACCGAACTATTTTATTGAAGCTTCACGCAGCGCTATATTTAATTATCAACACATCGATCACCTTGAATTACTTAATAATGGGTTAATCGATGTTGTTCTGACTAATAAGCATCGCGTACAAATATCAAGAAGAAATATTAAGAACCTGAAAGAGAGGTTAGGAATATGAAAAACACAAAGAGATTTATCAATTATTTGTTTAATTTTGCCGTTAGAGGCATCTTCATTGGCTTAATGATTTCTATCTTTTGCAGTTATGCATCACATAGCTCAGTTTACGTTCCATCCAGTCCATCTTTTACGACAAAATTTAGTAATTTGCTCAATGCTTTTAGTGTCTCAATTATTCTCTGGGCGGTCACTGGAATTTTTTTCGGTCTTGGCAGTTTTATCTTCACTATTAACCAATGGTCATTATTAAAGAAGACGGTTATAAATTTCTTTACCTACTATTTTGGCTTTGTTCTTTTAGCCCTTTTAGCTGGTTGGGTTTCTTTAAGCTTAATTAACTTAACAAAATTTACTGTAATTTTCGTCATCATCTATTTAATTTGCTGGTATTATAATTACCATAAAATTGTAAAGGAGATTGCAAGTATTAATCATAAAATCAAAACAAAGTAATCTAATTACAATGGCAAAATAAAAAGTTGAGCATTCATATCAATGTGCTCAACTTTTTACTTGTGTTTCTTAATAAAGAAATTTATGAAAATGTCATCATTCAATGTTAGTCTTCGGCTTTTAGTAAACTAAACTCAATATAAATCTATTCCTTTTTGGTGCAAATTATCCAAACAACTTTGTAAATATGCATCGTCGTGCTCTGGGTAAATTGGATCAGTCCACGGAATAGCTGGTAAATTTTCGTACTTATGACAATATTGTCCTCTATAATAAGGATCAAACCATTTAATATCTGGATGATAATGGCGCCGTTGCATTTCAGCTAATACTAACAAATGAAATTGATACAATTTATAGGGTGAATGTTGAAAAACATAGTTAACGGTAGCGTGGGGCTTGCCCCAGCCACGTCCGCGCAAAGCGGCAATTTCTCGATGTTGCCCCAATAACTGTTGCCTAGGCAATCGCCAAATTAAGTCTTGATGCCATAATCTCATAATTTTGCTTCGTTCTCCTGAATTAAACGTGAGTTTAATAAATAAGAAACTTGATACTTTTCAGCTAAACGACTTAAAAATGGACCCAATTCATCTTCTGCTGGTGATAATTCTTGCAATAAATGTAAGTAAGTTTGTTTTTCCTCTTCCGTACAAATTTTCTTAAAGTAGCCCCAGACATGCTGATAAGAGTTGGTTAAAGTTTTAACTGTTGGAGTTTGACTGGCCGCTTTTTCTAATAAGTTCTTGAATTCAATATTCTTTTGTTCCGACCATTCGTTGTCTTTAGCTAGCAGCCTAATCTGCTCATAGCACTGTTGCGAATGAGCCATCACCCAATATTTATTATGGGCCCACTCTTCTTGCCATTTATCCATTTTCATTTGTCCTATTTTTAGTGCATTTAAATGCATAGTTTTATTAATAATAAATTCTACCTAACTAAATTTTATTACTAAATAATATTTTACAACAAACGAATGAAACTAAATTTATTAAAACAACTTATCCAAAGTCAACAGCTATTTCATGTATCGTTTTTGAACAGTTTTATTCTTAGATTTACCCTGAAGTTGCTGTAAACCACCAGTAACAACTTTTCTTTGCCCAAATTCAATATCTAACACATCATAATTTTCATTAACAAAATCTTCAAAGTGCATTTCATGAATAAATTTTGGAAAATCATCAGTAAAGGAATCTAGCCAAATTTTAGTATTATTATTTTGATATGCTTTTTGCATTGGTGTTTTTTCACCCATAAAGTAAAGTTTCAAATCATATAACAAGTAATCAATGCGATCGTGATAAATTTGATAGCGATAAGTATTTATTGTTGGAACTTTGTGCTGAGGCCATATGAAATGTAACTTTACACTTGATCTGATTTTGGCATAGTTTGATAAAAATACTGGCATAGTTGACCCAAAATCTTTTAAACTTTTAACACCACAAACAATATCTGCTGACATTTTTATCTTTTGCTTATTGACGCCAACAAATAAATTACATTTCTTGCGCTTTAAATTATATTTAAGAGCTAGATCTTTGTATAATTCAACATCACAATCATCTGGATCTTCATATAGAGCATCTTCAACATTTTTGACCATTTTAGGATCATTAGTTTCCAACCAACTGTAATAATCACTTTGATAGAAATTTTTTAAACGTTCAATGTTTTTTAAGTATACTTGCAAAAATCATTCATTCTCCTGACTCTATTAGCCATTAACCATCCAGTCATGGAAATCCGGTGATTTTTTAGGGTCAAAATAACCATTTTCACCGATTTTGACATCCTCAACTGGAATTTGCTTAACCAAATTAGACCAATCTAATGCCGTTGGTAATTTTTTGATAGTGATTTCACCATTTTTTAGCTCGAATGACACTTTGCTTCCCTTTTTCAAACCTAAAGCTTTCCTGATTTGTATTGGAATAACTACTTGTCCTTTTTTTGAAACTTTACGAGTAAAAACGCAGTCCATAACAATTCCTCCTTGTAAAGAGTCTCTTGATTCAACCTCAAAATCATAAAGTTGATTTAGGATAAGAACTCTTATTTCAAATATTTTTTAATATAATTCATTTGATTAAGTATTAGCCGTAGACCACTGCATATGGGAATTGAATATTTGTTCAAACATTTGTAAGTATTGAGATCATAGTTAGTTGGTACAAAGTCGTTATAACTTAAAGCCCAATATTTGCTTGGTGAAATTCATCGTGATTCCAATAGAGTAATTTTAGAGGTGTTTTACCTGAAGTAAAATGTAAGTGATTAAAGAACTTTTGATAGCTTGATAGATATGGATTCTTGTTAACAGTTTCTTCATTTTTCTGCAAATTTAGTACATGACATTCTTTATTTGCAAAGTTTTTTAGTACCCTGAATCTGATCATTGCTTCGTCTTTATCTGTCATTGCCAATTTTTCAAGCCTAGAAGCTTCATTCACCATATAGTCTATCCGTTCTTGTAATTCTTCTTTGGTTGTATTATCGGATGGAATAATAGTTTCCATATTGTGTCTCCTACTTATATTTTCCAATTACTATGTCCTTTACTTCTTGAAGATAGTCGTCTGTATACTCAGGAACTAATAACTGACCGTCAATGGCATCAAGCATAATTTTTTCTTTATCCTTTAATTTTTTATAGACTGTATTATCAATGAAGCCTGTATGAGCAACATCACCTTTAGTCATTAAATAATAATATCGTGTATATTGATCAGCTGGTAACCCTAAACGATTAATACGATCTCTTGATTGCAGCATGAAGGTTAAATTGAAGTTATATTCGAAATAAACTGCATCATGAACTGTTTGATGCAAAGAAATAGACTCACCTAAAGTATTAGGATTGGAAACTAGTACTTGTACATCACCACTTCGGAAATCTTCAATCATTCCTTCACGATCCTGCTTAGGAGTTGCGCCGTAGACCAAAATTGTTTTGATACCTATACCATTGAGAGTATCAGTGATCTTCTTCATAGTGCCAATAAACATTCCCCAAACAAGTACCTTTTTCCCTTGACTGACTAATTTTTTGATCAAATCAATCCCTATCTCGAATTTTGGCGATTTCATTTTAGCTAGATCATACTTTTTATAAGTTTCTCCACTGCTAATATTTTCTTTTTCAATTTTTGACTCTTGTTTATTCCAGACACCAGAATCTATATCAATCAGTCCCAATTCTTTATAGTTAATTTTTGTTTTTAACAATTCGGGATTAGTCGATGCCTGTAACAATCTAATGAAAGTAGCTAAAGTCCCATTTTCATTTTCATATATAGCATGGGCCAAAACTAGTTGATTCTTTGAGGGTTCAACTTGTTCAATAATATCTGGATCTGGCTTGGGTACATGCAAATCTTTTTTATTAGTTCGCCAAAAGAAAGGCGATAATTTATGATTAACTTCTTTAGAATCGAGACCATTTAGTGTTGTCAAATCCCAGGAAAAAAATGAAGAGTACTCATTGGCGTACATGAGATGCAAGAAATTGTAAATATCTCTAAAGCCATTAGGAATTGGTGTCCCAGTTAATACATAACGATAGTACGGTACGTTACTTAAACTCAAGGCTGCCCTTGCGCGTTGACCTCCGATAGCTTTTACCCGATGGACCTCATCAAACACCAACATCGTTTTCAAATCTACCAAATCATTGATAATATTCAGCTTGCTTTGTAATGATTCATAATTGATATTGATTACATTTGCTTGAATCCAATCATGCGTAATAGCACCATAATTATTATTGTACTTTTTATCTCGCAAATTTAAGTAGTGTAATCCACGTTTCGGACCAAATACAGCTTTAAATTCAGTCCGCCAAGCCGCAAAAGCATTCAGAGGTGAGACAACTAATAATTTATCTATTTTATCTACTTTTGGACTAGATAAAAAAGCATAGGTTCCGTACATCATTGCTGTTTTTCCAGCACCAGGAACTGAGAAGTTTGCTGCACGTTTCATGATAGTCATAAAGAAACTAGCTTTTTCTTGTTCTACTTTTAATGGCCGAGTAATTTCTTGACTAACAATTGTTTTGAATATTTCAAATTCTTCATGCCAACGAGGATCCCCATCTTTAATTGTTAAACCAGCATGACTTTGTTTTTTAATATAATACTTCCGCTGTTGCACAAAATGATCAAAATTTTTGCTAGTCTGTATTTGAGGTAGCCCTTTTCTTTTCAAACGTTGATTAAGCTTGTTAACTAACTCCAACAACTGTACATATGTTAAATCTCTTTTAAAAGTTCTTTTTTCAAAATTTTCAAAATATGGAGAAAAGATAGCCAACCCACGCTTAGCAGTTTTTGTTTCCAAAGTACGGACTTTATCATCTAAAAGTTGAAATAACCCATTTTCATTCTTAATGATTATTGGACTGTTTGATTTCATTTCCATACTTATTGAACAACTCCTTACTTAGCTGATTCAAATCACGCATATATTTCTGTAAAGTTTTCAGTTGACCTTCACTTACTTCGCTATAGCGTAAATTTCCGAATAAGCCATTATTTTCATTCAAATCATGGTAGTACTTTACATTTTGCTTTATGTTTCGAATAAACTTATCTACAGACTCACTATTAAGAGCATTCTGCTTGTATGCCTCAAAAGTATCACCTATGGATTCAACTGTTTTATCTTCATCCGTCAAGCTTTGCATTAAATCGGAAGTTGTATTGATATCATTATTTTGTAGTGCATCAGACAAATCATCAACCATATTTGTTATACTATTATTAAATTTTCTATTATTATCACTGTTGTTAACCACATTTCTACCATATTGTCGAATATGTGTTCGAGCTGTATTTCCAATAACACCAACATGAATTTGATAAAGTATCACACCAAAATATGAATTCATAGTTTCATTTTTATGAACTTGAGAATCCGGACTGTTTCCAAAATTCTTAGAAAGTGATTTCCCCATTTCGTAAAATAAAGACCAAACCTTGCTTTCTTTCACTATATTATAGGCATTTTCTGGTGCTCCAATAAACTGAAGAAATTTTCGCATATAAACAGCACCATCATAGTACTTTTTAACCTCATTTAAACGCATATGGGAATCGGCAGCGTAATCAGCTTGAGTCATTATAGGATAATTACCACTAGTAGTTTGGTAAATATCCACAGCTAAATCAACTGGATCATAATCTTTCCGTTCCTCAACCCCCATCTGAAGAGCTAGTTCTAGTTTCTTAATTTTGACTCGTTCGGCTTTTTTGTTATATGAAAAAGGTAAAACAACGGCTTCAAAATAAACTGTTTTCCCTGTTGATTGCTTAATATCTCGCAAAGCGGTAAAACGGCGATTACCATCTACAATACGACCATCATCTAACACATAACCATATACTTGTTGTCCAGATGCAGCTATTGATTTCTCAGTTCTTTTAAGTGCAGCTAAATTATCTTTTTTAATCAAATTAGCTACAAAATTGTTATATTGAGGAGCATCTTGATCATTAGCAGGATTTAATTCATCTTGATATTGCGATATTCCTGTCGCTATCCGTCCATTTTTATCATTGTAATACAGATATTCGAGCGGAATTTTATAAACATCTAAGGTTTCAGAACTAACACCATTAACCTTGATTGGCAATTTTGGTTTGGCACCAGTTTTTTCTAATTTTCCTTCATTTGCTAGTTTAATTAATGATATCATCTTGGTTTAACTTCCTATTTTCCAGCTTATTAATCATTTGCTGTACTTTTTCCTCGCTCGTTGCCATATAATAGTAAACCCCTGTCTCTTTTAATTGATCAAAATACTTTTGCTGGATGATACGAATTTGTTCATCACCAAGTCGCATATTTTCAGCCTTAGTTTCAATCACCAAATAGGTTGGCTTTTTATTACCATTTTCAATCTTAAAAATAAAGTCAGGTGTTGTTGTTCCGTTATCAAAACGTGGAATTTTAATAGCTTGCTTTGGTAGTTTGCCAAAGACACTAATTTTTGGCCCATATGAACGTTGCAAAATTTTTAGCTCTGGATCTGCACTGTCATAACGTAAAGGTGGTCTATCATATAAATAAGAGGGATCTGAAGTAGAATTTGATTGATAAACTCCAATAGCATTCGCTGGAACTGAGTCAACAAATTCATGTTTCTTTGCATTATAAATTGATGTCGAACCCGAGAAATCAAGGGACTCATAACTATAGGATGTTTTTATGCGCTCATTAAATTGCTCATTAAAAGTCTGAACTAAATTATCTAATGTTTTTTTATTAATATAATTAGTGTTACCTTTTAAACGCTTAATGGCTTTAATCATAAGGTTATTAAGCAAATTAACTGGTAAATCCGTCTGCTTTGCTAAGATTTTAAGAAACTTGCCATAATTCATTGTCAGGTATCCACTTTTAAAATTAGACTTTGATCCACTAAATGAGGCATTATTTTTACCAGTTAATACTTCTTGATGATACATTTGTGGTCGTTCCAGAACAAAAATCTCATTATCACTATCATTAAAAACATTTCGTGCAACAATTTCTGCATTTTGATTAACTAAAGGATCAAACTTAATCATTTGCCGCCTAGACAGCTGTAGCCAAAGATCACTAAGTTGCTGCCAATTTTGTTTACGTAATTTAACTTTGGTACTTTCTTTTGAATTTTTATCTCGAATTTTTCCCTTTGTAATCTTTGATCGTTGTTCTAATTCTGGGTAGAAATAGCATAAAGCTTCATAACCAGACATTTTTTGATTTTCAATTTGCACCTGCTGATTAAACTCGTTTGATCGGTCAATCACGTTATGTGCCTCTAAATCAATAAGCAACTGATTACTATCAAATTTGGGATCAGTTTTGCTTCTTTCTTCCACAATTAGACTTATCATTTCTTTCGTAAGCTCTTTATGGTTTAGTCTGACTGGTGAGTCAGCATTAATTTCTCCCACCAGTTTTTCAGCAAAATCTCGTTCGTCATAGCCAATTAAAAAAGAGAGTCGGCTTTGCCATTCATCTTGATTTAAGCGATGGCCAGTTTCATCGACTGGTAGACGTAAACCACGACCAACTTCCTGAATTTTGCTAATTTCTGATCCAGAAGTCCTCAATTTTGCAATAGTAAATACATTAGGATTATCCCAACCTTCACGTAGAGTCCATTTTGAGAATAAAAAACGCCTAGTGATCCACTTTCCATTTTTGTCCTTAAAGCTCAACAATTTTTCTTTGTTACTTAATATATCTTTAACTTCGGCCTGAATAT
Organism: Lactobacillus sp. IBH004; assembly: GCF_026185255.2. Lineage (NCBI taxonomy): Bacteria > Bacillati > Bacillota > Bacilli > Lactobacillales > Lactobacillaceae > Lactobacillus > Lactobacillus sp. IBH004. Next base: position 611,888 of record NZ_CP110217.2, on the reverse strand, counting down.
CTGCATCTGAACTTCCTAAATCCTCGCTAAAGTATCCAGCATAAACATCTTGATGTTCAGATTGCAAACTTCTTAAAGTTGCTTGTAAGAAAGAGTAGTATTCTTGCTCGCGATCGTCAATAGCCATTTCATAACGACTAATCAAGTTTTTTAATTTTTGCGTTAAAAGTTTCTCAAAGTGTTTGGCTAGCCAACCTCTTTTATTATTTTCGCCACGAAAACTAGTAATGCTATCAATGAAGAACAAAGATAGAGTTTTGATCCTTGGCGGATTATTACCTGAATTGGGCCTTAAAAAATTTTCTTCTTCTGCTTTAAAATGACAGTCTAAAGCTTGTGAAATGATTTCATCTTGGTAATTTTCCGCAAAAGTTCCTGGAATTAATTTCATGTCTTTAGATAGAGCTAATCCATTTGATAATTCACAATTAGTCCCGCCATCATAAGTAATATTACCCTCAAATTCGGAGTCAATATCTGCTAACTTTTCACCAACTTTAAGAGAATACTCCTTATTACCTTTAGAAAGAACTAATTCCCTTGCTTTAGCTTGCTTTACCTTATATAGGTTATTTGCTTGTTCTTTAGGCAAGTCAGGAAAATAAATGTCAACTCCCTTAACTAGACCCTGATTAAAACTGTCAATAGCATCAAGGTTAAATTGCGGTTTACCACGGTAATAATCCACTTTAGTTATCTTATTTTTACCACGACCCGTAGTACTTTCTGGAAAAGTAGCTCCAAAACGAATAATTAGCTGTGGCTCCATTTCTTCAATGTCATCATAAAACTTTTTGCCACGTGGAAAGCGTTGAGGTTCATCTATAATCAGTACAGGTCTAGTAGCGGCTATGGCCTTAATTGGTGAAGTTTCACCGCCCAGTAAAGTCTGGTCATAATCTGCACGATGCATTGATCTGGAATGGAGCATTCCTTGATTGACCAAAAGAACTTCAATTTGATTAGTATTTTGCCTAGTAGCTTCAACAAACTCAGATAATTGAGCCGGAAAATTGCGCCTACCTGAGCGTGAACTAAAATCACCAGCATTAATTACATTCAATTGTATCCGAGTGTTTTCATAAAATTCACTAAAATGCTGTTTAGCATAGTCACTATTAATGAAGCTTCGTGTTCCTTCTTTAATACTCGGACTTGGCACTGCAATGACAAACTTAAACAACCCATACTTTTGATGAAAATCGTACATCATTCTTGTATAAACATAGGTCTTACCTGTCCCAGTTTCCATTTTTATATCAATATTAGCTTTGTCTTTAAAACGATATCTAATTAATGGATTAGCATAGATATAATTAGCATTCGGATCATTACTCATGATATCCATGCCATAAAATGCTTCGTTAATTGCACAGAGAGCTTCAGTTTGATGTTTTAAAGTTTCAAGATTTATCTTCATGGTTTAGTACCTCTTTAATAAAATAACTTTACTATCTAGCTGCTTCAGGCCATTTTCAAGCTCGCGCAATTCCATAATATTAAATGAATAACCAAAAATAACCACACTTTGAATATTCAATTTATGACTACCAAGTTGGTTCAATAATTTCTTTGTCTCGCTGCTTCTCCAGCCCTCGCTAATCAAGTAAAGGCGATTATCTTCAACTTTATGAGCTGTGTAATCATTAAACTTAACTTCGTCAACTTTAGCATCAAAAGGATAGCCATCCTTAACAAGCCAAGTTGTGAGTATGGTTTCTTCACCAGTTGCTTCACCCTTTATACCTAAATTTTCACTTGAAAAATCATCAACCATATTAGTAAATAAGTTAATATTGTTTGGATCAAAAGAATTAATGTTTGCAAGAGTTTTTTTCGTTGGCTTTACAACTCTATAGTGTTTAAAACTGTCGTCGAAGTCTTTAGGTAAAGTTAATCTATTTTCTTGTTCAATTTTTTTTGCTGCGCGACGAATACGTTCACGGGAAATTTGATCGATAGACATAAATCCCGCGGTATAAGCTGCTTTACCACCCTTTGTAGGAATCTTATTGCCATCTTTATTTAACTTAGGTAAACCAGTCTCTTTGTCTACTTCATAAGTCTTTTCAGGTATCTGAACCATAATAAATTGACGATGACCGCAATCTTCAGCATTTAATTGCATTACTGCATCAGCAGTTGTTGAAGAGCCTGCAAAAAAATCCAGAACAATAGAATCATTATTTGTACCCAGATCAGTTATCCTTTTAATATAGCTAGTGGGTTTTGCAGTACTAAAAATTTTCTCCCCAAACAAATGTTGAATTTCTTGGGTACCATTAGTTGCCGTTCCCACATCATCCCATATAGATTTTGGCGTCTGTCCCTTATCTCTTACTTCGAAAAGAAATCTTTTCAACTGAGGTTTTGTTTTACCATATTTACCAAATACAATTCTATTTTCATTTAATAACTTTTTATACTCAGCTGGACCTGTTCTCCAACAACGTCCATTTGGTGGAAGAAAAGCTTCACCTGTATTTGGATTTATAATTTTAAAAGTTAAATTAGGTCTGATTCCAGGCGAATCGAATGGATCCGCTCTCCAGGGTCCCCTTTTATCATTATCAGGATTAGTGAATCCCTTATCATTTATACGTAATTTAAAGTTTGATTTGTTATTATTAAATGCCCTTATTTGTCTTGTATAGACAAGCAAACTATTATGATTTAATGAAACAACTGCATCATTTGAAACGGATTTTCTTGAATTCCAAATGATGTTGCTGATAAAGTTACTTTCACCAAAAATTTCATCACAAATTTCTCTTAGATTAGAAAGTTCATTATCATCAATAGAAATAAAAATTACACCACTATCTTTTAGTAACTGCTTAGCCAATTTCAATCTAGGATACATATATGTTAACCAAGCTGAGTGACTAGAATTACCTTGAATGCTCTTTAAATGTTGTAATTGATCATCATCTAATCCAAACATATCTTGAATTTCGCTATCCTTATATTCAAACTTATCAGGGTAAATAAAATCACCATTCCCTGTGTTATAAGGAGGATCAATATAAATCATATCAATTTTATTTTGGTAATTACTCTGCAAATGGCGTAAAACTTCTAGATTATCCCCAGTAAAAAAGAGATTGTCTGACCCAGCTCCAGCTCCTCTATTTTGTTTTTTATCTGGAACAATCACACTATTTGGCATCTCACCAGCCTGACGACGTGCATAGTCCTTTCCAATAAATTCTAATTGATAGCCCTCTCTAAGTTCATTAATATTTTTTCTTTTCAACTGATTCTTAAACTTGTCAAGATCAAAGGATCCATCTTTATTTATAAATTCTGGAAGCTTTTCTTTTAATTCATTTAGAAAAGCAGTATTTGGCTGCACAGCCTCATTATATTTTTCATTGTCTGTTTTCATTGATTATTCTCCTACTTTATGTTTTTACCCGTTTCACAAATATCTTAATACTTAAATTTTATTTAAATTATAATATGACTTTCAGTCTTTTTAAAATTCATAATCCTTATATTCTTTTATAACACATTTAAATTTAATTTTATAGTACTATAGTAGTTTCATATCTAATATATGTTTAAATAGATCTAATATTAATTAGAAATGCCGCAAACATTACTTCACCCGGTCCAGCACCGTCACTGCCTCAACATGTGGCGTTTGTGGAAACATGTCAACGGGATCGATTTGATTAAAGGTGTAGCCTTCATTCATAAATTCCTGCAGGTCACGAATCATGGTTGCGGGGTTACATGAAATATAGACAATCTTCTTCGGACCAGTTTTTACTGCTGCCTCAATAAATTCTGGTGTTAATCCTTTTCTTGGCGGGTCGACAAAGATGACATCAGCTTTCATCCCCTTAGCAGCCCATCTTGGCATCACTTCTTCTGCCTTACCAGTCACATATTTGGCATTATTGATACCATTCAACTTAGCATTATTATTGGCATCTTTCACCGCGTCAGACACGCTTTCAATTCCGTGAACAGATTTGACGTGCTTGGCAACGCTTAAACCAATAGTTCCAATACCAGAATATGCATCAACCATGATATCGTCCGCCTTTAAATCAGCTTTTTTAATGGCTAAATCATATAAGCGAGGTGTTTGCAGTGAATTAATTTGAAAGAAACTTTCAGGGGAAATCTTAAACTTTACATCACCTATTTGATCCGTAATTTGTGGCTTACCAAAGATTAAGTAATCAACTTTACCTAAAATAACGTTGGTCTTCTTCGGGTTATAGTTCAGGACTAGGCTAGTTACGCCTTCAATTTGCTTAATTGCCTCTGCTACTTTAGGTAGTTGCGGAAAATCCTTGTGCAGGCAAACCAAGATGACCATAATTTCGCCGGTGGCTTTACTGCGGCGAATGTCTAAATACCTGACTTCACCCTCATTATTAATCTCATCGTAAGCTGGAACACGATACTGCCTTAAAATGTCACGCACAGCCACTAAAACGCGGTCAATTTCAGGATCAGTTGTAAAGAAATTAGTCAGAGGCACTAAGTCGTGTGAATGTTTTCTGAAAAAGCCAATTTCAAGCTGGCCTTTAACTTCACGAACAGGCACTTGTGCCTTGTTACGGTAGCCCGTTTCTTCAGGACTAGGCAGGGTCTCGCCTACTTTTACATCATCCAAATGTGCTTTCTGCAGTAAATTTACTACTTGATTACGTTTAAATTCTAGCTGCTTATCATATTTGATGTGTGCTAAAGATGCTAAGCCTGTTTGAACCCACTGGTTAAGTTTAATGTTAACCCGGTCAGGGCTTTCCTTAATGATTTGCTCGATTTTAGCAAAAGCAAAGTGCTTTTTGACTTTTAAAATCTTAGCTTCTACCGTTTCACCCGATAAGGCATTATTGACAAATACTGTCATGCCCTCATAATGAGCTACTCCCATAGCTTCATATGATAAATCTGTAATTTCAAGTTTGATAATTTGATTCTTTTCCATATTTTGTCCTTTTTTACAAACATAATTAATATCTCTATTTTACTAAAAATCCTAGCAAAAGTAATGCACAAGTCGGTTTCTTAATATTGGATTAATTTCAACTTTATCCCTTCACACTTATTGTTGTCTGTGTTACTTTTAATACTAATAACTTAAAGAAAGGACGTTTTTCATGAACAATTATGATACTAATTCAGACAGGCGCCAAATCCACACCATCTCCGAAACCAATACTTTTTTAACTAAAATGTATGCCTTGATGGCTGGTGCGGTACTTGTTTCTGCGTTAGCAGCCTACTTAACAATGACTGTCTTCAGAAGCGCTGTGATGAACATGCCAGTGGCCATGATGTGGCTCATTTTATTTGTCCCATTTGGCTTGTCAATGGGTATTAGTTTTAAAGCTGATCGCAATCCAGTTGCCAGTCTAGTAATGTTAACGATATTATCAGCAATTTACGGTTTTGAATTTGCCTTAATTGCCGGCTTTTACACTGGTACGCAAATCACTTCTGCCTTTGTTTCAGCGGCAGCGGTGTTCATTGCGATGGCTTTATTTGGCACTTTTACTAAAAGAGATATGACTAACTGGAACTCTTACTTGAGTGCCGCTTTACTTGGCTTTGTTGTTGCCTTGATAGTTAATATGTTTTTACGTAACCCGGCCGTTACTTATGTCTTCTCATTTATTGGGGTCATTCTTTTTACAGGTTTAGTTGCCAGTGATGCTAACAAGATGAAAGCAATATACGTCAATTACGGTAATCAAGTTTCAGCCAACGGCTTGGCAGTTCTCGGTGCATTGCAACTCTACCTTGATTTCATTAACATTTTTATGTTCTTACTAGAAATCTTTGGTGGCAGTGGCAATAGTCGCAACTAACTGATTTTGTTACTAAACTAAAGAAGCAATTACTCGTGAAAGTAGTTGCTTCTTTTTATGCTTTATTTATTCACCAACGAAAAATTCAATTCGTTGTTGTAAATTTTTAAAAATAACAGGACAATAATCGCCAATTTCACCATCAAGGTTAACCGGCAACTTCTCGCCTTTGCTTTTACCCATTAATTCAATCTTTAAACTACGCGTCTTAGTGTAAATAATGTCGGGATCATCAACGTGCTTGCCGTTTAAAGCTAAAGCCATTAATTTTAACAACTTTACTGGATCTGATGGCTTAACAATTATTAATTGGAATAAGCCATCACTTAACTCAGCATCAGGCATAATTTGTTCAAAACCACCAATAGAATTAGTCATTCCGAGCAATAGCATAGACAGTTTGCCTTCGTATACGCCCTCATCATAGGTAAGACGAAGTTCGTTTTCAGTAAGATGAGGCAGCATTTCCGCACCCTTAATTAAGTAGGCAGTATAGCCAAGTGCAGACTTTACTTCCGACGGAACACCATATGTCAGTTCAGTCAATGAACCACAAGCAGCAATATTAACAAAATACTGAATATCCTTGGCAAAAGTTGCCTCACCAATATCCATTTTACGGGTTTTATTTTTGAGAATAACCTTTGTTGCTTCAGCAATATCATCTCGCGGTATATGCAGAGCACGAGCATAATCGTTAGTAGTACCGGCAGGAATAATTGCCATCTTTGGTCTTTTTTCCAAATTCGCAATACCGTTGACCACTTCATTAATGGTGCCATCACCGCCAGCGGCAACAATCAAATCAAAGCCTTCATTAGCTACCCGAGTTGCTTCTTTTTGCGCACTCTGCTTTTCTGGCTTGGTTCGAAATGCACTTGCCTCATACCCAGCTTGTTCCAAAACGTCCAATATATCCGCGACATTTTTAGGCATCTGTTCGTGACCAGATACAGGATTATAGATCAATCTTGCTTTTTCAGTCATAATTTCTACCCTTATTACTTCAAAAATTACTTAACGCTTCTGCAATTCTTCATTCAGCAACTTATTAATTATCTTTGGATTGGCCTTGCCCCTGGTTTGTTTCATCAACTGTCCGACAAGATAACCAATTGCCCGATCCTTACCGTTCTTAAAGTCTTCTACCGATTGTGGGTTGTTATCAACAACCTCTTTAACCATAGGTGCCAAGACGCTGGTATCAGATAACTGCACCATACCTTTGTCTTCAACGTATTTCTTAGGGTCTGTACCATTAGCGATTGTCTCTGCAAAGACCTTTTTAGCTATCTTAGAAGAAATCGTACCATCTTTAATCAATTTAATCATGGCAGCTAAATGCTCCGGTGTCAACTTAATATCAGCCAGTTCAACTCGATTATCATTCAAATAGCCATTAACCTGAGTGTTCATCCAATTAGCAGCAAGTTGCGGATCAGCTCCAGCAGCAACAGTTTGATCAAAGAAGTCTGAACTCTCTTTGGTTTGCAAAAGAACATTTGCGTCATATTCTTTCAGACCAAATTCATTCACATACTGGTTGTAACGTTCTTCAGCTGAACGCGGTAAAGTTGACTTGATTTCATCAATCCACTCTTGACTGATATGATCAGGTGCGATATCAGGTTCAGGGAAGTAACGGTAATCAGCATCGCCTTCTTTGACACGCTCCAAAACTGTTTTACCAGTTGCTTCATCAAAACGGCGAGTAGAAAGTTGCACGCGACCACCAGAAAGGAGAACCTGAGCTTGACGCTTTTCTTCATATGCCAAAGACTTACGCACATGTTCAAAAGAGTTCAAGTTTTTCATTTCAACTTTGGTACCCAGTTCCTTTTGACCGGCAGGTCTAATGGAAATGTTGGTATCAACACGCATTGATCCCTCTTCCATCTTAACATCGGAAGCACCGGTAAATTGCACTATCTTACGCAATTTTTCAAGGTAAGCATAGCCTTCATCCGGATCAGCAATTTCGGGCTCAGAAACAACTTCAAGTAGAGGAACACCCTGCCGGTTTAAGTCAACGTAAGAATAACCGTTGGTACCGTGAGTATTCTTGCCGGCATCTTCCTCAATATGCATTTCATGAATTCCAATGCGCTTTTTCTTACCGTGAGATTCAATTTCAACATAACCATCACGAGCTAGTGGTTGGAAAAATTGGGTAATCTGGTAAGCCTTAGGGCTATCTGGGTAGTAGTAATTTTTCCGGTCAAAATGAGTTGTTGGCAAAATATGAGCATGTGTGGCCAGTGCGACCATAATGCCTAAACGGTAAACGTCCTTGTTAACGTAAGGTAAAACACCCGGCATCGCCCAATCAATGACATTAGTTTCCGTGTTGGGTTTAGCACCATAACTTACTGGCGAAGGTGAAAAAATCTTACTTTTAGTTTTTAATTCAAAGTGAACTTCGAACCCAATCGTTGATTTAAAATTCATCAGTTAATCCTCCATTCCAGTTGGTGTTTTTTCATAAAACTTATTGCTTCGCTCAATAAAATCAGCAACTTGGAAAATACTGCCTTCATCAAAGCGTTTGGCCATAATCTGCAGTCCTACAGGCATTCCGTCAACTAAACCAGCAGGAACGCTGGCAGCAGGAATACCTGCTAAGTTGGCCGAGATCGTCAAGATATCATTGTTGTACATTTTAATTGGGTCAGAAATTTCACTACCGATGCCGAAAGCAGGAGTGGTGGTGGTTGGGCCCACAATCACATCATTCTCAGCAAAAATCTGATCGAATTCGTCACAAATTAACGTTCTGACTTTAGATGCTTGTCTAAAGAAACGATCATAAGAGCCAGCCGAAAGTGCAAAAGAGCCCAACATAATCCGCCGTTTAACTTCTTCGCCAAAGCCTTCTGAACGAGACTTAACGTAAACATCTAATAGATTCTTAGTATCTTGAGCACGGTAGCCGTAGCGAATACCATCAAATCTTTGCAAGTTTGATGAAGCCTCACTTGAAGCAATAATGTAATAGTCTGGAACTACATACTTGGTTAAAGGTAAAGATACCTCAGTGATAATTGCTCCAGCATTTTCCAAAGCATCAATTTGTTCTTGAATTGCGTTGCGCATATCACCATTAACAGCAGCCATATATTCTTTAACTACCGCTACATGCATACCCTTAACATCTTGACCAATGTACTTGGTAAAATCAGGCACTGCTCTAGTCGAAAGAGTAGAGTCGTGCTCGTCACTACCTGCAATAACATTCAGAACTTCAGCTGAGGTCTTTGCCCGCTTACTCATCACACCGATTTCATCTAATGAAGAAGCAAAAGCAATTAAGCCCCAACGTGAAACGCGACCATATGTCGGCTTAATACCAAAAATGCCGTTAAATGCGGAAGGCTGCCTGATCGAACCACCAGTGTCTGAACCCAAAGCAGCAACGACTTGGCCCGAGGCAACAGCAACAGCTGAACCACCAGATGAACCGCCCGGTACTTTATCCAAATTCCACGGATTGTGGGTAATGCCAAAGTATGAATGTTCCGTAGAAGAACCCATCGCAAATTCATCCATGTTGGTTTTACCCACAAAAGTCACTTGCGCCTTTTTTAATCTTTCAATGACAGTCGCATCATATACCGGAATGTAATTATCTAGAATATGACTAGCTGCCGTTGTTTTAACACCATCAGTAATAATGTTGTCTTTAATGGCAACCGGAATGCCAGCAAGTTTATTATGAGCAAAGTCTAAATCATTTTGTGGCTTTGCAACTTCTTGAACAGTAATCCAAGCGTTCAACTTGTCATCTGTCTTTTTAATATTATCAATTGTATCTTGCGCTAATTTGTCGGCTGACAATGTCTTGTGGGCAAGTTTTTCATTTAAAGAGTCAATATCTTCATTTAAGTAATTCATTACTCGTCCTCATCCTTATTAATAATTACCGGAACCTTAATGAAGCCATTGGCCTGTTCAGGAACATTTTTCATTAATTCAGCTCGATCTTGCCAGTGTTCAGGCTCATCTTCTCTAAAGACAGTATCACGATCAACAACCTGAACGGTTTCTTTCACACCAGCAGTATTAACTTCTGATAATTGATCAGCCATATTAATAATTGAACTCATTTGTTCAGTTACCTTGCTGATATCTTTTTCATCAATCTCAAGTCGCGACAAAGTCGCAACGTGTTTAATTGTATCTTCTGTAATTTCCACGCAAATATACCTCCTTATTCGCCACCATAAATATGGACTTGATAACTACTATCCCCTGTTTCTTTAGCAACTAAAGCCTGGATATCATTAACGGAACCAATCTTAATTTCGATGGGCACGTTATTAGCCAAATACTTCTTTGCGGTTGATAAAACCAGCCTGGTAAAACTTTGAATTTGCTCATACCCATAAAACTGGGTAGTAATTGTAATATTTTCTTGAGCTAACTTACCATTTTCATAGCGTAAAGTTGCTGTTACACCACTGATATTAGGGAAATAATTTTGAATAGATTCTTTAAAACTATTGAAACTGGAAGCATCACTGCTATTAATTGCTTTTTTACCACCAACCGTTGGTAAAACTTCCGCTTGAGTATTAATAGTTTTCCATTTAGTTATTTTACTACTATTAGCGGCCGCTGTCCCGCTCAAAAAGTAAGTTCCAGCCACTAAAGAGTCCTTGCTTTCTTTGGCAAAAAGCCCAACCGTAATTGGAACGCTCTTTAAAGCTTTCTTTTTCCGTAAACGATCCACTACTTTTTGAGCTGCAGCTTGTCCATACTGCTTTTGCTGCGTACGTGAAATTTGTGCCTGGTATTCAGGACCATCTTTTTTCTTTTGATAATAGTCAATTGAATTAAGAGCAAGCCCAATACTAATACCACCTATGTGGTAATTTGAACCGGATCCAGTCAAAAAATCTTGTTCAATTATTTCTTCTAAATAAATTGGTTGGTAATTTTTCTTAGTTCCTATTTTGGGATTAAGGCCAGTGGGATTTGACTTTGACTTTCGCCGCAGCCATTGATTGGCTACAGTGGCAGAAATGTACTGGCCTTCCTGAAAGACATATGAATTTGTTGAATAAACACCTTTAGAAATCTGGACCAAGCCTCGTTCTAATTCTCTGGTGTCAACAGAATTATCATTATCAGTCGCTGTCAGGCCAGATATTGGGCTTGTTACATAATGCCCGTTTTTAAGCAAAACAGTATACCCATTATTACCAGTATCAGTAGTTTGATATGTTTTAGGGCTTGAATTCGATGATGTTTTAGCGTTATTCGCCAAGTTGGAATTTTTCAAGTTGCCGCAAGCCGTCAAACTCAATGATATTCCCAAAAGCGTTAATATTTGCAAGTATTTTTTCACTTTAAAAGTTCCTTTATTTAACTTGAGCAATTGCTTCTTCCTCAGTCAATAACGGTACACCGAGCCTCTGCGCTTTAGTGTATTTGGAACCAGCGTCCTGACCATAAATTACATAATCGGTTTTCCTTGAAACTGAACCAGTTACCTTAGCACCAAGTGCTTGTAATTTCTTGGTAAACTCACTTCTAGTGTAATGCGCCAGAGTTCCTGTTAAAACGACAGTTTTACCTTTAAAGTAATTGTCAGAGATTGCTGCAGTGTCTTCAGGTTCTGCACCTAGATAATCCATGTTAACACCACTATTTTTAAGTTCATTAACTAGATCTTTAACTTCATCTTGAGCAAAATAAGTGGTTAAAGATTCTGCAATTGTCCTTCCTATTGTAGCGATAGCAGCTACATCTTGCACGTCTGCAGTTATAATCTTTGCCATATTTTTAAACTTTTGTGCAATTAATCTGGCAGCCTTTGCACCGACATGATCAATTCCAAGTCCAGTTAACAATAATTCAACGGAATTTCTTTTTGAATTATTGATGGCGTTTAATAAATTGCTGATAGATTTATCTTTAAAATGATCCAGTTTTTCCAAATCAGCAGCGGTTAAATGATACAAATCAGCTACATTATGAACTAGACCATTCTTAATTAACTGCCGCACGATTTTAGGTCCTAGGCCGTCAATATTCATAGCCGGTCTGGAAGCAAAATGAGTTATACCCTCTTCAATTTGAGCAGGACACGATGGATTAACACAGCGCAATGCTACTTCATCTTTTAGATGAATCAATTTTTCTCCACACGACGGGCAAGTTGTTGGAATCGGATAAGGTTGAGCATCCTTCGGCCTTTTAGCTAATACCACTTCTGAAATCTCAGGTATAATATCGCCCGCTTTATGTAACATAACGGTATCGCCAATACGGACATCTTTTTGTTGCAATAAATCGGCGTTATGCAAAACAGCATGAGAAACTGTAGTACCAGCTAACTGGACAGGATCCATAATCGCAGTTGGCGTTACAACTCCAGTACGACCGACCGTCCACTTAATTTCATGAACCACAGTTTCCTGCTCTTCAGGAGGAAATTTATACGCTATTTCCCAACGGGGTACTTTGACGGTATTTCCTAGTTCTTGTTGCAAATCCAAATCGTCAACTTTTAAAACGATCCCGTCAATACCGTAATCTAGCGAATTTCTTTTAGCAGTATACTCGTCAATAAAAGCAAAAATATCGGCCATTTTCGCAATTCTGCGACCGGTTTGATTAGTATGAAAACCCAGCTGCGTCATCTTTTCAATGGCTTGGTGTTGGCTGGTAATTTCTGCTGGCGGATTAACCCAAGTATAAATAAATGTGCTCAAGTGCCTTTGTTTGGTAATACTTGCATCTAATTGCCGTAAAGAGCCGGCTGCAGCGTTACGTGGATTGGCAAAAGTTGTTTCGCCGTTTTCATCACGTTCCGCATTGAGTTTAGCAAATGGTTCTTTACCCATGTAACATTCACCCCGGACTTCCATGGTCAATTTTGCGGGCAAGGTTTGCGGTATATCAGAAATATAGCGCGCATTAGGAGTAACGTCTTCACCTACTTGACCATTTCCCCTGGTAGAAGCCCTGGTTAATTTACCGTCAGTATACTCTAAGGCAATAGACAGACCATCTATCTTTAATTCGACATTATAAGCAACTTCGTGACCTATTTGTTTTTGCACTCTGTCATCAAATTCCTGCAGTTCTTCTTTAGAAAAAACATCTCCCATTGATAACATCGGAATTTCATGAGAAACCTTAGTAAACTGATTGTCAATCTGTCCCCCTACTTTTTGAGTAATGGAATCTTGTGACACCAGTTGTGGAAATTCCTGCTCAAGTTCAACTAAACGATTATAGTTTTTATCGTACACATTATCTTCAACTTCAGGTGTGTCTTTTGTATAGTAGGCATTTGCCCATTCGTCTAGTTTATCTCTTAGAGCTGCGACTTCTTTTCTGGCCTCATCAAGAGTTAAATCTGCCATTTTCTTCCTCCTGATTTAAAACTATTTTTTTATTTCTGCTTTTATTATACCTTTTTAATTGGTGCAAATGCTGCTAGAAGCCGCTTGATTCCCTTACCACTAAAAGCAATATCAAGTTCCATGTCTTCGCCTTTGCCGTTAACTTTAGTTACAACGCCTCTGCCCCAGGACTTATGCTCTACCTGGTCGCCGACATTCCAGCCTTTTTCTCTGCTCCCACTGCACCAGCCGGTTTAACTTTGGGAGTATAAACTTGTGCACGTGCCCGTTCATCACTGTTAGCAAAAGGTGCAGTTTCAGCTTGAAAGTTAGCACTAGTCAAGGTAATTGGGACGGAGTTTTCAATATTCAGATCGTCTTGATCAATTTCTGCCAAAAATCTGGAAGGAGGATTATTTTGCATTCTGCCATACATCATACGTGAGTAGGCATTGGTTAAAAACAGTTCGCGCTTAGCTCGGGTAATACCCACATAAGCCAATCTGCGCTCTTCTTCCAGCTGATCATCTTCCATCAAAGCGCGTGACAAAGGAAAAAGTCCATCTTCCATTCCCACTAAAAAGACTACTGGAAATTCCAGCCCCTTTGCGGCGTGTAATGTCATTAACGCAACTTGATCATCATTATTGGCCAAATCATCTTGGTCACTTAAAAGAGAAACCTCGGACAAAAAGTCACTCAATGCATTTTCAGCGTCATCGTTTTCTTCATATTCATCGTCAAAACGCTTAGTAACAGACAAAAATTCATCCAGGTTTTCTAATCTAGTCTCTGCTTCAATTGTATGTTCAGCTTTCAGGGCAGCAGTATAGCCAAAATCTTGCAGTATTTTTTCAGTCAGACCAGTAACTGTATGATCTTTAGCAAAGTTAATCGCATCGCGTAATTTAGCGCCAAAATCACTCAGTCTGGCGCCTGCCCGAGCAGTAACGCCCGACATACTAATGTGATCAAAGGCTCCTAAAATTGATAAACCGTTATCACGGGCAAAGTCCATAAAACGCCGCACACTAACTGGTCCAATACCGCGCTTAGGGGTGTTAATAATCCGGTTGAAACTCATGGAATCACTGGGATTAGCTACTAACTTTAAATAAGCCATAATATCCATGATTTCTTTTCTATCATAGAATTTATGCCCACCAACAATTTGGTAAGGAACATTTGACTTAACAAAGGACTCCTCAACTGTTCTGGATTGCGCATTAGTGCGGTATAATACCGCAAAATCGTGGTAAGAGCGCTTTTTCTCTTTTACCTCTTCTTGAATTTTGGCAATAAGAAAGTGCGCTTCATCGTCGCCACTTTGGGCGCGATAATAAGTTACTTTTGCACCTTCACCTTGGTCCGTCCACAGCTTTTTGGCTTTGCGGTTACGATTATTCTTAATTACGGCATTAGCAGCTGCTAAAATATGACCAGTTGAACGGTAATTTTGCTCCAGTTTGACAGTTTGCACGCCATCATCATGATAGTCCTGCTCAAAATTCATAATGTTTTCCATGTTGGCACCGCGCCAGCCATAGATTGACTGATCAGCATCACCGACAACACAGATATTTTTATATTGTGCAGCTAAAGCATGACACAGTTCGTATTGTGCCTGGTTGGTATCCTGGTATTCATCTACCAGTAAATAACGAAATTTATTTTGATAATAATGTAAAACTGTCGGAGCCTTTTTGAATAAAACCAGAGTTTGCATAATCAAATCATCAAAGTCCATAATTTGATCATTCTTTAGGCGTTTTTGATACTCCTGATACACTTGAGCAGTTATTTTTTCAAAAGGTGAGGCAGCGCTGGCTGAAAATGCATTTGGAGTAAGTAAATCATTTTTGCCATTGGAAATGGCAGACAAAATCCTCCGTGGTTCATACATTTTGGGATTAATATTTTGCTCTTTTTGAATATGTTTAATTAAAGTGAGCTGTTCAGCTGAATCAGCAATCGAAAAATTACTGCTATAACCAATTTTTTCAGCATCCCGTCTTAATATGCGGACACAAAGAGCATGAAAAGTCGACATCCAGATACCGTCAGCCTGCTGTCCCAATAACTTATATTCACGCTCTTTCATTTCAGTAGCAGCTTTATTGGTAAAAGTAATAGCCAAAATATTCCAAGGCGCGATCCCTTTTTCAGCAACTAGATAAGCAATTCGCCGCGTTAGCACGGACGTTTTCCCAGAACCCGCTCCAGCAACGACTAACAAAGGCCCTTCTGTAATCTGTACTGCTTTTTTTTGCTGTGGATTTAAACCCTTTAAAATTGATTCTACGCTCATTCTGAATCCTCTCACCCCAAATTTTATAACTCTTCTATTGTACCAAAAATCGTAGCCTTATTTGTTACCCTGTGCATTCTATTTATCAAAACGGTCAAGATTGTATTCTTCAATTAATTTAATCAGTTTGTCCGCATAATCAGGGTCGGTGGCATAGCCGTCTTTGACTAAAGCATGAGCCTGAGCCTCATAATTTTTGGCTGCCAGAACGTGCCGGTACTGCTTGGCATCCCAAGTTGTCCCTTTTTGGAACAAGCGCGCATGTGCCCTGATTGAAGCTTCATAAGAGTCATAAATTTGAAAACGAGCTTTAATTTCAATCCATTTACCTTTTTCAAATTCTTTGGTTTTTAAGACAGCAGAAGTATTAGGGTTATTGCCTTTGACGCCAAAGAGGTTATTGTATTTTTGGGAAAGATCGCTTTTACCATAATCACTTTCGAGACAGGCTTGAGCAATTGTGATACTAGGTAAAAGATCAAAAGATTTATCCACTTCTTTAGCTATCGGGCCAATTTCGCGGATAAAGGCCTTATGCTGTCTGATAATCTTTTGCCTTGCCTCTTCACGCGCAAGCTGCTCTTGTCTAATCTGTTCAGACTGAATTGCCTGCCTACGATAATAACGAAAAGCCACAAAAGCAATTATTAACAAAAATAAAATAATAAAAGTGCGCATAATGATTGCTGTATTAGATAACTTCTTGCTTCTTCGTTTTCTCGCCATTTGTTTTCCCTTGCTTTAAAAAATCTCTTCTTAAGTATAACCTCTCTTAATTATAAAACTATGCAACATAATTAATTTTTAAAATAAAGTTAGTTGGTTGCAAAATAAATCTGCTCAAAAATAAATTAAGCACAAAAAAATGGAGCCAAAGCTCCATTAAAGCAAATGCGGGCAAGAAGACTCGAACTTCCACGATCTAAAAGCGATCACAAGATCCTTAGTCTTGCGCGTCTGCCATTCCGCCATGCCCGCAACACATTCAATACTATAACCCAAAATTGAATTTAGCACAAGAGTTTTCTTAATCATTTTTATTTAAAAGCGGTTAATTTACCATCTGCTCGGTGACATACTTAGCGTATAAACTATGCTTTTGCATCAATTCGTGGTGGGTTCCATGGCCTGTAACCTTACCGTGTTCTATAAAATATATTTGATCGGCATTAACAATCGTCGCCAGTCGGTGCGCAATTACCAAAGTAGTTCTGTTAACCATCAGTTTATCGAGTGCTTGTTGCACTTTTCCCTCTGATTCTGAATCGAGACTCGCAGTAGCTTCATCCAGCATTAAAATCTTGGGATCACGTAAAAAAGCTCGGGCAATAGCTAAGCGTTGCTTTTGACCACCAGAGAGCTTAATTCCGCGCTCACCTATTTCAGTCTCCATCTGATCAGGAAATTCACGGACAAATTGGTCCGCATAAGCCAAAGAAAGTCCATGCCAAAGATCTTCATCGGTCATCTTTTTAGTTAAACCATAAACCAGGTTTTCCCGAATTGTACCAGAAAAAATAGCACTATTTTGAGAAACATAGCCTATTTGGCAGCGCCAATTTGCCAGGTCAATATCTTGGATATCCTGCTTCCCAATAGTAATTTTGCCACTATCCGGTTGGTAAAACCGCTCTAGTAATGCAAAAATAGTTGACTTCCCGCCACCGCTGGGACCAGCAAAAGCAATCACAGAATTGGGTCGTGAAACAAATGAAATTGACTGTAAAACTGGTTCATTTTTCACATAGCTGAAATTCAGATTTTGTGCAGTTAAAGTTTTATTAGTTAAATCGCAGGTCTGTTGACCCAAATTCTTTTCGGGCTCTATTCGTAAAATTTCTTGGATACGTTCAGTTGAGCCTAAGGCTTTTTGAATCTGGGAGAAAAAGGTGGCAAAATTGGCAACAGGGCCAATAACATTAAATAAGTACAGTAAAAAGGCCACTAATGAACCACTTGTTAAAGAACCTTGACCAACGCGAATAATGCCAAAAGCCAAAATGCCGGCAAAAGCAGCCATCATCAAGGTCATAATGATTGGCTGTAAAACAGCTTCGACGCGTGCGTCTAAAACTCCAATGGTGAAAATTTTATTGATTCGGTGATTACCAGCTTCCTGCTCATGTTTTTCGCCGTTACTGGATTTAATTAAGCGGACCTCAGATAGTTTTTCACTGACCTCACCATTAAATTTGGCTGTTTCCGCTTGTAGTTTCCGACCTAGTCTCACCATTATGCGACCAACCGGTAATAAAATTACTACCACAATAGGAACTACGACAAACATTAAGGTGGCCATTTCCCAATCCATCACAAATAAAATGATTAATGAGAAAAATAATTGGATTGCGCCGGTAATAAAATTAGGAAACTGTGAAGCCAGTAAATCTTTTATTATTCCAGTATCATTGACTAGTCGCGAGCTGCTTTCACCCACTTTATTAGCATCAAAATAAGTAACAGGTAATTTTAACAGGTGAGCCCATAAGCGTTCACGCAGGGTCTTGACTACGCTTTCACCAAAATAGCGCAGTACATATCCGCCCAAAGTTCCTAAAACTAGCTGCAACACAAAAACTACAATGATAATAATTAAACTTGAATAATTAAAGTTATCCCATTTACTAGTGTCCACCAGCTGCCTGGTTAATAAAGGTAATGCTAAATTGGCTGCACTTGTGACAAGACTAAGTAGTAAACCAATTATGAACAAAGACTTTTTCACATTTAAACTTTTTAGCAGGTCTAAAAAGTCACTAATTTTAACATTTTGCTTTCCATCTTTACGTGACCCAAATGCCATAAAAGATACCGGCTTTCCTTATTTAGACTAAATAAAAAAGTTTTTCAATAATTGAAAAACTTTAATCATGTTGCTAATTATAAATCTTCATCTTCATTATGCCAAAATTTTCGCCAAAAGTCGCGGTCATAACCGTGCATCTTATCATAATTGCAATAATTTCTGTTAAAATCTTCGCGAGGGCAGTCATGATGGTAGTGATGCCGTTCATGCATATGATGACACATAGCGCGCATATCTGATCTTGAAAAATGATGCTCAGCAGCATATTCACGCCATTTTTTAATTCTTTCCATTCGATAGGCCGGATCAACAAAAGAACTGGCTTTATCCTTAAAATCATCATCCCAGCCCGCAGCAATTTTTGCTAAATACTGACCGAATTGGTCTTGCTCTTCCGCAGTCAAACCAGCAAAAAACGGTGCAGTATCTTGCTTGGCCTTTTGTTCGGCTAACTTTGCGGCCTTTTCTTTGCCATTTTCTGTAAGGTAAACTCGTTTAACCCGTTTATCCTGCTCATCAACTTTACGTCGAATATCGCCTTTTAACTCCATTTTTTTCAATAATTCTGCTAAAGACCCGGGTTTCAAAGCCAAAATTTCAGCTAAATAATTTTGGGTTAGGCCGTCTTCCAACTTTAAGATTGCTAAAACTCGTTTTTGACCAGATATCGGCTCTTTATTCTGAAACATGTAGTAGCGACTGGCACGCATAATAAAATGAAGTTGTTTCATTAATTGATCACTTGCTTGACTCATATTAAGCTCCTTTAATAAAATAATAAAAAGTTAGGTACCTAATATATTTTATAAGATAATTATAGTTTGGTACCTAACATTTTGTCAAACAAAAAAACTGAAAAATTGTTTTTAATTCATCTGTGGTTAACCAGCTTCAATTTACCTTTACAATGACCACACGCATATCGTCGTAAATCTAGCCAGCGAACTCGCCAATATTTTTGTCCGCAAACTGTGCAAACGTATAAGTATTTTGCTTTGCTTTTGCGTCTGAGACCAATATCCGGTGCATACCTTGAACCACCAACTTTATTAAGTAAAACTTTAAAATCATGGTCTTGATGACGATATCCTCTGTGATTTAAATGTAAGTGGTAATGCGTCAATTCGTGCTTAATTATGCCAATCAATTCTTGATAATATTGCGGCACTAAAAAATGCGCATTAATTTCAATGTGGTGATCATCTAAATGATACCGACCACCAGTTGTTGTCATGCGCTTATTAATTTTTACTTGGTGCTTAAACTGTCTGCCAAAATATTTAAGAGAAATTTCTTGCACCAGGTTCTGTAATTCTTCTTCAGTCAGATTATCTGAAAACTTTGGCATATAGTGCTGCCTCTTTTTTCGTTTTGATCCTGACTTTCAGAGCTGTCACTATTTTTCTTTTCAGTGGCTTAGCTCCTTCCATCCATGTTCCGGTAAAAACATGGATGGTCTTTGACTGCGCAGAAGGATTACAAAGTACGCCATCCGGATAAACGTGTATACCGGTCTGCAATTGCTGCTCCTTGTTATTAGGCTGAGCACCATATTTATTTTTTAAAATGTCAGATACGGAAACAGTATTAACTCCTGCTAATTGGTCTTGTTTGTCAAACGTAAAATTACGGTCATCATAATAAGAAAGCATGTCTTTAATCAGTGGGTGACCTTTTTCCGCTCCAAATACTGCTGTAAAAGGATTTTCCTTATTTTCAAAGCCGACAAAAGCTTTATTATTTAACAAATCGTGTAAATTATCCAAAACCAAAACATCCGTATCCAGATAGATACCGCCCATTTCATAGACTGCTTTAGCTCGAATGTAATCTGAAACAAAGGCCCATTTTTTAGCTTGATATGCTTGTTCTACATATTTATTTTCGTGAATATCAAAATTGTGTTCGTTCCATTCAATAATTTGATAATCCTGCAAGTGTTTTGACCAGGTCTTCATGCAACGCTGAATATTTTGTGGTTTAGGGTTACCCCCTACCCACACATAATGAATTATTTTGGGAATCATTTATTAACCTCTGGTAAAAAATTTTTTCAATAATAAAATTATGTCTTGGTTAAAATCGAGTTTTAATAAAAACATTAACGCGATATATAAAACAAACATAATGATCGATTTGCAGAGCATATTAAGAAATGCCGAAGCAAACATTTGGGGTAAAAGAAGACCCACTGCCAAAACAATAACGGCAATTATAAAATACTTAGGAATTTCACGAAAAGAGTATTTAAAATCATAACCATCCCGCACAATCCACAAACGCAAAAGTAAAACTATAAACTCGGTTATTAAAATTGCTATCATAGCACCTGTTGCACCATACAGTTGATCCAGAAAATAGCTTAATATTACTTCCAAGAAAGCACCAACTATGACTGGAATGGCATAATCGCGATCTCGATGATTGGCAAGCGCAAATTGATTAGCGAATACTCCGCCAGTTGGAATCATAATGATAGTGAGAGTAAAGAAAAACATCAATGGCGTCATAGGAATGAATTTATGACCGAAAAAGAAGGGTACAAATTCCTTGGTATTAGCCATAATAATAACTGCAAACAAAGTTCCCAGCATCACTGTCGCTTCAAGGGACTTTTTTAAAACTATCCGTTGTTCTTTTTTCCCCTCACCAGCCATTTTAGGCATGATTACCAAGGATATACTAGTGACGATCCCCAAAACCATGTTAGAAATTCTTTGGGAATTGTCATAAAAGGCAACCTGCGTCGAATTTTGAAAGAGACCCAAGATAGGTTTATCGAGAGAAGTATAAATTTGGGTAGCAATTTGCGGTATTAAAAGGGTAATGATTGCTTTAACAGTTGCGCGGTATTGATAGAAATGTCTGACCGGTCCACCAACATAGCGGTGAATGTCAAACCAAAAAACAAATGAACCCAGCATTGTTGAAACTGACATGATCAACATGTACTTCCAGAGATCGCCTGGATTTTTTACCCATAATAAGATCAGAATGACAGAAACCAGCTTAACCGCAGTATTTTTTAACACAACACGACCAAAATCAGCTAATCCCTGAAAAAACCACGAAATATCAACTTGAGCGGAAATAAGATATGGCACCATTAATAGTAAATATTGACCGTACTTAATCTTAAAAAAGCTGGTAACAGCAATTACTATCACTATTGTGACGAATCCAGCTATGGCCTGAAAATACCATAAGCCCCAAAAGGCCTTGGTTAAATCCTGCTCGCTGCCAAAGGCTCTAATCTGAGAAATTGTCCTCATCCCAATATAGGACACTGAAAGAGTACAGAAAATCATTAAAAACTGAACAATATTATTGACGTTGCTGTATATCCCATATGTTTTGGGACCTAAAATTCTTGAAAGATAGGGAACTGTTATTAACGGTACTAATACCAGAAAAATTTGGTAAACCGCATTATACAGAATGTTTAAAAAAGTTCTTTTCACAACTTACCCTCTAAATACTCTTTAACAACTGAACTACATTTGCGCAACTTGATTGGTCTTGAACCTGATTTGTTAATTCTAACCAGTAACGACGTTTCGCCCCGTAGCGATCGGGCCTTGTAAGCGCTTGCAAGAGTTCTTGCTGTGTCTTTACACATATTCCAGGTACAATTTCTTCATAAGGTCCCATTAAAAGGCCACGCTTTTCTTCGTATTGCCGTAAATAATTGGTTATAAATATTATCGGCTTATCAATATTTAAATAATCAAAATAAATTGAGGAAAAATCTGTAATCAGAAAAGCAGTATTACCCAAAAGCTCATAAAGGTCAATATCTTGCTGATATAAATAATCATTATTAAGAAAGGCAATATTAGAATAATCACTCTGCAAATGCTTAAAAAGTTTCATTTCATAAGGATGCAGCTTCACTACTAAATATTGGTGATTCTTTTTTAACGAATCATTTAACTGCTCAGTGTTAAAGTCAGACAGCGTTAAAAAATTACCCTGTTGAACCTGCTTCATAATTTGACTGTCTTCCATTTCATAACGAAATGTTGGCATATAAATACCAATTTGCGCCTCATCATCCTCGGTTTTAAATAAATCACCAAGTAGCTGTTTTTTACTAATAACTGGGTTTTTCAAAGCATCAATACGAGGAAAACCCGCTTTGTGATACTTATTAGATTCAATTCCGCAGCAGGCACTCATTAAGCTTTCATATAAATCGCTGCTTGAGCAAACTATATCAGCATTCTTTTGCCACAACTTAGCATTGCGCTGGTCAACCTTGGAACTAGTATTATTAGCCATGAAGCCCATGCGTTTAAGTGGTATACCATGCCAAAATTGGATATTAACCTGCCTGGCATGAACTTTGAACGGCTGATGTGTGGTGAACACAAATTTCGCTGCCCCAATTTTTCGCCAAGTTTTAAGTGGCAAATGTGACGATGGCCAAGGTTCTACAATAGTAACCTCATATTCGGGATGGCTTTTTTGTAAATATTTACCAAACAGATAGCCATTGGAGCCAGAACGACCTGCACCATTAAGAACAACCACTTTATTACTTTGTATTGGTGTAAAACGAGCAATTATTTTCATTGCCAACAAATATAAACGAAATAAAAAACTTTTCATTATTTAACTTCCCAATTTATTACCTAGTATAAGGGTACAGAAAAAGCCTGAGATAACTCAAGCTTTTTTACTTTATTTTTTAGTTTTTTAATGATTATTGCTTATAAGGACAATTAAAACTCGTTTTAATAAATTGCCAGGGGCTCTTTGTGTTCAGGCTTAGGATATGCCTTTTCTAAAATTTGCAAGTCTTCTGGGGTTAACTCAATATCTAACGCTTTCAGGTTGGATAATAAATGCTTTGAGCTACTGCTCTTTGGTATTGCCAAAACATCGGGCTGTTGCATGACCCAGGCAAGTAAAATTTGATAAGTACTTGCCTTGTGTTCCTCAGCAACTTGTAAAACAGCCTCGTTTTTCATCATTGTGCTGCCCATTTTTGGTCCACGTCCTAAAGGACTATAAGCAATTAGTGGAATGTGATGCTCTCTTTGCCAAGGTAAAAGACTATATTCAATTCCCCTGGTTTCTAAATTATATAAGTCCTCATTAACTACACAATTTTGGCCTTCCGGCAGTTGCCATAATTCTTCCATATCGTCTATATCAAAGTTCGATACGCCCCAAGAGCGAATTAGTCCCTCATTTTGTAAAGCTTGCAATTCAGAAACGGTCTCAGATAAAGGTACCATTCCCCGCCAATGATATAGATATAAATCCAGATAATCAGTTTGGAGCCTTTGCAAACTGTTTTGCAAACTTTGCCGCATTTTTGATCTAGACGCATTTTGCGGTAAAACTTTAGAAATCAAGAAGATTTTTGCGCGTTGATATGGTTTAATGGCTTCCCCCACCAACTCTTCAGAGCGACCATTTCCGTACATTTCAGCGGTGTCAATCACACTTAAGCCTGCATCAAGACCGGCTCTAATTGCTGCTATTTCTTCATCTCGAAGTTTAGGATCATCTCCTATTTCCCAAGTACCTATTCCCAGCGCTGGTAATACTTGACTATTAATTGTAACTTTTTTCATATAATGAACCTTCTTAATTAGTTAAATAAATATATTTTGAGATATAAAGTTGATGACTGCTGGTTTTAAATTTAATATAAAACAAATTAAAATACTGTTAGCTTCCAAAGATAATTGTAGCACTTAGCCAGAAAGTTTATTAATTTATAGGTTATTTTTGAATTTTAACGCAAGGCAATTTAGCTAAAAATTAAATTTACTTTGTGATGCTTTCACAAGCCAGCAAATTGTCTTTTGCAAAATAACAATATAAAATCAAAAACAAAAGGAAGAATAAACATGGTTAACAATTTAAATAGTTCATATAAATTATCTGGTAAAAAATGGCTGATAATATTGCTCTCAAATTTAATAGCATACTGCTGTTTGATTATGCCAGGTGTGCAAATCCCGGATTCTCTAATTTTTGACGAAAATCATCCCACTTTAATAGCAGCAGGCTTTCAAATCTTAGTAGTAACTGTCTTTCTGATAATTCAAATAATCGGAGTGCAAATTGCTACTGGGAGTAAATGGCAGCAATTATTTCATACTCCTCGTGCCAAAGAATGGCTTTGGGTTCTAGTCTTTTTCATTTTAGCTTATTTCGTATCCGTTGTTTCAGGAGCGATTTCTCAGAAGTTGTTTGGTGCTGTTTCCGGAAATGCAGCCGCAGGATTAACTATGAGTACACCCCACGTTTGGCTCATTTTCATTTATCAGCGCTTCAGCAGTGCGATTCAAATATTAGGTGAAGAGTTTTTAGCAATTATGCCACTGTTAGCTGTGACCCAATTAGCTGATTCTATGCACATGCCACACCCGCTTTTCTGGGGCAATATTGCTTCAGCTTTAATATTTGCTTTACTTCATTTGTCAACTTATGATTACAATTTGGGCTATGTTATTTTAGGATTAGCATTTACACGTCTGGTTTTAAACTGGGCTTTTATCAAAACCCACAATATTTGGGTAAGCTTCTTAGTCCATTTCTTGTTCGATACATTAGCTTTCCTAGTTTTATTATTAGTAACAAAGTAAAAATAATTATTGACTAACAAAAAAATGATAGCCGTTGAACGTAGTTCCAGCTATCATTTTTTATTTTGTAAAACATTAAAGCAAAAATTAATTTCTACTGCTGCAAATAATAAAAGTAAGGGTAAAACAATGAACATTAAAAAAATGGTCAGTACTTTCAGAGCAATGCTAATCTTTATGCTTTTAGTTACATTTATTTCAATGATCTTTGATATTTACGCAACTTTTTCAGCGCCCACTCATAATGACTGGAAGTATTTGCAATAAAGTACGTACCTAAAGCGTTTGTTCCGGTCCAGGGAAATACATTCTTTTGAAAAAGTTGATCGTCAGTAAAAGTATCAAGCAATGCCATTGTTTGCTTATGACTTTCTGCCAATAATTTTTCAGCTTCATCTAGCGGAGTAGATTGGTGCTTTTCCCAAAATTGCTGATTCATTTCACCATAATTGCGCCAATTGTACCCTTCTGGTAAAAATTCTTGTGCATGACCGGCCTGATTGTTTTTAACCCATTCCAGTAATAATCTCTGCCATTCATATAAATGGATCAACACGTCACGAACATTGCGATCTCTTTTCCAATGGGCTTCTTTTAATTTACTAGTATCAAAGTTGAAGCTACCTGTGCGAGCATCTTCCGGCAACTTAGAAATCAAAGCAACAATCTTTTGGTAAGATGCATTACTTGCATCTATTAATTCTTGTTTGGTTTTAGGACGAGGCATAAGTTCTCCCTTTTAAATTTAGTTTTTATCTTTATAGTATTTTAACATATATGATTATCTAATAATAAATATTTCTAGCAGCTTCTTAAATACTAAAAAAAGCACCTCACAATTAGTGAAATGCTTTAGATAATAAAACGATCTTCCTTTAAGACAAGTGCTTACCAATCACATTACCAATAATTGATAATGTAAAACAAACAGCAAAATATAAAACCGCAAGTGCAGCAAACATTGGTAAGATATAGTTTGCATCTTGTCCGTAAATAACTTGTGCATGTTGCATCATTTCAGGAACAACAATAATCGTTGCTAGAGATGTATCCTTAATGAGGGAAACAAACTGACTAATAATTGCAGGAACCATATTTTTATAAGCTTGTGGCAAAACAACATGCCATAGTGCTTGTACAAATGACATCCCTGTAGACCGTGCCCCTTCCATTTGACCAACAGAAACAGACTGAATACCTGAACGTACAATTTCAGCAATCATACTCGATTCGAAAACAGTCATGGCGATTATCGCTGCTGGAATTGTTTCTGGTCTTAAGCCAAAGTTAGGTAGTCCAAAGTAAGTAAAGAAGATAATTAGAAGTAACGGAATATTACGAATAATATCAATTACAAAACCAACAATCTGTGAAACATACTTTATTTTAGAATACCTGATTATGCCTAAAATTGAGCCAAAAATGAAACTTAAGATAACTGAAATTACTGAAATATAAATAGTTACCCAGAGGCCCATTAACAAAAAGCGCACATTAAGCCATGAAAAGGCATTAATCCAATTTTGCATTTTCTAATACCTCCTTCTAACCTAATTTCTTTTCTAAGTGTCGCATGTAGTAGCTAATTGGCAAAGTAACGATCAGGTATAAAACACCTACAACTAAATAACTGTTAATGGTGTCAAAAGTAGTAGACGCAATTGAGTTTGCCTGGTACATCAAATCAAACCCTGCAACAAAGGCTAAAACTGAAGAGTTTTTAACTAAGTTAACGAATTGATTACCTAAAGGCGGAATTACTATTTTAAATGCCTGAGGCAAAATAATGTAACGCATTGCCTGCCAATAGGTCATACCGGTTGATCTGGCTCCCTCCATTTGCCCGTTAGAGACCGATTGAATACCTGAACGAATTGTCTCCGCAATAAAGGCAGAAGTATAGAGTGTTAAGCCAATAGTTCCTGCAGTAAAGCCATTGATTTTGACAACATACATCGGAATTACTAAATAGAAAAACATAGTGATTACAAGCAAAGGAATGTTACGCATAATTTCTACATATGCATGGCCAATTACACGCATTACTTTACTTGGAAGAACTTCCATAATTGCAAAAATTGTTCCAATTATTAAACTGAAAAATAGAGCAATTACACTAGATAATACTGTCCAGCCTAAGCCTACAAATAGCTGGCTGCTGAATTTTGAAAAAATATTAATCATCGGCGATACAGCTCCTTATACTTAAATCCTGGAACGTCGCCAAACCACTTTTTAATTAAGCGATTATATTCACCGTTACGCTGCATTTCAAGTACTGCCTTGTCTACAGCTTCAGTAAATGAGGTTTGTCCCTTATTAACCGCAACACCGTAAGGTTCAACAGTAAAAGTGCCACCACGAACTTCGTAGCCCGGGTTCTGCACTGCCAAACCAAATAAAATTCCGTTATCAGTAGTAAGAGCATCTCCCTGATGTGACTTCAATGCATTCATTGCCTGAGCATAATCCTGCAATTCGATCACTTTAGCTTTGGGAGCTACCTTTTTTATGTTTGCAACCGAGTTGGCACCCACAACACCAATAACCGTCTTACCATTTAGATCTTTTGTACTTTTAATTGAAGAATCCTTAGGAACTAAAAGCGATTGACCAGCATCAAAGTATGACTTTGAAAAAGAAATAATCTTTTTACGCTCTGGCGTAATCGACATCGTAGCAATTACCGCATCCACGTTACCATTCTTCAAAAGTGGAATTCTGGATTGAGAGGTTGTAGTGACAAATTCTGCCTTACCCTGAGGACCTAAAATATGCTTCGTAATATGTTTAGCCATATCAACGTCAAAACCTTTTTGCTGGCCATCACGAACATCGATTAAGCCGAAAAGCTTAACGTCACCTTTAACACCCCAAACAATCGTATTAGATTGCTTAGCATTTTTTAAAACGGATTGATCATTAACGCTTTTACCACAGCCGGTTAACATTAAAATACATGCCAATAAAGGAAGTAGCCAAAATTTCTTTTTCATAATTGGCCTCCTTAGTGAGAAATAATTTTACTCAAAAATTGTTGTGCCCGCTCCGTCTTTGGCTGTTTAAAGAAGCTCTCGCTATCATCATCCTCAACAATCCGACCCTGATCCATGAAGATAACTCTATTAGCCACCTCTTTGGCAAAGCCCATTTCGTGAGTAACGATTAATGAAGTCATACCACTTTCGTTGGTAACTTTCTTCATAACTTGTAAAACATCATCAATCATTTCCGGATCAAGAGCAGAAGTTGGTTCATCATATAAGATAAGCTTTGGCTTCATTGCCAGAGTTCGTGCTATTGCAACACGCTGCTTTTGACCACCAGAAATCTGTGAAGGCATATTATGTGCCCATTTGCGTAACCCAACCATATCGAGCAAGTCTAACGCCTGTTTTTTATTTTCCTCTTCAGGAATATGACTTACTATTCTAGGTGCCAGCATAATATTTTCCAATACGTCTTTATTCTTGTACAAATTAAAGTGCTGGAAAACCATCCCAACATCACTACGTAAAATATTGAGATTAGTCTTTGGGTCAGAAAGATCGTGACCGTTAACTACCAACTTACCCTTCTGGATTGATTCAAGTCCATTAACGGTCCGTACAAGTGTACTTTTACCAGAACCGGATGGCCCGATCAGAACCACCGTTTCACCTTGATCAATCTGTAAATTAATGTCGTGCAGTGCATGAAAATGGCCATAAAATTTTTGCACGTTATGGAACTCTATCATCGACATTGTCATCGCCCCTTTCATAATCAATGCATGAAATAATAAGTTGTAGTTTCTATTTTACTATAACGGTTAAGAATTTTAAAAGTGATACAGTTTTTTTAATAAAAATTTAGACAAAGCTCTGTTTGATTCACGTCAAACTAAAAGTCTGTTAGTGCCTGCCATATAAGCAAACAATAAATAATGATGGCTATATTGTATGTTCAATACTAATATTTTTTTGTCAAAAAAAGCAATTATCATTAAAAATATCTGTGAGAAATTTATTTTGAATTACAGATTGGCACTTTTAAAAAGAGCTAAACTAGCTTACACTTTCATTAGGAGAATACTTATGGATAAAATAAAAGATTACAAGTTAATTTTGAAACAGGCTGATAATTTGCTCCAAAATGAGCATGATTTAATTGCCAATATGAGTAACATCAGTTCGCTGCTTTACAATAGCTTACCTGATGTTAGTTATGCAGGTTTCTATCGTTTTAAAGATAAAGAATTAATTTTAGGACCATTTCAGGGACCTATTGCTTGCATGCATATTCCAATCGGAAAGGGAGTTTGCGGTGTAGCTGCCAAAACTCAGCAAATTCAAATTGTGCCCAATGTTCACGAATTTTCCGGTCATATTGCGTGTGATGCTGCTACAAATTCTGAAATTGTCGTTCCGCTTATCAAAAATAACAGCTTACTTGCAGTTCTTGACCTTGACAGCAATAGTTTCAACAGATTTGATCAAATTGATGCTGAATATTTACCAAAAATAGCTAATCTTGTTTCAAAATAAACTAAAAAAGTTCCGCAATCTAAATTAAGATTACGGAGCTTTTTTATTATAGTTAGCTTTTTACTTTTTGCCTGCTAAACGTTGAAATGCTTTGACAATTTCAACTATCACGATCATACAGATTCCAGAACCTAAAACTATCAACCATTGTGTGGAATTCAATTCTGTGACATCAAAGAATTTTGTCATAAACGGCAATTCTACTGCCGCCATTACCACGGCAGAAATTAATATTGCCCAGTTAAACCATTTATTGGCAAATGTTCTTCTTGAAAAGATAGACTGGTGAATATACTTAGAATTGAAAGCATGAAACAGTTGAATTAAGCCTAGCGTAAGAAAGGCCATAGTTAATGCATCACCATGTTGTAAGTTAGCTTCATTCATATGAGGGCCAAAATTTAATCCTAACTGATAAGTAGTTAAAACAATAGCACCTTCTAAAATTCCCTGGTAAACAATCGAGCTTGCGACTCCACCACTGAAGAAGTTTGATTTTTTACCCCGTGGTGTCCGCTTCATGATACCCTTTTCAACTGGTTCAAGACCTAGAGCAATAGCTGGCAGCGTGTCCGTAACTAAGTTAATCCACAATAACTGAACAGGAGCTAAGATATCCCAGCCCAGCATGGTCATCATGAACACAGTTAGAACTTCACCAACGTTACAACTCATCAGGTAAAGGATGGCCTTTTGGATATTGCTAAAGACTTTACGTCCTTGTTTAACGGCTTCAACGATCGTAGCAAAGTTATCATCTGCCAAAACCATATCACTGGCCCCTTTTGAAACTTCGGTACCGGTAATCCCCATACCTATCCCAATATCAGCCTGCTTCAAACTAGGAGCGTCATTAACGCCATCGCCTGTCATAGCCACAATTTTGCCTTGTGCCTGCCAAGCCTTGACAATACGGACTTTATGTTCGGGTGAAACTCTGGCATAAACGTTAAAATCTGTTACGTGCTTTTCCAGATATTCATCACTAAATTCATCCAGTTGTGCACCGGTAACAACTCGTTCATCTTCGCCCGGTTTTAAAATCCCTAATCTTTCCGCAATCGCCTGTGCAGTTACCTGAAAGTCACCTGTAATCATAACGGTCCTAATTCCGGCATTATGGGCTTCAACAATGGCCTTTTTGGCTTCTGGCCGTTCCGGATCGATCATCCCCACTAAACCTGCAAAAATTAAACCTTGTTCAACATTGTCAGTTGAAGGATCATCGTATAGCTTTGCAATAGGTTTATATGCTAGCCCCAGAACTCGCAGCGCATTTTTAGCCATATTTTGATTAGCAAGCATAATTTCGTCTTTTTGCTTTTCACTAATTGCACTAACTTTGCCATCTAGTTCAATCTGCGTTACTAGTTTCAGCAGCTGATCCGGTGCTCCTTTAACTGCTACAAAGTAATTTCCATTGTCTTCATTGACGGTGCTCATCAGTTTACGGCCAGAATCAAACGGTACTTCCTGCAGTCTTTTATGACTTGCAAGTAGGTTATGCACATCGATCTTTTGATCAAGAGCGTATTGAATTAGGGCAGTTTCGGTAGGATCACCCAGCAACTGATTACTTTCATCAAGTTTAGAATCATTAGCTAAAACCATCGCCATTAAAGCATGATTATCATGACTAATACTGCTGGAAGATTTATGTGCTTGATTATCATAATAAATCTGCTCAACTGTCATTTTATTTTGGGTTAAGGTACCAGTTTTGTCGGAACAAATGATGTCTGTTGCGCCCAAGGTTTCAACTGCAGGTAACTTGCGCACAATAGAATTATGTTTCGCCATTACCTGCGTGCCTAATGCCAAAATAATAGTAACAATGGCCGGCAGTCCTTCTGGAATAGCTGCAACTGCAAGTGACACGGCAACTAAGAACATATCAATTGCTAATTTATCTGTTGGTTCTGTTCCCTTTTTGGTAAAAAAGCCTACTACGAATACCACAGCACAAATTAGCAGAATCATGATCGTCAGTGTCTTACCCAACTGGTTAAGGTTGCGCTTTAAAGGTGTATCCGTTTCATCGGTATTATTAAGCATTGTGGCAATTTTACCGACTTCAGTGTTCATTCCCGTTTCAGTAACTATACCTTCACCGCGACCATAGGTCACATTGGTATTGGCAAAAGCCATATTATCTTGGTCTGCCAGTGCCACCTTTTCGTCATTAATAGGCTCGACATTTTTGTCAACTGGAACTGATTCACCGGTTAAAGCAGATTCTTCAATTTTAAGGCTCTTAGTAACAGTTAAACGCAAATCCGCGGGAACCACATCGCCTGCCTCAAGTAAAACAACATCACCTGGCAGTAATTCTGGACTGGGAATTTCAACAATCTGACCATCTCGCCGAACATGAGCATTGGGAGTAGCCATTTTCTTTAATGCGTTAATTGCTTCTTCTGAGCGTGTTTCTTGGAAGACACCTAGAACCGCGTTCAAAATAACCACAATCATAATTATTGCAGCATCTGTCCATTCTTGTGCGACAAAACCTGAAAGTAGCGCTGCAACTATCAAAACGATGATCATGAAGTCTTTGAATTGCGCTAAAAAACGTTGCCAAATACTGGTTTTCTTTTTACTGGCCAAACTATTAGTGCCGTATTTTGCACGCAAGGCACTAATCTGACTGGTCTGCAAACCTTGACTAGTTGATGTTGACAACTCCTGAGCTACATTTTCAATCTTTTGGTTATAAAATTTCTGGGGCATTGTTACCTCCTACTAACAAAAAAGAGACCCATATGTTTAACACACACAAGTCTCACTATTTAAGATAAGTCCAGAAGTATTCCTTCGGGTGTTGGGCTTATCGCAAGTAATTGCTGTTACTCCCTCATGATGATATTTATTATAAATAAATTTTTTATTTTTAACAAGAATAAGACTATTAAAATTAGCTAAAGCAAAAAACAGTTTCTATTACTTAGAAACTGTCTGCGCCCGATATTTTTGTTAATTAAGACCAGTCCATTGCCATTCTGTAACTTCAGGCATATCTTTACCATTATCACGAATGTATTGGTGATGCTTAGCAAGTAATCTGTCCATTTCTGCTACAAAGCCGGCACTCTTTTCAGCGTAACGAGGAACACTTAAAATGGCATCTTTAGCCAAATGGAAGCGATCAAGTTCGTTAACTACCCGCATATCAAACGGTGTGGTAATGTCGCCTTCTTCTTCATAGCAGTGAATATGAACGTTACTGCGTTTGCGGCCGAACCAGATAGACTGCATCATAGCTTTGTAACCGTGCCATGCAAAAATCACTGGCACATCGCTTGGGAACAATTGTTCAAATTCTTCATCTGATATTGCTTCTGGATTATCCTTGGTATTCATCAACTTCATAACGTCAATGACGTTAATGTAACGAATTTTCAGATCAGGGAAATTCTTATGCAAAATATCGATTGCGGCAAGAGATTCCATTGTTGGTTCAGTTTCAGTTGAAGCAAACACAACATCAGGTTTAGCATTATGGTCAGTTGAAGCCCAATCAATGTAAGATAAACCGTGATTTGCAATACGAGTTGCTTCATCAATTGAGAACCATTGTGGTCTTTCCTGCTTAGAAGTAACCAGAATGTTGATACACTCACGATCTGTGAAAGCTTTTTGGGAAATTGCCAATAATGAGTTAGTATCGGCAGGCAGATACTCATGAACCAAATCAGGACGGTTCTTTTCATACATGTGAGTCAATACCCCTGGGTCTTGGTGGGTATAACCGTTATGGTCTTGCTGGAATACAGTTGAAGTTGCAATAAAGTTAAGTGATGGGTAATCCTTACGCCAATACTGCTCCTTAGCTTTTCTTAACCACTTCATATGCTGGGTCAGCATTGAATCTACAACCCGGCCAAATGATTCGTAGGTAGCAAAGAAGCCATGACGACCTGATAACACATAACCTTCAAGCCAGCCCTCATCCTGGTGTTCAGATAATTGAGAATCAATTAAACGACCACTTGGTGCTAAGTTTTCATCATTAGGAGTATGAACGGAACTTTCCCATTGCCGTTTTTGTTCATCAATGAACTTGAACAAGCGGTTAGACTTGGTCTCATCTGGACCAAAGCCACGGAAAGTATTTGGATTAAGTTCAGCGATTTCATTTAAGTACTTAGCCCATTCGGTCATGTCCTCGGCAGTAATAGAACCGGGTTGATCAAATTTCAAGGCATACTTACGATAATCTGGCAAACTAAGGCGTTTAGCTTTTTCTCCACCTGCATTAGTGATTGGGTTCATGGCCATTCGACTATCACCGGCAACATTATCAGCTGTGACCAAAGCAGTTGGCGCACCATTTTCGTCAAATAGTTCTTCCGGTTTATAGCTCTTAAGCCAGTCAACGAGCATATCTTTGTGCTCCATATTATCTTGAGCAACTGGAATTGGAATTTGGTGTGCTCTAAATGAGTTTTCAATTGGATTACCGTCAAGATCCTTCTTTGGATTAATCCATCCCTTAGGCACGCGGAAAATAATCATTGGCCAATGAGGCAAAGTTTCATCATTGTTTTCACGTGCATTCTTTTGGATGGCTTTAATCTCTTCAATTACGGTATCCATTAATTTAGCCATTTCTGCGTGAATTTGCATATGGTCTTTATAACCGTCAAATTCACCGCCATTATATGCAGAAATAATATAAGGATGCCAGCCCATACCTTCAAAGTATTTAGTCAGTTCTTCGTCTGACATTCTGGAAACGATCGTTGGATTGGAAATCTTAAAACCATTAATTTGCAAGATCGGCAGCACAGCGCCATCTTTAATAGGGTTAATAAATTTATCACTGAACCAACTTGCTGCGAGCGGACCAGTTTCAGCTTCACCATCACCGATTTCTACAGCGGCAATCACATCAGGATTATCTAATATTGCACCAGTACCATGAGAAAGCGAATAGCCTAATTCTCCACCTTCGTGCATTGATCCTGGAGTTTCAGGTGCAGCGTGCGAAGCGGAGCCACCCGGAAAACTGAAGCGTTTAAAGAGCTTAGCCATCCCCTTTTCGTCTTGTTGAATTTCAGGATAAAGTTCACTATACGAACCGTCAAGATATGAGTTTGAAACCATAACCTGACCACCATGACCTGAGCCTTCAATATAGAACATATTTAAACCATATTTTTTAATAACTCTGTTTAAATGAGCATAAATAAAGTTTTGCGGTGAAATAGTACCCCAGTGACCAATAGGCTTAGGTTTTACCTCACTTGCTTTTAAATCATGCTTTAATAATGGATTGCTCATTAAGAAAAGCTGACCGACTGATAAATAATTTGCAGCCCGCCAATGAGCATCAACGCTTTTAAGGAATTCTTTTGAATCATAATCAACTGCCATTTTAATTCTCCCTTAGTTGTTTAGCTTAATTTCATTTATAAACATATTATAGCAATTTTTGATAAAAGTTCAACCATTTTTAAAATTGGTTCGTCCCAATTTTATAAAAACGTGTTTGCTTAAAGTCAGTACAGGAAAAACACTATTATTACACTACTTTTTATTTACAGATCAGCATATTTATGCTCAAATACTGATAAGTGCTTATTTTTATAGCTAAATGCTGAAAAAGTAGTTAAACAATATTTGTTGTAGTGTTAATTTATTTAAAGGAGAAGTATGATGACACAGGAAGACCGTCTGTTAAAAATCAAGCAAATGCTTAAAAATGAAAAACATTTACGTACTCGCAACTTAGCACGCTTTTTCAATATTTCTTTTGACACTGCTCGACGAGATGTAGTTCGATTAACTTCAACCGGGCAAGCAATTAGAGTTCATGGCGGATTAATTGCCATTGACGAAAATGAGGTGCCCAATTTTCTTACGAGAAATCAAATTGATTCACCTATCAAAATTAAAATGGCTCAGATGGCTAGACGTTTTGTACATCCTAACCAATGCGATTTTATTGGTCCTTCAACTACTCTTAAAAAATTGTGTGAATTAATTTGTGGTACAGATTTGCAAATAGTCACTAATTCAATTGACAACTCACTAGCATTGATGCAAGCAAATTTACCAAGCGTAAGACTGTTGGGCGGGAAAATTGATAAAGAGCATAGGTTTAATTATTCTGTATCTTCACTTGATCTTTTACACAGGATAAGTTTTAACACTGCCTTCATTGGCACCTCCAACGTCAAAGATGACGGTATTTATTCAGCAAAAATGAGCGATTCGGAATTAATTAAAACCGCATGTTCCAGAGCAAAGCAAGTTATTGTTGTTGCAGAAAAATATAAGTTTGATAGTGAAAATTCTTCTCCTTACATGTCAATTCCACTTAATGAAATTGACGTTTTGATCACAGATTTGCCTTTGTCCGAAAAATTTCAGAAAAATTTTTCGCCGAAGACCCAAATCATTTCGGTTTTAAGGAAGTGAGGTTATGCGTAACTTTTTTGGTAGTTTGTTTTCAAAAAAGCAGCAACAACTAATCGAAGAAGTTTATCAGGATTTAGATCAGTTTTATCAGAGTTTTTACTCTAATATATATAATGAATTGAATATTAATAAATATAAGCAAATTCGTGACGCCATTGGTATGGTAATGCGCAAATTTGACAATCAAGACCATCCATTAGATTATGCTGGTAAATTAGTATTGTACATTCAAGCTTCTGTTGCGCTGCAGCATTTGCATCTAACAACTATGCAACAAAAGCTTCTACAGGATTTAAGTGACAAAACCAAAAAGATTAACTTAAATTTTGTTTATACTGGACGGCTCACGGATATGCAACAATTTAGCAATGTTTGATTTCCTTTTTTATATAGAATGTATCCAAAAAAAGCAGGCTTTCGCCTGTTTTTTATTTATTCAAATTAACAAAAGTATTAAAGCGCATGTATTGATAATGAATACGCATAGTTGACACTTCAAATGGAGTACCATCATCTAAAAAGAAAATACCTTCCATTACTCCAACTGGTTCAGTAGACTTCAAATTAAGCCTTGCTTGATCATCCCTATCAGATGGATCAACGGTGATGTTAAGAAAGGCTTTAGTGACCACCTTATTTTGTGAATCCTCTAAGTAATTAAAAAGGGACTTTTTTAAGTGCTCAGGTTTAAGCTCAGGAACTATTTTAATAGGTACATAGCCAGTTTCTATCAAAAAGGGCTGTTCATCCAAAAAACGAAGTCTTTTAAATTGGTAAACAAAGTCATTTTCTTTAAGAAACAAGTCTTGAGCTATTCCAGCGGGTGTTTTAATCACATTAAAAGAAAGTAGCTTAATACCCTGCTTTTTTCCCGGGACTTTAAGGCTATCGGTCAACCCTAAATTTGATCCTTCATAACGAAACAATGATTGGTTCTTTAAATATAGGGGATTGATGAAAGTACCACTACCCCTTTTTTTAAAAACAATGCCTTGTTGAGAAAGCAGCTCCATTGCCCTTTTCATTGATGAGCGACTTACTTGATAGTGTTCAGCTAGACTACGCTCGTCTGGAAGACGCATTCCTTCATATTTGTTATCCAAAATATTTTGTTTGATATCGCGCATCACAGTACGATAAACGAAATCTGCCATTATCTACCTCAATTATTTATTTCCTTGATAGCGGAAATTAACCACTCAGAAAATTGTCTACGGTCAATTTCTACACCAACTTGAACATTTGCTGGTTGACCAAAAAAGTTGTCAAAATCAATCATTGATGCGCCATAAGCACTAGGGCTTTTAGTATCGACCACGACATAAGCCGGTTTAAAAGTGTACATTTCCGGTTTTACCAACATTCCAGATGCCAACGCATCGTATACTTCTCGGCCATTAGTTCTAGTGTGATCTTGCAATTTGTCCATAATATGGTAAAGCATATTACCAGTTCTGCCTATTTTCTTAATTTGCATTAAGACTGCCGGAGTAATATAAGCTTGATGACCTAATTCCAGTGGCGCCAATAAAATTTTTATGCCACTTGCAAAAACAATTTGTGCTGCTTCAGGGTCACCCGCAACATTATATTCCGCATATGGCCCCCAATTGCCACGACCAATTGCACCACCCATAATTACTAGTTGCTCAATTTTAGGTAAATCTTCAGGAAACTGTCTAAAATAAAGGGCAAAATCAGTCGCTGGACCGATTTGCATTAAAGTTACCTTCTCGCTGCTATTAGCAACTACCTCGTGAATTGCTTCTGCAGCTAAACCTGGTTTTAATAAGCTGTAATCAGGTTCAGGAAAATCAAAACCGGCTAGGCCACTTTGGCCGTGAACGTCAGAAGCATCAATTTGGTCTCGTAACAATGGTCTTTGTGCTCCACTCACGACTGGCACTTTAGTTTGCAAAAAAGTTTCCAGTTTTAAGGTATTGTCCAAAGTGTTTTTAAGCGGAACATTGCCCCATGTTGCAGCAATCAATTTCACATCAAGTTCAGGAGCAAATAAGGCTGTTGTCAATGCTACTACATCATCAATTCCGGGATCGGTACTAATTATCAAAGGTTTTTTTAACATAAGAATCCTCTTTTAAAATGGTTATAGCAATATGATACCAAATTTAGCTTCCAGTTGCTCTTTAAAAAAGTTAGCCAAAAACAAAATCTTAGGCTAACTCGTAAAGTTATTTTTTGCGGTCTTCAATATTGCCATCAGCATGAGCAATAATAACTTCATTGCACATCCCTAAAAAAAGACCATGTTCAACCACACCAACGGTATGATCCAGATAATCAGCTAGGCCGCTGGGAACCGGAATAGGATCAATGTTTAAATCAATAATATAATTGCCATAATGAGTGACAAAACGCTTATTTCCAGTCAACCGCCACTTAGGATTCAGTCCTTCAGCCTGAAAAAGTTTGAAATTTTGCTCACACGAAATTGGCAAAACTTCAACTGGTAATGGAAAACCACTAAGATGGTCAACCATTTTAGATTCATCTACAATCCAAACTACTTGGCGTGAATTAACAGCAACATTTTTTTCCATTGTTAAGGCACCGCCACCGCCCTTGATGCCATCAAAATTAGCGGCTATTCTGTCTGCACCATCAATAGTTAAATCAAGTTGATCCACAGTTGCCAACTCATCAACCTGGAAGCCATAGCTTTCCAGCTGCTTTTTACTTCTGCTTGAAGTTGTCACCACTGCTGCTAGCTCAAGGCCTTCTTCTTTTTTTCTTCTGCCTAATTCAGCAATTAAAAAAGCAACTGTAGAGCCGGTTCCGACTCCCAATTTCATTTTCGGCTTAACTAATGCAGCAGCCTTTACTGCAGCCAGTTTTTTCAACCTATCCTGTTCTTCTTTATCCATGATCTGTGCTTTCTAAAATTAAATTATTAACCAGTAGTTCAATTTCATTATAGCAGAAAAAGAAGATATAAAAAAAGCAGTCCTAGACTGCTTTTTGCAATTGACTTAATTATTCAGGATCAATTTCAGGAGCTTTGTTAATTTCGCCTGACATCATCCAAATACGTTTTTCAACATCTGAGTGGAAGCCAGTCAGCATATCATTAGTTGAGTAGTCTCCCTCTTCATCACTAACCTTGATCCCTTCCTCATAAAGTTGATCGAGATAATGGTAATCAGAAATAATTTTTGCATAGCGCTCATCAATAGTTTCATCCCAATTACCTTTTTCATCAGGAATCTTAGTTTTAGCTGCTATTTCGCTTAGTGTAGAAACTGGAGAACCATCGAGGGTAATTAAACGTTCAGACACTTCATCCAGTTGGTCAGCTAGTTCATCCATTACCTTGTCTAAGTATGGGTGTAATTTCAAAAAGCGGTTACCACGCATATACCAATGATGTTGGTGAACAACCATATGTAATTGGGTCAAATCAGCGACCAATTGGTTTAAAACTTCTTTAGTTTTTGGATATTTCATAAAAAATTCCTCCACAATTAGATAATACGACTACACTTTTATTATAACGAGTAAGCGCTCTTAATACTAAAATATTGTTTAGTATTTTGTTAATCATACATGAACAATTAACAAAAAATCTGCCTCTTACAAGACAGATTTTTAAAGACTAACTAATATTTATGCGGCATCTGGAGTGGCGTTACTCTTTTCATTCTTGAGAGTGACGTTATCAAAATGCTTAATGAACGGATACCAAATCAAAAAGGCTACTATTGCACAAATAATTGAAACTAAGCCACCTTGCCAGCTGGTAGTGGCAAGATAACCACCTAAACCAACAGGTGTTGGCCAAGGCTGTTGTACTCTAATAACTGGAACAATTCTTAGAGCGATTGCTAAATAACCTATGAGCCCTGAAGCCATCGGGGCACAAATAAATGGGATAAACAAATCAATATTATACACAATTGGCAAACCAAAAAGAATTGGTTCGTTGATATTGAAAATAGCTGGCACAATTTCTACTTTACCCAGTTCTTTTAATTGTGTTGAACGTGCCCGTAGTACCAGCCAGATAGCCAAACCTAAGGTAGCACCAGAACCGCCAATTGTAACAAAGGCATTTAAGATTTCACCAGCAAAAACGTGGTGAGCACCTTGATTAACATTGGCTTGCATATTAGCTAAGACAATTGGGGAATAGAAGGAGCTGATAATCGTTGCGCCATGAATTCCAAACCACCATAAGAAGTGAATAAGGAACAGAATGATTAAAAAGCCCCACCAAGTATCAGCAATATCGCTAATAAATGAGAATGGAATAAACAGTACATTGAATAAATCGGTCCCAGCCATAACTAACGCAATATTAATTGTAGACATTACAACTGCAATACAGAAGCCTGGAATCATCGCACTAAATGAGTTGGCAACGCCTGATGGTACTGAATCCGGCATTTTTATTTGCCAGTTATGCTTGATAGTAAAGCGGTAAATTTGTACCGTTATCCAAGCTACAACCAGACCGATAAAGATTCCGACCGCACCTATTCTATAGATACCAGCAGTTGATGCTTGATAACCACCAGCTACCATTTTATTTTTTGTAAAAACTTGTAAAAATTCAACTCTACCGTTTTTCCATACTAATTCAGCTACAGTAATGAAGAAACCCATTAAAAACATCATTAACCCATCAATAGGAATTAAATTTAAGTGCTCTTCATCACGATAAATTTTGGTATAAGAATAAGCAAAAGTACCAGAGAAAACCAGCGCAATAATACCCATCGTGGCGTTGTAAACGGACTGAAACAGGTTGGTAAAACGTCCTATTGTCCCCGCATACCAAGCAGCAAATCCGGGAACAGGTATAGCTTGTGGCAACACTGTCAAAATTAAGAAAATGGACCCAATAATGGAGAATGAAATCACACTATAACCGGCATCCATAATAGCCCTGACGAATCGCGTGGCAGCAAACTTACCCGCCACTTCAGCAATTCGATCTTTTATTGGTTTTTTATTTGGTTCAGCCATAAAAACTACTCCCTCTATATAATTATTAATCAACTATATTTAATTGATTATAATAGCTATTGTAAGCGTATTCAATAAAAATGTAAACATTAATCATTTTTAAATGCTTTAATTGCCTTTAAATATTTATCTTTTCCAATATTAATATTATGTATTCTGCGCTCACAAAAATAAGCCAGCAAAATACCCGCTAACAGAAACGCAACCATAAAATAGACTGAATTCTGATCAGTGATAAAGGGCATAATTTGTTTTTTAAAAGGTATAAATAAGCTGCAAGCCAGCAAAATATTAACGATAATTTGAAGCCATAAATAAATCCTGGTAATCGGTACATCGCTTTTGCGGTTATGCATTTTAGTCAGCTGTTCGATGGCAGCAATCCCAGACAAAATAGTCATTAGACCGGCTAAAATTATTCCTGGTAATTTTTGGTATTCAACTAAAATTAACAACCAAAACAGATTGGCAAAGAGAAAGATGACTACGCTATAACGAACCATTAAATAGCGGCTAAAATAAAGATATTTGATACTATCTTCATGTTTTTTACGCTCAACATCACTTTGATTAGAAGATTTGCTTGTCATATGTTTCAGTCCTTTACGATATTATATTAACAATTATAGCCTTATTTTTTGCAATAAAGCTAGTGTTAATGTTACTTGAAGATTAAGTAGCAATTGTATAAAATATAACTGTTAACGCTATCACAAAAATATTAAAAAGGAGATAAAAATGTATTCAGCAAAAATGCCAGAGGGATTTTTATGGGGCGGTGCCGTTGCTGCTCATCAATTAGAAGGCGCCTGGAACGAAGATGGCAAGGGGATGTCAGTTGCCGATGTCATGACTGTTGGCTCTGCCACTAAACCTCGCGAAATTACTGATGGGGTTATTCCCGGCAAGAACTACCCTAACCACAGTGCTATTGATTTTTATCACCACTATAAAGAAGATATAAAATTAATGGCCGAAATGGGCTTTAAAGCCTTTAGAACTTCAATTGCCTGGACCAGGATTTTTCCTAACGGTGATGACGAAAAACCTAACGAAGCAGGCTTAAAATTTTATGATGATTTGTTTGATACCTGCCACCACTATGGTATTGAACCGGTAATTACTTTATCTCACTTTGAAATTCCCTTTAATTTAGTGAAAAAATATCATGGTTTTACCAATCGCAAATTAATAGATTTCTTTGTCCGCTTTGCAACAGTTTGCTTTAAGCGCTACAAGAATAAAGTAAAGTACTGGATGACCTTCAATGAAATTGATAATCAGTCTGCTTATAACGAAGACTTTTTAATGGCAACAAATTCAGGAATAATTTTTAATGGCATGACTGACAAAGAAAAAGAAGCCGCTATGTATCAAGCAGCCCACTATGAGTTAGTAGCTTCCGCTTTAGCTGTTAAAGT
This sequence comes from Lactobacillus sp. IBH004, assembly GCF_026185255.2. NCBI lineage: Bacteria > Bacillati > Bacillota > Bacilli > Lactobacillales > Lactobacillaceae > Lactobacillus > Lactobacillus sp. IBH004. Next base: position 569,627 of record NZ_CP110217.2, on the reverse strand, counting down.
TGGACATAAAATTAATCCTGATTTTCAAATTGGTTGTATGATTAATTACTCTCCTGTTAGACCGCTAACTCCATCTTCAGACGATGTGTTGTTAGCTGATAAGTTTGAACAGCGTCGTGACTGGTTCTCTGATGTTCATGTCTTTGGTGAGTATCCTAAAGAAGTTGAAGCATATATTGAACGAAATGGTTATCGTCCTGACATTACTGATGAAGACAGAATTGTTTTGCAAGAAGGCACTGTTGACTACGTAGCTTTCAGCTACTACCAAACAACTACTGTTTCAGCTAAAAACGTTAAGCCGGACGAATTAAACGACTTATCTAAAGCAATAACCCAAAACCCAACTTTAGAAAGAAGTGATTGGGGCTGGGAAATTGATCCAGCTGGATTAAGGATTGCTCTAAATCACTTAACTGATCGTTATCACAAACCTTTGTTTATCGTTGAAAATGGTTTAGGAGCTTATGATAAAGTTGAAGCAGATGGCTCCATTCATGATGATTACAGGGTTGACTATTTAAGAAAGCACATTTCTGAGATGGAAAAAGCAGTTGCGATTGATGGTGTTGACTTAATGGGCTATCTGCCATGGGGACCAATCGATCTTGTATCTGCTGGAACTGGTCAAATGGATAAACGATACGGCTTTATCTATGTTGATAAGAATGATGCTGGTGAAGGTACTTTGAAACGTTCACGTAAAGATTCATTCGACTGGTATAAAAAAGTCATCAATTCAAACGGTCTAGATTTGGATTAATTTCATAGTAAAGCACAATAAAATACACGATGCCAATTTGTTGGCAATCGTGTATTTTTTTATTTTAACATTTAAAAGTTAAACTATATTCTTAATTTTTATCAAAAGCTACTGAATAAGTGATCAATTTGCTGATATTCACTTGAAGACAATTCAACTTCTAGAGCTGCAGCGTTACTTCTAACTTGAGCAGCATTACGAGCTCCAGGAATTACAACACTTATTGCTGGATTGGCCATGTACCAAGCCAATACAATTTGCGTAACAGTTGCCTGATGATCTTCAGCGATCTTTCTAATCCCATCAATTCCTGTAATTGCTTCATCATATTGTTTCTTGTCAAAATTACCTAGTAGTTTACCACCATCACTATTTTTAAACTTGTCCCAGTCTGCTAAAGCATATTTACCCGTTAAAAGTCCTGATGCCAGTGGGAAAAATGGCACAAAGGAAATATTATTTTTCTGTAAATACTTTAATTCTTCTTTAACTGGAGACTGGTGAACCAAGCTGAATTGATCTTCAACAATATCAACTTTACCGTTTTTATTGGCTTCTTTAATTTGATCCAATGAGAAATTAGAAACACCAATTGCTCTTATTTTTCCAGCTTTTCTTAAATCGGACAAAGTTTCGACTGCTTCATCTTTAGGCGTTTCTTTATCCGGAAAATGCAAATAAAAAATATCAATGTAATCGGTCTTCAGTCGTGATAATGCTTCGTCAACTGCCTTTTTAATAAACTCGGCACTGTTATTGATGGCCATATCTTGCGACTTATCTTGGGCAGCTTTAGTGGCAATTATAACTTTTGAACGATCATAATCTTGCAAAACATCACCAATAATTTCTTCTGATCTACCAAGACCATAGACATAGGCTGTGTCCAAGAAATTAATTCCTAGATTTAGGGCTTCTCGCAGGAGGTCATATCCATCTTTTTCGTTTAAATTATTAAACAGATTATGTCCTCCGACCTTATTCGTCCCTAAACCTAACTTACTGGTATAAACGTCACTTTTGCCTATTTTTACTTGTTTCATATTTCACTCCAAATAATAGATCTAAAATGCGCAATGTAAAAAAGTACAATTATAAAACCTACCTAATAAAGACAATGATGCAAAAATTGATCACGATTAATTAACCGCGCCTTGTTTTTCAAAAACAGTATCGTTTATAAATTCATCAATTTGCTTTTGTTCATTAAGTTTATTCGTCTGCTTCTTTCTTTAATACATTCGCATTAAAGAGCTTTTCATAAAGATCAACCATTTCTCCAGCTAAATCTCTAAATGTAATAGCATTCATCAAATGGTCTTGTGAATGAACAACAAGCAGAGTAACTTTTGTATGGTCTCCTTGAGCTTCTTTGGTAAGCATTCCAGTTTGAGAATTATGTGCTTCGTTAAGAGATTTATCAGATTCTGCTAGCTTAGCTCTAGCACCTGCAATGTCGCCTTTTTTAGCCAGTCTGATAGCTTCAAATGCAAGACTCTTAGCATTACCACCATTGGCAATAAGGCCCATAGCTGCTTCTAAAGTTTCTTGCTCTTTCTGTTCTGGTGTTTGTTTTTCTGCCATGGTTATCCCCTTATCCGTTAATCAAGTCTTCAGCTTGTTGCAATACTTTTTTACCGTCCATCATGCCGTATGAACGCATATCAATAACTCCAAGAGGAATATCGTTACCATCTTTTCCTTGACCTTTTACTTTATTCTTAAAGTCATCTTCCATGTACCGAATTTGTGGTCCAAGTAAAATGCAGTCTGGATGATCTTGCTCAATATGTTGCGAAGCTTCTGAAGCTGGGCATGCAAAAATATTTGCATCAATACCTTGATCCTTTGCAGCTTGCTGCATTTTGGTAACCAATAAAGATGTACTCATTCCGGCGCTGCAATTAAGCATGATAGTTTGTTCTGCCATAATAATAATTTCCTCCTAAAATGTATCCTAATATTTATTTCTTCTATTATAGCACTTTTAAAATAGCGCTTACTAATAAGTCTATTAATTTTTCCACTATTTTCAGAAAATTTAATGAAGGCTTACTTTTTGTCTGAAAATAAAATATACGTGGTCGGTATATCTTACCGACTACGTATATTACATAATATAGTTCAATTGTATCTATTCAATTTCACAATGATAACTGTTATAGCCTTATTTAAAAACCTTTAAAAGCTAAAACAATTGCAGCGATACCAACAATTAACAATGATAAACCAATAACTAAAGAAGTCCACATTGCCAGAGGCATAAAGCCATTATTAGTACCCTTATGTAAAATTCCGTGGATATAAACGACACTATTAACTACTTGATAAGACCCTAAAGCCATCATAATCGCAGCGATAATCATTAAAAATGCTGCACTTGTTAAAAAGCTTGCCATTTTAACACCCTCTTTTAAACTAATAACTATACTATACAATGATTTTACCACGTTTTTAAATTAAAGTGGATAATAACTTATAATTTTTTTCTATTCAAAATTTAAAAATGATAGAACAAACAAATAATTCCACCACAAAATAAAACAAGCCCAAAAAAGAAAGCAAAAGCAATTGCCAAAATTGAAAAGCCATTACTAGTCCCATTTTGGAGAATACTTCTAGTATATTTATAACTAGATACTAGTTCAAAACCAGCTAGCAAAAGCAAAACGACACCCATAATTTTCTGGAATATTATGCCGTTGAAAAAGTTACTCATTACTATCGCCTTCTTTAATTTTAAAGCCCTTTCACTTTTATTTTGCCTAATTATAAATCCTTTAATAAAAAAAGTATAGCAAAATTGCTATACCTCTTTATTTTAGAATTCATCATCTTGGATAGAAGATTTTATTCTTTGATAGCGATAAACACCACTTTTACCGGCTTCAATTATTGCGGAAAGTAATTGTTCCTTTTCTAATTGATCACGATTGATAAACAATTCAAGTAGCATTGGAATATTCACACCAGTAATGATTTCTATTTCTGGATATTTCTTTAGTAAGCCAACTAAAGTATTAAACGGTGTGCCTCCTTTTAAATCTGTTAGGCAAATAATTATCCCTCTCAGCTGATTAATTTCCTGAACCAGCTCTTTTTTTAGCTGGTCTAAAGACTCTCCGTTTTCAAAATTCACAGTCAGACAGTTTTCCTGTTTACCACAAATCATTTCTGCTGATTTTAAAATTTCTGGGGCAGAACTGCCATGCGTACAAATAATTACTCCAACCATTAGTTTACGCTATCTAATTAATAATCTAAGCAGCGGTAGTAACGCCGAATATCCATTGGATGACGGTTAAGGTGCTCTATATGAACATCAATTCTATTATTAATTGCATGGAAAACAAATGGTGACAAAGTGCCACGATATTTTTCTGAAAATCCCGGTAAATCATAGTCTTTAGAATCTATAATGGTATAGTTGCCACAGATTTCTGGCAAAAACTTTGCAACACGTGCACTAAGTTGCCTTTGACTGTCTTCGCCAACATAAACTGTAACAGGAGTGTCACGATCAACCACTTCAAACATACCGTGGAAAAATTCTGCTGCTTCAACAGCTCTAGTTCTAATCCAGTGCTGTTCTTCCCAATAACACATAGCATATGAATAAGTGGCGCCCCATTGATTACCAGCTCCGACAAAATAATGAATTTCATCATCATGATGTTTTTCAGCAAATTTTTGAGCAAATTCATCTGCATTTTCCTCAATGTCTGCGATGTCTTGAGCAAAATGAGCATCCATTTCCTGATAAAATTCGTCATAATCAGAGAATTCACCATTTAAATACATTAAACGGTCTCCTACCATGAAAAATTTTAGCTGTTCGTTTTCAGGATAAGAAATACAATATGTTAACATTGAAGCTAACTTAGCCTTAGGATCGTCCATAAAGCCCAGAATTGTAGCACCAGTTTTATTCAACTTTTTTACTGCATCAACCATCTCTTTAGTGTTGCCAGTAACGGAAGAAATGATTACTAAAGTTTTTGTGGTAATTCTTTTATTACCTGTAACAACATATTCAGCTGCATTTTGATAAAAGGTTTCTAAAGCACTCCTTTCTTTCATGTGAATGTTAGCCTGCATTCCAGAAGCATAAGTGCCTCCAATTCCCAGCCAACATATATTATCTATTCCTTTTTTAAATAATGGATCAATAACATTGTTAATTTGGCTTCTTAATTTAAGAGCTCCGGTCATACTGTTAACTAATTTTTGCTTGTTAAATTTACGCATTCTTTAAATCTCTTTCTTGCTCAACAATTTTAATTCCTGCACTTGCACCCATTATTGATGCACCAGCGTTTAAAAAGCCCATTGCTTCATCGTAAGTATGTATACCACCCGCAGCTTTTATTTTTATTGCAGGATCCAGAACTCTTTTCATAAGTTTTACATCTTCAATCTTAGCTCCGCCAAAGCTTCTTCCAGTTGAAGTTTTTAAAAAGGCCGGTTTAACCCGATTTGCAATTTCACAAATTTTTTCCTTGGCGGCATCATCACCATCTAATTTACACATCTCAACGATTACTTTGTCGCGAATATTGTGTTGCTTACAAAATTGGGAAATTGTCGACATTTCCTTTTCTATAGCGTCAAAATCTTTATTTTCAACGTTTTTTTGGTTTAATGGATAATCTACTTCTTCATAATTTTTGGCAGCATAATCTTCAAACCGCTTCATTTTCTCATCAAGTTCCATTTTGCCTTCAGGAAAATCTATCGCACCAGCAATAATGATGTCAGTATCTTTTAACGATTCTTTAGCGATATCATATTCATTTTCCGGTTTGGCAAAGATTGCTCTAAAATTATATTTCTTTGCTTTCTCCAAGTATTGTTCAAAAGTATCATTTGGATCATCAATATAGTCAATTTTCTTATTAATCATTTTCATACCTCAATTTTTAAATTAATTTAAACACCTAATACTCCCCAAACAGTGAGTAAAACTCCAATGATGGTAGCACCCAATAATTGCCACAAAACATTAATTTTCTTTTTGTTCAGGACATAAAATATATAAAGAACTAATAACGAAAGCACGCCTGGTAATATGCCATCTAAAACACTTTGCAAAGAAGTTGCTGTTTTTCCCGTACCAAATTTTGCTACGACTTTAACAACTACCATGTTTTGAGTCATTGCTCCTATGACCATAACCCCGAGAATACCAGCAGCCTCCTTAAACTTATCCATCAAGCCTGATTTTTGAATTTTATCAAGATAGCTGGTTCCCATATTGTATCCAGCCTTGACTCCAAAATACCTAACGAGGTATGCAGGAATGTTGTATATCAGCAAAAATAAAATTGGTCCGAGAATACTGCCTTTCATCGAAAGAGATGCAGCTACACCAACTGCTAGAACTCTCAAAGTGCCCAGAAACAGAGAGTCTCCTATTCCTGACAATGGACCCATCAATGCAGTTTTAATAGCACTAATAGTAGAAACATCAAAATCTTTATCTTCGGAATTCTTTTCTTCCATTGAAGCCACTATGCCGCCAATAAAAGGAACTAATTGTGGAGTACAATTAAAAAATTCCATCTGCCTTTCAAGTGACTCGGTGTATTCTTTTTGATTTTTATGATAAAGCTTTTTCATTAAAGGAGCCATCATATAAGCAAAAGCCAAGTGCATTTGTCTCTCATAGTTCCAACCAAATTCCATCGGTAAGGAACGCCACATTATCTGTCTTAAATCTTTATTAGTTATCTTATTTTCTTTAGAAATCGTCGTCATAGTCCGTATCCTCTTTTGCTGAAGTAGATGTGTTTAAAACAGTCTGTTTTTTATCTGAATGAAATTTAACAATAACAATAATTAGCCCGAATAAAGCAACACCTAATACAGGTACTTTCAGATATGCTGAGAGCAAAAATCCTAGAAAGAAATATGGCAATATGGTTTTATTAATAATCATTTCTAACAAGATAGCAAAACCGATAGCGGGCAACATATTTGCTGCTACTTGTAAACCGTCAATAATGTTTTGCGGAATGACGTTTAATAATGCCTTCATTCCTGCACTTCCAGCATAATAGCCTAAAAAGCACAAAATTCCACGACGCGTACACTCAATCAAGCCAATTCCCCACATAGAAGCTGTTATACCGCCAGGTTTCCCTTCTTTTGCATATCTATCACCAATATGGGCAATTGCTGGAAAAATTACACTTGTTAAATTCCCTATAGCTAATGAAAGCATTGCAATGGGCATGGCAATGGCGATTGCTGCACCAACGCCCTTTCCCAAAGTAATTGCAAAAGCTGTACCTAAAACTCCACCTACAATTACATCTGGAGGTAAATATGCCCCAACTGAAATAGCTCCCATAAATACCAGTTCTAGGGATGCTCCAATAATAATACCTTGAGTTAAATTTCCTAATACTAGACCTACCAAAGGGCCTAAAATAATCGGTCTATTTAACATGTTAGAACCGATTGCAAAATCTAAAGGACCAATAAAACCTACTAGTCCAATCAGTAATGCAGTACCTAAATTACTCATTTTTTCTCCCATCTTTTACTTTAAAAAAGGACTTAGAAATGCTAGTGACTTTCTTTCCACTGCTGCAGGGTTCAAAAAGTATTCAGATTGCCCAAATTCAAATGTAAAATTCCCCTGATAATTATTTGAATTAAAAACCTGAAAATCGTCACCAGGATTTCTTTCACCCTCACCCCAACAACGATGACCAACTGGGTTGCCGTCAACAAAATGACAATGGATGACTTTAGAGCCAAAAGCAGTAAAATACTGTAAAATGGTTTCCCTATTTCTAGCCATTGCTCCCAAATCGATGTTTACTCCAACATTATTTTCAGCAACATCGTCTAAATAGGTTTTCAGATCAACGATTGAATTAACCAAATGAGACTCATCGGGTTGTAAAGCTTCAACAGCAATTTTAATTTGACAACTGGCAGCGTATTCAGCTACTGTTTTCATCATTTCCACCGATCGCTCCCAGGCTTTTTTAGGGTCTTCATCATAAAAGTCCCAACCAGAATTTAATGCAATCATATGAACACCCAACTCTGCTGCAGCATCGATTAAATTCTTAAAATATGCAATGGATCCATCCCTTAAGTGCTTACTTTTTGCAGCCAAATTATATAAATTGGGATTACTCTGTTGTGGTGTTAAGCAAATTATTTTTAAATTATGATCGGCAACATTCTTTTTTATTTGAGAAACATTTTGATATCCTGTGTCCTCAATCCAAAAGTGTTGTGGGCTTGTCCAAAGTTCTATCTGAGTTAAACCGTTTTGGCTAACCGAATCTAAAAAATATTCAAAAGAATAATTTCTATAATAATAATTCATGGCTGCCAAACGACTCTTTAAAATTTTATTATTCATTATTTAGAACCTACATCATTTCCTTGTATAATTCTTTTTTATCATTTGGCACTTGCCTAATCTCTATTTCACAACCTTGATTTACCAGCTCCTTTAATTTACTCTCATCCTCATTTGTGACATTGATAGCTTTACTTATTTGCTTTGTACCATCTGCCGGTTTTGTTCCTCCTAAATTGATATGATCAATCTGAGGATATGCAGTAGCTAAAGAATAAGCATCTGCAACAGATTCAACAACAATAAATAATTTGTATTTATCGGTCACGCCACTTTTTAGGGCTTTAATTGAATCAGAAATATTTTTAATCACCAATTTAACTCCTTGGGGTTTAGCAAGTTTCATGGCTGTCTTACGGATCTCGTTATTCGGGACATCATCATTAGCAATCAAAATACAATCAACTCCTAGTTCCTGAGTCCAAGAAAAAGCTACTTGCCCGTGCAGCAACCGGTGATCGACTCGCAATAATTTAATCAAATTAATTCCTCCTTATCTGAATATTGTCCTTACACCAAACTATTAGCAATTAATGTGCCAACTAAGTGTCAAAAAAAAACAACCGCATAAGGTCGCTTTTCCGCTTAATTTTGAAGTATTCTTTGACAGTATTTTTAAATAATTTATTTCTGTCAAAAGTCTTCGGTATTTGTAATCTCCAAATTACTGTTTTGGGTATCAAAAATTAAATCATAAATGTATTTAATTTCAGTAATCGGAATTTTGATATTATATATCTTTTCTAATAGTCGCAGTGATCTTCTAATATTTTTTATAGTTTCCAAGCTTTGAGCTGTTTCCTTAAAATTATTGGGTGGTGTTTCTAACGTTTGGTTACGAATAATTCTTTCAATCATACAACTGATATGAACGAATAAGGCCATCATAGTTGTATTAGAAAGTGTTACGTTTAGATATTTGTCCATTAACTTAATACATGAATCAATATTTTTGATGACTTCTTTTGTATCTAAAATTGTTAATGAATTAATAACGCGTTCAATAGTAAAATTTCTTAGAATAGACTCATTAAAGTGATCAAGATCTTTATCAGACAAGATTCCCTTCAATATTCGTTTTAAAAATGATAGTTTTGATCCACTTACTAATTCTTCTAAGGAAATATAAGGAATATTGCAGTATTTTGGGTCCGCGGTTCCAATTACGACTAAAACGTTATATTTTCTCTTGAGAGCATTTTCTTGATCCTCTAATTTTAGCCAATTATAGGAGCACGACATTACTTGAACTTTACTTCTCAAAGGTAGACTTTCCTCAACCATTTTTTTAATTTTGTTTGCAGTGCCTACACCCGTTGTACAGCATACTAAAATTACATTTTGTTTAACCATCTTAGGATAAATAATCCGGTAATCATTATGAATTGTCTCATCCATTTTATTGATAATGGATTCAATAGGCTTTCTCTCTTTTATATAATTAGCTACAAATAAGGCTAACTGTGTGGAGACATTATTTAATATGACTACTGGAAAATTCAAGTCCATTTGCAGTAGTTCAGGAATTTTTTCTAAGGAACCCATATCCACCATTAGAATTAAGCCATTTACCACATGTCTGACATGGATATAGTTGGATACCTTTTTTGCTATCTCCTCCGGTAAAATATCAATTGGCATATCAAAAGAATCAAGTAACGGTTCACCGGCAATTTTATTAACAGTATCAGCAATACTGCTTGCTGTCGAATAACCATGAGCTAGAAGAATACAATGAACTAAGTTTGAACTCTTTTTTCTTTGTGCCCCACTTAGGTAAATAGCTAAAAATAATTTATCAACATCATCGGTATACAAGTTAAGCATATTATTTACGACATTTAGAATTGTATCTAAAACTTCACCTGTATAATTTACTTCATTAATTTCGCTAACAATTCTTTTTATTGTTTTACTTTGATCCTGTGATAATTGCCAATGTTTTTCCTGGCGAAAATAAAAATAATAAGAAATAGCTACAATAATATTGCCATTAAAATCATTTCGTAAATCATCTTGAAGATAACCAACTTCTTGATTAAGCATTTTTTTAATTAGATTAAGGGGTAATTCACCTTTGTCCATTGTTTTTTTCTTAAAAATAAGATAATCACACAAGTTATTTAATTTTGCAAAAGCCTTTGAGATAAAAGAATTATAAGAAACTTTGTCATATAAAGACAAAATTTCATTCATTGTCTTCTCTATGTAGTTAGTGCTTTCGTAATTATCAACAAAATCTTGAATTTTACTATTTGGCTTAATCAATATATTCTTTTTATTTAGAGACCAAATTTCTTTTGAGAAGGAAATACCAGATAATAAAATTTTCTGTGGTAAGTCTGCTAACTTAACATAAATATTATTTTGATCATTTTTTTCTGCTTTACTAAGAGCACTTGCAACAGAAAGCAAGACATCATTTTTTAATTGACCGATATTACTTTCATATTTAGTATTGGCCAAAGTTAAAAGCACGTGGTTATTAACATTGATATTTTTCTTTATTTTTTTTGCATGTAATATAAAGAAATATATTATTAAAGACCTAATCTCATTAGTTGTTCGATCAGAAAGTGGCGGCATTGTAATTTGAACTGGAATTCGACGAATAAAAGTGGCTAAGAAGCTACTCTTAATATCTTCTGTAGTAGCACAAATTAGTCTTACATTTAGCGATTTCTTTTTAGCTGCTTCACCTAATGGTGCTATTTTTCCGCTATCTAAATAAGAAAATAGTTTTTCCTGTCCTTTAGGATCCAATCTATGAACTTCATCAAGAAATAGCATGCCATTATTTGCTTCATCAAAAAGACCATTGTGGGCAGTTTCAGCACCCGTAAATGAACCTTTAGCATAGCCAAAAAGCGTACTAGTCAATAACTCTGGATTATCAGCATATTCTGCGCAATTAAAACTAACAAATTTACCATTTGAAGGTATATATCCTTCAGCTACGCAGTAATCAAAGAACTTTCTTGCTATGTAGCTTTTACCTGTTCCTGTTTGACCATTAATCAAAACGGGAAGTCTGCCTGGGTAGGATGCAGCTGCTTTTAGTTTCCTAATCTGACCATATAATGATTGATCATGTCCTATGACACTGGAAAATGTATCAGTTTTTCTTAAGCTTTTAGTTAAGTCCTCTATACTGTCATATTCTTGCTTTAATACTTTATTTGTAGTCTTTTTAAGGTTTTCTCGATCTAAAAAAATCACAGGTCTTGTTTTAATCTTAATAATTTTATTTTCATTGACTAACTGGTTAAGGTAATGACTAACTGTGTTCCTTTTAACTCCTAACTTATCAGCCAACTTAGAAGTTGAAAATTGTTTGATATCTTCATATTTTGCCTGATGTATTAAGTTAAACAGCTCTTGTTTTAAATTCATGACAACCCTCCTCCTTTACTATTAAAAGTTATGGTAACGGTTTTACAAAGTCCGTTCAAGAGGAAAAAATAAGTCTTTAAAACTATGATGAAAACTAAAAGACTAACTCCGATTGAATATCGAAAGTTAGTCCTTAGTTATAAGCGTCCTAATTTTAGGGTTCACATCACTATTGTCTGTTTTTGGTCTGCTAAATTTTGCAGTCAAAATTATTTATCTTTTTTATTGTTCTTTCACAGCTAAAACTAAATTCTTTTGAAATTTAACCACTAAACAAACTACGGCTAGCATTAGTGCCAGCAAACCGCTTAAAGAGAAAACATTAAAGCCTATATGACTGACTAAACTAGTCAAAGGATTAATTATCAGCGGACTAACGACCCCACCTACGGAATAAATTGCAACATAAATTCCTAGAGCCATTGAAACACTGTTATCATCAACAATTAAGGAAATCAAATAAGGAAATTGTCCCATTGCAATACTCATCGCTGCTCCTACTATAAAACTGCCAATAAAGACAATTAACAAAGAATGAAACAGACCAATTAATAAGTATGCAATGCCATAAAAACATAATGAAAGAGCAATTGAAGAGTAGCGAAGCCTTTTGCCAATTTTACCCACAAATAAGCCACAGATCATCCCACCAACAAGAGAAATAGTAGATGTTAGAGCTGCTTGTGCAGTGGCACCAAGATTTTCTCTCACTACAAACAAAGAGATATTATTATTTAAAACATTATTAAGTAACATTATCAAAAACGCCCAGAAGGCACTATAAAACACGAATTTGTTTAAATGAATTTTAGTATTACCTGCTTTAGTGTCATTCTGAGAAACGGTTCTGTTTTCAAAGGGCAGAAGAAGAAATACAATTAGCAGTATTAGCAGTGAAAACAAGTATATCCAGTAATTATTAATCCAGCTGCTTGAAGCTGCCAGTTGACCTCCGCCCATGATAAAGACCATGCCACCAATATTAATAAAAGTTGTAGATAACCCCATAGTAGATTCACGTTCACTTTGAGGCAGCAATTGTGCGATTAAAACTTGAGTTAAATTGGTGCAGGCTCCTTGACCTAAGCCCACTAAGCATGAACAAAAAAGTAAAAACGTAAAATTCGTGTGCAGCATTAGTGGCAATAACCCACCAATTGTGACCAAACAAATTGAAACAAGGGTCAACACTTTTAAATTAACTTTATTTGCTGTCAATTTACCAATGATTATTCCCGCAAGCATCATAAATAAATTTGGTAAAGATGTCAGCATTTGTACACTAGTATTATTAAGGGTAAAAAATTTAGCAATGGCAGCGTAAGATGGAGTAATAGCTAAAGATGCCATGCCAATCATACTAACCGCTAAGATACCTATACGAGTTTTTGAAACAGAAACTCTTTTAGCACTATTCATTGATATTTACCGGATCTTAGTAATACTTTGAACGGCATTTCTACCTGAAAATACAGCATACCCTGCTGTACTTCCTGGTAAAGTGACAGCGTAAGTATCACCAACAAGCATTCCTGCAGCATCATTGCCAACAGCATAAACTCCGGTAAGTGGATAACCATAGGAATTTAAAACGGCATTATTATTATCAACACGAATACCACCAATTGCACATGCCATACCAATACCCAATTCTACTGCATAATATGGACCATCTTTTAAAGCTGTCATGTATGCGGGAGCTTTACCAAAATCGGTATCAGTTCCTTTAGCCACTAAGTCATTATAACGCCCAATTGTTTGCGGCAAATTGGGCAAATTCAATTTTTCTGCTAATTCAGCCAGAGTGTCGGATTTGGTCAAGTACTTATCACCATTCTGTAAGTCACACGTAATTTCTTCTTGTAAATGTTCGAATTTTTCAGGTGAAACCGGTGAATTGCTTACTTCCTTGTAAAGACCGACATTAGTTAAATGGTCAACCGTTTCTTGATTAAGGATTGAAAAGGTTCTTGATTGGGTTAAAAGAGCGCTGCCGGCATGACACATGTTGTCATTGACATCTTCATTAACAAAGCGTTCACCTTGCTCATTCACCCATAAAATTGCCTCCTGAGTCGCTGCTGCTGCCAATTGTTCAGGCATATGAACAAAAGGTGGACGGGTTTTATCCAAAATGGCGCCGCCACCATATTGAATAGCACCCATTTGATAGTGTTCAGCTCCGGCCTGCCATGCTAGTTTCATACCGTCTCCGGTAGATTTGCCATCACTAACTGATAACAAGCGTTCAGTCGCAGGAGCCCGTTTCTTAATTAAATCAGGATTATCCACATAGCCGCCTGTAGCTAAAATTATGTTATTTGCAGTTAATTCTCTTAACTGTCCTGTAGCCTCATTTTTAATAACTAGACCACTGACATGACCATTATGTTGTAAAATTTTTTGCGCACTAATGCTAATCACAATTTCTACGCCAAGAGCTTTAGCTTTAGGTATTAACTTTGCAATCACAGCATGACCACCACCGGCAAAAGTGTGAATAGTAGGCCAGCTCTTGCCTTGAGGACCAACTTTACTAAACTCAACTCCAAGAGAATGAAGCCAGTCAATTACTGAACCACTTTGACTAATATATTTTCGTAAATGAGGGGCACTGGCTTCATAGTGCGAATAGTTCAGTTCATCTTGGAGCAATTGGGTAGGATCAATCTTAATGCCTTTTTCTTTTTGCAAAAAGCTGTCGACTCCCATTGCGCCTTCAACATAGTTGCCGTCACCGCCAAGTGTCCTGCCTTTTTCAATTACCAAGGTCTTAATACCCTGCTCGCCAGCACTGACAGCGGCTGCCAAACCGCTAAGGCCACCACCAACGATTATTAGGTTATATTCGGAATTTTTAGGAAACATGAATTTTTTCTCCTACTTCAAGCCGACTGAAACACCGCCATCGCTTAAAACGGTTTGGCCTGTCATAAATGTGGCTTCACTAGCTACAAAAACAAAGACTTTAGCAACTTCGGCAGCGGTTTCTGCCCTCTTCATTGGTACAGTCGGTAAAACTTTCTCCAAAAAGCCGCCTTCGTTAAGTGGGGTTTTAGTTAGGCCGGGAGCAACACTATTAACACGAATATTTTTATCAGCATAATCAATCGCCGCAGCTTGAGTCATACCAATAATGCCATTTTTGGCTGCATTATAAGCGCCCATACCACCAGGATTATAAATGCTGCCTAAAGCACTGGTATTGACGATTGAGCCATAACCTTGCTTTAAGAAAAGTTTGATTTCTTCGCGCATACATAAGAAGGTCCCACGCAAGTCCAAATTAATCGTATTATCAAAATCTTCATCAGTCAGTTCGGCAAATGGCTTCAAAACACCACCGCCGGCATTATTCATCACGTAATCAATCTTACCGTAATCGGAAACGATAGTTTGTAAACCGTTCTTGATACTGTTTTTATCCATGACGTTCAAAATCAAGCCGGTAATCTTACCGTTGTATTTCTCATTCATTTCAGCAGCAACATCCAATACTTTCTTGTTATAGTCAGTTAAAACGACATCACTACCTTGCTTGGCAAACTCTTCACTAATAGCGTAGCCAATACCCTGAGCAGCTCCAGTAACAACAGCAACTTTTCCTTCTAACAATTTACTTTTCCTCCTGATTTAAACTCTTAATTGCTTCTTCTGCAGCAATCCAGCCAGAGACAAAGGCAAAGCCATTAGCAATACCTTCATAACTGGGGTAGCCATCAGAATATAAACCGTTAACATTATTACCAACAATATATAAATCTTTTAGTGGAGTGCCATCTTCTTTTACCGGCTGACAGTTGCGGTCAACATTGACACCGTCTAACGTTCCTAAAATCGCACAATGTTCAATTATTGCGTAAAACGGTCCTTCTTGAACGTCAAACAATAATTCAGCAGCCGGCTTTAAGAAAGTGTCGTCCTCTTTCTGCTTAACGGCCTGGTTATAGGCATTGACACTCCTTGTGAGTGAAGAATAAGGCAGTTGTAACTTTTGGGCTATTTCTTCCAGGGTATCTGCTTTTACTACTTCACCCGTTTTAACCGCTTCGTCAAAGTCTGTTTGAATATTAGGTAAAGGCCCCACAGTTGTTCTAGGCGTTTGGCCCACATCACAGAACTGTCTTTCAAAAGTGTCTTCAAGATTAACCTCTTTTTGCTTAAAAGTGTCTAAAGTCTTTTGGTCCAGTAAAACGTAATACATACCATTAACGTTATGGGCAGCATTGCCCCACATAGCAAAATCATAAACAACGTCCTCGTTTACAAAACGATTAGCGGTCTGATCCAGCCACAGCAATGGTAAATTGGTTAGAGTTTCAACAGCACTATCTCTTTTCATAGGATTAATACTCATGCTCGGTGCACAGCCATGGGCAAAAAGAACTGGACGGTGACGACAATCTGCTCCTAATTTATGCGTTAATCTAATTCCCGTACCCGTAGATTTGCGCTCTCCCAGGTTCAAAAGTGCTTTAGTATCTGAGAAATTGGCTGTCATCATTTCCTGACTGCCGCAATAGCCGCCATCAGCAAATATTACTTTTTTAGCAGCAATTCTAATCTCTGCACCAGCTTTATTTTGGGCAATAACGGCTTTTAAGCCATTATCATATTCCAGATCGACGGCTGCAGTTTCCAACATTACCTTATTGCCAGCTGCGGTAAATTTATCCGGTAATTTATCCCAGTTAGTCATTTTCTCTTTAAAATTATTAAATTTATGGTAAACCAGTGGATCATTTAAGTGTGCTTTTTGTTCGCTTTGTTCCACAGTTA
The DNA here is from genome assembly GCF_026185255.2 of Lactobacillus sp. IBH004. Classification (NCBI taxonomy): domain Bacteria; kingdom Bacillati; phylum Bacillota; class Bacilli; order Lactobacillales; family Lactobacillaceae; genus Lactobacillus; species Lactobacillus sp. IBH004. The sequence goes on along the minus strand of NZ_CP110217.2, from coordinate 553,308 downwards.
CCGGTAAACCCATTTCTGCTAAACGATCGATATTGGCACCTGATTTTTTTAAAAATCGCGCCAATAGTTCACCATTAACAAAGAAGTGGTTGTAATCTGTTAATCCGTTAAAAGCTTCACGATAGCCATAATTTACGTGCCGCTTTTTTTGTTCAGTGGAATTAATAGCAAAAACTCCATGAGCACCAAATTTGCCGGCACCTCCGACTTTGTTACCTTTTTCTAAAAGTACAAATGGCACATGCTTTTGATAAAGCTCAAAGCAAGCTGAAATTCCAGCCGATCCTGAGCCAACAACTACGACATCAGTTGAAAAAGAATTCAATGTAACTTCACCCTTTCTGATATTTTGTGATTCTTATTACAATTGAATTCTATGTCATTTTTAATAAAAGCGCTAACACATAAAAGTTATTAGCGATAAGTTAAAGTTGTCACATGCTTAAGCATTTTGCTAAATTTAGTTGAAACCATTGGATTCATTGCTATTACCACATTAAAAGTTTTTTGCAATTGAACTGGCGATAAACGCTCAATATTATTGCAGTTTTGCGGTAAACTAAATGATTCCGGTACGATTGTGATGCCACCATTAAAGTTTACATTTAAACATCCAGCGGCAAAGCTGTTGACCTCAGACACTTCTTTATATTTCCAACCATTTTGACAGTAGATTTTAAGCATAGCAAGCTGAATATCAGTAATACCAGTTGATTTCCAGTTTTGCATATAAAGCATACTGTTCTCAGCGAGCTGCTGCTCATCCCCGTGATATTGTCTTAGTTCATCTTTATTTAGCAGTAAGTCAAAACTAGTTTTCCTAAAAGGTAGACAGTCTATTTTATTATTACCGGCAAAAGCTAAGTCAAAGCCAACCAGTATGTCATAATTACCATTAATCAATCTTTTGATGCAAGAATCAAAATTTTCTTCGTCAAAATTGGGCTGACAAATATCTGGTATTTTTGAAGCAAATAATGCAGCGTCATTTTCAAAGCCTTGCAAAAAATGTACACGTAACAGCTTCTCCGGGTTAGGATCCGGGTGGTGCCAAATTTCACTGTACAAATTAATAATTTCTACGCTGCGTTTATAAAAAACTTCTCCTACTGGCGTTAACGAGAATTTACCAGCAGAACGGTTAAGCAATTTTTGACCCAGCTCATCTTCTAATTTTTTAATAGCTGAACTGACAGCTGTTTCTGAAACATAGTTTCTCCTCGCTGCTGAAATAAAGCCGTGAGTTTGAACGACATCAACGAAATATTTTACCGGCATTAAGTTATAATTCATTTTGCACCTATGCTATTTAACACAAATTACTTTTTTCACATTTATCATATAAAAAATAAAGTCAATTTTAAACCGTATTCTATAGAAAAGAAGCATTAATTATCAAATATACCTTAACTGTTGGTAATTATGGCAAAAGTAAAGTAAAATGTTTAAGGATTAAAAAAGGAGTGGCATAATGTCTAGACTTGAAAAGCCTGTAGTGATTGGTATTACCGGTGGTTCAGGCAGCGGGAAAACTACCATTGCGCAAAAAATTGTTGCCCAAATGCAAGAGAATGAACACGTTTTGATTATGACTCAGGATTCATATTACAAAGATAATACCGGGATTCCTATGAGTGAAAGAAAGAACATCAACTATGATCACCCAGATGCTTTTGATGTTCCTTTGCTTAGAAAGCAGTTGCAAGACTTATTAAATTATCGGTCAGTCGAGATGCCGGTTTACGATTTTAAAGAACATACCCGAAGTCAAAAGACCATTCATACTGAGCCTGCCGATATCATTATTCTTGAAGGAATTTTAGTTTTAGCAAACCCAAAAATTCGTGATTTGATGGATATCAAAGTTTACGTTGACACAGATGACGATATTCGTTTTATTAGGCGTTTAGAACGTGATCTAAATGAGAGAGGCCGGTCCATTGACTCCGTAATTGAACAATATTTAAGCACAGTTAAGCCGATGTATCATCAATTTATTGAGCCTACCAAGCGCTATGCAGATATTATTGTTCCAGAAGGCGGTAAAAATGATGTGGCCATTGATATGCTTACAACTAAGGTACACTCAATTTTAAGTAAAAAAGAAAAATAAAAAATATGACCCCCGGAATTAAGACAATTTGAAGTGCAACTAAAAAGTTAGACATTTTAATATTACGCAAGACTCAATGCACGATTTCGATATTTGATCGGAGTCGTGTATTTTAGTTTGTTTGATCTTCTGATATGGTTGAACCAGTAAACGTAATCGCGCAGTACTGCCTGCATTTCTGCTAGTGAACTGATCTTAATGCGGTTGAGCTTCTCCCGTTTCATTAGGTTGAAGATGGTTTCGCCCGGTGCATTATCGTGGCAGTTACCCTTGCGCGACATGCTTTGCTTAATCTTCATTTGCCTTAATTTAGCTTGATAGCCGCTGTGGCGGTATTGAAAGCCCTGATCTGAATGCAAAATAGGCTGGGCTGTTTCAGGCAGTTTTTGCTTGAGCTCTGCCAGCATGTCATAAACCAGCCTCATGTTAGGCGAATAGCTGACTTGACAAGCCAGTATTTCCAGTGAGGCCTCATCAATGACCGGTGAAATATAAACCTTTTTGCCTGTGGTCATTGTATTCGGTAATATCCGTGTGTAAGACGTGGTAGGGTCTGGTTTCATTAAACCGCTGCTTTAAAATGTTTTCCTTGATTACGCCTGCAGGGCCCGCATAAGAACTGTAGCGTGCAGTGCGCCTGCTGTAGACTCTGGTCTTTAGTCCCAGCTGCCGCATCAGCTTGCGCACGGTATTGGGCGCATAGCTAAAGCCTTGATCTAAGAGTGCACCATGCATACGTCGATAACCGTAAGTCTCATCACTTTCTTGGTAGAAGATAGACTTGATTACGCCTTTAACAGCAGCGTATTTATCTAATCGGTTCAATCGGTGACTGCGGTTGTCGTAATAAGTTTTGCGGTTAAGGTGCAGCTTGGCAAGCAAAAGCTTTAACGGCACCTCAGGTCGCTCAGCCCGAATCTCCACGGCTATTCTGGTTTTTTGCCGGTTGGTGAGCGTGGATATCGGGCAGCCACTTTTTTTAGGATTAAGTTATCCAATTCTAAGTCGGCTTTTTGTGCCTCTAGCTCAGCGACCTGACGACGCAATTGTTCTACTTCGGTTAGCTTCTTAGTGGGTTTAAGCTTCTTCTGACGCTTCTTTTTAGTCATGGTTGGTGGTCTCCCCTTGGATTTTGGGAGCAGCCCAGAGTAGCCTGCAGCCTGATAAGCCGCCAGCCATTGTCTTACTACTGACCGCGAAAGATTAAAAACTGCGGCTACCCTGAGTACTCCCATGTGATGTTCATGATAGAAGCGTACCACATTTAGCTTGAATTCAGGCAAATAAGTTTGCCGGGTGTGAGTAACCTTTAAAGCGGCTAAGCCATGTTTGCGGGCACGTTCTGCCCAGGCCCTAATCTCGGTATGATCAATGCCGTATTCGCGTTCTAGTTTAGCTAAAGAGGTTTGGTGGGATAAGTATTTACTGCAAATTTCCATTTTCAAAGCAGTTGAATATTTAGTCATGAAAAAAGTGCTCCTAATAGTCAGATTAATGTCTAACTATTATGGAGCACTTCAATTTCGGGGGTCATATCATTACTTCAAGAGCAATACTCCTTTTTAAATATTTAAGCTATTTTTGGCTTTAATGCTTTATCAAATAAATTCGTAATCAACTTAACTAAAACGCCATCAAAAACCAAAGCAGAAATGATATTGGTAATAAGCATTACGATTTGCACTTGCATACTAAATTTGCTCCAGCCATATAAAATATATGAGGGAATAAAACAGCCAAATGAAGCAAAAAACGCACCAGTTAAGACGCTTTTCCAAGTGAAATTTTGATAACGTTCTTTTTTAGGGAAAAAGCCGATTTCATTAGTAGCGCCTTGAATAATTCCGGAAAGAATCGTAGTAGCGCCCCATTGACCACCTATGGCCATTTCAACCACAGAAGCTAATAATTCACCAATCGTACCGGATCCTGCAGTAGGAACAAAATACATCGCTAAAGGTCCAGCCATAAGCCATAAACCTGTAAAAACAGTATCAGTAACCGGTGCAAAACCTGTCGGCACCAGCAGCATTTTGATTAAATTAAAAGCCCAGTTAAAGCCATATGTATAAATGACTCCCATAATAATTCCAATTAATGCAATTAAAATAATCGACTTTACATTCCATTTTGAAGTTCTAGTAAACATAAAAAAATACTCCTAACTTTACATGTCAGTAGGAGTATCATTATTACCTAATTTTACACTTCCCTAACGCAGGTATTGTCCCGATCAGGTTCAGAGGGTATTTCTCAGCTTTTTGGCACCCCTAGTGACTGCTATTCAATTTTTACTATTATATCATACTTTAATTAAATTTGTTGCCTATTTTAGACGATTACTGTAGTTAATGCCATTAAAATTGACTAAAACTTGCCAACTTTTCTTTAGTTAAATCACGAATAATAGCAAGCGTCAAAGCAACAGAGGCTTTAAAATCTGAATAAGCACTAAAACAATAAGGAGAGTGTTCATAACGAACTGGAATACCAATCACAATGGTTGGTGCGCCATTTTCATAATAAATTGCTGCTCCATCTTGGCCACCGCCAGTGCGAACAGAACGAGTATACGGAATGTTATTCTTATCAGCTAAATCGCAGGCATACTGTTGAAATTTAGGATTAGGCAAAAACGAAGTATCCATGTCACGCAACATCGGTCCCCTTTTCAGTCCGGTTTGTGACAACCATTCTGGGGTAAAAGTATCATCTGCTGGACAAGACTCAAGCACGACTGCTACATCAGGCTTTACTGCACGCGCTGTCACATACGCTCCGCGCAGACCGACTTCTTCCTGGCTGGAAAGTGCTGCAACAACGTTAAATGCAGTTTGTTCATCTTTTAAATTGTCTAAAACGTCAGCCATAGCAGCAGCGCCAAAGCGGTCATCAAAATCTTTGCCGAAAAACAAACCAGACTTTTCATTGTATTCACATTTAACATCCACAAAAATAGGACAACCCGTATCGATTTGATAATCATTAATTGTTTCGGCACGTGAATTGGAACCAACATCAATTGACATATCGGCTACGTCCGGTACATTATTTTTTTCGGCTGCAGTCATAAAATGAGGTGGTTTAGTAGCCACAACACCGGGAACATATTCACCTGCACGATTTTTAATTTTTACACGCAGAGCAGGAATATTATATTTAACCCACCCGCCAAGGGGCACGAATTTAATCATGCCATTAGGACGGACAGCTTGGGTAATAAAGCCAACAGCATCTGAATGTGCATCCAGTTGAATCACTGGCCGACCTGGTTGGTTATCTTTTTTGCTGGCATACACATTGAGCATACCGTCAACCTTCACGTCAGCAAAATCTTGAACAGTATCGGTAAATAGTTTAACAAATTCTCCTTCAAAGCCAGAAGTAGAATTGGCATCAGAAAATGCCTTGAGCATTTTAATTTCTTGTTGTTTTTGCATTTTTTTACCTTTCACTAAAAATACTTATGCATTAATTTTACCAAAAACTGAGGTTACACGTTAAAAATTTAAGCAAATCGAGAATTATCTTACTGCTTTTAGCAATATAGCTACTTTTTGTACGTAATTGACTGCTAAAAAAGTGAAAATAGTTGAAAATGGTCTGTTTTTTTAGCAAAAAAATGATATAATCGAAATATTAGGAATTTAAATTGTTTTACAATGAAGGGTAGATAAATGCCAAAAAACGACAATATTAATAGTATTATTGATCATAAATTGTTTAGTGAAGAGGACATTCACCAAATGTGTGTTAAGTTAGGAAAGCAGCTTACCAATGATTATGCTGGTAAGAAACCGTTAATCGTTGGTGCTCTCAAAGGTGCTGTTTTCTTTTTAACTGATTTGGTTAGAGAAATGGACGTCAAAGCTGAAATTGATTTTCTCGATGTCTCAAGCTACGGTAATGAAATGGAGTCTTCCGGGAAAGTTAAGCTAGTTTCTGATTTAGCATCTGATGTGAAAGATCGTGATGTTTTAATCGTGGAAGATATTGTTGACACTGGTCTGACTTTAGATTTTATGAAAAAGTTGCTTGAAAAACGGGGAGCAAAAAGCGTTAAATGTTGCGTTTTACTTAACAAGGAAGCAAATCGTAACGTCGATGTTGATGTCGAGTATTATGGTTCAAAGGTTGGTAACGAGTTTGTAGTAGGCTACGGACTTGATTTCATGAATTATTATCGTAACCTACGTTATATTGGTGTATTAAAGCCCGAAATTATTAAACTGGTTAATAATAAATAAAAGAGTTGTCTTGATGATGTGAACCCTAAAATTAGGACACTTTATATTAGCTGCTAACTGAGGACTAACTTTCGATATTCAAGCGGAGTTAGTCCTTTTAGTTTAATTTTGATTCTTTTCTGATTGTAATACTCAATGTAGTCTCTAATCGCATCTTCCAGTTCAGTGAGATTCTTAAAGTGCTTTTCAAAGCCATAAAACATTTCTCGCTTGAGTATCCCGAAGAAGCCTTCCATTAGCCCATCATCAAGCGAATTGCCCTTGCGTGACATTGATTGGCTAATGCCATGATTTTTGAGCCACGCTTGAAACTGACCATTTTGGTATTGCCAGCCTTGGTCTGTGTGAAAGATCAAACCATTCAGTGCCGGATGTTTGCGCCAAGCTTGCCTTAACATGTCCATGGTCTGCTTAAGATTAGGGCTGCGGGAAATAGTATAGGAAACAATCTCTTGGGTGCAGCCATCAATGATCGGTGATAAATAGGTCTTTTGCCCCTTGAGCTTAAACTCCGTCACATCTGAATACCATTTGTGATTGGGATAAACCGCACTGAAGCTGCGTTTAATCAGGTCAGGCTTAATCGGACCCTGAGTGCCGCGATAGCTGCTGTATTTGTGCCAGCGTTTACTGACTATGCCAAACAATTTCAGCTTGTTCATTAGGCGCTGCACCTTTTATGATTGACTAATAAACCGCGACGCCTAAGCTCTGCAGTAATGCGGCGATAGCCATAGCGGTGCTTGTGTTCTTCATAGATAGCTTTGATTTCAGCCATTATTTCTCGATTGTCCCGCTCTTTGTCCTTCTTCTTTAAAGTGTAGTAATAATTACTGCGGGATAGATGGGGCAGATTGGGATTGGCATTAATGGCATCAAGAATAAAAGTTACGCTGACTTTAAGCTCGCGTCTTAGTTGGGTAACTGCCTGGGCTATTTCCGCGGCTTGCGGTTCTTGGTCCGCTGGTCGACTAAGACGCTCAATTTTTTTACGAATTCGTTCTCGATTTTCAGCTTCAAGTTCTGCTGGCGTAAGCGTTCGTTTTCTTGCTTGAGCCGATGATTTTCCTGTTTGATCAGCTGTTCTCTTTTGGTCATGGGGCGGTCGTCCTCTCTGCTTGTTAACGATATTATACCCATTTTTACGGTATTCGCGCAGCCAGTTGTACAACATGCCACTACTTTTTAAGCCCAAGTCAATAGATACTCGACGGGCAGTCTCATGTTCAACTATGATTCGCCTAAGGGCCTGCTCCTTAAAATTACTTGTATAAGTAGTGAAAGGCTGATCTAAAATAGCTAGACCGTGACGGCCAATTAAAGCTAACAAGTAATTAATATTAGATCTGCCAACCCGATAACGCTGACTTAACTCAGCAGGGCTTATTTGATAATCGTGCCAAAGATGATAGATTTCAATTTTATCTTGTTTAGATAATTTAGACATAAAAATGACCCCCAAATTTGTCCTAAATTTGGGGGTCATATCATGAGGACAACTCTTTTTAAATGCCTTTATTCTTCTTGAGACTCTTTTGCTTTTTCGTTAATATTTTTAACGATAAACCAGCGCATGAAACCCTGTTCAATATCATCCAGCTTAAATTCAAAGCCCTCTAATTTAACTTTTTCGCCCTTTTTTAAGTCTGGATAGTGTTCCATCATATAGCCACCAATGGTGATAATATCACTATCTTGGAAACTTTTTAAGTCAGTTTTAAAATATCTGGCAAAATCATATAGGGTCGTTTTGCCAGATACATGAATATTACCTTGCTCGTCTCTAATAATATAATCATCAGAAACGTCATCTATTTCATCTTTAACCGTACCGAATAGTTCCTCATAGATATCCTTATCAGTAACTATTCCACTAGTGCCACCATATTCATCCACCACCAAAACGATTGGCGTGTGCTTTTTAATCATTAACTGCAAAATATCTTGGATAGGCATGGATTCAGGTACTGTAATCATTGTTCTAATAATACGTGTAACTGGCACCTTGTCGTCAATCTGGCTCTGTTGAATAACATCAAAGGCATAGATGTAACCAACAATATCATCTTTGTTATTATCCCGAACAACCGGAATTCTACTTGAACCTTCATCCAAGTACAACTTAAGAGCTTGCCTGATAGAATCAGTCGAATTGATAACCACTAACCGCGTTCTATCCGTCATAATATCTTTGGCTATTTTATCATTCAGCTCAAAAGCACGTTTCATATATGTCAGATCATTTTTATCAAGCGAACCACCATGAACTGCTTTCCGCGATAATTTAATGATTTCTGATTGCGAGTAAACCTGATTTTCTTCATCAGCCGGCTCAAAACCCAGCATTTTAAGTAACCCATTTGAACTGGCATTAAGCAGCCACACAAAGGGATAAACCAAGGTATGGAAAAGCTGCAAAGGGGTCACAATTTTAAGCAAGATTTTTACTGGCATGTCAATCGCAATATTCTTAGGTACAATTTCTGTTACTACAACTTCTAAATAAGTTAACAAAATTACACCTAAAATCGCACTTAGTGAACGAATTACCGCATGATTAAGTTCTAATAAATTAAATGCTCTTTCAAATATTGCAGCCAAAGTATCCGCTGAAAACCAGCCCAAAACTACACCAACTAAAGTAGTTCCAACCTGTGTCGTTGAAAGGTATTCATTTAAATTATGAGTCATGTGCAAAGCGCGCTTTACTTTGCGATGGTTGCCAATTTTATTAGACAACATATCTTCAAGCTGGCTGGGCCTGGTTTGAACCAAAGCAAATTCTGCAGCAACAAAGAATGATGCAAAAACAAAAATAACTAAAGTTGCTATTAAATTAGTAACTATTTGGGCTGTACTCAAAATCTATATCATCCTTATCAGTATAACCGTGAAAATTTCCTATTAAACATTTTATCATTAATAGCGCTTTATTTAAATTGAAGTACTTGTCTATTTAACTAATTTATATATTTTTTTGAATGGCAGACGATCAGGATAAAATTTGGGATCATTAACCTCAGCTGCATTATCTTGATATCCTAACCCAATTGCCATACCAATAAGCTCATCTTCTGGAATTTTGCCATATTTACGCACTAAATCGGGATAAGACACCATTGAGTGCGCCGGCATAATTGATAATCCAGCATTAAGCGCCAGCAACATGATACTTTGAGAAAAAATCCCTAGATCATAAACTGACCAAATGGGGGAATTTCTAGGAATCGTAAGAAATGCCACATCTTGAGCATTAAACATGTTGTTATTTGATTCTGTAAATAAGTCCATTTTATTATTGAAAAAATATGGTTGTGAAGCTCCAACTGCAGCCATATTTTGACTGGGATATGAATCCCAATTAAGTGACAGCATTTTGACAAAATCTTCATGAGGCTCAATATTGTTCTTTATTTGAGATTTGACCTCTTTTTTTAAACCAGCAAGTGCATCACCAGTTAACATATATACCTTCCAAGGTTGCGAGTTAAGCAGTGACGGGGATAATTGTGCCCTTTCAATAATATTAGCAAGTAACTTTTCGTTAACTTTTCTATTAGTAAACTTGCGAGTAACTCGTTCATGGTTATAAACTTTATCAAATTCCATTACGACTCAAATCCTTACATACAAATAGCATTATCAAACACTCTACTTATTAAACAAAATCTCTCTAAAATTTTAAAAACAGGTAGAACTAATCAAAAACACTCGTTTTTTGCGATACTCACTTGTTTACACTTTATATAAAGCTATAAATTAAAGTATTACTATCTAATAAATTCAATCATATAAACATTAATTATATTAATAAATTATACACAATATTGCAAAAGTATTCAGTAAGATTAACAAAATATTTCTAGTAAATTGTTCTAAGAACAACTTTTGTTTAAAACATAAAATTTTTCGTGCTGCTTTTACACTATATAAGTATTACTTAATTATATATAAATGAATAAGCAAAGTGTTGATAAGTTGCTAATTTTAAAACAAATGCATAATTAAAAAACAGTTCAACTAGAAAACTAATTAAACCGTCCTTAAATTTTATATTGCCTGCGTAATTCACGCTCTTGATCGCGCTTCTTAATGCTCTCGCGCTTATCATATTTTTTCTTTCCTTGGCCAACACCAATAAGAACTTTGGCAAAACCATGTTTAAGATAAACCTTCAAAGGGATAATTGCAATCCCCCGCGTAGATTGGTCTTTAGCAAGTCGTTGAAGCTGCTTTTTATGCAAAAGTAATCTTCTTGAACGAAGAGGTTCATGGTTATAACGATTACCTTGTTTATATTCACTAATATGGACATTCTCCAGAAAAGCCGAACCATTTATAACTTGTACATAGCCATCGCGCAAGTTAATACGTCTTGCCCGCACGGATTTAATTTCTGTACCTGTTAAGGCAATACCGGCTTCATATGTGTCCTTAATAAAATAGTCATGATGTGCTTTTTTATTCAGAGCAATTAAATTCTCATTTTTTTCTTTTTTCAATTTTTCAACCTAATGTTTATATCTACTTAAATGTGGATGATTGCCATTTTTTTGAAAATTGTTACGGTAATGTCCTTTATGTGCGTGATCATTGCGAAAGCCCCGATTGCCCCGCCTTTCAGTTTTAACGCCGCGATTATTATGAGGCTTTTTAGGGGCATTGGGATCATAAATTTCAAAGTCAAGTTGATGTTGTTCAACATTGGCATTTGTCAAAGTAACCTTAAGCGGCATCCCTACGTGGAACTGTTTATGAGTCCCACGACCAGTTAATGTCATGCTTTTTTCATTATAATTGTAAAAATCATCTGTTAAATTGGAAATGTGAATAAGACCCTCTACAGTGTTTGGAAGTTGAATAAACATACCAAAACTGGTAACGGATGACACTACAGCATCAAAGTGATCACCCACTTTATCAGCCATAAATTCGGTCATCTTTAGATCATTAACTTCTCTTTCAGTATCAACGGAAACTCGTTCCTGAGTTGAAGTTTGATCAGCTACATCTGGCAAATAGCTTGCAAAATGATCCTGCGTTTTCTTGTCAGTCCCTTTTTCACTGTAAGCATGAATCATTCTGTGAACCATCAGATCCGAATACCTTCTGATTGGCGAAGTAAAGTGGGTATAAAACTTAGCTGCCAAACCAAAGTGTCCTAAAGGTTCTTCTGAATAATGTGCCTGCTTCAAGCTGCGCAGCATCATCATTTGGACTACGGCTTCTTCCGGAGTACCAGTAGTTTTAGCAACTACTTTTTGTAAATCAATTGGTTTAACATGGTTTGGATCAGCTGTAATATGTAAGCCAAATGCACTGCAAAACTCAAAGAAGCTCTTAATCCGCTCACCATCAGGAGTTTCATGCACGCGGTATAAAAACGGGACATGCTTACGATAAAAATCTTCCGCAACAGTTTCATTAGCCAGCAGCATGAAGGATTCAATCATCTTTTCAGCTATTCCGCGATCGTGTAACACAATATCCGTTGGTTTACCCTGATCATCCACAATAATCTTTGCTTCAGGTTCTTCAAAGTCAATTGCACCACGTTGATGCCTCTGCTGGTATAAAATATTGTGCAGTTCAGCCATATCCTGCAGCATAGGAGCAAGCTTAACATATTTTTCTTCAAGCTCTTCATGATTATCAGGATCTAAAACTTTATTAACATTGTTATATGTCATCCGGCCATGTGATCTCATTACCGAAGGATGAATACGATAATTAACCCTCTGTCCTTCCGGGGAAATTTCCATTTCACAGGATAATACTAAACGATCTTGACCTTCGTTGAGGGAGCATATGCCATTTGAAAGCCTAAAAGGCAACATTGGAATAACACGATCAACTAAATAAGTACTGTTGCCTCTGGTAAAAGCTTCCTTATCCAAAGGAGAATTTTCTGTCACATAATGAGCAACATCAGCAATATGAACACCTAAATGATAGTTACCGTTAGGCAATTTCCATAACACGACTGCATCATCAAAGTCTTTAGAATCTTCACCATCAATTGTAACAGCAGGCTGGTCCCTAATATCCTCACGGTTTGCCATTTCAGCTTCAGTTACGTGATCCGGAATGGCGTTAGATTGAGCAAGGGCATCATCGGACCATTCAGTTCTAACGTCATGCTCTGAAACGATTGCCATAATGTCAACGCCCGGCAAATTTTTGTTACCAATAACATTGGTAACTACACCAGTCATTGAATCAGGATTGTTCTTGTCAGGATAACTAGCAATAGCTACTTTAACAATGTCCTGCTTTTGCGGCTGTAAACCGTCTTGGCTGATATAAACCCGATAATTAGCCAGCTTTTTATTTGAACTTAAAACATAACCAATAAAATGACTAATTTTCACTTGGGCATCGGTCATTGGATAAAATTCACCCACAAGTGTCTTGGTCCCCCGCTCAAGAATTTGCTCCACTTGACCTTCAGGGCCTTTACCATTCCAGGGATTGCCACCTGCAGTAATTTTAACCTTCACACTGTCTCCGTCAACAGCGTATTCAGTATAGTCGCGGGCAATAAAAATATCATCAGCATCTTCATCATCAAGTTTGACGAAGCCAAAGCCTTTGCTATTTGCTTTAAAAATACCTTCGACTTCAGTATTTTCCTGTGCTAATTGGTAGTGACCCTTACCATCAGTAATTATTTTCTTTTTTTGCTCTAAATAAGATAGTGCTTTGACCATATCAGAAAAACTGCCAAGTCTGTCTCGGCGTAACATACGGTCAATTTGTTCTACTTGATACTGTTTTTTAGGATTACGACGAAAAATCTCTAAAACATTAGCTAAAATGCTCTCGTTTTGTGCCATGCACTTTTAACTCCATTTCATTATTAAAAAGATAAAAAAAGTCCTCCCATCACTTGATCGGGAGGAACCATTAGTTATTTTGAAGACAAATAAGCTAATACAATAGCAAAAGCGAAAAAGAGAACCAATAAAACAGAGGTTACTTTTTCCATAAATGCCTCAAAACCACGTTTCTTCGTTTGACCACTAAAAACTGCACCGCCAGAGAGTGCATTCAATGCATCTTGCTGCTTTTGCGGCTGCATCATTGTCGCAATAATGATTAAGATTGAAACAATAATTAGTAGCGTCATAAATAAATTGTACAATGCGCTGCCTCCAATATACAGATACGTTACTGGTAAATTTTAGCACAAAATAGATTTAATTTCGAGTTTTATTTTTCGAGCTCTGGAGCATCAGTTTTAAATTTATTTTGTGTTGTTTTCCGGTGGTTTTTATACCACAGAGAAGTCTTATTTTTTGAATATAGTTTTTTTAGAGCCTTTTGTTCATTATAGTCGTAATCTTGCGGTTTGACCTTTTTAAACCATTTAGGATGGTAAAAGCGTAACAGATTGCCGGCGATAACACGGTCAGATAATGAAAGCTGCGTTGTTACTTTGTTTGATATTGCCACCAATTCAGTCTTTAATTTTTTATCTGGCTTAATTATTTCTGCACCTGTCTTAGTATCATAATAGGTACTACCAACTTTAGCATATAAGGGCGTGATGAAGTCACCGTTACGTTGTGCAACTATCTGTGGTGCATTTTTACTTAACAAATCATGACCAAACTGAATCGTTTTCTGGTTCTTAATTCCAAGCAAATTAAGCAGTGTAGGTAGTACATCAATTTCACCACCATAGGTTTTTTTGATGCCTCCCTTCAGGCCCTTCATATGAAACATTAATGGAACCCGTTGGAACTTTAAATTATCGAAATTAGTAAATTCATCTTGGTTAAGAAGTTCTGCGCTAGCCTTGTGGTGATTACCAGAAATACCATAATGATCGCCATAAAAGACCAGCAAAGTGTTTTTAGCTAAACCTGTTTTTTGCAGCCACCGCATTAACTGACCAATCGCCTGGTCGAGATAATGGGCAGTTTGAACGTAACCATCAACCGTTTCATCACCAGTTTCAGTCTTAGCAATTGACTGATTTTTCTTATCTAAATCATAAGGATAATGATTGGTGACCGTTATTAATTTAAGATAAAAGGGTTGCGGCAAACGTTCGATATATTTAATAGACTGGGAGAAGAAAATCTTATCTTTTAAACCATAGCCGATGTAATATTTGGGCTTATTCTGATAATAAGAAAGCGGCATGAAGTACTCATAACCAAATTGTTTATAAGCATTATTACGATTCCAAAAAGAACCGGCGCCGCCGTGCATAACCGCCGTAGTGTATCCACCTTGCTGACTTAAAATTGCAGGGGCGCTCTCAAACGTATTTGAAGTACCATAACTGGACATTGCTGAACCAGACTGTAAACCAAAAAGAGAATTTTCCAGCATCATTTCAGCATCCGATGTTTTTCCTTGTCCAACTTGATTGTAAAAATTGGAGAAGCTAAGCGTATTCTTGGCGTGATAGAGTTTATTTAAATTAGGGGTGACCTCTTTGCCTTTCCATTTGTACCCTATTAAAAATTGCTGGAAGCTCTCAAGGTGAATAACCATTACGTTTTTGCCCTTGGCTACTCCGGTATATGCACTATTGGGTTTGACATAATTAAGCTTCAAGTACTTTTTGACTGCTTGCAAATCAGAAACATTTGCCTTAGCCATTTGTTCACTTGTTTGTGCAGTCTTAAAAGCATCATAAACGGCATATTCATTCATACCCAAATATTTAACAATGTAACTGTTGTCAAAAGTTCTCGTCAATAGCCCTGGACGGTCTTTTTGGGCCATCATCAAATTGATCCCTATCAGCAGAACTGCGATACCTTCAAGCAAAAGATTAAATTTAAGCTTTAATGGGCGTAAATCGTACTTAACTATCTTGCTAACCATCAAAATAATGACAAAAGCAATATCAATAAAAGTTAAAAAATCAGTTGCTCGGGTAATCCCTACAATACTTTTACCTAAATTATCCGCGGTTGAACCGGAAGTTTTAATAATTGATAACGACAAAAAATTAGAAAATTCACGATAATAAAGGATGTTGGCAAATAACCATAAACTGAGTACCAAATCAGTTGCAATCAGAATCCAATATGATTTTCTGCCTTTAAAGAAAAGACTAATGCCTAATAATAGCAAACCCGCTGGTAAAGGATTTAAAAACAACAGAAAATTCTGCATTGCTCCTTCAGCACCGAGATTAAATTTTGTCAGATAAATAACGTAAGTCTTTAACCAAAAGGTCACTAAAACAATAGTAAAAAAGCCTAGTTTGGTTTGTGTCAGCCATTGTAGAAAAGACTTGATCCGTGTCATCTTATTCTCCTCTCACTAAGCTTATATCTTACCCTTAACTGCAATTATAAGCAGGGATTTTAATAAAAATTAATTATTTGACGGGCTCACTACTTTTTTAGGCTTAAAAATCCAGCCAAAAATTCCTAAGATCATGCCAAAGAAATAGGTCACAAACCGCCACAAAAACATCCCTACAATTAAGGTACCATTAGCCGAAATAAAGGTAGAAAATAAAGTTTGAAAACTGTATTCAGCTCCCCCAGATGCTCCCGGAATTGGTATTATCGCCATAAACATAATAATCATAATATTCATTTGCGTTACGCTCGCCCAATCGGCTGGTACGTTTAACGTAACTAAAGTCATGTAAGGAATGGAATAAAAACATAATAATTGTAAAACGGTCAGTATGCCACATACAATTAACTTCTTTTTTTCCTTTTTTAATTTTTGGCTCTCATCATAAAAAGTATCAATCTTTTCAAGCGTGTTTTGGCGCCAAACACTGACTCGATCTTGCTTAATAAATTTAGCCAGCAAATTCATAATCCAGTTAGCAGCGTTTTTGGTCCAGTTATAGGCAAACAAAATTGCAAGCAAAAAGATGATTGAACCAACATGAATTAAAAAGCCAATGGCAATGAAAATGGCTAAACCGGCAAACTTAGTTGCGACCATGTGAAAGCCGGTAATAATTGTCGTGACATATGCCAAAAACACTACAATTTGATAGATAATGAACTTCATAAGCAAAAGTGAAGTTGCGCGCCCCCCTTCAATACCCATTTGCACCATCGCAGCTAATTGCGAAGGCTGGCCTCCAGTTGACATCGGAGTGATCGCATTAAAAAGGGCCTGTATTAAAGGAATTCTGAAAAAAGACCATTTCGAGCGCTGGGGTTCATTTTTACGTTCACTTAAAACGGCTAAAATACTGGCCTCAAAGACATAGGAAAGAAGCATTAAGCCGAACACCAAAATTAAAGCAATAACATTGATATTACGAGTTGCCTGTTCTAACTGGGCAATGGGAGTCGATCTTAAATCAACGTATAAAACAATACCACTGATTAAAAGAACGACGGCAACGCCCCACAAGTGCTTTTTATTCATTAGCGAATTTGTCCTAATTTCCGGCCGATTTCATATTGCTCGTGGTAAAAATCATCCCAGATCCGTGCCAGATTGTCCTCTGAATATTTGTCACTAGCCTCAGCAGATAACTTGCTATATTGATTTAAAATGGCTGGATCTTGGGCTGCTGCCTGCAACTGATTATTCATTTCCGTAAAATTATGCCCCTTCATGTAATAGCCACTAATTATTGCCTGATATAAGTCAAGATCTCGTAACAAGACTGGCGTTCCACAACTAAAAGCTTCAAGTACAGACATAGGAAACAATTCGTCATAAGATGGCAAAACAAATAAATCCGCTATATTGAGATAATCAACGAGTTTTTGCCGATCAATTATTCCAGTAAATTTGAGATTTTGGGGTGGATTATCTACTAATTTTTTAAAATGGTCGTAGCCGTCTGTTATTTTCCCAAAAGAAAAACCACCAGCCCATATAAACTGCATCTCTGGGTTGGCCACAGCCAGTTTGGCAAAGTCATCAACCCCTTTGCGTTCCTGTACTTGGCCATCACCAAAAACGACAAATTTATCAAGGGGTATACCCAATTGATGGCGAAATGCGTTCTTTCTTTCTTGTCTTTCAGGATAAAATTCGTCTTTAGCTACAAAGTTAGGAATATATTTAACGTTTTCGCGTTTAATACCATATTTAACTAACTTATCTATAAAAATAGGATTGACAACGACTATTTCATCCATTCGTTTATAAAAATCAATCACATATTTGTAAAAAACTTTTTTTGCTAACGGTGGCAACTTTACCGAGCCTTCAAGGGTCTCAGGCAAAAAATGCACATAGCCAATTTTGCGTCCGCGTGCTGGTGAGAAACTGTTAGCAAAATAAGTGGGGTTCACAGTATGATAATGAGTCAGATCGCTTGCACCATATTTGTTATTTGTAACATAAAACTTATCGACTAGGTGCGTTCTAAGTAAGTGAATTAATTCTATGTACGCTGAACCAACTCCCTGCCCTTTTACAGATGCAGCCTGTGAAAACATATTAATTCTAATCATTTGACTCCTCTTTGTGATCCTTTTGATAATCTAAAATGACATCCTGATAGAATTGGTAAACTGCACTGGCAAATTTTTTAGCCGATATTTGATCCATTTTAGCGGCTAATTTTGCAGGCGGAATTGGCTTGCGCCCTTGTCTTAAATAAAACAATATTTCGCTTAGCATTTCACCAGGACCATTAAAAACTTTGCCAAGTTCGTCATCATCAAAAACATGTTCAGTATAATCCGTATCATAAACGACGCATTTTGTGCCGGAAGCTAAAGCTTCAATGTAAGTTAAACCCTGTGTTTCAGTATCACTGGCTGAAACAAACAAGTCTGCCATTTTATAGTACGAACCTACATCATCATGAGGTACATCACCTGTAAATATTACATTATCTTCTAATGTTAATCGTTCTACCTGCTCTTGCAAAACTTCCATATCAGGGCCGTCGCCGGCAATTACTAAACGAGTTTCAGGAAATTCATCAATAATCTCCGGCATAGCATTCAAAATACGGTCAATCTTTTTTTCCTCAGCAACTCTACTTAAGGTCAATAAAACCGGAGCATCAGCAGGTATGCCTAATTCTTGGCGCATATCATTATTAGCTGTCTTATTTAGGCTATTTACGTCCACTCCTGTTGGAATTACTCTCATAGGTATGTTTACCTTATAGCGCTTCAAAAGGGCCTCTACGCGCTTACTAGGGGCAATAACGCCATCCATATTTTTTAAGTAAACGTTAGTAAATTGTTTAACGTGATAAGGCCTTAGCAGGTGCCCATTTAAAACATAATGTAAGTAATCTTCATACATAGTGTGATAAGTATGAATTGCCGGAATTTTCAATTGGTGGGCAACATATTTGCCTATCATACCCAAGGCAAACTCAGTTTGAGTATGAACAATATCAAGTTTAACTTCCCGTGCGACCTTTGTAGCTTCAAAAAAGCCCCTGAATGCGACACGGCGGTCAGTAAATGAAATAAAGGGAACACTACTAAAGCGAAAGACATTAGCTTCAACTGTTCCTTTTTTTATATGAGGATCAGTAGTAGTAAAGATAAATACATTATGACCTTGTTTTTCAAGAGCATCTTTTAAAGTTTTGATTGATGTGGCTACACCACTTAATTGCGGAAAATATGAATCGGTAAAGATACCTATATTCATCTGAAATACCTCCATAAAAGGTATTATAAAGATTACACAAAGCTTGTGCAATTTTTATATAATATATATTTACTAAAATAAAAGCAGCTCTCTTATGAGAGCTGCTCCAACAATAGCGGTGATCGGGGTCGAACCGATACGTCCTAAACGGACACCAGATTTTGAGTCTGGCGCGTCTGCCAATTCCGCCACACCGCCATATCAATAATTTAAAATTAACAGTTCAATGAGCGAACCGATAAAGGCGGGGATCGGATTTGAACCGACGATTAAGGTTTTGCAGACCTCTGCCTTACCACTTGGCTACACCGCCATCGAATTTTATTAACAATAGATTGGGATAGCTGGATTCGAACCAGCGCATAATAGAGTCAAAGTCTAGTGCCTTACCGCTTGGCTATATCCCAATGCTAGGGCGGAATATGGGATTCGAACCCATGTATGCCGGATCCACAAACCGGTGTGTTAACCCTTCACCAATTCCGCCATGAAGGTTAACAGGGATAGTAGGAATTGAACCCACACTAGCGGTTTTGGAGACCGATGTACTACCTTTATACGATATCCCTATTATGGAGGAGGGTGGATTCGAACCGCCGAACTCAGAGAGAGCGGTTTTACAGACCGCCGCGTTTAGCCACTTCGCTACTCCTCCAGACTGATGGCGCGGGACGGAATCGAACCGCCGACACAAGGAGCTTCAATCCTTTGCTCTACCGACTGAGCTACCGAGCCATCCTACTATCCATATCAGATTTGAACTGATGATCTTCTCCGTGACAGGGAGACGAGATAAACCACTGCTCCAATGCACCATATTGCGGGAGGTGGATTTGAACCACCGGCCTTCGGGTTATGAGCCCGACGAGCTACCAGACTGCTCCATCCCGCGATTATAATAAAGGAGGATGTGGGATTTGAACCCACGCACGGCAAGACCGTCTAACGGTTTTCAAAACCGTCCCCTTAAGCCACTTGGGTAATCCTCCAATTGTAAATATACCAAAGAATGGTAATGACCCGTACGGGATTTGAACCCATGTTACCGCCGTGAAAGGGCGATGTCTTAACCACTTGACCAACGGGTCATATTTATCGTTCTTACGTCATAAGACGCTTAATTATAATACCGAACTTATTACTAAAAGTCAACTATTTTTTTTTTTTTGCTTCTGTAAATCCTTTAAGTTCTTGAATCACAACGTTATTAATAATACAGGATTATGATTCATCTTGCAAGAGTTTTGTGCAAAAAGTTGAACAATTTTAGCATAAAACTTTTTTATTGCAAAGCCTAGAAAAATTAAAACTTGTTGCTCAATAAAACCTTAGTAATAATTGAAATTTACCAATCAAAAAGACCGCTAGAAAAATCTACGGCCTTTTTATTATATAGCGGAGACTGAGGGCGTAAATAGTAAAAATTGATAGGTATTGTAAAATTGATTTCCTTATTTATTAGTAATTTCCAATAATTTTTAAGAAGGTAAAAATTGCTAAATATGAGGTTGGCGAACATTTTAGCGAACATTGACAAACATCAAGTTATCTTATCTCAATATGGTTAATATCGCTAAGTTCTACTTCTGTATTTCCAATAACAATCTTATCTTTATTATATCCTTTTACCAGTCCAACAATGTCAGGCTGTATCTTCTTGTCTAACGTTTTTTCTTTAAGCTGAACTGAAACTAATTTATTATTTGCAAAGGCTTGCAACAATACCTGGCTAACCTCAGTTTCAGACATTGTATCTTTTTCGGTATATACTTTAGCTTTTTCTTCCTTGTCGCGGTTGAGAGTTGCTATGTGGTCGCTAAGCATGAAGCCTTGCCATTTCTTCATCCCACGATCCTGGTAATTTTTAAAAAAGCTGTTGACTGTGTCATTAAAATTGTTCTTCATAATAGCCACCAAACATTTGTTTGCATTAATTATAAAATGCTATTGATGAGAGTGCAATTTTGAAAGCTTCAAACATTTTTTAGACAAATAAATAACCGTCCTAGCGGTTAACTAGAACGGTTTTATATAGTTTCGTTTTCTTTTTTAAAAATCTCGAGAAGATCTCTAGACTTAATCTTCTTTCTTAAAAAATTAGGATAAGTTTTTGCAACTTCTTTATCAAAGTGTTCAATGTCCATGTATTCTGGATTACCTATTTTATCTGGATCGTTGACGGGGAAATAGTCAAAATAGATTTCCTGACCGTTTTCCATCACCTTCCAATATGCCCAAACTTCAGTATTTCCAAACTCGGCAATATCTTTTTCTAATTCATTAATTAAACTTGTTGAGTCAAATGAGTAGTACATTGATATTACCTGATAGCATCTGTGTATTCATCGATTAGTGAAGATAGATTACTATCGTTCAAGTTTAGATCACGAGTCCATAACTCGCTCATGTCGAACTCTTCTGGCAAGCCGTCACCTTCAGTGTTCATTTTGAACGTAACGTCAACACGTTGACCTGAAGGATATTCTTTTGAATTATCATCGAAAATGGTAATTACGTCATATTGTTCAGCGTCATTTAAACCATAATCTGCTACGTAATTATTAATCTTCTCTGCGTATTTCTTACTAATTGTTCTTAATTCTGAATTTTTCATTTTGAAATTCCTTTCTTATTACTTCTTTTACTTTATAATTTTATTATACACCTAAAAGGGTACATGTCAACTAAAATTATCATCTTTTTGAAAATATTTTTTCCTTTCTTCAATATATTTTTCCATATTATTGAGATCGTCTTTAGTAGCTAACTTAAGGATAAAGTTCTTAGCCGCAGACCGCTTATTAATATAAGCTGCTCTCTCGCGGTGATTAGCGTCCCATTTCTTATTAGCTTTAATTCTCGCTTTGCTAAGTTTTCCCATTAAGCCATCTCCTAATTTTTAACAACTAAAACTAAATTATCTTCGCTGATCATTTTTTGTTGTTCTTTAGCTATTTCTAATGCATCATCCCAAGTTTCCATGTCACCATCACTTGCCATATCATCAAACGGCTCTTTAGCATCTGCAACTTTGAAATATTTCTTATCCAACACAACATAAGTGCCGTAATAGCCATCGAAGTATTGCCAATTTTTGAGAAACATGCAGTGGTTTCGATCAAGTTTAAGAACGTAGTTTCTCCAGCCATTATTATAGTTAATGTAGCTGAAAACATTGTCACGGTTAATTCTGATTAGAACTTTGCTTTCATCATCATTAACTTGATCTTTGAAATCCCAATACTTGTGAGATTGATCTTGATATTCAAAACCTTTAAATCTGTATTCGTTAAAACTTGTTGTAGACATTTTAAAGTTCCTTTCTTATTACTTCTTTTACTCTATAATTATATTATACACCTAAAAGGGTACATGTCAACTAAGAATTGATATTTTTTTCGAAAAAAGTTATCATATTAATGAAGTTGCTTTTCAACTTCTTTTACTTATGGTAGCTCCCGTTTGGGAGCTTTTTTATTGCACAAAAATAAGCCACCCAGAACTTAATCTGAGTGGCTTATTAATTAAATAAAAAATATGTGATTATAATTATTATTTACGCAAAAAAAACAATGCGACATTTACAGCTATTCCTAAAATAGTTACTGCTATGGATATTCCAGAAATAATCCATGTGGTGCGTTTATTGCGGGCATCAATATTTTGATTAATCTTTTTTTCTGTATTATTTATTTGACTAGATAAATTTTTATACTTTAAATCTATTTTCTGATCAAGTAATTTATAATATTTATCAATCTTTTCATCCTCAATGGCCTGAGCATCATCGATATCTTTTTGCCTAACTTCCTGAGTGGATGCATTCTTACTATTACTCATACTAACATCACTCTTTCTCCGAATATTTTTAATTATTTGCTGTTTAGGGCTTGTTGGGTTAATAAAATTTTCTGAATTATTTACCAATGGAACCGATATAATCGTAAAAAAAGCCATTGTTCCGACTGATACAGTTAATGAATGACCACCTTTATTATTTTTTATATTTACCCCATTTATTCCTTGGTAATTCGAAATATTCTCTTCCATAATTATTTAGTTTTTATTATAGTAAACGTTCCTTTTCCCAAAAAGATTTGCTCTTTATCTTTATTTTTAATCTCAATAGTAGCTTCATAGTCTCCGCCATCTGTTTGCTTAAATTGTGCATTGTCCAGATTAATATTAATGACCGTGTTATAAGGATCAACATGTGCAAGCTTTTCTTCTCTCGATTCAAATATAGAGTCTCCATTGTCCTTACGTATTAATTTCACCTGAAAAGTTTGATCAGGATCATTATTTAACCCAGTAATAATAAAAGTAATACCTAATGTTATTAAAGTTGGCATATATGGTGTTGCTATAACTCTAAAAGGATTTATTAGGGCTAAACCGTTTGGGGCAGGTTGAATAACACGGGAAAAATAAGTAGATGATTCTATTTTGGTAGTCATAATTATTTTCAAACCTCTTAAATGACTTAAAAATTTTCTAAAAGTAAAGTAATTTAATAAATAAAATATACAAAGTTTCTAAATATAAGTGATAAATTTTCAACTTATATATATAGTTTAAACATAAAATGTATCCAAAACAATACATTTCGCTTATTTTTTTATACTTTTACAAAACATTTATTAAAAAAGACCACTCAGAGATTAATCTGAGTGGCTTAATTAATATTATTTAAATTGTCCCATTGCTTTGCCGTATTTGTCCTTGCCCACGATATAACCAAAGCCATTAGCACGTGGCTGTCTTAGCCATAGCCGCTTAGAACCTTGCAATACTGCATCGTATTTAATTGCACTGCCCTTTGGCAATTTAGCAATCGCTTGTGCGTTAATATGCGGTGAGGTATGCAGCTTCAAAGCCTTACCTAGAACAAAGGTACCAGGTTTCTTAACCCAGTTAGATTTTTTCCCGGTACTTTTAGCTGGTGCTTTTGCTGCAGTAGCCTTACCGCCTATACCATGAGCAACGTCGTGCGCAAACTGTGCCTTGCTAATCCCGATACTTGAAAGATAGCCATAAGGGTCGCTGTGGTCTGTGTTCCCCAAATTATGTGTTACCCAGTTATGCGTTTTAACCCCACGCCTAGCGGACGTATCAAGCGTCAACGGAATACCGTATTTTTTAGCATACTCACGGATTAATCCAACGTAATTGCGGTAGGCTTTTTTTGCTCGAGCTTTATCACTGAATTCGCAAAGTTCAATTTGCATAGGTGAAAGCTGATTACCGTAATAACCACAACCCCAAGCGACATAGCCTAGACCACCAACTAGGTAACACTCTTTGTCATCAACAACCAAATGGACATAGGTCTGTGCGGTGTTAATGCCAGCCTTCATATTATGGGCAATCGCCCACGCTTCACCATTTGGCGTTGCGGTTGAGTGAGCCACAATAATATCTCTTTTAGCCAGTGTTGAGGCACCCTCATTGGCGGACAGTGCATATTTCTTATTTAGCTTCATTTTTTGCAGCTCCTTCCTGGTAAGCTTTTTCGATCATGCCTTCAGCTGTTTCTTTCGTTATATTTGCCTTAGATGCCTTGGCTTGCTCTAGCAAAGCATCAGTTGCCGCCTGCTTTTTCTCTGCTCCAGTGATATCGGTATGTGTTGCTTGTTGCGTAACGATATATTGGGCCACGTCATACAACCATTCCATTTTTTTAGCAAAATCAGGATTATGCACTTTTGCATATTGATAGACAGCTACAATACCGACTGCTCCTAAAATTAGGTATGGTAATAATGAATTTAATAGATTAATAATTTGAGCCATTTTTTTATTCCTTTCAACAAAAAAAGAACACTACTAGGTGTTCTCCAACTTCTTTTTTAATTTCTCGTATTTATCTTCTAACTCTTTGCGTTTTTTTCGCTCATTTTCGTAATCTTCAGCTAAATTGTCCCTTTCTTTCTGGAGCGTTTTAAACTTATCACTGTAATCTTCATGGTGTGATTTATGCAAGACAGCAAAAAAAGTGGCAAATGCACCTATCAGGGCTGTTAAGACTTGAATTGTACTGATTAACTCATGCACTTAACCACCTACCTAACTTTTATATGCTGCTCTAATTATTAAGATAAAAATAATCACGTCTCCGATAACTGTATGTGCCATTCGCATTTGATCTGCTAAAAAAGCATGCCATAATTGCGTGCAAGCTAACATGCATACTACTGAGCCACATAGTATTAAAAATATGTGTTGCCATGCCTTACTTTTATTACCAGTAATAGCCATCAATATTAATGCTAAGCCTAAAACTGTGATAGTAATATCTAGTCTCTGGTCGTTCATAGTTGCAGTAAGCTCAGGTGGCCAAAAGAAATAATCTCGATCTAGCCAAAGAGAAGCGCCAATTGTAATAATTGACGCTCCTGCTAAAGTTTGCTCAAAGTTTTCATTGATATTAGCTAGCAGACGGTGCCACATAGTCATCACCTGTAATTCTCTTGTACGCCGCCTCATCAATGGTTTTACCAACATACCCGGCAATCGTTGCCTTTGTGTAAACATTGACGCTTAAGAGGTATTGATAGAGCGACTCAAACATACTCATCATATCCATTATTTAGCACCTCCATCTGTTGTAGTGGTATCTGTTGTGCTATCAGCCTTATTATCAGTGGTTTGACTAGCCGCTTGTTGTGCGATAGCACTTTGCGATACCAGTCCTACTAATGTGCCGATCTGTTTGTTAATGGCTTCATCGCTAATCTTACCGCTAGCCACATCGTTCTTTAATTTTTCCAAACTTTGAGACATCTCTGATATCTGCTCGCCCTGGACTTTACTGTCAGATTCAAACCAACGATAATTATTCCAATCAAACATTGGAGACTTGAATTTAGGATCCGGTGCCGTCTCTACAAATGGATAACTTACCTCTGCATCTTTTGGGGCAAACCAGACCTCAAAAGGTACTTTTGCCGTCGACTTATAGACTTGTTTAAAGCCATTATTATTACTTGTTGTTTCTGTCATTTATTTATTGCTCCTTTACTAAATTAATAAATTTTTTAATTTCTAAATTACCAGCTGTATTAGTATAGATACAATATATATTGTCATGCTTATCGACAATCACTTTTCCGGGTAAAGGCATAACAACATCTTTGTAAGAATCTAAAACTGGAAATTCATTATCAATCTGCCAAATCTTAGTTCCATCGGAACTAATTTTTTTTAGAAAAAAGTCTTTTTTGGAAGTTGTATTTGTAGTAGATGAAAAACTATAAATGTTATTTTGCGAATCAATAGCTAAACTGAAAGCATACCCATTGGCAATCCAAAGCTCTTTACCACTCTCTCCCTCTGCCTTCATTACAGTAGCATCAACAGCTACTATAAAATCATCATTATTATCAATACTTATCTGGATGGGGCTACCGCCTGCACCAATCTTATAATTAAAAACAACATTGTTATCAAAATTATTTTTAGAATATCTAATAATTTTTCTTTTATCATCGCCATCTAATTCATAAAAACCAGCATATAAATAAGGGCCATTGTTTGTCGAGATTATTGGCAATGATTCCAAATTATTAAGTTCTTTTTTAGAAACAATGTTTCCATTGTAGTCCATTTTTAGAATATATATTTTTTTCGGTTCAGATAAACTGATAGAAATATATATATTTTCATCATCGAAAGTAGCATTGCGCATATCAACACGACAATTAAATATTTTTTCAAATTCATAATTAGCAATTTGCTTACCATTAACATCAATAACAAGACATTGGAGTTGACCTACTGTAGTGCCATTAGCCAAGACAAATATACAAAAAATTTTATTATTTGAAATCTTTAAATCTACGTCAGTCCAGTCAGATATATAACTTTTTTGCCAAATAATATTGCCATCAGGATCTAATTTAGAAATATAGCCACCGCTAGTAGCGATATATAGATTATTATCCAAATCCGTTGTAGCTGCTCTAAATGTTCCCATATTATAATTTTTAGTAAATAGTTTTTGAAACGTACTAGGCAAAGTTTGCCAACCATTACTCTTGTATAACAAGGCATCACGATAATATGCTCTTTGGACTACTTTTTTACCAATAAAAATGTTTGATAAATCCATTATTTCACCACCACCGCATAACTACTAATAATGTAATAGATTGTATCCGAATCATGTTTTGGCAGGCTTTGATATTGTTCCAGGGTTCCAATCCAAGTTTTCATTGTTATTTGATCTAGAGCAGCTATATTGCTATTAATATCAGTCACTCTTTGGTCGATCTCGGCATTAGTATAGCGACCAGTCTCGACGTTGCCATTCTTATCTGGCGCAATACCATCAACCGTTTTAACCTGGCCGGCATTTTCGATCTGTTTTTTAATATCCTTGGCAAAAGCGGTCAGATCCTTGTCAGTGGTTAATTTTTCAAAATCTTCTACAGTCTTGCCACTATTATCAACATGACTACGTAGATAGATCAAAGTGCCGTCACCATAGTTGCAAATGTAGACAATCTGCTGGTATTCAGTAGCTCCGTTCCATTTTGGTATATTAAAAATCCAACCGTATAGTTTTTCTGTTTCTTGTTTAAAACCGGCCATCTGACCACTAGATTGTAATTGACACCCTAGAAACTTATTAATCCCAATTTTAGAATAAGTATCTAGATTAATCGTTGTATTGTAGATGTTATTACCATCTGGTGCGTTTAAAGCAGCTAAATCTCTAATATCCTTATTAATTAAACTTTGCAAAATATCGAGGTCGGCTTTGGTGGCAAAAACCTGGAGTCTTTCTTCCAACTTCTTATCCGTAACAACGCCATCTTCGACTACTTTGACAGTAACATTATCCGTTCGGCCAACTACCACATACATTGTTAGATTGAACTTAAATAAAACCTCGTCCTGATAGTCGGGCATTGTTTCTGGCTCAACTGCCGTAGTCAAGCCGTAAAGGATCTCTTTATCACTTCCTTCTTCCTTGGCGTAAAGTGCAATCGTATTCAGATCATAGCTTTGTGTCAGATCTTGATTATTAAAGTAAAGCCCCACTCCAATGACAACATTCTTATCTTGTGTCGAATCTGCTACATCTACAATCTGACCATACTGCACAATGTTGGGTAGCTCTGTTAATTCCTGCAATTCATCAATTTTTTTGTCTGCTAAATTATCAGCCGAAGCAGCTGTTTTAGTGATTGTAAATTTAGCTTTACCTCTGGCAGCTTTGATCGCTAAATCCAGGCCAGCATTTGTTAATACCGTTTTATTATATTTTGACATCCATTATCACTTCCCTTTGTTTTCATATTGAGTCATATCAGCCAATACCAGAGCGTCAACTTTGTACCATTGACCAATACCACAGTTAGTTTCATTGCTAATATCAGATTTAGTATTAGTGATCTGGTCAATATAGTCAGAATTAACTGGTGCTATTAGATGTGCTCCTAGTATATTACCAATACAGATTTTTAGTTGATCAGAAATCTTTACATCTGGTAACTTGATTTGAATTTGATAGATCATATTGGCCGGTAAATAGACATTGAGTATGTATTTCACGTTATCTATCTGCTTATTAGTGATCTCACCCTGGTTAGCTTGTACAATCGCTTCACGTTTTGGATGAATGACATAAACTTCGGCGGGTATCTTCAACGTTTTAAAAAGTTCGCGTAAATATCTGATCGTGATCGGTCGTGGTGGCAATAGTCGCATTAATACCCGGTTCTGCCTATCCTGCAATGTATCGCCAGGCTCAGGTATCACGCCAATCTGATCTTCAAAAACCGAAATACCACGCAAATCCGTCTGGATGACAAACTCATTAAGCAGTGTTCGCAATTGCCCGTCATCCATCTCATCTAGTACGCCACCCTGAGCGTGCATGATAGCTTCCATTTCGTAAACACCGTCATAGTAGTCTGGTAGATAGTCCATTAGATTGTTAGCCATCAAGTACCACCTCTCCTAAAATTGGAAGCTCTGAAGTCTGATTATTGAAAGTTAGTGTAATGTCTCCGTCTGTGCCGTTTAAAACAGGCACTGAGGCATTAATTACCCCTTCAACGCTCATAATTTGCGATAAGATTTTAGATCTGTACACGGTTTGGGAATAGCCTCGGCCAGTCTTTGGATCAACCGTGTTCCAACTTTGGCGTAGCAGCTGGAAGTAGTTTTCTATTGCCTCTTTAATCTTGGCTTTTACTGAATCCGCATTCTGTTTACTATCAATGGTTACTGTTGACGCTACATTAACCGTTAAAATTGAAGGTGCCACTACTGTTACTTGATGGTCAATCGGTGCCAGACCATAGCCCAATGCTTCACGATCTTCCGGATCAATGATATTTTTAACTTTCTTAACCAAGTCGGCACTAGCTGGCATTAAGTTATTGTCAACAATCACGAGCTTAACGGTACCTGCACCATTCCACACTGGATAAACCTGTCCTGCTCCCACTTCGCTAATTTTGCTGAGCATTGATAAGTAGTCGGCTACATTGCCGCCATAGGCTACCCAATCATCTGCTTTTAACAAACGGTCACGCAAGTGGTCGTCTGTTTCTTCGTCTCGAGCTGGAGCAACAATCTCAGTTATTTCTGCCCAGGATAAGCTATCATTACTTGTTACTGGCAATATCTGACCAATATATGAGTTGGCTGTCGTCCCTGGATCATCTGCCGTTAATTCACCTGTTAAGTCATCGTTGATTTTTTGGACGGTATAAAAAATAGGCGTTTCGCCAATACTGGCAAACTGATCGCCTATCTGTACGTTGTTAATCGCATTACCATCAGAATCTAAGAACTTAGCCTTAACTTCGGTTTGCGTGGCGGCATATCTGGCTGTGCCATGCTCCACTGCCCGGTAGTCTAAAAACTCACCCTGAGCCGTTTTAATGTAGCTTTGCCTGATGATGTTGGCCATAGCTAGTGACTGCTGTGCCATCGCCATTGCTGTCGGAGCCAATGCATCGAAGACAATCGAGCCTTCTCGTTGATCAATATCGTCTGGCACGTTGTCCAGCATCTTATCTAGCCAGTAATCATAGTTCCGACTGGTATATTCAGCGGCGTATTCTTCAGGATTCATCGACACTCACCTCACTATCTATCGCAATTTTGCCGAATACTGTAAAACAGGTACCCGTAACCACTAGGGTATCTTTATTTTTCTGGTCAATTGAATCGATTTCAACATCTGTTACTCTATCGTCTGCTAGCAATGCTTCTTTAATCATTCTTTCAGTTTCAACTTTGGCGTAACCTATGTCTTTACCAATTAAATCGTTTAAATCATTGCCATATTGGTCGGAGTATATGGGATAGACTAGACGCTCTGTCCTTAGTATTTTATCCACTGCTTGCACCATTGCCGGCAATTCGTCAACTTTGCCACGAATTCGGCCATTTTCAACTTTAAAAGTCAAAGTCGGCTCATCGTCTAAGTCTTCATCATCGTCAACGTCCAGATCTTCATCATCTAAGTTCGGATCTGTAACTTCGTCATCGTCTTCAGTGACAATAATATTGTCGTCATCGTCCATCCTAAACCTCCTCCCGTTCGAATAGGTAAAATTGCTGGCCGCCGTCCATCCGGATCATAGTCACCTTGTCGCCCTTTTTAAGGCTATTGTCAAATTCCATCTCCTTGAAAGTAATCTTCTCACTAACCGTGGGCCTGTTGCCTGACACGTTGCCGATTTGGTCGCTGTGCGATTGAACCTCAATGGTAGCCTTGCCCGGTAGCTTGAACTTGCCAATATGCTTTCCTAAAATAATAAAATTGTCGTCAATCACCATATTGTTAGATAGCTGCACCTTCAAAGGCTCAATGCTAATAACGATACCGTAAACAACATCCGCATAGTCACTATCTTTACCACCACGACTTTTTAACATCTTAATTAAGAGGTCTCCAGCCATTCTGCACCTACTTTCATTGTCAAATGACACATGTAATCAGTGCCAAATTCATGTTCAGCTTTCAAAATTGGACAATTTTTCAACGTTTTATTAATATCGCTAATCTTAATTGTCACGGCATTGCCTGCTACCAGGTCAACATTACCGATACAATCAATTGTTAGTTCCTTATTGGCTCTATTACGCTTGCGCAGTTCATCCTTCGCCTGCTTAATCATCTGCGCATGATTAGCTTTATTTTTCTTATTAACCGTTACTTGCAATTTTCCCCACTGTTTGGTCGAATCACCTTTTACACTAACTGATTTAAAGCTAGTCCTAGAAGCTTCATCCTTTTGACTAGTTTTAGCCTTGGCACTAGTTGTTTTCTGACTTTTACCGTTAGCCTGTTTCTGCTTGGCAGTAGCTGACTTAGACTGGGACTTTTTAACATCTTTCTGAATCACCTTAACTACGTTGGCAACGTTGTTGATATCAACGGCATAAGAAAAGCCGGTCATAGCCGACTTACTGCCTATAATCATTTTTAACTTTTTATATGGCGCTCTTCTAAGCTCAACCGTATCGTAATTGCAATACACATAATACATGTGCTTAGTAGCTGTTTGTGTCTTGGTAATGGCACTTTTGAGCATGTCAAAATATGTTTTACCGTCACAGATTTCAGCTGCAACTTTGTGTGTAGGAGCATCAACCACCTTGTGTTTAATCCCGGCACGTTTGCAGACATTATTAAAACGATCAGCAACGGTGCCAGCCTGCCAGACAATCGAATCTTGATTTTTAAGGTAACGCTCTTTATCGTAACAGGTGACACTCAGGATATTGTTTTCTTTGATTTTGTAACCAAAAACATAGCCGTAGAATATTTTATGGTGATCCCAGCGAAATTTAATAATATCACCGGTGTAGGGTATTACTGGGTGGCCACTTTGGAAAAGATCGAAGTCTAATTCGCCAGCGCTAAAGTTAAGATCTGTTATCCATTTGGGATTTGACGCTAAAACATCACGCAAATCATAGGTGGTGCTCTTACCCCTGCGTTGCAATTTGAAAGTTGTTACCGTCATGCTTTAACCACGTCACTTTTCTTGACCCAGCCACGAGCAATACCATTAATACCCACGCAGATCGGATACTTGCGTCCTGGGGCAATATTAACTATTTCACGCTTAGCTTTTTTCTCATACATTCCCGGGCCGGATCCGTAAGAATCTAAGTGTAACCGCCCAGTGACAATGACATTTGAATGAATTCCGAATTTTTTAGGTGGCGCAACTCGCTTCTTGCCCTTCTTGGACTTATGCTTTTTCTTTTTTTTCTTGACTTTCTCAGCCTTAAAACTGCGATACTGCTTAAGTTCAAGGGTATAAGTGTATTCCTGATCGTAAGAATTTTCAAAACCATAAATAAAACTGGCGATAGTCATTGCTAAACTGATTTTAGTATTATTAACCACCAACCTAACCAGACCCTTTGCTTTTTGGATCTTTCTGATCCAGTTAATGTAGTAGTCTGGCTTTTTCAGATCCAGGACAGCTAGGTAGGTTGTCATGTTCAAAGGGAACGTACTGGCAATAGTTACTCCGGTTAGTTTAAGATCACCAACTCGATTAACTTCACCTAAATCAACGATGATCTCACTGTGGTCATCCGTTTCATATTTCAGCTGTAGTTCTTCCGGGTTAACTGGCAACTGAATAGTCTGATTATTTTTATAGCTGGTCAAAAAGACGCCAAAGCCGTCCATTGTATCACCTTCTTTATATTAATGATTTTTCACTTTTAGCAATTAAATAATCTTCAAATTTACCAACAAGAGTTTCGAAGTCTTCATCCTCTTTGCCTGTGCTATTAATCTGGATAGCGCCATTCTCAATCGTGATTGTCGAACTACGATTGTCGTTACTAGTGGCACTGTTGCCAAATCTGGCATTTGTCAGACCACCTGATTGTCCTGGACCGCCTACATTTGCATTGTAGTCAATTCCTGGAACATCTGGTGTAGCAGTGGCAATCATGGCATCACTCGCACTAGCTACAATACCTTGGGTATTGTTCATACCTAAAGCCATACCTTGACCAATGAAGCCACCGATTTCAGCAAAAAGCCTTGATGGTGAGTGAATCTTAGCCTTAGCACGTGCTGCTCTGTCAGCCTGTGCCACCAATGCATTAGCAGCTGCTGCAACAGCGCCGACTTCAGACTGCATCCCCGCTGCTAAACCTTGTCCAATCATGGCACCAGCACTATACATAGGGCCAGCACCAGACCGTGCAATAGCGGCTGCTTGATTAATGGCTGAGTGAACACTTGCCAAGAATACACCTGTTTTAGCTCGGCCCATCCTTGGACCTGGAATAGTCTTAATTTTTGGCATAATTGGCTGTGGTACTTTAGGTCTTGCTACCTTAACATGGATAGTTTTAACCTTTGGTGATTTTGGTGTCGGCACCTTAGGTCTTGCAACTTTAGCATGTAATGTTTTAATCTTTGGTCTTTTTGGTGTTGGAATCTTAGGTCTGGCTACTTTAACTTTAATTGGTTTTGATCCAATCTGAGACTTCAATTTTTTAGTTGTAATAGCAGCTGAAGAAGTATCAGCCTTGACTTTAGTTTTTAGCGGTTTATTACTTATGCTTCGTTGTAGCTTATTAAGAGGATCTCCAGCGTTATTGCCCATTGTAGTAGTAATTTTTGCTTTTAGAGGCTTACTGCTTAGTTGCTTTTCAATTTTTGCATTTGGATTTGCATCAAACTGATAGCCTACTTTCACTTTTTTATTATCAAGTTGTAACTTATTGCCCGCAACATTTTGCATAGCATTAATTTTGGCATTTTGCTGTACAATATTGGGCATTTTGATTTGATTTAAACTTGACTTAGTGTTTTTTGCTTGTAAATCAATACCTTGTAATGCAGCAACTGTCTTGTCAGTAACTGCATTGTCGTCTAAATGACTGAGAGCTTCAGAAACGCCTTCAATATCTTTAGTTACACTGTT
This sequence comes from Lactobacillus sp. IBH004, assembly GCF_026185255.2. Lineage (NCBI taxonomy): Bacteria > Bacillati > Bacillota > Bacilli > Lactobacillales > Lactobacillaceae > Lactobacillus > Lactobacillus sp. IBH004. Next base: position 519,442 of record NZ_CP110217.2, on the reverse strand, counting down.
GGCAGCGTTTTTAGTATTGCTAAAACTCCAGTTTCCAGTAAATACGTCTTTTGCTACATTGCCTACAGTTCCCAGAGCATCAATAATCGTTCGAATAACATAGACACCAGCTGTTAATACACTTATTAGGTGTCTAACTTTATCAGCCAAACGGGCTAAAGACAGCGCAATATTATTGATTGCTTCCACACTAAATCCGGCAATTATATTGCCAAAAACAGATAAAGCACCACCTGCAGGCTCTAAAGCCTCGCCTAAACCACTAAAAGCAGCTTTCAAAGGCTCAAGAACTTCGCCCAAATTGCTAAATAGGTTTTGAATATTGTCTCTAAAATTAAAGAGATTATTCTGCCAAGCGCTAACTGCTCCGCCAATTAGAACTGTTATTCCGGCAATAACCCATCCGACTGGACCCAGAGCTACAGCGATAACATCGCCAATACCGCTAAAAGCTGCAGGTAAGGTAACGGTAACTAAATTGATAACACTACCAATACCGCTTTTAATTCCATTAAAGAAACCTGCTATACCTGAGAGGGTATTAAATGCTGCAGAAGCTACTTTAAAAGCCACAAAGGCTGTGGCTAAAGTTGTTATAGCTGTGGCTAAGTGTTGCAATTGACCAGGGTCAAGTCTACTAATTATCTTTAATCCGGCCGCAATCGCCACTAGTTTTACGCCATTGACGCCAAACTTTAGTGCTACAAAGGCAGCCGCCAAAGCTTTAATCGCACTTGGATCCATCTGTGATATTGCTGTAGCTAAGTTAGATAGACCGTTAGCCATCTGCAAAGCAAATCTACCAACGCCTTTGCCCATATCAGCTAGTGGGTTTTTCCCTGTATTTTTGTTAAGACCCTCAAACAATGTGTTAAAGCTTTCAGAAATATCGTGTGCTGTTTGCTTAAATTGCGTCATTCCAAATTCACTTGCAAAGCCTTTAGCAAAACTACTAATTCCTTTTTTAACGCGATTTATATCATCAATCAGCTTATCTGCAAACTTTCTGAAATTAACTTTGCCCAGCTTATCAGTGAATTTAGATATTTCTTTTATGATAATATCACTAAGCTTTTTAAATTGTGGCTGAACCTTGTTAGCCAGAGTTTCTTTCAAGCCATCTAAAGCCTGCCCAACGGTTTTATACTGCGTAGCCATTTTTGAAAAGTTGGCATTAGTACCGGTTTTAGCAATCGCATTCAAGAACTGATTAGTCTTGATAGTGCCATCTTGTACCTGTTTTACCAGCTGTCTTGTCGACATACCCATTGACTTAGCAACGGCTGCCATACCTGCCGGCGTCTGCTCTAGCATGAGTTTAAAGTCTTGCCACTGCACCGTTGGTTTTGCGGCCATTTGCGTTGCCTGTTGGCTGAGCGTCTTCATCGCTTGCTTAGGATCAGTAGCCGCAGCTGCTAATCCACCAAAGCCTTTAACCAGTTGAGTAGTATTCTTCGTACCAACGGCAGCTAACTGACTATATGTCGAAGCCATGTCTGACGAGGAATAAATGGTGTCTTGTGCAAATTTTTGCAGTGATTTTTTGGCTGCATTAATCTCTGCCGGACTCTTACCCATCTGTTTCATATTGCCTTCAAATGTTGACCAGGCGACTGTGGACTCATTCAATTCACCAACAAAGGATCTCATCCCATTGGTTGCAGCACTAGCCGCGTTACTTATCATGCTTCCGAATGCTGAGCCCGCTATTATTTGGCGCAAACCTACATTAGCCTTATTCGCACTGTTGCCTAGAGCTGTCATACCGTTGCTGCCACTGTTAAGTGATGACTTTAGGCGATTACTAGCAGCCACACTGCGTTGGATTCCTGAATTAAACCTATTTAGGACGTTGCTAAAGGCATCATTTAACCGTAATGTGCCACTAATTGTTGCCATTTTTATCCTCCTTTCTATCTGTTATTTTTAGCTTCACGTTCGGCTTCTTTTTGAGCTTTTTCCTCAGCCTTAACTCTAATGTCAATTGTGGCCTGTACTAGAGCTTTCTCCTTGAGTGACAAGCTTGCATACTGTTTAGGCGTCCAGTGATACTCATTGATGCAGTAGTAACAATAATTAAAGTCCCTGTTGGACTCAATTAGTTTTTTGCTCGTTCAACAAAGTCGCTCAATTTATCAATCTCAAAACCGGATATTTTCTGAATGTCTTCCAACAAATCGCCATATTCTCCAGCTTTCAGAATCATTTTTCTTAACATTTTTGCAGGCTCGGCTAGGCAACCCCAGCTCTTTTGCAGCTTTTCATCATGTAAATCAGGTACGACTACGGACTTCTCAATTAACAGATCTACAAATTTTTCATTATCGGTCTTTTCTATCTCTTGATAAGTCTTTTTGTTGATTAACTTACGAGTTGCTTGTTTTTGCATCTGGTCGAATTCTTCAGATGTTACGCTTTGGATGACAAAAGGCTTTTTGTAGCCCGTGATTTTTACTTCTTTTGTGGATCTTTCCTGCTTTACATTTTCAGCTAAAAAGTCGCTTACGTTATATTCTTTATTCATAGCCATTTTCTATTTCCTCCTAATTACAAATCGAATCCATCAAAACCGGTAACTAAGTTTACTTGTTCAAATGTAAAGTCAGATTTCCATTCCATTACTCCATCGTCTGCTTTGAAGTCTGCAAATGGCACATCGTCCAGGTTTACTTCGCCAAGGTGAATAGTTTGTGTACCTGCTCTACTGGTTGGGTCGTTAATGGTAAAAGTGATCTCAAAATATAGATCTTGGCCGCCTTGAATATATGGCAAAGCGTATTTTGTCCAGTTAGAACTGATTAAGTAGCCGCCTAATGATCCTGTGCCTTTTACAGAGGTAACCTTTGTATGTTTCCACCGACTTCCTAATGTTTGAACATCTTCTTTGTTCTTTTCTAATTTGGCACTAAACTCATTGCATTCGATTAATTCGATCACTTTACCTTTAATTGTGATATAGATTTTCGCATCTTTGGTTGAGATCGTATCCCGACCATTTAGAAAACTGCCTACTGTGCTTACTGTTTCATCCATGTTTTAAAAACCTCCTAATTATTGAACGACCATGGTCATGTAAAGCTTCTCCATTGAATCCAATGGCGTAATTGCTAAGTTAACCACGATTGAGTCGCGGTCATTTCCGGGCTCTACTGAGATGTCGTCTTCACTAAATCCTGTGATTACACCACCGTCTGCTAAACCTTGCAGATAGCTGACTCTGTTAGCTTTAAATAAATTGCGGCCTGCCTCATCGTTGGTTACTTTACCGATGAACATATTTTCAAATGTTTCCTCAGTGTTTCTAACTACTGTATCCATAGTCCGCACGACTCTGTTTTTGCCGAAGAATACCGGCTTTGTTTCGGTGAACGAGGTTAAAGAGTTGATATCCTGCTCAATAATTACTGTCTCATTGCGCTTTGTAGTGAAGACGATTTGTCCTTTTTCCAAAGCCTGGATAGTCCGGTCGTTGTTAAACTTCGGATATGCACTAATTGCATCCGGGTATTCTACATAGGTTAATGACTTAGCAGCGTCTGCTGAACTGGAAGCACCAGCAAAAAAGCCAGCTGCTACTGTTGCGCTCAATTGTGTTCCATCATTGAGAATTACACCGTTGGCCACTTGAGAAATACCCTCATAATTGGCACCGCCACCGATAGCTGGAATAACACCACGTACTTTAATACCGATGTCATCACGTAAGTGTTTAATCTCTGCCACTAATTGTTTATGGATTTCATCACCGATTGCAAAACCAGCTGTAGTAGCTACGTCATAGTTTTCAGTCTCGAGTGCATCAGTTAGTAGGTCACTAATCGGTTCAGGATTAGTCGCACCACCGGTTAAGTTGACTGTTACATCACTCTTTAGATCATCTAATAAATTAGAGCTTTGTGAGCCTACAATTGGCGTATTGTTTGTATCCTTGGTATCATCGCTTGCTGTGCTACCTGCATTACTTGGCACGCTTCTGTCAGTTAATTTAACGTCCACATAATCATTAGCCATTAAATCTTCCGGTCTCGAGGTACTGATCATCTGTTGATCTACCATTTTTGTGTTAAATAAAGTTGAAACAGTAACCTGGTCGTCTTTCTTTTCAACTGAAACATGTAAATTGTTGCCAATTGTTCCAGGGTATTTAGCAGTAAAAACCCAAGGTAATGTTTCATCATTAACAAGTGCCTTCTCACCATCATTGTTATTCAGCAATAACACTGTGTTGGCTCCCTTGAGCACTTCTCGCAACGTTTGCAATTCAGGGTCATTGATGTCATGACCTAGAGTCGCTAAAAAGTTAGATTCGGCATTTAGTTTGATAATTCCTTTAGCGCCCCAGTTAAGCTGAGTATTAATGGGCAATAGTGTTCTACCGATTTCTGCATTAAGTTGGTTGTTACCCTTGCCTATGACATTAATATAAGCACCAGGGCGGCGCTTATTTTGCGTTTTCCATACTGTCATTTAAGTCTTCCTTTCACTTCTTCATTATTAAATTTAACTTCGTCTTTATCCGGGTAAAATCTTCCCCAAATTTCAAATTGATAAATTAGTGTATTATCTTCCTGCTGAGTTACCTGAATATGTCTAAGTGGGGCATAGTCTTTTAGCTCTAGTAGGCCACTCAGGAGGTAATCTTCCACTTGTTCCATATCCGTTTTTGGATTGTCTGGATCAGGAAAATAGATTACCTGGTAAGCATACTTGCGATATTGTCTGTCAAACATTTCAGGAGCAGAACTGGTATCAATTTTTTCAATAAAAAAAGACGGCTCGTTAAATCCGTCTGCTTGATTCTCTGTGTAAATTGTTGCTTTAGGGAATATCCTAGCAATCTCATCTGCAATCCGTTCAATAATTGTCAATCCATTAACCTCCTTAGTATGTCGGTCATAACCGGTGTTAACAGTCTTGGCATTTGATCATCTGTCTGCTTAGTGGCTCTTTGCAAAAAATGCCTTCCTGGCACCCAACTGGCTTTTAACCTTTTGCCGATTGCGGGCACATATCTGCCTGGTGTCTGTCGGTGACCGTTCTCCACGAATGAAGCATAATCTTTGGGATTTTGAAGCTCTATTATAATGTCTGAGCCTGAGAAAAAGGGGCCTTTAAGCATCCAGTTACGACTAAGATCACCGGTCTTTTTCGGTGTCCTAGATTCTGCATTTTTCTTATAGGCTTCCCCAACATTTTTTACATTTTTCTTAACTTCATTTTTTAGCTCACCACCTGATACTTGGGCATTAACATGTTTTGCAAACTCTTCAAATTGGCTATTGTCAAAGTCTCCAAATCCACTCATGCTTTCTCATCCCTTGTCATAGCAATTTCTTGATGACTGACATAGCCTGAGTAACCCTTACTGCTACGCTTGTACTTCGTCACTTTGCCATTAACATCAGTAACAATAATAGTCGCACCTGCTGGCACATATATTCTTGTTCTGAGTAGTAACGTTGCGTCATACTCATCTGTGCCAAAAAACGACTGCTCACTGGCTTTTAGACCTTTAAGTATCACTTTAGCTGGTTCGTCTGAAACAACCGTCACAGGCTCACTGGTGGTTATATGATGTTCATTAACAACCTTTTTAGTGGATTGGATGGTTACTTTGTCAGTCCATAGCATTGGGGCTAATTCTTTCAACTTGTTAAAAGCATTAATCATTGTGGCAACCTCCGAAAATGGATTAAGTCGCTGATAAAGTCATCTGTAATCGGGTTAAGTTTCTGCACCTGAGCATATATTTCAGCAGGTGATCCGAAGTTAACGGACACATCGCCTTCACTGATTGAATTGACTGCATCGTTGTTAGTCCACTCGTGTGTTTGAATTAGCTGTAAGCACATCGCTGTAATGGTGCTATCTATTTCTGGTGGCAGTTCATCAACGGGAATGTTGGTAAAATTGGCTACTGCTTGATTTACTCTATCCACGCTGAAATCTATCAGATCATTATTTGCCTTATCACCCAATAATTGGGCGATCTTATCTTTAATCTCCTTTTTTCTTTCATCGTTCATTTTTACTTCCCACTTTTACTTGCAGTTTTAGTGCTACTTGCCTTAGTATCTGAATCTGCATCTGCTGACTTAGTCTCTGCTTGAGTTCCACTTGAACTATTAGATGGTGCTTGTGCTGTAGCTTTATCAGCTATAACGAATTGAATACCTGCTGTCTTGGTATTAAGTAAAAGAACATCATTGTAAGATTGCTCGTAGTAAAGGTAATTGCCATTATTAGCAGCACTAGGAGCGTCAAATCCTGCGAAACTGTATTTTTCAGGGGCAATTTGAACACCATTGTAAATGAGCATCATTTCAATTTGCTTAGAATCATCAATAGTCTTAGCACCAACCGTGAAATCATATGCTGTCTGCATTAAATCAGATGGAATTACCGTAATTGTGACATCATCAAGGCTGTAAACCGTACGTTGTACATTGTTTGGGTCTTTAAGCGTTAAGCCACGGTTCATTGCCTCAGCACGTTTTAAGATTGCGTTGATTTTAGGTGTAACGTACAGATATCTGTTTTGGTTAGGAATTCTTGCCTCGTCAAATTCAACCATCATGTTGTCAAAGGCAGTAAGGATATTCTTTTCGTCAAGCGTATCTGTTGTAATGCCTTTACCATTATCTTTAGTTTGTTTCTCTAAAAACAGCTTGCTGAACATGTACTTGTCCATCTCGGGCATCTTTTCGTCCAAATTAAACTGACGAGTAATATTGGCCATTGAAACGACGTAATTAGATTCGTCTACATCAGATGGATCTACAAGTGTGCTCCAGTAACGTTCATTCTTCAATTCATAAGAATCCCAATCATTGCTGTAGTTAGCCTTTATATCTGTGATGGTACGACGCTGTCTGTCTCGACGACCTTCCTCAATTGTGAGTCTAGGAAGTTTGATATGTTTAGCACCGTCAAATTTGATTAAGCTGTTGCTTGGTGATTGCCATAGTGGAGCAGTATACAAGTGTCCGTCATAAAATGCTTGTTGTACTGCTTGTTGATATGCTTCTGCGTAATTTACTGTTGCCATTATTTACTTTCTTCTCCTTTGAATATATTTGTCATAGTGGCTACTGGATCAGGGTCGGTCTTAGATCCGCCACCTTGTGGTTGATACGGCTCTTTACTGCCCTGGTCGAACAGGTAGCTATCTGTTTTTTGTAATGAACTAATTTGATCGTCTAAGCCTTCAAGTTCGCCTTTATCGTTGAGCTTTACCTCGTCCATATTCAGCAGAGCCTTAGCAGCCTTGTTATTACGTACCTTTGCCTTGCTTAATGCACTGTCGACTGCGCTATTAAGCTTGGTTTGTTGCAATTCCTTTGATAGATTTTCTGTGTCCTGCTTATATTTCGATTGAAGTTCCTTAAATTGATTAGTGAGTTCTTCGTTGTCACCAACCTGCTTTTTGAGTGTTTTTAAATCTTTATCTCTTTCGGCAATCTGCGACTGCAACGACTCATTAGTCTTATTTAGTTCTTCAGATTTAGACTTCATGCTTTCAACATCGGCGCCATGTAGGCTCATTACTTTGTCAATTTGTTCATCTGTTAAATTCAGTTTTTTTAGTTCTTCACGTTTCATATTTATTTCCTCTCTCGCTTCTTTTTTACGTGTGGCGAACACAATCAAGGCATAAAAAATAAGCCTTTTTACGCCATGCTCAGGGCAATAAAAAAAGCAGCTTAATTGCTGCTTTATTGAGTTATTAAATTGTCTTTTGCCATTGTTCAAAGGTCATGTTTTTAACATACACACCCTTACCTGTTTCAGGATCACGAGCCCAGCGCTCGGAGCTGTCTGGTAATCCTTCAATGTAAGGCATTGTGGTACATCTACAATATGGATGTATTAGCGGATAGTTCAAGCCTTCAACTTTGTCTTTCAAATCGAAGACTTTCTGATCTAAATGAGCGCACTCATCACACGTATGTGACTCAAGCGTTGCTAAATATTGGTATTGGTCAACTCCTTCTTCCTTGTAAGCATTAGCTGTAGCTGTCTCTGCTACATGTCCCATCTCAGTAATAATTAGCCTGTGTAATTGATAATCCTCAACGTCTTTTAAACGCTGGCGCATCATTTTAAATATTTGCTCGTTGGAATGACCTAGAACTGATCCTCGCAATAATGCATCGCCTAGCTCATTAGGTAAGATTTTGGTGTAGTTCTTCCAAATTCGCTTTGAGAAATCACTGCCTCGCCATGGCTTGTTCACGATGGTTTTTACCTGGTACTCATTTAAGGTGGCAAAGTTACTGGATAATTTAGCTTTCTCTATTTGCGTTAAATAGATGCTATGCATGTAGGTTTGCTGATACTGATTAGACAAACTACTCTCCATTTTATCCGTCTCAGATGTGGCGTATTGAGCTAACAAGCTAGTTAATTGTCCGTCTATGTTTTCTAGTCTTGATAATTGACTGCGAAAATACTCAGCATCTAGTTCTTTATCAAAACCACCTGCCTTTGCTTTGGCTTTGAACTCGGTAAGCGTCATGTGCCAGTCACGTGTACCAATGGTTGAGAGTATCTTACGAGCGTCTTTAACAGTGATCTCTTGATTAGCCGCATAGCGCTTTAGCCAATAATCAACTTCTTGCTCCAATACCTGCTCGACTTCTTTTAAGCGAGCACGCATAGCTGTTTCATATTCAGCTGTATTCTGAAGTTGCCGTTTTTTTTCAAAAAGAAAACGACGTTTCCAATAATTAACTTCCCTTTTCGTCGTCATTATTGTCACCGCCGTTTAGGTTGTCAGGGTTACCAAATTGATCAGTTCGTTCCTTTAAATCGTCCTGTTGGTCTTTCAGTTCTTGTTGCCAATCTTCAACAATTGGATTAGCCTTAGCAATTGCCTCTTTGCTAGTCCAATTTGCCAACTGAGCAACCACTTGCGCTTTTTCAACATCATTTTGAATGGCTGTTCTCGTCCAGATCTGTTCAATGGGTCGGCTATCAGCGTCTGACACATGCAGCCAATTCATAATTGCCCGAACTAATTCAGTCAGTGCGTCCCTGAAATATGCTTCCGTCTTGGCTGCCTTTAATTCAAGGTGGGAATATAGCATCTTAATTGCGGTACCTGTGGCATTGTTGGTTTTAAAGTCCGTTGGATCAATTCCTTGAGCATGAACAAAGATGCTAGTCTTAGTTGTCTCAAGCATTGCATTTCTGGCTTCGGTCGGAATATCAATTGCCATCTGATCTACTCCAGAGGCATCAGCATTGCCCAAATTTGCGATTTTAATTGCCTTATATTTTTGTAAGTTTTTCCTGAATTCGCCAAAATCTTGACCATCATAGTTTTTAAGAACAAGGAAAACCTGCTGAATATCGTCCAGGTCATTAACATAGCCGTTATAGATTTTGTCATAAACGTCAATTAAGCCTTTGTAATGATATAGATCAGGTTGTCGCTCTTTATTTTTCGGGAATGCAATAAACGGAATACGACCTAGACCATGATGGTTGACACTTGAGGTTCCCGTCTCAACACCTGTCGTTGCATCATAAATGGTAAATCTATCGTCCAGTGGTTGAAGATCAGTAAACTGTTCATCTCTCGACTTGAAGGCTGTAACTGTCTGATCATCCCAATATTCATGCACCCAATGATACTTGGCTGTGTCTGAATTTAGCTCCTTATACGAACGTCTCAGTGCCACTAGCTTGCGGTTTAGGTCAGTAGAGTAGATTGGCGTTATCTGATCAGGTGGCACAATTGCATATCTAAATTGCCCATTGTCATCAACCCAGTAGTGTAGCCATGCTATACCTGCATTAGCTGCGTCTACAACTAACTCATTCAATCTTAAGCCGAAATTATCTCCTAATGTGCTTTTGATTTGCTGATTTAGTTTATCGTCATCAACGTCTATTGTTGGTGGCTTCGTAGCGAGATAACCTGCTTCTTGGTCAACTAATAATTGATGGAAGTTTGAACTTACTCTGTTATCAGCTGCTCTAAAAGGGTTTTTGCTTTCTTTACCAGCATCTTCTTCCTTCGTTTTAGACTCGCCATTGTTCTTTAAAGTAATATCATTTTCGTTTAAATAATATCGTTTTGACGTGCCGTACTTCGATATAAATTGCGTACGTCTTGCTTGCGTGCTTTGCAATAGCTTTTTCATTGCTTCTACTTCCAAGGTTCGAAACCTCCTTTCTGAATTAATCTTTCTAATGCGTATCGTGTAGCGTCCATGGTATGGTCATTACCATCTGGATAACCTGATTTATAGTTACCGTTCAGGTCTAGTTCAAACTCATAACCCGTAAACTCACGCCACGCATCAGGACATCTTGCAGGATCAATGACTATTTCTCGTAAATCTTCTAACCACTTATAACCGTGATCTCTTGAGCCTTGTCCTTTGCGAGCGCCATAAATGTTTAAGCCTAAATCACGGTACTCGGCAATTGTTCCAGGGGATGCAGAATCAGCAATTACTGGCTCATTTAATGGATTGCGCTGTTTGATCATTTCAACTGCATCACGATTCTTAAGACCAACACGTTCAAACTCGTCAAAAATAAAAATACGGCGTCTAGCCGCATCCCAATATATTTTTACGTACGCTGTAGGGTCGTGTGCAAAACCGAAATCCAAGCCATGATAAACCTTATCAAAAGTAGCAATCTCATCATCAGTAATGGCACGTGTGGTGATATTGTTGAACACTTCTGCACCAGTACCTGTTACTTCACCTAGATACTCATGTCTGTATGCTTTCTCATTGTCTTTTTTTAACTGCTCCGCATCTGCTAAGAACTCAATACCTAGCCACGACTTCGGAACAGAGCGATAATCAGACAAGTTAACCAGTGTATCTTTACGCATCTGTTCCTGATCTACAGCCTGATTAACCCAGTTAGACTGCCTTGCTGGTGGGTTATAAGAATAAAAGGTAATTATTCCTGATCCACCACGTCCAAGAGACTGGTTGATTGAACGGATCTCTTCCATACCTTTAAACTCGGTTACCTCTTCAAAATGCTTGAACTTCGTGTAGCCTTGTCTAAAGGTCTGCGATTTAATTTTTCTCGGATCGTCCGCGCCCTTGAATCTAATTTGCTGACCTGTTGGTTTAAAGGTCAATTGCATAGGACTAACAGACGACTGCCAATATTCATCAACGTGTAATAGGTCTATTGCCCATAGGTATTGTTCAAAAACCGAGTCACGTAATGTATTAGCAACTTTACGCAAGACAATCGCATTAGCATTTTTATCTTGCATCACGCCAAGCGCAATCATAATCGAAATAAAAGAGGACTTTGTGCTTCCACGTCCTCCTTTTAGCCAATAATTAGCATGTTTTTTGTTATGTACGTCCCAAAAAAGGCTATAAAACGCTGGTGAGATGTTATTCTTAAGGCTTACCTGCATCTTTGTCCTCCTTTGGCACGTCAAAATTGATGTTTACTGTCGTATCATTGTCGTTGTTCTGTTCTTTCAGCCATTCAAGTAGCTTGTCACGAGCCTTAGTCTTGTCGTACAGCTCAATTGTTGCACCATCTTTGCCCTTGGTTATCTTCTTAATCAGGGAAGTATCAACTTGGTCTTTGTCTTTAAAGTACAAGTAGCTGTGGTGGATTGTGACCTGCTTGCCGTCAGCATCTAACACTGGCCTATCTTCAACAACATTAGTGCTTAGCTCATGACCTTTGTCGTCTTTGAAAGATTTTTTAGTCTTCTTCCTTTCGACTAGCTTCTCTGGCCAACTGCCAAAGTTAAGATAGTTACCAATATCTGCTTTGGCTTCCTTAGCTACGTCTTCGATTAGGTCTAATGGTTCGATTGCCAATTCTTTTAGCTTTGCTTCGCGAATATTTTTTATTTGTTGTTGAATACTAGGTTTTACTAATAATTGCGGACCACATACATTTGCCGTTTTATACCCTCCACCAAACACATTTAGGTAAGCTTGAGTAGCATTGTAAAGTCGCAAGTATTCAAGCACGAACTCTTTTTGCTTATCAGGTAAATCACTGTCATTTAGTTGTGCAATGGCTGCACCCGTTGGTGTTTTTTGGTGCACCCTTTTTGGCTTTTTAGTGCACCCTTTTTTTGCACCTTTTCTTACCCAGCCATAACGACTTCTCCATGACTTTACAGTATTAAAAGACACACCATATTTTTCGGCAATGTCCTTATACTTCATTCCCAGCTCATAATCGTGTTGTGCAGCTATCCGTTTCTCTGCATCAGTCACATCATTTCACCACCTCCTATACTTTTTCTAACTACAAAAAAACACCTATGACATTAATCATCATAGATGCTATACATGTCCTGCAGGGTTTGAACCCACATCTGCGGTTTTGGAGACCGCTATGCTACCTTACACCAAAGACATAAAAATATGGACTACTGATAGGTCTAATCCTTGCATTATCATATTGACCACCATATCAATTAGTCCACATTTGACACGCTCTCTTAATATTAAATATTAAACTCTGAAAACATATTATAGATTATCCAAATAAACATGTATTAAGGTCATGGCGTGTCTATTGCGGTGTCGGGAATCGGACCCGGCTTCAACCATTACCGCGACTCTTGGAGGAGTATATTTTAGAAAAAATAAAATTGTTTTTGCTAGTTTAACGTCGTCCCGGACGTTTTTTAATAGCTATCAAGGATTATCCCTAATCTTTCGACAATACCATAATATAACGTAAACACTCCGCTCGGACTTCGCTCATTGTCCGCTCATTGTCCGCTTTTGGAATTTTTCCTTTTGTTCATCTTCAAATATTCTTAGGTCTTCAATCGAGGTGTGATCTCGCTTACGGTATAGTTCCATTCGTTCCGCAAACTCAACTAAAGCCCTGTTCTTTAACTCATAATATCGTGTAGTCTGATAACCCAATCGTTGCGCTATAGCATAATTGCTAATATTTTTGATGTAGGACAGGTAAAGAATAGTTCCATATGGCTTCTCACCAGAATTACTGCAACTGCTAATCGTGTGATCAACTGCCAATACACAGTTCTCTGCATCAATGTTAACTGCCATACTTTCGTCCTGATGATTAACGCCATTGTGCGCTGTAATACCTGTAATATCCATTTGTGGACTAGACAAATCCGAGCGATGTTTGCCCGAAAGGTTCAAATAATGGTCAAAGTCATGCTCAAAAAAGTCTTTAACGTTCTGCGCCGTTTTCGTAATATCGATTTTTGTATTCTTTAAAAAACTCAATTGAACAACTCCAATCATTACTTTCAAACCTACTTTTTAACACAAAGTCCTTTACGTTCTAAATAAATGTCTCCCGGTGCCAATTTTTTCCAGCGAATAGGCTTATGCAACCTAATCAACCGATAACCTTTTCTAGCCATAGCTTTTCTCATTCTGGGTAAACCACAATGATGACCTGATATTACCTGGTGATAATTGTTATAGTTATTAGTATAAATTTTGGGGCTGCCCTTTTTTACGGCTACGTAAGTAAATAGTGGCCGTAACACTAAATGGTATCTTTTAATGACTCTCCTGACAGTATCTAATGACGTTGATGTCTTATCAACAATTTCTTGTCGACTATAGCCATCAAGAATTAACTGCTTAATCTCATTTTCTTTTTTAATGGGATTTTCGCTCGGATTAAAAAACAGTCTTAGCTTTTTCAATTTTGGATTATCTTCAGGCACATTTTTGATTGAGCCATCATGATCAGCTTCCAGCTCGTTTAACTGACTGATTATACTAGTCGGAATACTCACGTCTCTTTCTCCTTTCCTTTACTTTTACTTTGCCATTTAGCTGTTATTTCCACTCTAGGTCTTTCTGAGTAATACTTTTCCACCTTGAGTGATACCACCTGTTTGTCGTCCCGATACAGTCCCTCATGCACACATATTGCTTTATGTTGCACATGATCAACTTTCATCTTCGGATTTAAACCATCTAGGACGATTTTTGCGATATTGTCGCTGTCAGGCTTCTTGCTAGGGCGCTCCTCACCATTAAGGCACCTTTCTTTGCGCTTTTTAGAATAGGTTTTCGGAATTTTAAAGTAGGCTCTGATACCCAAACTAATGTCAGCTGAGATAGGCTTATTAATGCCATTTTTCTGTCTTACTTTTTGTGCGCAGTATCTAATCAGCTCCTCATATTTTTGAGTTGCGGATGGTGTGTAGGTACTGACAAAATCTCCTCTACGAGCAAACCTCGGTCTTGCTTTACCCTGCGGATCGCCGAGAACACCAAATACCAGGCTATGATATTCTGACTTATCACTCTGCATTAATTAGCCTCCTTTAATTTCCTAAAATAGGTCGTCTAAAAGAGCTTCTTTATATTCAGCTAAATAACGGTTTTCTTCTAGATTAAGAGCATAGATCATCTGTGACCATTCTTTAATTATTTGCGCGAACAAGATAGGTATTTCGTCCCAATCCTGCACTTCTATTTTTAGAACTTTGCTATTAGTCGTTGTCACCATTTTTTCTTCAATTAAGTTAAGCTTGTTATCTTCCTTAATGGTTTTAGCAATTTCCCTACTATTTTCTTGCGATTCTTTAAATTGCTGTACCAGCTCATATACACCTAAGTCTTTTGCCGCTTTATTATTAATCGTTATCTTTAGCTGATTTTTAAGTTTAATTATATGATTAAGGTCATTAACAATATCCTTATAATCCCTATGTTTTGCTTTTTTATACTCCACCTTAAAATATCTAGTTGGTGTCAAACAATAATCATTTTCTGCAATTTCATCTTGCGTAACTATCTGACTTAGTCCAGCTATATTTTCTGGCTTTTTTAACAATTGGATCGTTTGATCAATTACTTCTTTACTTAAAACATTAATTGTTTTTTTATAAGTTCGATTGGTAGCGGCCTGACCAAACTGTCCATTTTGTAAACGTGTTTCTTCCGTAGCCTTATCTGCTATATTAATCATCAACACATTATGACTATCATTCAGTTTGTCAAAAACAAGAAGGCAGGTTGGAATGCTGGTACTTTCAAACATCTTATCAGGAAGTGCAATAATTGCTTTAAGCCAGGAGATATTGACTACATTTTCAATTATCAATTTTTCATTTTTGTTTGAAGAAGAAAGAAGACCTTTAGGCATTAAGAAAACCGCGTGATCTACTTCATTTAATGCAGTTTCTATGAATGCCCAGTTAGCATTATTTTCCGGTGGCAAGCCTAAATCGAACCTAGATTGACTTGCAGCAAAAAATGGATATTCCCATTTCATGTTGTAAGGAGGATTACTAATTACTGTTGTCATATTTTTTCTACCTTTCCGAACTTTTCTCCAGGTGTTATTCGATATTTTTCGAATTGTTCACGCTTCAGAACATCTGCTCTTATTACTTTTGCTCTAATGTTCCTAATTGCAAGGTTG
This sequence comes from Lactobacillus sp. IBH004, assembly GCF_026185255.2. Classification (NCBI taxonomy): domain Bacteria; kingdom Bacillati; phylum Bacillota; class Bacilli; order Lactobacillales; family Lactobacillaceae; genus Lactobacillus; species Lactobacillus sp. IBH004. Next base: position 504,049 of record NZ_CP110217.2, on the reverse strand, counting down.
AAAACCAAAATTGGAATAACGTTTTGATCTAACTCAATGCACGTAGCTTTAACTTTAGGATTGCCTCTCCAAGCAGCTATAGTTAATGCACCACTGCCAGCGCACATGTCTACTACTTCATTGCTTTCACTTAGTGAAATTTTTGCCATCAAATCAGCTAGACTAGCTGGCGTGTAATCCTGTTTCTTATCTTTGCGATCAGCTTCATAGTATTGATATATTTTCTGCAACCAATCCACCGATAGGTCATTGTTTACTAGATCGCAGAATTGCTGCATGATATCGTTGTTGTTGTAACTTTTTTCAATTGCTGACAATAACTCTTTTGTATTTTTAACATTGAATAGCTTTAGAGTTTTGTCCGTCAGCTCTTTTAATTCCATTTTAAATTTTTAGTCCTTTCTAGAATGGCAAATCATCATCAGAAATATCAATGGTATCGCCCGAACCGTTAAATGGATCCTGACTGTTGTTGTCGTAGTTGGCACTATTATCGTTCTTACTGTAATTGCCGTTGTTACTGTTACTTGCATAACTGCCATTATTGTTATTCTGGCGGTCTTTCTTTGACTCAAGCAATGCAAAGTTATCAACAACCACCTCTGTTACATATACTCTCTTGCCATCTTTATCATCGTAATTTCTTGTTTGAATTCGTCCATCAATACCAACAAGTGAGCCTTTGGACGTAAAATTACAGAAATTTTCTGCAGCTTTGCGCCAAATGACACAGCTGACAAAGTCTGCATCTCTTTTGCCTTGTGAATTGCTGTATTGCCGATCTACTGCTAAGTTAAATGCTGCAACAGATAGTCCGCTCTGCGTTGTTCTCAATTCAGGGTCTTTAGTCAACCTACCAGTTAAAACTGCTCTATTTATCATGTTCTTGCTCCCAGAAAACTATGCTCGGTGTGGTGCACATATTAGCGTATTGATAAGTTTCTTTATCCACAAAAACCGTGCAAATTGCATTATTTTCGTTAAAAACATTAATCCAATGCATACCGCTGTTCGTGCTTGCACTGATTAATTTTACGAGTGGCACCGCAAGCCACTTTTTACTAAGCTGGTCTTGAAAAACCAGCTGATCATCGACTACTTGCATATTTATCACCGAATTTAATCATCTTTATTTAACTTCTCCTGTATATATTCAACAAGGAACTCTATCCCGTATCTTATAGATAGAGCTATAACGCTACCGTAAATTGGTATTGTCAGCCAAAAAACTATTTTCCAATGAAAATAAAAATAAATTGGTGGAATGATAAAAAAGAATGAATATGCTGCTACTAAAAATAAAGCTGCCCAAATGTATAGAATGTACCACGGTATATTTAGCAAAAATTCGGCTACTCTATCTAACCTTCTTTTTCTTTCTTCGATTTTTTCAACCCTGGCCTTAGCTTCATGCCACATTTTAGCTTCAACCATATAAAACCCTTGGGTAGTATCAATAGCTACAGCTGGTACCCCATCTTCAGTATCGGTTTCAATTTCTCTTAAAATTTCTCTTTCGGAAAGACTACGTTTTCTGCCTTGAATGTCTTCAAAATTAATGTTTACAACCATTAATTAGCTCCTTTTAATGAAAACTGACCATCGAGTGCTACCTCTGCGGTCGCCCAAAATAGGTTTTTGGTCAATCACGTTAAAAACTTTGGTAAATGGTATTTGATTGTTTGACCATTTAAAAAGCAAAGTCCCTGTTGGTTTTAAAACTCGCATGCACTCATCAAAGCCTGCCTTAATGTAAGTTGACCAATCTTCAGGAAGGCAGCCATATTTAAGTTTTAGCCAACTATTTTCACCTGCGTGTATCAAATGTGGTGGATCAAAAATTACCAGGTCAAACTCATCATCTTTGAATGGCAGCTTCCTAAAATCAGCTATAATGTCAGGACTGACAACTATATCTCTGATATATTGACGATCTTTGACCTGATCCTTTTCGCTGCGATTGTCGATATATGTCGTATGTGGCTCGTGCTTGTCGTACCAGAACATCTTAGAACCACAGCATGCGTCTAGTATCTTCATCAATCATGCCTTTCATTAGGCAACTTCTGAAAGAACTCGTTATCCTTCAATTGATACTCAGGTGGCACGTGCCCAACGTAGGTAACCTTGCCATCCTTATTCTTTCTGTAAACTGCTCTCGCCATTTGTTGTCTCCTCAACTGTAAAAATGCTGTCTATATTGATCAACACATTACCCTCTTTAACATCTGTAATTTCAATTAATTTTTCATCATGCAAATTTGCGTTAAATATTAGCTTTTTTATGAAAGATAAGTTCTCTTTCGCATCGTACTCAGTAACGCCGTCATTCATTTTGATTACTGTCATTTTGATCCTCCATTTTTTACTTAACCTTGCCAATCAGCAAATATTCATCATGTTTTCTCATGTACTCGAACATGCAATCAATATTGCAAAAATTCAATTTACCTTTATCAAAGCTTTTTACTGTGATAAAAAACTCACTCTTTCTAGTTATTTTTTGGCCACATGTTGAGCAATATACGTTTTCAGCCATTCATTTTTAGTCCTCCTTACAAGTTTTCATAGAGCTTAATCCATGCCTTAGCATTTTCTATATCGCTTTGATAATTTTCATCAGTGGCAGAAATTGAAGATTCTCTAATATAATCAAGTTTGGCTTTTCCTTTTATTCCTAATAAATTAGCGTTTTTGCTTACAATTTCTTCAAATTGTTTGTTATGATCCAAATTCAATACCTGATACATTAAAAGCATTAGTTCCGTAGCAGCTATAGTTCTGCTATCTTCTGTATTGTCGATAGTTTCTCTGTCAGAACACATTGGAATTCTATTGCAAATAATTAAATACATAGTATTAATTATTTTTGTCAGCATTTCAGTTTTTGTCTCGCCCTTTATATATGTGACAGATACACCGAAGTATTCAGCTAGCTTTTTCAACGTTTCAATCTTAGGCTTTATTTGGCCTTTTTCATATAAACTAACGGCTTGTCTTGTCACACCAAGTTTAGTTGCCAGTTCAGCTTGAGTTAGTCCTTTACTTTGTCGCAATTCTTTAATTCTGTTCATTTTGCTTTGCCTCTATTTATTAGCGTAAAGAAGCCACACCGTAGCTGTGAATTGTGTCATTTAATTCATACAAATGGTCACTTACTTCTTCGATAGTTTCAGTGACTCTGATTAAATTGGCAGCGATACAAAGCTGTGCCATTGCAGATACTCTGGGAGAAATCGCATCATCGAAATCATCATAAGGACAGTTAGCTTTAAAATTTTCAAACTCCTTTTGAGCAGCTTCTTTAATTTTCTTACGATATTCACGCTCTTCTTTGCTGAGATATTGGATATTGCCTTTTAGATATGCAACTGTTACACCAAAAAGCATTGCAATTTTCTCTACTTGTTCTTGATCCAATTTTCGATAGTCATCAACATTGTCTATATCTGATGGCTCATCAACTTCTAGCTCTATTAATTTGGCTAATTCTGCTTTGCTGATATTCTTTTCTTCACGTAATTCTTTAATTCTGCACATTTTTATACCTCTACATATTTTTGCTTAACAATTTATCTCCTTCATAAAATAGCCAGTCATCATTTGAATAATCTTTGTAGCCATTATTTTTAAGCTTATCTACCCATTTCTTAGCTTCGCTATAATCACTAAATGAGTAGCCATTACTTTTTCTTTTCAAAAAAACAGCTTCTAGTTCTTCTGAAATCATGTGTTGTCTAATTTCGCTTAGCCATTTGTGTTTTGAATTGTTAAAAACTTTTACAGACATTTCTAATCCTCCATAAATTCCATCTGCTCTAGTGTCGGTCTGATACCATCTTTCGCTAATAGATCGTAGATAAATTTTTTGCCCTTTTGCGTCCATTTCAAGTTGTTATGCATACCTTGTTTACCGCCATTTTTATAAGTAAATGGCTCGTATTGGGTATAGCCCTGATTAGCATAGTCGCGATAAACTACCCAAACTTTACGATGACCGCTTCCTTGCTGGTAGATAATGCCACGCTTATGCAATTCCTGATTAAGTTTGGCAGCACTCCAGCCGTAATCTTTAGCGATTTCTGTTGTAGTCATCAAACCAGGGTTCCTCATTTGAGAATTGAAATAATCAACTTTTGGTTTCTGCTTTTCCAATTGCTCAGCTTGTTCGGTAGCCAACTTAAGAGCACCTGCAAAGGTAGTCGGTATGTTCCACTCTTTGTAAACCATTTCAATGCGACTGCTTTCTCGTTGCTTCATGCGATTAAATAGCGTCACATATTCGGCAGTGAACTGATTGCCCTTCTTACCTGTCAGCTTATTAGCGACAAATTCGCAGCCTTGTTTTGTAAGCAAATAATTCCTGACTTCTTTGTTTTGCTTAGTACGGTAAGTGCTTGGAATAAACAGCTGATTAGGAGAAACCAATTTTGGATTCTCCTCAATATCACTGATATAGCCAGCAATATCTCTGCTTAAATGTGAATGTGACTTGCCAATCATATTAGCAACATCACGACTATCTATTACTTCTTCTCCGTTAAATGTAAATAACTGGACGTCTTGCATTGTTGTCACTTTCTTTCTCAATATTTACGAAAAATTTGTGTAATTCTTTTAGTTGTTCTTTTTCTCGTCTGTCAAATGCACCTATGCCGTGGGTACAGTCATAATTAAATCTGTCTACTGCTCGTTTCTGGAACATCTGGTTATAGATTTTATTCCAATCTGTAACTTTTTCTGTGCTTTTCATCTGATTCATCATCTTCAAGTTTTAAGGAATTCAGTATTCCTTTTGATCTTTCTAGCAGGCGAGGTATATCCTGATCTCTCCCGCTTTCAATATCACTTTTAATTTCTTGCAAATCACTAATTGCAATATCAAGCATGCCTGTTATACTAACTTTTATATTTAAATCGGTTTCTTTTTCCATTTTTCTTTTTCTCCTAAATTCTCGGTCTTTTATCTGTTATTTTTGAAAAATCAATAACCTTGCGCCGATCACTCTCTTGCATTCTGCTTACTAGCCTTGAGTGATACGTCCTGTAAAGCTCGTCCAAGCTCAAATTGGTTGTTGTTATGATCCGTTGATTGCTTTCGTATATGTCAAAGATTGTGTCCTGCACAAAGCTAGTAGCCATATTGTTGGCACTCTCTGCTCCCAGGTCATCCAGCACAACCAGGTTAGCTTTGCTGACAACATCGGTAACATGTTTTGGCGACCATATTCCTGTTTTGTCCTGGAACCAGTTCTTCATCTCACGGATTAGCTTGTTGACGCTGATGAACAAACATCTCACCATTGGATCTGCATTATCGTTAACTGCATTAAGGATTGCCATAGCAAGATGTGTTTTTCCCGAGCCAGCATTGCCGTAAAAGATACAGTTACCTTTTGCATTTGGATATCTAAGATAGCCTTTTGCTATGTCATGCGCGCCTTTTTTAGCCGAGTACTCAAAGGTTTTAGGCTGGGCTTTGAAATTTTTAAAGGTGTAATTAAACACCTCATCCCGATCGACCAGCGATTGCCGCTTAAGATAGCCTCTAGTCTGTCTAGTTCTCAAGTTCTGAGCCATCTTTTTTATTTGAGCCTGCTTTTTCTCGGCTTGGCACAATTCACAGAACGGCTTCATTTTTTTGAAACCTTCTAAATAGACCAGGTGCTCATGATGTATAGGACATATCTGATTAGTTACCTTTGTTCGATGTGCAATTATATTGACTGTCTTGCCATTAATTTTCATAGCTCCTCCAATTATCTAAAAGGGTAGGTCATCTTCATCCACACCATCCATTGTCCCGTTTGCGTAAGCTTCTTCACCAAACTCTGCGTGTGCTGGCACGTTAGGCGCTCGCTCGTTTAGGTAGCTTTCAAACTTTGTCCCGAATAACGTCTGTGGTCGCAGGTACTTACTCATTTTCGTGTCATTAGCCCACGAAGCCACTTTGTTGTCTATAACTTGCTTGAAGTCATCTAGCTTGTACCCCTCTTTGACTCGTGCATCTATTAGCCTTTTGTTAATAGCAGAGCTTGCCTTGTATCTAGCGCCTAGCTTTTCGTTAAGATAATCAATGACATCTTGATGGATAGAGCTAGGTTCTGCTTTAGCTGAACCATTATTTCTTTTATTTGATATTTCTTTATATTGATAATTCTTACTATTGTTATTACTTAGTGGGAGGTTTTGCGCTGGGCGTGTTTCACGCTGGGCGCGTTTCACGTCAGGCGTGTTTTGGCGGTTTTTTGGCGGTTTTGTCGACATTTTACCGTTAACGCTGTTTTGTGTTTGACGGTTGAGTCTACCTGTATCATCTAAGATCCAATCCAGTCCATCAAAGCTGCCGTTTTTTGAATGACGGTTAACTCTTTTTAAATAGCCATGTTCTTCAAGTTCTTGTAAACCCGACTGCAGAGCCTTTTCTCCGTCTTTGGAATGACTAGCTATTTCTTTTACGTAAAACTGCCATTCATTCGCTTGACTCCAGAGGTAGTTAAAAATACCTCTAGCCTTCCAAGTTAAGTCGTCATCTCTCACTAGCTGATTATTCGTATTGGTGTAATTGCCATTATCTTTCTTAATTAAACGCACCATGATACAATCCTCCTAAAAGAGATTAAGTGTTTGTGTTTCATCATCAGTAGTATCACCATCAACTAATTTTTTGATTTCATCATTTTTTTCTGTCTCAATGTCCTTGCTTGTACCTGTTTCTGTTTTATCAGCTGGCTTTGTTTCGTTTGCTTTCTTCGCCTTTTTTTCTTTTGCTTGATCTAAAATCTTTTTCATCTTGTATTGATCGTTGAATTGTTTAATAGCTTGCAAAGTTTGAGGATCTTTTTGATCCATTAGCCAATGCAATGTTTCAGGATCTTTATATTCTAAGTAATCATTCCAAATGTCTTTTAGAAGATAACTTTTGCCCAGGACATTGACCTTAAAGCTGTTTAGTTCATCAACATCTAATACCATTACTCGCCTACGGTTATCTTGTGGTTTGAGGCTCTGTGCATCATCGTCATCTTCACTAGCTATTCCAAAGGCAGCACTTAAGCTATATCTCTTTGCGTAGCTTATTAAACTCGCTGTCTTTTGTGCATCTTCACTTTTGGTATTGCTGAACCAGACCTTATTTGTTATCATCTGAGCGCCTGATGTGTCTACCATGACAGTCTGCACCCAAACGCCTTGGCTACTGTTGGCTATGTCGAAGTAGTATGCGAAAGCAGCATTGCCATCTTTGTCCTTAACTTGTCGACAAGCGTCCATTACAGCTTTGTCTACGTCTGCTAAATCAGCATACTTGTAGCTGTAATTCCTGCCCTTTTGCGTCACGACTTTAACTGTGTGTGTCCTTCTAGGCTGTTTGATCTGGCTTTTCACCTGAATGAAATGCTGATTCCAAATAGCACGGCTCTGTTCGTCTCCGATAAATTCCATCACTTAACCCTCTCAATTTTGAACCCCATATCTTTAAGGTATTGCATCAATTGATTAAATTGATAGTTAGTACCACCTAGCTTAATTCTTGCCTTTTTAGTAATCAGGTAGGCTATGTGATAGTCAGCTATAACTTCGCCAGTGTTCCTATCAATGGCTTTTCCATTTTTCTCGACAATGTTTTTGTTAGCCTCTGATTTGGGCTTATTTTCACGCTCAACGGCTTTTTTTACCTCTTCGGCGTAATTATCCATTTCCCCTAACACATCGCTTAGAGACGCATTTTTTAACTGCTCAACCCAGTGTTGATATGGCAGGCCTAGATCGTTAGCTTTGGCTGTGACAACTTTAATATTTTCTGTTAGTTGATTTTTTTCTTTAATTAGAAGATTAATTTGTTGGCTAATCTCTTTTTCAAACGTGGCATAAGACTCCGACTTGTTGTACCATTTTTGATTGATCTCAATTTTCTCTGCATCAACGCCAGCTTCTTTACATCGCTTATTAATATCAGCATTAATATTGGCTTCACGTTGCTTTTTAGCGTTATCTTCAAACACTTTAATCTGGTTGCCAATGTGGTCGGAAGCTTGACTTATTTCATCAATAAGTTCTTTAATTAGGTTTTTGAAGTCTAAAACAGGCTTGTCTGCCTCTTTAACAATGGCAATTTTCTTGTCATTGAGGTCTTTTTTTAGCTTGTTAAGACGGGCACGAGCTTCCTTTGCTGACTTAAGATTGTTAGTGTCTACATCGTATTTGGTAAATTCAGTGTTAATTGCATCAACACTGCTTTTCATTTTTTCGTATTCAGGGAAATCAATTTTTGCAGGCGTAAAAGCAATGCCATATTGCTTACTACCTAGCGCAATTATTTCTTGTCCCTTTTTAAGTTCATTTTCAGCCATTACAATGCCTCTCTTTCTTTGTCAGTTATTTCATGTCCGTCAAAGTAGAACATTGCTAAGTCGTACCACCATTCTCCGTCAGGATCGTCCCACCATTCAGAAAAGTCTTCCAACATGTCCTCATAGGTTCGCATTCCTCGTGGATTCTTTGGTGAGTAGCCAACTGCTTCAGTATATTTTTTTAGGTCGTTCATCAGAAAGGCTTGGGCGACTACAAAGTCCCTTGCGGTGTCGTAGTCGCAGCCATATTCGCCATATGTAGCTAAGCCACCATTAGCTTCTGTACCAATACACTCCATCTGTGTTATAATCTCCTTAGTATCCTTAAAACTTTCATTAAAAGTCCGATTAGTCGTCGGGCTTTTTTTCTGCTAAAAATCCGATTTCTTTTGTTTCTTTAACTACTTCCGTATCATCATCTCCTTCGTTAATCAACTTAATAAGCTTGTTGATTTCTTCTGGCTTTCCCACAATAGTTAATTTCATAATTGTTTCTTTCTACTCAAATCGTCCCTGGCAGAAAGGGCGGTAAACTTAGGATGTAAATCCCCAATGCTAGCACAGCAATTGCTAGAAGCAATGATACGATTAACAAGCCTTTGCTTTTCGGACAAGTGCCGAAACCTGCGTATAAAATGTGCTGCCATTCTTCTAATATCCTTTCCATAATTTTTTCCTCATACAACAACGTTACAAAATTACAAACGTTTAATTTCTGCAACTAAGCCATCTTCTTCAAACATAATTAATAAGCAATCTGGGTTTGTATCTCAAGTTCACATTTTTTGCAAAATAGAAATTTCTGAAAATAATAAAAACATTGTTTCTAGAAAATTAATTATTGTAGTGCCGACTATCCAAGTAATAGATACGTAACTTTTCTCTTTTTTCGAATGATATATAAGATAAAACTCCAATATCCAAAGAGAAGCTATCATTAATAAAATTCTTGTCATTTTGACCCATTTAAAATTTCATGAATGCGTTCAATATCTAATTCTTCAGGCTTTTTGAGCTTAAATTTTGTTCCATTGATCCAAACATAAAGTTCTGGTGACAAGTCACATTCTTTGGCAATTCCTGTTAAAATTCTGGAATATTCTCTATCAATCAAAGTTGCCCTTTTTAGGTCATCTGCCTTCAATGACATAGTGGCTAAAGGCACTTTGTTATCTTTTTCATCATGAGCATAAAAGATGATGCCGTATGCCTGTGAATTATCAGAATACAAGTTCAGTGCTCTTAATTTGTTTTTTGGAGGCCTCTCTGATTTATCTAAGCTTCCTAATTTGAATTCAACTCCATCTATCAATACATAAACATCTTTTGAAGTCTGATCCTTTGGCATTTGTTCCAAGATTAGTTTTTTTAGAGTCAAATTTGGATGTATTTCACTGTCCAGGTTTCTACCGTTATCAGCTCCTGCAATCAGTGGAACTCGTTTCCCAAATTGATCAAAGTAAAAATAAACATAGTTAATTTCTTTGGCTTGTGTTTCCATTGTGTTTCACCTCCTTATTGCGGTAGTTTTGCATTCCAGTCAATGTCATTTCGATGCTTCTCCATCCATTCCGCAGCCGGCTTTTCAAAAATGATAGTCTTACTACCCTCTTCCGTTCTTCTTGGGTTAACTACCCAGCCACCGTTTTTCACGTTAACTTCTGGATATTCATCAAAAATAAACAATCTAATCCAGTTAGGAGCTTTTTTACCGCAGTATTTTTCGGAAAATTCCTTCATTTTTATTGTTTTTCCTACTAAGGATTCTGCAGGTACATAGCCCCTTTCCTTCATTATTTGGTCAACAACACCAGTCAAGGTTTCAACTGGTATTGGCAGGTCTATTACATTTGCCATTGCTTAATCACTTCCTTTCGTTTAGTCAGTGATACCTAAGATTTTTTGCATCTTCTCCCTAATTTTTTTTGACATTGGAGATGTATCACCTTTAATCGCCCGATTAACTTGCTGAGGGGTAGTTCCTAATTTTGCTGCTAATTTTCTTTGAGTAATTTGTTTTTCAACAAGAGCAACTTTAAATTTAACTTCACATTCCTTAGCACTTTCTTCTAATGATTGATTAATCATAAATTTCACCTCATTTTCTGTTATTTCTTCATCAATTAGTTGACAAATTTTAGTAAGTATCCTAATATTAATCTATAGCAAATAAGCTTAACGGTATCCCCATACAGTTAGTTGCTTCTTTTTGCTATGCCAAATTAGTTAGTTAACTAGTTGACATCTACATAATAACAAAACTTTCTAATAGATGTCAACAATTAATTAGTAAACTTTATCAAAAACATCTTAAATTAGGAGGAATGCTAAATTATGAATACTTTCGAAAAAATCAAAGAAATAGCAAAAGAAGAGCACATGACTCTTTCTGAAGTTAATAACAAAGCTGGTCTAGGGACTAACTCAATATACAGCTGGAAAAATAGTGTTCCCAAAATAAGTAATTTGCAAAAAGTGGCAAAAGTATTACATGTCACTATTGATGATCTTCTGGGAGATCATGTTGAGAAAGTTAACAATACCATTAATAGTATTCATAAAACACAATATTCTGTTCATGAAAACACTAAAGATACTTTTTCAAAAATAATTCATTCTTACCCAATTGGAGAAAGTCCTTTACAACCTGCAACTGATAAAGAATTTAAAAGCTATACATATTCTAAACCTCACAATTATCAAGTTAGAGTTCCTATAATAGGAAATATTGCCTGTGGAGAACCAATTTTCGCAGAACAGAACGTAATAGGATATCGTGATTTAACTTTTGACCACAAACCGTCTGAAAAATTATTCATGCTGAAATGTCAAGGTGATTCAATGCAGCCACTAATTCCAGATGGTTCTTTGATAACCTTAGTTAGACAATCTACTGTAGAAAATGGTGATCTAGCTGCTGTATTAATTGATGATGAAGCAACGATTAAACGAGTTAAATTTGCTGGTAATGAAGTAATCTTGATTCCAGAAAATAATGCCTATGATCCGATCGTATTAAATAAAGATAAGCCAGGAAAAATTCTAGGCAAAGTAGTGCATGTTGAATACGATGTTTCCTAGTTATTGCCAAAACTGATTAAATAGGCTTTTAAGAACTCCTAAAAAGTAGTACATTTTATTTAACTAATAAATGTATTAATTTAGGAGGGAAAAATGAACAAAACTAGCAAGCCATTTTATAAAAAAATATGGTTTTGGATAATTACAATATTAGCTTTATTTGTTTTAATTGATGGAGCTTACGGTGCAGGAAAAAGTTCGAATGATTCTGATAATACTAAAACTGAACAAAAATCTGAAAATAAAACTACTGAGGAATCAGATGATACCAATGACGATACCAATGACGAAGAAATTTATACTGGTGAACGCGGCGATCAAATATCAATGGACAATCTTGCCATTTTACAAGCATATTACAAAATAAAATTGGGCGATCTTATGAAAAGCGGCCAAGGTGGTACTAGTTATAAAAAGGTTAAAAAAATATTTAATTCTTCACCATCAGAAACATCTTCAAGCGAAACCTCTGGTGTAAAAACTGAACTTGCCATTTGGAGATATGAGGATGTTACTATAACTGTTACTTTTGTAAATAATCATGCTGTTGGTAGTGCTGAAACTGGGCTACGCTGGAAAAGAGCAAAGCCTACGTTTACTAAAAAAACCTACAACAAGCTATCAGGTGACCTTAACAGCGAAAAAGCTTATAAAAAATTTGGTATTCCAGATGAAGTTACTCAAATGCTAATATTTGGTAGTTATAAAACCAAATTTACCTGGTTTACGGGACTAAAAGGTAGCTTGGGAGCAAATGTATCATTAGACTTTACAGGCGAGAGTTTGACCGGTAAATCTCAATATGGTTTGAAATAATTTATAATTTTTGGATAAATAAAAAAAGCTACTAAGAATACGCTTGGAAAACAAATTCTTAGTAGCTTTAAGAAAAATACATCAGGGAGTATGCCCTTTTGCATACCCTATTATAGCATAGGAGATAAAATTTAAAATGGCTTATATAAAAAAGCGTGGTAAATCTTGGCAAGCTCAAGTATCTTGGTACGATGAACAAAATAATCGTAAATATAAGACTAAAAGCGGCTTTGCAACAAAAATGCAAGCTAAAAAATGGGCTAATGAATTTGAAGTAGCCAAAGATAAAAATTTAATATCGGATCAAGATCCAACTTTTGCTGATTACTTTGACGAGTGGTATAAACGCTATAAAGCACCTGGAAAATCTAATAGCACTAAAAGGCGTTATCGTAGAGCCTATGATCTTATTAAAGAAAATTTTGGTAATATAAAGTTATCTAAAATGACCAGGGCACGTTATCAGGACTTTTTTAACTCATATGGCAAAACACATGCCAAAGTAACCGTTCAGAAAACAAATGGAACAATTCGTAGCTGTGTCAAAGATGCCATCAGTGAGGGTCTAATAACAACCAATTTTACAGATAGAATTAACTTAACCTGGAATTCTGAACGTACGCGTAAAATAGACTATCTAAATTTTAAACAAGTTCAAAAACTAAAAGAGTCACTACTTGACGGTCTAAATACTCGTTATACAAGCAGATATATGTTATTAACTATTATCTATACCGGTATGCGTCCAGGTGAAATAAAAGTCCTTACGTGGCACGATATTGATTTTAAAAATAAAACAATAACAATAAATAAGTCATGGGACTACGACAATAAAAATATTGTCAACTATGATTCAAATGAAATTAACAAGAGCACAAAAAATATTTCTTCGACCAGAATAATTAAAGTTGATCAAAAATTACTAGATATTTTAAGCAAATTAAAAGTAAATAACCATGAAAGAATTTTTATCGACAATAGAGGAACCATTCCTACTTCAAATGCCGTAAATAAAACTTTGCGACAACATTTAGCAAAAATCGGTATAAATAAAAAAGGCTTCCATTTTCACAGTTTACGGCACACTCACGTGGCTTTATTATTATTTAAGGGAGTTGACCTATATTCTATTTCTAAACGTTTAGGGCACGCAAATATGAGTATTACGGCAGGTGTTTATGCATACATGCTTGATGAGCTCAAACAGAAATCTGATCAACAAATTGTAAAGATACTTGATGAAATTTAGAAGCATGGCGAACTTTTGGCGAACATAGGTAAGTAAAAAGCTCATAACATCAACTGTTATGAGCTTTTATTTACGGAGACTGAGAGATTCGAACTCTCGCACCAGAATAACCCGATCTACACCCTTAGCAAGGGCGCCTCTTCAGCCACTTGAGTAAGTCTCCAGAATGGGCCTAAATGGACTTGAACCATCGACCTCACGCTTATCAGGCGTGCGCTCTAACCAGCTGAGCTATAGGCTCTAAAAGCGGGTAACGAGAATCGGACTCGCGACTAAAGCTTGGAAGGCTTTCGTTTTACCACTAAACCATACCCGCACTAATAATAAATGGCGCGGGACGGAATCGAACCGCCGACACAAGGAGCTTCAATCCTTTGCTCTACCGACTGAGCTACCGAGCCATCCTACGATTCATATCAGATTTGAACTGATGATCTTCTCCGTGACAGGGAGACGAGATAAACCACTGCTCCAATGGACTATATTGCGGGAGGTGGATTTGAACCACCGGCCTTCGGGTTATGAGCCCGACGAGCTACCAGACTGCTCCATCCCGCGATTATTTTAAATTAAAAGTACAAACAAACTCCATACTTTTATGGACCTTGTAGGACTCGAACCTACGACAGGACGGTTATGAGCCGTCTGCTCTAACCAACTGAGCTAAAGGTCCAAGCTCTGGGAAATAGCGGCGGGGGATCGAACCCTCGACCTCCCGGGTATGAACCGGACGCTCTAGCCAGCTGAGCTACACCGCCAACAAATGTAACCATATATTAGATTACAATCGGGAAGACAGGATTCGAACCTGCGACCCCTGATCTCAAACCAGGTGCTCTACCAAACTGAGCCACTTCCCGTTATTATGCGCCCTGAAGGATTTGAACCTTCAACCTTCTGATTCGTAGTCAGACACTCTATCCAGTTGCGCTAAGGGCGCATCACTAAATGCCGAGGACCGGAGTCGAACCGGTACGGTTGAAACCAACCGCGGGATTTTAAGTCCCGTGCGTCTGCCAATTCCGCCACCCCGGCAAGTAATGAAAGCGGAAGACGGGATTCGAACCCGCGACCCCCACCATGGCAAGGTGATGTTCTACCACTGAACTACTTCCGCAAAATATGAAATGCCGATTATACGATTTGAACGTACGACCCCCTGTTTACAAGACAGATGCTCTACCAACTGAGCTAAATCGGCAAAATGTAAATATGGTATATATTATTGGCGAATACGGGTGGTGGGACTTGAACCCACACGTCCGAAAACACTAGAACCTAAATCTAGCGCGTCTGCCAATTCCGCCACACCCGCAAAATGGGCTATGAGTCGTGACGGGCTTGAACCGTCGACCCTCTGATTAAAAGTCAGATGCTCTACCAACTGAGCTAACGACTCGGAATGGAGGATACAGGGCTCGAACCTGTGACCTCCTGCTTGTAAGGCAGATGCTCTCCCAGCTGAGCTAATCCTCCATATGCACGGCAACGTCCTACCCTCGCAGGCAGTCTCCCACCAACTACTCTCGGCGTGAAGAAGCTTAACTGCTGTGTTCGGCATGGTTACAGGTGTTTCCTTCTTGCTCTTGCCACCGTACTTTTCCTTGTGAGCTTTTACACTCAAAACTAAATATAATCCGCTAAAAAAACCTTGATTGCCTTTAAGCTTTGGTCAAGTCCTCGACTGATTAGTACTGGTCCGCTCCAAGCCTCACGGCTCTTCCACTCCCAGCCTATCTACCTCTTAGTCTTTGAGGTGTCTTACTACTTGCGTATGGGAAATCTCATCTTGAGGGGGCTTCGCACTTAGATGCTTTCAGCGCTTATCCCGGCCATACTTAGCTACCCAGCGATGCCTTTGGCAAGACAACTGGTACACCAGCGGTATGTCCATCCCAGTCCTCTCGTACTAAGGACAGCTCCTCGCAAATTTCCTACGCCCACGACGGATAGGGATCGAACTGTCTCACGACGTTCTGAACCCAGCTCGCGTGCCGCTTTAATGGGCGAACAGCCCAACCCTTGGAATCGACTTCAGCCCCAGGATGCGACGAGCCGACATCGAGGTGCCAAACCTCCCCGTCGATGTGAACTCTTGGGGAGATAAGCCTGTTATCCCCAGGGTAGCTTTTATCCGTTGAGTGATGACTCTTCCATGCGGTACCACCAGATCACTAAGCCCGACTTTCGTCCCTGCTCGAGTTGTCGCTCTCGCAGTCAAGCTCCCTTATACCTTTGCACTCTGTGAATGATTTCCAACCATTCTGAGGGAACCTTTGGGCGCCTCCGTTACACTTTAGGAGGCGACCGCCCCAGTCAAACTGCCCGTCTGACACTGTCCCATGCCTCGCTTAGAGGCTCTGGTTAGAGCAGCCATCAAACAAGGGTAGTATCCCAACATTGCCTCTGATAACACTGGCGTGCTATCTTCTCCGGCTCCTACCTATCCTGTACATGTTTAACAGCTGCCCAATATCAAATTGCAGTAAAGCTCCATGGGGTCTTTCCGTCCTGTCGCGGGTAACCCGCATCTTCACGGGTATTATAATTTCACCGAGTCTCTCGTTGAGACAGTGCCCAAATCATTACACCTTTCGTGCAGGTCGGAACTTACCCGACAAGGAATTTCGCTACCTTAGGATCGATTATAGTTACGGCCGCCGTTTACTGGGGCTTCAGTTCGCTGCTTCGCTTGCGCTAACAGCTCTCCTTAACCTTCCAGCACCGGGCAGGTGTCAGCCCCTATACGTCGTCTTACGACTTGGCAGAGACCTGTGTTTTTGATAAACAGTTGTTTGAGTCTATTCACTGCGGCTGGCTTTTACACCAGCACCCCTTCTCCCGAAGTTACGGGGCGATTTTGCCGAGTTCCTTAACGAGAGTTCTCTCGCTCACCTGAGTGTTCTCCACTCGACTACCTGTGTCGGTTTGCGGTACGGGTACCTATCTTCTCACTAGAAGCTTTTCTTGGCAGTGTGACGCTTGAACCTTCGCTACTATAATTTCGCTCCTCATCACGCCTTGTGCTTACCAGTAATAAGCATTTGACTCATTACCACACTTGACGCTTAAACATGGCTTCCAGCGCCATGCGTTCTTTGCCTCCTGCGTCCCTCCTTCGCTGTTAACGAAGATAAGCAGTACAGGAATCTCTACCTGTTCTCCATCGACTACGCCTTTCGGCCTTGCCTTAGGTCCCGACTTACCCTGGGCGGACGAGCCTGCCCCAGGAAACCTTAGTCTTTCGGCGGATAGGATTCTCACCTATCTTGCGCTACTCATACCGGCATTCTCACTTCTAAACGCTCCATTTATCTTCACAGTTAAACTTCGCCGCATTTAGAACGCTCTCCTACCACATGCATTACTGCACATCCACAGTTTCGGTACTATGCTTAGCCCCGGTAAATTTTCGGCGCAGCGTCACTCGACTAGTGAGCTATTACGCACTCTTTTAATGATGGCTGCTTCTGAGCCAACATCCTAGTTGTCTACGCAACTCCACATCCTTTTCCACTTAGCATAGATTTGGGGATCTTAACTGGTGATCTGGGCTGTTTCCCTTTCGACTACGGATCTTATCACTCGCAGTCTGACTCCAGTGCCTTGATCGCTGGAATTCGCAGTTTATCTGAATTCAGTAACCCCTGACGGCTCTTCGTCCAAACAGAGCTCTACCTCCATGATCTTTCTAGCACCAGGCTAGCCCTAAAGCTATTTCGGAGAGAACCAGCTATCTCCAAGTTCGTTTGGAATTTCACCGCTACCCACAACTCATCCCCGCAATTTTTAACTTACGTGGGTTCAGTCCTCCAGTGCGCTTTACCGCACCTTCAACCTGGTCATGGGTAGGTCACTTGGTTTCGGGTCTACATCAACTAACTACTGCGCCCTCTTCAGACTCGCTTTCGCTCCGGCTCCGTCTTTTCTGACTTAACCTCGCTAATTAACGTAACTCGCCGGTTCATTCTACAAAAGGCACGCCATTACCCCTTAATGGGCTTTGACTATTTGTAGGCACACGGTTTCAGGTTCTCTTTCACTCCCTCCCGGGGTTCTTTTCACCTTTCCCTCACGGTACTGGTTCACTATCGGTCACAATGTAGTATTTAGCCTTGCGAGATGGTCCTCGCTGCTTCAATCGGGATTCCTCGTGTCCCGACCTACTCAGGATCCTGCTCAGCGCGCTTGGGATTTCGCTTACGGGGCTCTCACCCTCTCTGGCTTACCTTCCCAGGTAATTCTGCTATCCTTTGCGCTGCCTTGTCGCAGTCCTACAACCCCAAATGATAAATCATCTGGTTTGGGCTCTTTCCGCTTCGCTCGCCGCTACTAGGGAAATCGATTTTTCTTTCTCTTCCTGCAGCTACTTAGATGTTTCAGTTCACTGCGTCTTGCCCCAGGTGGCTATTGATTCACCACCTGGTAATGCATCTGCATGCATTGGGTTCCCCATTCGGATATCTCCGGATCTTTGCGTACTTACTGCTCCCCGAAGCCTTTCGTGGTTCGTCACGTCCTTCTTCGCCTCATTGTGCCTAGGCATTCACCGTGCGCCCTTCTTTACTTGACCTTACTCAAGATACTCTCTCGGTCGCTCTTTAGCAATCTGTTCTCTTTTGATTGTTTCTCGGTTTTTCTTGGATTATATTCAGTTTTCAATGTACTAACTCGTTTGAGGTACTACCCTCAAAACTAAACAATGTCTTCCCTACTCATGTGCCTTTGCCGGACTTCTCTTAGTATTTCTACTCTCCGTCTCGGCTCCCTTTTCCTTAGAAAGGAGGTGATCCAGCCGCAGGTTCTCCTACGGCTACCTTGTTACGACTTCACCCTAATCATCTGTCCTGCCTTAGACGGCTGACTCCTTTGCAGGTTATCCCACCGGCTTTGGGCATTACAGACTCTCATGGTGTGACGGGCGGTGTGTACAAGGCTCGGGAACGTATTCACCGCGGCGTGCTGATCCGCGATTACTAGCGATTCCAGCTTCATGCACTCGAGTTGCAGAGTGCAATCCGAACTGAGATTAGCTTTCAGAGATTCGCTTGCCTTTGCAGGTTCGCTGCTCGTTGTACTAACCATTGTAGCACGTGTGTAGCCCAGGTCATAAGGGGCATGATGACTTGACGTCGTCCCCACCTTCCTCCGGTTTGTCACCGGCAGTCTCATTAGAGTGCCCAACTTAATGCTGGCAACTAATAATAAGGGTTGCGCTCGTTGCGGGACTTAACCCAACATCTCACGACACGAGCTGACGACAGCCATGCACCACCTGTCTTAGTGTTCCCGAAGGAAACATCCTATCTCTAGGACTGGCACTAGATGTCAAGACCTGGTAAGGTTCTTCGCGTTGCTTCGAATTAAACCACATGCTCCACCGCTTGTGCGCCTCGTCAATTCCTTTGAGTTTTAACCTTGCGGTCGTACTCCCCAGGCGGAGTGCTTAATGCGTTAGCTGCAGCACTGAGAGGCGGAAACCTCCCAACACTTAGCACTCATCGTTTACGGCATGGACTACCAGGGTATCTAATCCTGTTCGCTACCCATGCTTTCGAACCTCAGCGTCAGTTACAGACCAGAGAGCCGCCTTCGCCACTGGTGTTCTTCCATATATCTACGCATTCCACCGCTACACATGGAGTTCCACTCTCCTCTTCTGCACTCAAGAAACATAGTTTCAGCTGCAGTTCCCCAGTTAAGCTGGGGGCTTTCACAGCTGACTTATCTTCCCGCCTGCGTTCGCTTTACGCCCAATAAATCCGGACAACGCTTGCCACCTACGTATTACCGCGGCTGCTGGCACGTAGTTAGCCGTGACTTTCTGGTTGATTACCGTCAAACAAAGATCAGTTGCTTTCCTTGTCCTTCTTCACCAACAACAGAGCTTTACGATCCGAAAACCTTCTTCACTCACGCGGCGTTGCTCCATCAGACTTGCGTCCATTGTGGAAGATTCCTACTGCTGCCTCCCGTAGGAGTTTGAGCCGTGTCTCAGTCCCAATGTGGCCGGTCAGTCTCTCAACTCGGCTATGCATCATCGCCTTGGTAGGCCGTTACCTTACCAACTAGCTAATGCACCGCGCGCCATCCTTTAGTGACAGCTCGAAAGCCGCCTTTCTCAGCTTGAGCATGCGCTCTTGCTGCTTATTTGGTATTAGCACCTGTTTCCAAGTGGTATCCCAAGCTAAAGGGCAGGTTGCCCACGTGTTACTCACCCATCCGCCGCTCGCGCTTCTGACTTCCTACCGAAGTATTCCGTCAAAATTGCTCGCTCGACTTGCATGTATTAGGCACGCCGCCAGCGTTCGTCCTGAGCCAGGATCAAACTCTCATTTTTTAAATGTTTGTTTGAATGTTTGCTCATTCGTTCCAAGATTCGCATCTCGGATTTATTTGCTTGCGAAATTGACTTCGCTCTTTTGTTTTGGGTTCTTTAAACCCGCACATTTTTGCGAAAACATTGTTCAGTTTTCAAGGTACTACCTGCTGCTAAAGCAGCTTTTTTATTTTGCCAGATTCTTTTGCTTTTGTCAAGCACTTTTTTCTGACTTGTTTTGCCGTCTTACCGGACAGCGTTTATTATCTTACTAAAACAATTGACTTTTGTCAACTGCTTTTGCTTGATTTTTTTAACCCTGTCTTCGTGCTCGCGCCTTGCGGCTCATTGCCCGACGACAGTTATTAATACTAGCAAGTATTTTTCTTTTTTGCAAGTCTTTTTTGCAAATTATTCAAGTGACTATCTTCTTTATTCATGATAAAGTTGTCATATCAACGATTAGAGGGGAGTTTTCAAAATAAAAAAATTTGATTTAGCAATTATAGGAGCGGGACCCGTAGGGTTATTCTGTGCCAATTTTGCTCATCTTCATGGTCTAAATACAATAATTTTTGATTCACTAGCTGAGGTTGGCGGGCAACCAAAACTACTTTATCCTTTTAAAGAAATTTTGGATATACCAGCTTACAGTTCTATTTTAGCTCATGAATTAATTACCAAATTACAAAATGATGCCAGACAACATACAACATTTGTTTTAAATCATCCAGTTAGAGCCATTGAGCAAAGCAACAATGAATTTGTTATCGATGACGACTATTCTGTTAGAAGCGTCATTATTGCCACTGGGACTGGGGTTTTCAGTCCTAAAAAATTTCCACTAAAAACGAATGAGGCAATTGAAAAAAGGATTCACTATTATGTTAAAGATCCCCAGGATTTTGCTCATCAAAAAGTAGGTGTCTTCGGTGGTGGCGATTCAGCTCTTGACTGGGCAATTGAATTAGCAAGTCAATCGGCTGCCAAAATCAAACTAGTTCATAGAAGAAATGAATTTCGCGGTCTCGAATCAAGTGTCACCAAACTAAAAAGTTTAAAAAATGTTGAAATAAAGACCCCTTATCTTCCTAAATCAATTGAAATTAGAGATAATCAACTTAATATTAGCTTGAAAAAAATTGGAAGTAACGCTATTACTGACGAGCAATTTGATCAAATAATCGTTGGCTACGGCTTTCGAGCTAATAATCAGTTTGTAAAAAAATGGGGTGTTAATTTAGTTAATAACCAAATAGAAGTTTCTCGCTCTATGGAAACCAATATACCTGGTATTTATGCAATAGGCGATGTCACTACTTATTCTGGCCGAGTCCCACTTATTGGACTGGGCTTTGGAGAAGCACAAATTGCAATTACTACAATTATGCGTAAGCTTTTCCCTGAAAAGACCTTAACAATACATTCAACCAGCATTTAGGAGATGTTTATGACAGTAATCAATTTTATCTTGCATATCGATCACCATCTGATTGAAATAGTCAATCAGTTTGGCAATTGGACGTATTTGATTATCTTTGCCATTATTTTTATCGAAACTGGATTAGTTATATTTCCCTTTTTACCAGGTGATTCATTAATTTTTGCTGCCAGTTCTTTAGCAGTTAATCCTGCATACAAGCTAAATATCTGGTGGATTTATTTTGCAGTGCTGCTGGCAGCAATACTAGGCGATGCCTGTAATTATGAAATAGGCGCCTGGTCAGTCAGACAAGGTTCCAAGCATACCTGGTTTAATAGCTTAATCAATCAAAAAAATCGGACGGCTGCTGAAAACTTTTTTGAGCGGCATGGACCAATCACTATTGTTATTGGCAGATTTATCCCTTTCATCAGAACTTTTGTCCCGTTCATTTCGGGTGGAAGTAACATGCATTATGGCAAGTTTGCCTTATATAACGTAGTTGGCGGAATATTTTGGAGTGGTTTGTTCACAATACTTGGTGCCTTCTTTGGCAACATCCCTTTTGTCAAAAATCATTTCTCAATGTTAATACTTGCAATAATTATAATCTCGGTTCTGCCGCTTCTTATAGTATCGTTAAAAAAGCGGATTAAAAACAAAAAGGAGATCCATTAAGGACTCCTTTTTATTTTTGTAATAATTTATCTGCAAAATACAATTCATAGACGATACCGGCAATCGCAAAACAAGAAGCAAAAAAGCCTTCTGTGAGCACATTAATAATCGGATCTGTAGCGGGATCAAATAGCCAAGTATTGCTGCCAGCAAAAAACAAATGATGAAATGTAATAAAAAAGTTATCAAAATTTGCCAAAGCAAACGGTAAAACGGCAATCGGCAATAGTAAAAATAATAACGCCCAAATCTTATTTAAGCGCAAAAATTTTTGATTTTGTCTTTTACACCAAAAATATATGATTAAACAGCACAAGAAGGCAACGATCGCCAAAACAAATAATTTTTTGACATCAGCAAAATGCCTGGCAGCCATTGCAGACGTATGAAAATCACGCATGTGCAGCTTACGCTTAAATGGCCAAATGAGGTACCACAACAACTGATTATAACTATTCATCACTTGTTCAATCGATAAATTGACTGTTTTATTTGTTTTTTGCACTAATACAAATACGAATAACAGTGGCCAACTTGCAACAAGAGCTGTCACCACACTAGTAGAAATAGCAAAAATAAAATGATAAATAATAGTTAATATATTATTTCTTTTGCTCATAATTTAACCTGATCCAAACTGTCAACTAAAATTGTCGGCTGCCTTTTGCCTTCAATGTCAGCCAATTTTGTAATACCCGTCGTTACCAGCAATTGGTCAACATGACTGTTAAAACCCGCCTTGATATCAGTATCGTAGTTATCACCTACTAAAAGTGCATCTTCTTTAGAAAACTGTAGTTTAGCTAACAGCATATCAATAATCACGGAAGAAGGCTTGCCGATAAAAAATGGTTTATGGCCACTTGAAGCCGCAATCATCGCACACTGAGAACCATTACCGGGCAATAAACCTTTTTCACTAGGCAAATTTAAATCTGCGTTAGTCCCAATAAAAGTAGCACCATTCCTAATTGCAGTAGCAGCCACTTGAATTTTATGATAAGTCAAGTCCGTATCCATCCCCACAATCACGTATTCAGGATTAAAATCAGTGACTTCAAAAGCAGAATTTTGCAAAAATTCACGCCATAAACCAATTTGACCTATTATATAAATACCGATTTTACTTTGCCGCTTCTTTTCACGGTTTAAAATATAACTTACCGTTGCCATGCAAGGAGTATAAATGTGCGCAACATCGGTTTTAATGCCATGCGTTTTAAGCTTATCCACCACCATTTGTGGCGTACGAGTAGTATTATTAGTCAAAAAAATATAGCTTTTATGTGCCTGTTCAAGGCGCTTAACAAAACGAACACCTGCAGCAATAGTTTCCTTGCCCCGATAAATGGTGCCATCAAGATCAATTAAAAATAAACGGTAATCTCTCACTTATTTGCTGCCCTTCCTTTTTTTGATTACAAAAGAATGGTTATTCGCACGCTCTTTTTTTATTGCCACTGTTTCGGGCTTCTTTATCTTAGGTTGGCGAACATGGTAACTCTTAAACGATTTGTAAAGCTTCTTTCTGTGTATATTTTGTCCCCGATTTTTAAACGAATTTAGTCGCCTTTTTCTTTTATTATTATGATAATGATGTACTGGACTTAACAACTGCAAGATAAAATACGGACTGCCGGGATTACAATATTCAAGCAAATAATCCGCAATTGTTTGTTTTTTACGATCAATAGCAGCCTGAGCATTATCCTGGTAGAAACCTTTCAAACGCAAATGATCACTAGACAAGTCTCCTACAATAAAATCATATTGATCAAGATATGGGTCGTATTTTTGCCGCAAAAGTTCAAGATCCAGAGCATCATCCTTATTAACTATTACCTGGTACAATTGTTTGTTAATTTTTAACTGCTCATTATCCAAAGCCACTGCTGCCAGGGGATGGCGCAGAGGCTGCTCCTGGTCAAATTTATTTTCTTGTAGTTGATTACTGTTTATTTTTTTCACTATTATTTTCACTTCCAGTTATAGGGTATTTTTGTGCCAAATAGTCTCCAATCACCTCACGCAAGAATTGTGGAAACAAAAAGTCATTGTCGCCCACGATTGCCAGAGTTGGAAAAAACGGCACCAAAACATAATGATCCAAAACAGCAATTTGATATTCCTGGTATGGATCAACTTCTTTGCCGTTGACGAAGACTACTCTACTCATAGGGTCAAATTTAATACCCTTATAATGCATTTGACCAAATATTTTCCCCCGAAAACTCATTCCCTGCAAAGGGAATTGATCTAAAAAATGTCGGTTTTTTTCAATTTCCATAATTAGGCGCCATAGATCACTGCCTCTTAAAGTAGAACGCACTACATGCATTGAATGCGGTAAAGACTTTTGCAAATCATATTTAGTGATAATGCCTTTTTTAAAAGGGGTTAAGAAAAGACCCGAGCTGAGCATTGCCAAATCGGTTCCTGCAAAATGAGCAATTGCATTCATTGAAACTTGGATTGCAGCTTCACGGTCACCATCATATTTTTCGGGCAAATCAGCAACAAGTTCTCGACTCAAAATTTCTTTGCCCTTTTGCCTGTATCCTAAAATAGTGTCTTCATCAGCTGAATGAGACTTCATCAAACTGGTTGGTTCAACGTGCGGCGTAATCTTGCGTACATGGTGATTGTCATCAATTTCCATATACGTATTGCCTACATAGTTGCCCCATTTACCGGTTTGAGTAATCCAGACACCCTTAACTTCTTTACCATGGGGAAGCAAGTCGTGGCTATGGCCTCCCACAATCAAATCAATTTCTGGATAATTTTTGGCTAAAAAGGTATCCATATCTAAGCCAATATGAGTTATTAAAATTAACACGTCATAGTGGCCTTTTATTTGTGGCAAAACCTTATCCATTGTTTCTTTCAGCATTTTGACGTGCCAGTGATTAGGTTCATAAGAAAGTGGGTATGCGGCAGTCAGACCGATGAGACCGATGCGTGTTCCCTTTTTTGTAGTTAAGATTTTATCCTGAACTGCCCAGTGAGGCAGAGATTCATCTTCTTCACGCAAATTGGCTAAAATAACGGGAAAATCGGCATGATCAAATAGTCTTTCTACTACAGCGTGGGAATTGGAAATACCTTCATTGTTACCAATAGTAATTGCGTCGTAATGAAAAGAATTCATTAATTGAATATTAGCCTGGCCATAAGTTGCATCAGTCAAAGGATGTGAGCGGTCCATGAAGTCTCCAGCATCAAAAGTAAACACCTGGTCGACAGTTTGATCTTTTTGAGCTTCCCGCAAATACCGGCCAATTTTGGGAAAATGTTCGAAATGTGAGTGTAAGTCATTAGTATGTAAAATGCGAATTTTTTCCATTATCCTTGCTCTCTATCCAATTTGATTCGACTTTAAAACTATGTTATAGGCGTCTAGAACTTTTCCCTTAGGCTTTTGCCATTCTACCCAATCCGGATTTTTCCAATCATTTTCGTTTGTCAAAGTCTCAAGCTTATAGTTCTGATTGATATATTCTTCATAAGTAACAAGGGCTTTAGTACGTGGAATATTTAATTGTAAAATACGAACACTCTTAATTTTTCCTCTGTCAGCTGCAAGTTCTGCTATACCATTCTGATCAATATTAGAAATTTCAAAATACTTGCTGCCGTCATTGCGCACAATTTCTTCAATTAAATCTAATTCTTCATATTGTTGCTTATTCATCAATATTCCCCGTATAAATTAAATCTGTGACATATAGCAAAAAATGTGCAACCATGCTATTGTAATTAACAACAGAGGTGTACACATGAAATATCAAAGCCAACTGTTTAAGGCTCTCATTTTTAGCATCATATTTATCATAACTAGTGGTTTCACTGTGGTCGGCCATCGCGGAGACCCCAGCAAATATCCTGAAGAAACTATTCAAAGTGACAACTCTGCCTTTAATTCAGGTGCAGACTACGTTGAACTTGACCTGCGCCTTTCTGCAGACGGTGAACTAGTTGTATCACATGATGATGACCTATTTCGAGTGACCCATACACATGCAATTGTATCACAAAATTATTGGCAGGCACTTAGACAATTGACCTATGACAATGGTGAACATGTGCTGAGCTTACCAGAGCTATTTGAATATTATCAAAAAAAGCCTAATACCAAATTTATTCTTGAAACTAAAATTGACCATGGACTTGATCCTTCTTATGAATTAGAAGATCAGATTGCCGCCACTGTGAAGAAATATCATATGGAAAAAAGAATAATGATTCATTCATTTTCTGCAGCCAGTTTGTTTCATTTTCGTAAAATTATGCCCGATGCCTACTTAATTCTAATCGTCGGCAGTCTTAAACGAATAAATTTTAGTAATTTGCCGCAAGTCAATGCTGTCAATGTTTCCTCCGACTTGATTTTAAATCATTCCTGGCTGATACATTGGTTACACCAGTTAAATAAACAGGTTTTTGTGTGGACAGAAATGGACGAATCGCCCGATCTATGGCAATGGTTGATTAATAAAAATGTCGATGGCGTGGTAACCAATTTTCCCAGCACCGGATTTAAGTACAAGCTGGCTAAGGAAGGCACCAAAAAGTATGCTATCCACCGCAAAGGCAGCTATTTTGGCAAAAAGAAAGCCAAGACCATGATGAACCCTTATGTACAGAAAATGCAAAATAAATATGTTTATCCGGGACAAAAATTTGAAGTAATGTATGGTGTCAGGGCGCATAATCAACTTTATTATCAGATTGCAAATCAAACATTTATCTCAGCTGAGTTTGTCAACATGGACTTAAGACCAGCAGATATTGCACCTTATCAAAGTAAGCAAATTATTGCTAAACCGCAAAAAGATGTTCGAATTTATCGTTACCCTGATAATCAAGCCAAAACAAAAAAATTGCTACCGGCAAATACTCTTTTTAAAATCCAGAATTTTAATGGTAGTCCTAAGAGTTTATGGCTATTTACATCACAAGGTTGGATCAAAGCACGTGATATTCTTTTCTATGGTTTCTTTGACGACGCAAATTGGCAAAATTATCGCCGCTTGCCGCGAATGAGCCGTTATTCAAATATTGCTTTAACTCCTTATTTACAGCTGCAACCAGCAAAGACGTTAAACACGTGGCAGAAGATCAAGCAAATTAAAAAAATAACTACTAAAAAAGTGCTGCATAATTAACTGCAACACTTTTTGTGTGAATAATATTATTCATTTGTAGTACTTTGCTTTTTCAATATCTCATAAGAAAGCTCAATTTGCTTCTCTGGCACTTCTTCATTATTCATCAATTTAGTCAACATTCTCATTGCCACCGCTCCAATATCATAAAGCGGCTGACGAATGGCTGTTAACGCTGGGCGCACAACTGAAGCAATTTGAGTTGCGCTGGCTGTAATTATTTCTAAATCTTCCGGCACTTTTTTACCAGCATCAATAGCAGAATTCAAAATTCCCACTGCAGTGACATCACGACTGACAATCACGCCATCAATACCGTCCTGCTCCAGTTGGGATAATAAATTATAGCCATCAGAATGGTCTTTAATCTTAGTATAGATATGACCTTCACCTAAACCGTGATCAGCCATAAATTTTTTGTAAGCCGGAATTCTATTTTCAGCGCTAACTACAGTATCTGGATTGCCTAAGACTAAGGCCAAATTTCTCCTGCCATCATTATACAGAAGGTTTAAAGCTTCTGTATCGGCCTTTTGATAATCAATCGCAACTGATGGAAATTCACTGCGACTATCTTTAGTACCAGCTAAAACTACTGGCGTATCAGTCCGCTTAAAAGCCTCAACTGCCTCTTCCGGCAAATTGTCTGACATGTAAATCACACCATCGACCTGCTTATTAAGCAATCCCTGAATTGCCTGATCTTCTCTCATTAAACGGTTTTCAATACTGGTGATAATAATGTTGTACTTATATAAAAGCGCAATATCATCAATTCCTTTTGACAATTCCGCAAAATAAAGATTAGTTAAATCCGGCACGATTAAACCAACAGTGGTGGTTCTTTTAGATGCCAGTCCTTGTGCTACCGCATTTGGCTGGTAATGCAACCGGTTGATTACCTTCATAACCCGTTCGCGAGTGTCTTTACGCACATTTGTATTGCCGTTAACAACTCGTGAGACAGTAGCCATTGAAACTTTAGCCTCACGAGCAACATCATAAATTGTAATATCCTGTTTTCGCATTTTGGTTCCCCCATCTTAAAATTACTAGAATAAAATTTATCATTCTTTCCCATAAATTGCAAACGTTTACAACTATTCTTTCATTTTTTCAGGTCTAGAACATGATATACTGATTTTAATCATAAAATCAAGATGGAAGGAAGAAGCTATGAACTTAACTAAATTACAAGAATGGCTGCAAAGTACCAATTGCGATGTTGCCTACATTTCTAATCCAACGACAATTGCTTACTTTACAGGATATGACATGGAGCCACATGAACGAATCTTTGCCCTTTTAGCATTTAAAGATCAAGATCCGTTCGTCTTTGTTCCAGCTTTAAATGTTGAAGAAGCTAAAAATTCAGCTTGGAACGGTGATGTATATGGTTATCTTGACTCAGAAGATCCCTGGGCAATTATTGCTGACAAAGTGAAAAGCAGAACCAAAGAATACCAAAAATGGGCTTTAGAAAAAAATAACCTCTCTGTTTCCCATTATCAATTCATCCATGAGCAATTTCCAGATGCTAATTTTGACGGTGATGTTTCTAATTTTGTTGCAAAAATTCGTCTCTACAAAACTCCTGAAGAAATAAAGCAATTGCAAGCCGCTGGCCGTGAGGCAGACTTTGCTTTTCAAATTGGTTTTGACGCCATTAAGGAAGGTGTTACTGAAAGGTATATTGCTGGTCAGATTGAATATCAGCTAAAGGTACAAAAAGGCGTAATGCATGAAAGTTTTGAAACCATTGTACAAGCCGGTGCCAACGCCGCTAATCCTCATTTAGGTCCTACTATGAATAAAGTCAAGCCAAATGAATTGGTGTTATTTGATCTTGGTACTATGCACAACGGTTATGCTTCTGATTCCAGCAGAACAGTTGCTTATGGCGAACCAACAGCCAAAGAAAAAGAAATTTACGAAATTGATCGCGAAGCTCAACAAGCTGCAATTGACGCAGTGAGACCGGGAATGACAGCTTCTGAATTAGATAGTGTTGCTCGTGATATTATTACTAAAGCGGGCTATGGTGAATACTTTATTCACCGTTTGGGTCACGGCATTGGTAAAGAAGTACACGAATACCCTTCAATTGTTCAAGGCAACGATTTGATCATTGAAGAGGGTATGTGTTTTTCAATTGAACCTGGTATCTATATTCCTAATGTAGCGGGGGTCAGAATCGAAGATTGTGGTGTTGTAACTAAAAACGGCTATGAACCATTTACTCATACAAGTAAGGAACTAAAAGTTTTACCTCTTTAAATAAACTCACTTTATTTATTGCATAAAAATGGCACTGACAGATTTTATTTTCTGTCAGTGCCATTTTACTAAAATCGTGTTTATGGTCTAGAATATGGATCAGCAGGTGCATCTGCAGGGCCTTCAGGCTTTGGGTCTGAGGGTTCCGAGTGATTAAAATCATCTGGACCCTCTGCATGGTGCAAGTCATCAGCTACATCTGCAGCATGATCTTTTTGCTGTACATCAGTATCTTTTGAACTATCAATAACGATATCATCAAAATCTTTCAGTTCAGAATCATCTTCTACATTCTTGGGGAATGAGGCCAGTTGATTCTTTACAATTTCAGTACCGTTATCATATTTTTTCTTTAAGTCTTGAACAGTTTCATTGTTCTTAACTTTTTTCTTCAGTTCGTCAATTTGTTCATCACTGACTAATAAGGAACCAGCTAGGAACCCTACAGCACTTCCGACAATAGTACCTAAAACAAAATTTGCAAAATTTTTCATAAAAGTAACTCCTTTTACTAATCTTCACCTTTACGCCGCTTATGCCGTGCAAACACTGATGCTAAAGCAGAAGACATCAACCCGTTACGTTTCCAATGAAAATTATTGAAACGCTTTGCCATATTTCTGGTAGATGTGTTGACATCCGAAACGCTTTCGCCTAAATCAGCTGCTGCTTGCACAACAGGATCAATAGTTTTCATTTTAACATTAACATCTGCTAGCAAGACATTAGTTTTATCAAGCAAATCACTGGTTTGATGAAGTAAATCATTTACATCCCCAGTGACCTGTTGAATTGACTCGTTAGCACTCTGGATCGTTTTTTCTGCTTCTCTAGTCGCTTTTGCGGCACGTATAAGCACTGGAATTGTGAAAAGTACTAAAATTAATAATGCAATGGCGGCTATTAAACCTGCTAATGCACCATAAGAAAATTTCATCTTTTACCTCCAATTCTATACCTAAAAAAAGTCTAGCATGAAAATGCTTCAATCTCAATCTATATGTAATATTTTGTTATAGTTAATATGCATATACGAAAGGTAATTATTATGGATAAAATATTTCAAATCAATAAAAACGTGCTTAAGTTTAACTGGGACAGGCTGGGAGAACAAGTTCTGACAATTATTTGGCAGCTCCTAGTTTCAGCTTTAGTTTTTTACCTGATCGACCATGTTGGTAAAAAAATAATTAAACATTATTTAGAGCATAGTAAAAGAAAACAAAATAAGAGAACTCAAACAGTTACTGCATTAATTAACAGTATCTTTGAATACACTGTGATTTTTTTCTACTTGTTTGCTGTTTTATCTATCCTAGGTATTCCAATTGGTACGCTACTTGCGAGTGCTGGTATCTTTTCTCTGGCTTTAGGGATGGGAGCCCAGGGCTTTGTCAGCGATTTAGTTAACGGCTTCTTCATTTTAAGTGAAGACCAGTTTGACGTAGGAGATATTGTCTCAATCAACAATCAAACTGGAGTAGTGGTTCAGTTGGGATTAAGGACTACCAGACTTAAAGGGTCTGATGGTTCTTTAATCTACATCCCCAATCGTAATATTTCAATCGTACAAAATTTAGCCCACGGTGGCATTGGCTTAGATATTGAAATCCAACTAAAAGCTAATAACGATTTTGCAAAAGTTCATAGTCTTATTGAACAGGTAAACAAAAAATTGAGTACCGATATTAATTTTTTAGTGCAAGAACCTAAAATTATTGGCATCGCTACGCAAACAGCACAAACTGTTAATTATGTGGTTCATTTTCAAGTTAAACCCGGTTATGAAAAAGAAGTGCAGGATAAATACTTAACGCAGTATTTAAACGTCCTGCAAAGCAACCAAGTTCTTTTAGCAGAATAAAATAAAAACTGATAAATGTCTTTAACACTTTTCCAGTAAAAAGTATTAAAAATAATATTTAGCAGTTTTTTAGATATTTATTCAAACTGAGCGAGCCAGTTTGGTAAACACTTTAATAATTTGGCGAGTGCTTTTCCTCGGTGAGAAAGACTATTTTTTTCTGCAGTTGTCATTTCGGCAAAAGTTTTCTGCTTTTCCGGTACATAAAAAAGCGGATCATAGCCAAAGCCGTCTTCACCTTCAGGCGCTGGTAAAATTAGGCCTTCACATTGACCTGAGACAACCAAATCTTTTTCAAAATGACTTGGCATTGATACTACAATTGTAGTATTAAATCTAGCTGTTCTTTTTGCTAACGGCACACCACCAAGCTCGGCCAGTAATTTAGCATTATTCTTTTGATCATTATGCTCAGGGCCGGCAAAACGCGCCGAGTGAACTCCAGGAGCACCATCAAGTGCATCAACCATTAAGCCGGAGTCATCCGCTATTGTCAGCAGCTGACTATAGTCAGCTAATTCATGTGCCTTTAGCTTAGCATTTTGCTCAAATGTTGTACCGTACTCATCAACAATTGGCGGCCTATCTAAATCGGCATTAGTCTTAACTGTGAGGTTAAGCGCAGCTTTTTTAAAAGCTGCTCTCAATTCTTTTACCTTGCCCTGATTAGTTGTTGCAAATAAAACTTCCATTTTTTCTCCTTTCTTCTTAAAGGTGTTTTGCACTAACGTATTGCTCGTCTAATACTATTTTACCCAATTCGTTAAACATTCTGACGTCCCCCGTTGTGTAATACTCGTGCGCACCATCATTAGAATTACTGCCAAAAAGGTCGTCACGTTTCATCACATTATACGTATATTGCGCTACCTGGTCAGCTGGATCAATAATTTGAACATTTGGTTTTAAACATTGTGCAAACTCACTGCGAATAATAGGATAGTGCGTACATCCCAAAACGAGAGTATCTATGTCCAGCTTGTCGATTGGCAGCAAAAGTTCTTGCAGTGCAGAAACATACGCCTGATGACTTGCATCAGCTTCAATTAGGGGTACAATCTGAGGGGCTGCTATTTCATGCACAACTATTTGGGAATCACGCTTTTGAATCTCCTTTTGGTATGCATTTAAACTAACAGTCATTTTTGTCGCCACAACTGCCACGTTTTTGTTTTTAGTAGCTTGCGCTGCCGCTAGAGCGCCCGATTGAATTACGCCGATAATTTGCGGCTCAATCTCTTTTTGAATAGCATTCATAGCTACTGCCGTGGCAGTATTGCAGGCAAAGACAATTAGTTTAACGTTTTTACTTAATAAAAAATTAACACTTTGCTTTGTTAGCGCAATAATTTCCGCCTTAGACTTATCACCATAGGGAACATGAGCATTGTCACCAATGAAAACAGTTGATTCATGAGGCATTTTAGCAATTATTTTTTTGACTACCGTTAAGCCGCCAACTCCTGAATCTAATAAGCCAATTGGTCGATTATCCATATTAAAAGACTCCCTAAATAATTTATACTTCAGTCAATTTTACGGTAAAATAAAAGAAAATAAAAGGGATGAATTTCTTTATGCAAGACAATAACCAGCAACATGAACATGTTTATTTTGTAAATCAGCTTTATCGTGACTTTTTACTGCCAACGATCTTAGGCAAAGACAATGATGTAATTCTATATTGGGGTGGCAAGCGCATAGCCCGTAAATATGACTTAGCGTCCTTTGAAGATGTAGCCAGCTTTTTTACAACTACTGAATTTGGCAATATTGAAAAAGCAAGAGCCCATCATAGTGAAAAAATTTTCAAATTAACCGGACAAAATGTAGCCGATCGGATTAGCAGTGGTAATCAGGAATTTTCCCTTGAAGCAGGAATAATTGCAGAAGCAGTTGAAAAAGAAACTGGTCGCACTACTGAATGCGAAATTAAGGTTGATGAACATAAAAAAATAGTAAAATTAATCGCTAAATTTGATTAAGTACTTTGAAACAAATAATTTAGTTTTTTACCATTTTTGCAATATTATTAAAGTAAGAATGGAGGAAACAAAATGCTTAGAGAATTTAAAGAATTTATTCAACGGGGCAACGTTATCGATTTGGCTGTTGGTGTAATCATCGGCGGAGCTTTTACCAACATTGTTAATTCATTGGTAAACAATTTAATTAATCCCCTTTTGGGTCTATTTATCGGACGAATTGATCTTTCCAATCTGGTATTTAAAGCCGGAGGTGCTACTTTTAAATACGGTGAATTTATCAATACTGTGATTAACTTTTTGATTATTGCATTCATCGTCTTTTTGCTAGTTAAAGCTGTCAATAAAGTAATAAGACATAACGACCAGAAACAACCAGCTGGCCCAACCGCTGAAGATTACTTGAAAGAAATTCGCGATCTATTAAAAGAAAAAAGCAATTAAAAAAATTCCTGCAGTTGCAGGAATTTTTTAATTGGTATATTGATCCAAAATTTGACTCAATTTTGCTTTAGGTGTGTAACCCGTAATGCGATCTACAATTTCACCGTTTTTCTTGATTAGCAAAGTCGGAATAGCCATAACTCCCAAAGAGCTTGGTACTTCCTTGTTTTGATCAACATCCATTTTGGTAAATTTAACGTCTTGTCTCTCCTCAGCCAATTCATCAACTACCGGAGATTGCATTTTGCACGGACCACACCAGGTTGCCCAAAAGTCCGTTAACA
The DNA here is from genome assembly GCF_026185255.2 of Lactobacillus sp. IBH004. Classification (NCBI taxonomy): domain Bacteria; kingdom Bacillati; phylum Bacillota; class Bacilli; order Lactobacillales; family Lactobacillaceae; genus Lactobacillus; species Lactobacillus sp. IBH004. Next base: position 470,110 of record NZ_CP110217.2, on the reverse strand, counting down.
CGACACCATCTTTTGTTTCTTCTTCAAAGTTTTGATCTGTAAGTTCATCAACCATTGAAAAAACCTCCTTTAGAGAAAAACATTATTCTATTGATATTTTCATTATAGCAACCAGACTTACTTTTTACAAGTAAAGTAAATTATTGCAAATGCACAATGGTTGCACCATTTCCGCCCTCGTTTGCAGGGGCGTAATTATAACTTTTCACATGCTTATTCGTCCGTAAATATTGCCAAACGCCTTTTCTAATAGCACCAGTACCTATGCCGTGAATAATGGTAACAACATCTAAACCAGCTAACAGCACCGAGTCAATATAGCGATCTAAATTAGTCATTGCTTCATCATAACGCTGACCGCGCAAATCGAGCTCACTTTTAGCATTGCTACGCCTGTTTGCACTAACTGCACGCACTTTCGAATGAGTTTGCGGCTTTTCATGCTGAGTGCTTTTTTCAATGTCGCGATCACTGACTTTAACCTTAATAATACCCATCTGGACCTCATATTCATGTTCAGACAACTTTTTGGTAATCGTACCAGTTTGCCCATAAGACAGTACTTTTACCTGATCGCCTACATTAACATGGTGTCTTCTTTTTTCGCGTTGCAGAACACGATTATGAGCCAGATTTTCGTTTTGTCGTTCAAGCTGATTAAATTCACCCTTGGCAGCAATAATTTCGTTTTGTTTAACATTACCTTTTTGCTGCTCAAGTTGTGCGATAATTTTATCAGCTTTTTTACGGCTTTTGGTAACTACTTCATTAGCTCTTTCCTGAGCAAATTCCAGCTGCTTTTGCACACGTTGATTGTACCAATCGAGTGCTTGCTGCAATGTCTTTTCCAACTTTTTAGCACGATCAAGACTGGTAGTTAAATGACTGCGGGCATCTGAAGCAGCCTTAGTTTGCTTCGTTAACTCAGTAATCATTTGGTTAATATCAACGTTTTCATCACTCATTAGCCCCTGTGCTTTTTTAACCACGTCTTCGCGCATCCCTAATCTGCGCGCAATTGCAAATGCGTTACTGTGACCAGGAATACCAATTTGTAAACGGTATGTTGGCGACAAGGTCTTTAGATCGAACTCCATTGATGCATTAGTTGTTCTTTCACGATTATAGCCATATAGTTTCAGTTCTGGGTAATGGGTAGTAACGATAATTTTAGCTTTCTTTTGCCGTAAAAAGTCCAAAATACTGATTGCCAGACTTGCGCCTTCTTCTGGGTCCGTTCCCGCACCAATTTCATCAATCAAAACCAGTGTCTTGGCATCGACCTTTTTCATTATTTTGACAATGCCATTAATATGTGAAGAAAAGGTACTGAGTGATTGCTCAATAGATTGTTCATCCCCAATATCTGCGCAGATGTCTTTAAAAACACCGGCTTTGCTTCCTTCTGCAGCAGGAATAAACAGGCCTGATTGTGCCATTAACTGTAAAATACCCACTGTTTTTAATGTAATCGTCTTTCCACCAGTATTTGGACCAGTAATCAACATAGTATCGTAATCTTCACCCAGACAGATATCATTGGCAATAACTGTTTCCGGATTAATTAAAGGATGTCGTGCTTGTAAAAACACCAGTGACTGATCATCAGTCAACTTAGGCTCAGTTGCTTTCATAGCATGAGCTAATTTCGCTTTTGCCTGAATAAAATCGAGTTTAACTAAAGCACCAGCAATCGTATCAATGCTATCAGCTTCCGGTCGCACTAGATCAGACAAGTTACGCAGAATATGACTGATTTCTCTTCTTTCTTGTGCCAGAAGGTTTTGCTGACGATTATTGAGATTTAAAACTGCACTAGGTTCAATAAAAAGCGTTTGTCCACTGGCACTTTGATCATGAACAACGCCGCCAAATTTATTGCGGTATTCTTGTTTGACCGGAATAACATAACGTTCATCACGAATTGTCACAATCTGCTCTGACAAATACTTGCTGCTACTACCCTTGATATAGCCATCCATTCTCTGCTTAATTTCAGCATCATTGCTTTTGATTTCATGACGTAAATGGGCTAATTCGCTGGAAGCAGTATCGAGAACTTCTCCATCAAAATCTAGAGAACGATTAAGTTTGTTATACAAACTTTGAGGTACATTTAATTGTGCCAAAATAGAATCTATGGCGGTTAAATCTAGTTTTTCCTCATCAATTTCACCAAAAAATTCATTTGTTTCATTTGCAAGCGCCAAAACTAATAACAAATTACCCAATTCCTTGGCGTTTAAGTTTGCCTTGATCCGCAAACGCTTGGTACTTGCAGTAACATCAGCAAAATCTGTCAATGGCAATTGCCCTTTAACCCGCAAAATATCAGCACCAGCAAGAGTTTGCTTCAAACTAAGTTCAACTTGAGCAAAATCATTACTTGGCAGTAAGTTGAATGCTGTCATTTTAGCTGGTGTAGTAATCGCCATTTGTTGTAATTGTTCAGTAATTTTGGCAAATTCTAAAGTTTTTAATATTTTATCATTCATTATTTTTCTAAATTATTAATCTTTAATAAAAAAGGCTGGCCCAGCCAGTCTTTCTTATTCACCACTTAATCGGTCATCGTCCAAAAATGTATTTAAGACTCCTTGGACCATGTTCCACTCATCATCTGCTTCAATCTCGTGTAAATCACTACTGGTAACATCACCTGCGGAATCTGAATCATAGCTGAATGCTAAGACTTCAATTTCGTCATCATCACTAGCAGCTGCTGGATAGAGCAAAACATATGATTTATCATAATCATCTGAATGAAACGTAAATAAAATTTCGTATAATTCTTCATTACCCTGATCATCAATCAGGGTAATCTGACGGTCATCACCGTTAATTTCTTGTGCCATATTAATCCTTTCGGTTTAGATCCAAATAATTCTGTAAAATCAAAACAGCAGCCATTTGGTCAATAACTTCTTTGCGCTTATGGCGATCGTACATTCCTGCCTCTTCAACTAAAACTCTTTCAGATTCCACTGTCGTTAGTCTCTCATCTAAATAATGCACTGGCAAACCAAACTTTTTCTCCAGTCTCTCACCATATGCTTTACTGCGATTAACTGAAGCACCTGAAGAGCCATCCATGTTTTTAGGCAAACCCAGCACAAAAGCCTCTGGTTCATATTGGCGGACAATTTTTTTAATTGCACGCATACCAAAATTATAACGCGTTTCATCAATAGGGATGGTTTCAACCATCTGCGCAGTTATTCCTAATTCATCACTAACAGCAACGCCTACTGTCTTTGATCCAACATCTAAACCAACTAGTCGCATTATTTATCTTTTCCAAGATAATTTTTGACAAGCTCTTCAATAATTTCGTCACGTTCATGCTTCAAAATTAAATTACGAGCATCATTATGCCGTGGAATATAAGCCGGATCGCCAGACAATAAGTAGCCGACAATCTGGTTAACTGGATTATAACCCTTCTCTTCCAGAGCATTATAAACGTCTTGCAGAGTATCATGAACATTTTTGCCTTTATTTTCGTTAAAGTCAAAATGCATTGTCTTATCTAGCGAACTCATAATTATTCCTCCTAGCATAATTTTACTTGAAAAACAGCACAAACTCAATTAATTATTTTTCGGAAATCATTGTAACCACTGTCTGAATAGCCTTTTCAAGGCCTTCAGGGTTTTTACCACCTGCTTGAGCCATGTTTGGTCGACCGCCACCGCCACCACCAAAGATTGGTGCGACTTGTTTAATTAGATCTCCTGCTTTAAGCCCCTTTGCCAAAGCTTTATCACCTAAGCTAATAATCATATTGGCCTTGCCATCACTGGCAGTTCCTAAAACGAGCACATCAGACTTCTGACCACTCTTCCAAGCATCAGCGAACTCACGCAAATCATTCATGCCACCGGCATCAACTTCTTGGGCAATAATGGACAAATCACCTGCTTGTTTTACATCATTAAAAATTGAATTTGCTTTACTCTGATTAATTTGCAAGTTTAAATCTTCAACCTGCTTTTGACTATCATGTAATTCCTGTTCAAGGGAATCAACCTTATCAATAATATCTTCGGGCTTGGTCGATTTTACTTCCGCTTGAATATCATCCAGGAGTTCAGATCTGTTAGCCAGATATTCGTAGGCCTTTTTAGAAACAACTGCTTCAATTCTTCTCATTCCAGCACCAATGGCAGATTCAGAAATGATTTTAAAAATACCTATTTGGTTAGTATTGGCGCAATGAGTACCACCACAGAATTCAATAGAAAAATCTTGCATTTGGACAACTCTAACTTTATCACCATATTTGCCATCAAATAAAGCCAAAGCTCCCATTTTTCTACCAGTATCAGGATCGGTAATAGTAGTTTTGACATCAATTGCTGCCCAAATCTTTTGATTTACCAAATTTTCAACTGACTTAATTTCCTTGGCAGTCATTGGTTCAAGTGCAGTAAAGTCAAAGCGCAAATAATCAGGCTCCACCAAACTGCCGGCTTGATGCGTATGTTCACCCAGAACGCTTCTCAAAGCCGCATGCAACAAGTGTGTAGCTGTATGTGAGTGGCGCAGGCCTTCGCGGCGAACTCTGTCAATTTTTAAAGTATAGTCTTCACCCTTTTTCAGAGGCAAAATCACATCGACAAAGTGCATATTTTGATCATTCGGAGCGTGTTGTACATCCGTTACCTGAGCAACCAGTTCACCTTCTTGATTATAGATATTACCGTGATCTGCTACCTGGCCACCACGTTCACCGTAAAAAGGAGTCCGGTCAAAGATTAAAACCGCATTATCACCATCTGCTCTATCAACTAATTGGTCATTGACTATAATATCAATTAATTTAGCATGTTTTTCTTCATAAACACCATATTCAAACTCTGATTTATCCTTTAAGTTCATCAAAGTTTCATCCTGCGCACCCATTGATTGCAGATTACCCCGAGCTTTACGCGCACGCTCTTTTTGGGCCTTCATTTCAGCATCAAAGCCCTTTTGATCAACCTTTAAGCCTGCATCTTGTGCAGTTTCAAAAGTCAATTCATAAGGAAAGCCATAAGTATCAAACAACTTGAACGCATCTTTACCGGTAATTGTTTTATCTTCAGAGTTTTGGGCCTTGGCAATTAAGTCATCAAGTAAAGTTAACCCAGATTCAAGAGTTAGCTGGAATCTTTCTTCTTCATTTTTAATTACTTTGGCAATAAAGTCCTTTTGGTCTGTAACCTCTGGGTAATGACTTTCCATAATTTTACCGACCACTGGGACAAGTTGGTAAAGAAAAGCACCCTTAATCCCTAAACGTTGACCATTTAAATCAGCGCGCCGAATCAAGCGCCGTAAAACATATCCTCTACCTGTATTTGATGGCAACGCTCCATCCGCAATGGCAAAACAGACAGTCCGTACATGATCAGCAATAATCTTAAAGGCTGTTGTATCCGCCTTGTTTGTGCCGTATTTTTTAGCAGCAGTCATTTTTTCAGTTTCATGAATAATTGGCAAGAAGAGGTCAGTTTCAAAGTTAGTTGGTGCGTCTTGTAAAATAGACAAAACACGCTCTAGGCCCATACCAGTATCAATATTCTTGTGTGGCTGATCTACATATTTGCCATTTGCCAAATGATTATATTGTGAAAAGACTATATTCCAAATTTCCAAGTAACGGGCATTTTCACCGCCAGGGAAGTTTTCAGGATCATCTTCTGCCACATCGTTATTTTCTTGACCACGATCATAGAAAATTTCAGAGTCAGGACCACAAGGACCTTCACCAATATCCCAGAAATTTTCTTCCAGTTTAACAATATGGTCTTCAGGCATACCAACTTCCAGCCAAATTTTATGTGCTTCTGTATCTTTAGGATAAACCGTACAGTAAAGTTTTTCTTTATCTAAATCGAGCCAGTCAGGACTGGTCAAAAATTCCCAAGCCCAGGTAATCGCTTCTTTTTTGAAATAATCGCCAACTGAAAAGTTACCCAGCATTTCAAAAAAGGTCTGGTGTCTGGCAGTTTTACCAACATTTTCAATATCATTAGTTCTAATGGACTTTTGTGAACTGGTGATCCGGTGATTCTTGGGCACTACTGAGCCGTCAAAATACTTTTTCATCGTTGCCACACCGGAATTGATCCACAGCAATGTTGGATCATCTTGCGGAATCAATGATTGACTGGGCAATACCATGTGGCCGTGCTGCTTGAAGAAATCCAAAAACATCTGTCTAAATTCTGAACTTGTCAGTTTCTTCATCAAATATATCTCCCTTTTTGCCAAAATAAAAACACCGTTGCTTATCTTAAGGACGCCTTTAAACGCGGTACCACCTCAATTGCAACAGTGTTTGTTACCTCTTAATTATTTTATTTATTTGAACTGTAAGGAGCATCTTTTAAGTAACAGTAAGCCATTTTCACCAGGCGGCTCTCTCTTTGAACTGTTATTCTTAAAAAACATATCTTAAGTTAACAGTAATTGTACTACTTGCACAGTTTTTGTCAATAACAGGCCTATTAAGGTAAAATTTAAACTCAAAATGCCCTAGTCCTTATTTACGATAAAAATCATCAAAAACGGTTACGGGCAAATGCCGTTTGTGTTCACTCTTACGCCATAAAGATTCGATTTTTTCAGCGGCTTCTTCAGAAACTTCGTGCCCTTCTAAATAGTCATCAACATCCCTGTAGCTGACGCCGAGTGCAACTTCATCAGGTAAGCCAGGCTTATTTTCTTCCAAGTCTGCTGTGGGCGCTTTGTGATACAAATGCTCCGGACAATTTAAAAACTTGAGCATCTGTTTTCCTTGGCGCTTGTCTAAACGAAAGAGCGGAGTTAAATCTGCCGCACCATCACCATATTTGGTATAAAAGCCGCTGAAGTTTTCAGCTGCGTGATCCGTCCCCACAACTGCACCATTATGGGCACCAGCAATAGCATACTGCACCACCATGCGCTCGCGCGCCTTAATATTGCCCTTATTAAAATCGGTAATCTCCTGCCCAGCTTCATTTAGAGTAGAAACTAAGGCATCAACAGCCGGTTTAATATTAACTACCAAGTCTTGATCCGGTCTTTGAAAAGCCACAGCATCTGCCGCATCTTGTGCATCAGCTTGAACTCCATAAGGCAAGCGCACTGCAATAAATTGGTATGAATTATCGCCAGTTTCACTCCTCATTTCCGAAATTGCCATTTGACATAGTTTTCCTGCTAACGTAGAGTCTTGTCCACCAGAAATACCCAATACATAAGACTTTAAGAAGGTATTTGCTTTGAGATAATCTTTTAAAAAATCAACTGAACGTCTAATTTCTTTTTGCGGATCAATTTGAGGCAAAACATGCTCATATTTTATAATTTCTTTTTGTAAGGGTCTCATTGTGCAGTATCTCCTTTATTGATTTTGGTGCGAATATCCTGAATAATAGTCATTTTACTGTCATATAAATCTTGAGAAAGATCAACAGGATATTCCTGGGGGTTCAAGCTGCGCTTGTATTCATCCCATAGTCCGTCCAGATTGGCTGCACAAAAGTTCTTAATATCTATTAGTTTGGGCTTTTGGTATGTTAATTGGCCTTTAACAAAAATATCTTTTAAAAGTGGTTCTGCAGTGTAATCAGTCACCACTTTATTGATATAAGAATATTGCGGATGAAACATGTACAATGAATCAAATTTACGCGGATCTACGCCGGCCCGTGCAATCCAGTCACCTTCATTTTTCTTAGCAGTATTAGCTGAGATACGCCAGACTTGTTTTTTACCTGGAGTTGATACCTTTTCTACATTCGAAGAAATTTTTAAAGTGTCACGCATATGGTGCTGATCATCTTCAATTGAAACTAATTTATAAACAGCTCCTAAAGCAGGCTGGTCGTAAGCCGTAATATATTTAGTCCCTATCCCCCAAACATCAATTTTTGCTCCTTGCATCTTTAAACTCGTAATCGTAGTTTCATCCAAATCATTTGAAGCAAAAATTTTAGCATCAGTATAACCAGCATTATCCAGTTCCCGGCGTACTTGCTTTGAAATATAGGCCATGTCGCCCGAATCAATACGCACGCCTTGAAAGTTAATTTTGTCTCCCATTTCGTCAGCAACCCGAATTGCGTTTGGTACGCCGCTTCTAACTGTATCGTATGTATCTACCAGAAAGACGCAGTCTTTATGCGTTTCTGCATAGGCCTTAAATGCTTCATATTCGCTGCCAAAGGCTTCTACTAAGGAATGGGCATGTGTGCCAGAAACTGGGATACCAAATAATTTGCCTGCCCGAACATTACTGGTGGAATCAAAGCCACCAATATAAGCAGCACGAGTGCCCCAAATAGCTGCATCTGCTTCCTGTGCACGCCTGGTACCAAATTCCATCACTCCGTCACCTTGAACGGCCAGCTTGACGCGCGCCGCTTTAGTAGCCAGTAAAGTCTGGTAATTAATAATATTTAAGATAGTTGTCTCAACCAATTGGCATTGCGCAAGTGGACCCTCAACTTGCAATAAGGGTTCGTTGGCAAAAGCAATTTCTCCTTCAGGCATCGATCGTACAGTAAGCTGCAATTTCAAATGACGCAAATAATCAATAAAATCGTCATCATAGCTAATTTCTTCTTTTAAATATTTTAAGTCACTTTCTTTAAATTTCAGGTTTTGTAAATATAAAATGACGTGTTCTAAGCCTGCATATACGGAATAGCCATTGCCAAAAGGCTCTTTCCGATAGTAAACTTCAAAAACAGCATTGCGTTCAGAAATACCTTTTTTAAAGTAGGTATACATCATATTAATTTCATACAAATCTGTATGAAGGGTTAATGAATCGTCTTCATCCAATTCTTGGTAAAACATTCTGTCCTCTTAACTAAATCCACTAATATTTTTGTTTTATTATAAACATTTGTGGCCTTTTTAACAAACTTACCAATTTAAACGATATCATCGTATACCCGTAAAATACTACTTAATTGCTCGTGTAACGAAAAATGCCGCTCAACATAATTTTTCTCAAGCTGCGCCATTTCTCTAAGTTGAGTTTTAGGCGTGTTCACAGCTTGCTTTAAAGCTGAACAAATTGAATCTATCTCACCGACTTTGGCAACAAAACCATGTTCTTTATCTGGTATCATCATGCTAATATCACCAACGGCAGTTGACAAAAGTGGCAACAAATTATCGCTTGCTTCCAGCAACACTAGAGGAAAGCTCTCAGAATAAGATGTCAGAACAGCCAAATCCATTCTGCGATAAAGATTTTTTAACTGTTTATGTGTCATGAAACCTTGAAAAGTTACTTGTGGACCCAAGTTTAATTTTTGCGTCAGGTCCTTTAGTGATCTTAATTGAGAACCGTCTCCGGCAATAAACAAATGAACATTAGCATTATTTAATTGTTTTAGAGCCTGCAGTAACAAGTCTTGGCCCTTAACTTTTTCAGCCCTGGCTACGTTTACAATATTAAAGTTGGGGTGCTCATATTTAGCAGGGATTTGACTGTCTGCATGAAAAAAAGTACCGTTGTAAATCACGTGAACTTTTTCCCGCTTGATTTTAGCTTTTTTAACTAACAAATCAGCAAATCTTTTAGTAACAGCAAAAACGCAATCCGCTTTGCGAATGGCCTGAATGTTTAATTTGGTAAAAATTTTCCCTGTGAAGCCGCGATCAGCAAAATCAAGATAAGGATTAGAATGAACAGTTACGCACCATTTAGCGGTAATTTTGTGCCTAATTAAAGAGACAAATAAGTTAGCCCGCGCACCATGCGTGTGGACAATACTAAAGCCAGCATTATTAATAAAATGAGCCAGCTTATTTAAGCCGGCCAAGTCATAGCGACTATTGATGCCCAAAACTTGCACTTTTAATTTTGCAGTCCGTGCAGCTTGGGCAACAGGGCCGTCAGCTAAACATAATAATGTAAAATCCTGCTCTTCATTTTTTGCTTGTTTCAGCAAATTAATAATATGAGTTAAGCCACCACCATTTTCAAGCCCGGCATTAACATGCAAAACCTTCATAATTAGATTTTTTCCTTTTTTGACTGATAAACTTCATGCACAAAATGAGGCAAAATCGTCATTCGCTTTAAGCGTGAGGGGTTTTTAAGCAGACGGTAAAGCCATTCTAAATGGACATTCTGCCAAGTTTGAGGAGCACGTTTTACTTTACCTGAAAAGACATCAAAGCTGCCTCCTACTCCCATCATTAAAGCTGGCAGGAGATTTCTCCGGAGAATGGATAAAAGTTGTTCTTGACGGGGTGAACCCAAGGCGGCAAAAACTAAATCCGGTTCTGTCCGTTCAATTTGGTAAGCAATTAGTTCCAGATCTTCTTTAAAGTAACCATTTTCAGCTCCTACTAGCTGTATATCAGAATATTCTCGTGCAATCTTAGCCTGAATCGTATGCATCACTTCCGAGCGAGCGCCAATTAAATAAACTCTGAGGCCCCGATCATTTGCCAGCTTCATTAGCCAAGTAAATAAATCATAACCGGTTACCCGTTCTTTAAGTGGCTGACCTAAAATATGACTTGCTTTGACAATGCCTATACCGTCAGCAGTAATATAGTCAGCATCATAAGTCAGGATCTTCATAAATTCAGGGTTTTCATTTGCTGACATGACAATTTCAGGATTGGCAGTAACAATAAAAGTTGATTGGTGGGTATTAATTCTGCCAATAAATTCATTTTGAAATTGATTAAAACTTTTATTATCGAAATTTACACCTAAAACATTTACCTTAGCCATAGCTATATCTCCTAATCCGCAATTTACCTTATTTTACCAAAATAACAACCAGTTCAGAATACGCTTTACCTTTTCTATAAATATGATACTATTAACTCGTCAAAATGATAGGAGTACGGGAACTATGAAAAAAATAATCACTTATGGCACATTTGATTTATTGCATTACGGTCATGTTCGTTTACTAAAAAGGGCTCGTGAACTAGGCGATTACCTCATTGTTGGATTGTCTACTGATGAATTTAACCAGTTGCAAAAGCACAAGGAGTCCTATAACAATTACGCCGAACGTAAATATATTCTTGAAGCAATCCGCTACGTAGACCAAGTTATCCCAGAAAAAGGGTGGGAACAAAAAGTTAGCGACATCCAAAAATATGATATTGATACTTTTGTTATGGGTAATGACTGGCAAGGCAAGTTTGACTTTTTAAAGCCATACTGCCAAGTAGTTTATTTGCCACGCACACCAGGAATTTCCACCACTAAAATCAAAGATGATTTAAAATAAAAAAGCTCTGAACTAACTAAACATAGTTAATTCGGAGTTTTTTATTTGGCAAAGGTAAATTCAAAGCGATCCGCAACATAGTTTGCCCTTGTATATTCAAATGGCATGCCATTTGATAATTCAGTTACCTGCAAGCGCGTGATTAACGCTTCACCTTTTTTGGCATCAAGAAGTCTAGCTGAGTTTTCATTTGCAACGGCTGCAGAAATATATTCTGTTACACGTCCTACTTTATAACCATTTTTTTCCAAAGTTTGGTATAAATGTGAAGAAATATCAGCTTTCGACATATTTTTAACCAGGCTTTGTGGAATAGAAACGACTTCATAACAAATTGGAACATCATCTGCATAACGAATACGTTCCATCCGTAGAACTTCCTGTTTGTCATCCAAATTAAGCCGCTCCATCTCTGATAAGGAAGGCTTACCAAAGCGATAGGATATTAGCTTACTTGAAGGTGTTTGCCCATTTGCATGGGTTATATCAGTAAAAGACATAACACCCGACATTTTTTCCTGCACCTTTTGATTGGCAACATAAGTACCACTACCAACCCGCTGCTCTAAAATGCCTTCATCTTCTAAAGTTTTAATTGCTTGACGCAAAGTCATCCGCGAGACGCCAAATTTTTGAGCTAATTGTCTTTCCGCTGGAATTTTACTACCAACTTTATAGTCATGATTTTCAATTTCACGTTTGATTTGATTATGAATTTTGATGTACATTGGTTCTTCCATAAATATACCCCCATTACACATCTTATTATAATCTAAATTGGTCTACTTCGTATGATATGTTACAAATTATAATAAAGCAAGCTATTTATTTTTTAGTGGTCCATTTCATGCCCCATAAACGAAATTCTGCATTTTGTCCGCACTCCACCATAATTGAATCATCACTTGTTGCGATGACGCTAGCATGCAAATGAGCCTGATTTTCGACAGCTAAAGTAGCACCGTTAGAATTGAAAATCAGATCATGACCCTCAAATTCTGCCTGATCACTAAGAACCAAAAAATACTCATATTCATTTCCGCCATTAAAAGTTGCCCGTCTAGAATTGCAATTAACTTTATTTTGAAAATCGGCATGATTAACGATAACAGAATTATTCAGGGTGATTTGGGCTTCTCCGGTGGCAATCAAGCGGTCGATTCTACTATTTTGGATAATCACATGCGGCTCTTTTTCAAAATAAATACCGCCTTTAAACTCACTGCCAATAATATTAATCCAAGTTTTATCCGTGATGAACATTGCAGTATCTTCTTGTGACAAAAGCATACTGTTAAGCATGTTTAGCCATGCTTGTCCCTGAATAAGCAGTGCATTCACAACAGTATTATTAATATCTAATTCCACATTTGACTTGCTAAAAGTATCAATACTGCCATGAATACGTGAATTATTAATAACAGCGGTGCCATGCCCTTCAAGCGCTAAGGCGCCAATGTCTTTCACAGTATTTTTAATAGTTGAGTCATTCATCTCTAAGCGAAAATTCGAATCAGCAAATAATGACACAGAACCATTCATAACCACTGTTGAGAATAATTCCAAGGTGACTTTGCCATTGGCAGCAATAACTGCTGTATCACCACCAAAGCCTTTGACGATACAGTTGCGCAATGACAAAAAAGTATTAGCTTCGGCCGGAACGAACAAACTATTCGCATCAGTTACCGTGTTGATGCACAAATTCTCTAAATTAACAAACTGGCTGCCGGCATCAATATTGATAAAGCCTAATATTGTTGTGTCTTCTGGAAGATTACCTGTTCCCTTAATAGTAATATCAGATAAGAAAATTCCTGCGGGTAACTCATAAAATCCCGGCTCCAGAAGCAAAACATCATCTGCACGTAAATCATTTAAGGCATTGTGCCAGCTAATTTCTTTACCTCCAGCACCAACGCGCACAAGTCTTGACATATATTTCCCTTCTTAATAAAAGTTAGCTCTTACTATTGTACTATCATTGAAATGAAAATAGGTAAACTTTAACAACCAAATTCTTAAGATTTAAAAAATCATTTGCAATATTTTAAGATAAAACGCGGAATTATCGTTAATTATTTGAGGTCAAGATAAATACCAGTTTAAACAGTAAAAATTGAGGGGTAATTCATTTGGCTGGCACGAAGCTAGAGCTTTCACTAAAATTTATGGCAGTTAACATGGATAAATAATTTCAGAAATAGAAGTCCCGTAACATTTATTGAAAACAGATATGCAAATAACAATTCTGAGCCGACAAAAAAGACGACTCACAAGAGCCGTCTTTTTTATTGGGTTAGCTGGATTCGAACCAGCGCATACTAGTACCAAAAACTAGTGCCTTACCGCTTGGCTATAACCCAATAATGATGGAGGAGGGTGGATTCGAACCGCCGAACTCAGAGAGAGCGGTTTTACAGACCGCCGCGTTTAGCCACTTCGCTACTCCTCCGTCACGCACGTTAATTATAATACCGAAAAACGTGCGCGATTGCAAGCAAAATTTGCCTAAAATTACTTCTTATTTTCTTTAACGAACTTTTCTAGTCGTTGAAGCCCCTTTTCAATTTGATCCATTGAAACAGCATAGGAGAATCTAATATAACCTTCTCCACCTTCACTAAAGCTGGATCCGGCAGAAACCGCTACGTGTGCCTTGTCAACCAGCTCATAAATGAATTTATTATCATCTTGCTCAAAACCATCTGGTATTTTAGCAAAAATGTAGAATGCACCTTGGGGTTTAGCACATTCAAAACCTATTTTGGTCAATCCGGCATACAAAGTGTCTCGCCGTTTTTGGAATTCTTCTTTCATTGGCAAAGAATCATCCATGCCGTTTTTAAAAGCTTCTTCAGCTGCATCTTGCATAGGAGTTGGTTCAGTAGTCGTTATTGCTTGGTGAATTTTCGCAATTTGTTGCAAAATATCTTTTGGCGCACAGACAATACCAATCCGGTAACCGGTCATGGCCCATGACTTGGAAACGCCGTTCATTAAAATTACTTGGTCATGCAATGATTTTTCCATTGACGCATGAGGTTGGTCATAGTTCAATTCACTATAGATTTCATCACATAGTGCAAAAATTGGTTTATCGCGAATAACATCCGCCAAAGCATCCAATTCATCTTGACTATACATTACCCCTGTTGGATTAGTAGGATAATTCAATACCAGCATGCGAACCCGGTCACCATATTTGTCAATTACCTTTTGCAATTTTGCAGGAGTCAATTTGAAACCATCATTTGATGTGTTTACTTTAACTATTTCAATGCCTTCATTAATTAAACCTGCATCACTCATATAAAGTGGGAACAATGGAGTAGGAACAACCATAATATCGCCAGGATTCAGAGTTGCCATAACTGAATCAAAAATTGACTCAGTAACACCATTTGTAACCAAAACCTCAGTTTCGGGATCATAATTTTGACCATATTTTTTACTTAAAAATTGACTTGCCGCTTTGCGCAAACCAATTGTTCCGTTTGAAGGAGCATAGTGAGAATGATTCTCATCAATTCCCCTTTTGGCTGCTTCCTTTACGTGATCCGGTGTATTAAAATCAGGCTCACCTAGAGTAAATTTCACAACATCCGGAATTTTACTGGCATAATCCGCAAATTTTAAAATTGGATTAGAAGGGGATTCAGCCAGACCTTTTCGTACATATTTAATTAAATCTGCCATATTTTCACCTAACTTTCTTTTTAGTTATAAAAATTATACCTTTTAAAAAATTATTTTTCTACAATATTTTTTTAATTTCAAACTAATTTAGCAAAAAAGGCCTGCTAACTAGACGAGTTAAGGCCTTTCTAAAAATATTGGTTTAGATATTCAGCTATCCTTTTCCCTGTATTTGATCTCGTAATTTAATCATTAAAGGATAATTATTAGTAAAAATTCCCGCAACATGCTCTTGAAAATACTTCTTAGCTATTTGCGGGTCATCAACCGTCCAAATTCGCTCGGTAACTGCCTCGCGCGTTGGAAGCAATTTACCTGGATGGATACCAGCAAAATGATTATCTTTGACCAGCTTAGCTGAATTAACTACTTCTTCATCCGTTAAGTAACAATAAATTTGATTAGGATCAATTTCTTGACAGTTCTTCAGAGTGACATAGTCAAAGGATGAATAAATAATAGGATGCATAAAATGATATAGATAAGCCAAACTTAAAACGGTTTTTTCAATACCATGATAGTGAATGATTCCGGTTTTAAATTCCAAATTTATTTGAATATCTTTATTTTCAAGAAGCTCAAATAATTCCTGCAAAGTGGGTACGGGTTCACCGTTTGATAAATGTAATTTTCTCAGCCTTTTAAGGGTGAAGTCCTTGATATAACCGGTGCCATCTGTTGTACGGTCAACTTTTTCATCATGCATAACTACGGGGACACCATCTTGGGTCAAGTGAACATCAAATTCAACGCCTTCAGCACCATTTGCAACAGCATTACGAAAGCCTTCCATAGAATTCTCTGCAAATTTAGCAGGATAGCCTCTATGTCCAAATACTATTGTCTTACTTTTACTGCTATTCATATTTTTGTATTAGTTAAACCTCATCAAAAAGATAAACATTACAAACAAAACATAATGAGTATAATAAACCCATTTAACTATTTTTTAAATATGAAAGACTAAAAAAGTAAAGAAATTTTGCAATGAATTTTGGGCAAAAAAGACAGGTCCTTTACAGACCTGCCATTTTTCGGGTTGGGTGTTCGTAAGAACAATTGGGTTAGCTGGATTCGAACCAGCGCATACTAGTACCAAAAACTAGTGCCTTACCGCTTGGCTATAACCCAATACCATTTGAGCTTTTACTTGATTGCTCAACATTAAATAGTATAGGAAATTGTGTCTTGCAAGTCAAGTACAAAATAACTTTTTTCCCGCTATAAATTTAATTCATAGGCATTTCTAGCGCCATTTTCAGTTTGGTCAACCTGAACAATCCCCCGGTATTCAAAGCCTAAACCTTTAATTAAGCCCTGCATCCGCTTATTGACTGCGTGGGTATCAATACGAAAATTACGAATGCCAAGCATGAGCCCGCGAGAGATTAAATTGGACATCATAAATTGGCTGAGGTGTTGCCCGCGAAATTTGGAACTAATGGCAATTCGGTGAATTGTGGCATATTGCTCCTTGTTATTAGACCAGGCTCCAGCTATTTCAGCATAGTTAGGATCCGGTGTTGTCAGCAAGACCGCGACACCAGCTATTTCCTTATTCGCTACGAGACAGTATGCGCGCTTAAGATTTATATCTTCTGTCAGCATTTCACGACTGGGCGTGCCATTCTGCCATTGGGGATTACCGTCTTTTTTTAGCAACGCTTTTGCTTCATCAATAATGGTCATGATCTGATCAAGATCTTCTTTTTCAGCCATCCGAATATAAATTAACATTTTTCTTACCCTACTTAAAAATATATAGAAATAATTGTAAAACAAAAGCAGCCCAATTACTAGGCTGTTTTTTACGGTTTAAAACCTTTATTATACTTTTTACTGTTAACTACATAGGTGGGAACGCTAATAAAATGCAGAGAACAAACATTGTCATTATGGGAAATACTGAAGCCGTAATAGTTGTAATCTCCATCGTGAAGCGACCCTTGTGTATTAAACAAATCTCCAGCATGCTCCCATTCTTGATAGTAGCTTCTGTTAGATCGTTCCTCTTCTCCACTGCCAACATAACCAAATATCATTTGTTTTAAGCCAAAATAAACGCTTTTCTTTAATTCGGTCATAGACATTGTCTGACTAATATTATAAAAGCCGGCCATATCTTCGACAAAATTATCATCAAGATTAAGGCCATTAGCATGGCAAGCACGAACAATACCCGGAACATAGTGACTATCTTTAATAGTCTTATTATTCTTACTATATTCCAAGGCAATATCAGCTGCTAACTTACCGGTTCCATTACTTTCAACCCAAGGTGACAAATTTAGGTCACTCCTAGCTTCATTAATAAGACGAAGTGAAAAAGCAGTTAGATCGCTAATTTGCTTAGGTGTAAGCTGATTTAAGTCAACTTGAGTCAGATCATCAGCTTTACTTTCAGACACTTTAAGGCGGCTGAAATCATTAGCTTTCATCCCTCGCATTGAAGCATTGACAAAATTCTTAGTAGGTTTGCCTTGATAAGCGAGCAGCAATTCGCTTTTAGTATAACCTTTTGGTAATTTCATTTTTGCCTGAGTATATACTCTGGGGAAACTTTTCTTAACAACTTTAACATCCTTAGCTAAAATCCAATGAGAATTGTTACCGATTTTATAAGCAGGTCTTTTTTTCTTACCAATTTTTTTCTTCGCACTATATGGATAGCTATATTTAGCTTTTGCATAAAAATTAGAATGCTTTCCAGATATTTTATATAGGCGAACTTTCTTCTTCTTTTTAACTTTAACATAGCCCTTAATAGTGGCTGCTGCTACTTGTTCAGTCCCGCCTAGAGTTAATCCTGGAATGGTAAATAAAAAAATAATATTAACTACGGCAATAGCAAATTTGCTTTTCTTCATATTCTTCCTCGAGAGTTACTCTTAAATTGGCTCTTTATGGTACAAACTCAATTCTAAACTTATTATGAAAAATTGCCAATTAAATTATTTTTTCAATTAAGAAACAGTCTGTAATATTTATTATATTGACAAGAAATGAAGCCAAGTTCCTAAAATACTAAAAGCCACAATTGATACTAAAATCCATACTACCTTTACCTTCTTTTTCAACATAGCAAAAATGATAAAAGTAGCCAATAATGGCAACATATTAGGCATAATAGTATTTAATATGCTTGTTAAAGACTGGGCATTCTTACCAATACCTATTTTAAGAGGTGTATTAACAACAACAAGGCTAGGGACCATAGAACCAATTACAAACATCCCTAAAATCGAAGCTTTTTCTGAAATATTTTGAATAATATTAGTATCACTAAGTTTATTTAAAAAACTTGATCCCTGTTTATAACCAATTTTCAAACCAAAATAGCGAATTAATGTAGCCGGAATATTGTAAGCAAGTAAAAATAGAATAGGTCCCAGAATATTTCCAGCCTGACACAGTGAAATTGCAAGTCCAGTACAAATAATTCTCCAAGTAGACAGAAACAGCGAGTCCCCAACCGCAGACAGGGGTCCCATCAAACTTATTTTAATGTTATTAATTAAGTCGGGTGAAAAATCAGCTGAAGAAGCATTTTTCTCCTCCATTGCTATCGAAGTCCCTAAAACAAGGGGTGCAAAAATGTTGGTAATGTTAAAAAATTGCATATGTCTTTCTAAAGCAATTTCCATCTGCTTTTTATCACCTTGATAAATTGACTTTAGAGCAGGTACCATTGCGTAACAATATCCCGTACCCATTTGTCTGGTGTATTCCCAAGAGGCACCCATGGTAAAAGTCCGCCAAAACGTCTTATGTAGGACTTTATTCATTTTGTTATTAGAACTCATCGACATTGTCATCATCTCCTATCTGACTGTTAGCCATATTGGGTTGATATTTTTTTTCGTAAAAATACATGATTGCAATGACTGATGCGCCAAACAAAGCAACACCAATTATTGGTACTTTAAGATAAGTTGTTAACAAAAAGCCAATAACAAAGAAAGGAATTATTTCTTTACGTAATATTTGTTCCAATAACATTGCAAAACCAAAAGCAGGTAAAATACCACTGGCAACGACTAACCCATCTTGAACGAACTGCGGAATAGCAGCAACTATTTCTTTAGAAAAACTATTACCAAAATAGAAGGCTAACATAATTAATATTACTGAGGGAACAAAATTAATTATGGTTCCACCCCAAAATGACATTCTACTTAATTTGTCTGGCTCCCCAGCTTTGGCATAATCATCACATTTTTTGACGTACCAAGGACAAACGGCAACATAAGCAAAGTTTTGCACTAATAAAACCAACATAGAAAGAGGCAAACCAAAAGCCAATGCCGCCGAAGTGCCTTTCCCAGTTGAAATAGCAAAAACGGTCCCTAAGACTCCAGCGGAGACCATATCCTGCGGCACAGATGCTCCAACTTCCACTACTCCAATATAAGCTAATTCTAAAGCCGCACCTATTTTAATACCGGTAGATAAGTCCCCTAATACTAGTCCGGTTAAAGGTCCCATGACGATAGGCCTGGCCACCATACCGCGTCCAGTCAGAAAGTACTCACCATAACCAAATAGTGCGACTATTCCAATTAGAATTGTTTTTAAAAACATGAGCACTATTCCTTTCTAAAATTTACGACTTTTTTTGCTTCTGAAGGAACCTGTTGAATGAATATTTCCATTCCCTTTTCTTGTAGCTTTCGTAAATCTTTTCTATCTTGTGGCGTAACGCCAACAGCAGCAGACAATGATTCTGCTTCAGCAGACGGGCTGGTACCGCCTAGATTTAATTCTTTGATATTGACCGTTAATTTCTGCAATAGCCGATAAGCATCATGTATACTGGCGACAACTACAAAAACATGATATTTATCTGTAACCCCGCTGTTAATCGAGTTTGCACTTTTAGCAATTGATTGAATTACTAATTTTGCGCCTGCCGGCTTGGCAAGCTTCATTACGTTTTTTCTTAATTGATCACCAGCAACTTCATCATTTGCAATTAAAATACAATTAGCTCCAGTAGCACCGTACCATGCTTGTGCTACTTGACCATGAAGTAAGCGGTGATCTACTCTAAAAAAATTAATCACTTTTTCTTTCCTCATATGTGAAATTCATACCTGTCGGAAATTATATAGTGTTTTCCGGCGTGTACTATATTGTTATTTTCATCTTCAACGCACACTTGTAGTAACAACAAAGGAAAACCAACAGATTTTTTTAAGACTCTAGCTTCGCTGAGACTCGCTAAAGCAACACTAATAACCATATCACGTGATTTTAATTCTTTAATATGATATTGCCTGCGTAAAATTTGGTATAGAGATTTACTTAGATCGGTTTTCTCCAGCCCAGTAAATCGTGGTAAAGGAAAATAATTGCGTTCAAGCATTACAGGTTCATCTTCAACTGCATATACCCGTTCAACATAGAGAGCAACTTTGGTTTTCAAAGTAGTTTTCAAATTTTCAGGTGTTTCAACCTTTTTAATTTTAATTACTTTTGCATTAGCTTTAAAACCAGCCTTTGCAGCTGTTTGTGAAAAGCTTTCAGCTGAAGCAGAACTAATAATCCTTTTTACCTTGCGTGGCTTGCGGACAAATGTACCCACACCGTGGATTTTTTCAATTAAGCCATCTTCAGCCAGGCCAGCAATAGCTTTGCGTAATGTCACGCGACTAACATTAAATTGCTTACTTAATTCAAATTCGTTTGGCAATTTACTATTTGTCGGATACTCGCCTGTAATAATTTTTTGCTTGATTTTTTCCATTACTTGAGAATATAAAGAACCTGTTGCTGCCAAGTGTCATCACTATCCTTAATATTTAACTTTGCCCATGTACCTTCTAACATCCAATGAATGATTATGTACATCAGCTAATTTTGATCTATATTCACAAAGAATAGTATAGAACAAAATTGGATTAAAGTACTCTGAAACCTTGTCATCTATCATGTCCAAGCCAAGCTCTTTAGCGTCAACAATTTCTATTTTTTCTGCATATTTCTCTAAGAAAGTTTGTGCTCTTTCATCAAGAGCTCGAGTTCTTCCTAAACTCTTAATTAGAATATAAGGGGTGTTCTTATCTGTGACTTCAAATGGACCATGGAAGTATTCTCCAGAATGAATTGCTGAAGCATTTAACCATTGCATTTCCATCAAAGAACAGATAGCAAAACCATATGCGTGACCAAAAGAAGGACCACTACCCAATACGTAAAACATTTCCTCATCTTTATACTTTTGGGCAAAAGCTTTTGTCCGTGGTTGAACTTGATCAATAGCATTAGCAACAACTGTATCTATTTTCTTAAAGCCGTCCTCAAATTGATCGACATAAGGGTAGTCTTCAATTCCATGTAATAATTTTGCGGTGGCGTGCAGCGTTATTGCCATCGGATTATTGACTACTTCAGCTTCGTTACCCCATTCATAAATTATTTTAGCGTCAGAATAAGTAAGCAAATCTGCCTGTTTATTAAACGTCAAGCCAATAGTAAAAGCTCCATGCTCTTGTGCAACCTTAGCTGCTTCGACTGTTTCGGGTGTGTTGCCACTGTGTGAGCAAACGAACACGATCGAATCTTTACCTAATTTTGCTGGAGTTACATGTACAAATTCGTTTGCAGTATACCAGCCTGTAGTTACTTTCTTCGCTTCCGCTTCCAGAAAATATTTTGAAACATATAAATCAACTAACGAACCACCACAAGCTGTAAAATAAATACTATTTATTTTTCCCTGATTATGATTTAAGGCATCTTTAACAACTTTGTTTACAGTATTGCTATCCATATTTTTGAACTCCTAAATTATGTTAAATTTTAATATGACTATTTAATATAAAAGGATTCTACTTTCATAGAATCCTTTTAAAACTCTTTTCTATTAATAAGTAAGTTTCCACATATAACGACGCTTGGTTAGTGGATGCTTTCTAGCCTTAGCAAGCTCTTCAGCATAAACACGCATTACACCAGTATGAATCATTGGGTTAAAGTAATCAATTACATTTTCACCAGCAACTTCATTAAGACCATAATCCTTAGCATCAATATTTGTTACTTGTGCATCAAATCTTTGTAAGAATGTCAAAGCACGGGCATCAAGATGACGAGTGCTACCATCATTCATGAATAATAGATACGGTGCATCCTTTTCGGTAAGTTCAAATGGGCCATGGAAATATTCACCGGAATGAACTGTTGGAGCAGCAATCCATTGCATTTCCATAAACAAAAATGATGCTGTTGAATATGCAACACCAAGTGATGCACCACTGCTTAGTACAAAAATTTTCTTTTCATCTTTGTACTTTTCACCAAATTCTTTTGCTGATGGACCAACTGATTTTACTGCATTTTCAATCAAATCAGGCATGCCGTTGAAAGCTGCAACAGCTTCATCGTAAAACTGATAACCCTCAAACTGCTTAACAATTTCAATAGCAAATGCTAAGCAATATGACATTTTTTCAGTTTTAGCAGCATAATTTTCGTGGAAGCCATGAATAACTTTATATTCTGTTTCTTTAATAATAGGTGAATCATCTGCCATTGATAAAGTAATTAAGTGAGTACCTAATTCTCTAGCCTTTTTAGTTGCAGCTACTGATTCAGGAGTTGTACCTCCAAGAGAAGCAGTTATTACAATAGTATGTTCTCCCACTCCTTTTGGCGTATCATAGTTAAATTCATTTGCAGTATGAATTGAGGAAAGCAGTTTAGTACTTTCATGCGAAACGAAGTAATAGCCTGGATACAAGTCAGCCATTGAAGCACCACAGCCAACAAACATTACACGATCAATATCAGGTTGTTTTTCCTTAATATCACTTACAATAGATTTAACTTTTTCAAAATCCATAATTTATATAATCTCCTTATTATTATAAAAAATTACTAACAACTAATTAAAAATACCTAATACGCTAAGTAGAATACCGCCAAAAATGCAGATGACCATAATCCAAGCAGTATTAACCTTCTTTTTGATTAGGTAAAACATACCTAAGGTGAATGCAAGAGATAACATTTGTGGGAAAATTGAATCTAATGTCTTTTGTAAAACAAAAGTTTTACCAAATTTAATTGGTGTCGTTATCCCAATCATTGTTGCCACCATTGCTCCAATAACCATTAGCCCGATTACGTTCATCAAAGACATGATTCTGTTAATGGTACCGTTACTAATAAGACGCTGAATATTCTTTTTACCTTGCAGATAACCCCATTTACCGCCCCAATAAGTAACAATAACTGAAGGGATGATGGAAATAATCATTGCCAAAATTGGCCCAAATATGTTTCCCTGTTGAGCCATGTTGATTCCCAGACCAAAGGCAATAATTTTAATTGTTCCCTGGAAGAAGGAATCACCAATACCTGATAAAGGACCCATTAATGAAGTTTTCACACCGTTAATTGAATCAGGATCGAATGTATCTGGATTGGCTGCATATTCTTCTTCCATTGCAGAAGATAATCCCAGAACAAACGAGGTTAACTGTGGTGTACAGTTGAAGAAGGCCATATGACGATGATATGCCTCTTTTTTCTTCTGGAGTTTTTCAGGTGTATCCGGCTTTTCGCCATAAATTTCATCTATTGTTGGTGCCATCCCATACATGAAACCCATATTCATTTGACTTTCATAGTTCCAAGATGTCTGAATAGCCCACGATCTCCAGAAGAATTGCCAAAATCTATGACGTAGCTGTTTATCTGTATGCTTTTGTTCGGTCATAATTTGTCCTCCTATAATTCTTCCAAATCATCTAGGTCGTCACTATCTGATGAATTTGATCCAGAACTATTATTGCCGTTATTAGTCATAAATTTGTTAAGAATAATAGCGAAAATAACTGCAAAAATAGCTACACTAATAACTGTCATCTTACCGTATGCAGCAATAAAGAATCCTAGGAACAAATAAACTGCATTCTTTTTATCGATCATAGTTGACATCAAAAGTGCAAATCCATATGCTGGTAAAATCTTACTTGCCAAAGTTAAACCATTAGTTAGCCAATCTGGAATCATCTTAACAAAACTGGTAACAACGTTTGTACCTAAGAAAATTGCCAAAAATACTGGAACAAAATATAACAAGCCATAAATAATTGGTCCATATACTATGTGGTAGCTTCGCGCTTTTCTGAATTTGCCTGCATCAATTGCATTTTCAACTAACTGATTAAAAGATGAAAACAGCATTCTGATAACTATGGCTACCAGTTGCCCCAAAACGGCTACTGGCAAAGCTACAGTTAACGCAGCTTGTGCACTGGTATGTGACAAAATAGCAAAAGCTGAAGCTACGACTGACCCCAAAACCATATCTGGGGGAACGGCAGCACCTACTTGAACTATTCCCATTGAAACTAGCTCTAGTGTCGCACCAACCAGCAATCCCTTCGAAACATCTCCCAGTACTAAGCCAACAAGTGTACTCACTATTAATGGCTGCTCAAAGTTTTCACGCCCAAGCAATCTTGAGTCGAACATGGCGAATACACCAACCAAGCCGACTACTAATGCTTTCCAAAACATTTTTTACCTCCCTTTCTAAATAATATTATTTAGAAGTTCTTTATTAGCTGAAGGAACTTGTTGCATGCTGATCTTAATACCCTTATCACACATTTCTTTAGTAAGCTTAACTTCTTCTGGAGTTAAATAAATGGCATTACTAAAGCGTTTTGCATTTGGTTTAGATGGAATTAAGCCGTAATTAATTTCATCTACAGATCCATATGCAGCAATAAATTTACTCAATTCCGCTACGTTTTCAAAAAGCAACATAATATTATCTTTTAGTGCCTTAATCTGGTCAATTTTACTAATTGCTTTATCGACGCTAAAAACGTTTAGACGAACATCTTCTGGCTTAGCCAGTTTCAAGGACATTTTCTTAAAATCATCATTTGCTGTAGCTGTATCAATTACAATTACTCTTTCGATATTCGCAAACTTGGTCCATGAAAAAATGACTTGTCCGTGCAATAATCGGTGATCAACTCTAATTACTTTTATCATAATAAATCTCCTTCATCGTCATCCTCAGTCATTAACTTATTTATCGACAAAACTCCTTTCTGTCCTTCATTAATAGCCTCTTCAATACTCTCTTGGGTTAGGCCGGAATCTGCTGTAGTAACTAAAGTTATAACCAAAGGCAGATTCATGCCTGTTAACACCGTCAAATTTTGATGATCCTTTAACAGTTGGGTCATCTCATTATTAACTGAGCCACCTAAAACATCAGTAATGATTACTGCTTTCTGATCACCAACCTTATCAAGCGAATTCTTAATATCACCAATAAAGCTATCATCACTCGTACCATTTTTATAGGCTTCATACGCTTCAAGATTATCCTGATTACCAGCGATCATTTCAACAGTATTTTTCATTCCCTTGGCAAGCTTGCCATGGCTAACTAAAATTATTTTCACTAAACTTCACCCCTAATCCAAACACTTACTAGCATATTAACAAGATGTATTAACATGTATACCTGATATAATAATATAAAAATCTGATCACGTAAATGCTTTCTTCAAAAATAATTAAATTTTATTTTAAAAATTATTTTTTTAAAACGTTTTCGTTAAATTTGTTATTAAAAAATAATGACACAAGCTTCAAGCACCTATAATCATTTCACGTCTAAAATGATTATTTATAATCTTCTTTCCACATGTACCTACGAGTTTCATAGCTTTCGTGGGTAGCATAAGAAAGTTCCCTCATATAAACATTATTTAGAATAGATGAAAAAATCGGGTGATTAAAATACGGAGAAACTTCGGGCTTGATATCATCTAAACCTATTTCCTTACCGTCTAATACATATAATTTTTTGCCGCCAAACCGTTGTTCAAATTTAAGAGCACGCTCATCTTCAGGCCTGGTTTTGCCTGTGGCCAATAGCTGAAAAATTGACTTGCTTTTATCTGTAACTTCAAAAGGACCATTAAAAAATTCATAACTATGAATAGTTGGTGAATTCAGTTGCAGCATTTCTTCTATATTGCAAATTGAGAAAACGTAAGCTGCACCATACGCTGGACCACTGGCAATAACATAAATAGTTTTTTGATCTTTATTTAGCTTTGCCCATTCTTTTGCCAAAGGAGTAGTGTAATCAACTGCCTTACGATAAATAGGATCAAGTAAATCAAAAGTCTTCATCGCTGTTTCAAAATCATCATAGCCTTCAACTTCTTGGAGCAAATTCATTGCTATGCATAACCCAATACTGCCATTTACACGCTCAAGCCTGCTTTCATCTAAAGCTAAGCTTTCATATTTTATTTTAAAATCACAAACTTTTACCAAGTCGGATTCATCAACATACAGAGCTATAGTGGTTGCACCATGTTCTTTAGCAACTTTAGCAGAATCAATCGTCTCACTGGTTCCTCTCATAGAACATAAAACTACTAATGAATTTTGGTCTAAATTCTTTGGCGGAGCATAAACAAATTCCCCACTAGTATACATACTGGAAAATAGCTTTTTTGATTCTTGATGTAAGAAATAGTTAGCGCCATAAAAGCCACCGAACGAACCACCGGCGCCTATCCAAATTACTTGCTTAATACCTCCTTCTTGTTCCATTTTGTTAACAGCTTTTTTGACAGTCTGTTTAACTTCATCTTGTATCTTCATTTTTACTCTCCTGTATTTAAAAATGATACATGTATCTTCATTTACAAATTATAAAGCGCTTTATTTATAAAGTAAAGGGAATATTAAAAATACCAGTATCTTTATTTGGTACAAAATAGATACTGGTGCTTAATCAATCAGCTTTTGTTATAATACAAATAATAATATTCAAGAAAGAAAAAAACATGTTAAAAAAATCAGAAAATCATATGCCATTATATATTGACCTGGCAAAGATCGTAAAAAACAGAATTGCAGAAAATAAATATCAAATAGGCACAAAAATACCTTCTGAAATGGAGCTGCAAAAAGAGTTTTCTGTCAGTCGTACCACTGTTCGAAAAGCTCTTAAAGTATTAAGTGATGAGAATTATTTAATTAAGCTTCCTGGCAAGGGAACTTTTGTGTCCGACAAAAGAAACGAAATTGAAACTCAGAATCAAAAGTTTTCTAGCTTGACAGACAGTGCTGCAAAAACGGGTAAAAAAATCTCCAATCGTTTAATTAGTATCAAGAGTATTACTGGTGATGATGAGCAAAATACATTTCTGCAAACTAATGCCCAACAACAAATTATTGAAATTAAACGTTTGCGGTATATCGATGATATTCCTTTCTGTCTTGAATGGATTTGGCTGGCTCCTAAATATAGTGCTATTAAAGATGAAGATCTTGATATGCCACTGTACAAGATTTTACGAAAGAAATTTCACATTAATCCTGGAAAAGGAAAGAAGACTTTTAAAATTGCATTCGCTAATAGAGAAGAATCCTTGTTACTTAATGTTGACGAAAAAACACCATTAATGCGGATTAAAGATCTAGTTTATGATGATCATAATTTTCCGTTACATATTACTCAAGAAATTATCCGCAGCGATAAGTTTACCTATGCAGTTAACCATTAATTTTCAAATCAAAAAAGCAGATACTAGTGTTTTCTACTAGTGTCTGCTTACTTTTATAAATATTCTGTTTTAACTTTAGACTAACTAATTAGTACCAACCATTAGCAAGCCAGAATTGTTTAGCTGCTGCCCATGAGCCATAGCGACCAGCAACATAGTTGTCAGCAACACGCTCTTGATTAGCGGCTGAATAGTCGCCGTTAAGATATGCGGCAGAAAGTTGGTATTTACCAATGTACTGACCATTTTGCGCACTGTATGAGCCACCAGATTCACGACTGGCAATCCATGCCTTTGCTCCTGCTTCTGAGTCAGTTGAAGCAGTAGTGTAATTTAAATTAGTAGCGTAAGTTGACTCAGTGTTATTTGCAACCGTACTGTTTTCAGTCTGAC
The DNA here is from genome assembly GCF_026185255.2 of Lactobacillus sp. IBH004. Classification (NCBI taxonomy): domain Bacteria; kingdom Bacillati; phylum Bacillota; class Bacilli; order Lactobacillales; family Lactobacillaceae; genus Lactobacillus; species Lactobacillus sp. IBH004. The sequence continues at coordinate 442,209 of NZ_CP110217.2, read as the reverse complement.
TGCTGGTTACCGCTGTATTTTGAGATTCATTTGCCGGATGATAGCCTTTATTGACGTATTTGGCCTTAACCCATTGGTTCTTGCCTAAGTCGTACCACTTGTGACCCTTTTTGTCATAAGCAGTCTTAATGACTTTCCAAGAAGAATTACTTGGTAAAATTTGACCAGTAGCCTTAGGGTGTTTATAACTGTTCCAAACATGAATTGAATTACCATCAACATAGTTAACAGTTACAACTGCTGCATCATTTTCAACGGTAGCTGCTTGAACGTCGCTAGTTGCAACGCTGCCTATAACTGCAACTCCAGAAGCAGATAATGCTGCTACTGCTGCTGATTTAACTAAAATAGATTTTACCTTCAAAAAAATTCTCTCCTTAAATAAAAATCCATAATATGTTTTTCAAATCAAAAATAGTAAACTAATAATCAATTTGATGTTATATATACTACAACTGTAAAATTGCAGAATGATAACAGGAATATCACTCAACCTTTAAGAATTAGTTACCATTTTTATGAAAAATGTCATAGTTGTAACACAAAGTTAACTGTTATTTAATTTGACAAACAGCCATAATAGCAAGGTAAAATGCAATGTTGTAAGTAGCAAGAACATGCGTTTGTTCACTTAGATTTAAGCGAATATAGATTATTTTTGCAACATAAATGAAAAACAATAGCCAGTTTTGAATATTTTTGTTGCAAAAGTGCTATAGTTAATTTAATATTCAGCTGAAAGGAAAAGAAAAATGAGTAAATATGAAGTTAAATTAGATGAAAATGATTTACAGATGCTTGAGGATTGTCATTCAAAAAATCCTTCAATTATGAAGGCATTGAATGCAGCTAAAAAGATTGAAGATTAAAAGTTAATACGACTAGAAAGCAGATATGTCCTGCTCCCAAGTTTGAGGAATATTTTGGGACTAAATTGTCTATGCAAGATAAAATTGAACTTGTTAGTCATAGAAGATTTTCATTAGCTATATTTTGGCGATATCACATTATCAAATCTATTCCAGCAGCAAGCACTTTTGTAAGATAGCGCAATTATAACTTTAAACAAAAAGAGACTGGGAAAAAAACTCTAACCTAACTAAAAAGGCCGACAAATCACGTCAATAAAACGTTGATTTGTCGGTCTTTTTAAATTGTGAAATTTTTTAATTTAACTTCAAAGAGCACTTTTTTCCAGACTCTTTTTAGTATATTAATTATTTTCAAACAAAGCCTGAATTTCTTCAGGAGTGTTGGCCTTTTTAAGGCTTGCAATAAAGTCTTCATGAGTCAACAATTTAGCAGTATTTGACAAGTATTGCAGATGAGCATTGCTATCAGTTTCTGGTATTAAAAAAGAAATAACTGTATCAATTTTCTTGCCATCTAAAGATTGCCAATCAATTGGCTCTTTGAGTTTTAAGACTATCATTGAAGACTTGGCAATTGCAGCTGACTGAGCATGGGGAATTGCAAAGCCATCAGTCATACCAGTTGAGCCTTCTTTTTCACGTTTAAGATAGCTATCGTAAACCGCATCACTATCATTTGCTAATTGGTTTTTGACAGCAAAATCAGCCAGATATTTGAGTGCATCATTACGACTAGTAACAGCAACACCAACTTGAATGTTCCTTAATTCAAGAATATCACTGGGCTCAAAAGCTTCTGTATTAATTTCAGTATTTTGATTAGTTACATTGGCCTCGCTAGGTGCAACAGTAGTTTCTGCTGCTGCAGCCAGCTTATCTTTTTTATCAAATCTGCCGGCAATTAAAGCCAATAGCGCTCCTGAAATAGCAGCTCCAATGAGAATCCACAATACCCATAAGAACGGTTTATTAACTAATGGTAAAACAATAAAGCCACCGTGAGGAGCAGGAACACTAATTTTCGTTATGTAAGTTAAAACCGATGCTACAGCAGAACCAACCATAAACGCCGGAATATTCCATAATGGGTGTTTAGCAGCAAAAGGAATCGCGCCTTCAGTAATATGAGTTGATCCCAGTAAAAAGTTGACATAGCCAGCAGCCCTCTCACTCTTTGAATATGCTTTGCGATTCATTAAGACCGCAAAGCCCGTAGCTAGAGGTGGAGCGATACAAGCCGCAGAAACACCAGCCATAAAGTAATAGTTTCCTTGTGCTAACAGCACGGTTCCCGTAACGTATGCCGCTTTATTAATTGGTCCACCAAAGTCTGCCGCACACATGATGCCAATTATGATACCTAACAGTGCAGGATTAGTATTTTCAAAACCTCTAAGCCAGGACATTAAACCAACGTTCAATGCTTTAATTGGGGTATTTAACAAATACATAATTGATCCCGTGATTAAAACCCCGAGAACAGGTAAAAGAAAGATTGATTTCAAGCCTCTAAATTTATCATCTGGCAGTGGTTGAAATAGCTTCTGCAAGCCTAAAACAACGATCGCAGCTAAATAGCCACCAACGATGGCTCCCAAAAAGCCACCGCCACCGTTGAAGGTGATAAAACCGGCAGAAAGGCCTACTACAAAACCCGTCCGTTGCGCCAAAGCTTCAGCAATATAAGCTCCTAAAACTGGAGCCATTAAGTTCATAGTAGTACTGCCGACTGTATTTAGCATTGCAGCAAATTGATTGTATTCGCTACTTTTTGGATTTGCCGAATCAATTCCCCAGAAGAAGGAAATGGCCATTAGCACACCACCTGCAACGACAAACGGCAACATGTGAGAGACGCCATTCATTAAAGAGGTATAAATTTTATTACCTAGCTTTTGCTTTCCTACACTATCTTTATTTGAACTCTTGGCTGCCTGACCCTCTTTATAAATAGGAGCTGCTAACGCTTTTTTGATTAAAGCATCTGGTTCCTTTACGCCTCTGGCAACAGGAACAACAACCAGTCTCTTTCCTGCAAAGCGATCCAAGCCAACATCAATATCAGAAGCAACTATCACTGCTTGAGCATCTGCAATTTCCGTACTAGTCAGATTATTTTCGATGCCCGTTTGACCATGTGTTTCAATTTTGATAGTATAACCAAGCTTTTCAGCCGCTTTTTCTAAGGCCTCTTCTGCCATAAATGTATGAGCGACACCGGTTGCACAACCAGTAGCACCCACTAAATCATAATTAGCCACTTTATTTCATCCTTTCTTCCACTGAAATTTGCGGTAATAACTCATCTAAAGAAAAATCTGTCAGTCCTGTGCGACTAGCGGTATCGCTACCCGCGGCAACAGCCATTTTAAGAGCAGCACTAACTGGTTTGTTCTTTTCCAAAAAGGCAATAAAAGTACCCAACATGGTATCTCCGGCACAAGCTGAATTAACCACTTGTATTTGCGGAGCATTGGCAAATAGAACATGATGTTTATTAATAAAAGCAGCGCCATCAGCACCTAGAGAAACTAAAACATTTTGACAACCCAATTTGATTAATTTCTGAGCCAATTCGACCGTTTTTGCGGCAGTCATCTCACCCTCATAATTGAAGAAGGCAGCGAGTTCACTATCATTAGGTTTAAGTAAAAACGGCCGGTATTTTAAAGTATCAATTACTTCTAGGTAACTACTGTCAATCACAAATTTAGCCCCCTGTTTTTGGACTAACTGAGCCAGTTGGACTAAAAAGTCTGGTTTTATACCCCGAGAAAAACTACCGGAAACAACTACCATATCATCCTTAGTTACTGTGCTTTCAAGATAATCCAAAAATTGATCTTGTTTATCTGAACTTACTACTGGTCCCGGATTAACTTGTTTGTATTCTGTACCTTCGTCTAAAACATCCGTAAAGACATTAACTCTAGTAGGTTCTTTTACCTTTAAGAAATTAGTTTTAATACCCTTCTCTGCTAAACCAGAAATGACATAATCTAATGTAAAGCCACCACCAATTCCTGTGGCCACACTATCTATACCTAGTTGCTTTAAGATAAATGAAACATTGACCCCTTTGCCATTAGGTTGTAATTCAAATTTTTCAGTTCTATTAACTACCTTCGGTTCCAGCTTCTTAGTGACAATTACTAAATCAATTGCTGGATTCAACGTTACTGTATAAATCAAAGATTTCTCTCCCTTTTTTTGCCTTTTGTATTATTATAAAGACAAATATGTGTAACGTTTTTCTGAATTGACAGCGTTTACTATAATAAAAAGAAAAATATTTACAAAAGGAGCACTTAAATGTCAACAAAAGAACTCTCAGCAGCAGAATTGCATCTTTGGAATATAGTCGAAAATAATCCCCAAAAGATCGCTAATATGTCAATAGTAAAGTTAAGTCAATTCGCGAATGTCTCGACTGCAACAATTGTACGCACCATGCAAAAGATGGGCTATAGTGGTTACACCTCTTACCGTGAAACTTTGAAACTAAAAAGCAATTCAAATTCTACTTTCAGTGTGCTAAATGATGCTGATGATAAAATCAGAAGCGTCATTACTAAAAATGAAATTGAAATGAACAACACGCTGCACAATTTGAGCTATAGCACAATCGAAGATAGTATTTCATTGACAAAACAAGCTAAAATCGTTTTTATTTTTGCTCGTGGTTTGTCTGAATCAATTGCTCACGAAATGATGGTCAAATTACAATTAACCGGAAAATACTGTGAATTTCACTCAGATCCAAATATTATCAAGACAATTGCCAGCAAGATTAAGAAGGATTCGTTAGCAATTTTTATTACCTTAAACGGAGAAACTGAGGAATTAGTAACTGCAGCTAAAACCTTAAATAAAAATGATGTTCCAATTTTGACATTTACAACTAACTCATCAGGCAGTATTTTGCCTTTCTCCACTTTAATTTTCACTGGCTACAAATCAAAAACTAACTATTTTCCTAAATATGAGGTTAGATCACGCCTGCCACTGCAAATAATGACGCGCATCTTTTGTGACGCTTATTCGGTTAGATGTGATTTTTACAAGAGCAAATAAAAAGCCTTCTATACTTTAAATTAGTATAGAAAGCTTTTTTAAGTTTGAAAAATTCAGTTATTCAGCAACTTCCAGCTTATCACGCCAGGATTTTGCACCTTTAAGAGCTTCATTTAAGTTTTCGATATTCTCTTTACCATGAGTAGATAACCATTTTCTACCTGCTTCTTCACTTTCAGCAGCGAACGGTTTAATGGCTGGTTTCCAAGTAGCACGACCACAAAGAACACCGTTAAAGTCAGCTCCAGCTTCTTCAGCCATTTTAATTTCAGCGATAAATTCTTCACTGGTTACACCAGCTGATAAGAAAATATAAGGCAAGTCAGTTATTTCAGACTGCTTTTTAAGCAGATTCTTGGCTTCTTCTTGAGTGTAAACAACATTGTTGTCACCGTTAAAGCCTTCGACGAATTTAATGTTAAACGGAATTTCAACTTTAAGGACAGTTACACCATATTCAGGCTTTGAAAATTCTTTCATTGTCTGCAAAACTTTGTCAGCTTTAACCTTGGCAAATTCTTCGCTCTTGGCGTCAGGAATGTTAGCGTCATAAGTCAAAACTTCTAAGAATAAAGGTAACTCATTGGCCTTAGCTTCTGCACCAACTCTTTCAACAAAAGCTTGCTTTTTATCATTAATTTCTTGGCCCTCATCAGGATCATAATAAACTAAAAACTTAATGGCATCTCCGCCTTCATTTTTAATTCTTAATCCGGATTGATTAGCAATTAAGTCAGGCATTCTTCCTGGTTCAGTCGTATCATAACCGGTTTTTTCATAAGAAAGTAATAATCCGCAATTCTTATCTCTAACTTTGGTAGCTGGTAAGCCATACTCTGGATCAGTCAAAATAGATGAAGCATATGGGGTCAGCTCACTAGATACTGCTTTTTTAAAATCAACGATAGTTGTTTCATCAGCAGGTTTGTTAGCAGCCTCTGCTAACATCTTTTTCAAAGAGCCACGTTGGTCAATTGCCAAAGCACTAATTATGCCATCAGTAGTTGACAAGTTTGCCAAATGTTTGGCAACTGCTGCAGAAATTGTTTTCATTATATATCTCCTTTAACATTATCTTTAATCGCACAATTATTATTATATACTGATAGTTTAGCCTTTTAAAGAAAAGCAGAAGTTTTAGTAAACTTTTTCACAATTACAAATAATTTAGAAAAAATTTACTTTAAATACCAAATTATTTCTTTTTAGAGTTAACAGCTTTCTTGGTCTTGCAAATAATTTTTGCTCCCCAAGAAGAAGCTGTCAGTTCTTTAATTTCTCTAACTTGAAAAGTATGTGTCGTTTCAGGCTTCAAGTTATTTAACGTAAAATCTGTTTTTTCAATATTAGAATATAGCAAACCATCGATTTTTAACTGATAACTGTCACAGCCAGGTACTGGCTGCCAAGATACTGTAATAGAATTTGAGGTGGTTTTTTGATCATTTTGTGTTAAATTAGCTGGAACTATTAGAGCCTCATTTTTTAGCGGCAGTTCATTAACTGGTACTGCTGTCGAAGCGCTGTCTGTAATTTCAACAGTGATTTCATTTTGACACACATTCGTCTGTTGCAGTTTTATCCTTAAAAATGTCTGCTCCAAATTTGAGTTAAATTCTGCTAAATATGGATTTGTCAGATAATGCTGATCGAAATAGTAGCAGTTATCATGCTTTTGAAAATCCGCTAAATTTTCTGCTTCAGTTAAATGAACTTCTTTATTACCGATCAGAACTGCGATTGTCCTTGGTACTTTATTAGTTTTAATGCTTAACTCAGTTGTCTTTTCAGGGTCAAACTTTGCATAAGTACCTTGAGCTTTATTAATTTTAATGGTCAAATTGGAGCCCCGTAAACTACTGCTAATTTTAGTTTGGACATATCTATCTTGCTTATATTGGGCAGAGAAGCCATCATCTTCATAGACATTAAAATTGCTAGTACCACTGGGATAAATCACAAATTGCCGCATCTTTTTTAAGTTGAGGTATTCCTGCGGCGTGTTAGTTGCTGGTGCTACTGGGATAATGGCTCCGGCTTTAACAAATACCGGCAGTTTCCACAATGGAGCGGCAAAATTGTTAATTACTTGTCCACCTTGATATTCCTGACCAGTGAAATAGTCAATCCAGATTTGTTTTTTATCAGGCAAATAGATTTCGTTTCTGACATCATTTCCTTTCTCATCGCTGGTAGTGTTTTGATAAATTGGAGCAACTAAGAAATTATCTCCCCATAAATACTGGTACCTGACCAAATTTGTATAAAATTCTGGAACATTAGGGTACTCCAAAAACATGGCACGTACCATTGGTTTACTAGTAAAGGTGGCCTGGGCAGCAATACTATAAACATACGGCAGCAACATTGATTTCTGCTTTAAATAAGCACGATTCAGTTTAGTTGTGATCCCGCCAAACGCAAATGGATTCTTAGGATTTTTGCCCCAGCCATCCATGTTCAGCTGAATTGGTGTAAAGGCCTTCCACTGATAATCTCTAGTATTAACAATCGGGTTTTGCCCACCAAAAATACCATCCATATCCGAAGCAACATTAGGTTGGCCTGATAATCCTTCACCGATATAAGTTGGTATTTGAAAGCGAATATACTCCCATTCGCCACCAACTTCATCTCCTGTCCAGACTGTACTAGTATTCTGCGTTCCTGCCCAACCATCAACTGTAATAATAAACGGCCGCAACTGATCGCCTTTAATTTTAGCAATCATTTTAGCTGTACTTTGCGTGGCATTTAATCCAAACGAATAACCATGGCCAACCCATGCTTCATCCGTCTTAAGTGCAGTTACTCCGGCAACTAGTTCCTTTTCAAAATCGCGATCATCCGGCTTAGGATTTTCAGGATCAACTGGTGCTAAATTTTGCTGCGTCCATAATCCTACTTGCACGCCTTTGCTATTAGCATATTTGACAAACTCCGCTAAGTTCTTAAGATTTCCTGCTAGAGTATCCGTTTGCCCATAACCAGCTCCATAGCCGTCATTAGGCAAAAACCAACCTATAGGCATATCATGCTCAAGGTACTGGTCAAGCATTGCCCGGGCACTAAATTGATAGGAAACCCCGCCATGTTCGCCGTTCAGCGTTTCCCTAATTGACTTTGGCTTTAATTCTGCAGGCAAATCTTTTGGTTGATACTCCCTGTAATACTTACCATCCGGATATTTAATAGCACCCTTTTCTTTAGAGTTAACTTCTACCCAATAATCCCGGTTATAAGCATTTAAATGAGCTTCATAAAAACCAAAAATTGGTGTTAAAGCCGGCTGGCCAGTTAACTGATGATAAGCACTGAGCAATTCATAAGCCGAATCCGCAAAGAAATAGACAGCATCGAAGCGTTTTTCTTCGTGAGCAGTCGTAATTTTATTGTTAGAAGCGCTGTCAAAATCGTAATGTCCGGGTTTAAAAGTATTACGGATCACGCCATAACCAGCCGTTGACCAGTAAAAAGGATTAGGAGATGCTACACCATGATCAACCCAGTTATTGGTATTAACAATTGCAATTTTTTCTCCTGCTAGTGTGAAACGCCCGTTTTGTGTGCCTCCACCAAAGTAATTACTATTGCAATCAACTAGGGTTTGGACTGTTAATGAATTTGTTAATTCAACTGACTTTGCTTCTTGAAAAATCGTCTTGCCATTTTTAGTGACGTCTAAAGTAGCTGAGTTTTTGTTTAAATTAATTTCAATTATACCCGTATCAATTTGCCAACCGGTATTGGTAGCATGAATACTGGCACCATTCATACCGCAAGAATCATAAATATCTTTCACAAAAATTTGAGCATGTAAGCCAGCTTCTGATTGTTCTGGTTCTTGAAACTTTTGAGTCGGATCAATATATAATCTGAATATTGTTGAGTCCAAGATATAAAGGCGAGCTGTCAGCCCGTTTTGATAGTTAATTTCAAAATAACCTGATTGCTTAGTCACATTAGTGATAGCTTGCAACTTCAAGTTACTAAAATCGGTTACCTGATTTGTGTCATTTTTATTAATAGTGCTCTCCTCCTTCATATTAAAAGAAAATTAATCTTAATTAGAAATGTTTGATAGGATTGATTATATGCTAAATCAGGGTAATGATAAATAGCTATATATAAAATTATTGTCCAACCACTTATTTGTCTTTCTCTTTAAAACTCAAGGTATACAGCCTTAAATTATGCTAGAATTAAGATAAGATATACAGTTATTTTTATATAGGAACAATAATATGACATTTATTTATACATTAAGATATATGCTGGATCCAAGAACAAATACGCCAGCAAAAGACGAAAAATTAATTGATTTTGTTAAAAAAGGCCGAATTGATGATGTAGCCTTTTTCATAAATGGGGAAGAATTAAACCACAGTCACTTAACTAAAGCAGAAACACAAGTCTGGCTAGATGCCATTAAGCCTTTACAAAAGAAATTATCTGATATAGGTGTAACTACTAGTTTAAACCCGTGGACAACTATTATGCACTCCGATCGGGGCTATCGGGTTAATCCTGAGATTGGTTTCAATACTTTTGTTGACATTGATGGTAATAAGGCTAAGGATATGGCTTGTCCTGCTGATCCTACATGGCGCAAATATTTGGCTGCCACTTATGCCCAGTATGCCAGCATACATCCCCGCCGATTATGGTTAGAAGACGATTTTCGCCACTATAATCACACCCCTTTAAAATTGATGTGTTTCTGCGACTATCATATGCAACTGTATAATGAAAAATTAGGCAAAAAAGAAACACGTGCTGAATTTGTTAACAAGATGTTGCAACCGGGAAAACCCACTAAGGAGCGCCAAATTTATCTGGATCAAGCACGTCAAGAAATGATTGAAAATGAACATCTAATTGAGCAAGCCGTTCATGAAGTCAGCCCCGAAACAGATCTGGCACAGATGACTTCATACCCTGACTGGCACGCTCTAGAAGGTCGTGATTGGGAAAAATTGTTTAAGGCTTTAGCTGGTGAAGGTCATCCCAAGGTGGCTCGGCCCCACCTACCTGCTTACAATGAAGTTGCGCCTCTAGCATATGGTAGAAATTTTGAAGAGTATACTCGTATTACCGCTGCTTTTTTAGGAGAAAATGCTGAATTTTACCCTGAATTAGAAAGTTATATGTATTCCCCTCTAGTCAAATCAAATGCATTTACTGCATTTCAAATTATCACTGCTGCTTTAATCGGAAGTCAGGGAATCCTACTCAACTTATATGACATGATGGGTAATGGTATCAATGAAAGCTGGCATTACGCTGAAATGCTTGCTGACATCAAACCATTTGTTAATCAACTATTAGAAAATCGCCTGCCGCTAGATCATTTAAGAGGGATTAAAGTTCTGGTTGATCAAGATTCCAGTTATCACTTACAAACTACTGCCGGCAAAAATGTGGAGGAACTTTTGCCCCACGAAAAAAATTGGGCTAGTCTACTAGGTGCTTTTAGTTTTGCTACAAGTATTTTACCTGTTAATCAAAAAACTTCATTAGAAAACGAAATTATTGCTGTTTCCGGGCAACTTTTACGTAATCTGGCAAATGACCAGATTACAGCATTGCTCAAAAAGAATTTGGTATTGCTTGATGGCGAGAGCGTGCAAGTTTTGCTTGACCGCAATCTGGGTAACTTATTGCACGTTAAAAATGCTGAGTGGCATCCAGTTCGCACCAATTATCAATCCTTTGAACAAGCCGACGGACACATTGTTGATGGCGTCAAAAATCCACGAATAACAATGTTGCAACATACTGGTAATTATTTAAAAATTGAATATCAGCCTCAAAGTGATGTAAACGTATGGTCATTTGCGTACAACTCGATTGATGAAAAATTGGGCAACGTTATGGCTGTTATTGATCAACATATTATTGTTTTACCTATGGATCAAGATCCACGCCACGGTTGGGACTCCCAATTTACCACGTACAAGCAGGGTCTGCTCCAGCAAATGCTTGACAGTATTAAGCCTGTAGACTACTTAATAGGAATGCCTAATGTTAAGCTCTTGGTTGAAAACGATGGTCAAAAAGCTTGGCTCGCTAACTTTACATTAGATGGTTACCAGCAAATAAAATGGCATCTGGCAACACCACTTGTAAGTAATGATGCAACAATAGTTAGAAAAGTTGGTAATTCAGTTAAGAAGACAAAAATTCATATTAATGTTGAAAATGGCATTGCTTTAATAGATGAGCCTTTAGCACCACTTGAAACTATTCAAATACTGTTTTAAATTAAATAAAAGCCAAAAATAGCGCCTAGTCTCTTTGTTTAGAACTAGACGCTATTTTTTTATTCAAATTCTACTTTTTCATATTAGCTAACATTGCAGTAACATCAACGATACCAGCTTTACCTGCTGTCACATAATCGGATGCTGCACCGCTCATTTGACTGTTGAGCCATTCAATTACCAGTGGTAAATTCATTCCCGAGATTAAGTGAATTTTTTGACCACCCATAATCAGACGACTAACCACATTGGCTGGAGTTCCACCCATTAAATCGGCGAAAACAGTAATATCTTCGATATTCATTCCTGAGATCTGCTCTTCAAATTTTTTCTTAAAATCATCAGGACCTTCAGATGGAAGCAAACATACCGTATGTACGTGCTCTTGTTCGCCCATAATTAATTCGGCACTGGCTTTTACGCCCTCAGCCATTTTGCCATGACTAATTAAAATTAATTCTTTTTCTGCCATACTTTATCTTTCTATTTAATACTTTATACTATCAGCTTTACTTAAAGCAATTACTATATTTAATTATATCTTAGCGATAACTCCAAGGCCACCTAAAACAATACATAGTATTAAAACAATAAAGATTGCTTTGGTTGATGTCATACCCTTCTTACCAAGAAGCCAGTAAACAAAGCCTACAACAGCTGCTGGCAATAATTTAGGAAGGATCATGTCCAAATTATTTTGAACATTCATAGTAACTTTACCAATTTGAGGTGCCCAGGCAAACTTAATGTTAACCATAGTAGCAACAAGGGCACCAACCATGAATACACCCAAAACAGTAGCGGAATCAGTTAAAGCGTTTAAACGGTCTCTCATGTCAGTAACTAGAGAAACACCTTTGTCATAAGCAAAGTGAAGTTGCTTCCAACGGAAGACACAGATCAAAAGGCAGGCAATAACCCAAATGATAACACCAACTGGGTTTCCTTGAGTTGCCATTGAAGCAGCTAAAGCACCAAAAATAGTTGGAATTAAAGAAGCGAAGATAGAGTCACCGATTGCGGCAAATGAACCCATCAAACCAACTTTAATACCAGTAACGGTGTCTTTTCCTTCAACACCCTCATTTTCCTCTACGGCAAGATCAAGACCAGTGATGATTGTATTAAAGAAGTTAGAAGTGTTAAAGAACTGCATGTGAGTCTTCATCATTTCCTTTAACTCTGGAGTATCATCGCCATAAATTTTTCTCAATTGGGGCAAAATAGTGTATAGATAACCACTATTCTGCATTCTTTCATAGTTCCAGCCTAACTGGAAACCAAACAAAGATCTCCGGTTAATTTGATTGAAGTCTTGTTCAGTTAATTTATATTTAGGTTTAGAGTTCGTCATCAGTAATCTCTCCTTCATCGTCATCAGAGCTTGAACTTGCATTATTACTTTGACCTTCAGTACTTTGTGCTTGAGCAGTACCTTTATTTATCGGAATATTCTTGTAATGCAAAATTGCAAGAGCTAATCCAAGCATTGCAATTGCAAGCATTGGCAAGCCATTGAAAATAGTAGTGAAGCCTTTGTTAACAGCTGTTAAGCCTGTACCCAATGCTTGCATTCCACTAAAGAGAACTGAGAACAATGTCGTAATTGTAAAGCCCAAGATCAAATATGCTGCATGTCTCTTAACTGGCAAGTACCGGAGCAAAACAGCAAAACCAACTGCTGGTAATGTGGCACCAGCAACAGTCAAACCATTACCAAGCCATAACAGATCTCCATTTAAAGCATTTGCGATCTGCTGTACTAATCCTTGACCAAAGGCCAATGCGATAAAGACAGGAACAGCACGTGAAAGTGACCACGGAATTGCACCGTATAAAACATTTCTTTCAACTGCCTTATAGTTAATCTTGTCTTGATCAATCAAGTGATCAATTCTGTGTGAAAAGTAGGTGTTGGCAAACCTTGCCAAAACGTCCAATTCAATCATAATAGCAGCAACTGGAACAGCAATTGAAGAAATAGCTGTTTGAGGACTCATACCTTTAATACTAGTTGAAAATGCTGTAGCTAAAACTGTACCGGTAGTAGCGTCAATTCTTGAAGCACCACCAAAAGTACCGATACCTAAAACTGTCAACTGCATTGATGCACCGATAAACAGACCGGTAGGCAGATCTCCCATGATCAGACCTGCGATCAACCCAGCACCAACTGGTGTGTTTAATGATGAATAAATTTGCAATTCATCTAAAATTTCTAATCCTGCATACAACGTAAGCAGTAATATTTGCCACCAAGCCATTTTTCTCCTCCTACTTCATCTTTTCATTAATCAATTTCATTAAATCCCGTGACTCAACACTAGGATTTAATTGGGCAATTAAGTTAACGCCTTTGCCAGAAATCTCTCTAAAAATATCGGCTTCATGCTCATTGATATTAACTTGCTTAGTCAATTCAGTAGTATCATCTTGTTTAGACATGTTACCAACATTGATTGTGTCCAGCTTAATACCCATGTTAAGCAATTCAAGAAACTTATCTGGTTTCTTAGCTACCAAAAACAGTCTCTGTTTGCCATAACGTTCTTTCTTCAGGTGATCAGCAGCTATTTCAGTTGGTAAAACACTTAGCTTAGTAGTCATAGGTGTAGCCATTCTCAAGCCGCTTTTTTGGATGTCATCCTTAGCTGCCTTCTCATCAAGAACAATAATCCGTTCTACTTGCAACTGAGGTGTCCACAAGTTTGCCACCTGACCATGAACCAAGCGTTCATCAACTCTCGCTCCTACAATATTCATATTTCTTCCTCCATATCTTTTAAGGAAATCTAAATATTAACAAAAACGCTTTCAACCCTAATATTAAGGTACCAACCAATTTTTGTCAATATATATTTTGGTATATTTAAAATACCTTTTTTTGAAAACATAATTATACTTTTTTCAATAACAACAAAAGCATATTAATGAAATTCGTGAATTGTGACTCCTTTAACCACACGATTAACCGTGCCTGTTGGAGAAGGTGTATCCGGCTTATTATTAACTTTGATTGAGGTTAACAAAGCAATTGTTTGACCAAACATTACATCGGGTAAAGCCAAATATGCATCTGGCAACAATTCTTTCTCAGCAAACGTAAATGATTTACCTGAGAAGTTTTGTCCTTCTTTCTCCTGCCCCACGGCCATCACTAGCGGTACAATTTCGTCATCTTTAATTTCGTTTAAAATGTCCAAATCATATTGTCTGGTATAAGTATTATTTGAAACAAAATCAAAAACAATTGTCTTTTTGTCCAAAAATGACTTAGGGCCATGACGTAAACCCATTGATGTATCAAATAGTGCTGCCACTTCTCCTGCAGTTAATTCCAAAATCTTAAGTCGCGTTTCTTCAGCAAGACCTCCTAAACTGCCACTTCCTATATAAGTAATACGATTAAAGTCAGTATCAACTAAAGATTGAATTTCATCTTCACGGTCAATGACGCTTTTACCCATCTGTGCAATTTGCTTAACAATCTGCTCTTTTTGCTCATCTGACAATGTATCAAAAACAAGCAGTGCCATTAAGCTCATGCAGGAAAATGAGCCTGTCATGGCAAATCCCTGATCTAGTGACTTTTCCGGCATTAATAAAACTAATCCAGAAGGGTCACCTTTTAAGTCTTGTGCCAAGTGGCCTTCTGGTGCACAAGTAATTGCTATTTGATATAAATTTTTAACTAACTTTTTAGCTAACTCTACAGTTGCTACAGATTCCGGTGAGTTACCACTGCGAGCAAATGATACCAGAATTGTAGAAGTATCTTTTGCCAAATAATCTTCCGGAGTAGAGACAATTTTAGTAGTATCAATAGCTTCAAAGTCATACCTTGTTCTGTCACCATGCTTTTGTAAATATGGCATAATCGTATTCCCAACATATGCACTAGTACCGGCACCAGTGAAAATAACTCTGACTTTGCCGCATTTTTGCTTTATTTCGTCTAAAAATTCGGTAATTTTCGCCTTGTTATTCTGATAAATTGACCATGTTTGTCCCCATAATTCAGGCTGCTGTTCAATTTCGCGAGTAGTAATTTTAGCGCCCATTTTTTCTAATTCTGCATCTGTTTTTGAAAACATAATTATTTTCCTTCCTTATATAACTAAGATAAATCATTATATTGACGTGAACGATAAACGAATTTATCGCCTCTAGCCAAAGAAATTGTAAACTCTACTGGTACATTTTTATCATTAATAGTTTTTCGAAATATTTTTAGACTCGGTGCACCGACTTTCTCAGCCAAATTTTTACTCTCTTCAGAATTAAGACAAACCGCTTCAACATCTTCAAAAGCCATTACACTAATTTGGTTGTATTTTTCTTTCATAACAGTATAGAGTGGCTTAGATTTTAAATCATCAATAACAAGTTCAGGGAATATTTTTTCCGGTAAAAAGGACGTACTGAAAATTCGCGGCTCATTATTAGCAAGACGCAAACGTACAAGCTTGTATGTTTTTTCTGTTGGTCCTAAATTTAGCTGTGCTGCAATATTTTTATCCGGGATAATCAAGTCTAAACTTTGATTTTTAGTTGAAGCCTTCTGACCAGTTCGTTTTAATTCTTCTGAAAAAGAGTACATCCCTCCAATATTAGGCTGATTAAGAAAAGTACTTGAAACAAAAGTACCTTTACCATGAAGACGATAAATCAGTCCCCGTTCTTCAAGATCCAGAAGTGCTAACCTAACTGTATTACGGCTAACCCCATATTTAACCAATAATTGTCGTTCACTAGGTAATTTGGCATTAGGTTTCATATTTTTTATCTGTTTTTCTAAGTCTAAAATTACTTGTCGATAAAGTGGTTTTCCCATTAATACCCCCTCCTCAATTAACTGGTTGATACCACTTAAAGTTTATCAAAGAAAGCGGTTCATTGCAATTTGATTTTAGTGTTTTACAAATAATAAAAATGAAATAAGAAATTAAAAATACCATTAAGAGAAAACCCTTAATGGTATTAACTATTATTTACTTAACTTATTGCCTTTCCAATCATAATATTTTTGACTAAGGCGATTTTTAGGATTATCAAAAACAACGATTCGATATAAAGCATAAATTGTACCAACCATGGCAATTAAGTTTGTTATCCAATTTTTAAGTAAAATCTGTAACAAGTTAACCACAATCACAACAACTGTCCAAAAAAGAATACGATTCCTTCTTGCTTTTTCCTTAGCCGTTACTTTTGTTTTTTTCAATTCGATCACCTTTATGCAAAAAATATTATTAATGACTAGTTATTCTTCTTAGCTGCAGCATATTCTGCATTTCTCTTCTTCATTTGTTTTGCATACCAGATGAACAAGAGAAGGTATACTGCTAAAGCAATTAAGGCATAAACAATAAACATTCCTTGTTGTTTCCAGGCATTTCCAACTAAGTAAGCCAGGAATTTTTCAACTGGTCCTTCCATAGTAGTGTCTGAAACTAATGTATGTGCAGGAATAGCGGCACCAACCGAGTGAGCCATGTTGGTAACAAATGGACCAACCATAGTACCAGCCCAAAGGAAGACAGGTAATTCAATTGTTCCAATAATAATCATCCGAATAATTTTACCACGAGTAACAACTAGTAAAGCTGGAGTAACACCCATAGCAATAATACCGCCTAAAGGCATTAATCTGTTACCAGGTAAAACCATTGCTTCGAGCATCATAATTGGAGCCAAAACATTTGCGGCTGCCCATATTTCAGAACGACCGGCTAAGAATGGCCAGTCAAGTCCAATATTAAAGGTACGACCAGAGAACTTCTTAGTAGCAAAATCAGCAATACCTTGTGATAAAGGTTCTACAGAAGCAATGAACCAGGAACCAATCACAGAGAATAATTCAATACACGAACCACCAATAAACGATAATGTGAACATATCTTTCCAGCCCTGCTCAGTCGCAAAATTATTGCCGGCTAGTAAGGAAACAAACACACCAAGGTAAACACCGATAGCGAATCTACTGCCCCAGAAACCGATTTTTTCATTCAGTTTAGTAGAGTCAAAGTCAAATTTATCAAGCCAAGGCAGACATTTGTCAAAGAACTTGTTAAACACCATGATGATAGGATTCATCATATAGTTCATGTGAGTAGTGGTCATAGGGTTGCTGTCAGGAGCATCTAATAAGTCATTAAATGTTGGTTTCATTAAGTCAGAGTTAATAATTTTCATTGTGCCAATGAAAAGAACTAACAAAGTTGATAACCAAAGAGGAGCACCGACATATACACAGAACAAACCATCAAATGCTAAGTGCCAAACATCGAAGATATCTACATCAAGCGTGTTAGTCTTATTTAATACCAGCAGAACAACGTTTAAAATAATTAAAACCAATAGATAAAACAAGGTATAAGGTGAACCCCAGGTTATAGTAGCAAGTGGTGCCCAACCCATATCCTGCATATCCATGTGGATGCCAGTGTGCTTAACGAATTGCATCATTGGCTTTTGAAATGCTGTAGTCAGCATGTTCATAACATTACCTATCGCTGTAATAGCAATAGCTAATTTCAAGCCACCTTCTAAGGCCTTAGTAAACTTGACACGAAACAGTACTGCAATTAATGTTAGAACAATTAACATTATTGTAGCCGCACCCATATCAATTAAAGGCTTAAAAAGTGAGTTAGCGAAACTAATTATCCCATTCATTTTTATTTCCTCTTGAAATCTTATTTAGCATTAATTTCTTTAACAACTTTTTCAACATTGTCATAAACTGGTTTGGCCATGGCTGGTATACGGTATAAAATTGCTCCGGCATCAATTAACGGAATTTTTGGTTTAAAAGAAAGATCGGTCTTAGCAATTGTCAAATAGCCATCATAATGTGATAAAAGATCTTCATTGACATCCTTAATCATATAGGCATCAACTTTAACGTTATAACCCCGCTTTCTCATTTCTTCCTCAACTGCATCCTTAATTTGGTGAGATGAATTTACTCCAGCGCCACATGCAGCTATAAATTTTACTTCTCTGCTCATAAAAAGCCCTCCTACTTTTGACTAAAATTCTTACTTAAGAACTGATAGATTTTATCAGTTTCAGTAAGATTAAATAATGCTTGTAACTTTGAAACTGGTGTGAGTCTAAGAAAGTCCATAATCTGTGCTAAAATGTTTGCTTGTCCTTCGGGATTGTTATTCAAAATCATAAACAGAAATTTTACCGGTAAACTTTGATCAGGTGCAATCATATTTTTAAAAGGTACTGGTGTTTTTAAAGCAACAGGTACTATCAAACAAGTATTGACAAACTCTCCTTCAGTATGCGGCACAGCAATATTAGGCAATTCCTTTGCAATTGGCGAAGTATCTATTCCTGTCGGGTATTGTTGTTCACGCTGGTTAATTCCATTGAAAAAGCCATCGTTAACCAAATCAAGAGTAAGTAATTTAGCTGAAACCTCCTTAAAAATTGTGGTTGGATCTGTTGCATCACTTACAAACACTGCATTCGCAGAAAACAAGTTATTTTCTTTCACAAATTAGGTCCTCCTTAACAATAGACAAGTTTTCGCTTTTGTTTGAATATGTTAATTTTTGTTCGCTTGTCTATTGCTATTATATTTAATGGCAAAGAAAAATGCAAACGCTTTTTCAAAAAATAAACTGAAAATTTCGTTTAAATCATTGTATTTTCAGCAATTTTTAAGAGAATTAACTTGTTGTGAACAGTTAATTTGATAGTATCTTTGCAAAAATTTCATGTTTATGAATTAAATAAAAAATATTTTTGAATAATAAAAGCCATGACTTTTTTAAGTCATGGTTTTTGTGTGCGATTAAAACTTTAAATTTTTAGATTATTATTTAGCTATTAGTCGTGGTACACGCCTTCAGCCCACTTCTTATTTTCTTCATCAAAGAAGTGTACATTATCCTTTTGATCAGGATTTGGTTTAGCAATACCGTCTATTTTGGCAATTAAATTTTGTCTTTCTGGGGTAGATTCATATTTAGCATTCAAGAATGAATCGACAATATCAAAAATAAAGTCACGTCCTAAAACAATACCACCAAAACCTAGTATATTGGCGTTCAATTCACGCCGAGCATATTCAGCTTGAGCAACATCACCTACCATTGCCGCACGAACTCCCTCGTTCTTATCAGCAGCAGTAGAAATGCCAATGCCAGTACCACAAAGAACAATACCTAAATCTGCACGACCATCGGCAACATCTTCAGCTACGCGTTTACCATAGATTGGGTAGTGAGTTCTAGTATTGTCATGAGTACCTTCATCAATGACTTGGTATCCTTCTTCTTTTAAATGATCAGAAATAGCCATTTTAACAGAGGTTACAATATGATCGTTTCCTAAGGCAATAACAGTATGCTTGTCAACTTTGGGATCAACAAATTCTGGTTGTGGTCTATCGTTATCTAACATTAGTAAGCCTCCTTAAATCATTTCTTCAAGCATATTCAGACGAACCTGATGGCGTCCGCCAGCATATTCTGTATCCAGGTAATGTTGCACAATTGAATAAGCTAGTTTTTCGCCTACGATGCCACTACCTAACGCAATTGCCTTTGCACCATTGTGCATAGCGGTCATATGTGCAGTTCTTTCTTCATTGACGTTTGCTGTAACCATGCCCTTAACTTTATTTGAAGCCATAGCTGAGCCCACACCGTATTCGTCAAACATAATGGCCTTTTTGATACCATTATCTAAGACTTCATGAGTCACCTTTAAACTTGATTCAACAAAGTCCTCTGCGGCTTCCGGCGTAACATCCAAAACATCATAATGGTGTGCTTGCAAGTATTGTTTTACTTTTTCCTTTAAAGCAAAACCTGCCTTGTCACTACCAATGACAACCTTCATAGTCAAATCTCCTCTCAAAAACTATTTATATATAGTCGTAAACTGGCTGTAATGCTTTTCCAACTCAGGTTCAATTCCATGGTTAGTAATTAGTCCATCCACATTGCGCAAATCGTAAAATTGGTGAAAATCACTGTGATCCAACTTTGTATAATCAGCAACAACAAATTTTATTTGAGAACGGTCTAATCCAATACCTTCGGTTTGACCCTCCTCTAAGTTAGCAGTTGTCAAAGAAGTATCTTTAATGCCATTAACGCCGACAAAACCAACAGAAAAAGACATAGTTTTTAACTCATTGTTAGCTAAAGCACCCACAAAAGCTCCACTTATTCTTCTATATGAGCCGCCAACCATAATCAGTTCATAGTCATTCATATTATCTTTTGCAGCTTCAAATACTGGTAATGAATTAGTAACTATTCTCAAATGCTTAACTTTTAGGTTAGCAACAAGTAACTCTAACGTTGTTCCCGGGCCGACATAAATTGAGTCATTTTCGTGGATTAAGTTACAAGCTCTTTTAGCTACTTCATACTTTTCTTTACTATGAATTTCCCGTTTTTGCTGGTAGCTTTTTTCGGTCCGAATTTGATCAGATAATAATTGAGCACCACCATGAATACGCAAAATTTTATTTGCCTTATGCAATTCATTGAGGTCCCGTCTAATTGTCATATCCGAAACTTTTAAAGCCTGTGCCAATTCATCAACTGTAACAAATTTCTGAGTTTTTACTACTTGTAAGATAGTTTTCAGTCTTTCACTCTTTAACATTAGTAACCTACTTCTTAACTAGATTAAGCAACTAACTTAGTCCATTTTTATTATAGTTGTTAGCTTTTGTTTGTCAATGTTTGAAATTGTTCGATGGCTATAGTATGAACTAAAAAGGTTGCAATTTACATTTAAGTTAATTAAAACAATCTGGAGCTTTTTTACAAAATTAAGATCGCAATTATTAAAAAACTTATATTTATCTGAATTTAGTTTATATTTTATCCACAAAAAATGCATCTTTTTAACTTTTGGCTAAAAAGATGCATTTACTATTAATTAATAATCTGACTATTTAGAAATTGACTGAGAAATTTTTTCATATTTGCGCACAGTGTCATAGTCACTATCTTTGGCTTTGACATATCCTTCATGTGAGTAAACACGTTCAATTACTTTCTTACCTTCTTTAGATTTGCCAATTGCAATAAATGCGTTAGCTAATTTTTCCCGGAAGGATTTTGACAAACTAGGAATAACTGAAATAGTGTCATTGGGGATAGCACGAGTATAGTAAATTGGCACTACTTGAGACTTAATCTTAGGATTATCCTTGATTACATTGTTGCGGGCATCTTCAAAAACAAAAGCTGCATCAGTGTCTTTATTTAAAACATTTAGTACGGCTTGATCGTGCCCAGTGGTAGTAACTAATTTGCAGCTGCGAGGAACATCGAATCCCTTTTGCTTTAACTCAGCAATTGGGAAAATATAACCAGATGTTGAGGTTGGGCTTTGAATTGAGATTTTCTTTCCTTTAAGATCCTTCCAGCTCTTAATGCCAGAGTCCTTTCTAACTAAAATCTCGGAATGGAAAGTATGAACTAATTTTTTAGTCCAGTTGCCGTCTGGCCTGCTCAAGCCAAAACGCTCTGACTGTAATAAAACGTCAGCTGCATGCTGTTTATGAGCCTGCACATAGTCATCCCCTGGTAAAAAGCCAACATCTACTTTTTTAGACTTCATTGCTTCTACCAATGCATTACCACTGGTTGAAACTGAA
This sequence comes from Lactobacillus sp. IBH004, assembly GCF_026185255.2. Classification (NCBI taxonomy): domain Bacteria; kingdom Bacillati; phylum Bacillota; class Bacilli; order Lactobacillales; family Lactobacillaceae; genus Lactobacillus; species Lactobacillus sp. IBH004. The sequence goes on along the minus strand of NZ_CP110217.2, from coordinate 420,355 downwards.
ACATGAACTGGGATTCCCAGACGCTTGGATAACATTTTTTCTAATGGCTTTGCCTTAGTTTCTAGCGTATTCGCAGAAACGCTGGGTACGAACTGTACGTTGAGAGACTTTGGTGTACCACTATCGCTTTGCTTTTTTGCTGAATTAGAACATCCGGCAAGTAAAGCTGTACCTAAAACTGCAATAGCACCAACTAAAAACTTTTTAAATTTTGGCATGATTTCCTCCTAATCTGGAAATATTGCAATCAAAAAAGACTTAGCATAATACTAAACATATCAAGCTAAGTCTGTTATTGATCATATTAAAAAACAGCAGCAACAATTTATATAGATAAGAAAGCCGCACTTTCCCCATTGCAAAAGACTCACAAATTTGAGTTAATCCATGCATACGAAGAAAATTACCTCTCTTTCTTATTATATAAAAAATAATAGCACAATATTAAGAGTTATAACAGATGTTTTTCTTTAAAAAATATTCTTTTATTCATTTAAAAAAAGAAAGCGTTTTATTAATCAAAAGATATTTTCATGTATCAATACTATATACTGCTCATGTTTATTTCAAATATTCTGAATTTCTGAAAATACTCCAAATTATATTTTTTTATTTAAATTCTGCTATTTCAATGACCTTAAGATACAACAAGTTAATTTAATTGGTAACTGGACTCAAAACTTTTTGCTTATGGCATTCAATTCAATGATTTAATTTTCTAAAGGATGGATAACTTTGACGTCCAAAATCAATCTATATATTAAATGCCAAAATTTAATTTTAGCTATTATTTGGCATATTAAGCCTTTCATTCATAGCTTCTTTAAAAACTAACTAAAATAAAATTATTTAAGTTTGTAATATTCAATTTGATATAAGGTAGCAAAATTAATAAGGATAGAAATACAGTCATTATTACCTCTCAACTTCTTCCTTATTGATTGTCCTACAATTTATCGTTATGCGTAAAATATGTAGTAAACTTAAGAAGTACAGATATATTAATATGAGGTCAAAAATATGAAAATTGTTAATTTAGATAGCTATGCCTTGAATCCTGGTGATTTAGACTGGACGCCCCTTGAAAAACTAGGCGAATGCACTTTTTATGATCGGACACCAGTTGACGATGATACTAAAATTTTGAAACGTATTGGAGACGCAGAAATAGTTTTAACTAATAAAACTCCACTTGATGAAAAAGTGCTAAAAATGGCACCCAACATTAAATATATTGGTGTGACTGCTACTGGTTATAACATTGTTGACACCAATGCAGCTCGTAAAGCTGGCATTCCTGTAACTAACATCCCTACTTATGGTACTGATGCCGTTGCGCAATTTACTTTTGCTTTGCTACTTGAAATTACCAGTCAAGTTGGCTTACATAACAAATTAGTCCATGAAGGTCGCTGGAGCAGCAACCCTGATTTTACTTTTTGGGCAAAGCCATTAATGGAACTAAATGGTAAAACTTTAGGATTAATTGGCTTTGGCAACATAGCTAAAAAAGTGGCAGAAATCGGTCATGCTTTTTCTATGAATATCATTTTTTGGAACCATCGGCCAAAATCAGATTTACCGAATTACGTTAAGCAGGTTGAACTTGACGAAATTTATCAAAAAGCAGATATCGTCAGTTTACACGTGCCACAAACTCCAGAAACTACGGAAATGATTAATCAAGGGGCAATTAGTCAAATGAAGGACGACGTCATTTTAATTAATACTGCTCGCGGCGGTTTAATTAATGAAGAAGACGTCGCCGATGCTTTAAATGAAGGTAAGATTGCTGCAGCGGGAATTGACGTTGCCCAAAAAGAGCCTATTCCTGCTGACAGTCCACTTCTTTCTGCTAAAAACTGCTACATTACCCCTCATATTGCTTGGGCACCGCGCGAAACCCGCAATCGTTTGCTGGGTATTGTCGTTGAAAATCTGCAGGCATTTCTAAAAGGTGAAAAATTAAACGTTGTAAATTAAATATCATAGTCAAAAGCCAATAATCTTGATTGAGTTACTGGCTTTTTTATTCTTAAAAATCATTTTCCGTGCTTGACCTTGACGCTGCGTCAACCAATATACTTAATTTTGCAAGTGAGGAGATTTTAAACATGTCATATTCTATCAATGAACTAGCAAAACTAGCTGGCATTTCAACACGAACTTTACGCTATTACGATAAACAAGGGCTTTTAAAAGCGCGCAGGAATCCCGAAAATAATTATCGCTATTATGAGGAAAGCGAAGTTGATCAATTGCAGAGAATTCTATTTTTAAAGCTATTTGACTTGCCACTGGAACAAATAAAACAGGTAATGCAGACTTCAACGGAAACTCAATATCAAGTTTTACGAAATCAGCGGAGCAAATTAGTTGCTCAAGAGCAATATCTAGATGATTTGATTAGGAATTTAGACAAGACACTTGCAACAATGAAGGGAGAAGCACAAATGACTGACACGGAAAAATTTGCCACATTAAAAAAAGAAATGATTAGCAAAAATGAAAAACAATTTGGCGCAGAAATCAGGGAGAAATATGGTGATGCTCAAATAGATCTTAGTAATGAAAAATTTAGTTCTTTATCTGAAAATGAATTAGCACATTTCAAAAAATTGTCCGCTGAAATTTTAACTGAATTAAAGAACTTTAATAAGACTGCTGGTGTCAAACAAGCTGCTGCCAAGCACATTTTTGACTTACACAAAGAATATTTATTGACAATATGGCCTGAAGGTCAGTATTCGGGAGAAGCCCACAAGAATCTTGCTCGAATGTATGTCTGCGACACACGCTTTAACAAATATTATGCAGAAGGCACTGGCAATCCTGACGCTGCGAAAATATTGAAAGCAATTATTGACTACTATGCGTAATTATTAAAAAGTACCTAGTAAAGATAATAGACTACTTCTTTAAGGTATCATCACAAATACAAATTTCTATTTAACTTTAAAGTGACTATATTTTTATAATAAAATCCTCCAGTTGAGCCATTGTTCAGTCTGGAGGATAATTTTTACCGTCTTTCCCCGATTTATAAATCAGGTATAATATCTTATTTTATTTTGTATTTCATAAAAGCCTTTGTAATATCATATTAGTATAAAATCAAAATTAACTATATGTTTTTACCATTGGTAGAAATTACTTTTTTATACCATTGGAAACTGTCCTTTTTAAAACGTTTTAATGACCCTTTTCCATCATCATCTTTGTCTACATAAATAAAGCCATAGCGTTTCAGCATTTCACCAGTACTACCTGAAATTAAGTCAATACATCCCCAAGGAGTATAGCCTATTAAATTAACACCATCGTCAATTGCCTTACTCATTTCTAGAATATGTTGTTGCAAATAATGTATTCGGTAACTATCATGAATTTTTCCAGATTTTTCCACCTTATCTTCAGCACCTAATCCGTTTTCTACAATCATTATTGGAATTTGATAACGATCATATATTTCATTTAAAGTAAACCGTAAGCCAACTGGATCAATTTGCCAACCCCAATCACTCGTCTCTAGGTATGGGTTTTTGACTCCTCCAAATAAATTTCCTCCAGCTGTAGTAGTGGTATTTTCTTTAGCTGCTGTAATACAAGTGCTCATATAATAAGAAAAAGTATAAAAATCTACTGTACCCCTTTTCAAAATGTCTCGGTCTTTTGGACTAATTACCAAATTAATGTTTTTTTTATGAAAGTAGTTTTCCATATAATAGGGATATTTCCCTTTAACTTGAACATCTCCGCAAAATAAATTAATCATTCGGTTAACTGATTGACATTCTATTACATCATTTGGCTTAGAAGTTAATGGATACATTGTAATATATGCGATCATACAACCTATTTTGAATGTTGGATTAATTTGATGACCAATATTTACCGCTTCTGCACTTGCTAAAAAGACATTATGTAGTGCTTGAAAACAAGTTTCTTCATCCACAGAATCGTCTAAAATACCTAAGACCGCCTTTTTTCCATGAGACAAGGTACCAAAATTTATTTCGTTAAAAGTAATCCAATAGTGAACTTTATCTTTATAGCGAGCAAAGACTGTTTCTGCATAATGAACGAAACATTCAATAGTTTTCTTGTTTCTGAATCCTCCATATTTTTTTGCTAGCCCATATGGCATTTCAAAATGACTGAGTGTTACTAATGGCTCTATATCGTATTTAGCAAGTTCATCAAATACTTCATCATAAAATTGCAATCCAGCTTCGTTTGGCTCAACCTCATCACCTTGAGGAAAAATTCGTGACCAAGCTATACTAAGACGGAAGACCTTGAATCCCATTTCTGCAAATAATGCAATATCTTCTTTAAAGTGATGATAAAAATCTATTCCATCATGACTAGGATAATAGTAATGGGAATCAATCACATCATCAAAAATCCGAGCTTTTTTTCTGCTACCGCTTCGAACATGATCACAAATACTATCTCCTTTTCCATCAATATTCCAAGCTCCCTCTAGTTGATTAGCAGCCGTTGCGCCGCCCCATAAAAAATTAGTTGGAAAACTCATATTTATACTATCCTTTCACTAATAAACTGCCCGTATCAGTTCTTCATCTTTTGCAACTTGACTTTTTTTAGTCTCTTCAATTTTTTTCAAATCTTTACTATTAGTGACAATCACTGGCGTAAGAAGAGAATATCCCGCTGCTTTAATTGTTGCCATATCAAAATCCATCAATAATTGTCCTTGGTTAACTCTGTCTCCTTGCTTCACATGTGCAGTAAATCCTTTACCATTTAAATTGACTGTGTTCATACCGATATGAATTAATATTTGAACACCTTTATCAGAAGTTAATCCAATGGCATGTAACGTCGGAAAAAGAGTCGTTACAGTACCAGTTACCGGTGCATAAACCTTACCTTCCGATGGATCAATTGCCACTCCTTTACCCAGAACACCTAATGAAAAAGCCTCATCATCAACTTGACTCAAAGGAACAACATGTCCTCTAACAGGTGTCAAGATTTTTTCTTCGGTCGGTACGGAAGAATAATTTTTATTTTTTAAAGGTTTTATAGACTTGTTATCTTTAAATAGCGTTATTGTAGCAATAAAGGAAAAAGCCATTGCTATTAAGATTGAAATCGAAAAATGTAGCGTTGCTTGTACAACATTCATGTGTCCACCATAAAACATTGGGTATGAAAAAATTCCCATTCCACCCATTTGATAAGCCAAAAGCCCAGAAAGTCCTGCGTAAGCACCACCTAGTCCGGCACCAATACAGCTTATAACAAAGTATTTTATTCGTGGTAAGGTTACGCCATAAATTGCTGGTTCAGTAACGCCAAAAATACCAGATATCCAAGCAGGTAATGCGATCTCTTTTAATTTTTTATTCTTTGTCTTTAACCAAATAGCAAATACTGTGGCAGTTTGTGCAAAAGAAGCGGAACCAGCTAATGAAAAAACAGGAGTTGGTTGACCAGCAGCAAATTGAACCAGTGCTACAGCTATGAGTCCCATATGAATGCCAAATAGTACCATAATTTCCCAGCCAGCACCTATAACTATTCCAGCTATTAAAGGACTTAATTTATAAATAGCCATAATCCAGTTGGCTAAGGTATTAGATAACATATTTGCAAAAGGTCCGATTAATAAAAATCCAGCAGGAATAGAAACCATTAAGGTAATCATTGGTACAAAAAATGTTCTAATGACTTCAGGTATAAAGCTTTGTAACCATTTAAATAAAAAGGAAGCAGCAACCGTTGTCAAAACCACCGGTATTACAGTACTCGAATATGTTACATTAATTTTTATACCTAAAATATTCAAGTTAACACCTTGCAATGTAGGATACATAAGTCCAGCTCCAATTGCTGCTCCAACAAAAGGATCAATTTTCATTTTCTTAGCTGTAGTATATCCAAGAAATACAGGAAAGAAATAAAACAGCGAGTCGCCTACTGCATTTAATAAGGTATACAAATCACTTTTTTGTGAAATCAATCCAAATGCTTGCACAATGGACATAATACCTTTAATCATTCCGCAAGCTGTCATGACAGCTAAAATAGGTGTCATCAAACCAGTGACAAAGTCCATAAAACTCGCCGCAATACCCATTTTCTTCTTTTCTATATGTTCTGCTGCAACATCAGAAAGTCCAGCTTGCCGCACCACTTCTTTATATACATCAGGTACCTGATTACCAATAACTACTTGGTATTGTCCGGCACTTTTCATCAATGTTATTACACCATCAAGACTTTTAATTTGATTATCATTAGCTTTTTGCTCATCTTTTAGTTGAAAACGTAAACGTGTAACACAGTGGGTTAAGCTATTAATATTTTCCTTTCCTCCAACATATTTAATGATATTTGCTGCTAATTCTTCATATTTTCTCATTGCTTTTTACCTTCTTTTTTATTTTATTAAATTGAAGGTTTGGCCAACTTAATGTTACCATCCAAATTTTTATGCTGTCTCTCTATCTATCTTTAAAATGTTTTAATATTGCTTCGTTTTATAGACAACACGTTGAATATGAATTGTCAAATAAGCTTGTTCTTCACAAGGAACTTGATAAGCATATTTTTTTTGTAAATAATCGTCAATTTTTTCAACACAACTAAAAGCTGCTGGATATTTTTTTTGAACAATCTCTAATAATTCATCATCACTTTCTTGATATGTTTTTTTTGAAATTACTCGTTGGGCAAAAAACTTAAGATGCGTAATAAACCTATAATAATAAACATCGTCTTCATCAAACTCGATACTAAAAACGTATTTGACAATCGATGAAATGTCTTGAATTAAATGAATAATTTCAAGAGTATTATCGAAATTTTCATCCATTTCCGCATTAATAAAATGAATAGCTAAAAATCCCGCTTCATCTTCTGGCAAACTAATACCAAGTTTTTTATTTATCATTTCTAATGCTTTCTCGCCTATACGAAACTCATCAGGATAAAAATGTTTAATGTCTAAAAAAATAACATTTTTTAAGGATATACCTTCCTTATAACGTATAATTGATGTATGAATATGATCAGATAAAGAAATGTAAATACTTTCGTTTAACGGCTTACCTAAATGCAATTTTGCATAGTCGATGATTTTAGATGAAAGTGTTAATTGTTCTAAAGGAATTTCTTCAATTAATTGTTGCAATTTATGACTTAAATCTTTACTATGCATTACGAAAATTTGGTAATTTCCATTATCCGGTAAGAAGTATCCCGCTTTTTTCTTATAAGCAATACCTTTTCCACAAATAACTTCTTCAACACCTTTTTCATTCTGGACAATTACTGCATTATTATTTAAAACTTTATAAATAATCACTCCTTTTTGCTCCCTTCCATAATGTCTCATACCATTCAAAAGTTAATTTTGATAGTTGCCAATAATCTTTATTCACTAGATTTTAACTATGAATCACAAATTAGATTTTTAAAACAAAAAATCCGTTCACAAACAAGAGTAGATTCTACTCATGTTTGTAAACGGGTTTAGCTTGTCAGAGACAATTACCATCCCACCATTAATGTATAGTTAAGTATAGCATCTCACTTTAAACAAAGCAAGCGCTTTTTCTGTATTGCCATTATCATCTTTTAAGAAAAAGTTTGCTATCCTTTTGTCTATTAGTGTAAATTTCTCCTGCCGTTTCATTCAATCTAAAATCATTTATTTTCTTTCTTTTTAATTATTCATCACATTAATCCAAATCTTTAAAATCATTCCTGCTCCACAACCATAATGGATTTTGCAGGTTTGTTGGCACAAATTCAGTGCCCTGCAGTTCTTTTGCCCAAGCACTAATCACAGAGGTTTGCACTTTAGAACTTTCCATTTGTTCTTTAGTAATTAAGCCTAATTTATAACTTGCTCTGATTACATGCCTGTCTGCAGCAATATAAATATTATTAGTATTTTTCAAAGGAATAGCAGTGTATTTACTGAGAACATACAACCAATAGTTACAAAGCTTATTACCAGACAAATACGGGAACTTTTTCTTGGCTTCTTTCTGCATAAAATGCCTTATTTTATTCACATCATTATCCAAGTTGTTAGCGAATTTAATAACACTTCCATCAGAAAACTCTATAAACGTCTGACATAATTTAAGCCAAATGTCTGTTTGCTTATTCTTTTGCAAAGCAAGCCGATACTTAGTCAAAGCTTTTTGCACTGATTCATACCCAGCAGTAATAACTTTTGCCGGTATAAAAACAAAACTAGTTTCGGGATCTTTATACGTCTTCAAGGCATTTTCCCACAAAGTATATGAATTTCTCTGATAATTTAAAGCCATTGGCAACGTAAAATAAAGTGCATTTTCATTAGTGCTTGGATCTAGGTGCGGATTACTATCTTCAGGTAAAGTAGTATCACCTAAATCACCATTTTGGTACATTTGATAAATTACTCTAACTTTTTCAAGGATTACATCGGGCATATACTATTAACCTCACTTATCTTTAAAAACTAATGATTACTATTTATACGTCAAAGCATTGAGATACTTATGCAAATATTTCTCTTCATCCCCAGGATGATATTGTGTAACAAAACGCGGATGTTCAAGTGGAATTATTTTTTGAAACAAATGCAATTTCTTATTAATTTTGCTTAATTCTTGATAATTTTGACCACTCCCGATGCAGTAACAAACAGAAGTATCAATTCCAAAGTTAATTTGCGTTTTAAGTGCAGAAATCATAAAAGGAGTTAACATTTCTTCAACTCGCTTATTTTCATAATAATTGCAGTTTACTTGGTTACCCTTAGAATTAGTCTTGCAAATGCCTAAAGGACAAACAAAATTGAGGTAAAAATCTCGATAAAATTTGTTCCTTCCACCATATTTATCTATGACTTTATTTAAAAAATTAGAAGATGCATTACTGACATGAAAATTTGCTATTGCAATTCCTGTTTCTTTCTGGAGATTTGAAGCATCTTCAAAGGGAACTCCTGTTATTGCAGAACCTCTTCTTGCAGGTGAGCTGCCTAATATTAAGCGGCGCTTGTTAGTGTCATTGAAATATTTGTGATAGAAAATTTGAACCATTTGTAAAACTTGTTTTTTATTGCTGCCACTATAAGGATTAATTATTTTATATGGAGCGGGTAAATCAATTTTTACATTACCTAATTCTTGATCAAATTGAAAAACTTTATCTGAAAAAGTTTGTTTTTGTTTCATAAATGCCAGCTACCTATTAAGTTACAAAATTATATAAGCAAATTATAGTACATATGTTCGTAAACATACTAACCTTTTTAAAAAATTACATAAAATAAAGGATTAACCCACCATTTTGGACCAATCCTTTATTTTTATATTAATATTCCCATTGATAAGTACCCGGTTTTACACTAATTCTGGTATTTTGAGTTTTTGCTTCGGGGTATTTCTCTAAAAAGCCAGCAGGATCCGGAAGATATACTATAGCTTGACAACCCTCAGGAATAGTAAATTCATATTTTCCATTCAGTAATTTTATTGTAAACAAGCCATTTTCACTCAAGTATTTCATTTGGAAGTCATCAACAATACCTTTTATCTGAGGCTTAATTTCTACTTCCTTAAATCCGGGCTTAATCTCATTTAAACCAACAACTTTTCTAATAAACCAGTCAAGAACACACCCCATCGCATAGTGATTGAACGAAAATGTTCCTGTTTTACCATCTGGTTGAATTCCTGCCCATGATTCCCAAATAGTTGTTGCACCATGGTAAACTTCATATAACCAAGACGGACATTTATTCTGGAGAAAGACCTTTCTGGCCAAATCAGTTTCTCCATTATCAACTAATACATCCAGCAAATAAGGAACAGATAAAAACCCTGTATCCAGGCAGTCATGATTATTATGAATTAATGCCACTAATCTACTTAGTAATTTCTTTCTCGTATTAGTATCACTAATCATATCAAATGCTAAGGCCAGAACATAACATCCCTGATAGTCGCTGGTTAATTTCCCGTCTTTGACAAATTTTTCAGTAAAGGCTTGCTTAACTTTATTAGAATAGGCAATATATTCGTCACCATTTTCACCTAAAACATTACTTATTTTAGCTAGAAGGTCAGAAGAATGAGCTAGAAAAGCAGTAGCAACCACATCTTTAGTTGCTGCAGCAGATTTCATTGGATTAGGATCTCCAATCATCATGCTTGGAAGCATCCAGTCACCATAATGAAATGTAGTATCCCAAATGTAGCGATCATTGCCACTCTTATCACCGGCAGCACTTTTGACACTATAATTATGCCACTTCTTCATCGCAGCATAATTTTCGGTCAAAATCTCTTTATGACCATATCTTTGATATAAAGTCCATGGGACCATTATAATTGCATCGCCCCAACCAGCTGAACTTAAGCTGCCTTTAAAATCTAACGTGCTTTGATAAAAGCTGGCAGGAGCTGGTGAGTAGTCAATAATTTCCCCATCCTTTTGCTGATCAATTCGCACATTTTTTAGCCAGCGACGAATCAAATTTTCTGCGTTGTAGTAAAAAGTAGCAGCTGGTGCAAAAACTTGCATATCCCCGGTCCAACCAGCACGTTCACGCTGCGGGCAATCAGTTGGAATAGACAACATGTTTCCCTGTTGACTCCATTTAATGTTTTGTAGTAAACGATTTATTTGCCGGTTAGAAGTACTTATCTCACCAGTTCTTTTCATATCACTAAAAATAACTATCGCAGTCAAATCTTGAATATCTGCTTGCTCAAGGCCAGTGATCCTAATATATCTGAAGCCATGATACGTAAAGTCAGGCTCGAAAGTTGCCAACTTCCCAGCACCAATCACATGATCTTCCTGATCCTTATTACGACCAATGATATTTTTGAAGAAATGACCATCTTGATCCAAAGCTTCAGTATGTTCAATCTTAATATCAACATCCTTTTTAAAAGTAGCTGTTAGCCGAATTCGTCCCGTTATAACTTGACCGAAATCAACTACTAACTTGTTTTCTTCTTGCCAAATCTTTTTTGCTGTTAAAGTTTGCATTCGTTTTACTAGCGGACCAAATTGTGGGGCTAAGCGCTCATAATCTGCATCGATCACTTCTGCTCTTTTAGCAAAAGGAGTATTAGTAGCTAACTCATTTTTAATGCGCAGATCTTGCTTTTCACCGATAACGACATCTGCATAACGCCACTTGCCGGTACCAACAGTAAAAGACTTATCCGTACCAATTTTTAAAAAGCTGTGATCTTCATATTCAACAGTTAAGTCAGCTAGTAAAGCTAACCGATCACCAAACTGACAACTTTCTCCTGAAACAGCGATTCTGCCGGCATACCAACCATCTGCTACAACTATTGTCAACACATTTTGTCCACTGACTAATAGATCTTTTATGTCATAAGTTTGATATAGTAAATATTCTTGGTATTGCGTATAATCTGGCGTAAAGATGGCATCACCAATCTTCTGACCATTTAAATATGCTTGATACAAGCCTTGTGCAGTAATTGCTAGTTTGGCAGAATTAATAGTTTTAGCTACATTAAAAATTTTCTTAAAAACTATTGGCGCATGTAATCGTTCAGCAACAGGCTTGGGAACTGGTGCCTTTTTGCCACCAAACATGTCAGCTAAAGAAAACTCCGGTTCTTTACTAACCTCAGCAAAATCTGAACTTATCCATTTTCCTAACCATTTATCTTCACTATTTTTAATCATTTCTACTATCCCTCTTTGACAGAATTAGACAAAACTTTTTTACCAAGATTTGTCAAAATACAAATAATACCAATTACAAAGCAACTTACACACCCAAAAGTAAAGGAACTTTCACCAACTTTAATGTGAAGTAAATTTAGTAATACAGGACTAATAAAACCTCCTATGGAATTCATAAATTGGAAAAGCATCATTGATACTGCTAATTCATATTTATGTGAAAGGACAGACATATAAAACGGAATTGTGGACATAATCATAGACATGGCAAAACCTGAAAGGACACCGCCAATACCAATTAAAATAAGGTTATTGGCAATTCTTCCCAGTAAGAAAGTAACTCCCAAAGTAATGTAACCACCAGCAATTATTTTGTCCTTAAATACTTTGTTCAGATACTTTAAGCTAAAGCCGGCAATAAAACCGCCCGCTGTGCCGACAGCATTGATAATACCCGTAATACTAGTACTACCTAGTTCTTTTTGTCCAATAATAATTGACAGGTTAGTCGGATAGATTGTGTAAAGTATCCCCATTAGAAGAGTAACAAATCCTATCAGCCAGACATATCCATTTAAATGTTTTAAAATCCCAAAAATATTGCCGCTAGCATTCTTTTCACTACGGTCTACTTTATCATTCGGTAAGGCAAACAGTACTAGGAGAAAAACAAGTATCCCTAAAAGAAATACCCAATAAGAATTAACCCAATTCTTAGCTCCTAAAAGTCCACCGCCAAGCATCATTAAAATAGAGCCTAAACTATTCATCGCTGTATTCTTACCCATCATTGCATTTCTTTCTTCTCCTTCAAAAAAGATTGAAATGAGCATAGGAATTAAGGTGTTAACAAAGCCTAAGCCAAATCCCAGGATAAAAGCACATCCGATTAAAACATCAATGCTGCTATGAACTAATAGCGGTAATAAACCGCCCAACGTAGCTATTCCCAAACCAATTAACGATAACAATTTTTTTGAATATTTAACGGCCAAAGTTCCCACTACCACTGTGGCAATTAGTGTTCCTAAAGAAGGAACTGTTCCTATCATTTGAATTTTAGCGACAGGAACATCTGGAAAAGACTTTGTCATCGCCCCAAATGCATTAGTGATTACTAAGAAGCTCATTGTTAGTAAGCTCATACTTAGAATACTTATTTTCATTTTTGTTTTATTCATAACGAATACCTCTTACATAATAACTTTCAATGATAGGCCTATCTTTTTTTCATAGTCATATTAGCAGTTTATTGTAAGTGCTTACAATACTGTGCTATGATAAGTTTGTGTGTTTTTATGACATTGAGGATTGCCAAAAATGAAATTGATTGATTCTAATAAATTGCCTAAGCTTTCAAGAAATGATTTTTTTAAAATTCCAAATTTGGTTCGTTCAAGCAATATACCAAATTCTGAAAAAATCTTTGTGGTAAGCCACGATTTAGATATTCCTGTACCCTTTCATAAACATGATTTTTATGAATTTGTTTTTATTACTAACGGCATTGCTATTAGCAATATTAATAATAAAGATATCTACCTACTTCCTGATTCGTTGTTATTAATGAATTTACATAGTGCACACTCATTAAAGGTCAAAGATCCTAAGGCACAAGTAATCAATATTTGCATTAAACCGGAAATTTTTGCAGGTGGTGTTTTTGCTGAATTTTTACAGCAAGACAATTATTTATGTAATTTTCTTTGTGATAAAGGTAATAACAGTTACCTCTATTTTTCCCCTACCAGCTTATCTAGATATTTACCTATAATTAACGGAATTTTATCTGAATATGTTACCAATAATTATCATTATAATTACGCAATGCTGGGGTTATTGCTCATCTTTTTTGACCAATTGAGCCATGAAAATTATTATTCTTACACTGGAATCGATAGCCTAAGTTTAAACGTCATATCAGCAATAAAAGATAACGTTCAAACTATCACTGTCCAACAATTAGCCCAAAATTTTGGTTATAGTACGGCTTACTTATCACGATACGTTAAAAAACATACTACACTGACTATTAAAGAAATTATTATGCAAGAAAAGATGAAACAAGCTAAAAAGTACTTATCAGAAACTAATTATTCAGTTGAAGAAATTTCAAGGCTGGTGGGCTATAAAAGTGTTAGCTATTTTTTTAAAACATTTGAAAAGCAGAATAATGTTACTCCCGACCAATTTCGCAAAACAGTTAAATAAACTATGAACTTTTTTAAATTAAAACAGTGAATTAAGTATCCAAATTCGTACTTAACTCACTGTTTTTATAAGTCCTTAAGTGGAAAAATTTCATATTAGGCAAAATAAGCAGTATAAAATAACCAACCTGCTAAAACAATTGAAAAAGCAAAGGTAATCCAAGATACAATCTTTAAAGATAGGAACTTAATACTATATTGTCCTAAATAGCCACCGATAAATAAGCCAATTGCTAGCAATATAGCCATCATCCAGTTAACATGAGCACCAAAAATAAAAACAATTAAGGCTACCAAATTTGCTAAAGCACCTACAAGATCTTTCATAGCATTAATAGTATAAAACTCATCATCAGATAGATAATTAATGCAAATCAAATGAATTACACCAGCAGCAGCACCAAAATAACCAGAGTAAACCCCTCCTAGAAATAAACCAATATAAGCCCCCAAAATTTTTCCTTTAGTTCTTTTTCTTGGTTGATTCTCACTACTTTTTTTGCCACTTGTCATTATTAAACCAACCGCAGATAAAAGAACAAGGAAAGGGACTATTTTTTCAAAGACTTTTCCAGGAAAAGAGATTAAAAGCAGTCCTCCTCCCACCGCGCCAGATAACAAGAAAAGACAGTAGAAGCTGAACTCTTGCCAATGGCCTTTCATTTTTTTAGCAGAAGCTAAAAGTACGCCAGGCCCCGTAAAAATTAAGGCAGCTGTATTGGTGATATTCGCTGCAATCGGTGAGCAACCCGCTATTAATAAGGCTGGATAAGATACCAAAGATGCCATGCTGGCAACGGCAGAAATAATGCCTGAAATGATACCCATCAAAATTAAAAAAATAACTAATATTGGCATACTCATAATTGTTATCTCCCTTACACAAAGAAAGTCGAAGCTAACTAACTCCGACTTTCTTTTATATTCAACTCATTTTGCTCTTAATCTAAAAACCCTTCCCTGGGTGTAACATGGAAATACTTGGCAATTTCCACCAATTGCTTATCAGTTATTTCGTCTAACCTGTTACCACCCTGCGCTTGAATCGCTGTAAAGATAGTAGCCGCTTTTTCAACAGTTTCAATTAAACCGAAGCATTCATCCGGTGTGTCACCCACTGCAAATATGCCATGGTGTGGCCACATAACAACTCTAAAGCCATCCGCAACTTTAGCTGCTGTGTGCTCACCAATAACTGTAGTACCAGGTGTTTCGTAAGGAATAATTCCTATCCCCTCTGGCAAAACTGGCATTGATTCAGCTTGCATCTTCCAAATAGTTTTACTGAAATACTTTTCATCAAGTGGCTGAGTGAATGACATTGCAATCAAGTTGGTTAGGTGGCAGTGCATAACTACTCTTTGCCTGGGATCGAGCTTTAAACGAGCATAGTGATTCATTAAGTGAGTTGGAAATTCACTTGTGGGCAAAGCGCCATCAGTGTAACCCCAAACAATTTCACCTTTTTGGCCATCAGCACTAATACGAACTAAACCCAAATCTTTTTCGGTATTTTGGAAAACATTCCTAAAATAGCGTCCTGTGCCTGTGACTAGAAAATACTGCCCCTTCAAACAACTAGCGTCAAAGCCAAGATCAAAAACTCTTTTTACTTCTTTAACGTCTTCATATTCCTTTAGTTCTTCAGGAATAATGCGGATACTCATATTGCCGCCATTGCGCTCATCCCAACCATTGTCATAGCTTTGACGAGTGATATTACACATATCTTTAACAAATGTTGAATTGATAAACTTAGCCATTATTTAATCTCCAGAAACTTTCTTATTAATTTCTCTTAAATTGAACGTTCTTTTCATAATCCTTAAGTTCTTGATACCAATCCATCCCTACGGGAACATTATTTCTTAAGCAGAATTCATCCCATACAGCACCAAATGGGAATGACTTTAATTCTTCAGTTTCTGCTAAGCGTAGGGTATAGTCATAGTGATTTTCTGCATCTTTTAATTGGTCGATTGGAGCCAGCAATGCCAAAAGCAGAGCTTTTTGTGCTGAACGAGTACCAATCACCCAGGCAGAAACGCGATTAATTGAGGCATCAAAGAAGTCTAAGCCAATAACTGTCTTGGATAATAAATCATCTCTGACCAAAGCCCGCATCATTTTAATTAACATGTCATTCATTGCAGGTACGTGATCACTGTCCCAGTGAACCGGACGAGATAAGTGTAAGAACATGCCCTTGCCAAATGCCAAGAATGATGACAGGTAATCAGAAGGATCCTCAGCTTCATGGAAGTGACCAATATCCATACACCAATCTTTACCTCTTGTTAAAGCATAGTTGTTGTAAAAGAGGTGAGAACCAACTGTGTAACTTTCAACACCGGTACCAAACAATTTGCCTTCATATGATTCCATGGTGTTCTTTTCATCATATTTCTCTTCGTTAATTTGATCTAATGAATCAATCAAACGCTCACGTGGATCCAATCTACTGATAGGTTCATCCTTCATACCATCCATAATCCAGAAGTTGTCGATCGATTGTGCTTTTTGCTCTTCGCCAAAGTAATTAGAAATTGCACGTGCATTTTTACCAACTTGAATCCAGTAATCGCGAACGCTTTTTTCAGGACTTGCTAAAGTCATATTTTCTTTTACTTTAGGACTTGAGAAAAATGTCGGATTGAAATCAAGGTAAATATCATTTTTCTTTGCCCAGTCAACCCAGAACTTAAAGTCTTCTGGTCCAACTTCAGACACATCCTTCTTTTTACCATCAGTCACAGCGTAAATTTGGTGCAGTTGCAATCTTTGCTTTGCAGGAATTAACTTAAAGGCTTCATCCAAGTCATTAGTTAATTCTTCAGGTGTTCTTGCAATGCCAGGGTAATTACCCGATACGCCAATTCCTCCAGACAAAGCAGCATCTGGTGTTAAGAAGCCATGGATATCATCTCCTTGCCAGCAAGGAAGAGATACACGAATATTTTGTAACTTCTTTAAAACCTTTTCTGTATCAACACCGACTTCTGCGTAACGTTCTTTAGCAACTTGATATGCTGTTTCAACTGCTTTTTCACTAACCATCGTTATTCTCCTTTTATTTAAAAAATACTTATAAACATAAATAACTAGACTATCCCTTGAATTTGCATGCATAGGTCTACTGTAAGGTTTGCTTACTGCACAAATTTTCGTTCAAGTATCGTGGACAATTGCATATGATTTTTATGATGCATTCTGACACTGATTTTATTTTTTACTTTAGCCGGGCCCACTCTTATATTGCTCCACCTCGGTTAGCTGTGTGCAAAAAGTTAATGTAGTCATCAAGGGTTCCTAAATACTTACCTTGTTCAGGTTTAAAATGCTTAATTGCAAATGAATCTTTAATAATTTGTCGCGCCGCTGAAACATTTGCAACATCGTTTCTGGTAATCATTTGAACTGCTAAATTACCGATTGCTGTAGCTTCACTTGGTCCAGCGTAAACATCGATGCCAGCAATTGTGCTCGTCAACTGATTTAGCAAGGCAACGTTTGATCCACCACCAACAATATTCAAAGTATCAATTTGGTATCCTATAATATGATTTAATTTTTGAATTTCATAAGCATAAAATAAAGCTAAATTGGAGTAAATCGCCATAGCTATTTCACCAGGTGTTTTTGGAACTCTTTGGCCTGTTTCTTGACAATAAGCTTGAATTTCTTGGATCATATTTTTGGGATTGACAAAACGTTCATCGTTAATATTGATAAATTGACTAAACGGTTTAGTTTTGCTTGCTAATTGCGCTAATTCACTGAAGGAATACTTATCATTAAAATCACGTTTTACACATTGAACCATCCACAGCCCCATGATATTCTTTAAAAATCTATAGGTGCCATAAGCGCCCCATTCATTAGTGTAATTTTCTTTATAAGCATCTGGACCATTTTCTGGAACATTGAGTTCTGTTCCCAGAAGTGACCACGTACCTGAAGAAATATATGCCCAATGATGTCCTATTCCAGGAGTGCCGACTACAGCCGAAGCTGTATCATGGGTTGCGACTGTAATCACGTCAGTATCAGGCAAATCATAACTTTGAAATTCTTCTCGCTTCAGTTTACCAAGCGGGGTACCAGCATCAACTAATTTAGGAAATTGATCTTGTCTCACATTAACTTCTTTTAGCAGATTCTGATCAAACAAGCCTTCTCTGAGACTCAACATTTGTGTAGTTGAAGCATTTGTCGTCTCTAAAACTGCTTTCCCGGTGAGAACATATCCAATATAATCAGGAATCATCATGATCTTATCCGCTTGAGCCAGAAGTTCTTTGTTTTCCTCAAACAACTGGTATAGAGTATTGAAATCCAGAAATTGGATTCCTGTCTTTTGATAAATCTGTCCCTTAGATACTTTAGCTGTTAATTCCTTAATTGCATTCGTGGTTCTCTTATCACGATAGCTAATCGGATCATCAAGCTTATTTCCATCTTTTCCTACTAGAACATAGTCAACTGCCCAAGTATCAATTCCTAAAGAAACTTTACTAAAGCCAGCTCTTTTTATTTTTTGCAGACCTAATAAAATCTCTTTGATAATATGGTCAATATCCCAGCGGTCATGTCCGTTTTTTAAGGTAAAACCATTTTTAAAACGATGCATTTCTGTTAAGACCATCTTGCCATTTTTTAATTGACTTAGCATCAGACGGCCGCTTGAAGCACCAATGTCTACCGCTACATAGGTCTTTGTCAATTGTAATCACCTCACTTTCAAACCTTACAGTTATATTTATACGTTAAAATGTCACCGCTTACAATGACATATAAGGTTGTGTATTGTATCATATTGGTAGGTTGATTTTTATTTGAATTATTTATTTATTAGTTTTATAGCACCATAACATAAGTATTAATTACATTTATTTATAAACTTATCTATTCTGAAGATAATATCAAATAACAATATGATAGGTAGTTATATTTGAGGTCGTAAATGGATGAACAATGAAATACTAAGCAAACTAAAAGAACTAAATCCGGTGGAAAAAAAGCAATATAATGAACAACTTTTTATTAATGACTTTAACGATAAAACCTTGCTACATGCTTCAGACAAAAAATTTGTGCCTATTTTTACCGAGGAATTTTTTAAAGGTAAAAATATATATGTCAGTAAGCACAACCGCTTTGCGCCCTATCCTAAACATACCCATACATTCTTGGAAATGAATTATATGGTATCAGGAAGTGCCAAGGAAAAAGTGAATGGTCATACCATTTATTTAAACCAAGGCGATATTTTATTATTAGGTGTCGGCACTACCCATTCAATTGCTACTCTGGGTAAAGATGACATTTTGATAAATATTATTTTCAGAAATAATATTAGTTTTTCTTTAGAAAATTTAAGAATCATTGGCAAGACCAAGAATGTTCTGTCCAGCTTTATTTTGGCCAATGACAACTCTCATGATTTTATGGTTTATAGAAAAAAGCATACTGAATCATCAATTCGCCAAATAGCCAATTTAATAATTGAAGAATATTACTTTGACAAGGATTTTTCTGATAAGCTAATTGACAGTTACCTCAATTCGTTATTGATATTGTTATCAAGAAATACTAACATCCATTCTGACAAGATTTTAAAAGAAAACACTCCCGATATTATTCTGTATATTTTAAAAGAAATATCTGCTAACAGTGCCAACATTTCTCTATCTTATATTGCAAAAAAGACCAGTTATAGTCGCTCTTACTTAGGCAATTTATTTAAGAAAACTGTGGGTAAATCTTTTTCAGATGCACTAACTGAACAACGGCTACTAGATGCATACAACCTACTTAATTCAACTAATTTGTCAATTTCTGATATTATTCAAAAGGTAGGGATTTCAAACAAAACTTTCTTTTACCAAAAGTTTAAGAATAAATTTAACTGCCTTCCTAGTGAAATTCGCTATTTTTAAATAAAAAAATCATTCATTTAACCTCAATTAGGTCATGAATGATCTTTTACTTTTAAGCCAATTAATACACTGATAAATCTGTTTACGAAAAATTATGAAAAATGGTTTTCTTTAGCTAAACAGATTGATACTTTTTAATTTGATCGTATTCTTTACCCTTTTTTATCTTAGCATTACGAAAAGCTATATCTTCCTGTAAATTAAAAAAATACTTGTTACTCACGCCAAATACTCTACCTAACCTAATAGAAGTATCGACTGTTATTCCAATTCTATCATGCAATATGTTTTGAATTCTTGAAGTAGGCACACCTATTAATTTTACTAGTTTATATGCAGAAATTTGCAACGGCTTCATAATTTCTTCTTTTAGTATTTCTCCAATTGTGGGTTTCGTAATTTTACTCATTTTATTAAACTCTCGATTAGTGATAATCAACAATTTCTACATTTGTAAAAATATTTTGTTTTTATTCTGAAGTTTTACCTGATTATCCAAATCTATTTAATACAGGTGCAATATAAAAAACCTTTCAAGCGCTCACCCATTAGGACTTCTTTGAAAGGTTTTGAACTATCTGAAATTTAAAAATGCTGATTGCCAGAATCGAACTGGCGACCTTTTCTTTACGAGGGAAACGCTCTACCAACTGAGCTAAATCAGCAACTTTCACAACGTTTAAATTATACCAAAACAAAAAAAGTCGTGCAATCGAATGCGCGACTTTTATTTTATTTCCAATCTAGGCAAAGCTCTTGCTTGTGCAACAATTCTGGCAACTCGTCACGATCAATTCTCTTATCGTTTAACTTGTCACCAGTTATTTGCTTGGTAAAAGAATCAATACGTCTATTAGCATCCCGCAAGTCATAGTAAGTGGTAACGACTTGGTCATAGTCTTTCAAGTCTACCACTTTAAAATCACGCGGATACTCATTTTCAAAAGTTGTAAATGCTAGTGGCAAGCGCGGTTTCAATTGCGGCTCTTGATCAGGAATACCCACTTGCATCCCTAACGCTGGAAATGTCAGCTTAGGCAAGTCTAATACGTCTAGCATTTTTAACGGATGATCATTAATGGTGCCAAGAGGCACATAGCCTAGATCCATACTTTCAACAGCATTAGCCACATTTTGCCAAGCAAGTAATGTGTCATCCATCCCCTGAAAGAAAATGTCAGTGGTATGAACACGTCCGTCATCTTTACCTAATTGGCGGCGAATTTGTTGGTTGCGGTATAAATCAACTACAAAGATAAACAAATCTCCTTCAGCACCAACATATTTTTGTCCGCACAATTCCCTGATTTTTGCCCTTTTACTTTCATCAGTAATATGAAGCATTGTCGCATTTTGCATAAACATGCTGGTCGCTGTATGTTGAAAAACGGTGTACAAAGTATTTAATTGTTCTGCACTTAGTGTTTGATCTTTAAATTTTCTGATAGAGCGATGATTAATTTGCTGGTTAATTGTGGAATTATGAATCATTTTGATACTTCTTTCTAACTATCTTACTAAAAGTAACTGTATTGCAAAATGATTTTACTGTCAATAATTGTCTTTTAAATTAACAGACTGTGCTAAAATTTAGACAGAAGATCATTACCATATAATAATTGGAGGAATTTATGCGCGTTTTAGTTATCGGCGGTGCCGGGTATATTGGCTCGGTAGCTGTTAAAAAATTAATTGAACAAAATAATGATGTTGTTGTCCTAGACGCTTTGTACACTGGACACAGAAAAGCAGTCAACCCTAAAGCCAAGTTTTACCATGGAGATATTGAAAACAAGTTTTTAGTTAGCCAAATATTGCGTCAAGAAAAAATTGAGGCAGTTATGCACTTTGCTGCATATTCTTTAGTGCCTGAATCTGTACAAAACCCACTAAAATACTATGATAATAACGTTTCAGGTATGATCGCACTCCTAGAAGCCATGAAAGATGCCGGTGTCAATTACCTCGTCTTTTCTTCAAGTGCCGCAACTTACGGCATCCCTAAGAAATTGCCAATTACTGAAGATTCACCTCTTAATCCGATTAGCCCTTATGGTGAAACCAAAGTAATGATGGAAAAAATCATGCATTGGGCAGATAAAGCTGATGGTATCAAATCAATTGCACTGCGCTATTTCAACGTTGCTGGTGCTGCAAGTGATGGGTCAATTGGAGAAGATCACTCTCCGGAAACGCATTTAATTCCTAATATTTTAAAAAGTGCTGTCAGTGGCGATGGTAAATTTACTATTTTTGGTAATGACTACGACACTAAAGATGGCACTAATGTCAGAGATTACGTTCAAATCGAAGATCTAATTGACGCACACCTATTAGCATTAAAACACTTAGTTACAACTAATAAATCTGATGTTTTCAACCTCGGGACTGCTCACGGCTACTCCAATTTAGAAATCTTACAAGCGGCTCGTAAAGTTACCAATGTTGAAATTCCATATACTATGGGACCACGCCGTGCAGGTGATCCTGACAGCTTAGTTGCCGATTCAGCTAAGGCCAGAACTATTTTAGGCTGGGAGCCGCAACATGAGAACGCTGAAGATATGATGACCAGTGCATGGAAATGGCACCAAAATCATCCTCAAGGATATGCAGATAAATAACAAAATTGCTGGTAAAACTTACCAGCAATTTTTTTTATTAGTTTTTAGGGTTAAATGTGATATATAACTCCATATCACAGAACTTGCCGTGGTACTTGACTTCATCTTTGAGCCTGGTCACATGTTCAAAATGCAGTCTTTCCGCAATGGCTCTACTAGGTTTATTATTATGATCTGCCAGTAATTTAATGCTATGTAGGCCCAACTGGTTAAACGAAACTTCCACTAGCTTTTTAACAGCTTGAGTCATAATTCCCTGACCCTGATATTTTTGTCCCAGCCAATAGCCTATTTCGCCGCTTTCATTTTTCAGCTTAATATTGTGCAGGTCAACCATTCCCGCTGGTTTGCCATTGACAAGAACAACTAGTACCAGTTTCTTATAATTAGCGGTGTCAACTCGCATTGCCTTAATAAAATCAACTTCATCTTTGACACTCGCTATCTTACCGGCCCAAGGTAAAAAATGTGCCAGCTGATCACGGTCATGGACAATAATTTCGTATAAAGCTTCTGCATGACTGACTTCCGGTAATACCAAACTAATCTCCAAGTTATTAACAGTAAATTGGCCAATGGTAAACATTAAATCTTCCTCCTTAATTTATTTTTAATAAAATATATGATACTACAATTTGTCTTCAAATAAAGCCCTTTTTAACATAACAAAATTTACAATTTGTTCAAATTTTAGTTTGGTTAAAAACATACGCTTATGTATAATGCTATAATTTAATAATGTAACTAATTTTTAAGTATTTGGAGTGATTTAATGAGCGAAGAAGAGGAAAATAACGGTTCTGGTTACGAACGAACCTTGACTAACGCGCATATTCAATTGATTGCCCTAGGTGGGACAATTGGGACTGGTTTATTTCTAGGTGTAGGTAATAGCATTAGACGAGCCGGTCCCAGTGTCATTCTGATTTATGTCGTCGTTGGTGTTTTCTTATTTCTACTAATGCGAGCTTTGGGTGAGCTAATTGTTTCAGACTTATCCAAGCATACCTATATTGATTTTATTGAAAAGTACTTAGGTAAAAATACTGGCTTTATCTCAGGTTATCTTTACTGGATTAGTTGGGTTACGTTAGGCATGGCAGAAATGACAGCCCTAGGTATATATTTCCAGTACTGGTTTCCCCATTTGCCCACCTGGGTGCCTGGCTTGATCACAATCGCAATTTTACTATTTATTAATTTGCTTTCTGCCCGACTTTTCGGTAATTTGGAGTTTAGTTTTGCTATTATTAAAATTGTGACTGTTATTGCTTTTGTGATTTTAGTAGCCTATTTGTTAATAACTGGTGGCAAAACCACTTTTGGTCCCGTTACTCTAGCTAACTTGTCTGCGCATGGTGGCTTCTTTGCTAAAGGGAGTACCGGCTTTTTCTCTGGCTTTCAAATGGTTATCTTTAGCTTTGTTGGCGTTGAACTAGTCGGACTGACTGCTGCCGAAGCCCAAAATCCTAAGGTAACGATTAAAAAGGCTATTAACGAAGTACCAATGCGGATAATATTATTTTATGTTCTCGCTATTATCGCCATTTTGGTCGTTATTCCTTGGGATAAGGTGGCTACTAACTCTAGCCCATTTGTGCAGACTTTAGCAGCAACTGGTATTCGCAATGCTGGTTCAATTATCAACTTTGTTGTCATTTCAGCAGCCGTTTCTTCAACTAATAGTATTTTGTATAGTGCAGGCCGATTATTATTTTCTGTTACTTTTAACGGTAAGGGTAAATTTAACCAGACATTTGGTCATTTAAGAAGACAATTACCACAAAATGCTTTAACTCTATCAGCTTGCCTAATGGCCTTAGCACCTTTTGTTATTATTATTATTGGCAATGAGGCCTTTAATTTTATTTCTTCTACTTCTACCAGTATGTTTTTAATTATTTGGTGTCTAATGCTTTTAACTCATATTGCCTACCGGAAAAAGACACCTGCACAAAAACTTACCGATTTTAAAATGCCAGGGTTTCCTTTTTTAGATTACATTACCCTGATCTTTTTTATTTTGATGATTGTTTTACTATTAATTTTACCTGCAAACAGAGTATCAATGGTTTCAGCTCTGTTAATCTTTATAGTTTTGTCAACCGTATCTAAAGTTTGGCACAAAGAAAAGAAGGCATAGCAATGCCAGCTTTGAAGCGGAAAATTCTGCGGAATTCGGTGTTGTGGTAGACATAAGTATTAAAACCAATAATTAACAAAAAATTCCTAGACAATTGATTTTGTCTAGGAACTTTTTTAATTATGTCTTATTCTTCTTTTGATTTTTTGCCATAATCCCAGCGCTTGTCGCATATGTTCAGCGGGAACATATTGACGAATAGCACGTAAAGTTTTCTTATTGTCTCGCGTAGTAAAAATAAACTTACCACTTGCACGAGTGCGAATTTCAAAACGAGGTATATAGCGTCCATGAAAATAAACATCCGCTACCACGTAGGTAACCTCTTGCCACGGAATTTGGACATAATCAGAGATATTGCGCTCATTATAGAATTCAAACGCCTTATCTCCAACCATTACTTTACCGTATGTTGATAACGCACGAAACCAAGTTGCATTTGCCGTTAAATCAACTTTAGTATTTTTTGATTCAACCATTTTAGCTTAAAGTACATGCAGAACGTGCAAAACGACACCGACAATAAAGATGGCAATAATGATCAAAATTGGTGAAACTTTCTTCTTTAATAGCCACATACAAAGGAAAGTAAGCAGCAGTCCGGCTAATCCCGGAATTAAACTATCCAAGTTGTTTTGCAAAGTAGTTACTTTAAACTTGGTTAGTGATAAGCCGTTGGCTTGATCTATTAAAGCTTGCTGAATTCCTTTGGCACCAGCAGGAAGTGATCCCCAGTCAATATAGCCACCCTTTTGAACTGGTGTCTTTGAAACAATCGGAGTGAACTTAATGTTAACCCAGCGTTCAATTAAGGAGCCTAAAACAAACATACCCATCATGGAAGCGCCACGAGTTACCTTTTGCAATAGACCACCAGACATATCACTGGTAATAGCAGAACCGGCCTTGTAACCAAATTCCTGTGTATACCACATAAAGGCCAATCTAATTAAATTCCAAATAACGAAGAACAAAATCGGTCCTAAAACGTTACCCTGAATAGCCATTGAAGCACCTAAGGCACCAACTATTGGTCTTACCGTGTACCAGAATACAGGGTCACCAACACCAGCCAAAGGTCCCATCATTCCGACCTTAACACCTTGAATAGCTTCGTCTTCAACTTTAGCACCATTAGCCTTGTCTTCCTCTAAGGCTAAAGTAACACCTAAAATTGGTGATACCAGATAAGGGTGAACGTTAAAGAATACCAGGTGTCTTTGCAAAGCAGCTGCCATATCATCCTTTTTAGGGTAAAGTTTCCTTAAAGCGGGAATAAGTGAATAGGCATAACCACCGTTCTGCATTCTTTCATAGTTCCATGAAGCTTGCAAAAATTGTGAGTGCCACATAACTTTGAAGCGGTCGGCTTTAGTTAATTTTATTTTTTTATCAGCCATTATAAAATCCTCCTCTTAAATATCACTCTAATAGTCATCTATGATATCGCCGAGTGGATCGCCGGTACCGTCATTATCAGAATTTGAGCTACCGCCATTGCCACCTTTTGACTCTAAAGATAAGTACATCAGTGCTAAAGCTAAGCCAATAGCACCTAAAGCAATCAAAGTTAAATCTTTTATTGCTGCCAGAGCAAAACCGATGGCAAAGAATGGCCAAACTTCACGACTAGCCATCATGTTGATAACCATTGCGTAACCAACAGCTACAACCATAGCACCACCAATTGACATGCCATCGCTCAGCCATGCTGGCATTAAGCCCAGCCAGTATCTAACTTGTGAAGCAGGAATAGCTAACAGCAGTGCAGCCGGAATAGCGATTCTCAACCCTTGTAGACAAACATCAAGCCATTGCCACATATTAATTTTACGCCAATCGCCCCTTTTAGCATCAGCATCCATAATGTGAACAATACCAGTAGAAATTGTCCGTACGATCATAGTTAAAAAGAGTCCGGCAACGGCCAAAGGCATGGCAATACCAGTAGCCATACCAATTCCTTTTGTTCCTTGACCACTTTGAACCAGGATGATTGCGGAAGCTACTGAAGCCAAGGCGGCATCAGGAGCAACAGCAGCACCAATGTTAGCCCAGCCTAGGGCAATCATTTGTAAATATCCACCTAGGATAACACCTAAAACCAGATTGCCAGTTACGAGACCAATTAATGTACAAGCAACTAATGGTTGGTGAAATTCCCATTGGTCTAAGATGCCTTCCATACCTGCAAGAAAGGCAACTATGACAACTAAAATCATTTGAATAGCGTTCATTTTTTACTCCTATTCTCTTACTTGTTTTGTTCGTCAAGCAAACTTTGAGCTTTATTTAAAATAGCTTCCATATTGCCTTCTTTATCTGTTGGAACTTTACGCACATCGTACTTGACTCCCAGTTTTTCAAGTTCGTGGAAAGTATCAACATCTTCTTGATTCATAGACAATACATTATTTGCATTGACATCTCCGACTTTGTAAGACATTGAACCGACATTAACAGTCTTAATGTCAACACCTGCCTTGATTACTTTTAAAACATCTTCAGGGTTTTCAAAAAGCAATAAGGCATGTGTATTGCCAAAACGGGGATCTTTAGCAATCTCTACCATCTTCTTCAACGGAACAGTATGTGCTTTGACCCCTGCAGGAGCGGCTTCACGAATCATGCTTTTACGCATTTCGTCTTTAGCTACACTATCGGAAACTACAATTACACGATCTGGGTGCATAGTCGGTATCCAGCCCGTTGCTACCTGACCATGCAAAAGACGTGAATCAATTCGCGCTAAGACAAACTTAATCTGACCATCACCAACAACTGTACCTTCAGGAATAGTTTTCTTATTAGCTGAATTAGCAGGTTGGGACGGTTTTTGAGCTGCTGCAGATTCCTGTGGCATTAAGTCCGCTGGCTTGGTTTTAATACCATCCTTTGCCGGATCAACAATAGCAGTCGCAATCTGATGAGCAGTAGCATCAGGATTGGTCATCCTCTGCGTCAATGCTTCAACAACCATTGGTAAGTTCATACCAGTAACAATAGCCCATTTAGGATGCTTTTCAAGCAGTGCATTGGCTTGATTAAATGGCGTACCTCCCCACAAATCAACTATCAGCAAAACTTCATCTTGATTTGCAAATGAAGCAATTGCCGTTTCCATTTTGCCTCTAATATCATCTGGACCTTCATCAGGTTTCAAAATGACATGAGCAAAATTATCTTGTTCGCCAAACAGCATCTGCGCAGATTCCGCAATACCGTCAGCAAAACCACCATGGCTGGCTAAAACAATTCCTACCATGAGATTTCCTCCTTTAGATAAAACATATCCAATATTATTTTATCGTTAAAAAGGTTTGATGTCACATTCTTTAAAAATTAGTTCACGTATTTCTAATATAATAGCCATCGTCACTTAAAAATAATTAGGCACAAAAAAAGAGGACCTTTCCAGGTCCTCTTCTCTCGGCTGTCAGACTCGAACTGACGACATCTTGATTAACAGTCAAGCGCTCTACCAACTGAGCTAAGCCGGAATACTAAAAAGCACGGCAGCGTCCTACCCTCGCAGGCAGTCTCCCACCAACTACTCTCGGCGTGAAGAAGCTTAACTGCTGTGTTCGGCATGGTTACAGGTGTTTCCTTCTTGCTCTTGCCACCGTACTTTTCCTTGTGAGCTTTTACACTCAAAACTAAATATAATCCGCTAAAAAAACCTTGATTGCCTTTAAGCTTTGGTCAAGTCCTCGACTGATTAGTACTGGTCCGCTCCAAGCCTCACGGCTCTTCCACTCCCAGCCTATCTACCTCTTAGTCTTTGAGGTGTCTTACTACTTGCGTATGGGAAATCTCATCTTGAGGGGGCTTCGCACTTAGATGCTTTCAGCGCTTATCCCGGCCATACTTAGCTACCCAGCGATGCCTTTGGCAAGACAACTGGTACACCAGCGGTATGTCCATCCCAGTCCTCTCGTACTAAGGACAGCTCCTCGCAAATTTCCTACGCCCACGACGGATAGGGACCGAACTGTCTCACGACGTTCTGAACCCAGCTCGCGTGCCGCTTTAATGGGCGAACAGCCCAACCCTTGGAATCGACTTCAGCCCCAGGATGCGACGAGCCGACATCGAGGTGCCAAACCTCCCCGTCGATGTGAACTCTTGGGGAGATAAGCCTGTTATCCCCAGGGTAGCTTTTATCCGTTGAGTGATGGCTCTTCCATGCGGTACCACCAGATCACTAAGCCCGACTTTCGTCCCTGCTCGAGTTGTCGCTCTCGCAGTCAAGCTCCCTTATACCTTTGCACTCTGTGAATGATTTCCAACCATTCTGAGGGAACCTTTGGGCGCCTCCGTTACACTTTAGGAGGCGACCGCCCCAGTCAAACTGCCCGTCTGACACTGTCCCATGCCTCGCTTAGAGGCTCTAGTTAGAGCAGCCATCAAACAAGGGTAGTATCCCAACATTGCCTCTGATAACACTGGCGTGCTATCTTCTCCGGCTCCTACCTATCCTGTACATGTTTAACAGCTGCCCAATATCAAATTGCAGTAAAGCTCCATGGGGTCTTTCCGTCCTGTCGCGGGTAACCCGCATCTTCACGGGTATTATAATTTCACCGAGTCTCTCGTTGAGACAGTGCCCAAATCATTACACCTTTCGTGCAGGTCGGAACTTACCCGACAAGGAATTTCGCTACCTTAGGATCGATTATAGTTACGGCCGCCGTTTACTGGGGCTTCAGTTCGCTGCTTCGCTTGCGCTAACAGCTCTCCTTAACCTTCCAGCACCGGGCAGGTGTCAGCCCCTATACGTCGTCTTACGACTTGGCAGAGACCTGTGTTTTTGATAAACAGTTGTTTGAGCCTATTCACTGCGGCTGGCTTTTACACCAGCACCCCTTCTCCCGAAGTTACGGGGCGATTTTGCCGAGTTCCTTAACGAGAGTTCTCTCGCTCACCTGAGTGTTCTCCACTCGACTACCTGTGTCGGTTTGCGGTACGGGTACCTATCTTCTCACTAGAAGCTTTTCTTGGCAGTGTGACGCTTGAACCTTCGCTACTATAATTTCGCTCCTCA
This sequence comes from Lactobacillus sp. IBH004, assembly GCF_026185255.2. NCBI lineage: Bacteria > Bacillati > Bacillota > Bacilli > Lactobacillales > Lactobacillaceae > Lactobacillus > Lactobacillus sp. IBH004. Next base: position 390,683 of record NZ_CP110217.2, on the reverse strand, counting down.
TCACGCCTTGTGCTTACCAGTAATAAGCATTTGACTCATTACCACACTTGACGCTTAAACATGGCTTCCAGCGCCATGCGTTCTTTGCCTCCTGCGTCCCTCCTTCGCTGTTAACGAAGATAAGCAGTACAGGAATCTCTACCTGTTCTCCATCGACTACGCCTTTCGGCCTTGCCTTAGGTCCCGACTTACCCTGGGCGGACGAGCCTGCCCCAGGAAACCTTAGTCTTTCGGCGGATAGGATTCTCACCTATCTTGCGCTACTCATACCGGCATTCTCACTTCTAAACGCTCCATTTATCTTCACAGTTAAACTTCGCCGCATTTAGAACGCTCTCCTACCACGTGCATTACTGCACATCCACAGTTTCGGTACTATGCTTAGCCCCGGTAAATTTTCGGCGCAGCGTCACTCGACTAGTGAGCTATTACGCACTCTTTTAATGATGGCTGCTTCTGAGCCAACATCCTAGTTGTCTACGCAACTCCACATCCTTTTCCACTTAGCATAGATTTGGGGATCTTAACTGGTGATCTGGGCTGTTTCCCTTTCGACTACGGATCTTATCACTCGCAGTCTGACTCCAGTGCCTTGATCGCTGGAATTCGCAGTTTATCTGAATTCAGTAACCCCTGACGGCCTTCGTCCAAACAGAGCTCTACCTCCATGATCATTTCTAGCACCAGGCTAGCCCTAAAGCTATTTCGGAGAGAACCAGCTATCTCCAAGTTCGTTTGGAATTTCACCGCTACCCACAACTCATCCCCGCAATTTTTAACTTACGTGGGTTCGATCCTCCAGTGCGCTTTACCGCACCTTCAACCTGGTCATGGGTAGGTCACTTGGTTTCGGGTCTACATCAACTAACTACTGCGCCCTCTTCAGACTCGCTTTCGCTCCGGCTCCGTCTTTTCTGACTTAACCTCGCTAATTAACGTAACTCGCCGGTTCATTCTACAAAAGGCACGCCATTACCCCTTAATGGGCTTTGACTATTTGTAGGCACACGGTTTCAGGTTCTCTTTCACTCCCTCCCGGGGTTCTTTTCACCTTTCCCTCACGGTACTGGTTCACTATCGGTCACAATGTAGTATTTAGCCTTGCGAGATGGTCCTCGCTGCTTCAATCGGGATTCCTCGTGTCCCGACCTACTCAGGATCCTGCTCAGCGCGCTTGGGATTTCGCTTACGGGGCTCTCACCCTCTCTGGCTTACCTTCCCAGGTAATTCTGCTATCCTTTGCGCTGCCTTGTCGCAGTCCTACAACCCCAAATGATAAATCATCTGGTTTGGGCTCTTTCCGCTTCGCTCGCCGCTACTAGGGAAATCGATTTTTCTTTCTCTTCCTGCAGCTACTTAGATGTTTCAGTTCACTGCGTCTTGCCCCAGGTGGCTATTGATTCACCACCTGGTAATGCATCTGCATGCATTGGGTTCCCCATTCGGATATCTCCGGATCTTTGCGTACTTACTGCTCCCCGAAGCCTTTCGTGGTTCGTCACGTCCTTCTTCGCCTCATTGTGCCTAGGCATTCACCGTGCGCCCTTCTTTACTTGACCTTACTCAAGATACTCTCTCGGTCGCTCTTTAGCAATCTGTTCTCTTTTGATTGTTTCTCGGTTTTTCTTGGATTATATTCAGTTTTCAATGTACTAACTCATTGGATCTGTCTCAGATCCAATGGAGGCTAACGGGTTCGAACCGATGACCTCCTGCTTGCAAAGCAGGTGCTCTCCCAACTGAGCTAAGCCCCCAATGTCTTTTCTAGACACGCTGCTTTTCTTATACTTGCCTATGGGCCTAAATGGACTTGAACCATCGACCTCACGCTTATCAGGCGTGCGCTCTAACCAGCTGAGCTATAGGCCCGTATCTAGCGTATCTTTTCCTTTTTCTGAGGTACTACCCTCAAAACTAAACAATGTCTTCCCTACTCATGTGCCTTTGCCGGACTTCTCTTAGTATTTCTACTCTCCGTCTCGGCTCCCTTTTCCTTAGAAAGGAGGTGATCCAGCCGCAGGTTCTCCTACGGCTACCTTGTTACGACTTCACCCTAATCATCTGTCCTGCCTTAGACGGCTGACTCCTTTGCAGGTTATCCCACCGGCTTTGGGCATTACAGACTCTCATGGTGTGACGGGCGGTGTGTACAAGGCCTGGGAACGTATTCACCGCGGCGTGCTGATCCGCGATTACTAGCGATTCCAGCTTCATGCACTCGAGTTGCAGAGTGCAATCCGAACTGAGATTAGCTTTCAGAGATTCGCTTGCCTTTGCAGGTTCGCTGCTCGTTGTACTAACCATTGTAGCACGTGTGTAGCCCAGGTCATAAGGGGCATGATGACTTGACGTCGTCCCCACCTTCCTCCGGTTTGTCACCGGCAGTCTCATTAGAGTGCCCAACTTAATGCTGGCAACTAATAATAAGGGTTGCGCTCGTTGCGGGACTTAACCCAACATCTCACGACACGAGCTGACGACAGCCATGCACCACCTGTCTTAGTGTTCCCGAAGGAAACATCCTATCTCTAGGACTGGCACTAGATGTCAAGACCTGGTAAGGTTCTTCGCGTTGCTTCGAATTAAACCACATGCTCCACCGCTTGTGCGCCTCGTCAATTCCTTTGAGTTTTAACCTTGCGGTCGTACTCCCCAGGCGGAGTGCTTAATGCGTTAGCTGCAGCACTGAGAGGCGGAAACCTCCCAACACTTAGCACTCATCGTTTACGGCATGGACTACCAGGGTATCTAATCCTGTTCGCTACCCATGCTTTCGAACCTCAGCGTCAGTTACAGACCAGAGAGCCGCCTTCGCCACTGGTGTTCTTCCATATATCTACGCATTCCACCGCTACACATGGAGTTCCACTCTCCTCTTCTGCACTCAAGAAACATAGTTTCAGCTGCAGTTCCCAGTTAAGCTGGGGGCTTTCACAGCTGACTTATCTTCCCGCCTGCGTTCGCTTTACGCCCAATAAATCCGGACAACGCTTGCCACCTACGTATTACCGCGGCTGCTGGCACGTAGTTAGCCGTGACTTTCTGGTTGATTACCGTCAAACAAAGATCAGTTGCTTTCCTTGTCCTTCTTCACCAACAACAGAGCTTTACGATCCGAAAACCTTCTTCACTCACGCGGCGTTGCTCCATCAGACTTGCGTCCATTGTGGAAGATTCCCTACTGCTGCCTCCCGTAGGAGTTTGAGCCGTGTCTCAGTCCCAATGTGGCCGGTCAGTCTCTCAACTCGGCTATGCATCATCGCCTTGGTAGGCCGTTACCTTACCAACTAGCTAATGCACCGCGCCCATCCTTTAGTGACAGCTCGAAAGCCGCCTTTCTCAGCTTGAGCATGCGCTCTTGCTGCTTATTTGGTATTAGCACCTGTTTCCAAGTGGTATCCCAAGCTAAAGGGCAGGTTGCCCACGTGTTACTCACCCATCCGCCGCTCGCGCTTCTGACTTCCTACCGAAGTATTCTGTCAAAATTGCTCGCTCGACTTGCATGTATTAGGCACGCCGCCAGCGTTCGTCCTGAGCCAGGATCAAACTCTCATTTTTTAAATGTTTGTTTGAATGTTTGCTCATTCGTTCCAAGATTCGCATCTCGGATTTATTTGCTTGCGAAATTGACTTCGCTCTTTTGTTTTGGGTTCTTTTAAACCCGCACATTTTTGCGAAAACATTGTTCAGTTTTCAAGGTACTACCTGCTGCTTTAAAGCAGCTTTTTTATTTTGCCAGATTCAGTTGCTTTTGTCAAGCACTTTTTTCTGACTTATTTTGCCGTCTTACCGGACAGCGTTTATTATCTTACTAAAACAATTGACTTTTGTCAACTGCTTTTGCTTGATTTGTTTTGAACTTGTTATTTGCTGTAACTCGCTCAAACACAAGTAATACCTTACTCTTTTTCTCTTCATTCGTCAAATTAATCATTTTGTTCGTTATTTAAGTAAATTCGCAATCAAATTAGTTTTGTCTAATATCTGATACTGCAATTTTTCGCTTTTATGACTAGACCAATTTGCTAATTATTCGTAATTTCATCATTTTTTACAAGTATTGCAGCAAAATTTTTTACAAAAAAAGCGCAAGTTTATTAAACTCACGCAAAAAATAATTGTTTCTCTAAATTAGAGTTTCTTCTTTAGTAATTTTTGTCATTCCGTTCATATAAGGAACCAAAACTTCTGGTACAGTGACTGTGCCATCTTCATTTTGATAGTTTTCTAAAATTGCGGCAACAGTTCTGCCAACAGCCAAACCTGAGCCGTTAAGAGTATGTGCTAAATGCAGTTTGCCATCTTCGTCACGGTAACGAATTTGTGCACGACGAGCCTGGAAGTCAGTACAGTTCGAACAACTAGAAATTTCACGATATTTATCTTGAGCCGGCATCCAAACTTCCAGATCATAAGTCTTGGCACTAGTAAAACTGGCATCCCCAGTGGATAAAGCAACTACATGGTATGGCAAATCTAGTTTTTGCAGTAAATGTTCAGCATTATGAGTCAGTTTTTCTAATTCATCCCATGAATCTTCCTGCTTACAAATCTTAACCATTTCGACTTTTCTAAACTCGTGCATCCTAATTAAGCCACGAGTATCACGTCCAGCTGAACCAGCTTCACTTCTAAATGCTGGAGATAATGCAGTAACATTGATCGGCAGCTTATCACCATGAATAATTTCATCACGGAAATAGTTAACAAGCGGTACTTCTGCAGTAGGAATCAAAGTTAAATCCCTGGGCTTGTCCGGATTATCATTGTCAACGATGGTATAAACATCTTCACGGAACTTAGGGAATTGTCCTGTACCTTGCATTGACTCATCATTAACTAGATATGGCGGAATTATTTCGGTATATCCTTCCTTGGTGTTTTCATCAAGGAAAAAGTTAAAAACAGCTCGTTCAAGCAAGGCACCAGCACCTTTATAATAGACAAAACGCGCACCTGAAACTTTGGCACCTCTGTCCCAATCCAGGATATCCAAATCTGTACCAATCTCCCAGTGTGCTTTAGGCTTGAAAGCTAGTTTAGTTGGTTCATGCCATTTACGAACTTCTTCATTATAACTTTCATCGGGTCCGATTGGATCAGAATCATCAGGAAAGTTAGGCAGCCGCAACAAAATATAATTTTGCTTTTCAGTTAATTTGGCAACCTTATCATCAAGTTCCTTAATTTCCTGTCCAACTTCACGCATTTTTTGAACTGCAGCAGAAGCATCTTCTTTATTTCTTTTTATTGCAGCAATTTCTTTTGAAACCGTATTGCGCTCTGCTTTTAACTGCTCGCTACGATTTAATTCTTCACGTCGATCAGCGTCAATTTTGACTAATTCATCCAATTCCTCCGGCTTAACGCCACGTCTGCCAAGTTTATCCTTGGCCCAATCAAGATTCTCGCGAATCACCTTAATATCCAGCATCTTTTTACCTCCACAAAAAAAGCCAACTCATCCCATCAAATTGGGACGAATTGGCTTATACATGGCTTCGCGGTACCACCCAGTTTCAGCTAAATTTAGCTGCACTTCATTAAGTCGGCGATAACGATGCCGCGTGCCGTGTAACTATTAATTACCCACATAAATGGAATCTGGAAACGACTTCTATTCGCTTACACCACTATGCGAACTCTCTTAATCAGTCTTAGGATTCCGTGTTTGGATATTATTTTAAGCTATTATGCATTTTTTAGCAAATAAGTTTTAATGTTTTTTACAATTTTTTAGTAAAAAGGTTTCTTTCAAAATTTAAGTTTTTGCTCAAGATCAAGCCAACCTGATTTTTTCAACAAGAAAAAATCCTCTTGATATTCAAAAAGACTACTTACTTTACTCATATCAACCGAATAAACCAGCTTAAAGCCTAAACGAGCAAGTAAATTTTGTGAACGGGTATTATTTTGATAAGTCCCAGCCCAAATTTCCGACTGATCAAGCTTTTTGAAGGCATAGTCAAAAAGTATTTTTAAAGATTCCGTCATATACCCGTGACCAGAAAAATCTTTATCAAGCAAAAAGCCAACTTCTTTAGTATGCAGCAGTTCTTCTTCGTTAGTTCCCCTATTATATAGTTCAACTAAGCCAATTAACTGCTGCGAATTACTCAAACAAATGCCATAACTATATTTTCTGGCAGCATACTGTCCTGCAGCAACTTCAGCTTCTGCTAAATTTTGATAATGACCAAAGCCGGCTAAACGCTGATAATATTCATCTTGGCCCCATTTAAGTAAAGTTGGTGCATCGGCTAGATTAAATGGCCGTAAATAAACGCGACTGACCATTAGTGACCAACCAGTTTGAGCAACCAGTCCATGCCGAAATCAAGTGCGAAGCTATAAGCAAGAATAGTCCAAGGCTTACCTAAGATAATTATCCAAAAATAAGTCCAGAACTTCATATCGGTTAAACCAGCTAAAAGACAGAGAACATCATCTGGCGCCATTGGTGCAACAATACAGATCGCAAAAAACCAGTTAAATTTACGCTGATTTTTAGTCCACTTCATATATTTATCAAGAGTTTTTTCAGAAACAATATGGAGAATAAACGGTCTGCCATAAAAGCGCGCTAAAAAGAAGTTAATAATCGAACCAACACAGATTCCCACGTAGTTATAAATAAATCCGGCTACTGGTCCAAAGAAGATAACTCCTCCCAGAAGTGAGACCCCGCCAGGAATAATAGGAATAACAACCTGAATTATTTGGATTAAAACAAAAATAATTGGTCCGATTATTCTCTTATTAGCCAAATATGCTTTCATTTTAGCTTGACTAGTAAATATTCCCATTTTGTACCAATAAATACACAAAAGAATAATGATAATCCCACTGACAACGGTCAGAATATTGATTAATCTTCGACTAGCTTTAGCAGACAGATGCATAACTTACCTCCAATTTAAGCCTCATTTTACCAAAAAATATGCAGCGTGATTACTTTTTAATTCATTAAATACTAATATTTAAATAAATTAAATATTTTGCTTTTAAAAATAAAAGGAAGCTAGTTTTAAAGCAAGTACAGCTTTCAGTTAAAGTATAATAGATACTAACAATATAATTTTTGGAGGAGAACTTAATGACCCAAATTATCACTGACGTTACTTATGATAAACCAAGAAAATTGCAAACAGATATTTATCATCCAGATAATAGTAATTCGAATGATATATTGTTGTTTTGGCATGGCGGTGGCTGGTTTCGCGGCGACAAAAGCAGCTTCAAAGCCTTATGTAGTAATATTGCTGACCAAGGCTTTACAGTTTTTGTACCTAATTATTCCCTTGCACCGCAACATCTTTTTCCGATTGCGCACCAAGACAGCATTAATTTTGTTGAATGGCTGTTAAAAACTGACTTTGTGAATAATAAAAAGCCCAACATTACCCAAATCGGTGCCAGCAGTGGCGGCACAATGGCACTTAATATTGCAGGTAAATATGGCTTCCCTACTGTTACTTGGTCGGCTCCTGTCAGTTATTCAACCTGGATGAAAGACCATCAGGATGTCAAAGCATCAGTTGATGGTCGTAAAGAACTGGGCTTATCTGATTTACATGATATCAATAATGCTTTTTATAAATATTTTACTTTGGCTTATGCAGGCTCAGAAAATGAAGAAACATTAAAAAAGATGGATGCTAAATCTTATGATTACACCAATTTACACCAGTTATTAATGATTAATTCTGCCGATGAGCTATCGCCTATCCCATACTTACTCGATTTTGTTAGCTATTTAGCACAAAATAATCACGCGGTTGACTTAAAAATAATATCTGGCACCAAACACGCGATGTCTTACGCTAATCAATATTTAGATTGTTCATTAAATTATCTTTTGCAAGCAATAAAATAATTTTTATTATTTACTTACTAATTATTAGTAAAATATTCTGTATGTGATATAATAATTGATGAAAACGTTTTATTTTATTGATAAGCTTATCCTACAAATATTTTTAAGGAGATAACATTATGGCTAAATATCAATCTATTAATCCTTACACTAATGAAAATTTTGCCAGCTACGACAACCCGACAGCTGAACAAATAGAAGATGCACTAAATTTAACTAACGCACTTTACCAAAAATGGCGTCATGAAGGGCCTGAGACTCGAACAGCAACATTGCACAAAATTGCTGATGGTTTGCGCGAGCATAAAAAAGAAATGGCCGAAATCATGACCCGTGAAATGGGTAAAATGATTGGCGAATCTGAAGGTGAAGTTGATCTTTGCGCCTCTATTTGTGATTACTTTGCTGACAAGGGTCCCGAATTGCTGAAACCTGAACCAATTGATTCTCAATTAGGTGATGCATATTACTTAAAGCAGGCAACAGGTGTGGTAATGGCATGTGAGCCTTGGAATTTCCCACTTTATCAAGTAATCAGAGTATTTGCACCTAACTTTATTGTTGGTAATCCTATCATTCTGAAGCACGCCCACAATGTTCCTGGCTCTGCAGCTTTGATTGCTAAAATTATTAAACAGGCTGGAGCACCCGAAGGCAGTCTGATTAATATGTATCCAAGTTATGATCAGCTGGACCAAATGATTGCAGATCCAAGAATTCAAGGAGTAGCTCTAACCGGTTCAGAACGTGGTGGTTCTTCTGTTGCAGAAAATGCGGGTAAAAATCTGAAGAAATCTACTATGGAACTTGGAGGTAACGATGCCTTCATCATTCTTGACGATGCTGATCCTGAAGTTTTGAAGCAGGCTCTTAGTTCAGCCAGAACCTATAACGACGGACAGGTATGTACTTCTTCCAAACGGATTATTGTTGTTAAGTCACGTTATGAAGAAACATTGCAAGAATTAAAGCAGGTCTTTTCTAGCTTAAAAGCAGGAGATCCGCTTGATCCAGCTACTACCTTGCCGCCAATGAATTCACAAGCTGCTAAGGAAAAACTGACTAAACAAGTAGATGGTGCTATTGCAGCAGGAGCAAAAGTGTTCTACCAATATCCTGAAATTGATTCAGATGGTGCTTTCTTCCGTCCAACCATTCTAACCAATGTTGATCGTGACAATCCTGCCTTTGACCAAGAGTTCTTTGGCCCAGTTGCTATCGTTTACGAAGTAGAAGATGAAGATGCTGCTATTGCTTTAGCTAACGATTCCAGCTACGGTCTAGGTTCTTCTGTTATCAGTTCCGACATTAAACGTGCACAAAATGTAGCTGCACAAATTGAAACTGGTATGACAGTAATCAACGGCACATGGATCAGTTCTGCTGAGTTACCATTCGGTGGTGTCAAAAAATCAGGCTATGGTCGTGAACTTAGTGACCTAGGTTTGATGGCTTTTGTCAACCAGCACTTAGTAATTTCTATGCCGACAAAATAATCAGTATAAGAGCATAAATTAAAAAAGCTGATGAATAGCGTCTTTGTTAGACGTTAATTCATCAGCTTTTTAGTTGTCATTTTTAACGGTGACGTAACAGATTGTACCCTGTTAGTCCCGTAGTCATTACGCTGGCCAAAATCAAGAAATATGTTGACGCACCAATTGAGACCGCATATAAGAGCAGCTGACTGGTGATGCTATGTAAAATTCCTCGGTTTGACAGTGTGCTATTAGACATTCTATATATAAGGTAAATGAGAAACACAGTTTCAATTAGAGAAAGGATAAATGCAATTGTCCTATTCTTTTTAGTATCCCTCATAGTATTGTATATAATAAATAACGGAATCAGAACCATGACTAGCCAGATTACACAAAGCACAACTCCAGAAAGCAATGTAGCATTGGAAGAAAAAAGTCTGCCAGCAAGTCCGAAAGTGACTCGTGTAATTGACATTTTTTGACCGTAAGTCATATCTAAGACAGATGCGCCCGATCCAGTAAATAAAACTATCAAGTTGATAACTGCTAGCAAAACGACTAAAAGCTGGACAAAGGTAAAATGCTTGTTTACCTGAATGTTCTCCTTATGTCTATTACCCTTTTGGGCCAATCTGCTTTTCGCTTTAACTTTTTCTTTAGACTCAGCCACATTATTAAACATATTAGACCCAAGTTGATTTACTTTTTGTGTTAATCGCAGATCCACAGTATAGCGCTCTATCTTTTCTGCACGACTACAAACAAAGTAGAGCCAAACGAGCAATGCAAAAAAGCAAATCCAGCCAAAACTACGGGAAAAACTCATAATAATTAATAGTGTAATGCCCAACAGAAAAACAATCATGCTGTTAACATGAATCCATTGCAGCATGCGCTCAATAACTGAATTTTGTTTTTCCGGATAAAATTCTTGCCGGTACACTTTGCGACTGGCAATTTTTTTAGCGGTTTTTTCGTCTTCAAAATGAGCTTTTTCGTGTTGGTCTGTGAAAAAAGTTTCACGATATTTTTGTAAATCAAAGTGGCAATTAGGACAGGTAACATCCACATCAGTAATGGGACGACCACAGTTTGGACAAGTAGTCATGAGAAGCTTCCTTTAATCAATAATTATAATACGTTAATCATAAAACAAAAATAGCGATAAGGAAAATGTCTTTATCGTTATTTTAATACAATATTTTTTTACTGTAATTTTTGAATTTGTTCTTTAACCTGCTTTATTTCAGCAATTGAAGCCTGCGAATCAAGCATTAATCGATCTAGTTTAAATTTGAGCAATTCTAATTCATTATTATTGCTTCTTAACGGCTTCTTTTTATGTGCTGCGGAAGTTATTAAACGTCCGTTTTTGATTTGCCATTTTTTAACTTTGAGTTGTTTAATAAATGCCTGATCATGTGATACCAGTATCATAGCAAACGGATAATCTCTCACAAATTCCGCCAGTGCATTAATAGAGGCAATATCTAAAAAGTTTGTGGGTTCATCAAGCAGTAACAAATTATATTGACCGGTAATTATTTTTGCTAAATTGAAACACACAAGCTGGCCACCACTAAGATCACTTATTTTGTGCTCGCCATATTGGCGCAAATGCAAATCGCCCAAGACCTGCATAGTCGAACTATCAGTAAAGATACTGGTGGCAAAAAGAGAATCAAATAAAGTTTTATCTGTTTGGCTCGCAACTATGTTTTGGTTAAAATAACCTATTTTTAATTGTGGACTATAAAAACCATGCAGCTTCCTATCCTTAACTTGTTCTAGAAAAACGGTCTTGCCAACACCATTTTGCCCAGTTAAAACTACTTTTGAACCATAAGCAAGATTTACTTCCTGCGTAAGATTAAATAACTGTTGCCCATAAGCATTGAGCGGTTGTTTCTTTAGCCGTAATGCCTTGCTTTTCGCAGAAATAGACAGATCACTTATCCCATTATTACCATTTTTCAGGGTAATTGCATGATGAACTGGCGGTTTTTTTAGTTCTCCTTTTTCCTTATTGATGCGGTTAGCAAGACTTTTACTGGCTCTGATAACATTATTTGCAGTTTTTTGTTTTCCCAGCGACTTTGACCGCCAATCTGATGAAGAAAGTCCTTTTTTGTTACGAGCAAAAGTTCTGGCCTGATTAAAATGCTGATTATAACTTCTCTTTAACTGCTCAAGGTGCTTTTCCTTTTGCTCATAAATCGTTTCTGCTCGTTTTTGTTCATCTTGCCTAAAACTGCGAAACTCTTCATATGTTCCTGAGTAATTGTGCAGTTCTTGATTTTGAATATACCAGATTGAATTACAGACACTATTCAAAAAGTTCTGGTCATGGCTGACAATTAAACAGGCAATTTTGCTTTTGTTTATTAACTTTATTAGCCATTGTTGCTGCGTAATATCCAAATTAGATGTGGGTTCGTCCAAAAGCAGCAAGCTCTTAGGCAGATTTTTCAATTTGGCAACCGCCCTACTGAGAGCTAATTTCTCTCTTTGCCCGCCACTCTTATCACCAGCATCAAGCAATTGCGGCACATAAGCAAAATTACAATTGTTAATAACTGCACCTTTAATAGTAAATAAATCCGGCAATTTTTCTTGAGCCAGAATCTTCATTAAAGTGGTTTTACCAGCACCATTGTTACCAATTAAACCAATTTTTTGTCTAGAATTGATGCTCAAATTTGAGACAGTCAGCAGTTTAGCAGCTGCTACATCAATTTGTAAATAATCTATTTTAATTAATTCCACTATAACACCTCAATGTATACGCGTAATTAGTAAAGTAAGACCGCAATTATAAGCAGCTAAAATTACTCTACCTGATAAATTATGATCGCTCTACGTTGAGTTAAAAATTAAAAGTGGTGCTTGATTTAAAACTACAACTAGAGCTTATTGATTATTTACTTGTCTTGACATGCCAGTATTCCTTGCTTTCTACTTAAAATTTAATTAAAAATATTATACTATAACTAATTAACATTTGTAAATGAATTAAAAAATTGTTTTGAACAAAAAAGGCTGAAACTCTCTAAATGAGAATTTCAACCATTTAATTAATTTCGCTTAATTTTTAGCACGTTTATTCTTGCGCCAATGAACACCTTCATAAGTCAACTTGACTGCAGCTGACAAGGTAATCGGCATAATAAATACTAGAATTAGCAAACCAATAATCACTGCCAATGCAACTTCAATCAGAGTCGGAATTCCTGAAGGAATTAATGCGGCAAATGTACCACCTAAGATAATGGCAGCTGAAACTACCACAGTTCCAATTATACCACACGCTTTAAGCATCCTTTGACTCGGGCTGCCGTTTTCAAGTTCACGGTAGCGTGTCATTAAGAAGATACTGTAATCAACACCCAAGGCAATTAACATGATAAAGCCAAAGAACGGTGTGTTCCAAGTTAGCATAGTTTTGCCTAAAGTAGCTTTGACTACCCACTCTGTAATTGATAATGAGCAGAAGTAAGCAATTAAAAGCGTACCCAAGATGTAAACAGGTTGCAAAAGTGAACGAGTGACAAAAATTAAGGCAATACCAATACCAATCAGCATAATGGCAGCAGTTCTAATAAAGTCCCTGTTGGCAATATCCTTAATGTCAGCGATGTTAGAACTTTCGCCACCCATTGCTACTGTGGCTTTTTTAAGACGAGTACCTGCAAAAGACTTTTTAGCCATTAAGCTCAGATCCTGCGCTTTCTTGGTTGCTTTAAGACTACTTGGGTTTGACTTGAAGACAATCATCAGCATGGCTGACTTCTTGTCAGGGCTCAAATAATTCTTAATCGAAGTTTGGAAAGTATCGTTTTTGATAAATTCTTGTGGAATATAGAAAGTATCTGCAGCAGAAGAACTAGCTAAGCCATTAAGGTAAGCGGCTCCTTGACCAAGTCCGTTATTTACTTGATCCACACCATCAGTAATTTTAGGTGTGCTTGAAGCCAGCTTGCCGGCGCCAGAGTTCAGTTGACCAACGCTAGAATTCAGTTGGCCGATACCAGAACTCAATTGACCAGTACTAGAGTTAACTTGACCAATACCCGAGCTTAATTGACCAGCACTAGAATTAAGCTGACCAATGCCACCATTCAAAGTAGCAGCCCCATTGTTTAACTGGCCAGAAGCAGTAGCTAACCTGCCGACACCGGATTGCAGCTGACCCATTTGACCAGATACATCTGGCATTGAGGCGGAAGCTTCTGCCCAAGATTTTTCTAAAGCAGCTCCTGCAGCTTGCATGGCAGCCATTTTTTGCTGCTGGGTTAAGCCCGGAATACTGCCAATACTCTTTGCTAAATTAGCTTTATAACTCTTTTCTAAAGCAGCCTTGGTATTTTTCTGCGCACTTGCAATACCGGCACTACCACTTGCAAGTTGCGAATTTAATTGGTTTAAGCCACTAGTCATTTGCTGTGTGCCATTTTGCAGGCGACTGGCGCCGCCTTGCAATTGACCAGTACCATTTTGCAATTGGCTGGCTCCATTTTGCAGTCTGCCAGTTCCGCTTTGCAATTGACTGGCACCGTCAGCTAACTTGCCAGTACCACTTTGCAGTTGACTAGTACCATCCGCTAATTTACTTGCACCTGCAGTTAGTTTTTTACTTGCATTGCTTAGTTTGCCTAAACCGGCACGTGCCTGATCAACTCCTTGATTGACAGTATCCAGCTGATTTTTAACGTAAAGTTGATCAATGCTTTCTCCGTATGGCTGGGTAACAGAGGTAACAAATGCTACATCATCTGATGCCTGAAGCTGTCTCGTTAATTGATCAATTAGACGTAGGTCGGCTTCATTATCAAGTTTGTGATCACTCTTAATATAAAGAGTTGATGGTTCGGCCATTCCTTTTGAAAAGTGATCTTCAACAACGAGCATCCCCGCTTTAGCCGGCACACTGTTATCAATCTCATCCGTATCATCATAATTCAAATGACCGGTGTACATCAGACCAAAAGGAAGGACAACTACTGCTAACACAATTAAGTAAATAATTGGATGGGCAAGTGTACCCTTTGAAATACCATGCCACAATTTGTCTTCATGCTCACCAGTAAATTTCTTTACCGGCCAGAACATTTTTTCGCCCAAAACAGCCATGAAGAACGGGTTGAGGGTCAAGAGTACTATTAATAAAACAGCAACGCCGACTGCAACGCCCACAGCTGATTGGTAAATTGAAAAGTTAGCCAGGCTTAGCGCTGAGAAACCAATTAAAATGGAAGAACCGGAATAAAGAATTGTTTTACCAGCCACCTTCAAGGCACTGTTCATCGCTTCGTAGCGGCCCATTCCTTTACCCAGATCCTCTTTAAATTTATCATACAAGAGAATGTTATAGTCTGTTCCAATTCCGAACAGCACAATAATCATAAAGACTTGTGTGAAGTTAGAAAACGGGAAGTTCTGGTATTTAACTAAGTTAGTAACAATCGCAAATGATGTAATAAAGGAAACGCCAACTGTTAGTAATGAGATCAAAGGCACAATTGGTGACCTGAAGACAATCACTAACACGATGAAAATAAAGATAACTGTTATTACTTCTGTTTTCTTGATTCCTTCTTGAATTGCATTTGAAAAGGCATTTTGTAAAACATCTGCACCAGTGACATAGGTTCTAATGCCGGCTGTTTTAACTGCTTTAGTTAGCTGTGATTCAACATCATTAATCGGTCCGTGCTTTTTGGCCACGTTTAACTGCATTATCCAAGTAGTATTATCCTTTGATTGCAGCTTTTTCTTAGTAGCAATATTATCGTCTGGACCCAATACCATTTTGATACCGTACTGATCCTGATCATCTTTTAATCTGCTAACCGTTTCGTTAATGGCATCTTTATCATCAGCAGTCAATTTGCCTTTTTGCTTATTAAAGACTACGGCAATTTGATAGGTATCCTTTTGTTTAGGACCCCAGTCATTTTGAATTGACTTTGCAACTTCACTTTGAACATCTGACGGTAAGGAAATATTTGAGTGCTCACGGGTTAACCCTGTAACGTCCGGCAAAGCCACAACAGAAATGATTAAAATTAAGATCCATGCAATTAACGAGAAAATATGATTTTTTACTAGTTTATGCACTCTGATTTTCCTTTCTATTTTTTTGCAATAATTTATTGGGCTGAACCAATTGAATAATTAATTCATGATAACCCTGGTCAGCCTCTTCACTAGTTTCTTCTGTAAAAGAATCTGATACATCTAAAAAAACGTATCCTAATACTGCTCCAATTAAGGAATGGAGTGAAACCGTGCTGTCACTTCTTAAATTTAGTTTGTCAGCCAAAGCTATTATCTTTAAAATTTCTTGAGTAATAGCATCGTCTTTTTGGTATTCGTTCAAATGATAAAGAATACTAATTAATGCGGGATCATCCAGAATAAAGTCGCGGACGATATCAGCAAATTTAAGTAAAGCCTCTTCACCTGAAATTCCAATCAAATTATCAACTAATTTTTTACCTAAAATTTTAATTCTGCTTGCACCTACAAGCGACAACAATTGCTTGCGACCTGAAACATAGTGATAGAGTGACTGCGAACGAACGCCTAACTCCTTAGCTAGGTTCGGCAGAGTGGTCGCGGAAAGTCCTTTTCGTCCAATCAGCTCCGTCGCCTTCGCAATCACCTTATCTAAATCAAGGCTTCTTTTTTTAATCATTTTCACCCCTCCTTTTGACAGCATAGTGAATAATATAGCACTACAATGTGAAGAATACAATCTACAAGGTGTAAATTATTTTTTAAAAAACAAAAAAGCCCCAAAACACTTAGTTAACGGGACTTAAAAGTTAAAGAATTAGTAAAGCTCGCATCAATATTGTTATTTAAAAAAGCCATCAACTACTTTACCTAATTTAGCAAAATTATGATCATTACTACTCCACACACTGACACAGTAGGCATTGCCATTAGATTGGACCAGCGCTACGTTTGCTTTACTGTCACCGATGGCATATATCAGACCTTTATGATCACGGACAATCTTGGGCTTAATTTTAGCAGCGTTTAGCGTCCCCAAAACCTGGTTGGAGTATTGTCTGCTTAAAATTTGATCATGGTAAAGACTCACCATGATTTTGTTTAAATCATTAGCAGTAGTTAAAGCTACCGGTGATTTAGAAAATTTATTTTTTATTGCTGTATCCTTAACACCTGTTTTTTTAATAACTGCGTTTACCTTTTTGGGTTTAACAGTACGAAGAAGGGCATTAGCCGCTGTTTGGTCGCCTTGCATCATTAATTGCTTTAAATAAGACGCATTATAAGCAATTCCCTTTTGCAAGAGTTTTTCTCCTTTAACGCGATCAGCTTTTTTTATTTTGATGGCTTTATTGGCAATGGACTTGCCATGTTGTTCTTGATAAGTCATTGCAATCAATAAAAATAAATGGCTAATTGAATTTACCCCATGATGTTGAGTAGTATTAGAAACGCCGGCAAATTTATTATTAGTAAGATCCTGAACGCAAACTTGATAACTCTGTTCTTTTCCCATCACCTGGGCAATACTTTCTGCCCATTTTTTCTCACTACCAGAGGCAATTTTAATATGATTAGGATATTCAACATTAGCAACTTTGGGTTCACGAACTGACTTTTGTCCTTTTTTATTTTTCACAACTTGTTCTTGCTTTTCGCCCACAATTTTTAAACTGCTATTCTCCACTCTTTTGAGGTTAGCAGAATATAACATAAAAGCAATTAAAGCCGAAATTAATGAGCCTAACAAAACTTTGTTTTTCATATCAATGCCTCAGTTTAAAAGAAATGATGTCGTTTCATTAATACAATTAGCCAGACCATCAGAAAAATTGTGATCACGGTAATTGCAATCCAGTCAGATGAACTATGACCAACTGGAAGACTGACATTCATACCGTAAAAACCAGTTAGGATGGTCGGAACAGTTAAAACCAAAGACCAAACAGTTAGGAACTTCATAGTATCATTCAAGTTATTGTTCATCATATTATTGGAAGTTGCTGATAAGGTTTGCGTAACCTGCTGCGAAATTTTCACCATTTCTGCTGACTGATTCGATTCAATCAGGACATCATCAAGACGTTCACGACTGGGCTTAGTAAAATCTAGTTTAGACATTTTTAAACTGTGCAACATCATCAAATTAGTCTGAATTGAACTGGATAAATACACCAAACTTTTTTCAATATTGGACAGCTCCACTAAATCTTTATTGTTAATATCACCAGATAGTTTTTGGTCCAAACTGTTGCGTTCCGTATCAAGCTGCGTAACCGCCCGTTGAAAATACTGTGATAAATACAACAAAAACTTCATTAATAATTCCGTGACATCTTGTGCAAGTGATAATTCCCGTCTTGTGGCAGTGTCATTGAATTCATCAAAGACATAGCTGGTTGATTGCGTATGAAAAGTAAAGATGTTCTGCCCAGATATTAAAAAAGTTACAGGATGCGCTGTAAAATGCTTAATCGCTTTAGTAGGCCAAATAGGTACATCGTAAACAAGCAAATTAATGTGCGTATGCGTATCATAGTCATAGTGCGGTCGTTCATGTCTGTCTGAAATATATGTAATCATATCAGGAGTGAAATTAAAATCTACTTGCAGCTTATTGCTGTCCTCTTCACTCAAATTACTGATGTCATACCATCTATAATTGGTTTCCACCGGAAACTTTTGCTCTCTAATCACTTTTTCACCCCTGGCCGCTATATTTAGTTGATATTACTACCAGCTTGCTTATGCCATTATTATCTTACCATTCAAGTGAAAAACGACAAATAAAAAAACAGGCCTCGGCCCGTTTTTTTAATATTTTAGCACTTAACTATTGTTTCCAAGCAGCATCAAATTTGTTTTTACCTGTTGTAATAGCTTTTTCTACATTACGGTTCTTTTGTGCAGCTGACAAAATTGATTGCATAATAGGAGTCAATTGACTATATGTAGCACTGGAATTCTTGATTACAGGAACGCTGTAGAGTGAATTGGAGTTGAGAATATCCTCTAATTTTGCCGGCAGCTTAAAGTCCTTGTTTGCCTTATAGTCATCAGACTTAGTAGCCGTTTCATTAACTGGAATATAACCAGTTTCTTTTGCCCATTTAATCTGTCCGTCTTTAGAAGACAAGTATTTCATAAATTTGAAAGCAGCTGCCTTTTGCATAGCACTGGCGTGGCTGAACATATAAATATCAGTCCCTTGCGACATCGTGTACTTACTTGGACGAGCTGCAACTTCATAAGTGAAGCCCTTCTTAGCCGCCTGTTTAATCCAAGTCTCTGTTGAAGATGAGGTCACAAACATTGCCAATTTTTGATTGGTAAATGGGATATAAAGATATTTATCTGAACCTGGCATTCTGAAGTAGCCCGCTTTTTCCCCATTTATAAAGTAGTTAAGCAACTTTCTAGATTTAGTACCGGTAAAATCAATTTTGCTGGAGAAATTCTCACCTTGATTTTTCATTCCTAAAACGTAGTAGTTGTCTAAGTCATCGAAGCCGGCACCAACTACCTTGTGATTACTCTTTTGGTAAATAGTTTGTGCTGCCTTTTTAACCTCACTCATAGTTGTAGGTACTTTGGCGATACCATACTCCTTAAACATCTTGGGGTTATAAATTAAAACTTCAATTGACTTGTTAAACGGAATACCATATTGGGTGCCTTTAATTTGTGCGCCATTCAGCATATCCTGTTTAATGCCTGATGCGGCAACGCTGCCCCAACCGACATCTTTATTATTAATGTATGGCCTAAGGTCTACCAGCATCTTATTCTTGGCTGCGCTTTCCAGCCAACCCGGATAAGCCTGAGTGATCGTTGGCAAATTCTTAGGTGATTGTAAAGTTGAAGTAATTTTTGATTGCAGATTATCATAATCACCTTGTTGCTCAAGCTTAATCTTAATTTTAGGATTTTTATTCTCAAAGTCCTGAGCTAAACTTTTCAGAGTTTTTTCCTGAGCACCCTGCATCCCGTGCCAAAAGACAACTGTGGTTTTCTTAGTTACTTTAGGAATTTTGCTTGAACTTGATGACGACGAATTACTGTTATTTGAACAAGCAGCAGTTCCAACTAAAGCCAAGCCCGCGACTGCTATAGCCGCCAGCTTTTTACCGAAATTCATAATATTATTTTTTCCTCCAGAACATTTTTACGCGCTCACTAGTGATACTGTGAGCATTAATTCCCATTAATTGTATAGCAAAAATAGATTAATTACAATAAATTAACCAAAAAAATTCGGCTTTATTTGTATATTTTTCTTTATTTAATTATATAGTTCACTACATTACGAACATTTATTAAGCAGTTACTCTCTTGCTTTTATTACGGACAAAAAAAGAGCCTGCCGTAAAAAGACAAGCTCTATGATAAAAATTGCTATTTAGTTTTTATTGTTTCCAAGCAGCATCAAATTTTGTTTTACCTGTTTTAATTGCATCATTAACATTTTGCTTCTTTTGTGCAGCAGCTAAAATGTTTTGCATAATTGGATTTAAGCTACCATAAGCTGCACCGGCATTCTTGATAATTGGCACGCTATACAGGTTAGCCATTGCATCTTCAAGTTTAGCTGGCAGCTTAAGCTTCTTAGAGTCCTTGTACTCGGCAGAATCAGCAGCAGCTTGATTAACTGGAACATAGCCGGTTGCATTAGCCCATGTAAGCTGACTAGCTTTTGAAGTTAGGAACTTGATGTAGGTAAATGCAGCAGATTTTTGGTCAGCTGAAGCATGCTTAAACATGTAAATGTCAGTACCTTGTGACATGGTGTATTTACCAGGACGAGGAGCAACATCATAAGTAAACTTATTGCCTACTCCTTGTTTAACAAAGCCTTCACCAGCAGAAGTACCAATGTACATTGCTACCTTTTGGTTAGCAAATGGTCCGGATAAATAGTGCTCTGAACCAGCAACTCTGAAGTAGCCATCTTTGATGCCATCTGCATAAAAATTAATAACTTTCTTTGAAGTGTCGCCAGCAAAGTCAATTTTACTTGAGAAGTCAACGCCTTCATTCTTCATGCCTAAAGTGTAGTAGTTTGATAATGAGTCAAAACCAGCACCAACGACTTTATGATTACTCTTGTTGTAGATGATTTGTGAATCTTTCTTCAGCTCATCCATAGTAGCCGGGGCTTTTTTAATACCATATTTCTTAAGCAAATCAGCATTATAGGTCAAAACTTCGATTGATTTGTTGAAAGGAATACCATATTGTTTACCGTTAATCTTAGCACCATCAAGAAGTGCACTCTTGATATTAGAAGCTTCACTACTGCCCCAACCAACTTCTTTACTATTAATGTATGGCTTTAAATCAACCAGCATGTTTTTGTTGGCAGCATTAAAGAGCCAGTCAGGATAGGCCTGAGTAATGGTGGGCAAGTTGTTAGGTGACTGCAAAGTTGAATTAATTTTAGCTTGTAAGTCGTTATAAGCACCTTGATTTTCCAATTTGACCTTGATCTTAGGATTTTTGCTTTCAAAGTCTTGTGTCAACTTCTTTAATGTAGCTTGTTGCACACCTGTCATACCATGCCAAAAGACAATATTGGTTGTCTTCTTGACTTTAGCAATTTTTTCTGAACTTGAAGATGAGGAAGAATTAGAATTGCTTCCGCCATTTGAACAAGCTGCAGTACCAACAAGAGTTAAGCCAATAGCAAACGCAGCGGCCAACTTTTTACTAAACTTCATTTGGTTAAAACCTCCCAAATATAAAAACTAAACAACATTTTTATGATTAATCAAAGCGTAACTGTTTGATTGCGCTTTGGTAAAATCCTTTTACCATAAGGGTTCTCTACCAGCTCCGGATGCAATGTGTGCACGGGAATCAGTGTTGGTGGTTGAACCAAATCAATAATTTGTCTTAGTTCTTTTTCGTCAGCGTGACCAGAACAACGCAACATTTGAACTTCAATATTTTGCTTCTCCAACTTTTGCAAAAATGGCTGATATGCTGGATCGAAATCTCCTAACGGCTCAGCATTTGAATGAATATATAAGCCTCCTTTTTGCAAATGTTCAAAATCAGCAACTGCCTGCCAGAGGAATTCGTGATCATCGTTTAGCAGTTCTTTGTATTGAACAGCCAATTCTGGTTTCAGATCAACGAATTTTTGCTCCCCTGGCAAGTAGTAATACGGCAAATCCTGATTAATGCTTTCCTTGAGCAAGTGAGCTCTTGCGGCATGTAAAACAACTTTACGCGGTGAAGCAGAGATAATGCGCAACAGTCGCTCTACATTGGTCGGATAAGTATTGAAAGTGATTTGCCGGTTAGGATTATCTTTTTGTAACTGAACAAATTCTGCGGTTAACTCATCCTCATTTTTAGGGCCGGTAAATTCTGCGCTATTTTCGTCATGCTTTTCTTCCGGCCAAGAAAAGCCGGTTGCCTCAGTAATTAAAACGTCGCAGTCTTTTGCAGCTGTCAAAAATTCTTTGACCCAATCAGGATGATAACCGTGCAAGCGAATGTCACCGGTATAAGCAATTGCTAAATCGGGTGTCTTAACAATAAGGCCAGTGGCACCATAGGCATCGTGGTCGCTAGGCCAAACAGTCATCGTAATATCGCCTACTGCTATTGGCTTTTGATACTCAGCCGCAATAATTGGGCGAGTATAGCTGGGTTCATGCTTAGCAGCTGGGAGTAGAAAGTCCCCTTTTTCATTCAAAGCCGGCAGCATCTTAGCCGTTAATGGTCCCGCATATAAAGGTATTTCGGGTGCCAAAAAATTCATGGCCTTGCTGTGATCCAGATGAAGGTGCGATATATAAGCAGCCGCGTGTTCCCAACGTTCATGATCAAGTGGCTTACCAGTTAATTCTGGATCATAAAAGTTAGGTACATCCCCAATCAACTGATTATTAACTAAAGTCTGGTATTTTTCATCAGGCAGATTCAATTCCGGTCTGTAGACCTCACCCAAGTCAAACAAAACATGAGACTTGTTATAAGCTACTTCAATCATTGGCCCGCCAATAGTATTTAAGCCGTTGTAAAACGTGATGGTGGTTTTAGCCTTTAAGGTCATTACGCACTACCCCCTTGATGATCTGCTTTCTAAAGATTAAATACAAAATTAAAATTGGTAAAACAGTTAAAGTTGCAGCAGCTAATTGCAGTTGTGTTTCGCTGCCGGCGTCAGAAGCAAAGGCTGACAAACCATTATTAAGAAGACGCATTGTATCTTCATTGGTGACAAGTAATGGCCAGAGAAATGAATTCCAGCCAGAAATAAAACTAAGTAAACCGACAGTAAACAAACCACCCTTTGACATTGGTACTAAAATTTTCCAAATGTAATCCCAATCGCTGGCACCGTCAATCATGGCCGCTTTATAAATCGTATCCGAAATTGAACCAAAGTAGCTCTGCAAGTAATACATGTAGAAAATGGAAGTCAAGAATGGCAAAACCAATCCTACATAAGTGTTAAGCAAACCCATATGAGCAATTGTGTTGTAGTTAGTAAAAATAATTGCTTCACCTGGTACCATCAATAAAGACAATAGCACCAGTTGAATTAAACCTTTACCTTTAAAGCGCAGATTGACCATGGCAAAAGCTCCAAGTAAAGAGTTAAACAAACTAACAATCGTGGTCACGCTGGCTGTTAGAACCGTGTTGACAAAGTAGCGTCCAAATGGGGCACGAGCAAAAACTTTGGCGTAGTTGGACCATTCAAAATGGTGTGGAATTAAAGTTGGCGGAATCGAAGTGGTTTCCTGAAAACTCATTAAGCCACCCAAAATCATATAAATAAAAGGAAAAACGGTAATGATGGCAAAGATAAATAAAATAATGTAACTGAATAAAACCCCAATGCGAATTCGTTTCATTTAATATTCTCCTATCTTCTTCATCATCTTGCGTTGCAGGAATGTCGCAAACAGAATTATCAGGAATAAGATGACTGTTGCCGCCATAGCAACACCGGGAGTACCGACAATTTGGAACTTATTGTAAATATAGAACACTGCAGTCGTTCCCGAATTACCTACTCCGGCCTGACCGTTAAAGAGGGCATAGACAGAAGTATAAATCTTAAATGCTCCAATAACATTCATTGTCAACAGAAAAGCTATTGTAGGAACAAGTTCGGGCATGGTAATCCGCCAAAACTTGTCACGACCACTGGCACCAAACATATCCGCTATAGTGTAAAAATTGGGATCAATATTACGCAACGCTCCCATTAATATGACGATGTTAAATGCTAAAGATGACCAAATACCAAAGATAATGATGGTCGTTAAAGACATTGCTGGATCATCAATCCAGTCGGGAGCTGGTAAATGCAGGCATCTGAGCACGAAATTTAACATACCGTAATCACCGTTAAAGATATAGCGAAAAACTATCCCAATGGCAATTGTCGAGGTGACATAAGGCATAAAAAACGTAGTTTCAAAGAATGACTTATGTTTTACTTTGTCAAAAATAATCCACGCCAGCATGATTGAAATAGCTAGACCAACTGGTACAGAAATAATGGCATATAGCACAGTATTTTTAATCGCTAACCAGAACTCCGGGTCTTTAAAAATATATTGATAGTTGCTAAAGCCATTCCAGCGCAGGTCAATTAGCGAACCACTCTGAAAGCTCATCCCAAAAGCTCGCAAAATGGGATAAATACTAAATAACGTGACAAAGATAATAGTTGGTGCTAAAAAAAGCCAAGCCTTCTTTTGATTAGTCTTCATTAGTAAACTCGCTCTCCTTCAGGCGTAAATAGAAATATCCTATTAAATCGCATTTTGAGTTTAATTTGATCGCCCCTCTTAATTGGAGTCTCCAGATTAATTAGTGAACGGACTTGCTGATCATCAAATGTAAATTTCAGAATACGTTCACGTCCAATTAATTCAATATCATCGACCTTGGTCTCAAACAGACCATCAGGGTCGGGCACAATATTTTCGGGTCGCACAGACAAGATATACTCACCATCTGGAATTTCGCGTTTAAAACGGGACTGTTCCAGATCAGCAAGATTAATCGTAAATTGGCTTGACTTTAATTCATTTGCAGTTTTAGTTATTTTAAAGTTATCAATTACAGGATTGCCAACAAAATTGGCTACAAAATAATTATTAGGCTCCAGGTAAAAGTTTTGCCCTAAATCATCTTGTTGAATAACACCGTCATTAAAGAGAATGATTTTATCTCCGATTGATAATGCTTCTTCTTGATCATGGGTAACAAATAAGGTAGTAATACCAACAGACTTAACTAATGAACGAATTTCTTCGCGAATTTTAAGGCGCAATCTGGCATCCAAATTGCTCAATGGCTCGTCCATTAATAAAATTTGGGGTTCTTGCACCAATGCACGTGCAATTGCTACACGTTGTTGCTGTCCACCAGATAGATTACCAGGTTTTTGATCAGCTAATTCAGTAATTTGGGTTAACTCCATATATTTGGTAGCAATCTTTTTGGCTTCCGCCTTTGGCTTCTTATTAGCTCCTACAATTAGCGGAAACATGACGTTTTGCAAAACAGTCATATGTGGATATAATGCATAGTTTTGAAAAACGTAGCCAATATGGCGGTCCTTGGGTGCTACTTTGACGACCGACTTACCGTTAAATAAAATATCTCCCTCTGTAGGATTTAGTAAACCGGCCAAGATATTCAAAATGGTTGTTTTACCACAGCCAGAAGGTCCTAACAGACACACCAAATCGCCCTTTTTAACAGAAAAACTAACATTTTTAATCGCTTCATGACCGTTGTCATAAACTTTCCGCAGGTTTTTCACTTCAACAAATTTATTGTTATCCATTAACTCGCACCACTATCATCTTTATTTCTTCTTTTACTACTCTCCTAATTTTAAGATAAAAAGCTTGAGAACACAACCTAATTTGCTTGATTAAAATTCGTAATTTTCTTATCATACCACCGCATAAGAGCTAAATATTCGTAATTATTGCACAAATTACTAATTATTATCAACAAATAGCTTTTATTGTTCTCTTTTAATTACTTTGCTGCAAACAGAATAAGCGGCAGTAAAACTTGCTGCCGCTTTAGTTAATCTCCATATATATTAATTATTAATTTATCCGAACATTTGGCTATTTTTAAAGGAGCAATTTTGCCTTGAAAGCTAAATTAATAGTTTTCTTTCACATAAATTTCATGATTTACTTTAGCCCGACCATTATTATAGTTAAAGGAATAGCCTGGCTGGACGTTAAATAAATAAACGTTAAAATCCAGTGTGCCATCAGTTGACACAGCCTGTAAATTAATCCCCCGTGCCATTAATTCATTGCCGCGAAAGACGGGTGTGGCCTGGTAAATTACTTTTTTATTCTGCCTTAGAGCCACACGAATACGGCTTTCAAACATTGTCTGAATCCTCTGATTTGAAAAAGCAGACTGGGTGAACAGATTTTTTGGATTATTTTGGTCACCAGAAAGATTACGCGGATTAAAATTGCCGTCAAGATCAATACCTGCCGAAACAGAATAAGCTATGAGGTGGCCGCGATTATAAATTTGGGTACCATTGCGCCGGTTATAATGCCAACCTGTTGGTTCGATAAACTGCCGCTCTCTTAAGCTATCATTAGCCACATTACGCTTTTGCAAAAAAGCCGTATTGGAGTGGGAAGTACGGTTTAAGCTGTCCAAGTCAGAATATATTACCCGGTTAACGCGCCAGGCATTTTTAATTAAAGTTGAATGGTCATTATTAACTGTAATATAAGAAGAACTGCCGCTTTTAAAATCTAAATCAGCCAATTTCTGATAGTCCTGGCTGGATAAGCCACCATAAACTTTTGCAGCGGGTTTAGCTTTTTCTATTTTATTATCCTTTTGCTGGTCATTGCGAGTTATTCTATTCCTCGTTTGTTGGCCACTGGGGTCTGACCCACCTTTAGTTGAAACAAACCAGAATAAAAACAAGATAATAATGACAATTGCCCAAAAATCCGCGTTAGTTGTCTTAGTATTTCGTCTGCTCCTCCTGCGTGCCATTCACATTGCTCCTTAGTTAATAATAATTAAGTATAGCTAATCGAACTGTTGTTTGCAACAGGAAATAATAAAAAAGCAAGGCTGAACAATTTCCTTGCTTAAATTCTAACTTCTGGCCCATTCATCAAGCATATTTAAAAAATAACTTTCAGACAGCCGCTTAACTTTGCTGCCAGCACGGTTATATTCCTTGGCCTTGAGAGTTTCCGGATTAGTTTTACTAAAAAAGCCGTCATCACTCATAATTAAATAGTCTGTATCTGGCTTAACACCAGTCTGGGCTAGACCGTTCATATTATTTACCATTTGAGCTGCTTGCGCCCTATCCATTTCTACTTCAGGAGCAAAGGCAATCTTTTTATTATTAACCGGATTGCGAAAGCCCAATTCCCAGGCTTCCAGTTCCGCATGCAGTAAATCCATATTTTTGAGCCTGCCTTGTGCTTCTTGCAAAAGTTCAGGTGTAAAATGCTGGCGAAAATCATCATAAACTTTTTTAGTATCAAGGGAGTCAGCTAAGCCGTGGTGCTGCTCAACTTGGGCAATACCAGCGCGCTGAATGCAGTCAAGCAAGCGATTATGTTGCATGGGATAGTAAACACGAGCCAAACGCAACACATCGACATAGTCGTTATTTAATTCTGGTAAATGAAACTTTTTGGCCAAATCATACAAGAAATTTAAGTCAAAATTGACGTTATAGCCAATGATAATATCCGCGCCAATAAATGAGCGAAAAGCTGTCATTGCCTCTTTTACCGGTATTCCCTCTTTAAGAAGCAGCTCTTCAGTAATGCCATTTAGCTTGGTAATAAAACTGGGTACCCGGTTCGACCGCGGATAAACAACCAATTGGCTAAACTCAGCCACTACTTTGTTATTGTGGACTTTAACTGCACCCATTTCGGTTACATGATCACGGTAGGGATTTAAACCTGTGGTTTCGATATCCAGCATAGTATAGTCGGAAATAAAGTCGGGCCATTCCTGCCCTTTGCCCCGGATTTTATTCTGAACGCCAGAAACATGGAGCACGCCATTTTTTACATAAATACTCATTGAGAATCAGTTACTCCGTTACAAGATTATTAATTAAACTAACTGTATCTGCATTTGTACCGGCACTGCGCTCCTGAATTTCCGGTAACAACGTCTCCTGCGGATAATCTGCAGCGACATAAGACCATTGCGGGTATTCTGCAACCAAATGTTCAATTGGTTCGCGCAGTTGCGGACTGGTTTCATCAACTCCCAATTCCAAAAAGACAGTCTTTTTCTCTTCATTACCTGTTAAAAACCAGCGAAAGCGGGAATTGGCAACAGTGTCGGGATAAAAATGGTCATTAAGCGGCAGATGAATTTCCAATGGCTGACCACATACCTCACATTTTGGTACTAATTTTGCTAGATCAGTACCTGGCTTGGCCGCAATAATTTTTTCAGCGGCAGTCTGAATGTTTGCAAGACCATGATTAATCCCACTCGCACATTGTGCTTTAGTCCAATCGCCAAATGCGTTAAAAATGCGGTTTTCGTTAAAACCGGCAGTTTCGAAAAAGTGGCCAAATGCTGAGGTAGCAACAAAATACTGTCTATGACTAATTAGTTGCAACAGATTTTTTAATGTACTACTTGGGCGGTAATCAAAGGAGTATTTTTGAATAAGGCTTGACCACAGTTGCCATTTTTCAGACCATGAAGGAATATGTTGATCCAGTGCATATCCGACTGAATGAACATCGTATTTTTGGACAACACTGGGAAAATCACGTTCAAAATCTGCTTGACCTAAAAGATCAAGTCCCTCAACTTTTGCCAAACCATTACCAGCAACTACAACCACAGCCTCCGCCTCTTGGACTAACTGCTTTGCCTTATTCAAATTTTCCATTTAATTCTCTTTCCTATTTTTGATTGTAGCCAGTAAACGAAACCTGGCCATTCTCAAATTCTCCTAAGAAAACATCACTAGGGTCATTATAGCCGGCTTGTTTGAGCTGCTCTTTTAACCAATTTTCATCCTTATTAATAGATTCAAGCACATCTTGGTTAATTTGACCATCATTAATTAAAGGAAAACGGACATTTTTCTCATCTTTTTTAATAACCGTTAGTTGACCGTTCTTTTCAAAGATGCAGTTTTTCACCTGATCAACAGAATAAATACCCTGACTGCGTAATTTGAACATTAATTCATTAGCTGACAGCCCAGCAGACAAGCAATTACGTGGTAAAACCTGACCGTTTTTAACTATTTGAATTGGTTTGCCATCAATCAGGCCGCGAATAAAGTTGCTGTGCTCCCGCGCAAATTTCAAGATAAAGACCACCAGAGTCCAAACGATCAAAACGAGCAGAAATTGCAAGACGGAAATGTTGGCATTGTAAATAACGCCGCCGATAATACCACCTAAAACATAGTTTTGCAGTTGATCCAAAGCGGTCGTGGGAGCGATGTTGCTTTTGCCAAACACATTTATTTGAAAAATTAAAGTTAACACACCTAATACGAATTTAATAAAAAGCTGCGTATAATTCATTATTATTTCCCTCCTAATTCTTTATGTCGACCGTGTGGTTAATCACATGAGCCTGCTTTAAAGAATATGAATTGTTGTCATCATTTAATTCCAGCTGATAGTCAATATCTTTTGAGTCAACTCTGACGATTAAACCGTTTTGCAGTGTAGTAGAACTGACCATCACATCTGAAACCGGTACATTGTGATCTTTAGCAACTGATTTTATAAATGGTGCAATTTGCTCAGACTGAGATTTTACTACGTTCGTTTGCACGTATTTTTCGTATTGTGTGCCCATAAATAAAAGTAAAAATAAGAGTGCAATGATCCCCAAATCACGGTAGCGGGTATCGAATCTGTGCCTGAGATACAAAACAGTGAACGCGATCATTGTTAAAGCCGCAACTGCAATCAAGATGTAGAGAATGGTTTTACTAGTATTTTGATTTTGCTCAATATATTTAAGTGTGTAAAAAGTCATAACATAATTACCTCTATCAAAAATAATTTATTCTAGTTTTCATAAGTTAATAGCAATAGCAAAATCACATATTAACTAAATTAAATATTATCAAATATAGCTAAAATTGTTCGCTTCCTCCCTACCAGCTTACCTTAACTGTGTTTATAAGCCTACATATTATTAGTATAACAAAAAAGTAGTTAGAACCTGTCTAACTACTACTTATAAATATTTAATTTAAACTTAGTTTTGGGATGCGCCTGTGGCCGTGTCCGGCTCAGTTTCATTCTTGACCTCTTCTTCTGCAGCGGCCGCTTCGGCTTTAGTTGAAGCTCCAGTTTGAGCATCAGGATCAGAATTACGCCTGTACGTAGCTCCTGTCGTAGCATCCGGATCGACCACCAACTTTTGTCCGGTTGTTTCACAGAAATATTTTACTAGTGGATATAGGTCCTGTACCCATTCATAAATACCGGCATAGTTACCTTCATCATCTTCAACACGCTTGTAATAATGTAAAACAAGTTGCTTAAGGTTTCCCGTTGGTACAGGCATATAAACAGCATTATGACCAGCTTCCTTCGTGCGCAAAGCATGAACAACTTTTTTAGCTTCGGGAATAACATCGCGAACATCAGGATGAACTTCTCCCATGGTATTTCCTACTTGTGCGGGAACTCTCTTAGCCTTCATCTTGGCGTTAGGATTAACCGGACGATTATACCATAAGAATTGGTTATTATCATCTACAAAAGTTAGTTCGCCAATTGTGTTACGCAACATCCAGTTAATTTGATTGACTGTTAATAATCCACTGTCAAGCTTAACATAATCGTCTCCTGTGGCAGCATGGGTCTTTTCTGCTGCTTTATCAAGCCAATCTGGATCCTCTTTTTTAAGCCCCTCTACTGTATAACGGCTTTTGCCTGTAGCATCAAAGTCTTCTTTTAAATATTCATCAGAGTTCATATCTTTTAACCATTTGGGTTCAGCCATTTTTCATTCTCCTTTATCATTATTTACAATAGTAAACCAATTGTAACACGGAAGCGCTTATTTTTAGGCATCTTTTTAAATTATCCTTTATCTGAGATTTATTTTTCTTTCTATCATAATGAGCTAAAATAGATAGTAATAGATAAAGTTTAAAGGAGAGAATTATGCAAACTGGGACAAAGATTATTACATTAGATAATGGTTATCATTTGTGGACGAACACTCAAGGCCACGGAAATATCCATTTATTGGCTTTACACGGTGGCCCCGGAGGCAATCATGAATACTGGGAGGACACTGCTGAACAACTGAAAAAACAGGGGTTGGACGTACAAGTAACTATGTATGATCAATTGGGTTCTCTTTATTCCGATCAACCTGATTATTCTGACCCTGCTATTGCTAAAAAGTATTTGACCTATGAGTATTTCCTAGATGAAGTTGATGAGGTACGGCAAAAGCTAGGTTTAGACAATTTTTACCTCATCGGTCAAAGCTGGGGTGGCCTTCTAGTCCAAGAATATGCCGTCAAATACGGTCAACATTTAAAAGGCGCAATTATTTCTTCAATGGTTGATGATATTGATGACTACGTTAAAGCCGTTAATCGCCGGCGCCAAGAGGTTTTGCCCCAAACCGAAATTGACTTTATGCATGAATGCGAAAAGAATAATGATTACGACAATGAACGCTATCAAGAAGACGTTAATATACTAAACATTAACTTCGTTGATCGTAAACAACCGTCTAAGCTATACCATCTAAAAGATATTGGCGGTACTGCCGTTTACCAGGCATTTCAAGGTGACAATGAATTTGTAATTACCGGAAAACTAAAAGACTGGCATTTTAGGGATCAACTTAAAAACATTAAGGTGCCGACACTGCTAACCTTTGGTGAAAATGAAACAATGCCGATTGCCACCGCCAAAATTATGCAAAAAGAGATTCCTAATTCTCGCCTAGTAACAACTCCTGATGGCGGTCACCACCACATGGTTGATAATCCTGCTGTTTATTACAAACATTTAGCTGACTTTATTCGTCAAGTGGAGGAAAACACCTTTAAAGGAGAATAACAACATCTTCCCAAGTCAAATACCAACGCAAAGAAAACAAGCAAATGGTTGCTTGTTTTTTACATGCAACAATAAAGATTTAAATTACATTAATTTTTAAAAATCATGTTTTGAAAATTTTAGCGATTCATTTCACTATGCTTATAATTAAAATAAAATAACAATGTAAAGAAAAAATATATTTTTAAATAACCATACCATTGTCTAATCCACTTATTATATTATTATTAACAAGTGGATTAGGGAAAGTAATTAGACAATAAAATAATAACTAAATTTTTATTTTAATTAAGCTAAAAGCTTTAACCATGGGCTTTTATAATAAAGGTATACGTATTGCTTTATAAATATATTATTTTTAACAAACATATAAAAATAATATTTTAAGTATAGACCAATTCATGTTATTATAAACTTATAGTTATTGATAGTATCAAAAAATAACTGGAGGATAATAAAATGAAATTATTGATAGCCATCATACTAATTATAGGTGGTTGTTCATACATTCTTGATTTAATCTGGACGCTGTGTCTGACATTTAGCAGTCGTGTTCGACAGGATAGGTATGGCGAGCGCTGCCGCGATTTTGATACTATGTTTTTGTTAATCCCCGCGATGAATGAATTTCAAACTTTACGCAAAAATATACCAAAATTATTAGATGTACAAAAACAATGTGACGATTTTATCAAACTTAAGCTAGTATTTATTGATGATGATTCAAGCGATGGGACCACTACTCTACTGCAAAAGTATGCCTACCATCCTGATGTCATGGTTGTACATCGCACTAAACCTAATGCGCAACAAGGAAAGGGGCCAGCACTAGAATATACAGTCAAGCGCATTGCTAAGATGAACTACCCCGAAGACAAAACAATTATTGGTGTTATCGATGCTGACAGTATTCCAGGAAAAAAGTACTTAAAGGAAGTTGTATATGCCTTTAATCATTCCCACTATGATTTAGTGCAAACACGCGTGAATATTTACAATTTGCAACAAAATATTGCGGTGATGCAAAATTTTGAATTCACTGTTTATAATTCTCTTTTACAAATGGCAAGAACTAGCTGGGGCTCATCTTTAGCTTCAGGTAATGGCCAATTTATGACTTTAAAAATGACTAATGACGTTGGTTGGTCATCATCACTACTCGAAGATTGCGAATTTTCAATAAAAGGTCTATTTAAAGGCTATCGTGGTACTTTTATAAATAAAGTAAGTATTGCACAAGAAGGCGTTACTGGATATAAGAAGTTAGTTCGCCAGCGCACACGTTGGTGCCAGGGCGGATTTCAATGCTTGAACAAATATGGCAAGCAGATAATTAAATCATCTGCCATTCCATCAATGTTTAAAGTCTTTGTAATAGCGTTTTTGACTATTCCCGCAATTTCCCTTTTAGTTACGCCAGCCGCAGGAATTTCACTAATAATATTACTAATTTATATGAAAACTAACGTCTGGGCTAGTTTAGCAGTTATTGGCGGTTTGCTTTTCATTGAAGTCTTGACAAACATTTTGTTAATTATAAAACAATGGCGACAAGCCAGGCTTGACTTCCCATTAAGATTCTCTTATTTGGTCAGAATCATTATCATGTTTGATGTCTATAGATGGTCTCTGGCAATAGTACCGTATAAAGCTATAATACGGGCTATGTCTGGAGATGAATCATGGTCAAAAACTGCTCATGATTAATATTTATCCTAGTGACCTATACCAACTGTGAAAGGTTAAATTTTCTTTATGGATATGATTAGCTCAAAAGAACTGCTTAACAGTTTCTTATTAAGTTTTACTCATTATGTTTCTTTTTAAGCGTGAGCAGACAAGCGCTAAGCGCTGTGACTGCCAAGAGTGCAATTGCGGAAACTCCAATGCCTGATCTTGAACCTATTTTTTTGGCAACAAGACCACCTAAAAGAAAGCCAAAAGAGTTTACCCCAATTAACACTGTTTTATAGATACTTGTAACTCGACCCAGATATTTTTGCTCAACTTGCTGTTGCCTATTCGTGATTATACTAATATTGATGATGGATTCAATAATTGCAATAACTGCAATAGCTAAAACTAATACCAATACGTTCTTAGACAAGGCAAAAACAGCACGAAAAAGAGCGCCTGTAAAAATTAGCAGTGTAAACAACAAATTAAAGCCAACTCGTTTATTTAACCAATTAACAACCAAAGTACCGATTAAGGCACTAATAGCTGCAATTGCGGAAACAATTCCGATATTTCCAGAGGAAAGGCCTATTTGCGTGCGTAATATTATGAGACTATCGTTATCAAAATTTGCTGAAGCAATATTAACTAGTGCGGCCAGTATTAATGGATATAAAACAGAGTGAAGACTAAGAGTATAATTCAAGCCCTCTTTTATATCCATTTTTACTGTTTTAAGTGCTGGCTTCAGGTCTGCTAGTCCAGTAAAGGAAGTGTTCTGGGAGCGCAGATTTATCATTTTTTCCAGTAAAAGACTAATTAAATAGAAAACGGCACAAATAAGAATTAAAATACTGTGCGAAACAAATTGATATAAGACGCCACCTACGATAGGCAGTGCAAAATTAGCTACATATTGTATGCCGTAAACCAGACTGTTTAGTTCAGAGAAATCTTTCTTTTCAACCAAAAAAGAAACAAAGGTAATTTCTGACACTGTATTAAGTGTATTGGTGACGCTGACAAAGAGTGAAACTGCATAGATAATAAAAATCGTGCAATCTATTGTTAAATGCAATGCAATCGCGGTAGCAAAAACTAGATAACTGATAAGTCGAATTAAATCACTAAAAATTAGAATTTTTTTGACATCGAATTTATCTGTGAGCGCACCTGCAGGGAGGCCAAGAACCAAAAAGGGCAGGGTTTGAATTACAGAGATTATTGACAAATGAATTCCATTTTTAGTGATATCAAGTACCATCAATGGTAATACAAATGCCATTAACGCACTGCCGAAGTTATCAGTAATTACTGACAAAAGATATAGTCTGTTGTTTCTACTTTTTAGTATGTTTTTCATGTGAATAAGCTTACCTTTTTAGTTTATACCTGCATAGTGGAAGTCACATATAAGGAAATAGAATATACCTGTCTATTTTGTCGCTATTATCATGTGTGATTAATTAGCAGATTTATTATCTGTTACTACTTATCTTTTCATTATCAATATGATTTCTTATAGAATTTCAAGTATCAAAAAGATTTAAAAATGGGTATACTAAAGATACTTCAAAAAAGCGCCTTTTTGCAAGTTAAATATTTGTTTAACAGATAACCCTTATTAATGTACAGCTTGTTGATAATCATAGATTTGATTTGTGTGAGCCAAATGCATGATTGTACGATTTAAATGGTTAACGTAGGCTATTTGAGCTACCAAATCCTTTTTTTGGAATATGGTGGCTCTTTTGATTTGCAGTAATAGTCAACTAGATAATTGTAAATCTTGCCTTGATTCGACACAAAGTAGAAAAATATATAAATTTCATTCTAGTTCAAATAATAAAGACTAGGTTTACTGACAATAAGCTTCTGTCATCTTTATAAAATAGTCTATGAGAAAATGCTTGTTACTTTATCCATTTTTATATAGCTGCATTCATAGTGGTAGTAAATACTTGGGCTGTCATTGGTCTAACAATCATCTAAAACATATCCCTAAAATGCTAGGTGGTGTTCCTTGTTCTAATCATCATTGATCTAACAATCATCTAAAACATTCGGCACGCGAACTGTTGACGCTTGGCGGTTCTAATCATCATTGATCTAACAATCATCTAAAACATCGCCGTAAGTTACCGCACCCGTTACTTTGTTCTAATCATCATTGATCTAACAATCATCTAAAACCGCCTAGTTTATCCTTGATCCATTTAATTGGTTCTAATCATCATTGATCTAACAATCATCTAAAACACCAAAGCTACTCGTGCCTGGGAATTAATTGTTCTAATCATCATTGATCTAACAATCATCTAAAACCAATTTTATCGTCCGTCATTTCTTTAATAAGTTCTAATCATCATTGATCTAACAATCATCTAAAACTATCCACAAAAACCGTGCATATCGCATTATGTTCTAATCATCATTGATCTAACAATCATCTAAAACCGTTAATTGACCTAGAAACCTACTACAAAGGTTCTAATCATCATTGATCTAACAATCATCTAAAACCTTATCTAGCGCTTTGCCAAAGCCTTTGGAGTTCTAATCATCATTGATCTAACAATCATCTAAAACAAACCTATTGATGAAATTTTTTTGCCTAGGGTTCTAATCATCATTGATCTAACAATCATCTAAAACCCAACGTAATTGTGTAATTGGATTAGTCCGGTTCTAATCATCATTGATCTAACAATCATCTAAAACTTACTTTGCAGGTGTCAAAACCCCGCCTACGTTCTAATCATCATTGATCTAACAATCATCTAAAACATCGCCAACCCGATTAACCTCACCTAGATTGTTCTAATCATCATTGATCTAACAATCATCTAAAACTTGGACAAGACGACTTACCTAGCTGTCCTTGTTCTAATCATCATTGATCTAACAATCATCTAAAACTGCATCTAGCACGCTTTTAAGTAGGTTATCGTTCTAATCATCATTGATCTAACAATCATCTAAAACCGCACGTGTGTGATTCAAGTGTTGCTAAATGTTCTAATCATCATTGATCTAACAATCATCTAAAACTTTTCTAGAGTTCTGTATTGAATATCAAGCGTTCTAATCATCATTGATCTAACAATCATCTAAAACTTTAACAATGAAAAAGAAATCGATGAATAAGTTCTAATCATCATTGATCTAACAATCATCTAAAACTAATTATTGAATTGACCTGGTTAATTGATTGTTCTAATCATCATTGATCTAACAATCATCTAAAACTCTAAAATCATCCAGATTTTGTCCATCAAGGTTCTAATCATCATTGATCTAACAATCATCTAAAACCTGAATTGCTGTTGCTGTGACTGACCGCATGTTCTAATCATCATTGATCTAACAATCATCTAAAACTATCTGCTTTGCCTCATCAGGATCATAAATGTTCTAATCATCATTGATCTAACAATCATCTAAAACAATGATACCTGTTGGAATTGAAAGAAATAAGTTCTAATCATCATTGATCTAACAATCATCTAAAACTGGGAAGTAGGAGGTAAAGCGAATACTTATGTTCTAATCATCATTGATCTAACAATCATCTAAAACCGGTAAAAGACCCCAACCCTCCAAAACCAAGTTCTAATCATCATTGATCTAACAATCATCTAAAACCCGTTCTAATTTCAATTTTTGCAAACGAATGTTCTAATCATCATTGATCTAACAATCATCTAAAACTTATTGTTTGCTTTAAAACACGACAGCTCCGTTCTAATCATCATTGATCTAACAATCATCTAAAACTACAAGGACAAATTAACCTTACAAAGTCAAGTTCTAATCATCATTGATCTAACAATCATCTAAAACAAAGAAATACACGAAAGACTTGTTCGCGTTGTTCTAATCATCATTGATCTAACAATCATCTAAAACCTATCAATTATTTTTTCGAAGTCTGTAATTGTTCTAATCTTCATTGATCTAACAATCATCTAAAACTTACATAAGTTTTGCAATTTGAGTAATCAAGTTCTAATCATCATTGATCTAACAATCATCTAAAACCTCTCTGGTTGTTTTATAGGTTTGGTTTAAGTTCTAATCATCATTGATCTAACAATCATCTAAAACTAGCATTCTGGTTAACTTTTACAAGTTGAGGTTCTAATCATCATTGATCTAACAATCATCTAAAACACAAGCCAAGGGTAGAGATTACAGCAATTTGTTCTAATCATCATTGATCTAACAATCATCTAAAACCGATATTTTATAATCTAATTTTAATATTGTTGTTAATACCAATCGATTAGATCCTTATCAATAAAATAAAAAGGTATGTCTTTAGGTATTGCTAAACTTTCTTTTGTCGTGAATTCAATTACAACCAAAATCAAATTCATTTCTTTGACAAGACTAGCTAACTCTTGCCATTCCTGTTTTTCCAAGTAATGAGCTACATTACAAATAACAGGAATAGTTTTTAAATCACATGTTTGGTGAATTTTTAAAACTGTTTCTATTATACCATACGGACTAAGCAACATTGATTTATCCAAATGTATCTCTGTCAATTTAAGTAGCTTCTTTAAATCTTCATCAAAATTAATTGCTAAAGGTAAATCTTCAAGTAAAAGTGAATCCTGTAAAATCGTCTCTAAACTATAAAATGATTTAATCATCTTGTTACGATTTTCTTCGTCTAAATTTGTCAAATAGCTATTTACAATGTGCGGCATATACTTTTTAGTGATATCGCCACTAAGTAATGGATCGCCAATGAAATCAAACGTCTTGCCGATATCAAGAGGATTATAATTATCCTCTGAGCAAAGCAACATTTTATTTTTTCCTTGAAATCCTTGAATTATATCACAGTAAGCTATTGGACTTTGCAAGCC
This sequence comes from Lactobacillus sp. IBH004, assembly GCF_026185255.2. Taxonomy (NCBI): domain Bacteria; kingdom Bacillati; phylum Bacillota; class Bacilli; order Lactobacillales; family Lactobacillaceae; genus Lactobacillus; species Lactobacillus sp. IBH004. The sequence goes on along the minus strand of NZ_CP110217.2, from coordinate 352,666 downwards.
AATGATTTTTATACCAGGATCCTTAAACACCCACTTTTTATGAGTTGTATAAGTTAAAATCATAAGATAATCGTCCTATCTGAAGTATTACGCACATCGTCAATTGGTTTGCCAAGTAAAAAATGCATGTCATTATATTGCTTTTCTGTTACCATAAGTGACTGCACTAGTCCTCCTCGAGGTAAGAACTTTTTGATACGATTTTCTAAAAACTTAGCCGTTTGTCTAGTAACACAGACTCGCACATATACTGAAAATTGCACCATTAAAAAGCCTTCATTAATCAACTTTTTATGAAATTGGCGATATTCTTTTCGTTCTTGGGCTGTTTCCGTGGGCAAATCAAACATTATCATTAAGCGCATTATTCGGTACCTCATTTGTCAAACTCATCTCCATTTCTGGTAATTTTTTACTTTCTCCATTAAGAAATTTTAAACATTCTCGTACATAAATTGTAATGGCATTTGTCAAAAGTGTCTTTTTACCGTTAAACTTTATTTCCAAGCTTAAAAGTTCAACTAAACCGTACTTAATATCTGGTGTCAGCTCTTTGATTTTTGCATGAGCCTTAACCCAATAGTCAACAAACGGTCGAAATGGTTCCATTAAATCCGAAGCCAAATTAAATTGGTTTTCTTGTGAACAATGGTGAATACCAAAATAAGTCAAATAGCCATTCATTACAATTTCACGGTTAAAACTAGAAAGCAAAATGGCATAACCATAATCTAGTGCTGCATTAATGGCACTGGTATCACGTCTAACAAAATTCTTATCGAATAAAAGCATAAAATATTTACGGGCCGCAATTGCTTCTCGATTGCTTTCATCATTAATTTCCAGCTGGTCCAGTTCACTTTGAACCTCATCTTTATCCAAATGATAATTAGCTAAAACTGCAATCTGATTTTTGATCTTTTGACTAACTATCCTTGTCCACAACACTTCTTTTAAATGTTCATCCCAATTAAACTGCTTTTTTAGCTTGGCCATATTTCTGGCTCCTGGATAATAAACAGCCGTTTCAACCACTGGATTGTCCTTTTCATCAACAAATATAACTTTGGTTTGATTTTGCGCCAATTTACTAATGAGTGCACTGGTAATCACTGCCTGTGTAGTTGAAACAAGCAACAGATTAATATCCTCAATTGGAATTTGATTAATGCCATCACGAGTTTGGACAATCATCATTTGCATTGAATACGTTAATTTCGCATGTTGCGTGATGATTACTGATCTCCATCCCATATTTCCTCCTTGTATTTTTGAAAATAAATGTTATACTGTAATTGTTGGTTAGCTACCAACGATCTAATCATTATTGATCTAACAACCAGATTTAAAATCAAACAATGTATCTTTGAGATACTAAGTTTCAACGCGGTTATTACCGTCCTGCCTCAGCTCTATAGCGGAGGTTTTTTTATACACAAAAATAGGGAATCGGATTATTGCGCTTCCCTATTTTAGTTTATAAATCGGCTATCCTAACCCGTTTTTCAAAAAGTCCTGTTGGCGACTGGAAAATTAATACTGCATTGGGTGACAAAGTTATACCAGAAGACGATTGCATTTTACCAAATGGAGTTTTAATTCCCAAGTTCTTCAAATCTGGATTAACCATATTATCATGTAACCCATCTAATACTTTACTTAAAACAATTTTTTTATCCTTAACAGTCAAATCAATAAATTTAGTTCTACCATTATGAAGGCTTGCTCTAAACTTATTGGCATCAAACAATGGCAAATATTGATCGACTTTTTGTAATATCTCATCATAAGCATTTATAAGAAGTTGTTTTTCATCTTTATAATCCTCTTTTTTTAGATTATCAGTCACTACTTTCATAGTTTTATGAGAAAGTGTTAATTGCTTAGCATTGGCAAAATAACGCGCAGAGTACAACATGAATTTTTTATCGCCGTCCAAGACGACTTGCTTAAAGTGAACATGGTCTTTTACTATTCTGAAACCTTTAACTCCCCGCTTAGGTTTACCATTTTTATCGAGCATGATCTGGGGCTCTAGCACTTTGCGAAGTTCTTCCTGATAATTTCCTTGCTTTTTGGCCTGGTTTAAGCTTGCAAGAGCGCGCATCGGGATTCCAATAACTTTATAGATAGATTCTTTTGCTTTCTCAATCTTGACAATTGCCATATATGCATCAGTGTTGCCGCTATAGCCACCATAAATTTTGGTATCGAGCCGATTACATTTAGGAATTAGCTTTCTAGTTTTCTTACGATCACGCTCCCCGCGAGGATAAACAGTCATGTTAAACATACTACTATCTTCAGTCGTAGTTTCTCTTGAGACTAGCATGTATTTATAATTATATGCTTTACGTAATTTGTCAAAAATGTCTGGATGCTTATAAAAGACTATCCGATGGCTAACATTTTCCCTAATTTCTTCTAGGGCTTTACGCTTAGAATTATCTTTTTGCAGTAAAGGCCACAAGAAATTTTGTAACTTTAGATTTTTAAGAATATCTTTTTCCAAATTTTTGTCTTGACTAAATTTTTTAAACTGACCATATACAAAATATGGCCGAAGTTTAGGATACACCTGATATAAAAAATTCCCACAAACTATAGTTAAATAGGCATCAATAGCATGATGATAATCATTAACTTCACGACTCTTATATAAATCTAAACGCTGACGCAAAGCAGAGTTGTCACCAGCCTTAACTGTAATAATTTCTGCATCTGGATATTTATTTTGTAAAATAACTGATACTAACTTAATAATTTGACTTGTTTCTACCAGCTGCCTATTAATAAAATGTTTTTTCTGCTTATCAATATCCTTTCCAGGATTAAATAGCAAATTATTTAATTTTTGTTCATTAATTAGTCCGTCTGCATACCACATTTTCCACATTTCTGGAATAAGCATTTTTGAACCAACTGCAACTTTAGTTCCAAACACTTTAAGAGCATACCGGTTACCTTTTTCTTGATTTAATTGAGTTCTAGTTAGTACACGATTATTAAATGAATCATCTTTAATAATTGTCTGTGGCAAGATATGATCTATTTGATAATTTTTAGGAATATCATCTATATCTATTTTTTCACCTGAATATGCATCTCTACCTGCCTGCATGAAATATAAGAAATATTCATCTTTAAGTAATTTACGGTTAACTGTATATTCTTCTAATTTGTCAGTTAGATTCTGGTCTACCAATTCGCTAGCAGTTTCTTCATAGATTTTAAGCAACTTAGTGCCACGTATATGAGATAGCTTTAAATTTCTCTGTGGTTCTCGTGTAAATTCAATTGCAAATTGGTCTGGAGTCTTTCCGCCAGCAGCTTTAACAATATCGTTAACAACCTTAATTACCTGTCTAATCGCCTTTTTATTAGCCGGCGAAGTATAGGCATCTGCCAAAATTGCCTCAACACCATTTTCCTGAGTAACGTCCTGGTTTTCTTTAGCAATTGCTTCTTTAAACTCGGGCTCCGTCACAATTTGCATAAAATTCTTTTGGCTAGTCCATAGTTTATTCATAATATTATGACCTTTTGTGTCATGTAATTCAACTAGGAGCTTACGCGATAATCTGCCCCAACCTTGCAAGCGCCACGTTGAAATTGCTTTAAACTGCTTAGGAGTTAGCCACTTAAATTCGTCCCTTAATTTTTCTTGAAAAATCTTTTTATCCTCAAAAATAGATGAATATTCAATTATTTTTTCAAAATCTTTTTGATATTGGGGATCTGCTAATTCCATATCAAACACATGTAAGTTTTTGAGATGATAATAACTCGACAGACTTGAATTAAATTTGGTTGGATCTGCTAATCCCTTAAGTTCCACAGTCGGTAAATGCCTATTATTCTTTAAATAATTGATTAATTGATCACTTTTAACGTTTTTATTCTTTTTAAAAAGATCGTTAAAAATTCGTTGCTTGAGGCCTATGCTGATTTTTCCACCATTAACCTTAATTTTATTAAGCTCATTTAAAACTTCAAATCTTTGATAAAGCAAACTATTTGCAGGTAAAACATCTTCACCTAAAAGATAGGTATCCTTGATAGTCATCCGCTTAATAAACTTGTTGGCAGATTCTTGCCGGTCTACTTTTTGCTCGAAATTCCAGGGGGTGATCTGGCCATCTTCTTTTCTGACCATCCAAGCAAAGCTCTTACCGGAAGTCTTTTCCTGTTCATCAGCTGTAATCATTGGGCCCACATAATAAGGCACTCTGAATCTGACCAGTTCATCCAATTTGTATGGTGCTTGTTTACGATGATCTTCTACCGGATTTTCTGCAGCTAAGAAGGGGTAATACTTACTTTGATTAGCAATAATCTTATCCAGTTCGATTTGATGCAGTTGAAACGGAATTACACCATTACTGTTCGTCCTCTGCTTAGGCATAAAATTATCGGCAGCTATCTCTTGTGCAATCTTATGAGCGAGTTCAGAGTCATCTAGGTTATCTTTAACAGTTTTATAAAAATCTTCTTTAGTTAAAGTGCCATCCTGCTTAAATTCAGTCTTAGCTTCCAACAAATGACCATGACGATTATTAACGTATAGATCATAGGCTAACAGCAACTTTTTAGCTATACTGCGATCCTGCAAAGTGTCGATATACGCTTTTAACAATTTGTAATCTTGATGATGTTTATTATATTTTTCTACCATAGATTGTGATAAACTCTTGTTTTCATCAACAATGGTACTTAATGTAATCGCGCTAAACAATTTTTGAATTTCAGCGACAATAGTCTGATCATTTTCATCAAGATCCGGCAGTAAGGCATCCAGCTTATCATCGGCATCCGCATCCGAAAGTTTAAATTCCCATTGCGCCTTGTCGCTTTTATCGATTTCTTTGCCTAAGACAGTTTCAAATTGAGTTTTGTAACCCATGATGGCGTTAGCAATCTGCTTGGCCACATTTTTCTCTTCCCTAGCAGTTGAATCTGTTAATAACTTGGCAATTTTTTTGACCTTGTCCATCTTATAAACGGTTTTGTCTTTATCTTTGCCGCGAATAACAGCTTCAATATCCGCAGAGTTTGCCACATTTAATTCAATAGGACTTTGATCTTCAACTATTTTTTCCGCAAAAGCATTGTTGATTTTCGATAAAATAGGACCTACTTCAATTTTAGAAGCTTCAAAGTCTTTAACAGGTGTATCCTGCAAAAAATTACCGCGATACTTAACGATGTGGTGGATGGCTAAAAATATTTCACGCAAATCAAATTGACGATCTTCCCTCATTAGTGCGTCGCGCAAATGATAGATCGTCGGATATTTTTCATAAAAATCATGATCTGCCTTAGCTGTCGGAAAAACAATGGCCTGGTATTTTTTTCTGCTTTTATCTAATGGTGACACCCAAGATTGATGCAGGCGCACAAAAAAGCCTGGATCCACTTCAGCCATCGGCTCCGCAAAAATCTCTTCCAAAAGTCTTAAGCGCCACTTTCTGCGCTTAAGGCGTCTTCTGGTGGTTCTAAAACCGCGACGATCAGCAGCAGAATGTCCTTCTTCAAATAAATGTGAGCCAATTGCTGTTTTTCCTCTGAGCTTTAATAAATTATTTTTCTTATCAGTCACGGCCCAGCCGCAAGAATTGGTCCCGATATCGAGACCCAGAATATAGTCATCTATTCTTTTCTTCATATTCTTTCTCCTTACATCATTTATTACTATAAGAATACCCCTTATAACCATAGAATTCACTACAATTTTTAAAATAATATAAAAATGTTGACTATTTTGACCATAATTTTTAATAAATAAATCAAAAATAGTCCCAGAAGATATATAACTCCTGGGACTTATTTCATTATTTATTGGCTTTTTCTTTAATTGTTGCAGCAGAAGCCTGTAACTTCTTTTCTTCTTCATCTGTGAGTGTCAATTCAACAGTTTGAATAATACCATCACGACCAACAATTGCAGGATAAGACAGGTAAGTACCATATTTTTCCTGGTAATTTGAAACTGGCATTTCAGTATGGGCATCGCTTTGAATAGTTTCTACTAAGCGAGTCACAGCCGCTGAAATTCCATAGTTAGTATATTGCTTGCCCTTATATACTGTTTGACCACCAAACTTAATCTCGTCATTTAAGTCTTCAAGCTTTAAGTGCTTTGCTTTAGCTACTTCAGTAATTGGCTTTTCCAAAACTTTGACTGTTGACCAAGCCGTAAATTGTGAATTACCATGTTCACCCAAGTTAAAACCTTCTACTGAACGAGGATCGACATTCATGCGCTCACCAACTGCACGCTTCATACGGGCTGTGTCTAACAGAGTACCAGTACCAATGACGTGCTTGCGCGGTAAACCAGTTAATTCCTGATACATATTAGTAATTGCATCTACTGGATTAGTAATAGCAAGTAAGATACCGTTGAAGCCACTCTTCTTAATTGCTTCCGCAATAGCTCCAATCCGCTCACGGTTGTAGTTCAATTCGGCGAAACGTTCACCGCCTGCTTCCAACTCAATGTTTCCAAAAGCACTAATTACAATATCTGCATCTTTGAGGGCCGAATAATCATTGATAGTAATAGTAGTGTGGTGCTTCAAATTTGCCATGGCATCTTGAAAATCAAGCTGATCAGCTCTAACCTTTGCTTCATTAACGTCAATCATAACGAGATCGTCTACCAGACCAGTTAATATCAGCTGTTGTGCTACCGTACTGCCAACGTGACCGTCTCCGATAATTCCAATCTTATTACTCATAATTTTTCCCTCCTATTGTTTTTAAAAATATTAAAAAATTATGTAAGATCTATTATATACAAAATTATGATAAAAATAAAATATTTTTTAAAAAAATATTAGTTTTTAGTTATCATTGCTAAATGTAAATTAAAACCCACACTTTTTTAAAATTATAGGTAAAGAAAGCGTATACTAAAGAAAGGAGGTACATTATGAGACAAATTAAAATAGGTAATACTAACTTCACCGGTTCTGCCATTGCACTGGGAATTATGCGCATGAACAAACTGAGCGTTGACGAAGCTGTTAAAACGTTGGAAACTGCTCACGAAGCAGGAATTAATTATATTGATTCAGCTGATATTTACGGTCATGGCAAATCTGAAGAAATCTTCGGAGCTGCCTTTCAAAAGTCAGCGTTAACTCGAGATGATTTTTATATTCAATCTAAAACTGGTATTTATGAAAATCCTAAATTGGACTACAAGACAACCAGGTATGATTTTTCTAAAAAGTATTTGATTACTGCCGTAGATGGTATTCTTTCCCGGATGAAAATTGACTATTTAGACAGCTTGCTGCTCCACAGACCAGATGCTTTAATGGATCCAGCTGAAGTTGGCGCTGCCTTTGATGAATTACAAAGAGACGGCAAAGTGCGCCACTTTGGAGTTTCAAACTTTAATCCGATGCAAGTTGACTTACTGCAAAGTGGAGTCAGTCAAAGATTGTTGATTAATCAATTGCAATTAAGTGTGATGCACACAGGACCAATTGATTTTAATATTCACACCAACATGACGGATGCACGTAGCATTGACCACGACCGAGGCGTTTTAGACTATTCACGTTTACACAACATGACTGTTCAGGCCTGGTCACCTTTCCAGTACGGTCAAATTGCGGGCAATTTTATTGGCAATCCTAAGTTTCCAGAAGTCAACAAGGCTTTACAAAAAGTAGCTGACCAAAAAGGTGTTTCTAAAAATGCAGTTGCGGCTGCCTGGATTTTAAGACACCCGGCAAATACCCAGGTTATTATTGGAACTATGACACCAGCCCACATCATTGATAGTGCTAAAGGAGCAGATATCTCACTTACTGCTCAAGAATGGTATGATATTTATCTGGCTGCAGGAAATGATTTACCTTAAAAGTAATTTATAAATTTTAAAAATCCTGACATAAATAAAGTGCTCCACAATAGTTAGACATTTATCTGGCTATTAGGAGCACTTTTTCATCACTAAATATTCGACCGCTTTGAAAATTAAAGTTGTTTACAAAATTTAATCTGTTGGCTTGGCCTTTCTACTATAACTATTCGGTATATTGAGTTTTTTGCGGTATTTGGCAATTACACGCCGACTTAAAGTCACATCATGTTTGGCAAATATTTCTACCAGCTGTTGATCACTTAAAGGAGCACGGGCATCTTCTTTTTTTATGATCTGTTGCAGGTCATATTCTATACGCGCTTGGGATAAATCGGTCGTCACTTCCCGTGGAAAAAGCATTTTCAAACTAAAAATCTTGTTCTGACACTGAATATATTTGTCTTTAATCGCCCTGCTGATAGTACTTGGTGCTAGACCCAAAGCTTGAGCAGCTTCTTTTAAACCAAGTGGCTTTAATTCACGTCTTTGCATTGTGGTTAAAAAGTTACGTTGAAATTTACCAACATACTTACCCAGCCGCATAATGGTTTTCTGCCGTTCTACAATTGCGTTTTTCAGTTCGAGATAGTGTTGCTTTTGCTCAGAAAAATATTTATTTTCATCTGACTGCTCTTTTAACTCATGATAAGCTTTTTCGTCAAAAACCATCTCTGGTATTTGCGTTTGATAACTTTCAACTGTTAGGCGCCCATCCGTTATCCGATAAATTAAGTCCGGAAATAAATACTGTATATTATTTTCAACGACATAATCGCTAGCTGGAGTAGGATCCAGTGTTTGGATGCTGGCAAGAGCATCATTTAATTCGGATATTGAAAACTTAGAGTTAGGCCATTGTTTGGGATCAGCCAGCATTTCCAGCTGATTATCAAGTAAAATTTCAAGAGCTACAGGATTAAAATCTGCTTTTTGCATTGCTTGTTGCAACAGGCATTCAGTTAGATCCGCGGCACCGATACCACAGGGATCAAGACTTTGCAATAAATCCTTAGCCCTTGTCAACTTCTCCAGTGAAAACTCTGTTTGTTCGGCAATTTTAGCTAAGTCTACCCTTAAATAGCCGTCTTTATCAAGCAGATAAATTAAAACTTTAACAGCACTTTTTTCCCAATTGTGCCAGTCGCTCAAGTTAACCTGCATTAATAAATGATCAATCAGATTTTCACCTTCGGGCGCCCGCAACCATTCCAAATTTTGCATTTCACCTTTGGGTTCACGCAAAGACACAAACGGGTTGCTTAGGCTCAACTCCTTCATAGCATTAATTAAGTCATAGGTACTGTATGAGAGCACAGTTAGATTTTGCTTTAATTTAGGCGACAAGAAAAGCCGTGTTACTAACTGCTCTTTCGGCTTTAATACCATTTTTTGCAATCGTGTCATCGGCTATTCTCTCCTTTTTATTAAGAAGTAATTACTATTTAATTATACTACACCTATCAGTCCTAAAAAAATCGACAATACAAATATTCCTAACATAACCCAATTAATGTTTACTCTTTTGCTGTCACTATTTGTGACCTTCTTCTACAATGTTACATTAACCAAAAAACCTGATCAAAATGATCAGGCTTACACTTGAATAATAGTTGCATTCAACGCAAAAGTATTATATTGTCAAAGTGGTCAAACTTTGTAAGAAGGGTACTATTTATTTAGTCGCCCTTTTTATTTTGCGCAGTTTTTTTATTATAGAGGGCTTTACCAGCTTTAACATCTTCCCATGTCCCAATTTTGGTTCCTTCTGAGTAATAACCGTCTAGCACACCTATTTGTTGGAAAACAGTCTGCTTATAAGCAACTTTAGCATTATATTCGGTAATATCAACATCTGCTAAAGACTTATGCAGAGCAGTCAATGGATCCATGTCCTTACCACCGGAGGTAAATAAAGTACCGTGAGAATTTAAAATGAACCCATTTCTTAAAGCCTTAGCACCTAATTTCTTTATTTCAGCGGAAACATATTCTGCCAGTTCTTCAGTGCACATTGGATGCCAATTTAAAGTACGAATTTCTTTTAACTTTTGAGTTGCTTCGGTTACATTTGGCATATTTAAGCCACTGGTACCCCAGAACATACATTGATCAGCATGTGAGTGAAAAACACACTTAATTTCAGGATTAGCATCATATATTGCTTCATGCATATTAATTTCTCTGGTAACCTTACCAGTGCCAGAAATCACTTTACGTGTATGAGGTTCAATGACAAGAATTTGATCTGCATTCAAGTAACCCATATAAGCTTCTGACATCATTGTTGGTGTCATCACATAAAAGAATTTTCCAGTTTCATCTTGAACCTTAATACTGATATTACCACCAACAATGTTAGTGTCTCTGCGTTCCATTACTTCACGGACAACTTTTGCTAAATCATTTCGCTCGTATTCAAAAGGAATTCTTCCTGCAGGATATTTCATAAATTATTTTTCCTCCTCATTTTATTTTTAGTTGACATACTTTTTTTGGTAAAAAGGGTATCACTTCCCTTCTTGTTAATTAGTAATCCTAAAATAATAACGAAGACATTTATCCAATAAATTTTAGAAATAATTGCATAACTGAATAAACCAAATGTTAAAAAACTTAAACAAGTCCAAAAGACTTTTTTGTTCATTAATTTATCCATTATTTAGTCCTACTTTAATTTACTGTATTTAAGGGATGGAATTGGATTTTTCTTAAATGAACGATAAAGTAACCAGAAAAGAGCAAGTAATGCAATTAAGCCAATAATTGCCCAAATATTACCTCTTCCTGCCCATGCCATCACAAATCTCAATTCGGGAGCTTCAATTGAACTCCATGATACTTGTGATCCTGCAGGTACTTTAATAGAAGTGCTGGATTTTGCTAATTTTGTAAAGATATTAGCAAAATATGATGCACCGTAAAGAAAAACAGGTTCATAGATAATACCTAAAACAAGCATTCTCAAAAGATTACCACCAGTAAGAAGCAATCCACCTACACCAATACAGTAATTGATGACACCTGCAATTGGGAGAATAGTATTACCAGGCAAAATCGCTGCATAAACAATTGATACTGGGATCATTAACACCATAGTTACCCATAACTCGGTACTTTGTCCCAAAATAGGCCAATCTAGTCCGATTGAGAACGTTCTACCTTTAACGTGTTTTTTCATAAAGTCACTCATAGTAGAACCAAATGGAGTTAAAGCATCCATGAAAAACTTTGCCATAACTGGAAAAATAGCCATGACAGCACCAACAGTTACGGAAAGATTAAGTGCGTCACCTATGCTGTAACGACCTGCTAGCGCAAGAACTAATCCAATAATTGCTCCCATTGTCACTGGTTCACTGAATACACCAATTTTACGTTTTAATGAAGAAGCATCCCATTCACGATTAAAAATTGGTATATAATCCATCAATTTATTAATAGGAGACATTATAATTGCCGTAAACGCTTCAATGTGAGTTACAGTAACTCCCTCATAACCAAGCATATTGGCAATTTCTTTACTCCACATATCACCTAATTTCAAACAAATTACAACTTGGATAGCTCCACAGATGAAACCCCAGATTAAACTGCCAGAAATTTGATAAACCATATAACCAGTTAAGGCGATACCCCATACATTCCACATATCGGCATTCATTGTATCCGTCATTTTAGCCAATAGCATGACCAGATTGACTACAATTTCTACTGCAAAAAACAGAAAAGCTAATGTCCAGCTCCATGTAATAGCAGCAGCACCAGTCCAGCCAAAATCAACTGCTGGCAGATTAATACCAGTATATTTAGCTAACGCTTTAGCCGCTGGACTAACAGTTTCAGTCAATTGATTAATGGCCATTGACATCCCAATAAATCCGGTACCTAAATAAAGACCTGAAAGTATCGCTTTAGATGGTTTCATCCCAAAGATTAATCCCAAAATTATAATTAAAATTGGAATCAAAACCTGAGCACCAACTCCCAAAATTCCTTGAACTATACCGTTCCAATCCATTTAACTCACCTCTATTTACAGATTATTTTGCCTGTTTAACAATATCCGCCACTTTTTGATTGGCTTCTTCCTGCCCCATTCCGGTCAACCAGGGCAAACCCACCATTCCTACAACGTTGTTGGCGTCAAGGACTTCCTGCAGTTCAGCATCAGCTTGTGCTATACCAACATAAATAATGACACTGCTATCATTTTCAATTGTTGTCTTGGCCTCACCAATTGGCTCAGGTGTAGCCTTCGCCAATTGATCTAAACCATTTTCTGTCAAATAATCATTAATTTTATTTGCTACTTGGGGACTGGTAGCAACACCAGTTCCACAACAAACCAAAATAGTTTTCATTTTATTACCTCTTTAAATTTATTTTTGACAATTTGAAGCATATCTTTAGTGTTTCTTGTTTCCATATAAAGTTTGACAAAATCCTTATCTTGAAATGCAGATATTATTTGTGCTAATAGTTCAGGTTGTTTTGACCCGTTTTTAAGGCCTAAAAATAAGAAATCATTAGCATCCATGTCTGCATTATCTCCCATTTGTTTAAGCTTTAATGGCTTAATGGTACGACCAATATAAATAAATGGCTTTTCAACATATTGTGGATCAACATGTGGTAAGGCTAGTGAAACCTGTGGAAATTTAAGTCCAGTTGGATATGAAAGCTCCCTCTTTTCCAAATTTGATATGTATCCAATCCTGGCAAAATCAAGTTTAATTGCACGAGAACCAACTAAATCAAAAAGTTGTTCTTCTGTTTCAACTGAAATATTTAAATCAATTAATTTTTGATAAAACACTGCAAGACCTCCTTTCACTTTGAATACGTTTTCAATATAATACTAAGTTTGAACAATGTCAACCTTAATTTAACAAAGTATAACAAAGTTGAACTTTATATGTTATAAAATGTTTGATATACTACTAAAGTAATGATAAAATCGGTAAAAAGAAGTGATTATTTGAGTTTACAAGAAAAAAGATTAACAGAGATAAACATTCTGTTACGTAAAACCGGTTTTATGACGACAGTTGACATTGCTAAAAGTTTGAATGTTTCTTCAATGACCGTAAGACGTGACCTAAAGCGTTTAGAAGAACAAGGAAAAATTACAAGAATTTATGGCGGTGCACAAAGTAACTCTCGAACTGAGTCAACTACAAATGAAAAATTGCAAAAAAATATTTCTGAAAAAAAAGAGATTGCTAAATTATTAGCAAAGCAAGTAACTAATAATTCAACAATTTTTTTAGGGGCCGGTACAACTTTGTTAATGTCTGTTCCTTTATTACTTTCGAAGAATTTAACTTTTGTAACTAATAGTTTGCCGGCATTTAATGAAATTAATAAAAGTAAATGTCGTCTATTTTTGACAGGTGGGGAACTACATAGGAACACAGAAGAATTTTTGGGTGAAAAAGCTGAAAACATCTTTGAGGGTTTAAATTTCGACTATGCATTGTGCTCAACTAATGGGATCTGTGATAATAGTGTAACTACTAGTACAATACCCGAAGGAAATATTCAAAATATAGCAATTTCCCATGCAAAAATGTCTTTCATAGTGGCAGATCATACCAAACTAAATCATTCTGATATCATCACCTTTCGTGATCTCGATAAATTTGATCTTTTGGTTACGGATCCGAAAGTTACTCCTGAAGATGTTAAAAAATATTCAAAATATATTAAAATCATACATTAACTTATAGGTTAGGAACAAAAATGGAAATTACAGTTACAGTTAATCCTTCAGTAGATCGTTTATACGAGTTAAAGCAGCTGAAAGTAGGACAATTAAATAGGGTTCAATTGATCAAAAAAATGGTCGGTGGTAAAGGCATCAATGCTGCCAGAGTTTCTGCTAATCTTGGAGCCAAAACTGTAGCCACAGGGTTCTTAGCTGGCTCAAATGGCAAATATATTTTAGAACAAGCTAAAAATGACCAGTATAAATGTAAATTTATTGAAACTAACGGTAACACCAGAAATTGTTACACTATAATTCAAAGTAACGGTGAAAAAACAGAAATAAACGAGTATGGAGACCATATTTCTCTACAATATTTCAATCAATTATTAGAGACTATAGAACAATTAATTACTAAAAATAGCGTTGCAGCAATTTCTCTAAATGGCAGTCTCCCTCCTAGTGAGATTCATAATTTTTATCCGCAAATAATTGCCAAAGTTCGTGAACTTAACCCAAATATTAAAATCGTTTTGGATACTTCTGGAGAAGCCTTAGCTGACGTCCTAAACAGCCACTTTTTACCAGACTTCATAAAGCCTAATGAAACAGAAGTAGCAGAATTATTATCTTTTCCTGTTACTAAGAATTACAAAGTAATAAAAGAAGAAATATTAAAGAGCAAACTAATACGAATTCCAAATATAATCGTTTCTTTAGGAGAAAAAGGGGCACTTTTTAAGCATAAACATGATTTTTATAGTATTAAATTAAAACCAGTAAAAGTAGTTAATACCGAGGGCTCAGGTGATTCACTTGTTGGTGGTCTTTTATATGCCTTAGGTAAAAACTATGGATTTCAAGAAGCCATCAAATGGGCTATTGCATCTGGAACTGCTAATGCAATGGAAACCAAAACTGGCTTTGTACAGCTCAGCAAAGTACTCGAAATTATTAAAACCATTAAAATTGAGCGAATTACTGATTAACAAAATTTTTTAACTGTTAGTCTTAATGATTATAAAAATAAAAGCAAAATTAATCCTTGACTTTTAGTTTTTATTTTTTTATAATCTTGTTATCAAAGTTGGAGGTAAGGATAATGATTCATTTTAGTCAAAAAGAGAATCAACTAAATAATCGTTATTATCTTAGCTACTATAGATAAGAGTTTGAGTTCATCTAGGTGAATTCAAACGAAACTAAGTTTGAATTTATCTATGATGGCTAGGACTCTTTTAGTACGGTTAGCCACATAGCTTTCTAAGTGGCTAACCACAATCCAATTATTTGTTGGCAATTTAATTTCTGTGTACCCGCTTAGAAGTAAGTGGGTATTTTTTATGGAGGCACAAGATGCGTTTTAGAAAACTAATTACAGGAATTACAATTGTTGGTTTAATGGCTTTAGGAGGCTGCAGCAGTAAGAAAGCTAGTAAAAGTCCAGACGTGAAACACGTGGGCGTTTTGCAAGTAGTGCAGCATCCTTCTCTAGATAAAGCATACAAGGGCTTTAAAAAGGGCTTGAAGGAAAGTGGCTTTGTAGAGGGTAAAAATCTTAAGATTGATTACCAGAACGCTCAAAATAATCAAGATAATTTGAAAAGTATGAGTGAAAAACTGGTCAACGAAAAGTCAGATTTGATCTTAGGGATTGCTACACCGGCAGCGCAAAGCGTGGCGAATGCAACGCAGAAAATCCCAACTGTTGTCACTGCTGTAACTGATTTAAAAGCCGCTAAATTAGTTAATTCAGATGAGAAACCGGGTAGAAATATCACGGGCACAACAGATATGGTTTCAATTAAACGCCAGATCAAGTTGCTGTTGTCAATTGTGCCCAAGGCTAAAACTATCGGTATCATGTACAACGCTGGTGAATCAAACTCCAAAATTCAGGCTGACTTAGCAACAGCTGCACTAAAAAAAGCAGGAGTTAAAGTTTTGATCAAAACTGCAAATACGACTAACGATGTCCAACAAGTAACAGAAACTCTGGCTTCAAAAGTTGACGGTATTTTCGTTCCTACCGATAATACCTTTGATTCAGCAGCTTCAGTAGTTGGCAAAGTAGTTAAAGAAAAGAAAGTTCCTCTAGTAGCAAGTTCAGTTGATCAAGTCAAAACTGGCGGCTTAGCCTCAATCGGAATTGATTACGAATTATTGGGAGAACAAACAGGGAAAATGGCTGCGAAAATTTTATCTGGCAAAGCTAAACCTGCAAACATGCCGGTTGAAAAAGCACACGATATGAAATTAGTGGTGAACAAAAGTATGGCCAAAGCACTGGGAATTGATCCTAAATCAATTAAAGCTCCAAAATAAACGGGAAACAGACTGCCACAAGGGCAGTTTTTTTATGTAAAACAAAAAACTAGCTTAAACATTTTGGCAAAATAAATTTGAAAATTTCCCTTAGGTTGCACATCAATTGCAACCAAATTTTATTATTCCTTGACTTTTTCTTCTTTATTTTTTATAATCTTCTCATTAAGGTTGGAGGTTGATCTTAAATGAAATATTATATTAAACACATCTCACAACTGAATAATCGCTACTACTTTAGCTATTTTAGATAGGGTTTGGGTTCATCTAGATGAATTCAAACCAGATTCAAGTTTTGAATTTATCTATGATGGCTAGAGTCCTTTAGTTGCGGTTAGCCACATAGCTTTCTAAGTGGTTAATCACAAATAATTATTAATGAAAATGATAACTTGTACACCCACTTAGGAATAAGTGGGTGTTTTTACGTTATGAAGATTAGATTTACGGAGGAAGAAAAATGCGAATTAAGAAATTAGTTATGGGAATGGCCTTAACCGGTTTGTTGCTATTAAGTGGTTGTAATAACAAAAAGACAGGCAGTACAGCAACTGTCAAACATGTGGGTATACTGCAGGTAGTACAACATCCCTCTTTAGATGAAGCCAACAAGGGCTTTAAAGAAGGACTGAAAGAAAAAGGCTACGTTGAAGGCAAAAATTTAAAGATTGATTACCAAAATGCGCAAAATAGTCAAGACAATTTGAAGAGCATGAGTGAAAAACTAGTCAACGAAAAATCAGATTTAATTTTAGGTATTGCCACCCCAGCAGCACAAAGCGTAGCAAATGCTACCGAGGATATCCCGATTGTAGTGACTGCTGTGACTGATCTAAAAGCTGCCAAACTAGTAAATTCAGACACTAAACCTGGCAGAAATGTCACAGGAACCACTGATATGGTTTCAATTGATAAACAAATCAAATTACTTTTATCAATTGTGCCTAAGGCTAAAACAATTGGCATTATGTACAATGCGGGCGAAGCCAATTCCAAAATTCAAGCTGATCTAGCTGTCAAGGCACTTAAAAAAGCCGGAGTCAAAGTTTTAATTAAGACGGCCAACACAACAAATGATGTTCAACAAGTCACTGAAACTTTAGCAGGAAAAGTACAAGGAATTTACGTACCAACAGACAATACTTTTGCCTCTGCTTCTTCAATTATTGGTAAGGTTGTTAAGGAAAAGAAGATTCCACTGGTAGCCGGTTCAACGGATCAAGTTAAAACTGGCGGCTTGGCTTCTATTGGAATAGATTATGAGGCACTTGGTAAACAAACCGGTAAAATGGCTGCTAAGATTTTAGATGGTAAAGCTAAACCTAAAGACATGCCTGTTGAAAAAGCTACCGATTTGAAATTGGTGGTTAACAAGAAAATGGCAAAGGCACTTGGAATTGACCCTGCTTCAATTAAAGCACCTAAGTAAATTAAAGAAAGGCAGCGTGAATCAATAGTTATGTTAAATACATTTTGGGAGTTATTACTTTCGTCTACTTCTCAAGGACTACTTTGGTCATTAATGGCAATCGGTGTTTATTTAACTTTTCGGATATTAGATCTAGCCGATATGACAGCAGAAGGCAGTTTTCCCTTAGGTGGGGCTGTTGCGACGATGTGCATTATTAAAGGAATTAATCCGATATTAGCAACTATTGCCGCATTTATTGGCGGTTTAATTGCCGGACTAGTTACTGGTATTTTGAATACCAAATTGCGTATTCCTTCTTTGTTAGCAGGAATCATCACTATGACTGGACTATATTCAATTACTTCCAGAGTAATGCAAAACGCTGCTAATGTTTCACTACTTGGCAAGGACACGGTCTTTACAATTGCGCAAAATTGGGGCTTAAGTCGTAACAATGCTGTAATTGCAATGGGACTGATAATTGCACTTTTAGTGATCTTCTTATTAGTCGTTTTCTTCAAAACAGAAATAGGCTTGGCTATGAGAGCCACTGGTGATAACCCGCAAATGAGTGCTGCCAACGGCATTAAAACTCAAGGAATGAAAATTTTAGGTTATATGATTTCTAATGGCTGTATTGCTTTGTCAGGTGGACTTTTAGCACAAAATAACGGCTTTGCCGACCTTAACTCTGGTGTAGGTACTCTTGTTATCGGACTAGCTTCAATTATTATTGCAGAAGTACTTATTCGCAATCTGTCAATTGGTGGTCGTTTACTTACTTTAGTTGTAGGTGCCATCATTTATAGACTGATTTTAGCTTTGGTATTCCAGATGAATGTAGAACCATCTGATGCAAAATTAGCTTCAGCTTTAGTCTTAGTTGTGTGCTTAACTTTGCCGAATTTCCATTTACCACGCAATCTTAAAGGAGGAAAGCAAAATGCCAGAAGTACTAAAGATTAAAAATTTACATCAAACTTTTGAACAGGGGACTGTCAATGAAAACCGTGTTTTACGCGGAATTGACCTTAATTTAGAAGCCGGAGATTTCGTGACTATCATTGGTAGTAACGGGGCCGGTAAGTCTACTCTACTCAATAGTATTGCCGGAACGCTCCCTATTCAAGAAGGACAAATTATTCTAAAAGGTACTGATATTACAAAACTGCCTGTTACTAAAAGAGCAAAAAATATTAGTCGCGTTTTTCAAGATCCTAAAATGGGAACAGCAGTCAGATTAACTGTGGAAGAAAATTTGGCTTTAGCCATGAAGCGCGGAAAGCGCCGAGGCTTTCGTCCTGGTGTTAAAAGTCAAGACAGAAAATTTTTCAAAAAGCAGCTTGCGCAACTTAATTTGAATCTAGAAAACCGCTTGGAAACTGAAATTGGCTTACTTTCTGGTGGTCAAAGACAAGCTATTACCCTTTTAATGGCAACACTGCAACGGCCAGATTTGATTTTACTGGATGAACATACTGCGGCTCTTGATCCACAAACTTCAATAACGGTCATGCAATTAACTGAAAAGTTGATATCTGAACAGCATTTGACAGCATTTATGGTCACTCATAACATGGAAGATGCTATTCGCTACGGCAATCGTTTGATCATGTTGCATCAAGGTCGTGTAGCAATTGATCTGGCTGGTGAAGATAAACAAAATTTAACTGTGCCTAAGTTAATGGAATTATTCCAAAAGCATGTAGGCTCAGGTCTTGAAGATGATGCCATTTTGTTGGCATAAAAACAGAAAAACAATCTGCAATTCAGATTGTTTTTTTATTTTTCTTAGGTAGATCTTAATATTTATTACTATTATTCTGCAAACAATTTTGATGTGCATCAATTACTTTAACAACGTTATCTATTGGTTCTGAACAATTATTTTTTAGCCACTCTGTAATTATAGCCGCTATACCATTGCGAAAAAATACTTCATCATAATGATTTTTTTCTTCATGACTATCTATAAACTTTTCAGCAACACCATCTTGTAAATTTAGTTTAAAAAATAAACGATATAAATCTTGGTTGTCTTTAACATGTTGTAATAATTTTGAAAAACATGGTTTTTTAGAATTATTTTGCGTTAGTGCGTATTCATCAACAAGATATTTTCTTAATTTGTCTGCCATATCATAAATATCTGTGTAATTATCATAAAAAGTTGACCTGTTAATTTGTGCCTTTTGACAAATTTCAGTGACTTTTAAATTTTCTAAATTACTATTCTTTAAAAGTTCAACGACGGTATTTTGAATTTTTTTACGTGATACGGTGCGATTTCTTTTTTTATTCATAGAAATGATTATGGCATATAAAAATCTTTTCGTTAAAGCTTTTTAACTTTATATACGCTAATCAATAATTGAACTAAAGCCAAAAATGTCATTATACCGAATGTGAATTGAATTCCTATATAATTTGCCGTCACTTTGGTATCAATAAAGTGGGTTGCGCTAGTCATGGCTTCCATAAATAAAGAAGTTCCTATAGCACCGCTTAATGTTCTTAAACAAGTTAGAAGAGCTGTACCATTTGCTGCTTCATTTTTAGGCAAACTTTGCATTCCCCAAGTTACGATTGGCATCATCAAGCAGCCAACCCCTAATAAACGGAGAAGATAAAAAACTCCTAACAAAATTATTTCTTTTGGAGAATTGATAAATGTTACTCCCAAGCAACTAATTACTAATAACAAGCTTCCTGAAATTGCCAATTTAGTTATTCCAAATCTGTCATAAAACATTCCCGTAAAAGGATTAATTATAGCCATAGCTAACGATCCGGGCAACATTATAAATGCTGAAATAAGGGCTGATTTTTTCATTACAGTTTGAATTAAAATAGGGTAAATAGTTGAACTACCCATCATTATTGCATAAAGAAGCATACTGATTAATACAGCCAAACGAAAATTTGAATTCTTAAAAATTCTTAGATTTAGTAATGGTTCATCATCTTGTAACTGTCTTTTACAAAAAATAATTATTAATACTGTTCCAATAACCAGCAAGATTAAGCTTGTAAATAATCTAGTAGTAATATTGCTTAGTCCTATCAACATACTGCTCAAGCCACCAGTACTTAATAATAGAGAAAAGTAATCTAGATGATTTTTGGCAACTGGTGAAACATTTTCAACGCTAAAGATTGCTAAAATTATAATAAAAAGTGATATAGCTGCTGAAATAAAGAAAACACTACGCCAACCCCATATTTCAATAAGTAAGCCTGTTAAAGTTGGTGCTATCACAGGTGCTGCTCCTGATGCCAATCCCAATATCCCCATGACCATTCCCTGTTTGTTAACCGGATAAAGAATCATAATTACTACTTGAGTTAATGGTAAAATAATGCCGCTACCCAAAGCTTGAAATATACGACCTATTAGTATAATTAGAAAATTGCTTCCCCAACAACAAAGTAATGTGCCGAATGTAAATAATAGCATTGACGATAAAAATATTTGCCTAGTAGTAAAGCGCTTAATCAAATATGCTGATATTGGAATCATAACCGCCATAGCTAAACTAAAAGCACTGGTTAACCACTGGGCAGTTAGTGCGGTCAATGATAACTCATGCATAATTTGTGGTAAGGCCGTTGTTAATGAAGTTTGAAGAAACGATGTGACAATTGTTCCAGTCAAAAGAGTTCCAAAAATCAAATTAGTTTTTTTTCCAGTCATGAATTTCTCTTCTTTCAATTTAAGTTGTTTTAATTATATTGATGTAGAAAAGATAAACAACCAACAATTTATATTGAAATGTTGGGAAAGTATAAACAGTAAATCAATTAAAAATTGAAATGGGTATCCTATTATCCATTTAAGAAAAATTTGACAGTCCATTGAAAAAATAAAACAGCCTGCTAATGATTAAAAATCGGCTCTATAATTTATCCTGTTGATGACTTATCTATGTGATAAGCCGTTAATGGTTTTTTATTACATAAAAAGGACTAATTATCTAGCTTATCAGATATTAGTCCTTAAAAATTATTTATTTTAATATGTAATGTACGATTTTATTATTCTATATTTTTCTCCCCTTTTCCATATCTTTAAAAACAAGTCGAAATTTTTCTGAAATAATTGAACATTCAAAAACAGTAATTAAAGCAATTAATATCCAGCTTACTTTTAAGGTCATGCATAAAATTGACCCCAAGCTGATAGCAATTATGCCATATAAAACTATCTTTCCTGCACCATATTGGTTAATGAATTTTCTGATGCGCGTAACTTTAAAAACTATTACCTGACAAGCAATAAAATAAGCAGCTAATAAAATTATATATATCATTATTATTTCACTTATCCTTATTTAATCAGCTTTGCTCAGCATCATTTTCCTTTTCCAACTGCTGTTTCTCAAACACTTTAAAAAATGGATAGTAAATGATGATGTAAATAATAAAGTTAACCACTGATAGTATCACAGCATTCCAACTCCAATTTGTACTCATGATTGCAGCAATTGGTGCGGGAATAGTAAACGGCAATCTAACCATCATCATTGGTACCAGGTGAGAAGTAGTAGCAAAATAAGAAATAGTAGTCGTTACCAGTGGAGCCAGTATAAATGGAATTCCGAGAATTGGATTTAACACAATTGGAGCACCAAATATAATTGGCTCATTAATATTGAATAAACCCGGTAAAATTGATAATTTACCTAAATCTTTTAGATACTTAGACTTAGAAAACATAAAAAGTACTACTAAAGCAAGTGTCCCACCAGCTCCACCAATCCAAACAAACCATTGCAAAAATTGTTCAGTAAAAATTGTGGATAAGTGAGTTGCTGCTGCACCAGCATGAAATTGATTCATATTGGTAGCAATTGACATTTCCCAAAATGGTCTGACAATTGGATCCATAATAGCAGCGCCATGAATACCAAGTGTCCAGAAGCCACAGATAAAGAACACAGTAGTCAAGCCACCGGCCAAGCTGTTGCCAACTAAAAATCCTTTTAACGGCATTAAAATATTGGAAATAAAAGTAGCGATATTGAAATTAAATATATCTCTTACAACCCAAAATAATATTAAAATGACCGCTGCTGGAAAAAGAGCTACAAAAGAATTGGAAACCTCAGGTGGGACACCCTGGGGCATTTTAATTGTAATGTTTTTCTTTTCTAAAAAGTGGTAAATTTCGACAGAAATCAAGGCTGTTGCAATCGCAGCAAATAACGAAGATGCACTTAAATTGGCTATATTAATGTAGCGACCTGCTGTAATCACATTTTTAACATCTGCATTTACTTTAACTGGCTGTACTGTTGCTACTAAAAATGCGAGTACAGCTAAAATACCACTGGATAAAGTATCCATTTTATAGCTTTCAGCAAGAGCAGAAGCAATACCAAATGTTGCATATAATGACAGAATCCCTACTGTAAAACGAAAAGGAATATCTAGAATTGCCTGATAAGGTGCCAAGAAATTAGCGACTGCCGGTATGGGCATATTACTTAGAATGGTAAAGAAAGAGCCAACAATAGTTAATGGTAAGGTAGCAATAATACCTTTACGAATAGCTGTCATATGTCTTTGCTGACCCATTTTATTAGCTACAGGTAGAATTTTTGCTTCCAAAAAATTGACAAAATTATTCATTTATTTTCACCTCATATTTATTTTTTAGTTATAGAATTTTTAACAGACAAACTTAAATTTTGACCAAGACTTAATAAATGGTAATAGTAAAAGTTCATCGGTATTGATATGTCCAACGAGATTTTTACGATTATCTTTATGTGGCTTTAATACAATCTGTAGCTCATTCTTATACTTTCCAAACCCATTATTGCCTATGACTACATCCCCTTTTTGAAACTCAATTTCATTGTCATGGGGCGAATTGGAAAAACTATGATACTTTTTTCTAACTTCTGTTGACCTGATTACCTGTTCATTAATATCCCCTCGTCTAACATGTTGATTTTTAAGAACGATGTCATGTTCAACCTTATTTATATCTGAAACAAAATCAATTTTTAATTCCACTTGATAGCGATCTATTAAACTAAGTTTTTTTAATTCTTCGTCACTAGCATAGGAATTACCGATAATTACATCGTCAATGAGTCCGGTCGCAAACATTTTTTTAGCTTGCACTTCAATAGGCAATTCACGATCTTCTTCTAAAGTTGGTAAGCCATCATTCACGCTCCAGGGGCCAATTTTTCCTGATTGAGAACTGATAAAAGCAGCTGTATGGAGATTATTTCTTTTAAAACGCTGACTACATTTCACAAAGAAATCATAAGGTAGACCTGTTCCTTTTTGAGGATAAAAATTGTGACAGCCATAAATAAAAGGTTTATTAGCTTGATAAGTCAGAATATTATCCACATAAGCAACATCATTACTCATGTTTAATTCAATGCTTAAACCTTGCGGATTATAACTAAGTAATGCCTCTTTTTTGCCATCAAATCCGTCATCTAGACGTAAACCATCTACACCAAGTTCTACAAAAAATGAAAGGTCATCATATGAGATTCCCAAAAGGTTAAATATTGTTGGCGAAACATCCAAAATCACTTCATAATTAAGTTCCTTTGCCAACTTAGTTAACTTTTGATATTTAGCAATTACTTCTTTCTTCTCGCCGGTAATTTCAAGCAAACTCATAAAAATTCTGGAAAATCCAAATTCACTTGCTTTTTTGATATAGGCCTTATCACTGGCGAAATCGCTATGATCTGGGTATATCGATATTCCTAGTTTTCGCTTCATCTTAGTGCCTACTTTTATGCAAGTTTTCTTTTAACAATTTCAAACAATTTTGTTACATCATCTGGCTTAGTAAGTCCGGTATCTTTGTCAATAATTGATGAGTATACATGTGGTAATATTCTAGTCACGCCAGCATCCAAAGCAATATCCAAGATGGTCTCAAAGTTTTCCAAATCTATACCACCAGTTGGCTCAAGACTAAAATCATTTGTAGCGCAAGCTTTAGCAATATATTCATATTCCGCTTTATGTGCTAAGCCTTTCATTGGAAAGAACTTAAATGAACTACCACCCATATCCTTTAACAAGGCAATAGCCGTGGTAACCGGTACTTCTGTTGCCATTTCTTTAGAGCTGAGTGGACCCGTTGCAATATTGACGTAGCCAACTTTACCTGTTGGAGAAACTAGACCATTAATAATAGTTTGATTTTGTCTTAGCAAAGCCCGTGAATAACCAACCCCTGTAAAAACTTGATTGACATGTTGTGGTTGAATTACTTGCGATACCTCACTAACCATCTTACTTTGGTTAGGGTCACCTGCTCCTAATCCAACCGAAATTGCATTATTTACTGCGATTTGATACTTTTTCAAATCAGCAATACAGCTGTCATTATCAGGATAGTTTTTAGTTAAAACGCCACAAACAACATGACCGTCAGCCGCTTCATATATATCCTTAGCATTTGCGACACTTCCGGCCAAAACATTTAACGCTACTCTTCCTTTATAATAATTTGGTACTAATTCCATTTATTTCATAATCTCCTTTAATCTTTCAACTATTAAATCCATTTCTTTTGAATTGAGCGCTCTGATGTCAAATTCAATTATTCCTTCATTAGCACGATATTCTCGAGTATAAATAGCGGGATCATTATTTTTCAAGTCTTTAACTACTTGAATTGCACTTTTTGATGCATCAGCATTCATTTTAATATCGGCACGATAAATTTCTCTTCCTGCTTGATCTTGTGCTTCTTTGACCGTAAGCCCAGGAATTGCGCTCAACTTTTTTAAAAATGGTGCAAGACGCTTACGCATATGTGTGCCAACCTCTGGGCCTGCGCTGACATATTCTTCAATTGCTCCTACCAATCCCAAAAGATTGTCTTTACCGATTTTCATCGCTCTACCGATTCCCGAACTTTGGATACGAATCCAATCAATGTATTTTGCTTTACCAAATGCCAGACCTGAAGCTGGACCTTCAATTGCTTTTGCACCACTAAAAAGAATGATATCTACGTTTAAAGCCAAATATTTCTTAAGGTCTTCTTCTGCTGCGGCGTCTAAAATTAAAGGTAAGTTATGCCTATGAGCAATTTCAACTGCCTGTTTAACAGTAAGCATGCTCTTTTGTACTGCATGATGACTTTTAACATAGAAAATAGCTGCAGTATCTTCATCAATCATCATTTCTAAATGTTCTGGTGAACACATATTAGCGTAGCCAGCTTCAACTACATTGCCTCCACCCAAAGTAATCATTTCTTCTTCTGGAGCACCATAATCTACATTTTGTCCTTTAGGTATGATAATATTCCTGGCTTTAAACCTGGTTGAGTATGGATGATAAACATGGTACTGGCTTCCCTGACCAATAACCCCTGCAACACTTAAAGCAATCCCAGCAGATGCTGAGTTCACAATAACTGCGTCTTCTGCTCCAATCAATTTAGCCACGTATTTTCCGCTCTTTTTAACTAAATCTGACATTTCAAAAAAATGTTTGTCACCAAATTCTTGGGCTTCAATCCCTGCATTACTTGTTTTTGAAACGCCTAAAATTGTCATCTTACCGCTGGCATTTATTACATGCTTTAAGTTCAATTTCTGATAATAATCCATTTTATTCTCCAATCTGATAAGTTTTACCCATAACGACAACCATTTTGGGACAAATATGTTGATTAAATTGATGGTGATTATGATTTGAATCTGTAAGTGTAACCTCTTTATTTTTTTCTAATTTAAAAATCGTCAGATCAGCATCATATCCCGGCTTCAACTGTCCTTTGTTAATCAAGTTAAAATTATTCGCCGGAGCTGCAGTTACCTTATTAATTACATCGCTAAGTGAATAGCCATACATTAAAAATTTATCCAAAGTTGTGGCCATGTTATACACAGGTCCATTTATACGGTTGCGATTATAGATATCGGTACTAATAGAGTAAGGAATTAAACCGGCAGCATTTGCAATATCAAAAGTATGGAAGTTAAAGCTATCGGTACCATGACCAACATCAAAGGTTACGCCTCTGCGATAGGCTTCCCAGACAAATTGACGAATATTGTCCGATTCATCAAGTATCCCATTTGGTTTACCGTTATAGCCATGAGTCAAAATATCGTTATCGTCCATTAAGTCTAAAACTTCTTTTAATTGTGGTGGATTTGCGCCAACGTGTACCATAATTGGGAAATTACCACCTAAGTATTTTTGGAATGTTTTAGCTTTTTGTAAAGGCACTATGCCATTATCAATAACTACAGAATGACTTTCTCTTACTTTGATGCCAACAATAAAATCATGGTATTTTTGAATAGCCTCCATTAGAGGATCTTTTTGAACAGTGTTAATGTCGCCCAGTTCATTTTGTGCCAATATGCCTGTTTGGCCGACGTTAATCATTGCATAGACATTAGTAATTTTATTTCTGGTTATATTGTAAAAATCACCAATATTTTCTGCTCCTGTAGAACCAGCATCAATCACAGTAGTAACTCCTGATTTATAACCGTCTTCATCAGGATCATCATAATAAAGAGTCAATTTTTCATAACAATGAACATGATCATCTATCCACCCTGCTGAAACATACTTTCCTTGAAGATCAATTACTTTAGCAGCTTCAATTCCATCTAGGCAATGGCCGACAGCAACAATTTTTTTACCTAAAACGCCAATTTCGACTGGAGAACCATCAGCAACACTTTTACCATTTTTCAAATATAAATCTATCATCTTTCACCTCAACTAAACTTTCACAGGGAAGAACAATCCAGCAATCATAGCTCCGATAATTGCACCGCCAGTGATTGGCTTCTTCCACGCATAAAATATAACTGCACCAATAACTGCTCCCAAACCAATAGGAATTGATGCTTGACAGGCAGAAATTATGATTAATGGGCCTAAAAATCTCCCTGTATCGTTACCTGCACCCATCATAATGTCAGCACCAAAAGTTGAATTAGATTGTTTTAAGGTAAAATGTCTAATAGCATAAATAACAAAACCAATCAAAATTCCGATGATAGCACCAGTTAATAGAGCCAAAGGAAAACTCTTAATTGGTTCTTTAATATTCATACTGAGTAAAATAGCCGGAATACCTAAACCAACACCAGTTAAAATTGAGCCACCTAAATCTAAGATCCCGTCTAACGAACCTTCTAAAACTCTGGCAAAAAGGAAGCTGGCACCAAATGCTGCACAAGCGCCATACGATCCCCCAGTCATCCCTGCCTTCAGCATAGCAACAAATGCAACTTCATTAAATGCACCAGTGCCATAGTTAAAATACATTGAAGTCCCAGCGAATACTCCAGCTGACATTAAGCCAACAATAATTGGGAAACTCCAATCGGCATACCAAAAACTTTTGGTATTCTTTAAATCTAATTCTTGTTCTTCTAAAGTTTCATCACTTTTATCCAT
Source organism: Lactobacillus sp. IBH004 (assembly GCF_026185255.2). Lineage (NCBI taxonomy): Bacteria > Bacillati > Bacillota > Bacilli > Lactobacillales > Lactobacillaceae > Lactobacillus > Lactobacillus sp. IBH004. The sequence continues at coordinate 324,919 of NZ_CP110217.2, read as the reverse complement.
GTCTTTGCCTCTTTTCAATTAAGCTTTAGCCACCAAAAACTGAGTGAATCTGCTTTAACCAAGCAGGAACTCCCATATTCAGTTGCTTGATCAATGTCAAATCGATTCCTCTGAAAAATGCACTCAAAATAAATAAGACAATTGTCGTAATCAGAATAATTTTAGTAATTTTATTCCAACCACTTTCATCTACTCCTTTACCGACTAAAATTCCCAAAACCACTCCTGGGACAGCATTACCCATAATTAGTTGGGCAATACCACCAAAGACTGTTCCAAAAATCCCAGATCTTTTCCCACCATCAATTGCTGCTAGCCAAAAGATAACAGGCATAACAGTGTTAATTAATAATGTAGCAGCCGGAACTAAAACTTTTACCGCTGTAATTTGAAGGGATTGTGGCAAAGCAGAACTCGTTAAGTTAAGAAAAGCAACAATTAAAGCTCCCACTATTGCACCGGCTATACCCATTTTTTTGGCATCATGCATCTGTTTTTCATCGTGGTTTTTCAACATTAAAAGTGCAGCAGCCCAATTTGGTATTACTCTGTGAGTAACATCCTGTGTAAAGGATCCTGCTGCCACAGTTGAAGCCCAGGCGTTAAAGAAAAAGCCTAATCCAAACGAAAAGTGTGATGCGGGGTCTCCTTCACTGGCATTCATTTCACCTAGTGTTCTAAATGCTCCTAAAGCCTGGACAGTTGGAGCATTAAACATTCTGGCTGCTCCTACTCCAACCGCTAATCCAACAAGAGTACCAATGATTAAGGATTCAATTAAAATTATCAAAATATGCATTTTTATACTCCTTTAGTTACTCTGTTAAAAAGTGGGTTGTCAGTTGTTGCTACTTTCTGACAAGCTACTTCATTAACGCAAACGTACTCTACATGAACCAAAACTCTAAGTTGAACCTCATAGGATTTGCGTATTCTGGGGAAAAAGAAAAACAAAAAATGTTCTTTTTCATCTATTTCCTTAAAATTTTCTACTTCAAAAGATTTTGGCTCTATCTTAAAAATCAAATTATCTTCTTTTGCACTTAAATTTCTGGCTATTTTGTTTATTGCATTAGCAAATGCCTCTTTCTTACTCTTAGCCTTTCCATTCACTACAATGTTTCTATCCTCTGCTTGAATTATATTTTTCATTTGAACACCTAAAACTTGTTGGGATATTTTTTATTGATTGCCTCAACAAGTTTTTCTCCTAATTCTTCTTTATCCATAAAGCCAAAACCAAGAACCTTTTTACCGTCATTAATAGCAGTAACCCCTTGAGTAATTGATCTCATACCATGTCTTTCTGGATAACCGTATTTATTATTGGCAATCAAAGCGCCAGCTCCGCCACTACCACAAAAAGAAATGCCGAAATCAGCTTTTTCTTTATTCATGACATCTCCTAATTTCATGTCTGCACCAATCCCAGGAACTAAAACAGCCTTAGCACCGGCTTTTTCAATACCTTTTGCAACATTACTTCCTTTTCCCATTCGGTCAGCAACTACAATTTTCAACATATTAATTTCTCCTTTAATCTAATTTCATATTTTCAAAATGAATTGACAAAACATACTTTTCTGATTCAGCTATTTTGCCGATGTTATTATCAATAAAATCCACAACTTGCTGAGACATTTCTAACGATTGCTGTGAAACCTTAGCAAAAATTTTCTTATCTACTTTTTCTAATTTTTTTCCATTCTTTGCTCTATTAACCATTTCAAATAAATGATTACCTAAAATCTGAGTTTCTAAGTCGCTCGGATGCAGCTTATTTTGATGTATTAAAGAAACTACATATACCATTACCCGCCTTAATTCATCTTTATAATTACTTTTTGCAATATATTTTTGGAATTCTTTATATAACTCTACTTTCATCTAAATTACCGTTTCTTTATTTCAACAACGTATAACGTAAAATTGCTATTATTTCATTAATATTAATGTGTAAACCCAAATCTAAGTAAATTGTGCGCAGTCGATTGATGTCGGTTTTTGAAAATTTATTTATTTGTTTATCAGTTGGTTTAGAATCATACTGCTTATCAAAGTAAATCCGTTCCGTTGCTAATTGCACATGAATCATAAATGCTTTTTCATATTTTTTACTGATGCGATCTGCTAAATATTCACTGACTTTGATATAGGCTTCTATACTTAAAGATAGTATTTTCTCTACATTATTAATACTTTGTTCTTCCTTAATGGCATTCTTCAAATCATTGTCATTTTTAACAGCATTTTGTTTGAGCAAGAAAGAAACTTCCCGTTCAACTTTCAACATATCCTGCTCATTAGGGATCGGATTAACCTGTATGATTTTAGTTGACGCTATTTTTTTCAAAGGGAAAATACTAATTACGAGATCAGGCTTTGTTTCATATATTTTTGTGCGGTAATTAATCGCTGAAGCAAAGCCGGCACTTGTAATGTACGGAATTCTGCTTTGAATTACTTTTTTTAAAAGTTTCGTTGCACCTAAACCGGTTGAACAAACGTAAAGTGCACTGACTTGTGGTATTTTTTGCATATCACTAATTGAAACCAAGAAATGAAGAGAAACCAAAGTCACAAAAGTATCACTGTTAATGAGTGGACTTTTAGAAATATATTTGTCTAATGCTGCTTTAACTGTGTCAAACAATGTGCTAAACCGACTCTTTACCTCTGCCGTAAAAGGAGTATAGTCATTAAAATGTTGATAATTACTATTCAACTCACTCATCAAATGTTGAGTTAACGAGTCTTGTAACTGTAAATCATTTTCCAAAGGCAAAACCATTTTTTGTGATACATAAGATATAATCTCCTTTACAGCCTCACTAGTTTCCACATCTTTTTCCAAGACTTTTACTCCAAAAATAAAGTATTTTTCTTCGTCTTTTGTTGGCTTAATGCCAAAAATTTCACTTACAAATTTGTAGATCTGAGCATAATGCTTTTGAGTCTGATTAAGTCTTTTATCATAGCTTGGAAGATTTAAAATTCGGTGACGAGAATTTTCCAAAATAATGATTGTTAACCGGTTAATCATTGACTTAGCAATACTCAAATCCATGCTGGTATTAAAAGCATCTTTTAGGTTTAAAATGTCACTCAATATTAAAGAAATATAATTAATTAACTTATTTATGTTTTTAGGTAAATTCGTATTACCAACTGAACTTGTGCTTATTTTAGAAATCAAATCAATCAAATTATTGGCACCAAATGAATATCTATCAATTTGCTTTTGTAAGATATATTCCATTAACGCACGAATATTAATTTCATCTCCAGTTAAGAAGTAACCGTAATAATTTTTTCCTTCTAAAAGCAAATTAAATCTTTTAGCTTCTGACTTGGCATTGTTTATGTCTGCTAAAAAGGTATTAGCAGACACGCCAAGCATTTTAGTCATTGTTTTACCGGTTATAAATTCCTCAGCGAAAACCAAACTGGTCAAAATCTTCCATTTTCTTTGGGTTGGACTTAAATACTGCGAAATTACTTCCTCACTTGAAAAAGATTGCAATGAGTTAATTGCATTTGTTCGATTAAAATCACTAGCAAAACTTATCCATATTCCCTTACCAGGCTTCGAATTATATTTACAACCAGGCTGCTTATTTATCCATTTTGCTATTTTCTTTAGATCGTTTCTTAAAGTTCTAATCGAAACTTTATATCTAGCAGATAAATCCTTAACTTTATAAGTTTGCGGGTTATTTAATAAGTTCGTTGCAATGTTAATTTGCCTAGAAATTAGAGTCATTTTGCTTACTCCTTTCTATATTTAAATTATATGAAAGCGGTGTTATAAAAAGAACTCCAAATTAATTCAACACTGTTGGTGCAAAGAATTGAACAACAAAAATGCTCATAGAATTTTATTCTGTGAGCATCAATCAAAATATAAATATTGTTGTGTATGTGTGTTTAAATCTGCAAGAATGTATATAAAACAATTTTCACTTTGTTATTAGTCAAATAAAAAAGGTAAATCTTGTTTCGAATTAAAACAACGATTTACCAATTTATAAAAATACTTTTTTAAGCTACCAATCAATGATTGTATAGATCCTTAAAGTCTGTGAGAATTTTTTAACGAGGAATCCGCTAATTAACTTCAAAATCCTAAATGTTACCTTTTACCATTGAAATAATCATGGAACTTTTCCATTTCTTTGCCAATAACTTCATCATCTGGCATTGCGAATTCAAAAGCACATTGTGCATCTTTAGGCAGGTATCTAATAACCGCTTTCCAGTTAAACATCCCACGGTCTAATGACTCAGTATTTTGCATTTTGCCTTCTGCATTAAGCATAGGATTCTTCAAGTGAATATAAGCTACAAACGGTGCGAGCTTCTTTGCGGCCAAATTTGGATCAAAGCCTGTAAAGGCAAGATTTCCTAAGTCAAATGTAGCAAAAATTGAATTGAACCCAGCTTTTCTGACAGCAGTCAGAAAATCAAATATTGTATCTGGGTTACCACTTATTGGTGTCTGGTCATTCTCGATAGTTGTTTGAATAGTAGCTAAAGGTAAAGTGGCAAGATCTTCTGCCAAATCGCCATGGTATTTATAGAAATTGCCGGTACTAAACTTGATTTTCTGTGCACCAAGCTCTTGGGCTTCTTTATAATACTTGTTTAAGTTCTGGTTAAAATTACCATTATCATCAAAAATATTATCAGGTACACTATAGTTTAATAATAAGCCTTTTTCTTTAATAGCTGGTGCCAGTTCTTTAATTTCTGCAGCTACATCTTTGAAATATTCACGTCTAAGTTCAATTCCGTCTGCACCTAAATCGGCAATTCTATCCACTAAGTCCAGTTGACTAATACCACTTTGAATCTCTTTTTCATACACCAATGTATTAATTATTAAAGTCATGATTTGCTCCTATTTGTTCTAAAATCTACATATTTCTCATTAAATTTTTTAGCATTTTCAGTTACGGCTTCGTAATCATTCTTTTTACCTGGTCCGACTAAACTACCGCCTACTCCAATAACAAAAGCTCCCTTTTCAAACCATTCGTTCATGTTTGCTAATGAAACACCACCTGTTGGCATAACATTCACATTTGGAAATGGTCCGTGGATTTCATTAATCATTGTTTTGCCTGCAACTGAACCCGGGAAAACTTTAATTACGTCTGCCCCATATGTCAATGCATCTTGAATTTCAGTTGAAGTAAAACACCCTGGAATATACGGAATCTGGTATAAATTACACATCTTGGCCGTATCTTTATTAAAAGAAGGACTAACCACAAATTTAGCTCCTGCTATAATAGCTAGCCTTGCTGTTGCTGGATCCAGCACCGTACCTGCACCAATAATCACATTTTTGTCACTGCCATATTCTTCTGTCAACCTTTTGATCGTTATATCTGCACTAGGAGAAGTAAATGCTAATTCAATAGCAGTAATATGTCCTTTTATACATGCTTTAGCAGTTTGGTAGGAATTTTCTTCATTATTACCTCTAACTACTGCTACGACTCCGGCTTCTTGAATTCTTTTTATTGATTCATATTTTAAAAGCATTTTATCTCTCCTATCATTCCATATTACTGTGCTGTTTTTTAGCAGCGCCATTAGAAACTTCATCTCTAATGCTCAACTTGAGACAAAGAATATCTAGCACAATGTGCACACTTTGGTCAAATAGAGAACTTAAAAGTTGAATAGATTCAACCCCATCCCCATTTTTAGTTGCTCCAGGCACTACTATCACCTGTTTCGCTAATTTTGCCAGAGGTGAGCTAGCATTACTCGACACAGCAATTATTTCAACTCCATTTTTAGCTGCTTTTTCTGTTAATTCCAGCACACTGCTGGTCTTTCCAGAACCTGAGACAGAAACCAAAACATCGTGTGGCTGAATTGAGGGCGTAATTGTTTCTCCGATGACAAAAACCTGGTAACCAATATGCATTAACCTCATGGCAAAGCTTTTGGCCATAAAACCGGAGCGGCCTGAACCTAAAACAAATATTCTTTTATTCTTAGTAATTAAAGTTGCAGCTTGATCAATTTCTGCCTCGTTTACCTTATCCAGGACTGTGTTTATCTCTGCTAAAACGGGTTTAATTAAATGTTTAGAATCTAACATAAATTGATAATCTCCTTAAACTTGCTAGCCTCATTAATAGGATTATTAGATTGAACAATCTTACTTCCTACAATAACCTCTTGTACTTCATTTTGCACGGCTAATTTCTTTGCTTGCTCTAAATCAATACTACCAGCAACCGCTATGTTTTTAATTGTGGGGAATTTTTTCCTAAAATCAGAGACTAAATTAAGCAAATTTGCGTTTTTACCAGCATCATGAGAATTATGCAAGTTATAAATTGCATTAGGAAATTTGGCAATCTCTAAGATGGAATTATTGCTCATGCCCATTAAATCAATAAGCACTTCCCTATTTTTTTGCTCTGCAATTTCATAAACGCTGGCAAGAGTTTCCGGATCAGCCGTTCCCATTACAGTTAGAATATCCGCCCCTGCTTTAAATCCTTGTTCAAATTCGTATTGACCTTCATCGTTTGTTTTAGTATCTAATAAAAGTAAACTGTGTTTTAAATTTACATTTGCAGCTTTAATCTCATAAAAGCCGTAATCTTTTATTATTGAGGTACCAAATTCCACAATATCAGCAATACCATCAAGTTTTCGCGCCAATTGAACTGCGGTGGTTAACGAGACTCGATCAATTGCGACTTGCAGCTTCATCTTCAGAAACACCCTGTTTTTGGTAAAATTCTTGTAATTGTTCTTTTGTTGGATAACCGTCATTATCACCTAGGGTTTGCACCTGCAGACAGCCTACAGCATTACCGCGAATAGCCCCAGCCTTCAAACTTTTTCCTTCAAGTAAAGCAGTAATCAAACCCAAAGCAAACCCATCTCCAGCACCGACAGTATCAAGAACTTTATCTGGTTTAAAACTAGGAACAGTGTATTTTTCACCTTTAACATTTTTGACGAAAACACCTTTATCCCCGAGTTTAACCATTACCGTTGTAGTTCTTTCACCTTTCAAGTAAAAGTCAGCTATTTCTTCAGGATCTTCCGAACCCATTAGTGTCTTGCCTTCACTGATACCCGGTAAGACAATATCAGCCATACCTGCCAGCTCATTGATTGTCTTAATCATATAATCTTTGCTCTTCCATAAAGGAGGACGCAAATTAGGATCAAAGGTAATTAGTTTTTTAGCAGCAATTAGTTTTTTATAAAAAGCACGGAAAGTTTCTTCTGCAATATCGGAGATTGCAGGAAAAATTCCAGACATATGGGCAATTTTAACATCACTTAAATCAATATCAGCAATTTGGCTGGCTTCCAGGTGACAAGCAGCAGAATCACGACGGTAATTAAAAGTCGCAGGATCACCATGTGTTACTAACTGCTTTAATTGATGACCTGTAAAATACTTATCATCATAACTAACATACTTAGTTCCTACATTGTGAGCAGCAATAGTTTTTTGGACATACTTGCCAAAAGGATCTTCTCCAACTCGCGTAACATACTCAACAGAGTGTCCCAATCTTCTCACGCCAATAGCAACATTTAATTCAGCTCCACCCATTACTTTGTGAAAATCTTCAGTGTCTACTAACGAAACATCTGGATCTTTTGAACACAATATAACAAGTGGTTCACCAATAGTAATTACTTCAGACATAATATTTCCTCTCTTTGCTTTTCATACTCATCCGAAAAAGTGATAAACAAGAATTTCATTTATAATTGAAACTACCCACATTACCGGTACACCATATTTTAAGAAGTCCTTTGATTTTACCTTCATGTAGTCCAAGCCCCAAACATTCCAGGATTGGGTAATATCTACTGATACTGCCATCAAAGTTGGAACATATAAAAGTGGTAATAAGAAGGCATCACTGAATAATCCAGTGCTGTACAAAACTGCAGCGGTGGCAGCTCCGGCTCCCCAAACATGTAAAGGACCGCGGAACAAAGCCAGTGGAGCCAAAATACCCAAAGCAAGACAAAGGATTAAGTGTTGATGAGGCAAAACAGCTGCCAATATTGGGCGAAATCTTTCGGCATTAATAGTTGCTGCGCCAGTAAAACTTTCCAGAGCCATTAAAAACATAATCAAGCCTGCAATATCACTAATTGCATGAGAAATTGAATCATTTAAAAACTTGAGGCCCTTTTTGTAGTCTTTAAATTGACCAGTTAAGAAAATAGCAATAATACTTGCTAAAGTTAATGCAGGTACTGCATCCCATTTAAATGCCATGTTCATTAAAACTGGAATAATAGGAACAATGTACGCTACTTTAGGCACTTTAACAGTACTAGTTTCATTATTTTCAGCACCAATTAATTTAAGATTATCATCTGCCATTGCCGGATTAATCTTTTTACGATTGAAGAATAAAAAGACAATGATCGCTAGCAACTGTACTATTGCAGCGCATATACCAAAAGTAAGGTACTTACTGTCATAAGCAGCCTTTGGCACAAAGGCCTTCATCTGGTTATAAAGGACAACGTTGATATACATTGGTGCTCCAATAGCCATAGAGAATGCTGCCAAGGCAACATCTCGCGGTAATCCTAATGATAATAGAATTGGTAATAGAATAACACCAATTGCTATTACTGAACCAACACCGTATGCACTTACAAAAATAAACGCTGTAACTAAAACAACTAAAATTGCTGCCAGAAGTGGTTTCTTTTTACCAATTGACTTAGTAGCTTCTGATATTGCAGGCGCAATCCCACTATCAACCAGTACGCGACCAAACCATGAACCAAATACGATATAAATAATAGTTGGACCATAACTGAGCGCTGGTTGCGCGAAAACTTTATTGATTGCTTCATTAAATGGTACTAAACCAATGATGCACCATAAGATTGCCATCACGAAGAAGCCAATCATCAAGTTCCCACCTTTTAAGATGTACCATATAAATAGAGCAAAAGTTATTAATAGCAAGATTGCTATTACTGTAGAACTCATTACACTTACCCCTTTACTAACTGATTATTTCATCTAAATAATATCAGCTTATTACTTTTTAAGGTAACCGGTTACCCTCTTAATATAAAACATTTAGTTTATCTTTGCAAGCGCTTTTCAAATAAAATTATATACGCAATAATTTATGCAATATTTCATTTTAATGGCAGTAAAATGATATACTACTTTTAAAACAAGAAAAAAGAATAGTGATTATGAAAAAAGCAACAATTCGTAACGTAGCTGAATTAGCACAGGTTTCCGTTGCATCCGTATCAAGATATTTAAATAACAAGGCTAAAGGCAGGCTCTCTGAAGAAAAAGCAAAAGCGATAGAGCAAGCAATTAAAGACTTAAATTACATTCCTAATCTGGCAGCTCGTCAAATGGCTACCAATCAAAGTAAGACAATTGCCGTAGTTGTTTCCAATATAGACGATTATTTTTCAACTGAATTATTTAAAGGGGCATCTAACATTCTCAGAGTTAAAGGTTATGAAGCCTTTTTATTAGACACTAATGCCGAACAGCAGCGGGAACGAGAATTAATTAAAACCGTCAGCAGTAGTTTCTTTGATGGGCTGCTGTTTCAACCCTTGGGTAGTAATATCAAAACAATTCAATCCGAGTTTATTCACAACATCCCTACAGTAATTTTAGACAGACGCCTGGCTACTAAACGTTGGCCACAGGTTATTTCCAATAATATTACAGTTTCAAAGGACGCGACTAAATATTTTTTGAAGCAAGGCTGCGATGACATCTTAATTTTGTCTTCTGAAGTTAAAATCGCTTCTACGAGAAGAGACAGGTACAGTGGTGTGTGCTCAATTGCAGATCCTGATCAGATTCATTTAATTGAGCTGGACGAGGAATCATATAATTATATGGCGATTAAAAATAAAATTGAATCTTTCTTGTTGAAGCAAAAAGCTCAAAACAAGAAAACCTTGATTTTTAGTTTCAAGGAACGCTGGCTCCTTGCCTTTTTACCAATGCTTTTCGCTGATGGCTTTTTAAATAGTGACGAGGTTTTAATTACGGGATTCTCAGATACTAAATTAGTACAGACAATTTTGCCCGAAGCAAGGCTAATTTCACAAAATCCATATTTAATGGGAGCAAGTGCTGCAGAAATTTTACTTAAGAGCTTAAGCGGTGAGGATACTAGTAAAAAACATGAACCGCTTATTGTACCTGCTAAATTTTAGCTGTTGTATTTATTGCCATTTACCTGACAAAAGCAAATAAAATAAAAAAGCTTTGAGAACTGCATTCCCAAAGCTTTTTATATCTTGCCCAACCTAATTTAACTATTTATTGGAGCATTTTGGCCTAAACTAACTTTTGTCCTTACAAATTAACTACACTCTTTACTTCTCCACCTGAGATAATTGTTTTGGCATCGTTCAAAGCAATCTCAATACTGTTTTTAACGGCTAGTTTAGTGAAAAAGGCAATGTGCGGTGTAATCAAAACTTGAGGCATTGCTGTTAATTCCTTGTAATCTTCCGGCAATGAGTTCAGCATATCCTTTTTATTATAAAAATCAGTTTCATCGGCTAAGGTATCAAGAGCAGCTGCAGAAATTTGTCCATTTTTTAGTGCCGCAATTAAAGCTTGTGTGTCAACCAAGCCCCCACGAGCTACGTTAATCAAAATAGGCTTTTTCTTCATTTTATCAAAAGCAGTTTTGTCAATCATGTTTTCGGTACTTGCTAATAACGGCGTATGCAAAGAAATAATATCGGATTCAGCAAGAATCGTATCAAAGTCAGTATAAGTAAGATATGGTTCTAAAGACGCGTCATAAACCGGATCACAAGCTAAAACTTTAGCCCCTAATGCGCTATAAAGCTGGGCACTGGCTCCTCCAATGTGACCGGCTCCAATTATGCCGACAGTACAGTTAAAAATTTCTGTGCTAATTGTACTTTCGTCATAAGTAAAATCACCATGTGCCATTCTGTCTTGGTAAATACCAATTTTACGCAATAAGTACATTGCGTCAGTTACGCCAAGCTCTGCAATAGCTCTTGGTGAATACGCTGCAACGTTAGTAATCCTAATGCCGTTCTTCTTTGCTGCAGCTAAATCCTGGTTATCAACCCCAACTTGCCGAATGGCTAGTTGCGTAATGCCATACTGCTTAAATTTTTCATATACACTAGCACCTACAGGAAGATTGCCTTCAGAGCTCACGCCATCAAAACCTTCAGCCAAATCCGCATTTTCAGCACATAAATCATCGTGGACAATTTTTACTTCAACATTATTTTTTTGAGCCCAATTTTCAATACGGGATTCTTCCATTTTGATTACGCCGTAACAAATAATCTTCATTTATTCTTTCTCCTATTCTTAATTCAAACTGGCATATTTACATTAATATTTATGAACTAAAAAGTCTTATAAACTATAATTCACAACATCGCCAATACCAGAATCAGTATTTTGGTCATATTCAAGTCCATGAATACACACTAAAGGCATATTGACTCCTCGTTGCCCCATTACTAAACCAGCAGCAGCTGCCAGCAAATCACAAAGCGTTTCAGCTGTACCAGCTTCTTTATTTATCCTTAAGCCATTTAATCCGTATAAGCCAACTGCTACCTGATTAGCACCTTTTTTATCTGCCCTACCGTCACTGTCAGTAATGATTACACTAGTTTTTACACCTAATTCTTGGTAAAAAGTATTGCTGATGCGTTTAGCTGTTAAATCACAATTCTTAGGTAAAGTTATCGCTGTATTATTTTTACCCTTGTCAACACCGCCACTAGTTAAAAACAAACCGTTAGGAAGCCAAGCACCAATATGATTTCCACTTACTTCTAATTTACTGCCAGATGGGTCAGCGGTTTGGTCAATAATCACTTGAATTAAACTGGCATCCTTTCTGGGTATGCGTTGATGAATTCTTTTTGCCACAGAAGTTGGTGCTACGTGGCTTAAATCCACAATATTGCCCTCCGCCATTGAGCAAATTTTAGACGCTACACAAATAATGTCGCCAGCAGCAATTTTGAAATGTTCTTTTTTGATAGTTTCAACTAATATTCGGGACAAGTCACAAGTTTTAGATATCATGGGCACGCCTTGCAAGCCAGTAATTGTTACCATATAAAATCCTTATCATAACCGTTATTATTTTTCCTTAATATTTATATAATACTCTAAAAGGTTGAACAACACTATGTATTTTATGGCTTTGGCAGCATAAAAAACATTACTCTTAATAAACTTTATAAAATTAACAATTACATTTAGGTCTAAGAATTTGTATAGTGAAAATGGCCGTTTCAACTAATGAAAATGGCCGTTTATGTTACTTTTGCTGCCAGCAAAATTCCTACATGTTACGCTTCTCATTATATTACATGAAAGCGTGATAAAAATGGACAGTAATAAATTTCTCAAGCGCAATCAAATATTATTACCACTAATCAATCTGCTATCAAATTTTGGCAGTATTCTAGTTGGAATAGGTGGTGCACTAATTATTCGTGAATATTCAGATAATATCGTTGTTAATGGCTTGATATCAAGTATTAGTTCCTTGGCACTTATTTTGAGTGTCCTGTTTATTGGATCAAAGCTTGATAATGTCGACAAACGCCGCATGTTAATTTGGATATATATATTTCTGTGTTTATTCTTATTACTGCCGTTTACTTTTCCCAAAAAATACTTTGTTCCCTTATATATTCTGGTTGACCTTTGCATTACAATGTTCAGTTTAGTTGAAGGACTATCATTTACGGGAAATTTAAAATCTCTTCTGACAGATAATTCCCTCGAAAAAACCATCAACTGCAATTCTATTGCTGGTCTGATCGGTAATATTGCCAGTATAGCTGCAATAGCAGCTCTGATTTTGACTACACGCAATTATTTATATTTTCTCCTAGTAGCAAGCAGCGGCTTTTTCATTAATATTTTTCTTACCCTAGCTTTGCACCAAAGGCATTTTGTTAAAGATAAAAACAATTTTAAAACCATAACCCATCTGGTCAAAGTCTGGCACAATATTATTACTAATAAAGGCTTACGCGCAGCAATTATTGTGGCCATGTTTAATGGTGCTCTCCAATCTGTATTCAACGGACTGATGATTTACTTCTGGAAAACAATTGATCCTACATACAGTCAAGTATACTGGCTGCTGCTTGCTGTAGTCAGTGGCCTCTTATTAGGAGCTGTGCTTATTCGCTTTGATAACCACTACTGGTTACTGTGCACCTTAATCATAATTACTACTTTAGCATTAGGCATATTCTTTTTAAAACAAACAATCGCCACCATGTTCATTAGTACAGTGTTAATTTATGGAGAAACTTTACCAATCGGTAATTGGTGCAGCAAAGTTAGAATTAAAAGGACTAGTAAAAATGTTCAGTCTGCTCAATCAAGTTTTTTGCAACTAGGCAGTGCACTATTAAATATCTTTTTTACAGTCGGAGTTTCAGCAATTGCCAATGTGCTGCAGCGACCTGCTCTTACGCTCCTTGCTAGCGGAATTTCGTTATTACTAGTTTTTGGCATTTTTGGTATTAACGTGCAAAATTATCGCTTAGGCAAAAGCAACAGGTCTAATTAAATTTCTTCTTCCTTATACAGCAATTTAGCAAAACAATAAAAAAGCTCTATCTAGCCTATTTTTACTATGATAGAACTTTTCTAATTATTATTTCTCAATTGCTAAAAATTAGCTTTTTTAATATAGCGATTCTTACCAACAATATAGTACAGCTTATTATGCATTTTAATAGCTCCACCATATGTTCTGATCGTTTGTTTCTTTTTCAATACTTTACGACCAGAACGCTTTACTTTCTTATTAGCCTTCCTGGTGTAAATATAGGCATTGTGCTTAAGTTTGCGTTTAATACCTGTTACATTATTAGCTTTAATAAAAGTATCGTTTCCAAGTTCGTAATATTTCTTATTCTGAATAAGCCTACTGCCATAGGTTTTAATTTTTTTGCCAATAAAGTATTCGCCAGCTTTACGGCCACCATTTTGGTCATATAGATAGGAATTATGACGAACTGTTCGAATGACACCATTTCTCGAATAAACATAAGTAACAGTTTGTGGCTGGCTGCTAAAGAAGCCGGTAGCATTAACAGGTCTAAGTTTAAGAGTATAACCTGTAATATCCAAAGCCTTGGTAATGTAGCCTTCACCAACAACGCCAGTTAAAATCTTAGAGGGAGCAATTTCATTTTCGTTCTCATCCTGATAATGAACTTCAACTCTTGCTACAGTATTATTATCATTTATCCCTGAGTTTGTTCCATGACCGTTTGAGCCGGAATTATTTGAACCTGAATTGTTTGAGCCTGAATTATTATTAGAATCATTCGTTTTGTAAATAAATGTAATATCATCTAGATTTTCTCCAATGCGTCCTGACGCATTTTTCGGCATAGCCGTTAAAACATAACCAGGAATTTCTTTGACTTTAGCTTCATAATGAGTGCCGTATGTGCCAGTGTAAGTCTCATCAGGCGCAAGCGTCTTGCCCTTTTCATCTTGATAATGAGCTGTTATTGTAGTTTTACGCACGTACGTTTCATCTTTTGCACCATCTTTCCAATTGCTCATCAGTTCAGCTGATAGCCATTGTTCTGAGCCTTCAGGATCCTGCATTGTTTTCTTTCCAACATTTAACCAAGTTCCTGGTGTATCAAGACCCATAATTGAAACGAGTTTGTTTCCTTTTCCCAGTTTCAAAACTAGCAAGTTTTGGTGCCCTCTCAGCATATCATAGGTGTTACCATTACTACTCATATCAAAATTGCTGATATCTAGGGTTCTTAAGTTCGAAAGTTTAGGATATTTACCATCTTTTTCAGGATCAGCGTAGAGATAAAACATTTGACTCATGCTTTTTACTTTAGAAGTATTGAAACTTGACAAATTCAAACCAACTAAACTATTCGTATCACGAAACATGTATGACATATCTACAACATTTGCAGTATCAAAGTTGAACAGGTCTAAGTATGTTAATTTATTACATCCATTAAACATACTATTCATAGTTGTGACTTGAGAGGTATTAAATTTAGAGATGTTTAGGTCTTTTAGCTTTGTACATTTAAAGAACATAGATGACATATTCGTTACTTTACTAGTATTAAAGTTAGAAAGATCAAGTGAGATAAGGCTGGAATCCCAACCGAACTTTGAACTCGTATCGCTCTTATAAGAATAATACATACTAAACATTGACGCCATATTTTCAACATTTTCAGTATCAAAACTGTGTACATCAATGTTAGTCAAACTTGCACAGTGATTAAACATAAATGACATGTCTTTAACATTAGTAGTATTGAAGCTAGTAACATTTAATTTTTTAAGACTCTCACACCCTGCAAACATCCATGACATATTTGTGACTTGGGAAGTATCAAAACTCTGCAAATCTAATTCTTTGAGACTTTTGCAACCGGAAAACATATATGACATATCTTTGACTTGGGAAGTATCAAATTTACTTAGGTCAAGATCTTCGAGATTGGTACAGCGGTCAAACATATAAGACATGTTTTTAACATTTGAGGTATTAAAATGAGAAAGATCTACGTGTTTAAGACTACTGCATTGACTAAACCAGGCAAACATGGTGGTCGCTTCCGAAGTATCAACGTTTTCTAAGCCTTCAATATCAGTTAGGCCACTAAGGCTAATAAAAACTGACATGGTATTGCCAACAACTTTAAAGTAACCGTCAAAGATTACCTTTTTTACCTTTGCAATATCAGGGTTTCGTCCACCTTGATCTAGAAATTCACCTAAAGTTTTAGTTGTATTGACAATAGTCGGA
Organism: Lactobacillus sp. IBH004; assembly: GCF_026185255.2. Taxonomy (NCBI): domain Bacteria; kingdom Bacillati; phylum Bacillota; class Bacilli; order Lactobacillales; family Lactobacillaceae; genus Lactobacillus; species Lactobacillus sp. IBH004. Next base: position 309,062 of record NZ_CP110217.2, on the reverse strand, counting down.
TTATCCTTATCATGACTTCCACTTACAGTTAATACGTTAGTATCACTATCATAACTTTCGTCAGCATTACCCCACTTACTTGTTTTAATAGTTTTTGTACTAATTTTATTTTCATTCTTAGTAATGTCTGTTTCTGGCTGATCATTACCAGCAGAAGTTTGAGAGTTTGTCTCTTCATTTGTGCCCTGCGATGAGCCCACACTCCCGTTTTGAGTTTCATCTGCATTATCTGTAGTATCATTAGCATTTCCTTCTGGTGCAGTGGTATTCGCATTATCAGTAGTGCCTTGATTACTTCTTTGAGATGCATTATTATTTGCTACTCGGGTTTTATTCCTATCAAAGTTTTGCGCAGTGTCCTGTGTTCCTGAATTGCTATCAGCCTTTACCACATTAGTATTTAAAATTGCTAAACCAAGTGCAGCTGCCGTTAAACTACTAAAAAGCAGTGCTCCAGTTCGCTTATTGTGGTTCAATCCTTTATTCATTTTTCACCTCAATAATAAAAATTATCTAATTTTGCTACTAAAAAAATATGAATATCATTACAATTTCATTATATAATTAATTTAATAACATTGCAAGTAAAAATATTTTTTTAAAAGTGCTTAAAATAGCCATAAAATTAACATTAGTAACAAATTAAAATAACTATTTTACTGTTATCGGATAATATATGCATATATGATTTTAAAATTAGTTTTAATAATTTAAAGATAAATCAACTAATAATAAAAGCAAACAGCAAGCCGCTAAAACTACTAAGACCAAAAACAAGCCACTTCTATTTCTAGAAACGACCTGTTTTTTCTTTATTTAGGATTGTGCACTTAAAAAATTATAGTTGCTTTATCTGTTCTTCTATATTTAATACTTCTAAGACATCTGTAGCACACTCAGCTCCTTTATTGCCTGCTTTACCTCCGGCACGATCAGTTGCTTGTGCAACCGTATCGGTCATAAGTACACCAAACATGACTGGAACTGGCCCATTGGCTGATGCAGCTGCTAACTGAGAAGTAGTACCTTCACAAACATAGGTAAAATGAGCTGTTTCGCCTCTAATTACAGCTCCTAATGCAATAATGCCATCAACTTTGCCACTTTTTGCCAGACAGTTGACCGTACGAGCAATTTCAAAAGCACCGGGTACTTTCACAAGCACAATATTTTCATCTTTCACTCCTGATTTTTTCAATTGCTCTAGCGCACCTGAAAGTAGGCGATCCGTTACCACACCGTTAAATTGAGCAACGACAATACCAATCTTTTTATCCTGTCCCTGGGCAATGTTGCCAATAATTTCTTTCATGTTAATCTACCTCGTTTAAAATATGATTCATTTCATGCTTTTTAGTTGCCAAGTAATTCTTATTTTCTGCGGTCATGCCTACTTCAACAGGTATTCTTTTGACAACTTTAATGCCATAATTTTCTAATTGCGTTACTTTATCCGGATTATTGGTCATTAATTCAACTTCGCTCACGCCTTTTTGCCTTAAAATTTCAGCAGCAACATTATAGCGGCGTGCGTCAACCGGCAAGCCAAGGTGCTGGTTAGCTTCAACTGTGTTCATACCTTCGTCTTGCAGCTTATAAGCGCGCAATTTATTTTCTAGACCAATTCCCCGACCTTCTTGACGCAAGTATAAAACTGCTCCTGATCCATTTTGCTCAATTTTTGTTAAAGCTGCGGCAAGCTGAGCGCCACAGTCACAGCGCTTAGAACCAAAAACATCCCCAGTCAAACATTCACTGTGAAGCCGCAATAAAAGAGGCTCACCTTTTTTTACTTCACCCTTACTAATTAACAAAGTCGGTTGCTTTTCAGGATGCTTTTTATCCCTGAAACCTTCAAGCTGGAAGTGACCGTACTTGGTAGGAAAAGCAACCTTGGTAAAGGATTCAATCCCCAAATCTTTATTTGCCAGATTCTTGCGGTATGCAATTAACTCTTCAATGGTCAAATAAGGAATACCAAGTCCTTCTGCTAAAGCCTTTAGGTCTTTACGTCTGGCCATCGTTCCGTCTTTTTTAATGCACTCGCAAATAAAGCCTACAGGTGCAACTCCTGCCAATCTAGCCAGATCCAAAGCAGCTTCAGTATGACCTGTGCGCTCCAGTACACCGCCTTCTTTAGCTACCAAAGGAAAAACATGACCTGGATGATAAAAGTCAGCCCACTGGCTATTAGGATCAGCCAATTTTTTAATAGTTTTAGCACGGTCAAAAGCTGAAATTCCCGTAGTGGTTTCAGTAGAATCAACACTAAGGGTAAAAGCCGTGCCAAAAGTATCGTTCGAACCAGTTTCAATTGGTTTTAGTTGCAAGCGGTCAGCGTATGCCTTACTCATCGGCACACATAATAGTCCGCGCGCCTTAGTAATCATCATATTAACTGCTTGAGGCGTTACCTTTTCAGCCAGACCAATCATATCCCCTTCAGACTCACGCTGCGGTGAATCAGCCACAATGACCAACCCACCTGTCAGCATATGTTGTAACACCTTTTGCATTTTTTCATTCAGTTGTTCTGTCATTTTTTCCTCCATTAAAATTCCTTTTTCCAAGCTTGAATTTGTTTGACAGCGTACCGACCAATCATATCCACTTCAATATTGACTTTGTCATGCACTTGATAGTGAGCCAAAGTAGTATTTTGTATGGTATAAGGTATTAAGCTCACTCCAAAATGATCATTTTGCGTCATTGTCACGGTTAAACTAATGCCGTCAATGGCAATTGAGCCTTTTTCAACAATAAAAGGAGCATACTTATGTGGTACTGCGAATTCTAATTCTACAGAATTCTCATTTTCATCCCGTTTTATTAATTCTGCTGTAGTATCAACATGACCTGCAACAATATGACCATCAAGCTTACCGTTTAAAGACAATGATGGCTCTAAATTTACTAAACTACCTTTTTGCAAATTGCCCAAATTAGTCCGTTTCATTGTTTCCGGCATCACGTCTACTGCAAAGTCATTATCGCTCCAAGCGGTAACGGTTAAACAAATACCATTAACGGCAATGCTTGCCCCTAAAGGCAAATCTTTTTGCACTAATTTAGGAGCGCAAATACCTAGTCTTGCATGTTGCTCACTAATTTCCAAACGGGTTATCGTTCCCGTAGTTTGAATTATTCCTGTAAACATTCTTTTCTCCTCACGCGAATTCTGACATCTTGATTGAATTTTTTAACGTCTAAAAGTTGATAATCACTTTTTTCTGCTAAAGCCTGGCCAAACACAGCAGGTAATGCAGTACCGCCTAAAACTAAAGGAGCAATGTATGTCACTATTTCGTCAGCCAAGTCCGCTGCTACAAACTGGCTCTGGACATTGCTGCCACCTTCAACTAATAGTGCTTGAATTTCATGTGCGGCTAAAAACTGCACAATTTTTGAAGGTGTCCATTTAGCAGCAGTAAAGCAGCGAACATTTTCAGCTACTTTTTGTGTCAGTTCAGTTCTACTTAATAGCCAAATTTCGCCTTGTGTCTTAAACATGCGACTGTTAAAGTCTAATTGATTAGCATCTTTAGTAAGCACTATTCGAATAGGTGGCTGGGGTAAATTTTTAATTCTGACCGTTAAAAGCGGATTGTCTATTCGCAAAGTATTTGCCCCAATTAAAATTGCTTGGTTGTGCAAACGCAACTTTTGCACATCCACCTGAGCTGCATCCCCAGTCAAAATTGTTCTCGTTTTACCTGCAGCATTAATTTTGCCATCAAGAGACATTGCATATTTAAGCGTCACAAAAGGCCTCTTTTGGTGATAAAAAAAGTTATAAGCAACGTTTAAATTTTCTGTACCACCGATTATCTCAGTTTGCACCCCATGGCTTTCTAGATATTCAATACCCTTGCCAGCTACAATTTGATGAGGATCAATCTGACCAATAACAACTTTTTTTATTCCAGCTTCAGCGACCTTTTTGCAGCAAGGAGGTTGCTTGCCGTAATGGCTGCAAGGCTCTAGTGTGACATACAAGGTTGCTCCCTGTGCCTGCTGGGGATCAGCTAAGTGTGAGAGTGTATTCACTTCTGCGTGTTCCTTACCAAATTGATGGTGGTAGCCGGTCGCTAGAACCTGATTGTCCTTAACCAAAACTGCACCAACTAAAGGATTTGTCCAAGTCATTCCCTGAGCTTTCAATGCTTCTTGAACTGCCATTTGCATATAATCCTTATCCTGCACTAATTTCACTTCCTAAGCATTAAAAAACCTCGTTGATTCAATCAACGAGGCTTATTTTATATTCATCAAATAAGATTTCAGCGAAGTTTAATAACGACGCGAGTTTTCTGTCTAATCTTGTTTGTTCTTCTCCCATCCAGACTTTAACTGTCGGTACTAGACTCACACTAGTTCCACCGCAAAACGCGGGTCACGGACTTCAATTATTAATTGTCACCGTCGGTAGGGAATTACACCCTGCCCCGAAGAAACCGTATTCAACTTATTCCAGTATAATATAGATATCCTATATCGGCAATAGCAATTTATTGTTTTATAAAATTATATATATACGATAAGCACAAACTTAAATAAAATAATTCCTTATAGTCCCCAATCAGACAAATGGAGAGGGATATTATTATTTTTACCAAAATATTTCTTAAAGGCAGTGCCAAATGACAAATGATCTTTAAGATGATTGCGATAGGCGTCTCTAATGCTTAAAATTGCTGTCACAGCTAAATTAGTAGTCAGAATTATCAGTATGCCAATAAATATATATAAAAGATATAACATTTTAACCCTCCCATTTTTAACTGTATTACTTTTCTAATACACTACTACCAAGTGGCAACATTGTCAATACTTTTTGGAAAAATAAATAGACTAATAATCAAATTGATTACTAGTCTATTTAATTTGCATTAAACCTTACGCTTTATTTAATACATATATTTCTCTATAGCAGTCTTAGGATCCATTCCTGCACGAATTTTTAGTTCTAATTCAATTGCCACATCAGCAATAATAACTTGCGGATCAATAACATTATACGGATGCTCTGGCGCCTTTTCCTGAGCTAAAGATAATTCAGTACAACCAAGTAAAATTACATTACAGCCATACTGATCATGCATGGTGCGTAATATGCGGTGATAAAGTTCACCATCAACTACGCCTTTTTCTTTAATGCTGGAATAAATCAGCTCAGTAACCAGCGGTTGAATCTCAGGACCACCCAATTCTACCTCACGGCCAACTTGTTCAATTTCGTCTTCGTACAAATGATCATAAATCGAACCTTCCGTAGCAATCAAGCCAATCTTTTTTTCCTGCGGAAAGTCACTTGCAAATTTATGAACAGCAATACGCATCATATGTAAAAAAGGAATATCAGTTAGTTTAGCCAAGTCATCATAAAAATAATGTGCAGTATTACATGGCATCACGAAAAAATCGGGCTTTAACATTGCTTGCTGGAGCACATCATCACGCAAAGCATTGAAAAAATTAGGTTGGCTATGGTCTTTGATATAAGCCGTGCGGTCAGGAATTTGGGCATCATTAACCAAAATATAATTCAGATAGTCCTGATCTTTGGTAATCTTTAGACGGTGATTAATCATGCGGACATAGCTTTCCGTTGCAATCGTACCCATACCGCCAATAATACTAAAAAAATGTTTCATTAATACCTGCTTTTCTAACCGTTAAAATGTTCTTTTTGCCCTTCAAGTTCATCAATTACCTGTTGTGCAACTGTAATATCAGACGGATAAGGAGTATCTACTCCCCGGATCTTTTGATAACTATCTTCACCTTTACCACAGATCAGAACAACATCACCCTGCTTGGACATACTGATTGCATCATGGATGGCCTTCTTACGGTCTAGTTCTATTGTGACATCAACTTTAGAATGATCGATCCCTGCATCAATTTCCTGTGCTATATCCTTGGGATCTTCAAAGCCAGGATCATCTGTTGTCAGAAAGGCTTTAGCAGCGTAGGCATTTAGACTGTTACTAAAACCGGGACGACGAGAAACTCCTTTGTCACCAGGTGCCCCCACAACGACAATAATTTTGGGATTATTAAATTCGCGTTGCATAAAGCCCATAAGAGCCATCATTGAGGCTTCATTATGTGCGAAGTCCACAACCACTACTCCGTGCTTCTTGGTAACTTCTGTTTGCATTCTTCCAGGGACGGTAACTTGACTGATACCTTTAGCAGCATCGTCATAATTCATCCCGGCCAGTCCTGCACCAATTACTGCGGCAGTACCGTTAGATTCGTTAAAATCACCTAACATCTTTAACTGGTAATCGCCAGCTATTTTAAGCTGCTTGGCTTTGTCGCTAACACACAATACCTGGAACCGGGTCCGTGACATATCAAGCTCTTGGGTCGAAAAACGAAAATCGATGGTCTGCTTCAGATCCGGATTAGTAAATTTTTCGTCAGCAAATAAGTAAATACTGTCTGGATCTGTAGTAGTCATGGCCGCAGCATAAACTTCAGGAAAATGATCAGTCTGAGCGTTAATAATACATTTACGGGCATTAACCAGCAGCTGCAACTTACAATGTAAATAATCAGCGAAATTGGGATGCTCATTGGGTCCAATATGATCAGGTGTAATATTTAAGAAAAAGCCCAGGTCATAGGTCAGACCAAATACCCTGTTTTTTTTATAAGCCTGGCTGGAAACTTCCATAACCATATGCGTCATTCCGTTGTCTACAGCTATTCGCATATCACGGAACAAATCAAGTGATTCAGGCGTTGTCAAGCTTGACTTAAAAGTATCATCTTTTTTAGGTCCCACAACTGTATTGACTGATGAAATTAACGCCGTTTTACCGCCGTTAACTTGATCTAACATCCCTTTTAAAAAGTAGGCCGTTGTAGTCTTACCTTTAGTACCAGTAATAGCTATTAAATATAAATCGTCTTGCGGGAAACGGAAAAATGCCGCAGACAATAACGCCATCGCTTTGGAAACATTGCGCACAATCAGTGCATGCATTCCCTTACCTTCCGGATAGGGTTGCTCTGCTACATAACAATTAGCACCATTCGCCTTTGCCATTGACAAATAAGTGGGACGAAAACCAGCACCTTTACAGAAGAATAATGTATTGGTATGAACGTCACGCGAGTCATACGACACATATTCCATCTTAGAAGATATAGTATCTTGGACAGCACTCGATTTAAGCAGATGGTGTTCTTTTAAAATTAAAATACAGGTATTTAAAGAAATACTCATGCTATACTCCTCTATTTATTATCTCAGTCAAAATTATACCACAGCTATGCTGGAGTTTTTTCACTCTTTAAGTTTAAAGGCAGGCAAATAATGAAACGGGTCCAATCTTTGTCAGATTCACAGCGGATTTTGCCCTGATGAAGATCAACAATACTTTTGGTAATTGATAGACCTAGCCCGGTGCCACCCGTTTGGGTATTACGAGAGCCTTCGACTCTGTAAAAACGTTCAAATATTTTTTTCAACGAATCTTCGGGAATTTGAGCACCATTGTTTTCTACCCGTAACTCAACTTCATTGTTATTAACTAAATTAGCAATTAAGTTAATTTGTGTTGCACCTGTACCGTACTTTAGCGCATTAGTGATGAGATTATTATAAACACGTACCAACTTTTCCGCATCAGCTTGAATAGTTAAATTTTTAGGTCTTGCTTCTATATTAAATACTATCCCTTTTTCCTGACCTTCGAATTCAAAGCCCGCGGCAACTTGCTCTAACATAGAAAAAATATGTAAAGAAGACAAATTTAATTTGGTACTAGTTGATTTTAACGTGGTATACTCAAGCAAATCATGAGCGAGCGATTTCATCTGTTCAGCCTTCATATATGCAATATTAAGGTATCTTTGTTGATCTGCTGGATTTGACACCCCCGATTTCAGTAAACCCAAATAGCCGATGATAGAAGTTAAGGGCGTTCTGATATCATGAGAAACATTGCTAATCAGTTCGTCCTTTGACTTTTCAATCGCTTTTTCTTCATTAATCGCATTTACTGTACTGTCTACTAACGAATTAATTGAATCAATTACTTTTTGCAAATCAGTTTTGACTTTAAAAGAAATTGTATGGTCAAAATGTCCCTTAGCAATATAATGCAGTTCAGAAATAACATGTCTTAACTGCATTTGATGATAGCGCCGAATTAAGCGCCAGTACAGAACGATTAAATCACCAATACCCATGAAAATAATAAAGGTATTCTGCCAGGACCATAAGTGGCGCCCGCCAGCAAAAGTAATGGTCTTTTTTAGAAAATAAATCCCGTTAACCAGGTTTTTATCTTGTAAAATTGTCAAGTTGATCAAAATAATCACTGACAGGTTCAATAGTAGCTCTAAAACTACCGTTATAACGCCTTCAGCAAACAGCTCACTTTTTTCCGCGGCTGTCAGCTTGACCCTTTCCTTTTTCATCTAGTTAAGCCTCAACTTTATAGCCTACTCCCCAGACGGTCTGAATAACATCTTCACCACCCGTTGCCGATTGAATTTTGTCACGCAGGTGTGAAACGTGCACCATAACGGTTTTAGCAGAAACTATGGATTCCTGCTGCCAAACCCGTTCAAAAATTTCATCCGCTGAAAATACCCGGTTAGGGTGACTGGCCAGCAAGTATAAAATGCCAAATTCTAAGGCAGTCAACTGAATGTCTTTACCATCAATTGTCTTAACTTCATGTGAATCACGGTTAATAATCAGTGGTCCCACTTCTAAAATATCTGGTTCATCATCCTTAACCTGCTTTTGACTACGACGCAAAAGTGAACGAACTCGTGCCATTACTTCTAAAGGATTAAATGGCTTAGAAACATAGTCATCTGCTCCAGTAATCAAGCCTTGAATTTTATCCATATCACCAGTCTTGGCTGATACGATAATAATTGGGATATCAGAATCTTTGCGTACTTCCTTGATAACATCAATTCCGCTCATATTAGGCATCATGATGTCCAAGATCATTAATGCAATATCTGGCGTCGTAGTTAATTTGGTAATTGCTTCTTTGCCGCTATAGGCAACAACTGGAGTGTAACCTTCATTTTTAAGATAAATACTTAACAGCTCGACGATTTCTTTATCATCGTCAACAACTAAAATTTTCATAGGGCTAATTTCCCTTCTTTTATCTATTGATTATTTTCGGTTTATTTCATTATTCCACTAAATATAGTTTAGCAGAATCTATGTCTAATATTTTAGTCAATTTTGTAATAAACTACTAATATTCAAGCATAATTTTATCGTTTTATTAAAAAAGCTGGACAGTTCCCAGCTTATTTCCTATTTTAAACTATTAATATTGTTCAAATATTTAATCAGCCACTGGCGATCAATGAAGCCTAAATATGTTCCATTATTATTTTGTACGGCAGCTTCATTTTGATGGCTCAATAATTCCAGCAAAACAGCAATTTTCTCATTAATATTAATTACAGGCATTGCTGCTAGCGAATTAGAACTAGTTTGCTTAAATTCATTAAATAAGGCTGCTTGCTTTAATGGTGTTTCATATAAATTGTTCCCTAAGCTGCCTTTAAAAAAGTCCCTGACAAAATTGTTTGCCGGATGGCGTAAGATTTCTTGTGGCTGATCGACCTGTAATAATTTGCCATCCTTCATAACGCCAATCCTGTCAGCTAAGTGCAGGGCTTCATTCATATCATGCGTCACAAATAAAATTGTATTATGCAGCTGCTTGTGCAAATTAATAACTAGTTCTTGTAAATTTGCACGGGAAAGTGGATCCAGGGCGCTAAAGGGTTCATCCATTAAAACAATCGGAGGCTTTGACGCAATCGCGCGTAAAATGCCAATTCTTTGTTGTTCACCACCAGACAGTTCATGAGGATAACGGTGAGCATACTCTTGGGGATTTAGTCCCACTTTTTCCAATAAATTTGCGGCCATTGCCGTAAGATCAGCCTTAGCACCTTGAATTTCCGGAATCAAAGTAATATTTTTAGCGACAGTCATGTTAGGAAAAAGAGCAATTTGTTGCAGAACATAACCAATTTTCCAGCGCAATTTCTGAACGTTATAATCAGTCGTAGGCCGCTCATTGACTAAAATCTGTCCAGCACTAGGATCTGCCAAACGGTTAATCATTTTAATCGAGGTAGTTTTTCCACTGCCTGAGTTTCCTACCAAAACGAAAAGTTCGCCTTGCTGAATATCCAAATTAAGATCGTTAACTACTACTTTTTTAGCAAAGGTCTTATTTACATGCTCAAATTTAATTGCTGAAGTCATCTTACTTCTCCTTAAGCAAATGCTGTTTTAATAAAAAGTGACGTGCGACTTGTCCAGGATCCATATTTTTAACATTAACTTCATAGTTCATTTCCTGCATCTGCTTTTCGGAAATCTTGCCAGCCAGCTTATTCAAGCTGCGAACAATTTGCGGATGCTTGTGGGCAAAATCATTGGTCATCAAGGGAGCGCCTTGATAAATAGGAAAATTATGCTTATCATCTTTTAAAATAGTCAAATGATATTGGCGCAATTCACTATCAGTTGAATAGGCATCAACGATGTTAACTTTATTCTGATTAATTGCCTGGTAACGCAAAGCCGGTTCCATTGACTTAACAGGGAAATCAATCTTGTATAATTTCTTAATACCCTTGAACCCATCACCACGATCAATAAATTCTAATGTCATTCCTCCTTTTAGCTGATTGGTGATATTAGCCAAATCACTGATTTTTCTTAAACGATTTTTCTTTTTAAATGAAGTTTTAACTGCTAGGGCATATGTATTATCGTACGCCATAGGCTTAAGCAAAGTAAGCTTATCCTGTTTATTCATTAATTCTTTTGCTTTTTCATAGGTTTCTTTTTCAGACAAACCAGCCGTTTTAACCGGAGACTTCGCAAAGGTTTCCAAAACAGTTCCCGTAAATTCTGGATAAATATCTATTTTATTGTTTTTCAAAGCGGTATATAAAAAGGTAGTTTTACCAAAATTAGGTTTCAAGGTCACTTGAACGTGTGGATCGTCTTGTTCAATTAACTCTTTATACATGTTGATCAAAATTTCTGGTTCAGAACCTAACTTACCGGCAATTGTAACTGTTTCTTTCTGACCGGCAAAAGCTTGATAAATTCCACTTCCTGCTAAGAAGATGACACTAACTCCTAATATTCCCAAAGCTGTTTTAACTGAGGCATGTTCCAGCCACTTAATGAGCGCGCTTAACGTAATCGCCAAAACGCCAGAACAAACAGCGCCAATTACAATTAGTCCGGTATTGTTGCGGTCAATTCCCAATAAAATAAAACTGCCCAGGCCACCAGCACCAATTAAAGCTGCCATGGTGGCAGTACCAATAATTAAAACTAAGGCCGTTCTAATACCCGAAATGATTGTCGGCATAGCTAAAGGTAATTCCACCTTAAGTAATTTTTGCATGCGTGACATGCCAAATGCGTCAGCAGCTTCTTCTAGTGCTGGATCAATTTCAGTTAATCCCAAGTATGTGTTCTGAAAAATCGGTAATAGTGCATATACCACTAAAGCAATCACAGCAGGCACTGTTCCAATCCCAACGAGTGGAATTAATAAACCTAGCAGTGCTAGTGACGGAATGGTCTGTAAAATGCTGGCAACTTGCAATAATACCTCTGCTATTTTAGTGTGTTTTACTGTCCAAAGGGCCAAAGGCATGGCAATCACCATTGCAATCAACAACGAAACTAACGATATTTGCAGATGCTGCAATAAAGCAACTCCTAAATCGCCTTTGCGCTGGCTTAAAATCTGGATAATTTGATTCATCGCTTAATTCCTTTATTATCTTTTAAAATTTGAATTATAGCCAAATTATATTAATAGTGTTAAACCTAATAAAATTCATTTATTTTACCATAACACAAACTAATGATTAAAAAGTAATTATTGCTTACACTATTATTCAAGACAAAAAAATTCCCAGTCTATAGGACCAGGAATATTTTAAGTACATCTATTCTATTTCTTTTTTACCAGTATATAACTCGTAGTAATAACCCTTCTTCTTTAGAAGTTGTTCATGATTGCCGGCCTCTATAATATGGCCATGATCAAGCACCAGAATTAGGTCTGAATTAACAATCGTAGACAAGCGGTGAGCTATGACAAAGCTAGTACGACCAGCAAGCAAGTTATCCATACCAGCTTGTACCAGTTTTTCCGTTTGGGTATCAATGCTTGAAGTGGCTTCATCCAAAATCATCACAGGTTCATCTGCTATCATTGCTCGTGCAATACTAAGCAGCTGCATTTGTCCTTGAGATAAGTCTCCGCCATTGCCGTCAATGATTGTTTTATAACCTTCATCTAAATGGTGAATAAATTCATCAGCGTGAGATAAGTGTGCTGCCTGATATACATCATCATCACTGGCATCGGTATTACCAAAACGAATATTGTCCATCACAGTACCGGTGAACATATGAGTGTCTTGCAAAACAATCGACAGAGACTGACGCAAATCATCCTTCTTAATTCTGCTAATGGGAATACCATCATAAGTAATCGTACCAGAATTAATTTCATAAAAGCGATTAATCATATTAGAAATCGTCGTTTTACCAGCACCGGTTTCACCAACTAAGGCTACTTTCATGCCTGGTTTAGCATCAATAGAAATGTCGTACAAAATTTGTTTATTGGGCGTATAGCCAAAATTAACATGATCGAAGACAATATGTCCTTTAACTGTGACTTTCTTGATAGAGCCATCTTTTTGCGGTACGTTCCAATGCCAAGTACCCTTAACATTTTCATCCTTGGTAATAGTGACGTCACCATTATCAATTTCAACGGGTTGATCCTCTAACTTAAAGATTCTTTCTGCGCCCGCTAAAGCCATTACAATAGAATTTAATTGTTGTGAAATCTGGGCTATTGGCATTGCAAATTGCTTAGATAATTGCAAGAAAGCACCAATGACACCTAATGAAAGTGGGGCAATACGGTTAATAGCAACTGCTCCACCTAAAATAGCAATTAAGACGTATAGCAAATTGCCCATGTTACCCATAATAGGGAACAAAATTGTGGCATACGTATGAGCTTTACCAGAGGCTACTTTTAAAGATTCATTATAAGCATCAAAGTCTTCTTCAACTTCAGGCTCATGGCTAAAGACTTTTATTACCTTAAGGCCATTAAGCATTTCTTCATTGTAACCATTAACTTGACCCAATTCTTTTTGTTGCAATTGAAAATAATGAGCGGAGCGAACGGTTAAAAAACGGACGATTATAATAGAGAGTGCAAAAACAATCAAGGTAAAGATAGTTAATTGCCAACTTAAAGCCAGCATGGCACCCAAAACAAAAATGAGGTTCAACGCAGAATTCATAAACTGCGGAATAGACTGCGAAATCATTTGCTGCAAGGTATCAATATCATTAGTATAGCAACTCATGATGTCGCCATAATCATTTTCATCAAAATAGGAAATTGGCAACTTTTCCATGTGCTCAAACATTTCAAGCCGCACTCTATATTGTACTTTCTGGGCCAAAACTGCCATCAACACAGCAAAAAGATAATTAGAAATAAATCCGATAGCATAGCAACCAAACATAACTGCAATTGCATGTAAAAGCGGACCAAAATTTGGCTGGGCTTCTTTAGTTAAGGGAATAATGTAAACATTAATCAAACGTTCAATAAATAGTGAACCTAAAACGTTTGCTGCAGCTGTTAAAATTATTGCAATTGTTGAAGCAATCAGCATCCAAGGACTTGTACTGGCAACTAATTTAAGCAGACGCCATAAAATTGTGGAACGTTTACCAGTATTTTGGCTATTTTTATTTTCTACTGCTTTATCCAAATTAATCACCTACTTCTTCTGTTCTTCTTGAAACTTAGCAATTGAGCTGTATAAATCATTACGTTGCAATAGCTCTTCATGTGTCCCGATATCCTGAATCTTGCCTTCATCCATTACAATTATCCTGTCTGCATCTTTAATTGACACAATTCTTTGAGAAATAATAATTTTGGTAGTATCGGGCATATCCTTTGCCAAGGCTTCCCGAATTTGACGCTCAGTCTGTGTATCTACTGCTGAAGTAGAGTCATCAAGTATCAAGATTTTCGGCTTTTTGAGCAATGCCCTTGCAATAGTGATCCTTTGCTTTTGGCCACCAGAAACATTATTACCGCCCTGCTCAACCATAGTGTCATATTGATCTGGCATTTCACGAATAAAGTCATCAGCGTGAGCAATTTTTGAGGCAGCGATAATTTCTTCATCTGTTGCATTTTCATTGCCCCATTTAAGGTTTTCCTTTATAGTGCCTGAAAATAGGACATTATTTTGTAAAACCATGGCAACATTATCACGCAACGTCTTTAAGTCATAGGACTTAACGTTATGTCCCGATACACGCACCGCTCCGGAATCGGTATCGTAAAGCCGCGGAATCATAGAAACTAATGTAGATTTTGATGACCCCGTACGACCAATTATTCCTATTGTTTCACCCGGCCTGATATTTAAGTTAATATCACTTAAAGCCAGTTCCTTATCATCTGGGTCATACTTAAAGTTGACATGATCAAAAATCACTTCTCCATTATTCACATGCTTTAACGGCTTACGTGGATTTTCAATTGAAGGCTTTTCATTAATAACCGCAGCAACCCTGTGACCACTAGCTCCTGAAACTACCAGTTGAGTAATGATCATAGCCAGCATGTTCAAGCTACCCAAGACAGAGTTGGAATATGAGAACATTGAAATTAATTGACCAGTCTGTAAACTGCCACCCACTATTTCCTTAGCACCAAACCAGCAAATAGCTAAATTAGAAATATTCAAAACAGCCATGACAATCATGGAGTTAAGTGACATGATCTTCTGAGCTGTAGCAAAAAGTCTATAAATAAAACCAGCTGATTTTTTAAACTTAACAGTTTGCGCTTCTTCTTGCACATAGGTTTTGACTTCGCGAATACCACGAACATTTTCCCGGACAACCTGGTTCATGCGGTCATAACCGCGGAAAATTTTAGGAAAATACTTGCTGGCACTTTTAATTACTAAGCCTAAAAGGATTACGAAAATCGGTGCAATCACGACAAAAACAAGTGACAACTGTGGACTAACTATTATTGACATAATAATTGAAACTAACAACATCATTGGTGCCCGAACTGCTATTCTAATCAGCATTTGATAAGACATCTGAATGTTATTAACGTCAGTAGTCATTCTCGTAACTAGACTCGCACTGGAAAACCTGTCAATATTTTCAAATGAATAATCTTGCACATGATAGAACATATCTTTACGCAAGTTAGCTGCAAAACCAGAAGCAGCGTGAGCAGAGGCATAACTGGCACCAGAACCTAAAACAAGTGAAACAACTGTTAACACCAGTAAAATAACACCAGTTTTAGTGATATATGACATATTTCCCTTCATAATGCCATTGTCTATTAATATACCAACTAAATACGGTATTAACATTTCAATGATAACTTCACCAGTAACAAATAATGGTGACAGCAACGACAGTTTTTTATACTGCCTGATTGACTTACGCAGCGTGTTAATCATTAAATACCTCTTTCTAATTTATTAATGCTTTCTTTTTTACGTGTTTTCAGTTTAAAAAGGATAAATAGATTCATAATAAATCTATTTATCCTTTAAAACATATAGTTATCTAAGTATAGCGCTTTTCTTGACAAAAAGCACCTATTTGCTCTTATCAGCTGGTGAAAAGGCCGAACCAATAATTTCATAATGCCGGCGGAACAACCAGCGAATGCCATACGCTACCGCTGCAATAATTAAGTTATATACTCCTGGCAAAGCCGGGTTGATCACTTGTAATGCAGGAAGACCTAATACGCCAAAGCAGATAAAGAGCATTCCCATCAGTAAAACAAAACCCCAGATTAATTTTGACCACGGAATTTTACGATTTTTACTGCCATTAGGTAAAACCCAGTCATTATATTTGGTCATGAAAACACCTAGTGAAGCACCAACAATCAATAATGTTAATACACCCATCTGTGAATTATATTTGTCATTCTTTTGGAACAAGCCGATTAAGCCAAAAAGACCAAAGAAAATAGCAACATAAAACAAGGCATTATCCGTAGCGTATTGCCAAAATGGAATATCTGAGGCTTTTTTCTTTTTGGGCTTTAACATGTCAGCAGCCTTAAGTTTAGGCGACATATTATAATACGTGCTGGCTGGTTGACCATGACGTTGTGCAATTACCAAGTCATTTAAAAGCTCATCCACTCTTTTTTGTGCATCTTCATGACTCATTTTACCCTGTGTTTCCAGTTCTTTTTGCAAACGAAAAACATAGTCAGAGTTCTTATTACTGAGCTGCTTACGCAATTCAGCAGGCTGCATTTGCTTGACTTCATCATCCTTATTCTGATTAATTACCTTTTCTTTTAACTTTTCCTGCTTATTAGTATCAATCTTAGCTTGTTCTTCAGTTTTCTTTTCTGCCATTATTTTTTCCTAAACGTTAAATCTAAATTCAATAATGTCGCCATCTTGAACTTCATAATCTTTACCTTCAAGACGTAGCTTCCCCGCTTCTTTAACCTTTTGCATGGTTTCATACTGATCAAGATCAGTAAATGAAACTACTTCAGCACGAATAAATCCCCGCTCAAAATCAGAGTGAATAACGCCTGCAACTTGCGGAGCCTTCATTCCCTTATGAAAAGTCCATGCCCGTGTTTCAGGACCACCAGCCGTAAAGAAAGTCCTTAAGCCTAAAATGTGGTAGGCTGCACGGATTAAACGATCAAGACCTGACTCTGTTACGCCCTCTGCTTCTAGGAACTCAGCTTTTTCATCGTCATCCAAGCCGGCAATTTCTTCTTCGGTTGCAGCAGATATACCTAAACATTCCGCATTTTCACTTTCTGCATGTTTTTTAACCACTTGATAGTACTGGTCTTTTTCTGGGTCGGCCATTGAACTTTCAGCGATGTTCGCTACATAGATAACGGGTTTATCAGTCAGCAAGAACAAGCCCTTGACAATTTTTTGCTCATCGTCATTAAAACTGATTGAACGGACAGCCTTGCCTTCTTCTAAAACCGGCTTGATTTTTTGTAAAACATTGAACTCTGCTTTAGCCTCTTTGTCATTTTGCTGGGCAATCTTTTTTACCTTATTAATACGGCGGTTGACGGCGTCAAGATCTGCAATTGCCAATTCCAAGTTGATAGTGTTGATATCTTCTTCCGGATCTACTTTACCAGTAACAGAAGTAATATTATCATCTTCAAAGGCCCTAACAACATGGATAATAGCATCCGTTTGCCTAATATTTTCCAAGAATTTATTACCCAGACCTTCACCTTTTGAAGCGCCTTTAACTAGTCCGGCAATATCGGTAAACTCAAAAGTAGTATGAACAATTTTCTTAGCCGGAATCAGTTCCTGTATTCGAGCCAGTCTCTTGTCCGGAACTTCAACCATTCCGACATTAGGCTCAATCGTTGCAAACGGGTAGTTGGCCATTTCCGCACCCGCTTTAGTAATTGCGTTAAACAAAGTTGACTTGCCCACGTTTGGCAATCCAACAATCCCAGCAGTTAATGACATTTTTATCCTCTTTCTTTGACAAAATCAGTTATTTTCTTGATTAATATCCGGCCGTGCTATCTCTTTTTTAGGCACATAAAGCGTATTTTTAATATTAACCGGATCATTAGCCTTAGTTAAAACTTTTTTAAAATTATGCGCGAATTTTGAACGCGGCATCATTACGATATGGCCACACCCCATGCACTTTAACCTGATATCAGCCCCTAAACGCAGAACTTCCCAGTCATTAGTTTTACAAGCATGTGGCTTTTTCATCAATACCGTATCTGCCAAACCATAAGCAATTTCTTTATTCATCAAGGTCGACTCCCAGCACATCGAGTATTCTATTCAACTCTTCTGTTGAAGAGAAGCCAATCGACAAATGGCCGCTACCTTTTTTGCTGGCGGAAATATTGACAGTTGAACCCAGCTTATCAGCTAATTGATGTTCAGTAGCACGAATAAAGGGCGATTTGTGCACTGTCTTTTTGCGCGGCTTTTTAGAATTAAGATTGGCTACCAGTGCCTCAACTTTGCGTACTGGCATCCCTTCCTTAACCACCTGCTTAGCTACTTCATCAATTTTGTCCTTATTCTTTAAGCCTAAAAGCGTTCTGGCTTGTCCCATTGACAGTTCACCGTGCTGTAACAAGTGCTTAGTTTTATTAGGAAGTGTCAGAAGACGCAAATAGTTAGCAATATAAGGACGGGATTTACCCATTCTTTTTGAAACTTCTTCTTGGGTCAAGCCCAGGTTTTTTTGCAACATTTCGTATGCCTGAGCTTCTTCAAGAGGCGTTAAGTCCTCACGTTGCAGATTCTCTAAAACGGCAACTTCCATCATCTGGCTTTCGCTAAAGTCACGGACAATGGCAGGTATAGTAGTCTTTTTTGCTAGTTTTGAAGCACGAAATCTGCGCTCACCAGCAATAATTTCATAGCCTTTCACCGACTTACGCACAATAATTGGCTGAAAAACACCATTTTCTTTAATCGAATCAGCCAATTCTTTAAGAGACTTGTCATCAAAGTTTTTACGTGGTTGATAAGGATTAGGTCTGATATCGCTTAAATTTAAATCCTGAATTTCTTCTTCATTATCTTCAATTTGCGGCTCGTCTTCAAACAGGGCCTCAATTCCCCGGCCTAGACCGCCATGTTTTTTAGTATCTTTATTTCTTGAGTTTCTTACCATGATTCTTTAACACCTCCTTAGCTAAATCATCATAAACTTCAGCACCACGTGAATTAGGAGCATATTCAGTAATTGCTTCTCCATAACTAGGTGCTTCAGCCAGCTTAGTAATTCTCGGAATAATAGTTTTATAAACCTTATCAGAAAAATAAGAACGTACTTCTTTTACTACTTCTGCACCTAAATTAGTCCGCGCATCCAGCATGGTCAGCAAAACGCCCTCAACACCTAAATCTTTATTAAAGTGTTTTTGCACCAAACGGATGGTATTAAGCAGCTGACTAAGCCCTTCCATAGCATAGTACTCACTTTGAACGGGAATTAAAATTGAATCAGATGCCGTAAAAGCATTGATAGATAATTGGCCTAATGAAGGCGGACAATCAATAAAAATAAAATCATAATTACCACTAATTGAATCTAAAGCTGACTTCAAGCGTGTTTCTCTGGCCATCATACTGATTAGTTCTGTTTCGGCTCCAGACAAATTGATAGTCGCCGGAACTAAATCCAGCCGCTTAGTTGAAGTATGGAAAATCGTATCTTTAAGGGGAACATCATTAATCAAAACGCTGTAAATATCTTGATCAATAGCAGATTTTTCAATCCCCAGGCCAGAGGTCGCATTACCCTGCGGATCAATATCGACAATTAAGACTTGATAACCGCGTTCCGCAATCGAAGCCGCTAAATTTATAGTTGTTGTCGTTTTACCGACGCCACCTTTTTGGTTAGCAACTGAAATTACACTCACCATATTTTCCATGCCTTCCTACTTTCTTTTCAATTCAATCGTAATCATATAATCATCAGGATCATTGTTTTCTTTGAACTTAACCTTGATGCCAGACTGTTGAGCAAGTTTAATTGCCTTTTTAATTGTATTAATTTGTACTTTCAAATCTTTAGGGATACGATTGGCTGCTCGTCTTGTTTGTTCTGCCTGCTCTTTTTCTTTATCCTTAACTTTTTTGCCTGCAAAATACTGGTCAACATTTTTAACGATTTTTTCGGTGTCGCTAACATTCAGGTTATTTGCAAGTATTTCATCTAAGACACGGCCCTGATCTTTCTCACTCAGTCCCACCAAGCAGCGACCATGACGTGGCGAAATTTCACCACTGGCCAAATAACTTTGTACCTTCGGTGTTAACTTTAACAGGCGCAACTTGTTAGCAACATAAGATTGTGACTTGCCAATATTTTGGGCCAAGGTAGTTTGCGTCAGGCTATTTAGTTTCATAAGATTACTATAAGCCTGTGCTTCATCAATCGGATTTAAATCTTCCCTTTGCAGGTTTTCAATTAAAGCCAATGATGCAGCCTGGCTATCATCCATGTTATTAACTATTGCCGGTATTTTTGTCCAAGCGAGCTGCTTTGCAGCTCGCAGTCTGCGTTCACCAGCAATAATTTCATAATTGCCCTCTTTTTCACGTACAACAATTGGTTGCAGTAACCCGTCTTTATCAAGGGTTGAAGCCAACTCATGAATTGATTCTTCAGAAAACTGGTGCCGCGGCTGAAAAGAATTGGGTTTTATTTTACTTAGCTCAATATCCTGAATCTGTTTATTTTTAGGTATTTCTTCATGATGACGTAAAGAAGAAAATAATGACATTTTGAGTCCCCCTGTTTAATGAATTGGTTTGCGGTGCGGAGTTCCCGCCTGCCGCGGATACTTCTTAGGCGTAGCCTGCACTTTTTCTATCAGAATCAAAGTGCGCTCTTCGGTACTTCGAGGTAATTGTAATTCTTTAACTGCAATGACCTTACCACCTAAAACTTTTAAGGCTTTCTGAGCTGATTTCAGTTCGTCTTCAGCTTTTGGTCCCTTGAGAGCAATGAAATTGCCACTTTCTTTAATTAACGGCAAACAATACTCACTTAAAACGGCCATGTTAGCAACAGCACGGGCAGTCACAACATCAAATTGTTCACGATACTGTTTATTTTGCCCCACGTCTTCGGCACGGCCATGAACCAAGGTAACATTTTCTAAATTTAACTGGGTGATTAAGCCCTGTAAAAAATTCAACCGTTTGCCCAAAGAATCGACGATTGTAACCTTTAATTCAGGCAGCATAATCTTTAAAGGAATAGAAGGAAAACCGGCACCGGCACCAACATCACATAAAGTATCAGCCCCTTTTAATACTGAACCAAATGTGAAAAGAGGTGTGATACTATCCCAAAAATGCTTTAGATAGACCTCATCTTTTTCTGTTATCCGCGTAAGATTAACTTTTTTATTAGTCTCAATCAGACTGGTAAAGTATTGGTTAAATTGGTTGATTTGTTTTTCATTTAATTTAAAATTACGTTTTGATAATTCTTGGACGAACTGTTCAGGATTCATTTTTCACCCGTGAAACCTTGTTTCACACCCTTTAAATTTAACGCTAAAATTGGCTTAATGTAAAGTCAATGCATCCCTTTAATTATGAAATATTTTTCGACTGTCGTCAAAGTCTAAACGCATAAATTAAGCTATAATATCGTCAAAGGAGATAAATATGATTGTTACTTTAATTGTACTGGCTTATTTGACACTAAAAACCTACAAAGGATTTCAAACGGGCTTCACCAGATTAATTATTAATCTGATATTTGCTGCCATTGTCTTCATTACAGCTATTCTGTTTCAAAATCCTGTTGGCAATTGGCTTTACAGTCAGATCACCGGGCAAAATATTCAAACCACTTTAACTCCCGGAACTAACTTAATGCTCTTTCGTTTTTTGGCATTCTTTATCATTGTCTTTTTGGGCAAAATGGTTGTTAAGATTTTTAAAGGCTGGGTACCTAATAAAAATCCCCATGCAACTAACTTTGGCAATTTACTAGATAGTGTTTTAGGTGCTGTCGTATCTTTTTTTGCCAGTTATTTCTTCGTTTACATTATCTTGTCAATGCTTAATGCTTTGCAAAATCCGTGGTTTATCCAGCAAACTTTAGACTCATCATTTATTCGTTTCATCATTTATAACACACCTGGCTTATCCAACGGGTTGTTCAACAGTATCTTTAGTATCAGTAGAACTGCTGCCTAAATAAAATAAAATAGTCATCAGCGTTTAAACTTGTTAGTTTAGACGCTGTTTTTGTTTATCAATTAGCAAAAGTTTACTTCGATCTTTAACTAAAATAATTTGAGTAATTATGTTATATACACTTCTACTAATAATAGAAATCCACATAATTTTTTGGCATATATTTGCCATTTGTTGTAGTAAACTTGTTATGAAGGTATTTTGAATAAGAAAAATTAGGAGGATAAATTGAAAAGTAAATTAACTTTAAAGAAAATTGCAACTATTTCTGCAGCTGTTATTCTTGCAGCACCTGTTTTCAGTAACAATCTGACCAAAACAGTTAGCGCAGAAACGGAATCTCAAAATAAGCAATTAAAGCAGGACCATAATCAAGTAAATAAAGAGTCTGAGACACAAAAGCCGCAAGAAAACCAAAAGACAGACAAAGAAACAGGTAAGACCGAAACCAATGTCCCGGCTGCCGCGACCCAGAATAAAAAGCCTGCTAATGCCACTGCCAAAAAAGTCAAAACTTTCAAAGTAGCAATTGTTAAAAAGAATTATGGTATTTATCTTGATAATTTTACCAAGAAGAAGGCAGCCAAGAATTATTTTCACCAAACATTTAATGTCAATAAAAAATTTACCCACAATGGCAAAACATACTATTGGCTTAACAAAAAGGGTAAAAAATCAATTGGCTACATTAATAAAAAAGCCGTAGCTACTCCTAATCAGGCTAAAACAATTGAGAATACGCCATATGTCAGTCAATATGTTCCTGTTAAAACCCCGTGGGGCTGTGCAGGAGCATCAATGGCAATGTTGTTAGGTTCTCAGGGACAGAAAATCACCACTAGCTTGCTTACAAAAATTCAAAATAATTTACCAATGCAACCAGTTAAAGGCGGACAAAAAGGGAATGTTTACACTGGCGTCGGCTTTGGCTACGTAATTAGCCCCGGTGCTCTAGCTAAATATGCCCGGACTTTTAAAAAGGGCAAAAAGATTATTAATATTTCCAGTAAAAAACTAACTGTTGATGATCTTAAAATGTATATTCAGGCTGGCAAGCCAGTGTTATACTATGGCTTTTCTTCATATCAAAAAGCTGGCGATTACAAGCGCAATCACTGCAAAGTTATCACCGGCTACAAGAAAGACAAGTTCTTGGTTTATGATCCCCTTTATTACTCCAAGTTTGATAAAGCGGGTACTGGTGGCAAGAACATGAATTATGATCATGGTGCAATTGCCTGGGTACCAAAGAGTGCTATTGAAGCAGAATTTTGCCATAAAGCTCTCTCGTTAAAATAATATACTTACCTTACAAATTTAAATTGTAATTAAAAAAGTGCCTTAGAGGCACTTTTTTATTACTTTTGAAAGTTATCATACTCAACGTGTTCATCGTTATAAACAAAAACTGCTCCAATGCGGTCAGGATCATCATGCCAACCAGCAACCGGCTTACCTGCAAAAAACAATCTCTTACATTCGATTTCAGCTTCAACTGAATACTTGGTAAAAGTAGTCACGCCAGCCAAATCAGTTTCAACCGGATAACCAGTTCGCGGATCAATTAAATGGTGATACTTATGACCGTCAACTTCTAGATAACGTTCGTAAGTTCCGCTGGTAACTGCAGAACATTCCGGTACCATCACCGAAGCAATATTATTGCCACGAGGCTCTTTGGGATCCTGTACTCCTACTGACCACTGACCACTAGTCCTTTTAGGTGAGTCGCCAACAAGTAAAATGTTACCACCAAGATTAATAATTCCGGCGTGAACTCCGTAAGCTCGCCAGTAATCTTTGATACGATCGGCAATCCAGCCTTTAGCAATACCGCCTAAGTCTAATTCCATGCCCTCTTTTTGCAAAAAAATGGTTTGATCAGCATCGTTTAGGTCAACTTTAAACGGATCAATCAGTGCCATTCTTTCCTTAATTTGCTCAGCAGTAGGAACGTGAGCGTTTTTAAAACCAATTGC
This sequence comes from Lactobacillus sp. IBH004, assembly GCF_026185255.2. Taxonomy (NCBI): domain Bacteria; kingdom Bacillati; phylum Bacillota; class Bacilli; order Lactobacillales; family Lactobacillaceae; genus Lactobacillus; species Lactobacillus sp. IBH004. The sequence goes on along the minus strand of NZ_CP110217.2, from coordinate 285,228 downwards.
CCATAACTTAACAACCGGGCCTATCAAAGCATTGAAGCCAAAATTTTCCCGACTTTTTTCTACCGCCAATTTAACTAAATCATAGGTACCGCTTGAAACTTGAACGGGGTGCTTACCTGCAGCATGATTAACATCCATTACTTCCGATTCATCACGATTAACTGTCAATAAGTCTTCATAATGGTCAATCAAAGTAAAGGAATCATTAATCACGCTTTTATCACGAGCACCAAAAACCTGTAAAGTGATTGCTGTACCCAAGGCATGATGCTGTCCTACTTCTTGTTCTATAGCCAAATTTTTAATCATTATTTTATCCCTAATTTTCCAAATAATTCTTTCTTATCTTCTCTTGCATTTGCTGGTCAATTCCTAACTGGTTAGCAATATAGGAATCAATTCCACCAAAATCCTCATTGATGGTAATCAGGCTGGTATCAAAATATGCATTTGCAACTGAACCCAAAATACGCATGTTAGCCCGAAACTTATCATTTTCACCGGCTTTTTTAAATCGGGCATCGCGAACTTTACGGTAATCGTTGAGCATTATATTGGAATAAAGGTAATCCTGGCGAATTGTTTCTAAATCCACGCCTAAAATGTAAAGCAGTATTACTGTGACTAATCCCGTTCTATCCTTACCTTCTGAACAATGATATAAAACTGCGCCATCAGTTGTAGCAGCAATTAAACTAACAATTTGATGAATATTATTCTGAGAAAATTGATTACTGATATGATCATGATATCTTTGACACATCATATAAAAGCCGGCATATTGATCCTTGCGGTATTGCTCAAATTCCCTGCTCATATCCAAACCCTTACCACCGGTATTATCATCAGCCGATAAGGGGAATTCATAATGAGCAACGCCCTGAATACTTTTATCAGAATTAGCTTTGCATTCTGCCGGAGAGCGCAAATCAATAATTTTAGTCAGACCATAATTAAGTAAAAACTGTTCATCTTCTGGCGTTATTTTACTTATGTTACCAGTGCGTAGTAAGCGATGAAACTTAATCTGATGTCCGTTTAAGCCAATATAGCCACCCAAATCACGCGGATTACGAACAGATTTTACAGGTAAAATGACAGGTTCAGTCATGCCAACTTCCTTTCAAAAAAATAACCGGATAGGATACCCCCTATCCGGTTATTTTACTCTCTGCCAGTTAATCTAGCAAAAGTTTATTTATGTGCTTGCTCAACAAACTTAAAGAAGTTGTCCATCATGCCATCTAATTGCTTGATGGTTGCTTCATCAGTCAATTCACCAGTTTCTTTGTTGAATTTATCTGGAGCTTGACCAATTAAAACTTCATTGCCTGGTAAAACATTTGCACTCATATCAGGTGAAAGCAAAATTTCACGCATATCTTCTTGGGCACGGCCAGTACCTTGTGAACCATATGATGCACCAGCAATAGCAACGGGCTTCATTTTCATAACGTTAGGGCCAGCGTGTGAGCCTAACCATTCAAGACTGCTCTTTAAAGCAGCAGGAATTGTATGATCATATTCTGGAGTAGTAATTACAATACCATCAGCACTCTTAACGTCTTCGATCCAAGCCTTGATAGTATCATCAGCCATTTCTGTTCTGCAGAAAGGTGTCAATTTGTCGACTTCTTTAACTTCAATATCTGCTTTATCACTATAATGCTTGGCAATAAATTGTGCTAAAAAGCGATTATATGAAAAAGGTGCATTTGTACCAACAATTGCTAATATTTTCATTCTCAGCCCTCCTATTTAGTTACTTGTGCGTACCAACTATCAACTTCATCGAAAAAGTGATCTAAGAATTTAACGGTTTCTTCATTTTTCAAGTCACCATTATCATCAAATTGAGTTGGTGCAACACCCATCATGAATTCATCACCATTGAAGACCTTAGCGCCAAAACCAGGTGCTAAAAACAGACTCTTCAAACGACTTTGTGAACGAGAAGCACCTTGTGGCATTGGTGAAGTTGAAACAATAGCAACTGGCTTACCCTTAAATGGGTGAGTTACACAAGATAACCACTCAAGCGCGCTACTTAAAGCACTGGTAACAGAGTGTTGTTGTTCAGGAGAACCAATTAATACCAAGTCGGCATCTTCAATTTCTTTACTCAAGGCTTGGACTGCTTCTGGGGCATCTTCACCTTCTTTAAACATTGGCAACCCTTTAACTGTTGTCAGCTTAAAATCATACCTGTCGGCAAAACGCTTAGAAATAAATTTAAGCAATGCCTCATTAAATGAATTTTTGGCATTTGAGCCAGATAATGCAAGGATTTTCATAAAAACCACCTTTCAGGAAACTAATTTCACTGTTAATTATAGCATATCCGTATCTTTTTAACATGTTCCTGATTTCAGATAGCTTTAATAATTTAATACTTTCGTATAGCTTATCTTGCTTACACTATGTAAGTAGTAAAAACTATTTCGGGGCTTTAACTGTATTTTCCTTCTGTCTTAAACAGAGAAACATTACTTTTCTTGCTAAGCCAATCGTTTAAAATTGCATCATTAATTTGTGCCTTTAAAACGTTGATAATTTGTGTTTGGGAAAAAGTCGCAATTTTATTAACTATTAATGAAGCAATTCCACAAGTAGTTATCCAGTTAGCAATAATAATACTTCTGATTTTTTCTGCAGAATACTTACTATCCGGATATTGCTCTTTAAATTTCTCAGTTCCAAAATCTATTAAAGTATCAGCGATTATTTCATTGCCACACTTACCTTCAACAAACATTGCTTTAAAGAGGTTCTCTTGTTCTTGGGCAAAATCAATATACGATAAATCCATGTCAATCAATGGTTCAGCAATATAGCTTTTCTGTAAAATTTTATTCTTTAAGTTGTCTGCAATTTTACGCAAAACCTCTTGGCGTAAATCGTCCATACTATCAAATTCAAGATACAAAGGCTGAGTAGAAAAATGGCCAGCCTTAGCAATGCTGCGGGCCGTTAAGCTTTCAACTCCATCCTTAACAACCATTTTATAAGCAATATTTAAGATCTTACTTTTTCCTATTTCTTTTTTTCTAGCCATTTTGATTTTTTCCTTGATTAACTTTAAACGTATTTTTTAGACCAGCTTCTAGAACTGGTATTGCCACAGGTGAAATATATTTAAGCACACAAATGTAATGAGCAGTTAATCCTCATTATTCAAAAACTCATCATAGTAAGTTGAAACCATATCACTTAATTCTTCTTTACTTAAGCCTTGAGCTGCACAAAATGAAAAGAAAGCAGCTGATAGTATATAGCCACGTTCAGAATCATCTGTTAGATTATCCGAAAAAGCCATATTAATGCTATGGTTCTGGTAGTCAGTTGTTAATTCAATAGATTTGTCTTCGGGAATATCGTTCATCATTGTACCTCTAGATAAAAAGCTTTATTTAGCAAAAATTTAGTATTACACTATTAAGCTATAGACAAAAATCCTGCCAAATAAAAACATGAAATAAAATATTTTAGTCAGTTTAACGTAGAATCCATCTCTCAATCAATTCTTCAAACAGCTTAAAAATTAATAATTTTATTTTTAATTACTTCTGTTATTTTGCTTAAAAATAACATCTTTTTTACTATTATTAAGAATAGTAAATTTAAAAGTACTTTGTCAAGGACAAAGTACTTTTTCCTAACACAAAAGAATAAAGGATTTTTCTAACTTTTAATAAGCGGTTTCAATTAATAACAATAATTAGAACTAGTTAAAAAAATTACAAACAAAAAATTACTATTGATAAAACAATTTAGTTACTTTGACATTTTTTTAAAAAACATTGCTAATAGTTATTTTATTCTTAAAAATTAACAATTAACTCTTTTGCCTGATTTTTCCATCCATCATTTCATAAATGTGATCTGCGTATTGTTCTAGTCGCGGATCATGTGTGACCAGCAAGACGGCTTTGTGATAATCTTTAGCTAATTTTTTAAACAATTGACCTACTTCAGCCACATTCTCACTGTCAAGAGAAGCGGTAGGCTCATCGGCCAGCAAAATTTGCGGGTTAGCATAAAGAGCACGAGCAATAGCTGCGCGCTGCTGTTGCCCACCCGATAGTTCATTAGGATACTTATTAATTAAAGAACTAATTTTCAGCTGCTTGAGTAATTCTTGCAATTTTGCAGCACTGATATTGCCCTCTTTTTTTACCTTATTAACTAATTCAAATTGCTCTTTAATTTTTAGAAACGGTACTAAATTATAAGCCTGCAATACAAAACCAAGTTGCGTTAGTCGTAAACGGTCACTTTCTCTAGTAGAAATATGCGCAATGTCCTGACCACCAACAATAACTTTGCCCGCAGTCGGTTTTTGCAAAGAGCCGGCAATTGTTAAAAAAGTGCTTTTACCAGCTCCTGACGGGCCCATAATTAATACCACTTCACCTAGGTTTGCCTTAAAATTGATGTTTTTTAACGCAACGACTTGTGCAGCCCCTGTACCATAAACTTTTTGAACATTCTTTAATTCAATAATTGCCATGTTATTCACCTATCGCCTGTGCTGGATCTACTTTTAATATTGATCTGACTGGAATTAAGCTGCCGATAATTGCAGTTACCAATAAGCCGATTGTTCCGGTCAAAATAATTTGGGGTGTAAAACTAATCGGAACAGCGGGCGGTAAAACCTTGACTGTTATCATTGTGGCTATCAATCCGATAATTAAACCTGCAAGTACTAATATCAATGCCTGACTAATAGTTGCTTTAACTAATGTACTGCTGGGAATCCCCTGTGCACGCATAACCGCATAGTTATGCAGTTTCTGCATTGTTAAAATATAGAGAAAAACTGCAATTATAATTAATGAAATAACATATAAAAAACCAATCATTAATTCAAAAGTCATATTTTGGGCAGTGTACCCCGGGAGTTTTTTAATAAACTGGTTAATGGGGTAGGTCTTACAGTTTTGATAATTATAGTTATAATCTGGATTACGAGAAACTATTGCCGCAGCCCGCAAAGTTGGCACTCCTTGGCGTAATTTTTTCCAAGACTGCAGCGTGCCATAAATAATTGGGGCAATATTGATTTTGGCATTTTTAACAAAACCAACAATGCGGTACTTTTTAGTAGATCCGTTTAGCGCTAATTTATCACCTAACCGGTAACCCTTGGTTTTAAACGCCTGATCAACAGTTACTTCATAATTCTTTTTTGCTCTTCTACCTGCAATCAGTTCCTGATCATGATAAATAAACTGCTCCTTTTTAATTCCGATGAACTGCGCTGAAATTTGTGGTCGCTTTGAGTTTTTGACTACCACCGGAATTTGTCCAACTAGGGCTTCATCTTTAGTCAATGCGTCTTTTTTTAAGTCATTTTTTGTTAAAATCGACTGACTCATACTGACATTGGCATTTTTGTTTAAAACTACTTTCTGTGCATTCCAAGATTCTAGTGCCTGGGTATTTTCACTGGCCAAACCTGTTGCCAGTGCTGACAAAATAAATATTAGATAGCTAATCAAAAAGATCATTAAAATAATTAAGCCGTAACGAAGTTTTTCTCTTTTTATTTCTTTAATTGCTAAAAACATTAATTTTTCCCTCTGTTTAACAATTCCAAACTTGCCTTCAAGCGCTTCATAATAGCTGCTTTTTGTTCTGGATTCTCAAGAACCATCCTAATAGCTGCATGACTAAGTACCATAGCACTCCAATTTTGCGGATCTAATGCGGACAGTATTTTTGACGGAAAATGATGATCAAATGTATGCTCGTTATACAAAATATGCATTTTAATTAATCCTGCATATGTACTTTCTTTTGTTTCATCTAAGAAATGAGTTACATTATCGTAATACTGCTGGGCTTGAAATTGCGGCAATATTTTCACTGGTGAATGAACAGTTTTTAGAGCTAAATCATATATATAGTGATAAGCATCATTTAAATCCGTAAAATACTTATAAAAAGCGCCACGCGCAATCCCAGTCGCCTTAACTATTCGCGCTACCTGTGCTTTTGCCAAAGGATATTGACTGAATTCTTTCAGTAATGCACTTTCAATTTTTTGCTTTTTATCCTGTGGCAAGTTAATAAAAGTCGCCTTAACCATATTCTGATTCATCTCCTCTTCTTCTCGGTGACACTGTGTCACTTAAAAAGAATAATTCACTGACGATTAATCGTCAATTATAATGCTCATTTAATTGCCGCCATCAAAAAAGACCTCTTATTGAGGTCTATTGCTTTTTATTCTAGTGTCAAAATACGATTATAGTAGTTTACCCGCGGAATGCCACTGCGATAAGAAACTTTTGCTAACGCACAATTGTCCATAGTTTCAAAGAAGTTCATATCACCTTGCGTAAAATAATGAGCAAACATCATTCTGATAAGAGTGCCATGACAAAATACCAAAACTTTTTTAGTTAAATAGTTCTTTTTCATATCAGCTAAAAAGCTGCCGCATCTTTCATCTAATGACTCAAATGATTCACCACTAGGTGCATATTTGATGTAAGCAGCAGCGGCCTTACCCCAAGGATCAATTGCGTCAGGATATTTTTGTCCTAATTCGGAAAGAAATTCACCATCCCACTCGCCAAAATTAATTTCCGTTAACCTCTGATCAATTTTAATTTCTTTTTGTCCCTTGGTGAAAATTTTAGCGGTGGTCAAAGACCTCTTTAAGGGACTTGAAAAGACCACGTCAAAACCAGAAGGATCAAAATTAGCAGCGGCTCTTTCAGCACTTGCATGGCCAACCTCATCCAAATCATGATCATAGACTGAGCCTTGAATTCGGCCAGTTTTATTTAAATCAGTTTGACCATGACGAACAAAAACAATTTCCATAATAACCTCACATTTCCATGTCGTAAATATATTCTTTTACTCTAAATTCTTCAGCGCCGCCTAAAATCATACTCTGTCCGAAATATGTAAGTATTGTCGGTGCTAATATTTGGTACAAAATTAAAGCCAAAATCATGAAAGTCCTGCAATTGCTGCGGCTTACTCAATTGCTTTTCTGCAATATAACGCACCATTTCTCCACGTGCCATTTTGGCATGCACACCAACTGTCTTCCACTGACCATTTTTCTTTTCTTGAAAATTAATGCTAATCATTTGTCTGTTATTTGCTACAAAGGGCGCAATATTGCGCGAATATTCTTTTGAAGCTAAATTAATTAACACTTGATCTTCATTAAAAAGATTATCAGCGATTGTTGAACCCCAAAATTGGTATAAGTTGGGCTGACTAAACCCCCAAACTTTATTTTTCATTTCTAAACGGTAAGGCCATACTCCGTCAAAAGGCCGTAAAACACCATACAAACCCGATAATATCCGAACATTATCTTGTAAATAAGATAGAGCAGGGGCAGTAAACAGGTCAGCAGCCATGTATTGATATTGAATACCGGAATATGAAATAATGGCTGGAGTTAGATTGTCCTTTTGCTGCAAATTAAGTTCCTTAATTTGTCTTTGACCTTCCTTGGTCGTGCGTTCACTTGACTGCCAGATTTTTTGCAATTCCTGATAGCTGCACTTTTTTAAAAAAGCAGCTAATGCTTGGGCTTGCGCTAAAAACTGCGGCTGCGACTTAGCAGGAAAAGATTCGCGGTCGACTATCATCTTCATCGCTGGTGAAATAATAATTTTCATCTTTACCACCTTTTGGGTTAAACTTATTACTGATACTTACTAGAGGAGAAAAATTAATGAATCCTGATTTTGCCATCGTATTAAATTTTAAACTAAAAAATGCTAAAGATGTAGACGCTGATTTTTTAGTAAAAACTGCACGCAATATTGGTGCTCGAGCTGTTGCTACGGATGCATTTAAAACTGACTTTGAGAAAGCCTGCAAAAAGTATACTATTGCTTTAGTCACTACTGAATCCATTCAAGCTAACTATGAATTATCTGCCGCGAATGTGGTAGAGCAACTAGTTTCGCAGCGCAAAGCAGGACAACAAGCAGTAATTGATATTCCCGTCACAGATGACGGCAATTTATTGGCAGAAACTAAAGCACTGCTTACGCAAATCAATAACTGGATGCATCTTTTTGGTCATGCCTTTAATGAAGGCGAGCCGTGTCATCTTACTATCAGCAATGTTAATGAAGATAATGGCTTTGTGTTGCAAAATAGACACATGCACTTTCAGAAGTATATCTTCATCAAGGCCCCTTTGCCTGAAATAATAAAAATTGACGGCTTGACCACTGAACCCAACCGCATTGAAATGATCGCCCAAAGAACTGAACTTGATTTCACTTTTGCTGATAACCAATTGACTATCAACTTAAAAAATGCACCTAAAAGTGATTTTACCTGGCAAGTGATCAGGATTCAAGAGCATCGGCCAGAAGATGATATTAAGGAAACAAAATATTAAAAGTTAAAAACAGGGATGAAGATTTTGTTACTCTTCAACCCTGCTTTTTCATTTAAGATATTCTAATACTTGCCCAATATTTTCTTTTTTTATCCTCCGGCATATTCTGATTATTTAGAATTTCAATTGCATGCTGCAGCAATGAATAAATTTGTTTATCATCATTACTGTCAATAATTAAGATAACTTATTTTAAAGTATGATTCCAAGTTTGAAGTATCTTTTTCTTCTAAAGCCTTTTTAATTAAAAACGTAAAACTAGCCTTCATATTACGTATCTTTTTACGTTTTTCCTGCTTTTTGTCATAAACCGGCAAAAATAGTGCAATACAAACAGCTGCAATTTCGGCAAATGCTGTCACTCATTCTGACAAAGGTCCTATACTAATAGTCTCGCCTCCACAATTATTATACAAGTATTGGTTAAAAGCAAAACGAGATTTTTTACTGAATAAATACTCATAACAACAAATATAATGCGTATTGTATTCATTTATATAAAAAATTACACATTTTATTTCTATATGAGGTATGATTATATTAAACAGCTGATTGTGTTATTGAGGAGGTAAGATATGCAGTATAAAAGACCTTTTTATAAAAAAATGTGCTTTTGCTTTGCAATTATTTTTATATCTTTTTTTACTAGTTTTATTTCTGGCAATACAGGTATGCAAGATTCTCAACAAACTGTTATTGCAAAATCGACCAAAGTAGTAAAAAGTAATGCGAAAAAAGTAGTTACTGAAAAAGTAACTGTAAAAAGCAGAAAAACTACTCGTAAAAGAAAGCTAACTGCAAAAAGAAAGCAAAAAAAGCGGAAAGGTGTCGTCAAACGTAATATACGCAAAGTATATATAGCTCCTAATTCGGGGAGAAGATACCATTTTAATCCGAGTTGCCGTGGTCTTCGAAGAGCGCATGGCAATATCACCAAAATATCACTAAAAAAGGCTATTAATCAAGGTTATACCTTATGCAAATGGGAAGATTAAGGAGAAGAATAAATAATGATTAAAATTGGTTTTAGAAAGCCTAGTTTAAGAAGGTCTATCTCTGCCAGAACAAAGGGGAGAGCGACAAGGGCTATGAAAAGAGCTATCATTCCCAACTATGGTAAGCGTGGTAAGGGTTGGGCCCATCCAAAAAGAAAGATATATAACTCAATTTATCTTAAGACTACCTTTGATACTCGTAAATTATTTATTCATGACAGTTCTAGAAAAAGCCAATAAATATTTAAAACTATTTCTAAGCAATTTAAAGTGAATTATTAAAATAATGAAAGTATGGCTACCGCAAGAAATTCAATATTTTAAAATAAATAGCCAAAAAGATTAAAAACTAACCGTAATTCGTATTGTATTACTAAGGTCGGGTCTTAATAGTGACACATAAAGAGACTGCTAAATACGTTAACAAAACGTTGATTTAGCAGTCTCTTTATATAACATTATAGTTTTTAAACTAATTATTCATTACAAAATCTTGAAATAGGTTAAGCCAACTACTACCACCATCATTGCAATAATTAACATTGCTGCATGTTTACCATTAGTCTTCTTTAAGATGTAGTAAACCAAAACAGTTACCAGTAGACTTAACAGACCCGGCATAATTTTATCAAACATCGATTGCAAGCTAATGACATTGCCACCAACTTTGTTAGATACATTAGAGTGAACAACAATTTTTAATGGTGTTTTGACTTTAATAACTGTTGAAATCAGAGCACCAACAACCATTAATCCAACTACATTAGCCATTGTGGAAATACGCTGGATGACGTCGCTTTGTTCGTTATTATTTAAAAAAGCAATTCCCTTTTTATAACCAAATGAAACAGCATAGTATCTTGCTCCCATATTAATTATGTTATAGAGAATAAACATCAAAATTGGGCCAAAGATGCTGCCACCAAAAGCAATTGAGGCACCAATACTACCAACGATTGGCAACCATGTAAATTTAATCAGACTGTCGCCTAAACCGGCCAAAGGTCCCATTAACCCGGTTTTTAATGGATTGATCCCATCTTTTTCATCAGGAGATGTTGTTTCCTCCATTGCGGCTGATAATCCTAAAATTACAGCATCAAAATTAACGTGAGAATTATAGAAAACCAAATGCCGCTTCATAGCTTCTGATAAGTCTTTTTTATCAGGATAGATTTTTGCCAGAGCCGGTGCGATTGCCCGCATAAATCCTACACCTTGCAGCGTTTCATAATTTAAGGTAATGCGCATAGTATTGAGTCGCATAAACATGCGCCAAATATCTCTATTGTTCAATTTGTGTTCAGGCGCAGTTAACTTTTCTTCACTCATAGGTCATAGTCCTCCTCATCGTCTTCTTCATCGCTGCTTGAATTATTTAATTGCGTGCTTGGTGAAACTTGAGCTTTAGCACTAGGCTCACGAGTTGCTCTTTCGTATAAGAAAGCAAACACCAAAGCGATCAACGTAATTGGTAAGATATCTAATTTTAAATAGGAAGATAAGACGAAACCTAAAATAATAAACATCCACAATTCGCCTTTTTTAAGCATTGTCATCATTAATAATGCAATACCCACTGAAGGAATGATGGAACCTGCCGTGCTTAAGCCATTAATGATAAATTTTGGCAGGTCATTTATTGCTTGTTGAATTGCTCCTGCACCAAATTGCAGGGCCAAAAAAGTAGGGAATGCACAAGCAAAACCGTATAAAAATGCAGGTGGCCATGTTAGCCAAAATGTACCTTTAACATCAGCATTATCAGCTAGCCGTTTGGCCCAGCCGTTAAGAGAACAGTTAATTGTTTCGATTAAAACAAGTAGTTGTTGCGCCAAAATTGAAGTTGGAACAGCCAGTGTAATGGCAGTTGCCACCATTGTTGAAATATTGCCACTGGTGTTACCCATTATTGCAAGAGAAGTACTAATCATCGTACCGGTAATGATGTCTGGAGCCATATAGGCACCAACATCACCAATACCCATCCACATAACTTCAAGTGTTGCGCCAATAATAAGTCCAGCTTGCAAATTGCCTAAAATAATACCCACAATTGGTGCAATTAACAAAGGCCGCCTGAACATCTTTGTACTGACATTATCAATTCCTAAGAGAAAGGCCAAAGCCGTTAAGATAAAGACTTTCATTTTTGTAAAACCTCACTTAATTTAACTGCTCCATCTGTTGGAACCATTTGAATCTCTATATCTACTCCTAAATCCAGCAATTTCTCCAGTGATTTCTTTTCCTCATCAGTTAAGAAAACAGCTTTGGTATATTGTTTACGTTCATCATTGCCGCGAATGCCACCAATATTTAATTTTGGTATCTGATAACCACTGTCAACAATCTTTTCCACCGTAAATGGAGAGGCAAATAAAAGCATGGTTCTTCTTGTAACTGGGTTGTGAGGGACAATTTTTAAAAATTTCTCAGTTGAAAAAATATGTAATTTAACATTGCGCGGAACACTCATTTTTAGAACATTCGATTGAATTTTATCCTTAGCAACCTTATCATCAACAATGATCACTTGCTCAATCTGCTTAACATTAAGCCAAGTCGTTACCACTTGTCCGTGAATTAAACGGTCATCAATTCTACAAAATTCCACTGCCATCTTCGTCTTGCTCCTCTTCTTTAAATCTATCTGAAATATTCTGAAAGCCCATGTTATAGGACTTCTCTAGTGATTCTGCTAGTTCAGCCAAACTGCGATTGCGATTGGTGAATAAATCTAGCAGCATTGGCAAGTTCAACCCGCTTAACACCAAGATGTTGTCTTTTTCTAAGCAAAAGGTGCCACTGACATTTGACGGGGTGCCACCTAAAATGTCGCATATAATGATGGTGCCATTACTGGTGTCAAGTTCATCATACATTTGATTCATTTTTTCTTTTGCCTGATCCAAGTTCAGGTCTTCAGTCACAGCCAAATAAGCACAATTATCTTGCTTACCTACAATCATTTCTGCGCTACGCAGTGCTTCTTTTGCCATGTAGCCATGACTAGCTAAAATCACTGCAACTGCGGAATTTTTATCTGCCATTTTCGTTCCCCTTTTCCAAGTAAAAATCTCTGGCTTTATTAATTTCTGCCATAGTTAATTTAAAATGTTGCTGAAAGTAATTTTCAGGAGTACCAAAAAGCTCGTATATTTTATTGATTGCCGCTTTAATGTAACTTTCGCGCGTATCAATCATAGCCATTAAATAATCAAGATATGATTTTTTCTGAACCAGTTTATGATACAAGTCATACTTTAACTGGTTTCTTTCTTTGCGAATAATCTTAGTCAGCATGTAATCGCGCACGATATCTTCTTCTTTGATGTTCAATAGCAGCAATATCAGCATTGAGCCAAAACCGGTTCTATCTTTGCCACCACGGCAGTGGTGAAGTAATGGCAAAGCTTCTCTGCGCACCACAGCTTTTAGCATTCTGCCATAAGACTTTTGCGCAATCGGAGACGTTACTAGGTCCTCATAACTTTCAATGACATTGTCGCCACGATCGTTGATATACCTTTCTGGGACTTCACCATTTTCCAAAGACTGTACCAGCTTTTCATTTTCACCTTTTAAATCAACTACATTTGCGGCAGCCTCAGAAAAGCTTGACTGTGGGTCACAATTGAGAATTTGTAAAACTGTAGGTAAATATTTATTGGGATGATACTGTCTTTCATGTGGTGAACGATAATCAACAATTGTTTGCAAGTTATAATTTGTTAATATTTTCTGATCGCTGTCATTAAGCTTTGATAACTGATCTCCGCGAAACAAAACACCCCATTTTAAAAAGCGCCCGTCTTTAGCTGAGTAGCCTCCCATATCTCGGATATTTATTGCATTTTCAAGTGGAATAACTCGTTCAGCAAAGATATTCGTCACAAAATGAGAAGCGGTGTTTTTGATAATATAGTATTTTGGCAAATTCTTGCGCGGAATTTTAACTGTAAAATCACCGCTAGAGCTTTCCGCTATAACCTTTTGTATTTTTTCAAGTTCTGGTACGTCACCTATTAAAAGCTGATAAGGGCCATTGTTTTCATTCTGCAATTTAATTATCAGTTGCTCGCCATCACGTTTCATAGAAATGTTCGGTAAAATGTATGGTTGCTTTTTCATTAGCTTTTGATACCCCTTTCATTAATGATAATACTACAAGAAAATATTTTTCGCAATTTATTTTTTAAGAAAATTATTTTCATTTTTGATAAAATGTAGTACAATGAAAAAAAGCAAATCTATCCGCTTACAATAAACTTTAAGGCTTTCTTGGGAGGAAATTATTTTGAATCCACTTATAGCAATCCAAAAAAATTATTTGAATTTTTCTAAAAATGAAAAAGTTATTGCCAATTATATTTTGCAAAACAGTCCTCAAATAAATAATATGAAAATTACTGAACTGGCACGTCACACTTCAACCTCTATTTCTACTATTACCAGGTTCGTCAAGAAAATCGGCTGTCAAAGTTATTCTGACATGAAGGTTAGCATTGGTCACCATTTGATTAATACTGTTCCTAAACAAAAAGATGACATTTTAAGTGAAGTTTTTACTTTTTATCAAACAGTTATTAAAAATACTCAGCAAATGATAGATCAAAGTCTAATCAAGCAGTTTATTGCGTTGTTAAAAAAGCAAGACCATATTATTGTAATTGGTTCCAGTAGTTCTGGTGTTTCCGCTGCTACATTTGGTCTGAGACTTATGCGAATGGGTTTTGATGCTCAGAGCTTCAGCGATCCTAATTGGATGGAAATGCGTGCTAGTATTGCTAGAAACAATGATCTTTTTTTAGCTGTATCAAATAGCGGTACAACAGATTGCATCGTTAAAACACTGACCTTAGCGCAGAAACATCAGGCAAAAATCGTTTCGATTACCAGTTATCTAGAAAATCCTGTTGCCCAACTTAGTGATCTGATTTTTCACGTATATAATCCGCGCTTTGCTAATAACGAGAAATTTATTAATTCCCAGTTTTCGAATATGTACCTAATTGATATTTTGACTTCATGCTTGCAAGAAGAAGCTGATTTACAAAAGTCAATGCTTACTACCAGAAAAGCTGTAGGTGATATTTAGTAATAAAAAGGCCCCAAAAGTTAGACAACTTTTGGGGCTTAGTACATTTTATTTACGTCTTTTTATTATTCTAATAGTAAATATGTAATTATTTACTTCCTTCAGCTCTCGACTTATAGGAACCTTCAGCTGTATTGATAACCAGCTCCTCTCCTTCTTTAATAAAGTCGGGAACTTGAACTACTAATCCGGTTTCCATTGTGGCTGGTTTACCAGAGCCAGTAACAGTGGCACCTTTAATGCCTGGTTCAGTATGAGTTACTTTCATCGTTACAGTTGATGGTAATTCCACACCCAGCAATTTACTGTCATTAGCAAATTCCAACTGAACTTCAATATTAGGCATCAGATAAAGTTTGTCATCACCTAATTGTTCACTTGAAACTTCATATTGTTCGTAAGTTTCAGTATCCATGAAAGTATAAATATCACCCTCATTATAAAGATATTGTGCGTTTTTCTTAGTGATATCAACTAAATCTACTTTCTCAGTTGGACGCATAGTCTTATGAACCACAGCACCACTTTCAACGTTACGCAAATCCATTTGCATAACGGTGTTGCCCTTTCCGGGCTTATGGTGGTTAGCTTTCAATACCCGAATTAGTTTGCCGTCTTGACTAAAAACCATACCTTTTTTTAAGTTTATTGCTTGTACCATTTTTTACTCCTTTAAATCCATTTATTAAATTAATTATTGATTTCAGAAAACCACGCCGGAGGTAAAGCAAACTTTTTTATTAATAATAAATAAATCTCATTCATAATGATTAGTATAGCAAAATTTGGACTTTATCAACACCATAAAATCAATCATTTTAAATAAACTAAAAAGTTGAGACTTACATGTTAACTTGAGTTCCAACGTTTTGCTTTACAGCGTTATCATAAATGGATTTTGCGGCCATCAAGTCTTGAGCCGCAATACCAACCGTTTCAAAGAAAATTATCTCATTGTCATTTTCGCGTCCAGTTACTTCACCGCTAACGACTTGGCCAATCTCGCCAGTAAAGTCAGAGTCAGAAACTAAGCCTTTATTTAACGGAATAATTATGTCACCTGACTCTGCCAAAACAGCGTCTTTAGAATCAAAGTAAATTTTATCCGCTTTAGCAACCAGTTCTGCTGGTGTTTCTTCCATCTGTGGTTGATAGGCACCTACACCGCAAATAGTAGCACCTTGCTTAATAAAGTGAGCATCATAAACTGGTTTAGTTGACGGCGTGACAGATATGACCACATCTGCATCCTGTACCGCTTCATTACCAGTCTCAACCGCCGCGATTTTGGTGTGGTATTGCGCCAAGTCCTTTTGCATTTTCACAGCAAACTTTTGAGCACGTTCAAAATCAAGGTCACTCACGGCCACCTCATCTAAGTGACGCACAATCAGCATAGCCTCAAGCTGAGTTGCAGCCTGTCCGCCTGTTCCAATTAAGGCACCCTTCCTGCAATTCTTTTTCGCCAAGTACTTGAGTGCAACTCCTGAAGCAGAGCCGGTGCGTAATTGGGTTACGTAATTACCGTCTAATATAGCATTAACTACACCGGTTTGGGCATCAATATTTAAGACTTGGGCATTAATAGATGGTAATCCATGACTAATATTTTCAGGAAACATATTCAATACCTTCACGCAAGCAGCTTCGTAATCTTCACAAAAAGCGGGCATACATAAGAAAGTATCCTTACCATTTTGCTTAAGAATTTGAGTTCTTAATGGTACATCCACTTTACCGGCAGAGAAGTAACGAAAAGCGTCACTGACCGCAGCAATACAATCTTTTAATGAATAACATTTTTCAATATCACTTCTGTTTAACAGTAACATCTATTCCTCCTGTTATCTCTCAATATCATAATTCTAAAGCCTACTATAAGTTAAAGTTATCCCCGCTACACGCTAGATTTGTTTGAGATAAATTTTGTCAATAACATGGCCAGCAGTTTTATGCAAAATCAAACTGGCACGCTGTTTGGTAGGGGCAATATATTCCCGCAAATTAACCAAATTTACCATTTGCCAAGTTTCTTGTGCAAATGTGAGAGCCTCATCCCGTGGCCCATTAGCCATTTCATAATAAAAGTTATGTGGATTATTTTTATTTAGCTCCAGCAATCTGACAAAACGCTGCATAAACCATTTTTCAATCAAGTCTTCTGGTGCATCAATATAAATCGAAAAATCGAAAAAATCGCTGGTTACAATTTGACCATTGGTAGGTAGTTGCAACGTGTTAATTCCCTCAATAATTAAAATATCAGGCTCACATACGTGACCATATTTTCCGGGAACAATATCACTTAACTCCTGAGAATATAGGGGGTAAACAATGTCTTTCTTGCCACTTAAGACATCTTGTAAAAAATTAATAAGCAAGTTCATATTATAACTTTCGGGAAAACCTTTGCGGTCGGTTAAATTGCGCCTGGTTAATTCTTGATTGGAATAAATAAAACCATCTGTAGTCATTAAGTGCACTTTTAAACCTGGATATGAACGACTAAGTAATATTTGCAAAAGCCGTGCAGTAGTTGATTTCCCCACTGCTACAGAACCTGAAATGCCAATAATAAAGGGGGCGCTTGCAACTTTTTGGTGTAAAAAACGCCCTTGCTTTTGCTGCAAAGTCCGCTTTTCTTGATAGACTAAATAAAGATATTTGATTAAACTGTCGTATACCTCTTGCACATCAGTTAAATTGATAATATCTCCTAAAGATTTAATCTTAGCCAATTCATCTTGAGTTATTTTAACCGGTTCAGTGGCAGACAGTGACTGCCATTCTTCTCTATTAAACTGTAAATAATTTTTCATCCTAGATATCCTTGAATTTTAATTCTTATAATATAGTAAAATAAAAGTATAAAGTTCTTTAATTAATTTCCTTAATCATACAGAAAGGCAAAACTATGAAAAAAATAATCTTATTTGGTGACTCCCTGTTTAATGGTTACCGTGCTGGTCATGATACTAACGTAATAACGGCTGGAGTGCAAAAAGAATTTGTTGGTCAAGCTCAAATTAGCAACTTATCCTTAAGTGGTGCTACAACAGCTCAAGGCAAGCAGCGTTTAAACTTAATTCCAACAGATTCTGACATAGTGGTTCTTGAATATGGTACAAACGACATGTCTACTGGTTGGGGAATCAGTAGTGCTGAGTATGCCGCCAATCTTAACGACATGGTTAAAAGTATTGGTGCTTCGAAAATGATTATTGTAGGTCCTGCTTATGAGGATCCTAATAATAAGTATATTATGCAATACTACAATCACCAAAATATGACAATTTATAATCAAATCGCTATAGATTGTGCCCGCAAATATAACATTCCTTTCATTAACTTGATCGCTAATTTTTGTCAGTTAAAAAATTTATCTTCATATTACCAAGAAGATGGACAGCATCTTACAGTTGCAGGAAATCAAATCTTAATTAACCTGGTAGTAGCGGCAATTAAACAAAAACTTGCACAATTGTAGTGCAAGTTATTATCTTTATAAATCCTTATACATCATTACATGCTTAATGTCAGCTTCTGTAAAAGGCTCACCTTTAGTATGGTAGCCTAAAAAGTCGTAGAAGGGTTTAGCCTGCCATTGTGCATGACAATAAAGGCGGTCAACTCCCTGATTACGCAAGTATTCATGAACCTGAGTCATCATTTTGGTACCCAGTTTTTGCCCGCGGGCCGTTTTAGCAACTGCTACTCTGCCTAACAACCACTTGCCTTTTTCTTGAAAAATGCGGCAAACAGCCAGAGCTTTTGTTTTTTGATCATTCAGTAAATAGACTTGAATGGCATCCAAATCTTCGTCATCCAGCTCGGGTACCGTAATTTCCTGTTCCGTTACAAATGTATCTATCCGCAAACGCGCAACGCAAAACATTTCCCGCCCAGTCATTTGCGCAACTGTTTTAAACGTAAATTTTTCACTTTCAGTCATAGCATCACCTATTTTTCTATATATGTTTCTGGGTCTACTTCAAGAAGTGGGCTCTTTTCATTTGCATAAATAATATCAAGCTTGTACATTGCACGAGAAGTAATTGTGTAGACAAGTTGTGTTTCATCAATGCGATGATAATTTTCTTTTGAAGCAGCCCACATAATGACTGCGTCAAATTCCAGACCCTTAGCTAAATATGACGGGATGACAAGAGTACCATCTACCAAACGTTGATTGGCAGTAGCAATTAGCGTCGCCTTCACCCTATCCTCTTTTAGTTGCTGCGCTACAATTTTCGCGCTGGCTAAATCTTTGGTGATGATCGCTGTTGTCAATTTGGTTTGATCATTTTCACTTAAAATTTGTTCTAGTACCTGCATAGCAGCAGTATTATTGGACCGCCCCCACAGAACTGGTTTAGGCCCTTGACGGTTAAATGATTCAATTTTTTCGCCTTGCCGCAGAATTTGCTTGGTAAATTCTGTCAGTTGCTTGGTTGAGCGATATGATTTGGTTAATTGCACCACATCAGTTTTTTCAGGATCAAATAGACCACTAATCTGCTTAAGCAGGCTCCTGCTTTCGTCTTTAGTAAAAATAGCCTGATTTAAATCACCCAGCATAGTAAATTTGGCACGGGGAAAATTATACTTGAGATAACAAAGTTGAAACGGAGTATAATCTTGAATTTCGTCAATAAAAGCATAACGCATTTCATAATCTACGTGACGACCCGTAATTAGATCATAAAGATACAAGTAAGCTGAAACATCATTCATATGAATATAATGCTTCATAAAACTTTGCTTGACATTTTCAACATGTTTTTCCCAGTCTTTTTCGCTAATTTGCCATTTAGCTAAATCAGTCATTTTAGGAACTGCACGTAAAAAGCTCAGATATTGGGCACGCATGTTAATAAAATTATTGCGTCTTATTTGCTGGAAAACTTTTTCTAGTGCTTTGACAACGATTTTACGGCTGAGGAATTTTTCCTCTTTTTCTTCAGATTCAAATTCTTGGTCCGGTCGATCATACAAAGCATTCAATTGCTCTTGGCTCAAGTTTTGGATAGCATCCGATACCCACGCCTTTTTAGTTTCACCATTAATTTTGCGATTAAGTGACTTAATTAATTCTTCACGTGTAGCATCAATTCTGTTACTTAAATTATAGTTGGAATTAAATGAATAGTAGAGCTCACTGATTTTTTCTTTCGTAAAAAATGGTTTCTTTTTATTGCGGAAGTAAATATTTTTAAAAATTACCCCCCGATTATTAAGGTGCTTAGCATAATGATGTAACAGATTAAAGAAGCTGGTAGAGTCCTTAAACTGACTGATAGCAGAATCAGCTGCGCTATCTTCAAATTGGTCAAACAAGTTTTCGACTGTCATTCCCGGCAGTCTTCTCGCCACAAACTGCCAATAGGTCATTTGCACCATGTTTTGTTCACCCATTTCAGGTAAAACATTCTTGATGTAATCGTTAAACAATTGGTTTGGACTGAACATAATAACGTCACTACTAGTGAGGTTGCCCCGATAGCGATAAAGCAGGTAAGCTATTCTTTGCAAGATGGCAGAAGTTTTACCAGAACCAGCTGCACCTTGAACAAAAAGCAAGTCGGCACTGGTATTTCTAATGATCTTATTCTGCTCACGCTGAATAGTAGTCACAATTGATTTCATCTGGGTGCCGGATTTTTCACCCAAAACTTCCAGCAACATTTGATCGCCAATGGATTCATTGGTATCAAACATATTAACGATCTTGCCATCCTTAATCATGAACTGCCGCTTTTTAGTCATATCAACGGTAATTTCACCTTCAGGTGACATATAAGAAACTTTCCCAATTTTCCCATCATAATAAATTGAAGAAATTGGTGCCCGCCAATCATAAATCAGAAAATGGTTATTTTTATCAGCAAAGGAGCCCAAACCAATATAAATAGTCTCTGGCTTCTCCTTGTTCTCTTTAAAATCTACTCTGGCAAAATATGGCCTTTGTTCTAACTTTTGCACTGTACTCAGTTGCTTTGCGGCATGCTGCCAAGCATTTTGACGCTCATCAAGCAGTTGCTGCTGTTGGTGAATAGACAATGCAGTTTCCATTGACGTTGAATAACCGTCATAATCTAGTTTTACATCATCAAAAAAGTGTGAATTAAGATCTTGGGCCTCACCTTCAGCGGACTTAATTGACGAAGACAACTCGGACTTTTTAGCTCTAATCATTTTCAAAATCCGGTCGAGATGTTTTTGCTCAAATTCTTTATCATCCATCGCTTTTGTCATAAACTCACCTATTTTTTTAAAACTTGCATTCTATTTTACCATGAAATCGGTTTATATTAAAATCCTGCACTTATTTTTTCAACCAGTAAAATAGGGGCAATTAAGATAATTTAGGCAGTTTATGACTATAATTTAATATGCTAAAGTTAGTAAAATATGATACTTTCACCATTTTTCTTATATAATGTAAGATAATGGAGTGATTAAAGTATGAAAAATTTTCGTCATTTTTTCTCTAAATTAGCGTGTGCACTAGTTGCAATTCTGACAATTGGAAGTGCAATAACTCCCGTTGCTGATAACCCTTTAACTAACTGGTCTTCGCAGACTATTTACGCTAAAAAGGCTAAAAAGAAAACTAAAAAATACAAAAAAGCTAAAAAAAAGCATGTCGCTGTTGCAACTTCTTGGCGCTGGAAAAAGCCCACAGCTTCGGTCTACATTGATCTTAATGACAATCAAGAACTGATTTCCGCTACTAATGACGCGATTAAAGCATGGAATGATACTGAAGCTTTTACTTTTACCAAAGCTAAAAGCAAGAAAAATGCTAAGATTGTGATAGAGCAGATTTACAGTCCCAACACGAACTATGCCGGTTATACTACCTTTCATTATTACGTTAAAACCGGGATTATGTACTCTGCTTTAACCAGGCTAAACATTTATTATTTACAAAATTTCTCACCATATAATTATACGTATCAACGCATTCTTAATACTGTTGAACATGAATTGGGACATGCAATAGGTCTTAAACATAATAATGGCGTTTCGGTAATGTATCCAACTGGTTCGCTCTACTCAATTGAACCCGTTGATGTTGCCAAGGTTGAAAAATTATACGGGAAATAAGTTAAAAATTTGCGAGGAGTAAAATGAAAAGAATATATATTGTGCGTCACGGTGAAACCTATATTAATCGCTATAACAAAATGCAGGGCTGGTGTGACACACCACTAACAGAAAAAGGAATAGCAGGCGCAGAACAAGTGGGAAAAGTTTTGAAAGACATTCCTTTTGATATTGCCTTGTCAAGTGATCTTAAGAGAGCAAGTGATACTTGCGATATTATTATTAAGCACAACATTAATCATGATAAAATTCAGCACATTGCCACCCCATTTTTCCGTGAGCATTTTTACGGCTATTTTGAAGGTATGGATTCGGATGCTGCTTGGCAAATGATTAGCGGCCCACATGGTTACACCAGCCACGCAGAAATGCTTAAAAATGAATCTCTAAACACTGTTAAAGATTGGATTAAAGAAGCTGACCCGTTTCATGACGCTGAGAATGCCCATGAGTATTGGCAAAGACTAGATAAAGGTTTTAAATTAATTAGCCAGTTAGATGGCGCAGAAAACATCTTACTTGTTACTCATGGCTTTACCATCCACAGCATTGCTGATCGCTACGGAGATTTTGAAATTAAAAAGCGGCCTCGTAACGCTTCAATTACCATAATGAATATGACGGATAAAGAAATGAAAATTGTTTCATATGACAAACTGAAACTGTAGTATTTTCTTTAATTATAGGAGAAAATTTATGCAATTAGAAAATGAGCACTCGGAAATCACTGACAATTTAAACAACTGGAATGACCGTGCTGTTGTACATGCAAATGGTGGCTATGGCGATCTCACTCAGTTTGTTAAAGATAAAAGTGCCGTTACTACAACTGTTAAGCGTGACTTCGCCGTATTCAAGCCATACTTATCTCATAATACGGTTAAAAACAAACGACTACTTCATCTGCAATGCCACATTGGTGATGATACTCTTAGCTGGGCACGTCTAGGTGCTAAAGATGTATATGGCCTTGACTTTTCACCTGTAGCTTTAAAATATGCTCGCAAGCTAGCTAATGAGGCTAATACTCCAATCACCTATGTAGAAGGTGACGCCCGTTATGCCGCCAAAGCTTTACCAGAAAAAACAGGTAAATTTGATATAATCGTAACAAGTGCCGGTACGATTACCTGGCTACCGGAACTAAAGTCTTGGGCACAATCAATTGCGCAATTATTAGCGCCCGGTGGTATTTTTATGATTCGCGATAATCATCCACTACTGTTTGCACTGGATAATGCTGGACTGGAAATTAAGTTTAATTACTTTAGTGGCACTGAAAATACCTATGAATCAGATGCTTCATATACCCCAAATTCTACTGGAAAAATTAAACATCAAACTAATCATAATTGGGCGCATGATTTTGCAGAAATTATTAATACATTAATTAATGCTGGTTTGACTATTAAAAATATCGGAGAACATCAGGTTAGTGATTGGCAGTCTTTACCTTCGTTAATCTATGATAAAGACCAAGAAGGCTGGATACAACCAACAAATTTACCGCAAGTGCCATTAACCTTTTCAGTAGTAGCACAAAAGCTTTAATAACTTCTATTTAATACTTCGAAATTTTTTCGAAGTATTTTTTATTTTACTTTTAAGTATATATTTTTATAAATAAAATATTGATTTTATTATTTTAAAGATATATACTTTATTCGTAATTTGTAAACACTTACATAAAAGGAGTGCGATTGAATGAAAGAACAAAGAAAGTTGCCAAAAAGCTTTTTTTGGGGAAATTCTGTTTCAAGTATGCAAACTGAAGGTGCTTGGAACGAAGATGGAAAAGGTTTATCAGTCTATGATATTCGTCAGCCTTCTGCCAACACGTCAGATTGGCATGTGGCAATCGATGAATATCATAGATATAAAGAAGACCTCGATATTATGAAAGAAATGAATATGAATATGTATCGTATTCAAATTTCATGGTCACGAGTTTGTCCGGACGGAGATGGTGCATTTAATGAGAAGGGCATCGAATTTTATGATCATTTAATTGACGCTATGCTGGAGCGAGGAATCGAGCCAATGGTTTGTCTCTATCATTTTGATATGCCGCTTAAACTAGCGCAAGCATACAATGGTTTTATTTCAAAACACGTTGTTAATGCTTTTATCAGATTTGGCAAAAAAATGATTGAACATTTCTCTGATCGCGTTAAATACTGGATTGTATTCAATGAGCATAACTTATATTTCCAAGACCAAGCCTTCAATATTTCTGGATACCAAAATGGCGATAAAAGCTTATCTGACATGTATACCATTTTTCACCACACAATGATGTGTCACATAAAATTAGCCAACTACATTCATGAAAACTTTACTGATGTCAAGATTGGCGGTATGTTAGCCTACCAACAAATTTACCCGCAGACCAGCAAGCCCGAA
The DNA here is from genome assembly GCF_026185255.2 of Lactobacillus sp. IBH004. NCBI lineage: Bacteria > Bacillati > Bacillota > Bacilli > Lactobacillales > Lactobacillaceae > Lactobacillus > Lactobacillus sp. IBH004. The sequence goes on along the minus strand of NZ_CP110217.2, from coordinate 261,227 downwards.
GATGTTTGGGCAGCTAAACAAGTGCAAGAATTTTTGAATTTTAATATTTATGATGCTGATACGGGTCGGGGTTACTCCCCAGAAGTCCTACAATATGCTAAAAACAATGACATTGATATGGACATAACTGAAGAAGACATAGCTGATATGAAAAAGGCACAAGCTGATTTCCTCGCTTTTTCTTATTATTCTTCATGGGTGTTATCAAGTGATCATCTTCTAAAAGGTGAAGCACCTAACCGCTACTTATTACAAGGTGGTGTACCGGCAAAATACGTTAAGACGAATGAATGGGGCTGGACAATCGACCCCCTTGGCTTTAGAAATGCGATCACTACTATGTACAATCACTACCATATTCCGATTTTTCCTATTGAAAATGGCATTGGCCTGAGAGAAAAGTGGGACGGGCAACACATGATTCAGGATGATCAACGTATCAACTATCACAAAGAGCACATCAAGGCTATGAAAGATGCAATTTTTATAGATGGCGCTCAAGTTTTAGGGTATTTAGGCTGGGGGTTAATAGATATTCCCAGCTCTCAGGGCGATATAGAAAAGCGCTACGGAGCGGTTTACGTCAATAGATCAAATCATGATTTAAAAGATTTAAAAAGAGTACCCAAAAAATCATTTTATTGGTTCCAAAAAACATTTAAAAATAATGGAGATGAATTATAATGGCTAATCAAGAAAAATCAGGTTTCAGTGCCTTTATTAACAAAAAGATATTGCCTCCAATAATGAAATTCGTTAACACTAAAGCAATAGTTGCCTTACAAAATGGTATGGTCTATTCACTACCGTTTATCATTATCGGGTCAATATTTTTAATTCTCGGCAATATTCCAATCCCTGCAGTTGCTAATGCAATTAATGCATCAGGCTGGGGTGCTTTCTTTGCTCAGGCAAATAACACTACTTTTCAGTTGATGGGTTTATGGGCAGCTATTGGTATAGCTTATGTCTACGTTAAAAACGAAAAGTTTGAACCTTTAGCACCTGCCTTAACTTCTGCAGCTGTATTTATCATGTTACAGAATTTAAGTATAGATAATCCCCTCAAAGCTGCTTTGGCTGGCGGAATTACTAATGGTAATACTACAATCATGACTGGTAAGGCCGTTACTGAAAACATTGACAAATTACCACATGCTTTACAAGCATTTTTGCAGTCACCGGTTACTGGCGTTATTAATACCAAATGGCTCGGTGGCGACGGGATGATTGCCGCTATCATTATCGGATTACTTGTTGGCTGGATTTACAGCAAAATTATGAAAGCCGGCTGGACTATCAAGATGCCCGAATCTGTCCCACCCGCAGTATCCAATCAGTTTACTGCAATGATTCCAGCTGGGATTATTCTCATTGGAGCAATGTTAATTTTTGCAGGCTTCAGTTCGTTTGCACACACCGACTTTTTAAACTGGATTTACAACACATTACAAATCCCACTGCAAGGAATATCAGACTCATTTGGTGGAGCGCTGGCAATCGGATTTTTAGTTCCGTTCTTCTGGTTCTTTGGAGTTCATGGTGGCTTGATCATGGGTTCTTTAGTTGCACCAATGCTACAAGCCAATACTGCTGACAATGCTCGACTATTTGCGGCAGGAAAATTGACATTTGCCAATGGTGCTCATATTGTTACTAATGAGTTTTATAACAACTTCATTAATTTGACCGGTTCAGGAATAACAATTGGCTTGATCGTATTTTGTTTAGTAGCAGCAAGATCTGAACAACTAAAATCAATTGGTAAACTGGAACTAGTTCCTGGTATTTTTAATATTAATGAACCATTTTTGTTTGGTATACCAATCGTGATGAATCCTATGCTGGCTGTGCCATTTTTCTTAACGCCAGTAATAGTGGCAGCTTCAACATATTTCGTAATCAAACTGGGAATTGTACCTCCTCTTAACGGAGTAGCGGCACCGTGGACAACACCGGCAGTTATTTCCGGATTCTTAATAGGCGGTTGGAAGATGGCTATTTGGCAGGCCTGCACATTACTAATTTCAACAGCCGTCTATTGGCCGTTTGCAAAGAAGTACGATAAAATGTTATTAATGCAAGAACAAGAACAAGTATCAAATAAATAAGTAAAAAGATGTCACAAATAATGCTAAACTTAAATGTGACATCTTTTTTATGATAAAAATCAAAAAATTTTAAGAATAGTGGTGACTAAAGGATGGCAAAGGCAAAATATTTAGGAGTTGTCCAAACTATTGTTAGTAGAATTAAAGCTGGCACCTATCAACCTGGGGACTTGTTACCTAATCAACAAACATTAGCTAATGAACTAGGAGTTAGTCGATTAACCGTCAAAAAAGCTTTAGACGGCTTGGAGAGAAAAGGGATAATTTATAAGCAGTCTGGTTTAGGCACTTTTGTATCGAGTGCTATCCCTATTCGCAGCAAAATTGATTCCCCGGCCAATGTATTTACCGGCTTAATGGAATTGATGAAAACAGATGATATTAAAAGTAAAATTATTAAGTTCTCTGTTGGTTTCCCTAATAAGCAAATTCAAAAAAACCTTAATTTGACTAGCTCTGACCCGGTTTATAATATCATTCGACTAAGACTTGTAGATGATAATCCCCTTGTCATTGAGCATACTTATATGCCAGTCAATTTAGTTCCCAACTTAAATACTGATATTTTGCATTCATCCATATATAATTACATTCACCAAAACTTAAAGCTAAAATTTGGTCATGCGTATCGCAAAATCAAAGCTACTAAGTCTGATGAATATGATCAGAAATATCTGGCAGCTAAGAAAGATGACCCTATGCTTGAACTGGAACAAATAGTCTGGTTAACTAATGGCAAACCCATTGAATATTCGATTAGTCGCAACCGATACGATCAACGAGATTATACGATTATTGAAAATACCAGGTTTTAAGAATGAAGTACTCAAATTCATGAGGCTAATATTTTGAAAACAAAAAGGCTCACATCAAAATGTGAGCCTTTTATTATTTTTTTAACAAAATTATTCAGTTTTAAAAGTTTTCCCTACTTTACCATTGATTAATTCCTCTACTGCTAGTGGCTTTTCAGGATTATGGTTTTTATCAACATTAATTTTGCCAGTTACGCCAATGAAGTTTTGAATATTGCTTAACCCTTTAGCAATTTTGGCTGAATCATCAGATTTTTCATTTTCGATTGCTTCCTTGATCATATATACAGCATCATAAGCTAAAGCTGAAAAAGTTGGTGCTTCTTCATGGTAACGCTTCTTAAAATTCTGCATAAATTTAGAAGCTGTCGGATCTTTAGCAGCTACTTGAGTTGAAAATGGTGTTGTGTAGTAGATTCCGCTTGCGTTTTTAGCTCCAGCTATCTGAGCCAGTTTCGGATCAGCCATGCCATCGCTGCCAATAATTGGCACTTTAATTCCGATTTGACGTGCTTGTTTAATGATTAAACCCACTTCAGTGTAATAACCAGGAACGTAAATAGCATCAACCTTCTTTGCTTTAAACGAAGTTAAAACAGCGTTAAAGTCCTTGTCACCTTCTGAAAAAGTTTGACTATCAACAATTTTACCTTTATATGCTTTCTTAAATGCTTTAGCCAGACCATTGCCGTAATCACTTGAGTTATCACTGTAAACGGCTACTCTTTTTGCTTTAACGTTATTCATTACAAACTTGGCAGCACTGCTACCTTGAAAGTTATTTTGGTAGCATGCTCTAAAAACAAATGGCTGTACTTTGCCATTCTTTTGTAAAGTGTAATTCGGATCCGTCGCTGAAGGACTGACACTTGGCACTTTTGCTTTAGTAATATTAGGTATTTCGGCTGTACCCGCATTAGTAGTGGCGGGGCCCACTATTGCCGCAACTTTATCTTTATTAGTTAATTGAGCCGCAACGGAAGCAGACGTGGCAATTGCTGTTTTATTATCACGCACAATGAGCTTAATTTTCTTCTTTTGACCGTTAACGTCAATGCCGCCCTTTTTATTAATTTCACTAACGGCTAGTTCAATTCCCTGCTTTTGAGCATTGCCATAGCCAGCAGCAGCTCCAGACAATTCCATGTTAACGCCAATCTTAACAGTTTTATTATCTTGTTTAGTACCAGTATTACCACTACTTTTGGCTACAGTACAGCCTGCCAGCATGAAAGCCGCCACACCAGTAACAACAACACTCATTACTTTTTTAATACCACTAATATTATCCATCTTTTAGTTCCTTTACTCTCTAAAATTAATTAAAATGCCAACCAAAAAGCCTCATTCAATTCAATGAATGAGGCTCAAATTATTAATTAGTTAAACCCCAATCATTGACACGCAAACTAGGGCTTAACTGCTTTTAAATTACATAATGTAATTCATACACGTTAAGTCCTGCGCTCCAACAACAAGGCAACTAAATTCTGAATTTGAAAGATATTAATATTGTTTTGTTTGTTTAAATATTTCGTTGTCATCAAAATTACCTCCTCAGAATTTTAAGTAAACTTTATGCGTTTGAACGTGTGAATTAATAATGAATTACTCTCACAGTCACTACAACAGTTTTATTATGTACTAACCGCCAAAGTATACTTTCTGCACCTCTGGGTTAGCTAATAGTTCCTGACCGGTACCACTTAGTTGCACTACACCGGTAGCCAATACATAACCCCGATCTGCAATTGACAATGCTTGTTTAGCATTTTGTTCAATTAACAAAATAGTCGTACCTTTTTCGTTTAGTTCTTTAATAATTTTAAAAATTTCTTGAATATATAAGGGTGATAAACCCATTGAAGGCTCATCAAGTAGTAACAATTTAGGTTTGGCCATTAAGGCACGTCCCATTGCCAACATTTGCTGTTCACCACCGGATAAAGTGGCAGCATCCTGACTTCGTCTTTTTTGCAAAATTGGGAAACGCTCAAAAATCTCTTTATACGTCTTAGAAACTTCGTCATGATTTTTTTGTAAGAATGCACCCATTTGCAGGTTTTCCATTACAGTCATGCCAGCAAAGATATGACGACCCTCAGCTACTTGTGAAATGCCTGCACTCACAATTTGTGGTGCACTTTTATGATCTATTTCTTTTCCAAGGTAAAAAATTTGACCGCTTTTAGGTTTAAGTAAACCAGAAATGGTTTTAACAATAGTTGATTTGCCAGCACCATTTGCACCAATCAAGGTTACAATTTCACCTTGGTTAATTTCAAAGCTGACATTCTTGACAGCCTGAATAACACCATAATTTACAGACAGGTCACGAACTTCTAACATTGCCATCTAGTCATCACCCTCTCCTAGATATGCTTCTATAACTTTAGGATTTGCTTTGATTTCTTCAGGTGATCCGGTAGCTAGTATTTCACCTTGATCAAGTACGTAGATCCTTTCCGCCAGGTTCATGACCAAAGACATATCGTGTTCAATTAGCAAAACCGTGATTTGAAATTCTTTTTGAATATACTTAATAAGGTTAGTTAAATCTGCCGTTTCTTCAGGGTTCATCCCCGCCGCCGGTTCATCCAAGAAAAGAATTTGCGGATGTGTTGCTAATGCCCGAACTATCTCTAGACGTCTTTGCGTCCCGTAGGGCAAGTTCTTAGCTAGAGTTTGTTCATTTTCTGTCAAATCAAAAATTGCCAGTAATTTTTGTGCGGCTGCCCTCATTTCCTTTTCGGTTTTATAGAAACTCGGTAAGCGAAAAACCGTTGTTAAAAAGTTTTCCTTATATTCATTTGTCATTGCAGTTAAAACATTATCCATTACTGTTAAGTCTTTAAATAAGCGAATATTTTGAAATGTCCGGGACAAGCCTAAATCTGCAATTTGAACTGCGCTTTTATGGGTTAAATCATAATTTTGATCATCAACTTGTAAATTAATCTTTCCGCTAGTAACTTGCACCATGCCGGTTAGCAAGTTGAACAGTGTGGTTTTACCAGCACCATTAGGGCCAATCAAGGCAACTAGTTCGTGCTTGTCCAGATGAAGTGAAACATCATTAACGGCAGTCAACCCACCAAATTTTCGCACTACGTGGTCAACATCTAATAAGTGTGGCATATCTAGCTCCTTTCCTTTTTACCGAAGTGGCGGGTTAAATTTTTAAGGGAGAATTCCCAGTTACCTAAAAGTCCCGATGGCTTGAAAATCATGATTAATATTAAAACTATAGCATAGATCACCATTCTTAATGCACCAAAGCTTTGTAAAACGGTGTCTAAAACGCCTAAAACGATTGCTGCTACAAATGTGCCAGTCATACTGCCAACACCACCCAAAACAACAATAACTAAGATAGAGATTGATTCCATAATGCCAAAGTTTGAAGGTGAGATTGTTTGTAAGAATGAAGCATGGAGACTGCCGGCAATTGCAGCTGTTGCTCCTCCTAAGACAAAAGCAGCTAATTTCCATTTAGTAGTATTAATTCCCATTGCTTCAGCAGCTATTTCATCTTCCCGCACAGCTTTAATTGCCCGACCATTTTTCGAACGAATAAAATTCGTCAAGATAATTGTAGTTACACAAACTAAAATATAAACAGTAGGCCATGAACATAATTGCGGAATATTGTACAATCCGGCTGCTCCACCAGTAATTTTCAAATTATTAATGACATTCCGAATAATCTCAGCTGCTCCTAGAGTTGCGATTGCTAAATAGTCACCCTTTAAGCGAATGAAGGTAGCCGTCCCAATAATTGCTGCAATTACAATGGCTATCAGCACACCTACGAGCATTGAGATTAAAAAGCCAGCTTCGCTACTCATGCGTTGAGTAATAATCGCAGTAGCGTATGCTCCAATTGCCATGAAACCGGCATGACCCAGAGAAAATTGACCACTGAAGCCGATAATCAGGTTCAAGCCAGTTGCTAAGATAATATTTATTCCAATCGTGACCAGCATGTTTTCAATAAAATCATCTATGACGCCAACCATTATCAGCGCATTGATTAGGTAAAATCCACCTACCATTAATAACAGCCACGACAAAATGTATTTCCAATTCGATTTCATTTTGCCACCTACACCTTCTCTTTAGTATTTTTGCCAAAAATGCCAGCAGGTAAGAAAAGCAAAATAACTATTAATACCAGATAAACGACTGCATCTTTATATGCCGACAAGCCAATTGACTGGAAAAATGTCTCTAAAATTCCGATTAAGAAGCCACCAAGAGATGCTCCAGGTACTGAACCAATTCCACCAAGCACGGCAGCCACAAACGCCTTAATACCAGGCGTCATTCCCATTAAAGGATCAATTTGGTTATAATACATTCCAATTAAAATACCTGCAGCCCCAGCTAAGGCAGAACCTAAAGCGAAGGTAAATGATATTGTATGATTAACATTAACACCAACTAATTCAGCTGCAGCAGGATCGACAGAAACTGCACGCATCGCCCGCCCCATCTTAGTTTTTTGAATAATCAATTGTAATGAAACCATTAAAATCAAGGCAGTAGCCAAAATCAAAATTTGAACGTTTGAAATCTGTACCCCACCAATATTGTAATTAACCTGTTCAATTACTTGCGGAAAACTGCGAGCATTTGAACCTACAAAATATGACATACCATTTTCCAGTAAGAATGAAACGCCAATAGCCGTAATCAATACTGCTATTCGAGGTGATTTACGTAGTGGTCGATAAGCAAAATATTCAATCACTACACCGGAAACTGCACCAATAATCATTGCAGAAAGCAGTGCTGTAATAAAATTAAAATGCCAAGCATTAATCACATAGTAGGCAAAGAATGCACCTAACATATAAATATCGCCATGAGCAAAGTTAATTAAGTTAATAATGCCATAAACCATGCTGTAGCCTAATGCCAGCAAGGCATAAATTGATCCCAGTGACAAGGCATTAATGATTTGCTGTAAAACTGTTTGCAAATTTAAGCACTCCTTTTATTTTTATTTACTCAACACGAAATGAGTCGCTTACTTTACCATTAGTCAATTTTTCAATAGCGATTGGCATTTCAGGATTATGGAACTTATCCATGGTAATTCTACCGGTAACACCATCAAAGTCTTTTATCTTAGCCAGACCTGCAGCAACTTTAACGGAATCATCAGATTTTTGTTGCTCAATCGCCGCTTTTACTAAATAAACTGCATCATAAGCTAAAGCTGAAAACGTTGGCGCTTCTGAATGGTAACGAGCTCTGTATGCTTTGATAAACTTAGCAGCTTTTGAATCTGGGTTTTTAGCAGCTACATTAGTTGAAAATGGCGTGGTGTAATAAATATTAGTTGCATTTTTAGCACCTGCTATTTGAACTAATTTAGGATCACACATGCCGTCACCACCAACGATTGGAGCTTTTAGACCCATCTGACGTGCTTGCTTTATGATCAAACCAAGCTCTGTGTAATAGCCGGGTACATAAATAGCATCGATCTTCTTAGATTTAAATGAAGTTAAAACAGCGTTGAAGTCTTTATCACCGGCAGAATATGTTTGACTGTCTACAATCTTGCCTTTATAAGTTTCCTTGAAGGCTTTAGCTAAACCTGTACCATAATCACTGGAGTTATCAGCATAGACAGCTACCCGTTTGGCTTTCAGCTTATTGTCGACGAACTTAGCTGCGCTCTTTCCTTGGAATGTATCTTGGAAGCAGGCTCTGAAGGCATAAGGTTGCACTTTGCCGTCCTTCTGTTTAGTGTAGTTTGGATCAGTTGCGGATGGACTAACGCAGGGAACAGAAGCCTTGGTAACATTAGGAATTTCTGCCGTACCGCAGTTAGTAGTAGCTGGCCCTACAACTGCAGCCACTTTATCCTTGGTTACCAATTGTGCAGCGACTGAAGCCGAAGTAGCAATTGAGGACTTGTTATCACGGATAAGCAACTTAAGCTTCTTCTTATGCCCATTGACGTTAATTCCACCAGCCTTATTAATTTCAGAAGCGGCTAGAACTATACCTTGTTTTTCAGCACTGCCGTAGCCGGCAGCTGTACCAGACAACTCAATATTAATCCCGACTTTGACTGTATCTTTATCTTGGTGTGTACCCTTGCCTCCCCCGCTTTTTGCTACTGAACAGCCTGCTAACGCTAAGCCAGCCATTCCCAACGTCAGGACACGCAACATTCTCTTTGAAAATTTATTCATCATTTTCTCCTTATAAATAGCTTGGTAACCAAAAACCTCATTCACTTAATGAATGAGGCTTAAATTAGTTATTAGTCAAGCCCCATTCATTAGACGCAAACAAGGGCTCAACATGTAAAATTACTAGAAGTAATCTATTCAAGCTAAGTCCTACGCGACAACAACAAGGCAATTAAATTTTGGGCAACAATATTTTTAGCATTACTTCGCATATTTAAATATTTAGCTTTCATTAAAATCACCTCCCAAAATTTAATTTAATACTTAGAATTATAAAAAAAGAACATTAGCATGTCAAGATAAATTTACAATTATTTTTAGCAAAGCTTTAAGACTTTTCTATTAAATTTATTCTTAGAAAAAATTGTTGATTAATCACCATCATAAATAGTGCCAAATAAACATGTGATTTTGTGAGCTTTATGGTAAAATAGAATTATTGAGGAGGCATAAATATGTTTGCTACGGTTTTTTACTGGATTATAATTGCTGCTACCGGTCTTTGGGGAATATGGTCAGCAGCCTGGTCGATTATATATGTTGCTAAACATGAAAATGGCAACTTATGGATTTTTGCAATTATTAATGTTTTGATTTTAGCTTTAATAGGTCTGGCTGATTTAATCTATAGTACTGAAGGGAATCAGTGGTACTGGTTTGCTTCCACTAGAGCAGACATTAGCCTTTTGGTTTACATGCTGCTGGCTTACTGCGTTCTGGTGATTTTACAAGTCATATTTGGTTTCACTCGTAAACCTAAAAAGGCATAGATCTAAAATTAACAATTAATTTAGCTAACTTTTAAATATTTTCATCAAAATAAAAGAGGTTGAACTGTTTTGACTCCTAATTTGGAGGTCATAGCAAACATTAAGTCAACCTCTTTTTTTATAATTAACAATTTCTGGTAAGCATTTTACGGACAATATCAGCGACCTTTTCATATCCCGGATATTTAGCAAAATTTTTCTCAAGTAGCGCCAATGCGCTATTTGTAAAGTCATTTGCTAAATTTTGTGCATGCCTAATTCCACCTAATTCACTCACCAGAAGGTCAATTTGCTCTAGCTGAGCAGAATTGAGTTTCTTACCCTTCTTCACTAAATCTTTCAATTTACCAGAAGAATCTTTTTTCAGTGCAAAAATTAGCGGCCCAGTATAAACACCGTTAACTACATCTGATAATACCGGCTTTTTTAATTCAGCAGTAGAAGCGGTGTAATCTAATATATCATCTCGCAATTGAAATGCTTGACCAAATAGCAGACCTACTTGCTGAGCACTTCTGGCCAGTCTTTTACTAAGCCCACCTTCAAGAGCACCAATATAGCAGGCATAACCAAATAAACTAGCCGTTTTGCCCCGAATTTGTTCAAGATATTCTTCTTCCGTAATTGTAATATCATATTCATTACCAAACTGAGTGGTTTCACCTGCAAGTATTTTTTGCATAGTGCTGCCGTTTGCACGCAAGTTCGTTATCTTTGAAGTATTTTCACTTAGCAGTTGTAATGACAAAGCAAATAAGAAGTCTCCGGCATATAATGCTATAGTTTTACCATATTTAGCCTGGACCGATGCCCTGCCTCTTCTAACATTTGAATTATCAATGATATCGTCATGAATTAGAGTGGCATTGTGCAGTATTTCAATCGAACCGGCAATATTAATTAATTTCTGTTCCCTATTGCTTTCGCCCATTTCTCCAAATAATAGAACGAAACTAGGACGTAATTGCTTGCCAGGCTTAGAAAACGCATATCTGACTGCTTCTCCCAGTTTACCTTTTGGCGTCCGGATATTTTTTTGAATTGTATTTTGGACTTGCTGTAACTCTTTTTCTAGCCTTGACATGTTAATTACCTTTATTAATTATTCCTTTGATAAAACTCAATGCATCAACATAATGCAATAAGTAGCTGCTGACAAGACCAACTATTGTTCCAGAAAGAATTCCGAATACTGTCAATAAAGGCAGATACAATAAAACATATTTACTATGTGCTAGCAGCGCTGCAATTAATAATTGACCAAAATTATGACATACGCCGCCAAGAATTGATACCCCCATTATGCTGATAAATCTGGGAACCAGCGGTAAAAATAATTTCATTAAAAACAGACTTAAAAATGACCCTGCTGCAGCAAATAAAAAGGTACCAGTACCTCCTGTCATCAGAGCAGTTAGCACCAGGCGCAAAAATGTCAGTAAAATACAATTATTAAAAGGTAAAATCATTAATGCGATCATCGTTATAATATTAGTTAAACCAAGCCTGGCACCAGGTGCAAAGAAAAAGGGCGAAGGAAACATTTGCTCAACAACACTAAGAATAATTCCTTGTGAGCATAGAATTCCTGTAAACACATATGTGCGTAAATAATTATTTGTTTCAGTCATAATATTTAAATCTATTTATTATCGTCAATTTGATTTTTATTTTTTAACTCAATTAAAAATTTATGTGGCAGACAGACTATTGTATCCCCGCTTTCGCTTTTCCAGCCTTCTTTAACACATACTTGATCCTTACAATTGGCATCAATTACCCGAATCTTGTGCTTTTTTATTTGTACAATATTAATTCTACCATTTTTTTGATAACGCCATTTCTGATCTTTAGCCAAAGAAAGTCTTTTCACTTCACGATTATTAATTTTGACGATTCCTATAATTTGATCGTCAGCTTTTTCCTGATTGTGCAACATATAAAAAGGAGTAAAACTAATGATTAATAAAACTACTATTATTAAAAAATCACCAAGTTTAAGCTTCTTTAAAATTTTCATGTATTACCTCACTAACAATAAAACTAAAAAAGTCTTACAGATAAAACCATAGGACTTTTTAGAGTTACCATTGTTAGTTCTTTACCCCGTTTTTATCGACATGATAAATTGGTTTCAAGATACCATATCTCAGCTTAGTAAGCTTCTTTTCCAGCCATGGAACAAACCACATGTCCAGACCAAATGCTCTACCAGAACCATTCATAACTGCTATTGCCGCAAATATCATCCAAACATTTACCCAATAGTTCATTCCTGATAAACAGAAAATAGCTACAAAAATTGCACTCATGCCACCGGCAAACCACGTGCATAATCCTAAAACCAGCATAATTCCTAATGCAATTTCCAAACACGTCATTGTCTTTTGAGCAACTAATGCCGCATCCTTGTTAGGAATCATGACTTTAGTCATTGATTGTACCCAGTTTGGCATTTTATCAAAAACAGCCATTGGTGAGTGACCATAGTCATAGTTTAGAGAAAATAGTGCAGGAGCAGCAGAAGTCGCTGCCTTGCCGCTTGCTGCTGTAGTAGCGGCAGCTTTCTGTGAAGCGCCACTGGTTGCAGCTTGCACAAGCCATGGAAAATGCAATTGCAATTTGTTGGTAAACCAGGAGCCGCTACCTTGAACTTTATACCAGCAGTCTACTAACCACATTAAGCCTAAGTAAATTCTCAAAGGTACAGTCCATAAGACATTGCCATACCGGTTAAGATTGCCGCGCCATAAAGTTGGGCGCTTAATTCTGAACCATTCATCCATAATATAATGGAAGAGATAGTGACCAGAATAGATTTCCATAAAGTAAATCATGTCCACTATGTCTTTCATTAAGATTGCGAAAAAGCCGCTCAGATGGAAAGTGTTAACAAGAGAGGCCACACCCCAAGCAGGCCCTAAAGAAACCATAAATCCTGAATAGGTGCCTTTAAACTTAACGGGTTCACCGCCGTTAATCTGACTCAAAATATTTCTTAGAGCACACTTACCAGCAGATTCAGCTCCCTGAACCACTTGTGGTTCACCACGGCCGCTACCGTTAGCATCATAAAGAGCAACATCTCCTATGACGTAAACATGGGGATCGGTTGGAATTTGGGAATATTCATTAACTATAATTCTGCCGGCTCTGCCAGTCTCAAAACCAAAGTTTTTAGCAGTATCAACAGCTTTAACACCAGCAGTCCAAATTAAAGTTCTGGTCGGATATGTTGAACCATCTTTAAGATCAATATAATTTTCATGAACACCAACAACGCCAGTATTGACTTTAATTTCTACACCTTGTTTTAAGAGATATTTTTCTGCCTTATCAGCATCAGAGCGATCAAGCATATTCATAACCGTTGGTGCCATTTCCATCATGGTTATCTTGATATCATCTTTTTGCAGGTTATATTTTTTAGCTAAATCACCACGCCAAGAATTTAATTCTCCGGCCATTTCAGTGCCAGTAAACCCGGTACCAACAACGACAAAGTTAAGATACTGTGCCCGCTTTTCAGGATCGCGTTCTTTAGAACCTAAATGAACCATCATATCAATGTGGTCACGTAATTGCTCTGCATCGTCCAGATTGCCTAAAACAAAGCCGTTTTCTTTAACACCAGGAGTATTAAAGTCATTAGGCTGCGAACCAATAGCTAATATGACATAATCGTAGGGATAACTGCCGTTATCGCCAATAACTTTTTTGGCAGATTGATCAATTTTGGTAACATTGTCAGTTACAACATCAACATTTTTTCTCCGCGAAAATAAACGTTGCAGATCATATTTCAAACTTTTGGCTTCTACCCTGTTAGCCGCAACTTCATGAAGTGAAGTCATCATAGTCATATAAGGATTTTTATCAATCAGCGTGATTTTGATATCATGCCGCTTTTTTAATTTCTTGGCAAGGTGCTTAGTCGTATACAGACCACCATAGCCGCCGCCAATAACTACAATATTTGTTTCAGCCACTTTTAACACTCCTTAATGCGAATATACTAGTTATATTATATTATACTAGTGTTTTGGACTATGGTAAAGTGGTCACTTTCACAAACTATGTTCGTAATATTTTACTTATACGATTTAATTGCTATCATTATAAGTTTTCGCTTTCATATTTTGTAGTTGCACAAAGTAGAGCTCTATCTTATAATTATAGTAAGTGAACACGTACACAATGTTATAATCTTTTATTATTACTGAGGGAGATATTATGAAAAAGAATAATTTAATATATAGTACTGCCATTCTGGCACTCTCTACACTTTTATTAAGTGCTTGTTCAACAACAGCTAAGAAAAGTTCTTCAAGCGATTCTAAGCCAAAGGTAAGCAAAGTTGAGAAAAAGAAAGCTCCTAAGCAAATTGCCGGTGGTAAACTGCAAGACGGTGTTTACAAATTAGTAGAAGACAACTATTTCAATGGCTATAAAGTAAAGGTTTCTATGACTGTTAAAGGTGGCAAGGTTACAGACACTAGCTATGACAATGTAGACAAGAACGGCAAGTCAAAGGCAAAGGATACTAAATATGAATCACAAATGAAGAAGTATTCTCAAGCAAAGATTGGCCCTAAGGAATACATCCCACAACTACAAAAATCATTCGCGGCAAATGGTGCTAATTCGAGCGCTATTCAAGTTGTTACTGGAGCCACTAGTTCCAGTAATACTTTAAAGAACTATGTTAACCAGCTAACTCAAGCCGCTCAAAAAGGTGATACAGCCACCATTCACATCAATAATAATAAGAAGATGAAAGATGGTACATATAAATTAGCTGAAAAGAATTATAGTCACGGCTATCGTCAAGTTTTAACTATGGTAATTAAAAAGGGTAAAATCAGTGACTTTACTTATGACCAAGTTAATAAAAAGGGAGTTTCTAAGACCAAGAATGCTGCTTATGAAAAGCAAATGAAGAAGGTTAACAAAGTTGGTCCTAAAGAATACATTCCAAAATTACAAAAGGAATTCATCAAAGCTAAAGGAAATACTGAAAAAGTACAAGCTGTTTCAGGAGCAACAGAATCTTCTCATTCATTTATTGCTTACGCTGAACAACTAATTAATGCCGCTCAAAAAGGTAAAAGCGGAACCATCAATGTTGACAATATCGTTTATCAAGAATAAAAATATAATTAGTTAATCACAAAAAGAGTGACATTTAGCCGCTCTTTTTTATTAGGAGAAATAAATTATATGACGAAGCGAACAAACAAGTTTTTGCTGATACTCGTATCACTATTAGCAAGTTTCAACCTGACAGCTTGCTCAACTCAGAGTAAAGACACAGCACCGGCCAAAACCGCTGTTACCACTACCCCCACTTCAGATACTCAATTTCTAATGGGAACAGTTTGCACCATTAAAATTTACAATAAACACCAGCAAAAAGCCTTAAAAGCGGGTTTTAAGCGCATTAAACAGTTAGCCACTGAAACTACCGTTAATCAAAAAGGCAGTGAAATAGACAAAATTAACAAATATGCCGGAATTAAACCGGTCAAAGTTACCCCTACTATTTACCGTATGTGTAAAGACGCCTATCATTACAGCAAAATTTCCGCTGGAACCTTTGATTTAACAATCGGACCAATTACCAGTTTATGGCGGATTGGCTTTCCTGACGCCCATAAGCCCAAAGCAAGCACAATCAAAAAGCGGCTGCCGCTGGTTAATTATCATAATGTGATTTTTGATGATCAGAAACAAACTGTTTTTCTTAAGAAAAAGAAAATGATGCTCGATTTAGGTGGCATGGCCAAAGGATTTATTTCTGATGAAGTCATGAAAGTTTTGCAAAAAAATGGTGTGACCAGCGCGATTATTGATTTAGGCGGAAACGTTTATGTTATGGGCAATTCTCCTACGAATAACAGTAACTGGACGGTAGGTATTCAGGATCCCAGCGCTGCGCGTGGTGATGCCATCGGCTCTTTACCGCAAAAGAATGCAACTGCAGTAACATCAGGTATTTATGAACGATACCTCAAAGTCGGTAATAAAGTTTATAGCCACTTAATGAATCCTAAAACAGGTTACCCTTGTCAAAACAACTTGTTAAGTGTCACAATTATTGCCAAGCGTTCAACCACTGGCGATGGCCTTTCAACTGCTGTATTTAATCGCGGTTTGAAAAAAGGCTACGACTATGTGGAACATAAACCTGGTGTAGAAGCAATATTTATCACCAAAAAGAAAAAAGTATATATTACTTCCGGCTTGAAAAATAAATTCAAATTATTTTCAGGTAATGGTTATCAGCTGACTAGTAATTAACTTTTCTCTGTTAAATGATGTTCTGAAAGGAAAATTCAATGGAAGCTAAAACGAAGTACAGTCATTTCACAATAACTGATTTTTTTGAACTGGTGCGGCTTAATACCAAGTTAAACAGCTTAATGCCGTATTTATTAGGAATACTGTTTGCTTATTTTTATTTTCATACTTTTAGTTGGCAGAATTCTTTAATATATTTAATTGCTCAGGGGGCGATCGCTTTATTTGTTACTGGTTTTAATAACGTGCAAGATTATCGCTTAGCCAAAAGCCGGGACTATCAAAAAGAACACAATTTAATCGGTAAGCGCAATTTATCGCCAGCAACTGCAATGGCGGTTATGCTTAGCCTACTTTTAATTGCAGCAGTCTTGGGAATTTGGCTAACTGTGCGAACCAATCTTTTTATTTTACTGATCGGTGCCCCCGGACTTTTTGTAGCCGTATTTTACACCTACGGGCCCGTTCCCTTTTCCAGAGTACCGCTAGGCGAAATTCTTGCCGGCTTATTCGAAGGGCTGGGAATTATGTTCTTAGCGGTTTACATCAATTCTCCCGTAACCCAATTAGCCTATTTGAATTTTGATTGGCCGCAATTTAGTGTCGGAGGCAACTTAGCCAATCTATTATTAATTTTTTGGGTAGCTTTACCGCAAGCATTCTTTAACGCGGCGACAATGCTGGCGGACAATACCTGCGATTTGAAGCAGGACTTGGCTAATGGCCGTCACACCCTACCTTCATACATTGGAGTTCAGAATTCCTTAAACTTATTCAGCTTTTTAACTCTGGCCCCATTTGCTATAGTTGCCATCAGCGTCATATTCCGTCTTTTACCCATTTGGCAACTATTAATTTTTGTAACTTTGCCGAAGCTCTATAAAAACGTGCAGGCATTCAGGCAGAAGCAGACCAAGGATATGGCTTTTTGGGTTGATGAAGATAACGTCAAGCACAGAGTACCCACAACTTTTGATTTAGCACCGCAAAACTTGTTTTGGTTTCAATTAATGCAAGTCTGCGGACTAATTTTAGGCATTATCTTTCATTAATTAAAGAAACTGAAAAAAGCACGCTCTTTAGCGTGCTTTTCCATTGTCTAAATTTTTAAAACTCAACTTTGTGATGCCGCATTACTGTTAGCAGATAAATAGCAAAATAAGCCAGTAACATTAATACTATTGGCAGCCAAACTTCATAATATGCTGTTGGCAAAACCTGATTGAAAAATCTTAAGCCAAACAAAACATCAAAGACCCCAAATATTGCGGGAATAAAGAATAAAAGCCCTGTTTTGCTCTGCCATGTTCTTTGAGCCAGTCTTTCATTCGTAAATTTCTGATCTCGTTTAGCAGCTTTGACTGCTATTATCAAGATCGCAATCAGGCTTGCACCAAATACAAACGCCAGTGAGTAGCCCAAGATCTTCATTTCTTTACTCATCCCCAAAATCAGCTGATAAGTAGCAGCCTTAGAGTTACTATAGAGGTGACTATAAGCAAGATTACTTTGAGCCCGTTTATGTTCAATTTTTAGTAGAAATGGCCAATCCCTATCAAAACTGTTTAACTGCACCAAAGTCAGATATTTAGTTTTACCTTTAATCTTACTTAATTCTGCAGCTGAACGAAGTGCAATTACTTTATTTTTAAAACCATTGGGAACGAGTTCACGAAAACTGTCATCTGCTAGAGAATTTTTATTCAATTGGTCTAACTTAATAGATTTGACTTGAAAATTGCGTCTACCGGTGCTTTTGACATACTTAATTGGATTATTTGCCAATTCATTACGAACAAAATAAAAGTGCCCTTTTGTTTCTTTATAATGGTAAGTTTGCTGCTTTTTAATTTTTAGTTGAGCAACATCGTTTTTAATATTGGCGGTATTGCTGACAATTACGCCATCATAATAAGTTCCCCTCTTAATATCTTGAGAAAAGGCATTAAAGTCATGACTTAAAGCCAGAGCGCCCATAGTCAAGGCAAAGAGTATGGAAATGATAGTAAAAACACTGGCATAATGATGAAGTCTCAGCAGCGTTTTTCCTTTAGCTAACTTAATTTTGCTAAACCAAGTTGTAGGTACCAAGCTTAATAACGAGTGGCAAAGTAAATAAGTACCTGACACAATTGTGACAAAGGCTGCCAATAAAGTATTAAACAGATTTTGACTAGGCAAATTTAGTATAAAATAGCCGGTTACTATTAGTACCAACCCTAAAACCATTTCAATTATTCTTAGTCCTAAATGTTTTTGAAAAATTGCAGGTGCATCTTCTTTTGCAGCTACACTTTTTAAAATTGTTCTGGTTAGGTTATAAGTTACTACTATACCGCCAATCATTATTAGAACCGCCAGTAACATAACGACTTGCATGCCCGAATTGATCCGCAGAAAACTGTTAATGACGTTAAAATTCGGCACATTTGGTTTTATTAAACCGCTAAATAACTTAATAATTAAAGAAGCTATATCCAATCCTAAAATAATACCAGCAATTATCATCAAACCGCCAATAATGAGTGTCGCACAAAGTTCTATTAGTCCAATGCGCATATTTTTTAATTTTTGCATCAAGATCACCAAACTTTCTGTTCAGCTCCTTCAAGCAGACCACCTTTTAACTTAATTATAGTTAGCGCTACCAACTTTTTAATAAGCTACCTTTTTTCTTTAACATATTTTAATACTTAGTTTTTAAAGCATCTCCCTTTATAGAAAACTTGCTTATCTTTATAATTTTTTCTCAATTATTTTTTCTCGGTTTAAACTTTATAAATAATCCATCTACAAATCCTTCATAGAAACAATCATCTACTTTAGACCCTATTTTTAGATTCCCACTTAACTTACAAACATCTTTCGCATCTTTCTAATTTATCAAAGTTGGCTCAGCATATAATTCACGTAATAACTTTGCCTTTTTTTATTTATTCATTTTCGAAGAATCTTCGTTATTTATATAAATAATATAATTGTTTTTTTATTAGTAAAATTGTTATATTTGCCACAAATAAGCTAGATATGACAAATATAAAAAAGGCGGGAGAAAAATCCCACCCCTTTGTTGATTACTACATAAATATCCGAAGAATCTTTTCAATCAAATTAGCTAACTTATCGAGAAAGTTTGCTAATTTATCAAGATCTTTTCCTAGCTCTCGCAGTGCAGGCGTTAGGATAGATAGTAGTAAACAAGTTAGAAGAAATAAAAGTACGACCTTTCCCATGCAATCACCTCCTTTCAGGGAGGGTTGAAAGACGTACTTTTATATTCTATCATGTGTTCTTGTGTTATAATTGTTATAGAAGAAATAAAGTGCGATTTTCGCATGCAAAAGAGGCGTACTAAGCGTCTAGGGCGATCCAGCTGGATCGCTTTTTTGCTTTTTAAAAGATAACTCGGACTGAACCTCCGCAAAGAAAAAATATTTTCCAGTTGATTTACTCGCCGTAAAGCAGTCTTAAGTTAATGCAATGGTTGGTTGTCTCCGTAGATCGCAAAATATTATCTTCTTCAGCAGGGCTTTTAAACACAATCTTGGCAATCGCTGGTCCATTAATGACGACATTATTTACCACCATAGCTGGTACAATCAACGTTAATTATGCCCTGTACGGTGTCCTAGGACTTAATGCAATCGTCTTCACTGTTACTTTAATTGTAATGATAAAAGTCAACAAAACAAAACAAGCTGAAATTGCATAAAAATTTATTGATGTTTTTACCTAATAAATCCAGATCAATCCAACATTAAATAATGGAACCTATACCAATTTTTCGCATACTAGGGATAAAAGCGTCCCCCAATTAAGATTTTGTGAAATTAAAGTCTTTTTTACCGGGTAATTTTGCACAATTTGAACAATTAAAAAATCGTATCCAAAAGGACACGACTAGACGAAAAAAATAAGCATTAGTCCAAGCATCTTTTGCTTATTTTTTCATGAGATGTTGCGTGAATTCCCACCAATTAAAGAGTTACTAGTTTAATTTTGAAACTTTATTTCAAAATCCGGTCTTTTTATAATTATTTATTTGTCAGTACAATTTTTTCATATAGAGTAACTGTTAACAAATAGTATCCTAAATAGAGAACAATAAAAATTGTGAATGGAATCCAAATATTATGGTAAGGTGCCTTCAGCAACGAACGAAACAGTTGTAAACCACACAAAACATCGACTATACCTAAAATAGCAGGCATGGTGAACAAAGTACCAATTTCTTTTCTGATTGAACTGCGCAATAATCGTGGTCTAGCACCAATTTCATGTAGCATCTGGTAGCGCACCTTGTCACTAGCGGCACCACTTAAAACTTTAAACATTAACGTCGAAGCCAGCATAGTCAGAAATGCTATTCCTAAGAAAAAGCCCATAAATTCAAACGCACTGGTAAAGCCGAGCACATTACTATAATAGTATGGCTTTGAATTAAGGTAAGTATCTTTGTAGTTACGATTTTCCCTCAATTGCTGCTTTTGAATTTGATTGATTACCGGAAAATCGTGGACAAAGTCTTTGACGTTAATATAACTGACAAATTTTTTCTGACCATCAATACTCTGCCACCTTTTTGGTGACACTAGATGTATTTTCTTAGGAAGACCATTAGGCACCATTTGGCTAAAAATACTGTTTTCCGTAGTTTGCGGTTTATCCAGTTTAGCAGTAGCCAGCGTTTTTACTTTATAAGTGGGGGAATTGTCTTGATTGTCATGAAAATAAACTGCCATTTCTTTCAACGGCTGCTTGTTAAATTCCGCGAGGTTAAAGTAGAGGTGCATTCCCTTTTCTTTGTAATGATATGTTTGCTTATTAGTAATAGTTAACTTGGCTTCTGCTTTTTTAACTGCTGGCGTCTGACTGATAATTGTAGCATCATAATAAATCCCTTTTTGCGCTTCATCCTTCATGGAGCCAAAATTAAGTCCCACGGTAATTGCACCTAAAGCCAAGGCAAACAGAATTGAAATCATAGTTAATACCTTGGTGTAACTTTGCAAGCGAAATTTCAACTGCCCAAGAGTAAATTCATTAATGCCACGATATGAAAAAGATTTTTTATTAAGTAAATAATTAATAATAGCCGTGAAGACGCCATTAAAGACAAAGAAAGAACCGACAATAATTGTTACTAACGCGGTGGGAATAAGAAGATAAATATAGTTAGCAGGTAAAGTCATTACATAATAACCGATCGCTAGCAAAAGTACACCGCAAATTGCTTCAATTCCCCGTAAAACTGGATGATGATTTAGATTAATGGGAGTTTGATCTTCGTGTAAAAGATCAATTACCGGAGTATGTGTAAGTTTGCGCATATTGCCCAGTGCACCTAAGAGAAAGATAATAACAAAGAAAAGCAATGTTCCTATTATGGCACTCGGCAATATTGCCTTATAGTGAGTAATTTCCAGCCCTAGTTTACCTACCAGCACCTTGGTAACTATTGTGGTCAACCCTAGACCCAGTGTTATTCCAAGCAAAACAGCCAAGAAACCAGTTAACAGAGTTTCACAAAAAATGAGTAAGCCAATACGCGTGCTTTTGGCTCCAAGCATCATATACATGCCATAGTCATGTTTACGCATGCTCAGCAAAAATGAATTGGCATAAATCAAATAGACAGATGTAATGATTACTAACAAAATAATGCCAAAGGTAAAAATATAATTCAGGTATGCTTCTCTGCCATAAACATCTTTACTAATAAACACAGGATTAGTAGCAATTGACAAGAACATATAAAAAATCATGCTGGCTACAATCAAGCCGGAAAATAATACCAGATAGTCTTTCAGCCTATTCTTAATACCCGTCACGGATAGCTTCCAAATCATTACTGCTCCTTTTCTTTTACTAAAAACAAACTTGTATTAATTACCGCCCCAATTTTATTCATGTGCAAGCACAATTTTTTCATATAATTTCACCGTTAATAAGTAATAAATCAGATAAAGCACAATAAAAATCGTAAAGGGAATCCACAAGTTCTGGTAGGGGTGCGGTAAAAGCAATTTAAACAGTCTCAACCCGAAAAGAACGTCGATTACGCCCAATACACCGGGCAGAAGAAACAGAACTCCAATCTCATTTCTGATAGATTGACGCAATATCTTTACCCTTGTGCCAATTTCAAATAACATTTGGTAGCGCACCTTGTCACTGGCAGCACCACTTAACACCTTAAACATTAAGGTCGAAGCCAGCATGGTTAGAAAGGCGATACCTAAAAAGAAACCCATAAATTCAAACCCGCTGCTGAAATTCTTAATTAACTGGTAACTGCCAGCCTTGCTCGAAGTATATATATACTCATAAGCAGAATTTTCTTTTAACTGCTGTTTTTGTAATTTTAAGATGGTGGGGTAATCTTGATCGAAATTTTTCACATTTACGAAACTGACAAATTTATTCTGCCCTTTTTTCTCGGCCCACTTTTCAGGTGAAACCAAGCGAATGATTTTAGCAATACCATCAGGAACCATAGCGCCAAAAGCATTGTTAGCATACGTTGCTGGCACATCTAATTTTTTAGTAGGCAAGTTGATCGTCTTGTAGGCAGGCTGACCATTTTTCATGTAAAACTTGACGTTTTTAACTGGATTATTATTAAATTCACTGCGGTTAAAGTATAAATACTTGCCCTGTTCCTTATAATGATAAGTTTGTTCACGGGTAATCGTCAGTTTGCTTTTAGCCTGCGCTACCTTTGGGGAATCACTGATAATAGTGGTGTCATAGTAAAAATTGCCTTTAAGCTGCTCACTGAGCGTGCCAAAATTAAGTCCCACAGTAATAGCACCAAGTGCCAAGGCAAAAAGTAGTGAAACTACTGTCAAAATTCGCGTATAATCATGCAGCCGAAATTTCAACTGCCCCAAAGTAAATACCCGAATGCCATGATAAGAATAGCTTCTGCGGTTAAGCAAGAACCCAATTAAGGCACTGAAAAAAGCATTAAATGTGAAGTATGAACCGGCAACTATGGTCACTAACGCTGCTGGAATAATAAATAAAATAGCACTGCCTGGAAGACCCAGAATAAAGTAGCCTGCAGCTAAGAGCACCAGCCCCAGTATTCCTTGAATCCAGTGCAAGACCGGCTGGCGCTTGTAGGCAACCGGCTTTTGGTCATCACGCAATAATTCAATTATCGGTGTCTTGGTTAATTTACGGACATTTTTCAAAGCGCCAAATAAGAAGATCAAAATGAAGAAGATAATCGTCCAGATAATGGCATTGGGTAAAATAACGGCAAAATGTTTTACCGTCAAGCCTAAACGTGATATCAGCAGCTGCGATACAATGGCTGTTAGACCAAAACCCAGCAGAATACCCACTATTGTGGCCAAAATACCGGTTATCAGAGTTTCCAGAAAAATTAGTGCCCCGATTTTAGTACTCTTAGCTCCGAGCATCATGTACATGCCGTAATCATGTTTGCGCATGCTCAATAAAAAAGAATTAGCATAAACCAAATAAATAGCAGTAATGATTACCAGCAAGACAATACCAAAGCCAAAGGTGAAACGGACATAATTACTTGGTGCTGCAATATCATTTTTAATAAAGGTGGGATTAATAGTGATTGTGAGGAACATGTAAAAAATCATGCTGGCAACAACTAGGCCGGAAAACAAAACCGCGTAATCTTTAAAGCGACTCTTGATTCCCGTTAAGGACAACTTCCAAATCATTTTTGTTCTCCTTATTCAGCAGTATCTAAGTGATCAATTAACAGATGATAAAATTCCTGCCTCGACTGCCCGTTTTTCAACATTTGTTCACCAATCTTGCCATCTTTAATAAATAAAATGCGGCTGGCAAAACTGGCGGCAAACGGGTCGTGGGTAACCATGAGAGTGGTGATACCGTCGTTTTGATTCAAATCTGCCATAGTAAAAAGCAATTCACGCGCGCTCTTTGAATCCAAGGCGCCAGTTGGCTCGTCCGCCAGCAAAATTGCCGGTTCATGCACCAACGCCCTAGCAGCTGCCACTCTCTGCTTTTGCCCACCAGATACTTCAGCAGGATATTTAGGCAATATCTCTTTAATTCCCAGCCTAGTCGCAATTTTGTCAACCAGCGGATCAATTTTTCTAGGAGAAATACCCTGTAAGCTTAAAGGTAAAGCAATGTTTTCACGATTAGTTAAATTTTCCAAGAGATTGAAGTCTTGAAAAATAAAGCCAATTTGCTGACTCCTAAAATCAGCCAGCTGATTAGCATTTAACGTGCTGTTGTCTTGGTGATTAATAAAAACGTTGCCTGAAGTTGGTTTATCTAAAGTCGACAAGATATTAAGCAAAGTCGTTTTACCAGAACCCGAAGCTCCCATAATGGCTACAAATTCGCCTGAATTAACTGCAAAATTAACTCCCTTTAAAGCCTGGTACTGCTTTTCGCCCCGCTTGCCGTATGTTTTTGTAACTTGATCTACTCGTAAAATTTCAGTCATTTGCAAAGTCCTCGGTGTAATACTTCTGTACTATTTATCTAATACACTAATGTAAGAAAGCAAGAATGTCAATAAAAAAATAAGCCTTTCAAAAATTGAAAGACTTACATCAATGTTATTTTCCTAATAATAGTGACTAGCTCAAAAATATTAACTTTTTATTAAAACTAAAATTTTTAACCCAATCTGCGTAAAACTTTGGCGAGTGGAGTAACAATAATGGGTGTTACAATAGCGGTAAATATAGCTTCCACAAGTCCATTCAAGCCGAGAGCAACTATTAACGCAGTAATTAAAGGTGTGCCTTGACTAAAACTGCCTAAATGTCCTAACAACTTGGCAGAATTACCCATGAAAACCAAACTGGTTAACAAGATTACAAAAGCAGTGTTAGTTAAAGAAGTCACTGCTCCCGCAACCGTGTAGCTTACTTCTTTAATGCTATTTTTCTTTTTAGCAGTTAGTTTCCCAATCAGTCCCGGGAAAAGACCAGCTAAAACACTAGGAATTACCGCAATCACAAAGTTCTGGAAAAGCATCAGGCTGACAATATCGCCAGGCTGAGTATACGCCTGCACCATGCGGGCAATGCCCCAGAAAATGCCAAAGAAAGTCCCAGCAATTGGCCCCATAAGCAAAGAATATATGGCAACAGTTAACGGAATAGTCGTTACAGCAGGCAAAGTTGGTAGTATGCGAATGTAACCAATATTGGGTATGAGAGTTTGCAATAAAAAGATTGCGACAAATATAGCAGTAATAGCCAGGTTTTTTGTTTCTTTTCTGTGCATTTGCATCCTCCTTAAAAAAAGCACCTTGCTATTATATTGCTTAGAATTATTTGTCGCAAATATTATCTCTGCTAAGTATTAGTTTTAATAATAATTAATTCAGTAAAAGCTATATTTTAAATCCTTTCTCTAAAACTGACCCAGACTCAAAAAAGCGCTTAAAGTTTTCGGCTTCAGTGAGCAGTTTCTCCCGGTTGTCTACCTGCGATAGCTTATAACCGACAAAATATGGTGATGCCGTATAACGTAAGATTAATTTAGCACTAATGCCCCGATCAAAGCGCGGATAGAAAAACAAGTTATAGGAGTTATTACGCCCTTTTGATAAAACTTTTAGCATATACTTTGCTCCGCTTTGAATCCAGTCGGACCATTCGTCAATACTGTTTTCATCAAGAAGATTAAAATCGAGTTCAATGTAGCCCTGAATTGGATGCGTGCTCACGTTAACCTCAACCCCATCTTTATTAAAAATACTTATGCCTTCAAAATTATTGGGTTGAATGTACTTATAACCATCCATCTTTTCCAGACCCACTATTTGCATGTGGGGGTGTGCAAGAGAGCCACCAGAATTTTCGCCATAATTTTTATACCATAAAACCGATCTGTACTTGTGTGAATCATTCATCTGCTTAAAGCATGACAGTGAAAAACGCATCAAAGAACGATTATAATCAAGCGAATAAGTGGTAATATCTCCTTGATGCTTATTGGACTCAATCAAAACAGTCTGAACCGTATCACGTAACGTATGGTATTTATTATCAAGCCAAATCATCCCACCCTGTTTTTTTAAGATATGGGTCAAACCCGCCACATCACAAAAGGGACAGCCAGAATTATTTTTTACTTTACGATAAGAATTAGGCTTTTCTTTAGCTATGTTAACATCAAACACTAATGGGTCATTTTCCATTGAGCAATCCCTCCCAAAAACATTCTTATATCTTGCATTTTACTAGGGCCGCAATAGATGGTAAACTGTAACCGCAATTATTTTTTTGAAAATTCCAACGGTGGTAGAACTTATGCAATCAAAAAGAAATTTAAAAAAATACAATAACCGCAATAACTTGCTTTTAATTATTATCGGAATAGTTCTGATTTTAGCAGTTGTATTTGGCGTGGTGTTGTATAACAATCACGTCGAAGCGCAAAAGCAGGCTAAAGCATTCGCTACAAATCATTTTAACCCTAATGTTAACATTTATGGCGTAGAAGTTGGAAACTTAACAATTAATAAAGCAACTGCCAAAATCAATCGGAAAGCGAACAACATGGTTTCCCTGGAAAATGGTAAAGTTGCACTTGAATATGATCCTAGCAGCAAGACTATTAAAAAGCGGGAAGTTGCCGCTTATTTTAAAAAGCAACATACAACTATGCCCAATAAGCAAAGCTATGAATACCGCAATACTGATCTGGATGCCGCTAACAAAAAAATGCAAACGATGAGCCACGCCGTAGTTAATTACCATGTTGCAGGCAAAGTTTATAAACTCAAAGCACAAAAATTAATTAACCAGGCAATTTATAGAAAAGGCAAGTACACTTTTCTTAATAGCGAAAACTTAACGGCAAAGCTTAATAAAATTGACCAGGATGTTTCAACAATTCATCAAAGCTATAGTTTTGCGGTTCCAAAAGGCAATAAAGTTGCAGGAAAGAAAATTAGTGTTAAAAACCAAAGCTATGGCTGGGGCGTGCATGTCAAAAGAGCACAAGCAGCTGTTGAACAAGCATTTTTGAATGGAACTAAAAATCTGGACGGCAAAAATTATATTTATGGTCTTGGCTACAGCACTTATGGTTTAGGCTACGGCTTAAATAATCATGGCATAGGTGATGACTATATTGTAGTTTCTCTGCAAAAGCAGGAAATGTGGATTGTGCGCAAAGGCAAGATGGTTGTTCACCTTAACGATGTTGTTACCGGGACAAAGGATGGTAATAAAAATAACCGTACGCCTCAAGGAGTCTGGTATATTCACTATAAGCAACGCCATGCGGTACTGCGTGGACGCAACAACGATGGCTCTAAATACGCTTCACCTGTTAGTTACTGGATGCCGTTTACTTTAACCGGTTGCGGTTTTCACGACGCTGGCTGGCGCGGTGACTGGAGTAAAAAAGCCTATTTAAGAGGTGGCTCACACGGCTGTGTTAATATTAAGCCCAGAGAAATTAAGCAGGTCTGGCACAATGTAAGTAAACACGAGCCGGTTATTGTATATGACTAAATCTTAATCAAATAAGTCAAATAGTATGCTAAAAGACTAACTTTTACTTCAAAGTTAGTCTTTTTTCTATAAAATTTATTGCTCACAAAAAAGACTAGCAATAACTATAGTTAAGGCTAATCTTTTTAGTAGTGATATCTTTAGTAGTGATATTTTTAATGCAATTCCGGCCAATATTGTTTATTAGCCTCATATAACTCATCCAAAACCTTTTTACCTACATGGTAATCTGGTATGGTCTTATTAAGGACAACTGCTTCTAAGGCAACTTGATATGAGCCAGATAACGCTGCGTCAACTGTCCGTTTTTCGTAAGCTTTTTGCAGTTCCATTAGTCCTTTATGAAAAGTTGGGATCTTACCAATACTAATGGTTTCTGCACCCATGCTGCCAATATATGCTGGAACTTCCACTACGGCATCTGGATCAAAATTAGATATGGCACCATTGTTCTTTTGGTTAACGGTGAAACGTTCGCGGGTATTATGGATAATTGCGTTAGCAATATCAACGATGTAGTTGCCGTGAACACCAGAATTAAGTGAAGAGCCTTTAGCTGTGCCGGCTTTTAAAACGCGCCGACATTCTGTGAAGATTCTCTTTTCACGTCCCTGCATTACCCAGTCACCACGTGTGAAGTTAACATCAGATTCAGCCATCATTACATCAGGCATCAAATAGTACTGCAAGTAGCAGTTAGGGAAATATTCAGGAAAACGCTTGAAAATGGTAATCATGCGCTTGTATGTATCAATCCAATACTGGTCATCAAGAGTTTCGTCATTCCATTGAGCAAGGGTATCAATCTTGCCAGACTGGACGTCCTCACGCAGTTGTGGCAATAAGTCCTGACCGTTCTCATCAATCATTGATGTCCACCAGCCGAAGTGGTTCATGCCAAAATATTTGAAGGTAATATCTTTTAAATCTTTATGGAAGTATTGTGCAATTGCACCTTCAATTGAAATTGGCATGTCACAGATACAAATTACCTTTGCTTCAGGAAATTCGCGGTAAATTGCCTCTGACAAAATTGCTTCTGGATTAGTGTAATTTAAAATCCATGCATCAGGACAAATTTGCTTAACCTTCTTAATAATAGCGATAATATCTGGTATTACCCTCATTGCAAAGGAAAAGCCGCCAAGTCCACAAGTTTCCTGACCAATAACGCCATTGCGAATACAAATTTTTTCATCAATAGCCCGTTGCTTGTTCAGACCTGGACGAATTTGCATGAATAAAAAGTTTGCATCTTGTAGAGCTTCTTCCAAGTTAGTCGTGTAAGAAACATGAACCGGTGAACCTGTTTCTTTATAATACATTTTGGTGTACTGCCCTAAAAGAGACACTCTTTCTTCATCAATATCATAAAGAACTAGCTGGTTCATATCTAAGTCAGCAGAACGTTGACGTAAAACCTCCAAGATACTTGGTGATTGGGTTGATCCGCCACCAATGATTACAAATTTATTTGCCATTTCAATAATCCTCCTAAATTACTTTCCACTTTCTGATGGGTGTTTTTTCAGATAATCAAGATATTCATCAACTTTATCATGAATACTTTCTACATCAACTCCAAATACTATTTGGATATTATTACCATCTTGCATGACGCCTTTAGTACCGGTCTTTTGCTTCAATAGATCCATATCTAATTTGTTTGTATCTTTAACGTCAACGCGAAGTCGAGTATAACAATTAATCATTTCATCGATGTTTTCTGGACCACCTAGACCAGCTACAATATTTTTAGTTTGATTATCAAATTTTGCAGTGTCTGCAGATTCTGTAGCACTGTCAGTTTGAGCAAGTTTTTCTTCTGCCTGCTCGACAGATTCATCTTCACTTTCTGCACCATTAAGGAGTGTCTCGTCCGCGTTAGCACGTCCAATAGTTGGAATGTTGAAGCGTTTGATCATAAAGACGAAGACAAAGTATTCAAGTAAACCGGTGACGACAAACATTATTGGGATGAGATACTGGTGTCCTAGCCTTGCCGGAAAGGCAAAACTATTAATAATCATATTAATACCGGTATCAAACTGAATATCGATACCAACTATATTTGTCAAAAATAGACTAATTCCGTAAACAACTGAGTGAGCTAGCCATAGTAATGGTGATAAGAACAGGAACATAAATTCCAAAGGCTCAGTAACACCTGCTAAAAAGGCAGTAGTAACAGTTGGAATTAAAATAGCCGCAACTTTTTGCCTATTCTTTGGTTCTGACATCTTCCAGAAAGCAAAAGCAATACCGATAGGTAACGAAATTGAACCAAAATTAGACAGATAACCAATGGATTGGTGCATTGCAGTAATATGACTAGGGTTGCCTAACTCAGCTAACCAAATATTAAACGCACCAGTGTATAGCTTGCCGGCAATCCTGGCAGTACCACCTAAAGGAGTGTAGAACAAAGGCATCCATAAGAAGTGGTGCAGTCCAACAGGTAAAAGCATACGGTTTAAAAAGCCATAGAAGAAGAACCCAATGGAGCCCGTAGTTGACATTACCTTAACAATATTTTCAATAACCCAGTTAACTGCAGGCCAAACATAAGTAATAGCAATTGCAAACAGAATAGTTACAAATACTAAAATAATGTAAACGGATTTTGTTCCTGCATATGGTGATAAATATTTATGGAGCTTAATATTCCCCCATTTATTTACCATCCAGCCCACTAGGATTCCTAAAATAATTCCAAGGAAAACTCCCATATCAGTGACTTGGATACCGAAAACCATGTTTTGCCCAGTACCAAAGAGTCCCTGAGAATTTGGCTTAGCCAAACGGTGGGTTAATTGCAGCCATGAATTGTTGGCGAACAAAAATATTAAATAAGTAACGATACCTAAAATTGCGGCATCAGTTTTATATTTAGGTTTAGCCAAAGCTGTAGCTATACCTACACAGAAAATACAACTTAATTGCCCGATCATACCGCTTGATAGGATATTGTAAATAAAATTACCAGTATCTTTCAAAATGGTCGGCATTAAGTCTAGCTTCAAAATGGCACAGACTGATAAGATAATACCAGTTACGGCCATAAACATAACGGGTTGAATTATTGCCCGTGAAAAAACATTCGCGGACTTCATAAACTTGCCCTTCATAATTTTGCCTCCTTACATTACATTTTTTATTTAAGATTTGGGATAAGGAATTACTTCTACTTGATTTTCCTGCAACTTCTTTTTAAAAGCCGAATCACAGAGAATTGTTACTTCTTTGATTCGCGGCACATTAAATGAAGAATTGAAGTAAAGTGTTTCATCTACAAATGCAGGGTGGACCATAAACTCAGTTATTTGGTTATCCTGCAGACGGTCAAGAACAGCTTGTATTTCTGTTAAACATTGTTCTTGATCCGCATGATAAGATTTATCCAAACTGCGAATATGCGCGTAATTCATCAGATCATCAAAACCAACAATTCCTCTTTGATAAGACAACTTAACTTGATTTTCAATACCGTAACAATTTCTAACCGGTAACTGATACTTATCAGAAATGCGCTGGGTAAGAGTCAAATTCTCAGAAAAAGAATGAACATGATGGTGACTATCTAAATGAGTTAGCTTTACTCCCTTACTTAACAAGAAATCAACTTGCACGCACCACTCATGGTAAATTTCTTCGGGATCCATTTCACTACGATGCTCTTTATAACCGGCCAAATGGTAAAATTCGCCATTCTCATCAACCAGTGTTTTGGCATCCGTCATGGGTTTACCCGTTGTGATGTTAAGGTGACAGCCAACTCCTAAGTCTTTGTTTTCATTTGCTAACTTGATTGCTTCTAAACACCCTGGCATATTTGCCATAAGAGTTGTAGAAGAAACCATCCCATCTTTATACGCTTTAATAACTCCTCGATTTACGGCCAGTGAATAGCCAAAATCATCGGCATTAATAACAACTTGCTTCATTCACACACACCTTTCAAATTATTTAAAACGCTTTCTTTGAACAAATTTAATATAGTATAATGAAAGAGCAATAACAACAAAACACACGTATTATGGTGTGGTTTTCAAAATGGGAAAATATTTTCAAGGTAGTGTGTTAAATGACTAAAATCTTTCAAATTGACCGTTTGTTCCCTAATAATCATTTGCGTCATCAAGATATTAAAGTGATTGAGTCGATTGTTGACTCAATCATCACCAACGATAGTTTAGACATTCGCTATATAGCTAAGAAAAATTATCTGTCAACTGCTTCAGTCAGCAGATTAGTCAGGCGCGCTGGTTTTGCTAACTTTAAAGAATTTATCTTTTTCCTTTCTTCTCGTTACAAAACTCAGCCGCTAAAGACCTTTGCCAACTTGCCGTTTGTTCACTGTAATTTAAGCACTAAGGTAGTTGCGGATTTCTTTCATAAAATTAAGCTGGAAAAAAGAACCTATTTATTTGGTGAGGGCTTTTGCAAGATTCTAGTAAATTACACTTACCGCAAACTATTACTTAAAAAAATTTATGGTGTAGACCTGGATGGCGTTGAAATTTCAATTGCATCTGACCAATTGCCTCATACTTTGATTACGTTCTCACAATCTGGAGAAAATAAAAATGGTTTGATCAAAATTGCAGGTTGTAAGAAAGATGGCGGCGATATTATTACGATCACTGCTACACCGCACAGCACTTATGCTAACATTGGCGACCTTGCCTTTGTCGTAGATAGTGGCAGCGGTGTGCCTGATCCTGAAAATACCAACCTCAACTATTTTTACGGTAATACTATTAATTTAATTGAAAATATAGTTAACCAGTATTTATAATTAATTACAATAATTAATAAATTTATGCATAATATTTATTTTGGCTTTTAGTACCAGTGGATTTAACTTAGTCTTCTCAAATTAAACTGATTTTTCACAAAGATCAATTATAATTCGACTGGTAAAGAATATATTTTGTATAAAGCCGTAGAAAAAAATGCTCCAATAATTAGATTACCTATCTAACTATTCTGGAGCACTTCACTTACTCTAAATTGGCAGCGCCATATTGCAAAGCTCTTTTTAGAAATTTGCATATTAATACTTAGCATAAAAAAGCTGATAAATTATGTTTCTACACATTGATTTATCAGCTTCTTTTTAATACTTATTAATATGACATTAAAAATTAAACAATTTTAGTTACAAAGTTTCCTTAACAGCTTGATTGACAGCATCCTTTTCAGCATTAATCACGTCAACCTTGGACTCGATATTCTTGGTATCCATTCTGATCTCACGACCAAGACCCGGCTGATCAACCTTTGGCTCAAAGAATTCTTTAAATTCTTGCAGTCTCTTTTCAGTATGGAAAATGTTTGAAGCCACAGTAATATAAGTGGTAAATTCCATATCACCACCGACTGTTTTTTCCAGCCATGACCATTGGTCCCGTAACCAGTCCCAAGCAAATTGTTCGCCTTTTGGATTAGCTAAGACATTCGCAAACCAAGAACGCAAATCTTGTGGCTTAACAACTGCAGCATTCTCAAAATTCTCAATAAGCTTCTTGATTTCAGCGGGATCCTTGGTGTCGGTAATAGCATCAGTAAGATCGTCCTTATAGTTAGGATCAGTTGCAGTTTGATATTCTTTAATTAAACGGTCAACTAAACCTGACTCGTTATAATTCTTAACTTCATTCATTAAAACATATGGTCGAACTGAAGCATCAATTTCGTTTAAGTTTTGCTTATGTTCAGTAAAAATTTGGTGACCATCTTTTATCACAGCAGAATTATCGGCATACAATGCCAAAGCTATTTCTAATGGACGAATTCTCTTATCATCATCTGTATCGGAAGCTTTTGCCTGCCAGCCTAGGTGCTCGACTTGCTTTTGAGTCAATTTATTAACGAATGCCTTTAAATCTTTTTCTGCAGGTGAATTCGGAGTAACAAATTTACGCAATGAACGAACACTGGAAGATAACGCACTAATGACAATATATGACTTAGAATCCGCAAATTTTGGCAGTAACGGGACAATCTCAGCGTATGAAATTTGTTTACTTTCTGCTAAAAGTCCCAAGTCTTGCAGTAATTGTAATTGATCAACCGGCTTCAACTTAGTAAATTCAGCCATAATATCATTCATTAAGGTTTCATCATAATTAACAATGAAGTGCGAACTATTGCCTACGTTTACACGCAAAGCGTGACCGGCAGCACTGCGCAACTCTTGATAATCTCCTAGATCCAGTTCTCTTTCAGACATAATTTGTGGCGCCTCAAAGTTTGCGTTTAAAGGAATAGCCCATTTACGTCCAACATCTTTGCCTTCACCAATGAAGAATTGCTTTTGGCTCAAAATCAAGTGACCAGCTGTATTCACTTTGGCAGAAACTACAGGGTAACCCGGTTGGTCAAGCCAAGTATGCATGATCTTGCCAATATCCAAATCAGTAGCAGTTGAAAGAGCATCCCATAAGTCATCACCCGTAGCGTTACCATATTGGTGCTGTTCAAAGTAATACTTAAGACCCTTACGCAGGGCATCGTCACCTAAAAGTGCCCGTACCATAACCAGCATTCTGGAACCTTTAGCGTAAACAATTGCACTATCAAAAATTGAATCAATATCAGCTGGATGTTCCACATCAACGTGAACGGATTGGACACCATCAGTGGCATCACGTTTTAAAGCTGCTGGTACTTCCGAAATTTGGTAAAGATTATCCCAAACATGCCAGTTTGGCTCTAAAGCATCAACTGAAACATATTCCATCATGTTGGCAAAACTTTCATTGAGCCACAAATCGTCCCACCACTTCATAGTAACTAAATCGCCAAACCATTGGTGCGCCAATTCATGAGTGATAACAGTTGCCACATAAGCTTTTTGGTACGGAGTTGCATTATCAGGATCAAGCAAAATTGCGACTTCACGGTATGTGACTAGTCCCCAGTTTTCCATTGCTCCGGCAGAAAAGTCAGGCAGCGCTAATTGCCAAGAATGAGGTAGTGGATACTTAGTTTGATAAAATTCTTCGTAAAATTCGATTGCCCGCTTAGCAATATCCAAAGCAAAGTCTAATTCCTTAGCTTGATGTGCTTTAGTCGCAAAAACTCCCACTTGAACGCCGTCTTTGGTTTCAGTAATCTTTGATTGCAATTCACCAAAGGCAAAGGCAATCAGGTAGCTGGACATTCTAACGGTTTGAGCGAAATAGTGCACGCCGTCTTCGACTTTAACTTCCGGCATATTGGCAATTGTAGTTTCACCTTCATGCTCATCATACTTAAGTGCTAAAGAAAAAGTAGCTTTGGCTTCTGGCTCATCAACACATGGGAAAGCCTGACGTGCAGCTGTAGTTTCAAATTGAGTACCGATAATTTGTTTTTGCACACCATCAACTTGATAATATGAAGGATAAATTCCCATCATAGAATCGGTCAGCGGTGCCGAATACTTAATCTCAACCGTTACCTTACCAGTTTGACCCAGTTCGATTTCAATTGCTTCTTTTTCGTCATTGACAGTGAAC
This sequence comes from Lactobacillus sp. IBH004, assembly GCF_026185255.2. Taxonomy (NCBI): domain Bacteria; kingdom Bacillati; phylum Bacillota; class Bacilli; order Lactobacillales; family Lactobacillaceae; genus Lactobacillus; species Lactobacillus sp. IBH004. The sequence goes on along the minus strand of NZ_CP110217.2, from coordinate 226,010 downwards.
GGTACTTCTTTGCCTTCACTTGTTACTGAAGCAATCTTCATATATTTCTGATTAATTAAAATAGTATTCTCAATTGCTTCACCGGTAATTGTCGAAGTACCATTAATAGTTTTCTGTGCCCGATTAATGTCTATGAACAAGTCATAGTGTTCAGGGTGAAAAGTTTCATAAAAATGTTTAGCAGCCATATTTACCTCCTAAAATAATAGTTACTACCAATTTTAACAGACATAAATAAAAATGACATTAAAACATTCAAGGAAGTAATAATTGGCTTTATTAAGATAAATTTTTTCAAAACTAGTAGAATTATTAAATTTTTCAAAAATTTTGTAAGAGTTGCGTGTTATTTCTGTAACAACAATGACACATTGACTGTGTATTATTATCTATAGAATTAAGACAGTTAATTGTGGGGATTGAAGATATTGAAGAACAGTAAAAGTTTAATACTTAAGTTAATTACAGCACTGGCGTTATCATTTAGTTTCGTCACTGCTTTAGAAACTACTAATAATAATTCATATACGCAAACAGTACAAGCCGCTCGTAAGATGTCAAAAGCAGAACGTGCAGCCAAGAGATGGATTGCAATGCGTGAATCGGGTGGCAATTATTACGCACGTAATGGTGTTTGTTATGGCAAATACCAATTAAACATTGCTTACCTAAAAGGTAATTATTCTAAGAAGAACCAAGAAAGAACCGCTGACAGATATGTTTACGGTCGTTATGGTTCATGGGTTAATGCCAAGAATTTCTGGCTAACACATCACTGGTATTAGAAGATACCTCTTTAATACAAATTTCCCATTAAGAAACGCAGCCTAACTAATTGTTAGGTTGCGTTTTTATATGTGTTTAGTTTAGGCAAAATTATATATCTGTTTAACAGGATATCTAACAGATTTCACTTCGGGCTCTTCATCCTTAGGTCTTTTACCGACTGCAATTGCCATAACGGGTACAAAACGTTTAGGATCAAGTCCAAAAGTTTCAGCTGCCTTCTTGACGTCATAACCACCGATGGGATTACTTTCGTAGCCATGGCTTCTTGCCACTAACATAAATTGCATTGCTGCCAATGCTGAATCGATTGATGAGTCCATTACTAAAGTTTGATAGTCTGCATGTTCATATAGCGGAAGAAATGTACTAAATACTTCATCTAATTTTGCTTTATCAATCTGACCATTATGATATGCTTTTGTCCATAAGTCGCGATAAGACTTATAAGCTTCAGTATCTCCAAATAATAAAACCATGGCAGAACAAGTTTCGACTTGAGGCATATTAAATTTCATAAAATAACTTTTCAGCTTTTCCTTGCCTTCAGGCGTATCAACTATTACAAAATGCCAGGCCTGTAAATTACATGCTGATGGTGCTGTGGCAGTCTCCTCAATCATTTTTTCAAATTCTTCATGTGAAATTTTTACTGTTGGGTCAAATTTTCTTACAGATTGCCGATTAAATACCACGTCTTCAAAATTGTCATTTATAATTTTCTCGTCTTTCATTACTATCCCTCTTCAATTTCATGTGTTTCTTCCATAAATGGAGCTAAGGCTTTTAGATCAGGTCCTTTACCACTAGGTATATTTTTGGCTCTTGCAACAATCGCTGGATTCATACCTGGATGAGTCAGAATATAGAATTTATCATCTTCAAGTGCTTTAAAAATAATCTTTGGTACATTGTCTAAAGGCATGCCAGTAGTAATATCTTTCTTAGCTTGCTTTTGACCTTCCTTAAATATTTCACTAGAGTAATAAGGATCACTTTTATCAGTATATTTTTCAGGACGATGTTCTTCAGTATGATATAAATCTGTTTGCACGAATGCTGGACAAAATACATGTAAACCAACATTTGCTTCTTCGGCCTGTAAATCATATTCAACTGCTTCAGTCATTCCTACAACAGCGAACTTAGTAGCATAATATGCAGGCATTAATGGACTTGTAATAAGCCCAGCCATTGAAGCAACATTTAAAATGTCGCCATGTCCTTTTTGCTTGCGCATAATTGGGATTACTCGTTTTAATGCCCAAACTTGGCTCATCAAATCAGCGTGTAAGATCCATTCCCAGTCACGTGTAGGAAGTTCCCAAATTGGTCCTGGAATTGCAACACCAGCCGAGTTAATTAACAAGTTAATTTCCCCGTACTCGGCCATAGTTTTTTTAACCATAGCATCAATATCTTTTTCTTCGGTTACATCAGTTGGAATACTGATCACTTTTGCACCTGTTTTTTTAATATCATTTTCTGTCTTACACAGTGCTTTCTTATCTATATCAGCAATGGCAAGTTTCATACCTCTTTGAGCGGCCTCTAATGATAACGCTCGTCCAAATCCATGACCTGCACCGGTAATTAATGCTACTTTGTTCTTAAATACTTTCATATGCATTCCTCTCTATTCGTATTTGTTATCAAATAACATTTCTTACATTATCCATATTAAGCGCTTGCATAAGAAATAAAACATACAACATCAATAATTTGTTAGATGTTTAACAAATTCGATAAATTGTTATATGTTTTGTTTCAGTATTTATTTTTATCTTTACTTGCTACCTTTAAAGAATGGACAATAATATTTTTCTGGGTTCTACAAAACTGTTTTTTCATTTCTTTTGGCGACTCTTGTTGCCCATTACCTAGCCAATCAAGAACAATTTCAGTAAAACCACCGGTAAAAAAATTTGCAATAAAATTGCGATCTTCTTTTCTAACTTTTAAGTTTTCCTTGCTTATAATTTCATCAATATATCCGAAAAGAACATTTATTTGTGGTTTTCTAAAAATAGTGTCAAATTGTTTAATATCCAAGTTCTCGTAAAAAGCCTTGCCTAATGAAGGATTTTCATAAAAATATTAGAAAATATTATAAATATCTTTATCCCAATTGTCGTAACCTTGTGATTTATTTAGTAAATCTATAATTTCGGTTTTAACCGTCCATTTAATAAGATCCGGTATATCCTGAAAATGATAGTAAAAAGTAGGCCTGCTTTTATTAGTTAGAGTTAACAATTGTTTTACAGTTATTGCATCCAATGGCTCTTTTTTAAGCAATTTTTTAGCGCTTGAGCAAAATCTTTTTTAGTATTCAGTGAAATTTCTTTATTTTTCATTTTTATTTTCCACGTTATAATCCAAATTAGAAAAACTTTCTAGTAATTACTTATTCTCTTCAACTATTTGCCTAATTTTTGCATACCGTTCATCCCATTTATTAATGAATAAGTTATCGTATTCCTGCTTTAATAAAAAATCGAGCAAGTCTTTTTTATCAGGTCGATCTAAAAACAAATATTTTTGCGGGACAACAATTTCAGGCAAAACGGCTCTTAACTGCTTGAGTGAAATCTTTTTAAGAGCACATGATTTTAAAATTAGAATAATGCAGCCATCATTTTTAGGCATAAAATAGTCATATATTTCTGCATAATCATCTTTTTGAATTTCTTGCCCTATCTGGGCTAACGTAGCAGCATTACTGCGAATCAAAGGTGCACATTTGATAAATAGTTGTATCCCGCCATTACTGCCTGTAGTATAAACAAAGGCTTGAAAACTGTCCTTAAAAAAACTCTTACGGTACTCAATTATTTTTTGTCCCGTTAAAATTTCTTTTACATACTCCTCATGCAGAGAAATTAGTAAAGTAGGTAAAAACGGATCATAAACTTTATCTTTTATTGTACACATTATCAATAATACCTTTCTTTATTACTGGCTTTTTGTTACTTATGCTCATCATAAATATGTTTAGTTAAACAAGCAACTCTATATAGCAAGGAAATTAAAAAAGATAATCTAAGTTATTTTAGGCAAAAAAATTGAGCTGTACCTCAACCATTGAAGTACAGCTCAGTTTTTCTAATCATCTTATGCTCTGTGCCTTAATAAATGAACTTTTGCGGGTTCACCTTTTAACCAAGTAGCAAAGAATGCATAGCCGAAGACCATCAAAGCAACTACAGCCGCCAAAATAATCATATTATTATTGTCCAGCGAAATCGCTTGCTCTTCTTCTAGCAGATTCTTTGACTCATTAACTTGATTGCATAATCCAAAGAATAACATGATTAGACTGCTTAGAGTTAGTAAGCCATTAACTGCCGTTAAAATTTTTATCTTCGTTAGCTTCAAAAAATCATGTCCTTTCTTTCGATTTAAATACCGGTATTATATACCCTCTGGAAATAAATGCAAGGCCTTTGCTTAAAATAATTTAAATTTTTTATTTCTAATATGAGTATTATTATATTTTTATAATTAAAACTTCTAAATCCGAACAAAAAGAAGTACAGCATCTGTACTCCCTTTTATTGCCATTCACTTGTTAACCATTCCTGTGCCAGTTCAAACCAATGGGCAGCGTGCGGATTCTCTTGCCATTCTCTGCCTTTAACTACCATATCTTTTCGTGCTAAAGAAAAGCCGTGACCACCACGATTGAAAATATGAACTTCACACGGCACTTTCTTTTCATGTAATGCTGCTGCATACTCAAACGTATTGGTGACAAGAACTACGGGGTCATCCCAGGCATGGAAAATAAAGGTTGCTGGCGTATTAGTAGTTACACCTAAAGAGCTATCCTTGATAAATTCATCTTGTGGTACTTTATCTTGCTCATCTGCCGGAATGTCAAAACCAATTTTGGTCAGGTTAATTAAAGGATAACCCAAAATAGTTTTATTAGGCAAAACTTCTTCACTCTTAAAGCCAAACTCTTTCTGATACTTTGAAGAATTAGCCATGCTGTTGGCAAAACTAGTTACGTGACCACCAGCGGAAAAGCCAATCGTGACTATTTTGTTGGGATCAATCTGATATTCTGGTGCATGATCGCGAAAGTATTTAACAGTAGTTAAGACATCAAGCCCGGCATCAGGATAAATGTCACCTTCGTCTTGCACGAGATTATATTCCATAACCACGCTGTTAAAACCACAGTTATTGAAAGCCAGCGCTACAGGTTCACTTTCTCTTTGAGACAAATGATCGAAGCTACCTCCGGGAACAACAATTGCCAGGGGGTGTTTTGGTGTTACCAGCTCGCCAATTGACCCCAAAGTGTATGTGTGCACGTTGAACTTGCGCTGGTTAAAATTAGTTAATGTTAAATCATTTACTTTCATTTTTCTCCCCCACTTTTACCATGTTTTTTGCTAAAAAGGTTGTTGCTAATGGTACTGTTAATAATACACCAATTAAAGAATACATTATAATTAAAGCTTCATTAACAAACATTTTTTCATTTAGTACTTCGCCTAAAGTGTAATTCAAACGAATATACCATAAAAATAATGAAAGGAAGCTGCCAAACATCCCAAACAAAATGGTATTCATTGCTGTTCCCAAGACGTCATTACTGATTTTGGCTCCACTAGCTTTCAGATCTTCATACGAAATTGCTGGATTATGCTTTTTGATTTCCAGCAAACCGGAGCTCATTGATACAGCAGCTTCAGCCACTGCGCCAAGTGTGGAAAAGATAGCAACTGCTACTGCAATTAAGGGATAACTTAAGCCCGGCATTTGCGACAAGCCAACCAAAATTTCACCAGCTTCTGGTCCAAGTCCGGCAGCTTGCGCCAGCCATTCAAAACCCAGAATGATTAAGCTGGCTGCTAAACAAACAACTAGAGAAGAATAAAATGAATTTTTAGCAACCTGATAATCATGCGTGCCTAAGAAAATAATAGTTACCAATTTTAAAGGAACAAAAATCAAAATCAAAAGAGGAATGTTGATACCCCAAGAAATCAAGATAGCTACTAAGATTAATAATAAAGTGTTGATCAAAACGCTAAAGAAACTGCGAATGCCAGTTTCTCCACCTACAATCGTCATTAGGATTGCCAATACGATTAGCAAGGCAGTTAGTGTACTCATTCTTCAGTCCCCGCTTTCCGCTTTTTTTCTTCTAAAAACAGCAGGCTGCAGCCAGTGGCAAAGACAACTGTTAAAACTATACCAATCGCTGAAATAATACTCTGCGTGACACCAAGTGAAAGAGTAAAACCAAAGGTGGAACGCAAACTGTTATTATCGCGCAAATAGATAATTGTCATTGGCAATTCTTCAGACATAAAGATTAATACCAAAACATTAATCAGAGGCCCCATGATTTCCTGACCCATAGTACGTCCACTTTTAATCAATTGCTGGGCAGTTAAATCTGCTTTAGTCTGAACTAATTCATAAAGACTGGAAATAATATCAGTGGCTTCATCCATTACAGCCCCTAAAATACCTAGCAAGGTTTGTGCTAAAAAGATGCCGCGAGGATCTTGAGTAGCATAATCTCCCGTTTCGTATTTGATCTCCGATTCACCAGTCAGGCGCATAATCAAGTAGCACAATGCAAAAGAAACAAAAGTACCTAGAATCGTCGCCAACCACGTTGCCAGCATTTTACGGTTAAAGCCTTGAACAACCAATAAACTAAAGAATGAAAAAACAATATCAGCCAAACCAAACAGCAGGACAATATAAGAACCGTTAAGTTTGATATCCAGCATGATAACAATATAAAAAATTATCCAGCTGAGTATCATTGATGCAATTAAGTTAAATGATTTTTTACCGGCAACTGCGACCATCAGCGTTGACATTACAGTCAATGCTAAAACCAAAACCCAGTCTCGTTTGGGATCCTGAATAACTGGTTCACCATGTTTAACATTGACCAACACTCTCTGACCCGCGCGAAATTTCTGCGTAACTAATTGCGAGGGGTAATACATATTAGTAGTTTTATAAGCTTGGCCCTTAAACTTGCCTGACAAGACTTTTAAATGAAGAACCTGCTTTCTGATTTCATCTTTATTACCATAGACATCCGTACTTTTTTCTTCTAAAGTATCCTTAATTTTAGTATCGGTGATTACAGCTACATCATTTTTAGAATAAATATCCGTCGCAAAATAGGTACAAGCTGTTAGAATCAAGCCTATAGCTGCAGTTAATACCGCAAATAAGTAGCGCTTCTTAATTTTTTTCAACCAAATCATTCCAATCGATTTATACTTACTTACTGTAACTTAAAAGCAGCCATTAAACATAAATTTTAAGCTAAGTTTGCAAAATTTAAATATTATAAAAACGGCTTTTAACTAAAAGTCGTTTCTTATATACCTACATATCGAGAAACCGTTGCCACCAATGGGTCTTTTCCGGCTCAACCTGCATGTCTGCTAATGTTCGGTGAGTATTGGCACTGGCACCTTTTTCGGCATTTTCTTTAGCTTTAGCCAAAATTTCCTCATGCATTTGCTCGCTTGACTTTTCTTCGTCTTGTGCCACTTGAGCACGCTTTTCAGCCGCAGTTAGTGGCTTAGTATCAGGCATTTCGTCAACATCAGTTATATCATCATTAGTCACGATTCCTGAAATATCAGGCAAAACGCTAAAATCATCTTCTGAACTAGTAGTTTTAGAAGCAGGCTTTTTCAACTCTTTTTGCTTTTCCAATAACTGTTTATTCTGCTTTTCGATATGATCCAATTGCTTTTGCAGATTACTCAGTGCCGTATTCTGCTGGCCAATTGTTTGTTGTAAAGCATTCAGTAGTTTCACCATCTGAGAAGTAGACATTACTTCCTGCTTTTTGTCATCTTCAGTTTTTTCAGGCTTATCTTTTTTAGCAGTAACCGCAAAAACCTGTTGAGCAGCTTCCTGTAAGGTTAAACCGTTATCCTGGGCCAATTTGTGAAAATCTTCCAGGTCCTGCACATCCTGCTTGCTATATAAACGTGCATTTTGCTTTGTTCTGGCATAATAATCAGGCTTACCAGTAACTTTTTCCACAATTAAAGAATATTTACGTAATGTAGCAACACTAATGTGCAGGTACTTAGCCGTTGCCGAAGGCGCGGTTAATTCTTCAAAATTATGCTTATCTTCACTCATCAGATATACTCCCTAGCACAATTAATTAACCAATTTTATGTAACAGGTTTTTCTTATGGTCAAAACGCTCTTGCGCTTTTCCAATTAAACGGGTAATTAGCTCAGAATACGAAATACCTACTTCTTCAAACAGCTTAGGATACATACTTATATTGGTAAAGCCGGGTAAAGCGTTCACTTCAGTTAAGATGATCTTATTATCACTAGCGCGCAGTGTCGAATCAACCCGAGCCAAGCCACTGCATTCTGTAACTTGATATACTTTTAAAGCATTTGCTCTAACTTTATCTACAATTTCTTGAGGTAATTTTGCCGGAATTTGCAAAGTAGTAGTGGAATCAGCATCATATTTATTTTCATAACTGTAAAAAGTCCCAGCCGCATTGATAATTTGACCTACGCCTGAAACAATTGGCTTGTCATTACCTAAAACAGCAGTTTCAACTTCCGTACCATGAATGGTTTCTTCAATTAAGACCTTATCATCATATCTAAAAGCGTCAGCCAAAGCATCAGCAAATTCTTCTTTATTGGTAACATGATGAACGCCAACTGAAGAGCCTTGGTTTGACGGCTTGACAAAAAGGTCAGAGCCTAGTTTCTCGCTGACTTTATCATAGTCGCGCTTGGCATTAGCATCATCTTCATATTCAAAGCGTTTAATCGCAATCCAGTCAGCAACAGGGACGCCAACACGTTGTGCTAAAATTTTGGTAAATTCCTTGTCCATGGTTACAGCAGAAGCTAACACATCATCGCCAACAAAAGGCTTATTCAGGATTCTGAACAGTCCTTGCAGACAACCGTCCTCACCTAAATTACCATGCACTATTGGAAAGAAAACATCAATTTCCGGTAAATTCTGCAGTTGAATTAAGTTTGAAATATTGGCTACTTCATGTGGATTCTCAATAGTATATTTAGGATCTTTTAAAACTTTAAATGAATCTTCTTCGCTTGCTAAATAGCCATCATTGGTTATCCAAATTGGGTGAACATCAAACTTATTTTGGTCAATCGCATTATAAATATTGTGGCCTGACATGATTGAGACTTCATATTCAGATGAATTTCCACCAAAAATTAAACCAACTTGTGTTTTCTTAGTCATTATTTTTACCTCTTAGCATTATTTCTTAACTTTTTATTATACGGCAAGAAAAACCCGAAGAATTGTAATTTAGACAATTTTTTAGGATTATTTTTATTATAAGCAAAAAGCCTTGTATAAGACAAAATCATAAACAAAAAATTTATACTATATTAAAAAATACCGTTTTATTCCCAGGTTATTTCATAAAGCTTATTTATTTTTGTGGGATGCTTGCCAGGATTAACCGGATCAAAAGACTGATGGTAGGCTACAGTCAAATAGATATCATTACTGCTAACCAGTTGTATGCCTTCTAGCTCAGTATAATAACCGGCTATTTCTAATTGATTTTTCTGAGACAAATCAATTAGCTCCCAATGTGACGGATTGACTGCATTCCAGGGAATTTTAACAATTTTGCGGTTTTGGCCCAGTCTGTCGTCTGCAAACTGACTGGAAATATAGATATCCCGATTATTATCAATGGCAAATCCCTGCAGCGACCCTACTAATCCCATGCGACCAGACAAATCTGGTATTTTAAAGGCAGCTAAACATCTTATTGTAGTAATATCAACATGTTTGGTTAACGTTGCTGCTTGATCAAGAGCATTATTAATATCGTTTAAATAATAAAGTGCAAAATAGCCGGTAAAGTCATTATCCCCATAAGCTATTAAAAAGTAATTTAAATTAGGAGAAACAGCAACTTCCACACGTGCGAATTGATCTCCACTGCAACTGATACCAAAATCAGCTCCTGCATAATTTAAATTGGACAATCGCGGCCGCATTTTGGTATTTGCAGTAACTTTAAAATATCGTGGAATTGCAATACGTGCAATTTGTTTAGACCAGCTAGACCAACCTGAATTCAAATCATTTGGCTTGGTGCCAATAAACCACTGCCCATTTCTTCCGGCATACTCCAAAGTTTGTGTATGACCAGCAGCCGTTCCAGTTAGATGTAAAACCGGTAATTGCTTATTAAAAGAAACATTACTGTTATTTTGACCACGATAAACAAAAGTATCCCCAGCTACATGTTGCAAAGCATAAGCATAGCCATTATTGATAGTAGTTTTCTGAACTACTACTTGCCGTAAGTCCTTATCTACCGGGCCGGTTACCCCATCCCAATCATCTAAGTTACTATTTAAAGTAATACTAATATTTTTTGCCAGTTGCATATTTGCATTATTAATCAAAATACTTTTTCCCTCATAAAAGACCTGTGCAACAAATTATTAAATATCACTATCTTTTTTCAATCTGAATAATACTTAATTTAATTTTGCCTTATAATTTATATTAAAGAAAGGAGCGCTCTTTAAATGATTAAAAAAATTTATACTGCCCTCTTGTGCTTACTTTTCATTTTTCCATTTAGTAACACTAAAGTTTATGCGGCAGAATTCACTCCTGACGAAATAAATAAGATAGCCCATTTACAACAGGAATATGCACAGCTTGATACTACCACTTTTAATTTTAATAATCTTTATTTGAGCAAGCCCCAGTTTAAAAACAGATTTAAACAAGGTGCGCTCGTTCCTGCTTACCTTAATAGTCAATTAGCCTACACCAACTATTATAGACAGCTATTTGGCTTGACCCCTGTTAGAGAAAACTTTCAGGATAATATTGCTGCACAAAAAACTGCAGCTGTGCTGGCCGCACTTAATGCTAACCCTCGGATTAACCAACATAGCCTGCCTTTTGAAAAACGTCCGAAAGTAATTAACAAAAACGTTTGGCAGCTAGCGCGCAATATTTCAAGCAAAGCTAACCTTAATTTCAATACTAGTGATCAAACAGCTGGTGATGTTATTACTGATCTGCTAACCGACCAATATAATTTAACCGGCGCTGACACTGGTCACCGAGCTTGGCTATTGTCAACACGCTTAACTTCAACTGGAGCAGGCGCTGCGTACGGTAAGAATGGCTACCGCTATTCTGTTCAAAAAGTTTTTAATCCTGATGACGTTTTTCGTGCTCCTAGCCAAGAAATGGTAACTTATCCCAGCAGCGGCGTTTTTCCAATCGAGCTTTTGCAAGGTCAAAATATTGCCTGGTCTGTCTATCTTTCAGATCAAAGCTTTAAAGGCAATCCAATAATCACCATTACTGATAAGGATACTGCTCAAACTTATCAGGCTAAGAATGTCCATAATTACAGTCATACTGGCTATGGCAATTTTGAAACTATTATCACTTATTATCCTGGATCAGTTCCGCTGGTTGTTGGTCATGAATATGAAGTAAAAATCACGGGCTTGACCAGTTATACCTTTAAGCTGTTTCAACTCAAAAATCCTTCTGAATCAATTCAATAATAAAAACCTCGAAAAGCTGTTTTTTTCGAGGTTTTAGATATTTTTTGAACTGAGTAAAACTCTAGAGGTAGCGTGCAACAGCAGTCAACAAATCTTTTTCATTATTAACTATAGTTCCATTAAGCTTAATCAAACCCGTAGTGTACAAGTTAACATAATGAAACTGATTTTCAGCAATCTGGGTCAAAGCCTGCAACTTTTCTTGATTATCAGCGCCCTGCTGGCGTGTATCTGTGTACAAGCCAATTATCGGAATCTCTTTTGCATAAGCTACGCCTATTTCACTGGCGACACCATTATCAATGCTAAGTCCATCAAGCACCGCTACCATCAAATCACTATTAAGTAATTTTGCGGTATCTGCCTGGGCGATCATTTTAGAATCGGCATACGCTTGTTTATCATTAATTGACGCGTTTTCTTGGGGCAAATATAAATCAATGGCATCATCTATTTGCCGAATTTTTGCCGCTAATTGCGCGTTATAGTTGATTTCTGCTTGTGAAAACAAAGCATTTGCAAAATAAATTTTCATATGAGCTTCCTTTGGTAAAAATGACCAATTGCTTTTTAAGCCAAGCAAACTAATTGTTTGGCGAGCTAATTTCCCATGGAATCGCACTCAGGATATAAAGAACAACTCCGATAATTACAAAATCCAGGAAAATACTGCTGCTTATTTCTAATACATAACCTAGTACAGCTAAGCTTTCAACGTTAAAAATTACGGGTATAACTGCCAATACGCCCGCAATTAATATTAACCAAAACCCGGCCCACATACCAGACGCGGTAACTTCGTGGGTCAGCATTTTTGAATTCAAAAATAACTTCATATCACTTATTAATGACCGTAAACTAATAATAGCCATTATTAGTATGATTACATTAACGATTAATAAAATAAAAGCCACATTACCCCCAAGTGTAATAGTATTCAAATTAAAAGCATCTATTACGTCATATGGGGCATTATTTTCCTGTTCTTTTAGTTTTTCTTGTACTAACTGGGCATCACTAGATACGCCTTGATCAACGTTTAAATCAATGTCATGCAAAATTTGCTTGGCTAATTTCATATTACTGAATTTAAACCATGGCGTACCCAACGTATAGTCAATAATATGATCGGCAATTGGCTGTGTTTGTTTCGTAGTCAACAAATTAGCGTTGCCATTTTTATTAGCACCAATTATTTCTGCTAAAGCATCAAAGTGCTTGTTGATCTGCCTGACAACTACAGCCTCATTACTATTGCTTCTAATTTGCCCTTTCATGAAAAAGGGATTTAGGAAAGTAGCGGTAATCATGGTTAGCGACACAATCAGAAAGATAATAAAGGACAGAACTTTTTTATAATCCTCGTTCTGCTCTCTATTTATTCTGTGCAAACCATCTCGCGCGCCATTTGCCATATTTTTCCTTTCTAACAGACAATCTCCTTGTCTTCATCAAACATTGTATCTATAGCATGATGAATGGTTTTAACATCGGTAGATTCGATAATCTCATGACCTTCTTTGAGCGCTTTATCAATAGTAGATTTTGAACAATGTAAGAAACTATACATAAATGATTTTGTACCATAATCTGCTATTTCTTCAGGAGAAACGTCATATTCTTTATTATCATAATAAAGACGACTGATGCCTGTTACGACAAAAGCAATTCCCAGCCGTACTTCTTTTGCATCAAAGTCCACGTGGTTAAATAGCTGTTTTTCCTTTAACCAGTCATTAATGGTCTTACTCCAAAAATCTAACGATTCGTTACTCTTAAACACTTCTGTAATGATCCGCTTAAGACCTTCATCATAAATTCCCAACATTTCAATTGCATAAATAAAGGCTTTGGTGCGAGCACATACTTCGTCCTCTTTAGTAGCACTAAATTTTTGCACTTGCTTGTCTAACGTATTGAGAATGTTGCGGACAACATCTGCAATTAAGCCAGATTTATGGGGATAATAAGATTGCAGCAAAGATTTAGAAATCCCCGATTTTTCTGCAATCATTTGAAACGAAACACTATCCATTCCATTTTCTCTAATTAAGTGAAATGTATTACTTAAAATTGTACGTCTTCTTTTATAATTTTTACGTCGTGCCATAATGTTTTCTCAGCTCCTATACATTTTGCCTTAATTATACCAATGATATAGAATAAATAAACAAAAAAGGCACCGGTATATTATATGCTTATAATTTAGATTAAAAAACAAATATTATCAGCAAGCCATTTAATATGTCTTTACTTTAAATCACTTTCACTTAACAAATGCATTGAGCGATCATTATATACATAATTAATTCCTCGCGCCAAAAGCAAATCAACAGAAATACGGACCATTCTGTCCGGATAATGGCTGTGCTTAATTGTATCAGTTACTACAATTTGTTCAATTGGTAATTCATTCAAAACTTCAAGCGCGTTTTGTGAGAGCAGTGCGTGTGTGGCAGCAACATAAACCTTCTTGGCACCAGCTGCTAAAACAGACTTGGTTGAAGAAGAAATACGTGATCCGGTATCAATTAAATCATCAACAATAATGCACTTCTTGTCTTTAACATCACCGATCATATCATGTACATCCGCATCATAACGGGCACGACGCTGGTCCACAATTGCGATAGGAGCATCAAAGCACTGGCCAAAGTTACGGGCAAGTTTAGCACCAGAGTGATCTGGTGAAACAACTACAATGTCATCTTCTTCTTTAGTAGCAATACCATTATCAATAAAATATTGCGCTAATAACGGCATAGCATGCAAATGATCAACCGGAACATTATAAAAGCCTTGAATTTGTGAAGCGTGCAAATCAAGTGCGATTAAGTGATCCATACCAGTAATTTGTAATAAATTAGCTATGAGTTTAGCAGTAATTGGTTCCCGTGAACGAGTTTTGGTATCTGAGCGTGAATAAGCCAGATATGGCACTACTACATTAACCCTATGCGCTGAAGCACGATGCAATGCATCTAAAACAATTTCTAATTCCATAAAGTTTTCATTTACAGGATCTTGAATTGACTGAATGACAAAAACATCACATCCCCTGACACTTTCGCCAATATTAACTTGGATTTCGCCATCGCTAAAATGCTGCACAGCAGTTTCGATTAACGGCTTTTTCAATATTTGCGCAATTTTTTCATTTAAAGCGGGATTTCCGCCGAGCCCAATTAGCTTCATTGGGTGCATTAACTGAAGAAGTTCTTCCTTGTTCATAGCTACCTCGTTTTTTAAAAAATACAATCTTTGCAAGTCTATTATAACCAAAAAAGTCATCAGTGCCTAGAAAAGTAATAATTCAAACAAAAAGCCGAAGATACTTTCGGCTTCTACTATACCAATTTACTATTATTTCTAAAAAAATTTAATGACCTATTGGAAAAAGTCTTCCATTAAGTTTAGTAATTTGAAACTCCTTACGGCGTAACTTTCATGTTTTTGTCTGGGCATGACCAAAAGCTGCCCTTGAGGAATAATCTGGCTATACCAGCGAACATGCTCTACTTTAACCCAGTCTTTTTCACCTACTACACAATAGGTAGGTATCTTAATTGCCTTTAAGCTGTCAACCGACATAAAGCTCTCTGATAATTCTACTTTACTGTCCCGGTTCATGCGTAAGAAGCGCAGAAAGCCTTCAGTCAAATAGTGGTAAGACCTGATGCCATTACCGTTAACAAAAACCCCTGCTATCATCAGCTTTTTAAAGACATCTTGGTCTTGACTAGCCAGCATCATTGCTACTAAGCCGCCTGCATCAAAGCCAAAGCAATAGCAGCCTCTGATATGAACCTGCTTAATAAAAGCCGCAAGGTCTTCGACTTCAGTCTGATAGTGTTCTGCTGCTTCTCCTTGACTCAGACCATGACCTCTCATATCCAGCACATAAACCGTGTAATAAAGAGACAAAGGAGCCACTATCTGGTCAAACATGCCACCATCTAAATGGTGTCCGTGTAATAGAAGAAGCGGCGCGCCCTTACCTAATTTACTGTAATAAAGTTCATTACCATTTACTTTTTCTCTCATCTTTGGTCTCTCTCACTAGCCTCAATCAACTTCTGATTAGAACCATTTTCCTTCTTATGTTCATGCCACAAGCTACGGATGATAATTTTTACAATAATGTAATTCGCTTTAAAATTATCAGGAATCATTTTTGAATTAAAGTGATGAACCATGCTGTCTTTACGTTGCCAGTAATGATATAGAGGCTTGCTATCACAATAAAAGCCCTCTGTTAAAGCTAAGTATTGGACATTAAATATTTGATCTTCCATAAAGGCCAAGTTTTTCTTGAAACTAAGATGATTCTGGCGTACAACCGCCAATTTGTATCCTTTGTTCCAAGTATAACCTTTAACAGGAGTAGCCAAGCAATGGTTATCACATAAAGAGCCAAATGGATTACTGATTAACTGGTAGGTTCTAGCCTTACCTTTCATCCCCCGTACAACTTTTTTAGTGACAGGAACCGAGCCCTGCTTATTTTCGTAATCAAGCCAAAAGCCACAGGAAACCATTGCAGCATCAGGATGATCATGAAAAGCATTTACAAAAAAAGCTGTGTAACCAGAATCTACCCAGTCATCACCATCATGAAAAGTAAAATATGGTGTATCAACGTTTGCAATGCCAACATTACGCGCATCAGACAGGCCACCATTATGCTTATTTATTATTTTAAAGTAACGGAATCGCGCACGATAGCTCTCAGCTATTTTTCTAGTATTATCCGTTGAACCATCATTGACAATTAACAACTTAAAATTCGGATCATCTTGCTGTGCTAAATGATCAAGTGCTCGAGTCAAGTATCTTTCAACATTGTAAACTGGCATGATGACAGTTAATTCAGGTTGCTCAGTCATAGCTCCCTCCTTCACTTTTGTTATTATACCATCTTAAATATTAAAAATAACGTAAAGTAAGTAGTACATAACTATAATTTAAACTTTTGCGTTTATCATTTAGTATAATTAAGGACAGTCAAAAGGAGCTAATTACAAATGAAAAAAGCAAAAACTATTTTAGCTATTATTACAATGTTATTTTTTAGTACCATTTTATGTGGCACTGTTAAGCAAACAGTTAAAGCAGATGATTTGCCCGTAGTTTGCCTGGGAACGTCTTTGACTGAAACGCAAAAAAACGGTACGTTAAAAACACTCAGCGAACCTCTAAAGGGCGCTAGCTATCAAACTATTACGATCACGGGTGCCGACTTAGTCAAATACCTTAACCCATCTGGTGCTAACTTTACTACTAATTCTGGTGTCTGGTCTAGTGCGATGATTGAAAAGACTGCTTCTGGTAACGGTATTAACGTCCACATCCTTGACTATCAAGGGCGCAACAATATTACCACAATCACATCTGATCAATATAAAAATGCCGCCTTAACTGCCGGTATTTCTGACGCTAATATTTACGTTACTAGTGCCGTTCCTATTGATGGCTCCGGTGCTTTAGCCGGTGTCTACGCCGCTTACAGCAAAACCGGAGAAAACTTAAATCAGAGCCAGGTTAATGCAGCTCAAGACGAAATAAACACATTGAGTAAAATTACTAAAGAAAATAAAGATAAAGACGGCTATAGTGATGCACAACTTAATAACGCTGTTGCAGGTGCAAAGCAGGAAATGGGCAAAATCGGTAACAATATTTCAAACAGTCAAATTCATGACATTGTTAACAACCAAATTAACATCAATCATCTTGGCGATGTCATTAACAATAATCAGAAACAGCAAATAATCAACATTTTAATTGAAGTGCGTGATTCTGGTGCTTTAAAAAATCATAAATTTAGGGACCAGGCCGATGCTTTATCAAAAAACATTAAACAGAATGCAAAAGACATTTTCGATAAAATAAATACCCCTGAAAACCGCAATTGGTTTGAACAAATTTGGCACAGCATCACTTCATTTTTCAGTCACCTGTTTGGCGGTTTAATAGTCACTACATTTTAACTAATTACATTTGGTCCATAAATTTATTTAATGTATGGTCAACAAATTCATTACCGCGATTATTGGCGTGGCCTTTAGTCCATTCGAATTTAGTTTGAGAAAATTCACCCAAGAGCTGATCCAACTCCTGCCAGCATTCAAGGTTCGCAATTGGACCCTTAGAGCTTTTGGTCCAGCCACGCTTTTTCCAACCCTTAAGCCAGCCTTTAGTAATGGGATTTAGCACGTATTGAGAATCGAGTACAAACAGTAATGGCTCGTGGTTAAAGTTTAACTCAAGCAATTTCTTGAGAGCTTCAATTAAAGCAGTTAATTCCATTTTATTATTAGTCGCACCAAACTCACCGTTTGAATTATAAACAGACTTTTGTTGGCCATCTTCTTGCCATTCAATTAGATAGGCCCATGCAGCTTTATCCGTTGCACGCACATGGCCGCCTTTAAAGTTACCGGTATTGCGGGTGCCGCCATCCGTATAGATTGTGGCAAAAAAGCTGGACGGATGCGCTTTAGTTGCCTTGTTTAATGCTCTATTCTTTTGGGGAGAAGTTGCCGCGGCAGAAGGCTTCTCCTTGATTTTACGGCTTTCTCTTTGAATCTTGGCAATTGCCTCTTTTAAAGAATCCTCGTCTTTTTGAAAGACCTGTTGAACCTTCTCGTGGTCCCAATCCAAATATTCTGTAGCATCCGTTATCTTGCTAAAAGATTTAAACTCAGCTCCAGAATAGCCATCAACCTGTTTTCGGGCTTCATCCCAAGTGCGATAAACGCCTGGCTTGCGGCCCTTTTTTACTGCATAAAATTTCATATGTTCTCCTTTCACTAATTTGTCTAGTCAATGCTAAAATATATGTAGTTCTATTTTTAAGGTGGTATTATGTTCTTCAATACTAAAAAATACAAGGAAGAAGTGGAAAAAAACCACAAACGTGATCTTGCACAAGAGCCCAGCAGGCTCAGTATGCTTTTTCTCGCTGCTTTGGCAACTTTTGCACCAACTCGTATTTTTTTGCGTTTACATAAAAAAAGAATTGAAGATAACGCCACCATTGAACCAAAAAAAGGTGACTTTGAACAAGTACCGATAATTTATTTTCATGGCTTTCGTGGTGGTGACTATACCACCAAGGTAATGGTTCAGCAGGCTCTGATAGATAAAGGAACTTCGAAGTATCTCAAAGTAACTACTGACTTGCTGGGTAACTTCAAGCTCGAAGGTACCTGGACAGGTGATCGAAATCCCATTGTACAAGTTGTTTTTCGCCAGCGCCTCGTTGGCGTTTATGCAATTGATTACTACTTGCGTTTTACATTACCATTCTTAGCTCAAAGGTACCATTTTTCTCACTATTCGGCAATTGCACACTCTCTTGCCTGTCCCTGCATCGTACGCACAGAAATGCGTAAATCCCGTAAAAAGCAGTTCCCTCATTTGGTCAAATGTGCTTTTATCGCTGGTCCCTTTGACGGGGTAGTTTACTTAGGAGATATTCCCAACGTTAATGCCTTTAACCAAAAGGGTCGTCCAGCTGTAGTTAACTTGCACTACCTGTATCTTTTGCTCAGACGCAAACGATTTAATCCCAATATTTCAGTGCTAAACATTTATGGCAATGTTTTAGACAACACCAACAGCGATAAATTTATTTCCGTGACTTCTGCTAAAAGCATCCGCTACGTTTTAGCACCTTATGCCAAATCTTATCATGAAGTTGAGATTCGCGGTAAAAAGTACGCAGAACACAGCTGGATGCATGATAATCCCTTTGTTATCGACATTATTGATAAATTTATTGGTCTTAAAAAGTAATTTGATTTTTGGAGGAAATAAGTGTGATTCTGCTCCGTGACATAGGACGCATCATCATTATTACTAATACTATCTTAGCCTTTTACATCGTCTTTCACAGAAGACGCTCTGTCTCAACAACCTGGGCCTGGCTGATTATCTTGCTGGTTTTTCCAGTTTTAGGGATGATTATTTACGGCTTTTTCGGTCGGGGAATTTCGCAGGAAAATATTTTCGCTATTAACAAACAACATCATATTGGGTTGCGAAATGTCCAAAAATCTATTACTGCTGCTCCTAAAAAAATCAGTACATCTGATACGTCAAATAAGGCTAAGATGGTTATACACTTTTTTGATCACGATGGTGAGTCACCATTAAGTAAAAATAACCACGTTAAGCTTTATACCGATGGTGAAATCATGTTTCACGACATGATGCGTGACATCAAAAAAGCTAAACAGTCTGTAAATGTTGAATTTTACACCTTTTATAATGATGAAATAGGCAATGATTTTCTCGATTTGCTAATTCAAAAGGCACAAGAAGGCGTATCTGTACGCTTACTATATGATGCCTGGGGTTCAATGGGAGCAACTAAAGCCTGGTTTGACCAACTAAGAAAAGCCGGTGGCGTTGTGCTACCTTTTATTACTTCACGCAACATGATTACGCGGTACCGGATTAACTACCACTTGCACCGCAAAATTGTCGTAGTTGACGGTAAAACATCTTGGACCGGCGGCTTTAATATTGGTGACCAATATCTCAGTCGCAAGAAAAAGTTTGGTTATTGGCGTGACAGTCAGGTGAGAATTGTCGGTTCAGCCTCTCTGCTTTTGCAAGAACGATTTGTCATGGATTGGAATGCTTCCATTCAAAAGGAAAACCAAGTAATCACATTTAATACTGTTCTTTTCCCTAATTTAGATGAAAATGAAATTCATCCCGGCGACGTAGCTACACAGATAATTTCGGATGGGCCCGATCGTTACAATGCTAATATGCGTAATGGTATTATGCGCCTAATGTCTTTAGCTAAAAAGAGACTCTGGATTCAGACACCCTATTTAATTCCTGACGACGCGATGTTTGCGACTTTGCAAACTATTGCTATGTCGGGAATTGATTTGCGAATTATGATTCCGTGCAAACCTGATCACCCTTTTATTTACCGCGCCACACAATGGTATGCCAATGAACTATCTCGTTATGGTATTAAAATTTATATTTATAATAAAGGTTTTATTCATGCTAAAACAATTGTGGTTGACGACACTTTTTCTACGGTTGGTTCAATGAATCAAGACTATCGCTCGTATGATCTTAACTTTGAAGATGTTGCCGTTTTTTATGATAAAAATTTTACCAGTGAAGTCGCACAGTCTTTTGCAGATGATATGAAAGATTCATCATTATTAACACCCGAAGATATAGCCAAACAAAGTCGCTGGCTCAAGATTTTGCAAAGCTTCTCACGGATGCTTTCACCTATTTTATAATTAACAAAAAGCCTTCCGTTGTGGAAGGCTTTTAAAATGCGCTATTATTAATTATTCTGCAAAGTGATAAACACTTTCAACTGGGTAGCGAGTTGTTTTAGCTCTAGTTTCTTCGGTTTCATTGCTCTTGCCAATTACTATTGCCATTACTGGTAAGTAGCGTTTTGGCTCTAAGTTAAAGGTTCTGGCAATTTTAGATTCATCATAACCAGCAATTGGGTTAGTGTCATAACCATGATTGCGAGCAACAAGCATAAACTGCATAGCAGCAAGTGAACAAGATCTAATGGAATCAATTGCACAAGAATAATATGTGCCGTTTTCATAAGATGGCAAAAAGGTTCTTAAGACTTCGTCTAATTTTTCCTTAGTGATGTTGCCTGTCTCATATTCCTTGGTCCAATTTTCACGATACTTTTTATAAGCATAAACATCGGCAAAGACTTGCACGACTGCAGCACAGCTGTCCATCTGGGGATCGTTAAATCTCAGCATGTATTTCTTAACTTTAGCAATAGTTTCCGGGGTGTCTGCTACTTCAAAGTGCCAACCTTGCAAGTTGCAGCCAGAAGGAGCTGTAATTGTTTCTTCAAACATTTCCTTAAATTCTGAACGCGGAATCTTGACACTCTTATCAAAATGGCGCACAGAATGACGATTTTGAACCACATCATTAAAATCGTTATTACGCATTTCGTCACACTTTCTTTATTAAATATATCTCTACTCGTTAATTTTACTACATCTTGTTACCGCTTTCACATATTATTTATAATTATTAGCAGTATAATAATATATAAATTATTACAGCTAAGAAAGGTCTATTAAAATGAAAAAACTAGTCAGAGATAAAATTCCAGAATTTGCTCATTATGCTACTTATCGCAAACTTGCTCCAGCAGAAATTGAACCGGCATTAAAGCAAAAATTAATTGAAGAAACTAACGAAGTTCTTGCCGCTAAAACCGATACTAATTTAATTGAAGAGTTGGGTGACGTTTACGAAGTCATTTTAGCCTATCTCAAATTTAAAAACGTTGACCAGGACACTTTTTTAAATCAGGTCAATAAAAAACGCGCTCTTAAGGGCGGTTTTACTAAATATTTGGAAATGAACTGGGAAGAAAAATAATTAAAAAAAAGACACGCTTTTACGTGACTTAAAAAATATCCTGAATTTCAATATGAATATCATGATGAATGTGATTTTTGAGCGCCTCAACAATTTGCGCAACGCCGTTGGAAAAGCGCAGGTAATATTGTCTGTTCTTTTGGGTTGTCAAAATACAAATTACCTGTTTTTTCTTTGGATTAGGTACTTTAATTAAAGTTACCATTGCAATTTCCGAATATGAAATCGTTCGGCGAAAGTAACCTGAAACTACGGCCCTTTTTGGTGCCAGACCTGTAAAGCCGTCAATTATACCGATCATCAAGAAAATCGCTAAAAATATACTTAAACCCGGGTCTCCCTTTTCAATTAATTGCCAGGTAAAACCGATCCAGATAAAAATCACGGCCCAAATAATTGAAGAGGAGCGATAATGTCCCTTTAAATCAATATTTGCCTGCCAGTACCAACTATAACAGGTGTAGCCTAAAAGTAAGGCATCCAGAATTAGATAAAAAACTATCATATGACTCTCCTCAATTGTATTTTCATCTATTATAACAGACTCGCAGTCTTTAGAGCGGTTAATCAACATTAATGATATTTTACTTGCATTTTTATTAAAATTATGATTGAATTATTATCAAATTAAATGCAGTGAAAAAGACGAGTAAATAGCTTATCTCTTTAAGTGAATCGGTGACAGTGGAAAACCGTTAGACCCTGAGTTATTGAAAAACACTTTTAGCAGCACGCTGAAATTCATGTAAAAGTAGGTTGTGTCGTCTCCAGTACGTTACCACGCTGGTGAAGCATGTTAGTGCTTCATGAGTTGGCCCTTTAGGGCAATTGAGGTGGTACCGCGGAAAAAGCCTTTCGTCCTTGTTTTTATTAAAAACGGGATAAAGGGCTTTTTCTTTTCCTTAATTTATAGGAGGTCAAAACAATGACTTTAATTTTACCAGAAGGTTACCATCCTACTCTCACAATTCGTGATACAGAAGCAGCTATCGTGTTTATTCGAGAAGAATTCCAAAGAGTTCTAGCTAAAAAATTAAATCTGCAGCGAATGTCTGCCCCGCTTTTCGTTGAAAAGCATACAGGGCTTAACGATAACTTGAATGGAGTTGAACGTCCAGTTGCCTTTGATGCTAAGAATTTGCCTGCAGATGATACACTTGAAATCGTGCATTCCCTTGCTAAATGGAAAAGAATGGCACTAAAAAAATACGGCTTTAACATGCACGAAGGACTTTTCACTAACATGAACGCCATTCGCCGCGATGAAGATTTAGACAACTTCCATTCGCTCTACGTGGATCAGTGGGATTGGGAAAAAATCATTGCTAAAGAGGAAAGAACAGAGGAAACCCTGAAAAGCACCGTTACTAAAATTTTTGCAGCAATAAAGGAAATTGAAGCTGGCTGTGCTTTCCGTTATCCTGCTTCTACTTACCATTTGCCAGAAAAGCTTTACTTTATTACTACGCAAGAATTAGAAGACCGCTGGCCAGACATCAGCCCTGAAGAAAGAGAAAACAAAATTGCCGAAGAAGAAAAGGCAGTCTTTATAATGAAAGTCGGCGACAAACTGAAAAGAAGTGGCAAGCCCCACGATGGTCGTGCACCAGATTATGATGACTGGCAACTAAACGGTGACCTGATTTTCTGGTATGAGCCTTTAAAGCAAAAAATTGAAATTTCTTCTATGGGTATCCGTGTTAGTCCTGAAAGCCTGCATGAACAATTAAAGAAGGCTGACTGTCTGGACCGTGAAAAATTGGAGTTTCACCGGATGCTGCTTGATGGAGAATTGCCTTATACCATCGGTGGTGGAATTGGTCAATCCCGCTTATGTATGCTTTTGCTTGGCAAAGCTCACATCGGTGAAGTTCAAGCTAGTGTTTGGCCTCACGATATGATTACTAAATGCAAAGAACATGACATTCAAATTTTATAATTAATAAAAACCATGCTAGCAATTTCTGACAGCATGGTTTTTATTGCAATAACCCTATCTCACAGGCAAAATCTTGTAGTAAACTAACAGTAGAAAATCTAGTTTTAAGAAAGGCAAAATTATGATTGATTCTAACAAGATAACTGAATTAAAAAATGATATTGATCAGGCACGCCACATTACTTTTCTGACTGGTGCCGGCGTTTCAACTCATTCTGGTATTCCTGATTATCGTTCTAAAAACGGTATTTATGATGGCGTTTCTGAAAGTCCGGAAACAATATTGAGTGAAGAAACACTTTATCAGCGACCTGAATTTTTCTACCAGTTTGTAATGGATAATATGTACTTTCCTAACGCCAAGCCAAACGAAATCCACCAGAAAATTGCCGCTATCTGCAATGAAAAAGGCGATTTAATCACCCAAAATGTTGATGGCTTGGACAACAAAGCGGGCAATAAACACGTCACTGAATTTCACGGCTGCCTTTATAATATCTACTGCACTAAATGTCATCAACCAGTTTCATACGCTGAATATGCGAAGTCCTATCGGCATGAAAATTGTGGCGGTATTATCAGACCAGGAATTGTTTTATATGGTGAAGCCATTAATGGTGACAGTTTAGCCAAATCTGTGAACGCCATGCAAAATTCTGACCTTGTAATTATTTCAGGCACCAGTTTCGTCGTGTACCCTTTTGCCCAGCTTTTATCTTACAGGCAGTCTGGAGCTAAAGTTTGGGCAATTAATAAAACAGCCATTCCCGCAGAAGGCATTTCTGCCATCATTGCGGATGCTCTAGATGTTTTTAAGCAGCTTTAAATTTTTAAGCAGGCTCTTTAAGCTATTCGCATTGCTTTTTACCCAAGCACTAATTATTACTTGTTAAATTTCGATACAGTAATTAAAATTTATCTGAAAAAGAAAAGAGCCTTTAAATGACAATTTTTAAAATGTATGCTCCCTTTTTTAGTGGCAGCAACTGGATACACGTGTTAACCAGTGGTAAAGATTGGCTCACCATCTTAACCCTGATTCTGATGGAATGCTTGCTTTCCGTTGACAATGCGGTTGTGTTGGCAGCCCAAACCAAGATTCTGCCTGATAAAAAACAACAGGAAAAGTCATTATTCTATGGCCTTTGGGGTGCATATATTTTTCGCTTTATCGTGATTGGCATTGGTACTTACTTAATCAATTTCTGGGAGATTAAATTAGCGGGTAGTCTCTATCTTTTCTATCTTTCCTTTAAGTTTTTCTACGACCAAAGGCAGCCCCAAAAGGCTGCCACTAGCGCAAAGATTGAAAGTGCAAAAATTACTAAGCATACCCCTAAAAAGGGCAAACATTTTTTGTCACTTTTCTGGCGGACTGTTATTTCAATTGAAGCAATGGATATCGTTTTTTCAATTGATTCAGTGCTAGCTGCCCTAGCCGTTTCCAGTAATCCGGTAGTAGTATTAATTGGCGGCATGATCGGTATCTTGTGCATGCGGGGCGTCGCTGAAATCATCATCAAATTGATGGATATTATTCCTGAATTGCAGCCAATGGCTTATATTTTAATCGGCATCATTGCTCTTAAACTATTGCTGTCTTTGCCACCTCTAAGCTACGAACTACCTGATACGACCTTTGCGCTAATCGTGTTCAGTATCCTAATTTTAACCATTGCTTTTCACTTTTTACGTGTTAAAAAGAGTAAACGCAAATTATAGTCTTTGATCAACGTATTCTTTGAGCACAACTGCCTGGTTGTGCTCTTTGTTTTTAGCGCCATAAAGAAAAAGAACATCTTGTTTTGCAAGCTCAGCTTTAACTTGGGCGATAAAATTGACAGTCACAGGATTGTGGTCCAATTCATTTATGTATTTTTGCCGAAACTCAGAATATTTAGTATCATCATGATTGAACCACTTACGCAATTCGGTGCTGGGACCAATTTCTTTTGCCCATTCATCTAAATTTGCATCTTTTTTACTTTTACCTCGTGGCCACAGACGGTCAACTAGAATGCGGTAGCCGAGCGGTTGCTCATGATCGTAAATGCGTACTAATTTTATCTTTGTCATGCTAATATCCCCTTTTAATTTAAGTTTACTACACGGAAGAAAAAATGAATTACTCAACTTATTTTACTAATAAATCTACCGCCACTATTACTAAAGATTTAATTGGCAGACCCCTCACATACAATGACGGTGAACATATTATGGGTGGCTACATTGTAGAAGCGGAAGCATATTTAGGGGTCAAAGATCGCGCAGCTCATTCATACGGCGGTCATCGCAGCCCAGCTAATGAAGGTCTTTATCGCAAAGGCGGAACCATCTATATTTATGCTCAAAGACAATATTTCTTTTTTGATGTTGCAACGCAAGAATATAATGAGCCGCAAGGAGTTTTAATTAGAGCCATCGAGCCCGTCTGGGGCATAGAGCAGATGATTAAAAATCGCGGGGGTAAAGACGGTGTCCTTTTAACTAATGGCCCCGCGAAAATGATGCAGGCTTTTGGCATTCACGATAAAAAATGGAATTTACATTTCTTAACTGACTCCCCTTTTAAAATTGATTTAGATGACAGTCACAAAAAACTGGCTAAGGAAATTAAAACCAGTGCCAGAATCGGTGTTAGCCAGTCTGAACTAGAATGGGCCAATAAAAAACTGCGTTACTATGTAGCTGGCAACCCGTATGTTTCCAGAATGAAAAAGAAAGCTTACCAAAGTGGCAATGGCTGGCAGTAAGGGCAAGCTTTTTCATGTCTTTTAAAATAGTAAAAGAAAATAAATGAGATAATTATAAAATATTTTTTAAATAAAATTATTGACAAGTTGCTTTTAATAGCCTATTATTTTTCTAAGTTAAATAATTTCCAATGCAATAGAGGTCGCGGTTATTACAAAACTGATCTGAGTGAGCGAACACTGTGAAGTTCAGGATAAGAATTACCGCCGAAATAAGAATATTGTTCGTTTCAATTTTCTTGTTGGGCTGCAAGAGAATATTTTGCAGACTGTCCTGGTTAGTCCCCAGGGAGCGCTATATGATTTGTTTTAAAAATAGATTATGAACCTCGTTGTTTTGATTAACAGCGAGGTTTTTGTTTACGCTTTTATTGTATTGGCTTTATTTGAAACATATTTTGTGGAGGTTTTCAAAATGAAGTCAAGATTTAAGTGGTTGGCTACCCTAGTTGCCTTATTCACTTGTTTGAGCATAGCAGCTAATTTTAGTCTTACTGAAGCTGATGCCAAAAAAGATGAGGGCACATTAAAAGTCGCCATGGAAGCTAATTATCAGCCGTACAATTGGACACAAACAAATAATGCTAACGGTGCTGTACCTATTGAGGGTTCAAAAGAATTCGCCAATGGCTATGATGTTAAAATTGCCAAAATTATTGGGCAAAAATTGCATCGAAAAGTTGAAGTAGTTAAGACCGAATGGGATGGTTTACTGCCTGCTCTAACCAGCGGCAAAGCTGATTTGATTATTGCCGGCATGAGCCCTACAGCTGAGCGTGAAAAAGCCATTAATTTCTCTCAGCCTTATAGAAACAGTACTTTTGTGGTAATTACCAAGATTAATAGCAGATACGCTAACGCTAAGAAACTAACCGACTTTAAGGGTGCAAAATTAACGGCGCAACAAGGCACTTTCCACTATGACCTGATCAAGCAGTTAAAGGGCGCTAAGCGTCAACCGGCTATGCGTGATTTTGCGGCGATGCGGCAAAGTTTAATCTCCGGCACCATTGACGGCTATGTTGCCGAGGACACTGAATCAACTTCCTTTAAGATGGTTGACCCTGATATTAAGTCAATTCCTGTCAGCAAAATGGCTGGTTTCCACGCCACAAAAGATGAGTCTGTCACTGCAATCGGAATCGCTAAGCCCAACAAAGCTCTGCTTAAGAGCGTTAACCAGATATTAGCTACTATTCCTGAAGCAAAAAGAACTAAGCTAATGACTGAAGCTGTTAAGCAGCAACCTAAAACTGATAATAACAAAAAAGGCAAAAAGGCTAAGTCAGAACCGTGGTTAGTATCAATGTGGCGCCAATATGGCGGCATGATTTTAAACGGTATCGGTATGACCCTTCTTCTGGCCTCAGTTGGTACTATTGTAGGTTTCTTTATCGGCCTGGCAGTTGGTATCGTCAGAACCATTCCTACACCAACCACTACCGGTAAAAGATGGCTGCTTAAGTTTGTGAACTGGCTGCTTTCGGTCTACATTGAAGTCTTCCGGGGTACACCAATGATGGTACAAGCTGCTGTGATTTACTATGGTATTGCCCAATTCTGGCACCTGAATATTGACAGAACTGTTGCCGCACTAATCATTGTTTCGATCAACACTGGAGCGTATTTAGCAGAAATCATCCGCGGCGGAATTGTTTCTACACCAGAAGGTCAGTTTGAAGCTGCTAGTGCCTTGGGAATGACCCATAATCAAAGAATGTGGCACATTATTCTGCCACAAGCAATCAAGAACTGTCTACCTTCAATTACTAACGAATTTATCGTTAATATTAAGGATACTTCAGTCCTGAGCATCATCTCCGTATCAGAGTTGTTCTTCGTAGGTTCAACTGTTGCTAGTCAGACATTCAAGTTCTTCCCAACTTACCTGACAATTTCTGCTATCTACCTCATCTTGACCTTTACCATCACGAGAATTTTCAACTTAATTGAAAAACACCTTCAAGGAAGTAAGAATTACAACTTAATGGCAAACCAAGTTCAAGTGGGCACACCAAAAGACATGGAGGCTAAGAACTAATGACTGAAACAAACGAAACTATTTTAAGTTTAAAGCACATCAAGAAAACATTCGGTGAACACCAAGTATTAAAAGATATCTCTTTTGACATTAATAAAGGTGAAATTGCCACCATTATCGGGCCTTCAGGTGGCGGTAAATCAACTACTTTGCGCTGCATCAATTTGCTTGAGGAACCCACTGCTGGTGAAGTTGATTTTCATGGTGAAAATGTCCTGGCACCAAACTATAATCGCAATATTTATCGGGCTAAAGTCGGCATGGTTTTCCAACAATTTGATTTGTTTGAAAACAAGAATGTATTAGCTAATTGCATGGTCGGTCAGGAATTAGTATTGAAGCGTTCAAAAGACGAAGCCCGCCAAATTGCACTGGCCAATCTGAAAAAGGTGGGCATGGAGCAATACGTTAATGCTCGTCCCAGCCAGCTTTCAGGTGGCCAACAACAACGGGTCGCGATTGCCCGTGCTATCTGCATGGATCCAGAAATTCTGTTATTCGATGAGCCTACTAGTGCCTTGGATCCTGAAATGGTCGGAGAAGTTTTAAGCGTCATGAAAAATCTGGCTACTACTGGTTTAACGATGATTATCGTAACCCACGAAATGGCATTTGCGAAGGAGATTTCTGATCAAATGTTTTTCATCAGCGACGGAATAATTACTGAACAAGGTAAACCTGATCAATTATTCAATCATCCGCAAAATGAAAAAACCGTCAAGTTTTTGAGTAATTTTCAGAATAATTAATAAGGTCTAATTGAATATAAAAAACTGGTAAATCTACGTGATGAATAACGTGATTTGCCAGTTTTTTAGTTTGCTTGTGACTCTAAAAGCCTAATAATTTCCTGATTAAATTTAGTTGGCTCCTCCCACTGTGGAAAATGACCAGAATGGCCAAACCAAATCAATTTGCACGGACTAGTAATTCTAGCAGCATATTCTGCAGTCAACTGCGAGGACACATGGTGGTCATGCCTGCCCTCACAGAAGGTGATGGGAACGGCAAAATGCAGAACATTTTCAAAATTAACGTCCATCAGTTCTTCCCAAAAATATTGAATTGATTGCTTCGAGCCCTGCAAGCGATGAATTAAGTCCTTAAAAGAATAATCTTTAGCAGATATAAAAGGCCAAATTAATTTGCGGTAGTTTTTAGCGCCGTAAATTGAGCCGCCATGAGCTACAATCATTTTAGTTAATTTGAGGCTGGCCTTAGTTGGTTCATGTGCAAAATCAAGTTGGTCAAGTTTAGCAGTATTTTTCATTTTTGTTCGTAAAAAAGCTTTTTGTAAAGCAATATTCTTTTTCATATTAACGACTTGACCTATTCCGATATATTGTGCAACCAGGTCCGGATACATTTGAATAAAGTAGAGTCCTAAAACCGTCCCCCAAGAATGACCCATGATAATCAATTTATCTTGTTTTAACCGTTTTAATAAATAAAGCACAAACTGATGAATATCTGCCAAGATGGTATTAATGGACAAGTTTTCTTCAGGTGAAAATTTGTAATACGATAGTCCACTGCCCCTTTGTTCCAGATTGACAAAGATAAAATGATCTTCTAGTTCGCTATTAAATTTTTTAGTCAAGGGGATGCAGGCATCGCCCGGTCCACCATGCAAATATAAAATGATTGGTTTCCGGCCTTGCTTTGAACTAATTGAAAAATATAGTTTAGCGCCGTTAATTTCTACGTTTTCTATCACTGATGTACTCATTTTTTGGCCTATATTCATATAATCGATTGCTATTATGCATACATTGCTACTATATTTAAGTATATTATTAATGCCGCTATTTTGTAAATTCCAAATTAAGTTTGACAAAAATCAGGTTCTATTATTATATGTAGATAAATAGTCAACAAGCATTACGCTAGTAGAAAACCTTCTACTTTTACCTCATCATCGGAGAAAAACTCATGAAGAAAAATGGTTACAAAATTACTACCTACATTTTTGGATTCTTATTTATTATCACTTTAGGCTTTTTGCTCTATGATACTAGAAACCCGCCCACTGTATTTGGGGGTTTTACTAATAATGCAATGCCACTAAATCCTTCCAATCCTCATGTGGAAATTTCGTTTGGTTTGGACCCCGAATATGCTATAAATGTCGACGGACATCAATTTGAAAGAGGCACATACAAACGCATAAGTGACAGTGTGTTTAGCTTAAAAGCAAATAATGGTAAAGAGAATGGTGTCGCTTTTTTATCAAATAAAGGTTCATACTTGTTTCACTCTAAACTAAAGAAAAAGCTGATTAGTATTGAAAAGTTTTCGAATAAGCCAGAAATAAAGCCAGGGACTATCAAATAGTCTAACGTACTTTATGCTAGAAAAAATACCAAGCAGTATAGTTGCCTGGTACTCAAATCTTATTAAATTTTATTCATTTTTACCTTCAGCTTTATAAAATTTAACCCGATTAATTAAATAGTCAAGTAAAATTACACAGATTAAATTTAACACAATAATTAAGAGTATCAGTAACGGATGGTCTTCTTGCTCATCTGTCATATTCAATAAATATAAAGTTTCAAAACTAATAGGTACGCCTTGTAATGCCAAACAGTAAATTAAATCATTTTCGACTTGATCAATAAATGTATCTTCTTTTACTTCAAAGCAAACTGTAGCAATTATTGTTATGATGAATGCACTAATTGACCATATTAAGTTATAATTCGGCTTATTGGAGAAAAAAGCTTCCATTTCAATTATACACAACCACAGTAAAGCAGCTCTTGCTAATTTCATTTTCATCTCATTTAATAGCCTTTCTTTCTTATTTTTTTAAATATTATATCATGTTTTAAAGTTTAAGTAAAATGTAATTCTATTAAAAATATTAGTCTAATAATAATTAGGAGTGTTTAGCTGTATGAAAGAGATATTAAGTTATCCAATATCAAAATATTAAAGGCAGATATATGTTTAAAAAAACACGTTTTACGCTGCAAACAAAAACTATTTTTCTGGTTTTCTTTACCACCCTTGTTTTTATTCTAACTGCTGGAACCATCACCTCATACAAAGTAGCGCAAAATCAAAAACAAATCATCAAAGAAGAAATTAATAGTGTGTCTAAAATTGTCGCCAATAATGAGCAGGTACAAATTGCTTTAAGAAAAAAAGTCAAACCCACAACATATAACCCGATTCAAAAATATGCCGAACAAGTTAAAAAAGAAACTAAAGTAGACTTTATTGTGGTACTTGACAATAATTACGTCCGCTATTCCCATCCTTCTGAGAATCATATAGGCAAAAAATTCAGTTCGCCTTCTGATGCTCAAAAATCAAGCTCTGGTAAGGCGCATTATTCTCACCGTCGGGGTGTTTTGGGAACTGGCTACCGGATTTTCCGCCCGATTTTTGCACACAAGCAGCAAATCGGAATAGTTTGTGTTGGTCTCACTGACAAATCAATTAATAAAGTTATTCGAGTCGCCCAAAGATCAGTTGTAATTGGCTCTCTAGTTTCATTAATAATTGGCATACTGCTGGCTTTATTAATATCAAGACGCATTAAAAAAACGCTGTTTGATATGGAACCAAACGAAATTGCATTTAAGCTCACAGAATTATATGCTATTAATGACAGTATTGATGAAGCGCTTATTGTTGTAAATAATCACAAAATTTTAATTACTGCTAATTACTTGGCTAAAAAATCTTTCCCTTCCTTAATGGTGGGAAAAGCCCTGGATAAAAATCTAATTGATTTATTATTTGCAGACAACCAACAATTACCTAAAACAAATGAGCTTGTCTTAATCAATGCTAAAGAATATATTGTTTCAGTTAGTCAACTGGTATACCATAAGCAGATTTTTGGCCAAGTAGCTCTACTGCAGGATCAGTCCAAATACCAGAAGTTATCTGAACAGCTTGCCGGCAGCCAACAATATATTCAGTCACTAAGGGCACAATCACACGAATTTTTAAATAAATTGCAGGCAATCTACGGCATGATTGAATTAAAGCAGTATGATCAAGTTAATTCATTCATTGCAAAAATAAACCAAAATTACCAGCAAGAATTTGGTCAACTGAATAAACAGCTCGAATCCCCTGCGCTTGTTGGCTTTTTAACTGGAAAAATGAACCAGGCGCAAGAGCAAAGAGTCAACTTGGAAATTACGCCTGACTCTAACTTGCCGCAAAAGATTGTAACTGAGCAATTAAATTTAGACCTGATTAAAATACTGGGCAACCTCATTGACAATTCGCTTGCAGCAATTAAAGATAGCGGCAAAATCACCTTGGCAATTAATTTCGATAATGAAAGTTCAGTCTTAATTATTGAAGTTGCTGATACTGGTACTGGCATTGCGAGCGCAGTTAAAAAGCATTTATTTAAACAGAAGTATTCAACTAAGGGCAAGGATCACGGCTATGGACTTATTCTGGTGCAGCAAATCATTAAATCCTATAGTGGCCATCTTGAAGTTTCATCTTGTAAACCTCATGGTAGCAATTTTTATATAGAATTGCCTTTGCAGGAAAAAAACGAAAAGGAATAAAATGTTAACAATTTTAATAGTTGAAGATGACCCGATGGTCAGCTCGATTAACAAACAATATTTAATGAGAATTATTAAGCCGGAAAACCTGACTGTTTATCAAACTGCTACTGCCAAAAAGGCACTAGCAATTACTAAAAAAATCAACCCTGATCTGATTCTGCTTGATGTTTACCTTCCTAAAACTTCTGGTACCGAATTACTGGAACAATTTATTCAGCATAATCTCCATCCCAATGTCATTATGCTTTCTGCCGCCAAAGACAGTACCAACATCAATATGGCTTTAAAATATGGTGTTTTGGACTACTTGCTCAAACCTTTTTCTTTTAAACGTTTTAAAGAGGCAATTGAACATTTTTTAAAATATAACGAAGTATTGCAAAAAAACAACACGGTGTCACAAGGTGAACTTGATCATATTTTTATTACCCAAGATATGAATAACTTAAATGATGAGACTGGGTTGCCTAAAGGGCTTTCAGATTTTTCCTTAACCAAAATTAAAACTGCTATTTCCCAACTTGCTGGTGAATTTTCCAATCAAGATGTAGCACGACAGTCGAAGTTATCACGCATTACTACTAAAAAATATTTGGACTATCTGGAAAGAACCGGCAAACTTTCCACTAAAGTGCACTATTTAAAGGTTGGTCGACCAATTAAAATATACAAATTGAATAAATAAAAAAACAAGCTATTGTCGTAGCTTGTTTTTTATTAGATAAACTTTAGTCAAGTTTCACATCATTATCAGTATGACCAGTCTCTAATACCTGGTGGAAGTTCTCATAACTGACGTTGATCATGTCTGTTAAAGCAGGACTGGTATATGAACCAATATGAGGTGTTAATAAAACCTTAGGATACAATTCTGTTAATTGTCTGGTTAAATCATTAGTGATATTGCCATTATAATTATGGCCTAAAACTTCTGCTTCATCAGGCAGAACATCGCTTGCAAAGCCGGCAATTTGACCATCTTTAATTGCCTTAATCACAGCAGGGTAATCAGCCAGTTGCGATCTAGCAGTATTGACCAGAACCGCATTGTTCTTCATTTTACCTAGAAAAGCTTCATCTATCAAATTATCATTTTGCCCTGGGAAATATGGTACGTGAATTGAAACAATGTCTGATTGAGCTAGTAATTCGTCTTGACTTACAAACTTTACGTATTGTTTGGCAAAATCACTCGGATAAGGATCATAGCCCAAAACATTGGTCCCCATGCCATGATACAGTTGTGCTTCCGTAGCTCCAATTCTACCAGTACCAATGATACCTACTGTACTTGAATGAACTTCACCTGAAAAAGTGGCAGTCGAAACTGAAAAGTTTCCCTTATTAGTCAAGGTGGTAGCTAAGGCGGTATGTCTAAAGAGCATCATTCCTAAAGTCATAGCTAATTCAGCCACTGCGTATGGTGAATAAGCCGGAACGCGGGCAACTTTCATATCATATTTTTTAGCGGCCTTGAGATCAATATGGTTATATCCCACTGTTCTCGTGAAAACATATTTAATGCCCCACTCATTGAATTTAGCTAAGTTGGTTGCATCACCTACACAGTTGGCTCTGAGTAAAACTGCATCTGCTCCCTTAGCCGTTTCAACATTATCATGAGTTAACATGTCGGATTCCAGCTGCAATTCATAATTATATTTATTTAATTTTTTAAAATAATCAACTTCATTTTCGCGAACGCCATAGGCTACTATTTTAAACATTTTAAAATTTCCCTCCTAATTAATGAAATATACCAATTTGACTGAGAACGCCCAGAAAAGCGATCCATATTGGCATGGCAATAACCGCCATAATTGTTGAAATAAATGATGCATCAGAAGATAACACCGGCTCACGGTCAAAACTGATTGCATAAGATGATGCAACAGCTGCAGTTGGTGTAGCCATCATGATGATAATTGTTCCTAATGCAATGTAGCTAACAGGTAAAATATTAGTTACAGATAAAATAACTAGGAGCAGTAAGTTCAATAATGGCACTAATATAACCTTGTTAAAACTGTAGTACCATGAAGTCTTGTTGGCAGCAGCTTCTTTGAATGAAGTTGAACCTAAAGTAGAACCGATTGATAACCAAGCAAGAGGTGAAGCCAGATTTGCTAAATATTGCATTGGTTTATATAGCCAAATTGCGGTTTGGTCAATACGGTAAAACGCAACGTGAACTATTGGGGCATTGGCATTAATTACACCGTTAACTGCTTGTTTAACAGCTACTTGAGGCACGTAATTTTGGCACAACCATAAAATCAGACCCAAGAATGTAGCAATTACGACTGGGTTAACAAACATCTTCTTTAAGTTGCTGGCCTTCATCTTGAGTCCGGACATCTTGATATACGCATATGAATATAAAAAGATTCGGTAACCAATGTTAAAGATAGAGCTGTACATGATACCCTTAGGACCGAAAACAGCCCCTACAATTGGAATACCAAAGAAAGTAGTTGAACCAAATGTGGTTAATACTGCCAAAACATCCCTTTTATCTTTAGGGTATTTAACATATGAAAGTGGGGTCAAGAATATCAAAATGATATAAATTACAATTCCCCAGATTAAAACATTCATCCCTTGTGATAAAGTTTCATTACTAATTGGTTGCATGAATGAGTTAAAAGCCAATGCTGGTAACGCAACTGTCAAAACTATTTTGGACAATATTTTACCAAACTTTTCGGTGAAAATACCGCGTTTACGCAGGTAAAAGCCCAATAGAATAATGAAAATTGTTGACGTTATTGAACTGACAATCGCAACATTCGAAAAAGTTACTTTGATTGCTTGCGCAATATTCATTTTATTTCCTCCTATTAGTTATTCTTTTCACATTGATAATACTACTTATTTGTGAAACTAATAACTTTATCAAACTAAAGTAACCTTTTGTAACTTATGTAAATTTAAAAGCCGTGACTTGCTCATCTAATGTTAATCCCAAAATTAGGACAAATTCGAATTCATAGCAAACAGGCAAACCATTCAAATTGTGGTTTGCCTTCTTTAGTTGATGCTCGAATAGCGGTGTCACATTATAATCTAACTAATCAATTTTAGCGTCGTTTCATATTCTTTTGGCAATTAAACTAATGAAACCAGACTTTAGAAAAAGTTTCAGGCTAATTATCGTGTTCTTTATGCCATTCTTTAATTTGCTCCAGCCTTTTTTTAAAGCGGTCTTCATGACCTTGCGAGGTCGGCAAATAATATTCGTGCCCCTCTAAACTCGGTGGCATAGTTTTCATTGTTGTTAACTTGTCTTTAGCATAATGCGCCAGCTGGTAACCTTTGCCATAACCCAAATCTTTCATCAACTTAGTGGGCGCGTTACGGATCTGCAGCGGCACTGGTTCATCAATTGTCTTCTTAACGTCTTCTTCAGCGGCTAATCTAGCCTTATAAACCGCGTTTGATTTCGGCGCAAGTGACAGATAAATCACAGCTTCCGTCAAATGTACATCACATTCCGGCATTCCAATAAATTGGCAAGCCTGAAAGACGTTGACCGCTACGTTCAGCGCATTAGTATCTGCCAAACCAATGTCTTCACTGGCAAAGCGTACTAGTCTGCGTGCAATATAAAGCGGATCTTCTCCCCCTTCAAGCATCCGTGACAACCAATAGATTGCCGCGTCTACATCGCTATTACGCATTGATTTATGTAAAGCAGAAATAATATTGTAGTGTTCTTCCCCGTCTTTATCATACAAGACTGACTTTTGCGTGATTAATTGTCCCAAATTGTCCATGGTCACAGCGATTGTATTACCATTTTTGTTGCCGTTTAAAACTGCCATTTCCAGCGTGTTTAAAGCTGTTCTGGCGTCACCGTTAGCAAATTTGGCAATGGCTTTAATCTCCTGCTCACTGATTTTAACGGTTAGCTTGCCAAAACCGTTAGGGTTGTGCAAAGCATTTTGCAATAGCTTGATAATATCTTTGACTTCAAGCGGTTTTAAGACAAAAACCTTGCAGCGTGAAAGCAGCGCCGAGTTAACTTCAAAGGAAGGATTTTCGGTCGTGGCACCAATTAACGTGATACTGCCGCGTTCAACGTAAGGCAAAAAAGCATCTTGTTGTGCTTTATTAAAACGATGGATTTCATCTACAAATACCAGTGTTTTTTGCCCTACTTCGTGTTCAGCTTCAGCCTGCTTCATAATTTTGCGGATTTTAGTAATGCTGCTGTCAACCGCACTAAAGTTGTAAAAGCTCGCTTGACTCTGCCGGGCAATTATTTCAGCCAAAGTCGTTTTACCGACTCCCGGTGGTCCCCAAAAAATCATTGAGGAAACCTGATCATTATCAATGATTTCCCGCAATATTTTTCCCGGTCCCAGTAGCTGCTCTTGTCCTACAAACTGAGCTAGGTTTTGGGGGCGTACACGGTTAGCCAAAGGTTCATTTTGTCCATTATTTGCAAATAAGGATTCTTGCTTCATCATGTCATCTTCTTTTTATTTACTTTCAGACACTTACTAACCTAATTATACAAGCATTTGTTAGCAAGCAAAAATAATCGAACGCTTGTTTGAGATAAATTTATTAACTAGTTTGCAGTACAATGATATAAGTAAAGAAAATAGATATTATGAGGTGAAGATATGAAATTTTTCAAGAAAATTGGTATTGGCTTAGCCGCAACAGTGTTGACAATTAGTCCGCTGCTGCCAAGTCTAAATCATATTCAAACAGTGCAAGCTGCGCCAAAAGCACAAAAACTAGCTAAAAACAGAATTACTTTAGTCAATGACGCACCCGTATATAATCAATATGGTCAAAGACTTAAAGCAAGAAAAAACGGGAATTATTCTGTAATTGAACCAGACGTTAATGGTTTCTGCTATGTTTCTTCTTTTGATGTCGACTCCTTAGATTATTACGGCACAATAATGATTAATGGGCAAAAATACTATAAAATTGGTCAAGGAGAATATATTAATGACGGTGATGTTAATAACGTTAACGGTAAAAGCTCTAAGACCGATAAGCTGGTTTTGAATCATAGGTCTGCGATCTATACTAAAACAGGTAAACTAAAAGGCAAGACTCTACCAGTTAAATCAGTCGTTAACTATCAGGGCCAGGTTAAGCAAACCCAATCTAATCAAAAAT
The DNA here is from genome assembly GCF_026185255.2 of Lactobacillus sp. IBH004. NCBI lineage: Bacteria > Bacillati > Bacillota > Bacilli > Lactobacillales > Lactobacillaceae > Lactobacillus > Lactobacillus sp. IBH004. The sequence goes on along the minus strand of NZ_CP110217.2, from coordinate 187,808 downwards.
ATTATTTTGCAAAATTTAACGTTTCTGAGCAAAAGGCAACTTTTTATTACTTGCCGACAGCAACAGTTAATGGTAAAGACTGTTATGCAATAGGGAAAAATCGTTATATTAGAGCAAATAACGTTGATAGTATAGATGGGTATCCCCTTATGTACAATGGCGTGACCTATGCTACTGTTCTTAAAAAGACGACAACTCAAACTTTAACCAATGATTCTACTAAGCACGTTCTCAAAAAGGGTCAAAAAATTAAAGTTGATTTAGCGGTTCAACCTTGGGCAGAAGACTTTGAAGGCTATATTTATCGCCTGCACGATTATCCTAACGAATATGTTGGTCAAGGTTACATTAAATTAAGAAACTATTTGCCAACATCAAGTTACGATGAGCTTACATTCACCTATGTAAAGCCTAATACGACGACAAATACTAAATTCTATAATTTTGACGGCACTGCAACAGGCATCAGTTACAGGAATCGTAATCAAAGCCCCTTGACCGTTGATGGTCTTTATTACTTATGGGTACCTAGTGAAAAGAAAGCAGAATTGTTTTACCACTTTTTAACCTACAGAACAGACAGAAGCTATTTCGTTAATAACGACGGCACTGATCTTAAAAAACCAGAGCTTGACAAAAACAATAAACTAATTGAATCGACAGAAGATAAGATTCGCTATACTAACAGTTTTGTCAAAGCTAGTGATGTTACTTTTGCCGGTGGAATTAAACTTACCCCTCTCAATACTGCCAAAGACGCTGAAAGCGAGCAGAAAGTAGCAACAGATAAGGATAAGCAAGAATTGCAAAGAAAATTTGAGGAAAATAAGAATAACAAGAATGTTAAGTGTGAGCAACAAAGTGCAGTAAGTAATTATAATAATGCTTTGATGATTGCTTCTTCTGTTTTACAATTTCCAAAAGCAACAATTGCACAAGTAAAACAGGCAATTTGGCTACTTGACACAACCAAAATTCAATTAAGTACTTTAAACTTTGCCGAATGGAGTTAAATTAAAAAATAGAGTTAGTCCACTTTTATGGTGGATTAGCTCTATTTTTATTGCTTAATTTGAAAATTAGTTTACCCTTGCCAAAATATTGTAAACCAGACAAAAGTTCTAACAATTTATATAATAAAACAATTTTAAGCAGCAGTTTAGGGTACAATGATATTAACATAAGTAATTTTTTGCGAGGTCATAAAATGAAATTTTTCAAGAAAGTTGGCATTGGCTTAACAGCCCTGGCTCTATCCACCACTCTATTTTTGCCATATACCGCTAACCCCCAAACAGTAGAAGCAGCTCAGAAAACCAAAGGAAAAGTCACGCTGCTTGAGAGCGATTATGTTTACAACCCGTCAGGCCATAAAATAAAATTGAAGCAAAATCGGGGTACACATAGCTATAACATTCCTAACGGCTTTAGCTCTGATCCCAAGGGCTATTTGACTACAGAAATGATAGTTTATGATGATGACAGTAGAACCAGCTATCCCTACTATGGCACTAAAAAAATTAACGGACAAAAATTTTACCACTTGGGGCATAACTATTACATTAATAGTGCTAATGTTTTAAAAGTCAATGGGCGCAATATCACACAAGGTAAATTGACTATCAAACACGATGCACTGATTTACAACAAGACTGGCAAAACAACGGGAAAGAAACTAAGAACTAATACAGTAGTTAAGTACCAAGGAAAAGCTAAGACTGCTACTAAAACACCCAAATATTTTTACTATCTTAAGGATGTCGCAAGGTACTTCCAGCCCAAATACGTACCTGCCCACAAAATAAAAGGAAAATATTTTTACTCCTTAGGACATAACAGTTACATTAAAGCAGCCAACGTCGGCTACATTAATGGCCACATTGCTCGCTACAACGGCACTGTAAATGCCACAGTCACTAAAAAAACTTATACTACAACAATAAATTTTTCTGCCGCAAAGCGGAAACTCAAAAAAGGACAAAAGATTAAACTTGATTTAACTGTTATTCCTTATGAAAGTGATGGCTTCGAGGGTTATATATACAGATTACATGATTACCCGGATGAATATGTTGATGAGGACAATGTTAAGCTGAAAAGGAATCTGCCTATCATTGATTATCGCGACTTAGTTTATACTTACGTTACGCCAGTGACAGACAACAGCGTTGAACTTTATGACACAGCTGGCAAGACAATTGGTAAACGTATTATAAAGCCGCAATACAGTAATCTTTCAGTTGATGGCTTAATGTACCTCTGGGTACCTGAGGAAAATAAGGCGGAACTGTTTTATCATTGTTTAAATTACAGTGACGCCAGTGTGATTGATGCCAACCAACCAAACCCGGTGCCAAATTCAGAGCCAACTTATCCTGCAAAAAAGCAAGCACTAATCTATGGCAATAACTTTATTAAGGTTAACGCTGTGAAATACGTCAGTGGATTAAGGCTAAAAGCCCTGAATACGATTGAGCAAGCTGAAAATGGGCAAAAGATTGCGACAGGAGCTGACAAACAGGAGCTGCTCACACTTTTTAATGAAGGAAAAAATCTAGCAAAAAATAGTGCTTATGATGATCTTATGTCTAACTATGATTGTGCCTTAAGAAACGCTTCTGCTATGTTAAGGTCTGATAAGGCAACTGTCACGCAGGTAGATGAAGCTGTCTGGTATGTTAAAACCGCTAAAGAGCAGCTGACAACTATGTCTACTCCTCCCGGTGATTAAATGGCTACGGGTCAGAGCAATATTAGTTTTACTAAAATAGTCCAAGCAAATATAATAGACAATATGTAGAGCATGGCAAAAATGAGACTATCAGTTTAATGCTGGTTCATTAGCTACTAATTATTAAAAAACAGCTATCAACTGATAAAAAGTTGTGACAAGCCTAGCGATAAAGGATATTGAAATCAAATTTAAAGGAGTAAATCAAAGTGAAATTACATAAAAATATTATTGTTGCAGCTGTTGCGGGTATTACCGTTTTAGCGCCAATTATTAGTCAAACTTCAGCTGTTTTAGCAGATGTGGCTGCAACTAACGAAACAAATACAAATACTAATACCAACACTAATACAAATAATCCAGACACAAGTGCAACAGATAAAACTGAAACTCCTGTAGCTGAACCAATTTCGCAACCTATCCAAGATACCCACGTATTAATATCAGAAATATCTTGCCCTGTAGCTGAACCAATTTCGCAACCTATCCAAGATAATGATCCCGAACCAAAGACCAATATCCACAAAACTAAGAAAACTTGGTCAAAACGCCACCAAAAAGCAAATAATTATTTCAATAAGAACGTCAAGAAGGGGCAGAAGCTAACGAATAAGACTAAAAAATTAGCCCTTTACAAGAAGATCTTGAAGCATTTTAAAAATTATAAGACTAAGTATGCCAAGACTTTCAAGAAATATCTTAATGCAGAAATTAAATGGTTAAACAGACAGATTAAATTGGAAAATGTTCCTACTACTAAACCATCGGGTGATTTGAAGCCACAACCTGTACAAAAGCCAAAGAAAGCAAAAGCACCTACAAATGATCATGGTGGGTGGTTTGACACTATTATTTATAAGATTTATTTGCAAGATTATAAATATTATAAGAAATATCCTACACTTTATAAAAAAGATGTAAAAAATGATATTAAAGCTTTGAAGAAACGAGGCTACAAGTTTAACGCTGACTTATCTGATAAGGGTTATAAGAAGCATAATAAAAAACTAGAAGACCATGACAATCTTCTTATGGATGAAGGCAAATTAAAATAATCTTCAGTGTCCTCACTAATAGAACAAAAGACTAATTCGCAGTTAAAGCGAACTAGTCTTTTTTATATTATTTAAGCTTGAACCCTTTAGGCAGCTGGGGCTTTTTGCCATTATACATAACATAAGTTTCTTTAGGACTCTTTTTAGCCGAATGGTTATACAGTTTTAGCAATTGCTTTTCAGTATACTTCTTGCCCCGAGGCTTGGCAATTGTGCCTTTGCCAACAGCTTGAATATGTTTAAATCCTTGACCTACTCCTGAACTCTTACGTAAGCGGTAATGCCCAAGCTTGACAACAAAGCCTTTGGGATTGCCAGCATTTTTCAAAACCTGACTATTATGGATATTAAAATGACTTAAATCAACTCCAGCGAGCTTCTGATCATTAGTAAACATTTCCGTTGAATCGTACATTTTTGGTAACCGCCAGCCACGCAAATCAACAAAAACAAGATTATCACAGTCCATAAACATTTGGCTGACCCTGGTAACCTGGCGTGTATCCCAAGTATGCAGGTCAAGCTGCTCAAGACTTTTTGCACCCTTAAACATCCTAAGCATATCAGTAACTTGGGCAGTATTAAAGTGCCTCAAGTCAATGTCTTTTAGACTGCTGTCGCCACTGAACATTGAATTCATCCAGCGTACGTTCTTGGTGTTCCAACCCGTTAAATTGAGTTTAACCAAAGAACTGTCTCCAGAAAACAGCGAGATCATATTAGTAACGTTGCTGGTATCAAAACTACTTAAATCTAAACTAGTAACAGCCGGATTGCATGCGAACATTTCTCTCATATCTTTAACTTTACTCGTATCAAAGTGACTGAAATTTAGCTGATCCAAGTGAGCGAATTTTGCAAACATCCCCGACATATCTGTAACATTACCAGTATTAAAGCCACTTAAGTCAAGTTTAGTTAAGTTAGAACACCCTTGAAACATATTTTTCATACTGGTAACGTTTTTGGTGTCCCAATTAGCCAAGTTTAAGTGAGTAACTTTACTACCCGAAAACATTTCTGCCATATTTGTCACTTGACTGGTAGCAAAACTACTCAGATCAAGACTTGACAAATTTTGGGTACTGGAAAACATATCGGACATATTATTAACTTTTCTGGTATCAAAGTGCTTAAGATTTAGTTCAGGAACTTTTATTCCAGCAAACATACCAGCCATGTTAGTGACATTACTAGTATCAAAATTAGCCAGATTAAGTTCTGCCACATCGCTATCCGCAAACATCTCTGCCATATTGGTCACTCGGCTGGTAGCAAAACTACTCAGATTAAGACGTCGCATCGGACTGTTTCTAAACATACCACTCATATTAGTGACTTTGCTGGTATTAAAACTGCTCAAATCTACTTCTGTTAAGGCTGTGTTGTCAAACATTCGTTCCATGCTAGTCACTTGGCTGGTATCAAAGTGACTAACATCAGCTTTAGTTAGTGCTTTGTCATTAGTAAAAAGCAAAGCCATATTTGTCACTTGACTAGTATCAACTTTGTCGAGACCTGTAATATCCTCCAAATACTCAAGACCGGCAAACTTTTCTGCCGAATTCGGAGCCATTTGAACCGGCGTTTCAAACACAATATGCTCAATATTGCCAGACCATTTAAACTGCTTTAAAAATGGTGTGCTTGATAATTGACTGCTCTTTTGCGGGCCACTAATCCGCAGGGTTCTGCTAATAACGTCGAATTTCCACGTACAGCTGCCATCAGTGCCAGTCCAAAGACCGGCATCAGATGGCAAACCTGTCGCACTAATTGGGACAACAGTAGGAGTTGCTGCTGCAGCTACATTTAAGTTAGTTTGCACCGTTACGACTAAACCTAATGCCATTGTTGCAATACCTATCCCAGTTTTTTTCAATTTGACTAAATTGGGTAATTTCATCTTGACGCCTCTTTTCTCTTATTCTAATTATAAGGGTATTTTACTTAAAACTAATTAATAATTTAAAACTTAAGTTAAACTTTGCCAGACTGTTATTCTTTTACTGTAAGACATGTATTGCTGCACCTATATTAGGTTATAATAAATTTAGTAGGAAAGATTAGTAAGGAGGTAAATCATGAAACTTACCAAAAAAATCTGTTTGGCGATCACGGCTTTGACACTGGTCGTAACTCCGCTTTTAGCAAATTACGATCAAATACAGACAGTAGTGGCTGCTAAAAGCAATAAAAAGACCGCAAAGGGTAAAATTACTTTAATCTATGGTGCCCATCTTTATAATAAATATGGCCATAAAATTAAAAACAAGAATAACGATCTGCCATATGCGGAAGATGATGCCAGCGGCTATAAGTATATCTATAGCTTTAATGCAGATGTTATGAAATACTATGGCACTAAAAGAATTAAGGGCCAAAAATTCTATAATATTGGTAAAGGTTGCTACATTAATGCCGCAGATGTCAAGGAAGTTAACGGTAAAAACAGTAAAAAGGGCAAATTAGTTTTATTACAAAAATCAGCTGTTTATACTAAAGCCGGTAACAAGAGTGGCCACACTTTACCTAAGCGAGCTATCATTAAATATCAAGGCAAAGTTAAACAAGTTAAAGCAAAACCGAAATACTATTATAGTAAATACTTTAACTCAGATAACAATGAGCATATTTTCTATCTGCCACTCACAAAAATTAAAGGGAAAAATTATTATGCCATTGGTAAAAATCGCTATGTCAAAGCCTATAATGTGGCAAGTTTAGATGGTTATCCTCTAACTTACAATGGGGTTACAACGGCCACCGTTCTCAAAAAGACAGCCACTCAGACTTTAAACGAAAAGAAAACCAAACATATTTTAAAAAAGGGGCAGAAAATAAAAGTTGATTTAGCCGTTACACCTTGGGCAGAAGACTTTGAAGGCTATATTTTCCGCCTGCATAATCATCATAATGAATACATAGATGAAAACTGTATCAACCTGAGAAATTACTTACCAACGACCGATTACTCTGATTTAACCTATAGTTTTGTTACTGCAAAGACTACTGCAAACGTTAAACTCTATGATGCCACAGGAAAACCTGTTGGGATTAGTTTTAACACTGCAAAGCAGTCTAACTTTAATGTTGACGGCTTGTTCTATATTTGGAATGCGGCTACAAACAAAGCTGAGTTGTATTACCACCTTCTGAGTAACAATTTAGATAGAAAAGCCCTTATCAATAATGATGGCACACAATTAAAGGCCCCGGCGACTGACAAAAAATATGGTCCGATCATTCTCACCACTAGTGAAAAAATAATAGCAGCTAACAGTTTCGTCAAAGCAAGTGATGTGAAATTTAGCAGGGGCATAAAACTTTCTCCTGTAAACACTTCTTTAGCAGCTGAGCAGAAACAAAAAGTAGCAACCGACAGCGATAAAGTGAAGCTCCAGAAAGACTTTGTTTCTGGACAGCAAACTATTAACGAGAGTGTCCATTATGATGGACTTATGCAGAGCTATGACTATGCTTTAGCTAATGCTGCTGTTGTCTTACGGTCGAGCAAAGCGACGCTGGCACAAGTAGATCAGGCAATCTGGCTGTTAAAAACCACTAAAAAACAGATAAAAACTTTAAACTTCCCTGAATTCGCCTAAAGCTTACTAGAAAGACAAACAAAAAAGGATTAGTTCTGAAATGAGCTAATCCTTTTATTTTACTAAAAATCAAAAATGAAATGATTTTGGTAACTGTGGTTTTTTACCGTTATACATGACATAGGTTTCTTTAGGGCTCTTTTTGGCAGAGTGATTATACAGCTTAAATAATTGCTTTGCAGTATATTTTTTGCCTTTAGGATTTCTAATTGTTCCTTTGCCTACAGCTTGAATGTGCTTAAATCCTTGACCTACACCTGAACTTTTACGCAAACGGTAATGGCCCAGCTTCACAGCAAATCCTTTAGGATTGCCTGCCTGATTTAAAATCCTGCTGTTATGAATATTAAAATTAGTCAGATCAACCCCTGCTAATTTCTTGTCCTGCATAAACATATCAGTCGCATCAATCAGTTTAGGCATGTGCCAGCCATGTAAATTAACTTTAGTCAGATTAGGACATTGAGCAAACATCTCACTTACTTCAGTTAATTTACGGGTGTTCCAATTATGTAAATCAACAGTTTTGAGACTCCGATCATTTTTAAACATCTCATAAGCTTCAGTGAGACTATTAGTTTTAAGATGACTTAAATTAATATTGACCAGCTGCGGGTCGTTTTTAAACATGCGACTCATACTCCTGACCCGTTTGGTATTCCAGCCTTTCAAATTAACCGTCTTTAAGTTGTCATCATCACTAAACATTTCAGACAAATTTTTATTGGACTTAGTATTAAAATGGCTTAAATCTAAGCTGGTAATTTTTTTCATACCAGAAAACATATAGCTGGTGCTAGTGACCTTGCTGGTATCAAAATTACTAATATCAAAATCAATTAAATTTTCAGCACCCTCAAACATGCCAAACATATCAGTTACCTTGCTGGTATTAAAGTGCTTAATATCCAAGCTGACCATATTTTTTAATCGTGCAAACATAGTACTCATATCAGTAACATTGGCAGTATCCCAGCCCGTTAAATTAAGTTGTTTTAATGCTGTATCGTTTGAAAACATACCTGACATATTAGTTACTTTACTAGTATCAAAATTACTCAAATCCAAACTGGTCAAATTGGAATCTCCAAAAAACATAGCTTTCATATTTTGAACATTACTAGTATTAAAATTGCTCAAGTTTAGAGTTGTTATGTCCATACTATGAGAAAACATATTGCTCATGTCCGTTACGTTTTTGGTATTAAAGCCTGAGCAGTCGAGCTGTTTAACTAGGCAATTATTGAACATTCCGCTCATATTTTGTACTTTACTGGTATCAAAGCTATCTACATTAATCGTTTCTGCCTTGGTACCGGAAAACATATTTGCCATATCGGTTACTTTGCTAGTATTAAAGTTTTTTAAATCCAGCTTTTTAAAATTGGCCGCCGCAAACATGCTGTTCATAGTGGTTACATTTGCGGTATTCAATTTACTCAAATCTATTGCTGTAGCAGTGGCATTATCCATACCTAATTTAAAGAACATGTTACTCATATCTGTAACTTTACCGGTATCAAACTTACTAATATCTAAGCTATTAAGGTTCATATCACCGGCAAATAAACCAGACATATCGGTTACCTCACTGGTATCAGCGTTCTCTAAACCCTTAATATCAGACAAATATCTCAAATTAGCAAATTTTTCTTTTGAATTTGCAGGTAATTTAAACGGACTTTCAAAAACGATATGCTCAATACTTCCAGCCCATTTAAATTTTTTAATAAAAGGTGTGCTTGACAATTGTGCTCCTTTAGCACCACTAATAGTCAGCGTATTAGTAAGGACATCATATTGCCAAGTGCAGCTGCCATCCATTCCAGTCCAAAAACCTAGCTGATTATTGCTAGTGCTGGTTGCAGCCGGTGTTGTTTTTGCAGTTTGATCTTTAGCAGCAGGTGCTGCAGAAGCTGCCACAACATTCTGCACCAGATTAGTTCCACTCATCATGCCCAAGACTGCAGCAGCCATACTGATGCCTAGTTTTGTTAAAATATTTTGCTTGAATTTAGTTGACTTCATTTTCTGACCTCCTTTTGCTCTTAATTTCATTGTAAGCCTTTTAAAAACTAAATAATATCTTCTTTTGCGTTTACTTGCGCCAGCTTCCAGCCAGTCATAAAGTGCTGCTCGCGTAAAGAGCGCAAGTCAGTATAATCGCTTTCCAAGCTATCAATTGCATCCTGCAATTTTTTGTTTTGTTTACGCATCTGATTTAATTCTGGATCATTAACCACACCCTTAAGATGCATTTTAGCCGCTAATTCGCGGCGTCTTTCTTCAAATTCACCCTTCAAAGTAGCAAGAGCATTTTCATATTTGACCAGTTTGTGGTTAACTTCAGGAATTTCATTATTTAAGCTGACAAACAATTTATAGGGCATGTTGGACTTAATACGATTGCATTCCGTGCAGGATAAAATCAGGTTGTCAAAATCATTATTATGTGACAGTGAAACCGGATCTTTGTGATCAACGCTGCGGCCGCGTCTGCCGCAATATTGGCAGCGGTAATGGTACTTGGCCCGAATACGCTCGCGGTCAATATAATCAACTTCATTGAGCTTAAAATCAACATTTAAGCCTAATTTACTTAAGTTTTCGGCAAAAGTAAATTCGCTGCTGGGCACAAAGTCAGTTTGACCTGTCTCGCTGTCAATTACCGCTTGATTAAAATCATGTGTTGCTAGTTGTTGCTGGGCTAATTCATTGCCGTCATAATCCTGAATAAAGGCTTCATAACGTTTGCGCACGTCATTTTTGGCAATTAAAAACGTAGGATTATCTGAGTCTTCATCTTTTCCGATAAAAGTAAACAGTAGGCATTGCGCAAAGACTTTCACTGCAATATTAGCAAAATTCTCCGGTGCTTCTCCTCTTTGGATACACAGATCGCAAATACTAGTTAATTTAGGGTTAATCAAGCCCGTTTGTTTAAAATGTTTGGCATTGATGCGCAAACCGCACGCACTGCATTGAAACTTCACTTTTAAGCGTTCTCCTTAGAGCAAAATGTATGTATCATTAATCTAATTCTACTCAATTTAAGATAATAAAAAAAGGTGGACGTAATGTCATCCACCTTTTAGTCTTATTTAAAAACAAACTATTTATTTTCGTCTGCTTTGGCCTTGTTCAAGAAAGCAACAACTGCTGCCACGTGCGCAACACGTTTCTTGCCGTTTTTCTTGTTCTTAGGTCTTTGGTTTGGTTCACAACCGGTGTTGTAATTCTCACCTTTACGCATAGTACTATACTTCCTTTCAGATTTTCGAAAATCTCATATAGTTTACCACTTAAGCTATAATGAAGCAAGATTTGCTCGTACTAGATCATTTTACTGTGATTTTTAATATCAAAAAACGGTTCCTTTGGAACCGCTTAAAATCTAATATTATTTATTAAATATTATCAGTTTATCACACTAATTATTTTCACTAACGGTCATAGCAGCATCAATCACGCCACTGTCGTCAGCTAAGCTGATTGCTGCATTCTTTTCATCAACTACCAAGTTATTGCCTAAATATTGCATTTCTGCAGGACTGGTGTATAAGTCAAAGCCCGCATTATTTTCAACTTTAATTGAAAAGTCTGGATCTTGCTTATCCAAGACCACAAATTGAAAACGGGTTCCGGCAGTACAACTGCCAGCAATATTAGAGTATTTATTAGAGCCGTCGTTTAACGATAATAAAACAACTTGCCCCTCTTTTACACTCTTTTTAATTTTATCAGCAGCACCTGATTTAACGTTCATTTTAACTGTTTCGGAATTACTCATTTTAATATTTCCTCCTAATCCTTAGCAATTTTCTCAAGTATAGGATATATTAAGTTATAGTGTCAAAAATTATGTTTATAGTAAAAGTATCCCTTAATCTAAAAAATTATTATTGCTAATAAGGGAAAAAAAGGTCAAAATGTATATAGCGATTACAGATGATTATAACTTGTGAAAGGGGACATTTTATGACCGTCTTGAAAAAGGTTTTTAGCGATAAAATCCTGCAAATTACTTTTGTAATAACGATTATCAGTCTTTTTTTTGCTAGACCGCGGTTTGAAGACATTAACTTACATACGATCTTTTCAGTCGCCGCGATGCTAATCATTATTCAAATATACGCCTACTTACACGTCCTTGATGTGCTCGCGTATAAACTGACCAGTATTGCTGATAATATGCAAAAACTAAATATTTTATTTACGGCTTTAGCAATTATCGCGGGGATGTTTTTGGGCAATGACATAACAGCGCTTACATTGATTCCCCTATACTTGAATATTGCTAAGAGATGTGATTTACCCCAGATTTTACCCGTTACTTTAATCGGTATGGGCGCAAACATTGGGGCTGCCTTTACCCCTTGGGGTAACCCTCATAACATCTTTTTAGTTAGTAAATATTCTGTTAACGCTGTCCAATTTTTTTCATGGTCTTTGCCCTATTTAATAATGGCACTTGTTATTACGCTGATTATTTTTCACTTTATCCCCCGCAAAAAAATTCCGCGGCAGGATGTTAAACAGATTAATATCAGCTTAAGACCAACAATCATTACTACAGCAGTGTTCGCGCTATTCTTCTTGGGCGTATTTAAAGTTATTAATGTGGTAATTCCGCTGATTGTTGCAATTATCCTGGCGTTATTAATAAACCCCAGAATCTTGCTTAAGGTTGATTTCGCTCTGCTATTAACTTTCACCTGTTTCTTTATTTTCATTAGTGATATTCAACAAATTCCGATGATTGTCAGCATTATCCATACAATGATCAATTCAGAAACTTCAACTTACTTCACATCAATTATTTCAAGTCAAATTATCAGTAATGTTCCTGCAACCATTTTAGTTGGTAAATTTACCCCTTATGCTAAAGCATTGTTTTTAGGTTCCAATATAGGTGGCTTTGGTTCACCGATTGGTTCAATGGCAAATATGCTGGTGCTCAAAACTTTTACCCAAAATGCGACAGTATCAAGAGGGGAATTTTTCAAAAAATGGACTGTAATGCAGTTCATAGGTTTGCTGGTCTTGACAGTTGTAGGCTGGGGACTTTTATTAATTTAATAATCAATTTAGTAAAGCTTTGCTAACGAAAGGTAGTATAAGCTCCTTTTTTATACTCAAAAGTCTCTTAATCAGTTATAATTAAGAGATATATAAGGAGGAAGACTATGAACAGTTTAACTTGGATAATTGTAATTATTATTATTTTATTAATTGCAATCTATATTGCGGTATACAATGGCTTACAAAAAGCCAAGGTTTACACCGATGAGTCCTGGAGCCAAATTGACGTCCAATTAAAGCGGCGTAATGACTTGATTCCTAATTTAGTCGAAACCACCAAAGGATATGCCAAACACGAAAAAGAAACACTGGAAAACGTTGTGCAGCTGCGTAATCAGTTAACTAACATTCCCAGCGATGACCATGCACAAACCTTAAAAGTTTCTAACCAGATTTCTGATGCGCTTAAGTCCATCTTTGCATTATCAGAAAATTATCCTGACCTTAAAGCCAATCAAAACTTCTTGAAATTGCAAGAGGAATTGACTAATACTGAAAATAAAATTGCCTATTCAAGGCAGCTTTATAATTCATCTGCTGCTTTATACGATCAAAAACTTTTAACCTTCCCTTCCAATATTGTTGCTCACATTCATGGTTTTAAGAAAGTTGACTACTTGCAAACCAGTGAATCTGAAAAAGAAGTACCTAAAGTTAAGTTTTAAATACTAGGTCAGTTTTATGTTATTTCAACAAATTGCCCGCAATAAGCGCAAAACTGTGGGTATTATGGGATTGTTTGTTATTATCTTGGCACTTGTAGGTGCAGGATTAGGCTACCTTTTTAGCAACAGACCAATTTTAGGTTTAGTTATTGCCGTGATTTTTAGTATAATTTACATGCTAATTGTCTTGCCCAATCCAGCAAACATGGTTATGAGCCTCAATCATGCCCAAGAAGTTCATGAGCAGGATAATCCTGAATTATGGCACGTTGTGCAAGATATGGCACTAGTTGGTCGTGTACCCATGCCGCGAGTATTTATTATCGATGATCCCAGTCCTAATGCGTTTGCGACAGGAAGGAATCCGAACCATTCAGCAGTTGCAGTTACTCAAGGTTTACTCGATATGATGAACCGGGAGGAACTGGAAGGAGTTTTGGGCCATGAGATTTCTCATATCAGAAACTACGATATTTTAGTTTCTACTATCGCTGCCGTGCTAGTCGGTGTCATTTCTTATCTTTCTGGGATCGCCAGCCGCTATATCTGGTGGATTGATGATGATCGCGATAGTGATCATGATAGTGGTGGCACCATCGTTGTCATTTTTAAGGTAATAGCAATAGCGTTTGTCTTAATTTTGGGGCCTATTTGTGCCAGTTTAGCGCAAATGGCATTGTCACGTAACCGTGAATACCTTGCCGATGCTTCTTCAGTAGAGTTAACGCGCAATCCGCAAGGGCTAATTTCGGCGCTTGAAAAAATTGACGGCTCTGCACCAATGAAAAAAGCTGATCCCAGCAGTGCGGGAATGTATATTGAAGATCCTATGCGTAAAAAACGCAGTTTTACCCATTTGTTTGACAGTCATCCACCAACAGCGGACAGAATTAAACGTTTAGAAAAAATGTAAAAAAACAACCTTCTTGTTTAAGGTTGTTTTTTATTTCAAATTAATATTTGCCTGCCTGAATAGTTCTGCACGCATTTGCACCGGTGTTTCATGGTAATATTCACTGAACTTCTTATAAAAGAAGGATTTGCCGCTATAACCGACACGGGTAATTATCTCTTTGACGGAAATATCTGGACGAGCAAGTAAACTTCGTGCTTCCAGCATGCGCCTTTCATCGACATGTTCCACAAAACTTTTGCCTGTTTTTTGTTTAACCAAACTTGAAAAATAATTAGGATTAAAACCAAAATGCTTGGCTGCATCATTAAGCGTAATGTTAGTAAAATGGGCATCAATATATTTTTCCAGATCCGTTTTTGCAAACTGATGACTTGTTGCTGGAGTGGAAGTTAAATTTTGCTTTCTAACTGCAGAAACGAAAAGCAAGGTAAGTTCTGCCATGATAGCGTTACGGGTAAACAAGTCATAATTAAGATATTCATTAATTATCTTTTTAAGTAGATGGGCAGACTCTGACATTAGCGTTCCGTTTAACCCTAATAATCTTTTTTGCTCAAAAGTAGTATTGATTTTTTTAAGCAATTTTTTCTCATAATTGTTCATTACAGTTAGATTGTCGAAAAAGTTCCGGACATCTATATTGGGGTCAAATTCGAGTTTAACTAAAATATCTTTACTACCAGGTTTTAATATTTCATAATTGCTCTTTTTCTGTAAAAAAATGATATTGCCATCATTGAGTATAAAATTCTGACTATTGATCCTCACTTTAGTTGAACCTTTTGCCTCATACAGAATAGTTAGCCCTGTTGTTTGGTAGCGATGAATTCCCGTATTACGATTTTCTAAAAAGGCTATAAACAAATCAAAGTTGCTGTTACCTGGTTTTATTTTCACTTCATTAGTATCAGACCTAGCCGCATCTATGATACTGGCTAAATATTGTTCCAATTTAACTGCTGCCATTACTTTCACCTCTTATACAGTTTAGGGATTATATAGTTTTATTATATAGCAAATTTTCATCTTACTAATATAATTTTGTTATTTTACCTTTATCATTGCTACATGAGTAACGGAAACTCCTTGTGCATCTAGACAACTAATTTTCTTTTCTGTATAATAAAATTTAACATCGGGGTGCCTGTAAAGGCTGAGATTAAACCCGCAGAACCTGCTATGGATAATGCCAGCGAAGGGAAAACGAAAGATTTTACATCGTCAGGCTATTATCCTGACGATTTTTTTGGTAACTAAATTGATTAAATTAAATAACCTAACATTTTCATATGACAAACAAAACCAAATTTTAACAAATATTAACTTAAATATTCCTACAAAGCAGTTTTCATTGTTAGTTGGACCAACTGGCTGTGGTAAATCTACCTTATTGAAAATAATAGCAAAGTTATATCCTGAATTTGCAGGACAACTAAGCGGCACTGTTACTCTGGGCGGCTTAAAGGCTGCTATGATGTTTCAAAATGCCAGTGAGCAATTTACTATGGCAACTCCTCGAGAAGAAATTATTTTTGCACTGGAAAACCTCTGCCTTAATAAGGCCCAGTATCTAAAACAGTTAAATGAAGCCGTTCAGTTTACCCAAATTGATTATTTACTTGATCAAAAAATTAACACATTATCTGGTGGTGAACAACAAAGAGTAGCATTGGCTGTTCTCATAGCGATGAATGTTGACCTGTTTTTACTTGATGAGCCTTTCGCCAGCTGTGATCCCGCTGCCCGCAAGTTTTTAATCGCTAAACTAGCACATCTGCGCGATCAAGGAAAAACAATCATTTTAAGTGATCATGTACTAGCTGGTTATGAAGGAATTTGCGACAATCTTTTTCAATTTCAGGGTAAACGCCTGGTGCAGCTTTCTCAAGCAGAACAGGAAAAATTGTTGCGAAAAAATACGGATTCTAATTCCTATACTTTTGTCTTACCGCAGCAGACTGAGGAGTCGTGCTTTACCCTGCAAAACGTTCAGATTAGACAAAATCGTTTACTTCTAAAGCAGGAACAGTTAAATATTGTTTCTGGTAAAACCACTCTGATTACAGGAGCCAACGGTGTGGGCAAAACATCGCTTTTTAATGCTCTGACTAAAATGATCCCTTATTCAGGCAGCATCACCTACCACAACCGTGAAATTAATAAATTACCTACTCGTAAGTATTTGCTTCATGTAGGCCAAATATTTCAAAATGCAACTGACCAGTTTATCAATGTCTCTGTTGCAGATGAAATTAACCTCAGCAAAAAAAAGCGGACCAATTCTTATTTTACTGATGACAAAATAGCTGCTGCTTTATCCACTCTTGAACTTGATTCACTACTTGATCATGTCGTATATTCATTATCCGGTGGACAACAAAAGAAACTGCAAATCTTGTTAATGTTGATTTCAGATCAGGATGTATTGTTAATTGACGAACCACTTAGCGGCCTGGATGCTGACTCTGCCGTCAAAGTGATGTCTTTATTAAGAGAAAGTCAGAAAGCACGGAAGCAAACGCTTTTAATTATCAGCCATGAGTTAAAGAATTTAGCTGATTGGTGTGACTATCACCTCATTTTTAAAAACCAGCATCTAGCTTACACGAACAAGTGAGGTACTATCATGAATCCTAGTTTTAAATTTATCTTGGCTCTGATTATTTCTGTAGAAATATCACTGAAATCAAGTTTACTAACAAACCTCTTAATCATATTCTTTGCATTGGTCTATTTAATTTGCAAACACATTAAATTAAGCAATTTGCTTTTAACTCTACTAATGCCTTTAATTGCCGCTTTTACAGTTTTTGCGACTTTATACTGGTTCTCGCCACAACCCAACTTACAGAACGCACTAAGCTTATCTAGTCGAATTTACGTTTATACTTTGACTATCTACTGCGTTTCAATAGACACTACTGCTACAGAATTTGCCCGCTCTTTTGAACAAAATTTTCATTTGCCCAGCAAGTTTGCTTATGGAGTTTTAGCTGCTCTTAATATCGTTCCCCGAATGAAAGAGGCCGTTAAGCAAATTCGTACTGCTGGCATGATGCGGGGAGTATATTTGAGTTTTTGGTCACCGGTTCTTTATTTTAAAGCTATCTTAGTTGCTCTGAATTCTGCAGAAAATTTAGCTCAAGGTATGGCATCCCATGGTTACCGCGAAAATGCCAAGCGCTCTGTCATTGCAGCTGTTCCTGTTAAAAAAAGTGACTGGCTGCAGTCAATTGCAATTTTGGTTTTAGTAAATCTAGCATTATTGACGTTAAAATAAAAAAGTGGACATGCTTGTCCACTTTTTTTCTATCCCTTAATTTATTCAGCTAAAGAATAACCTGCAACACTAATATTAACCGGCTCGTCTGCAGTGATAAAAATTGCCGGCTTTTTGGTTGTGTAATAGCGTTCTGAAAATACCAGCTCCCCGTCATTTAAGAAAAACTCAATTGAACTTGTATCAATAAAAACTTGTATTTTTAATTTTGAGTTTGGTCTCAGTTTGCCATAACGTTGTGCGTCGGTTGTCGATTTATCCGCTCTGATCAAAATTACTTCATTATTTTCCTTATTCCAAGATAATGTAACCAGATTTTCCTGTTCATTTTTAAAAATGAAGCTAATCTCATTACCTGACCAATTTTCAGTTTTAGCAGTTAAAAGCAACTCCAAGTGCTGCGGATCAGAAACATTAACTTGCATTGAAGAACTCGTTTGTTTTTCGTCAACTACTTTTTCTTGCCGTAATTGTTTTAACTCATTGACTGGCGTCATATACAGCTGATTATTTTTTAAAGTTAATTCTCGCGGCAAAGTTAACGCCCCACACCAGCCATCAGCCTGCTCGGAAAAGTCTGCATGCCACATATCAAGCCAGCCAAAAACAATGCGCCTATTATCAGGCGTTAACATAGTTTGGGCAGCGTAAAAGTCATGCCCATGGTCAAGTTCTTGAAATGCACCATGTTTAAGCTGATTGTTGCGATAATCCATTTTACCGATAAAATATCCCGTTTGATAGCAGTTAAGATATTCTTTACCCTTTGCCACGATTCCTTGAGGTGAACATAACAAAACGTCCTCTCTGCCCAATGAAAAAAGATCAGGGCATTCCCAGGTGTAGCCTTCAATATCGGCTCCTTGAGAAACGGCTATCGGGCCTAAATAATCCCAATGCAATAAATCAGTCGACTTATAAGTAATTGCACGGCCTAATCCTTTCTTATCCTGACCACCCACAACAATATAATATTCATTTCCATCTTGCCATACTTTAGGGTCACGAAAGTGCTGTGAGTTATCCGTCGGTGGCAATGCAATCACAGGATTACCACTATATTTTGCAAAATGAATGCCATCGTCACTAAAAGCAACATTTTGTGTTTGATAAAAGCGACTATGATCATTGACATCGTAGTAATGATTACCTGTATAAATCAGATACAAGCGACCATCCTTTTCAATTGCGCTACCAGAATAACAGCCATCTTTATCCTCAGGACTATCCGGGGTCAGTGCAACTGGTAATTCTTCCCAGTGAACCAAATCTTGACTGCGATAATGGCCCCAGTGCATAGGGCCTCTTTTAGCTGAATAAGGATAGTACTGGTAAAAAATATGATAGTAGCCTTTATAATATGAAAAGCCATTAGGATCATTCATCCACCCGGAAGATGTTGTTATGTGATAATTTAGCCGATACCGCTTGTTAGTAATTTTAGCCGGAGTTTGCATTTTTGTTTTTTATTGCCTTTCGCATAATCAAATCTACTTATGATACGGACTGCCACTATTAATCATAAAGCCGCGATAAATTTGTTCAATCAAAACGACCCGCATTAACTGGTGCGGCAAAGTCATTTTGCCAAAGCTCATTAAATCATCTGCTCTTTTATCTACTTCCGAACTGGTACCTAAACTGCCACCGATAATAAAAGTAAGATCAGAATGTCCGTAGGTTGTAAGGTCCTTAATCTCGTGCGCAAACTCTTCACTGGTTCGCTGCTTGCCATTAATTGCGGTCACAAAAACGTATTCTTTATCTTTTATTTTGCTCAAGATTCTTTGTCCTTCTATTTTTTTGACATTTTCCTGTTCTGCCGCACTAAATTTTTCAGGAGCTTTTTCATCCGGAACTTCAATTAACCGTACTTTAGCAAAACGGCTCAGCCTTTTTTGATATTCAGCAATAGCATCCTTAAAATACTTTTCTTTTAACTTACCCACACAAACAATTTTGATATTCATAACTGCTATTTTATCCCCCAATTCCCAAAGTTTCCACTTACCTTTTCCACAACTGTGTAAAGTTAAAAACTACATTTTGTGGTCTTTACCTTTAGTAAGCGAATAAATTGTGTTTTGCCTATTTTTTTAAATTTATCAAATTAAATTTACCCACAGTGAGATTAATTATAGGTAATTTTCACAAACTTTTTGCTCTCAAATACTGCTGTTAAGCCCTGAACAACTGTTTGAGCTAATTAATTTTCACTATTATTTACACACAATTCACAGGTTTTCCACAATTTGTCCCAACTACTTTTTCGCATTTTATGCACAATCCACAAAGTTATCCACAGTTATCAACAAGATTTTTATCTTTGTGTTTTACTTGACAGCTTTTAATTCCGAACTTTAATTTGTTTCCCAATAACAATATTAAGAAAAAAGCTATACTTATGTTTCAAACCGCATAGTATAGCCTTTTTTTTACTTAATTCTGGAATATTTTTGATTTAGTCTGACTGCAATTTTACTCGTAAATTGATTTCTTTTCCGTTACGATTAACGGTCAAATTGACGTTATCTCCGACTTTGTGATTATACAAAATGCTGTGTAACGAAGCGACATCTGAAACAGCTTTGTTGTCAACCTTAATAATTACATCGCCTGCTTTAACTCCTGCTATAGCAGCCGCACTGTGCTTAGTAACTGAATCTACATAAATACCATTTTTAAGATTAGATTTGATGTTAAGGTGGTTTCTGTAACTGGAAGGAATGCCTTGTAAAGCAATTACTTTAACTCCCAGTTGTGGACGCACAATCTTACCTTTCTTAACCAATTGATTAACGATAGTTACTACTTCATTGGAAGGAATAGCAAAACCCATTCCTTCAACTGATGTACCATCGCTTGATTGCGAAAGCTTCATTGAGTTGATCCCAATAACCTGCCCTGCAGAATTAACTAATGCACCACCTGAGTTACCAGGGTTAATTGCTGCATCCGTTTGAATAACCGTTTGCTGATTAGCAGATGAAGTAGTGATGCTACGTGCCGGAGCCGAAATTATCCCTTGCGTAACCGTAGAAGCATATTCACTGCCCAGAGGAGAGCCAACCGCAATTACTGTTTGTCCTGCCTGTAAGCTCTTAGAATCACCAAATTCAGCTGTTTGAGTGACATAGCTGCTATCAATTGAAAGTACAGCTAAGTCTGTTGTAGCATCCGTACCAATGATACGGGCATTGACTGTTTTACCATTAGACAGCATAACCTGAACTTTATCACTACCAGAAACAACGTGGTTGTTGGTAACAATATAGCCCTTATTACCGGACTTAGTGTAAATTACGCCTGAACCTTCGCTGTATGTCTGCAGCTTTCCTTTGCCCTTATTATCATTATCGTAATCGCCGAAAAAATCGAAAAGGGAATTGCTGCTGTTTGTCTGCCTTTTCATATTAATAACTGAAACCACAGCACCTTTAACGTCATTATAAGCTGGGGTCATTGTCCCGCTGGTTTTAGCACTGTTTCTAGAGGTTTTAGCACTGCTGGAACTAATACTAGTCTGTGCATTATTATTCATATTAGCATTGTTTATTTGATCTAAGGCCACATATGAGGCCCCACCACCTATAAGTCCGGCTACAACACCAACAATAGCAGTCTTCAAAATGCCATGTTGCTGACGACCAGAGTTTTGATTATTCATCATTTAGTCTCCTTTATACATCTTTTTTACTATACTAACAAAATTTGAAAAAAGGTAAAAAATTTCCTTAAATTTGTACTAAATTAGTCGGCTGGACCGGGTCGGTCAAAACAATTTTAACATCACTGGGCAAATTAGCATCTCCGTCAACCATTATTTTTTTAGCAGCATTGTAGGCTAACTTTGCCGTATTATTATGCTGACTCCTGTGTGCCAAAAAAATATGTTCTGTTTTGCTTGTTACCACATCCAGCAGAGCCTGCCCTGCATCATCGTTTGATAAGTGTCCAACATCCGATAATATGCGTTGTTTTAAGCCCCAGGAATACGGGCCATTACGAAGCATCATGTCGTCATAATTAAATTCCATTAGATAAGCATCTGCGTCTGCAATTACACTTTTTACCTTACGGGAAACATAACCGGTATCTGTCAAAAAGGCCATTCGTTTACCGCCGCTTGTAAAAACATAATATTGTGGCTGAGCCGCATCGTGACTGGTCGCAAATGCAGTAACATCCAAATCACCAAATGTTTTTGTTTGCCCCGGTTCAATAACATTAATTTGTTCAACCGGTATCTGCCCAATTTTTTGCGTTTCAGTTAAATATTCCCAGGTACCACTATTGGCAAAAGCAGCAATTTGAGGGTAGCGTCGCATCAAAACCCCCAATCCTTTACTATGATCTGAATGGTCATGGCTTAAAAAAACCATGTCAATATCTTTAATATCAACGCCAACTTCACTTAGCAACATCTTGATTTTTTTGCCTGACAAGCCGGCATCCATCAAAATCTTATGCTGCCCAGTTTCAATCAAGCTGGTATTGCCAGTCGAACCGCTGGCCAAAACGGAAACCTGCACCGCATTTTTTCCTTCCTAATTTTTTTGTACATTAACATTATATGAGCTGCCCTGCAAGATTTGTGCCGTATATGCATTAACTCTTTTAACAGTAATATTCTTAGTAGTCTTATTTTCTACCTGAATTAACCAAGTTGGTAATAAAATAGTGCTTCCGCGAACATCTGTTAATTTAGAATAACCCAGGCTGACCTGCATTACACGTGAATTGTTGACAATTTCCCTATCAGTATACATCGCTTTGACAGCATGCCAGGCACTGATAATTAATTGTGGTTCACGTACTGCATTAATAGGCCCCATATAAGAAATAGTATAGTTAACAATTTGATTATCGCGCACATTAATTGTTAACTGGGCATCACTGTCATAAATACGGCCATAATCAGTATTTTGGACATAACAATAGGTATTATCGCCCGACATACTAGGTTCGAATTTAAATTCTTTACCGTAAGGAACATTTTTAGGATCATTTTTAAAATCCTCTAGTTGTTGTAAATTTTTTTTACGATTCCCACTAAGCAAAATCAGGGATTTTGGTGTACCAGTTAAAGAATTATCACTCTTGGAATAATGAGTAGTAACTTGCGTTAAACTGCTGCTTTTACGAGAAAGATAGTCGCGATTCTTAACAGCTAAGTAATAACCAGATTGTTGCTTATGCGAAATATGGAGGGGAATATCAATGCCGTCAGCACGCATCTCGGCCCGGATACTTGTTGCAGTTGAACCGGATGTATCACTTAAGCTAATAGGAGAACGCCAAATTTCTATTCCTAAATAAATATCAATTAACAAGAAAATAATGAAAAATAACCATTCTATTCTTTTACGGTCCATTTTTATTTCCCTTCTTCCATTATTGCCTGTTTATATTTATTTAAACTCAGAAAATCAACTTTTTCCCATTCAGCTAAACTCTTCCATTGATTATAAGCTTTCACATAATAACCTGGTACTAGATTAACCAAGTGGTCATGTGAATTATCCTTTTCCACACCAAAAGCCACTATTATGCGTTGAATTTCTTCTTTTCTCATGCCAGCATTAACTAATCTTTGCATTACCGTTATACTTGATGGCAGGGTTTTTGTTTGTCCATCAAAAGGTATCGGAATTTGTAAATCCGTATTGTTAAAGTCAACTTTAACTGCATCTCCAGTAAATGATGTCATCACTTGAGGACTGCTGTTATCCCAAAAAACGGGTATCCCTTCAACATAATTAGCATAGCTAATGGAATCATCCGTTGTATCAAAATAACGTAAATCTTGTTCACTCAAGCCAAGCTTATGAACAAAACTGACACTTTCCAGCAGTTGATCGTTCAGCGTTTTGTCTTTGCGCTTTTCATAACGAGTATAGTGAAAATCATGCCGGTCGGTTTTAGCCTTTGGCACTCTTAAGTTAGTATAGTAGTTAAGCGAATACGTAACCCAGCCTTTTTTATTAGAGCGTGTAGTTACATTTGTCGTACCGAGAAGGCGAGAAACAAAGTAAGAATCGGTTTGCGTATTTGTCAGATAGCTGTATATGCGCCAGTGGTCTTGTCTGGTAAAAAATACCTCATAGCAATTTTTGAGACGCACAAACTCAACGGGGATCTTGCCCCGAGCGTTACTGGCATAACTACGCAGCTTATTAAAGTCACCCTTAATTAAATTAATGCGGTAAATGGTATAAGTCTTATCATTACCTAAATAAAGGAAATCATTACTATTTGTGATGAAGATACGACGAAACTTAGGATCGCCTTTTTTAACGTTTTTCTTAGTGAACAAATTAATGCTGACTTCTTTTGGAAAGCTTAACTGGACACACTCCGAATTATGCAACATTTCCTCATATTGTTTTTTATCCGTGCTAATTTTCTTAATATTACGGTACTTTACCCCTTTTATTTCTTTGACAAATTCCAGAGGTAAATTCTTTTTAGCATCATACAAGCGGTACAACTGACCATTTTTAAAGCCATAAGAATTAGTAGGAATATAAAGATTGGAAACAATCCGATCGCGGTGGCTTCGTGTTTGTTCTGCAACCCTGCTGGTTTGACTAATACGATTGAAATACTGGTCATTAGTCATAATGAATATCCAGAGTACAATTGACAGACCAAAAACCGCCAAAGTTCCTATTAAAAGCAACGCGTCGCCAAGCTTAAATTTAGACTTCATCCCAATCATCCCCTTCACTCATTGGCTCATATGGCAGAGAAATATAAAAAGTAGAACCCTTTCCTTCACTGCTGTTGGCCCAAATATGACCGTGATGTTCTTCCACTATTTCTTTGGCAATCGCCAAGCCTAATCCTGTACCACCCTGAGCCCGTGAGCGAGCTTTATCAACGCGGTAAAAGCGATCAAAAATTTTAGTTAAATCTTCTCGCGGTATACCCAAGCCCTGATCGGCAATACTCAAAACAATGCGTTTTTGCTCTGAGTGCAGTTTTACTGTGATCACCCCACCATCAGGCGAATATTTAATGGCATTGTTCATAATGTTATCAATTACCTGCGCAAACTTGTCAGTATCAATTTCTACCCATAACGCCTGCGTACCCAACTCACGAGTAATGGTGTACTTTTTATTTTCTTTTTTATCCGTTTTAACAATCATGTCGAAGCGATCCAAGATATGAGCTACAAAATCATTAAAGTTAACCCACTCTAAATCAACTTTGGAAACTCCCCTGTCCATTCTTGACAGACTGAGAAGTTCACTGATCATTCTAATCATGCGCTCAGTTTCTTCTTGCGTTACCTGCAAAAATTTGGGGGCAACATTGGGATCTTTCCATGCTCCTTCATTTAACGTTTCAATATATGCGTGTAAACTAGTAAGCGGCGTACGTAATTCATGGGAAACATTAGAAACGAACTGTTTTTGTGAATTTTCATTCTTCTGTTGTTCAGTAATATCATGCAAAACACAGACACTACCAGAAACAAAGCCCGTAACTCTTTTAATAAGAGAAAAACTGGCGTGCAAAATGACTTCATCCCTTGTTCCCTTACTCAGGGTGATTGCTATGCCTTTCTGATTGGCAATTAAATCTTGTGAAGACTCTTTTAAACCTAAAACCGTAGCGATGGGCTGATTAATGATTTCATCTTCCGTTTGGTTTAAAAAATTGAGCGCCATTTGGTTGACAACATTAACATTACCATGCCGGTCAGTAGCAAGAACACCATCACTCATATGAGACAGAACGCTGTCCAGCCTGCGCTGTTCACTTTCAGATTCTTCTTGAGAGCGCTCAATTCTAACAGACAAGGTATTAAAAGCCTGACCTAACTGCCCTAATTCATCGTTGGAATAGATTTTTACCTGACTTGAATAATCACCATCGGCAATATTAAGCGCCTGGCTTTGCATTTCCTCAATAGGCTTAGTAATCGCATGCGAGACTACTAAAGATAAGATTGCCCCCATTACTGCGGCAATCATAGAAGTGACCAAAAACATCAATGAAATATTGCGCAGGTCATTAAAAACCCCTTGCATTGACGCTCGGACATAAATTGCACCAACAGTGTTGGCGGAGCCGTTACCTGCGTTCAAAGGGGTAACTTGCACCATATAGTCTCCGTTTTCATTGACAACTTTAGTTGCCTGTCTGCCAGTTGAAGTTACCTGCTTAACCAAAGTATTATTGACACGCTGACCAATCCGGTTTTTATCATTTAGGTTTGAAACTGCACGAATGATATCCTTATTGTCTACCACAATAATTTCACTAATCGTACCAATACCATTGCTATAGTCATTGACAATTCTGTTTAAATTACTGTCAGTATGCTTATTGTCTTTTAGTAATTGCGTTGACAACTGGTTAGAAACTATTGGCAAAACCTGAATGGATGATTGAAAATTTTCAATACTGTTTTGTTCCAATTGGCGGGTAAAATAGGCACCAATAACTTCAATAGTAGCGATGATCATCGCCATGAACACAATGGCTAAAGTAGTATTTATCGAAATGGTTAAATGTTTAAACTTATTCTTGAATTTTTTCATAGTTTTACAAAATTAAATAAAAAGAAAGCCGCGCTTGTAAAATACTGCGGGGCTTTCTTTGTTAGTCTTCATTAGGCTGCTTAACGTAATAGCCAACACCGCGACGAGTTACTAAAATCTGCGGCTGAATTGGATTATCTTCAATTTTTTCACGTAAACGGTGCACAGTAACATCAACTGTCCGGACATCACCGAAGTAGTCATAACCCCAAACAGTCTGTAAAAGATGTTCCCTGGTCATTACCTGATCCATATGCTGGGCTAAATAATAAAGCAACTCAAATTCACGGTGAGTCAGCTCAATCTTTTTGCCTTCTTTTTCAACAATATAGGCATCTGGCATAATTACCAAATTGCCAATAGTAATATTTTTCGTTGAACTATCATCGCCAGCACTTTCATCTTTTTTAACAATATTACGCCGACGCAAATTAGCCTTCACCCGTGCCACTAGTTCACGGTTAGAAAAAGGCTTAGTCACATAATCATCTGCACCCATTTCCAGACCCAAAACTTTATCAATTTCAGTATCTTTAGCCGTAACCATAATTATGGGCATATCATGTGTTTGTCTTACTTCACGAGCTACATCCAAACCATCTTTTTTGGGTAACATCAAGTCTAAAATCATTAAGTCAGGATTGTATTCGTCAACTTTTTTGATGGCTTCTTCACCATCATATGCAGTGTCAACGTCAAAACCCTCTTTTGTCAAATTAAATTTAATAATATCAGAAATCGGTTTTTCATCATCAACAACGAGAATTTTCTTTGACATCGAAAAGCCCCCTTTTGTTATCATTATACTGGTTTTTAGTTTATTAGCCAAAAAAGTCATCAAAATTTAATAAAAAAACTTGCATTTCATCGAAAATAATAGCATAATAGTCTCCGTTGGTTATTTGTAATGACGCTTATGGGTGGCTAGCTCAGCTGGCAGAGCAACGGACTCTTAATCCGTGGGTCCAGGGTTCGAACCCCTGGCCACCCATTGATTATTAAAGACAGCAATTACTTGATTGCTGTCTTTTTTTGTTTGTCAAAAATGATATTAAATCTAAATAAAAAGCCTATTTAATTTCTTGTTTCCTATATTTACGACAGTTAGAGGATAAACTTAATAAGTAGAATTCTTCATACTTTTTTACACAAAAGCCTTGTCAAAAAGCAAATTAATTGTTATCATAGTTAACTGTCAACAGAAATGATAACGGGTGGCTAGCTCAGTTGGCAGAGCAACGGACTCTTAATCCGTGGGTCCAGGGTTCGAGCCCCTGGCCACCCACCATAATAAAAATAGCACTGCAAGTAGTCGGTGCTTTTTTTATTGCCTTTTTTAATTAATTAAATTTTAGGTGACGTTCCGGTCACCTTTTTTCATTTTATAATCTGCAATATCTGTCAAAATTGCCTCTGCCGATTCCTTGATCGAGCCTTCTGCCAGTTTACGCTCATTTCCGCCAAGTGTATCCTCTTCAAGCCACCATTTTTGAAGAGTTGCGAGTGGAAAAGGATTGCCCTTTTTATTATTGTTTTTTATTGTTTGTGCAAAAGAAATATCTAAATAATAAACAAAAGCTCCTGCACCGAATTCATGAATTATTTTAGTTAGAGTTGGGCCATAAATCTTTTTGGGCAATATCCCTTCTAATATAATTATGGGATAATACTGCCGGCCCCACATTACCAGTGAGTCTATTAGACTGGCAGTTGGTGCTGCTACTTTTTCCTTAACATGTAAAAGATCAAGGCGCAATACATCTTCATGCAAAAGTAAACATCTTTGGTAGCCAAACTGTTTTTGCAAATAATTAGCTAAAACGGTTTTACCACTGCCTGAGTTTCCTCTGATTAAAATAAAAATTGGTGCCATTAAATCTTTTTCCTTTCAATACGAGTGTCTAAAAAGCTAACGCTATTATTAAGCTTTTATATTTTTAATAATAGAATAATATATATAAGATATAATTAATACATAAATGATCAAAGTAGGCAATATTAATGAAGAAAAAATGGTTAATAGGATTAAGTATTTTAGGTTTACTGTTAATTACAATTGTTCTGTTTCATGCTTTTGAACAAAAAAATTCGCATACGGCTACGGATGAAGTCAGTTCCGCCAATACGGAAAAAGCTCATTTTAAAGCTACGCCTACCATTTATTTGCATGGCTATGGTGCTGGCGTTCATTCAACTGCCGGGATGATCGCTTATGCCGAACGCCATAATGGTGCACACAAAGTTTTAACAGCTAAAATTTCTCCTGCAGGTAAAGTTGAATTACAAGGCAATTGGCCCCGTAAAACTAAAAGACCGCTTATTCAAGTAATTTTGCAAGATAATAAAAACAGCAACTATTATACGACACGTGAGTGGTTTTACAACCTGATATTATGTTTAAAGCAAAAATACCATATTAAGCAATATAATACCGTAGCTCATTCTATGGGAAACATTATGACACTTGCCTACCAGCTAAAATATGGTAAAGATAGTAACTTACCGCGATTAAAAAAGCAAGTTAATCTTGGTGCACCCTTTAATGGCATCATTGGCATAGATGAGGAACCCAATCATAATTACCTGCTCAAAAATGGGCGGCCAAAGTACATGACTCAATCCTACAAATATTTTTTAATGCACCGTCATAGTTTTCCCAATAATGTTTCTATATTAAATATTTTTGGTAATAAAGAAGACGGTACTAATTCAGATGATGATGTCAGCTGTGTTTCAGCGCAATCTTTACGGTACCTGCTAAGAGGCAAAGGCAAGTATCATGAAATCGAAATTAAGGGCGCAAATGGTCAACACAGTAAATTACATGAAAATTACAAAGTAGATCGGATCATTGGGCAATTTTTGTGGTCTAAATAATTTTTTATTTTAAGTAATTTTAATATTTTTATCATAATTTTTAGCGTATAATAAAAGGAAAAGTACGTTTTTAGTAACAGGAGAAAAATGATGAATCCACTATTTGAAAATTTCATCTCAAAGTTAGCTCTTAATTTATCAACTTTGTCCACAGCTGAGCAAAAATACACATTAGATTTTTACCGTGATTTTCTACTTGATGGTGACTTTCAAACAAAAGAAGAAATTAACAGAGAATTAGGAACTCCAGACAGTTTGGCCCAACAAATTAAACATGATTATGTTAGGTTTTTAATAGCAGCCACATCTTCTGCTAATGCTCCGCATGCCAGTGATAATTATTTTAACGGCTTGCGTGTTAAAAAATATCCGCGCAAGGAGCGTACTATTGCTCCTGGAGGCTTTAGTGAAGTAAAACTGGAAGTGTTGGACACTGATGTAGTGATTCGTCAAGGTCAGCAATTTCAAATAGTAGTGGCAGATTATAGTAGTCGGCCAATACAAATAGATTTAGTTAAGCAGACATTAGTAGTTAAAGAGTTTCCCACTGAACAAAAAACTCATGTGCTTATGTTCAACAGACTTACCAATGCCAGTCGCGTAGAAATTACCGTTCCTAATGTAGATTCGCTAACTGAAATTAGTGGACATAACCGCGATGGTGACGTTATGTTACAAAATCTCAGTCTTAATAATATTGTACTTGACTTGCATGATGGAGATTTATACTTAAATAACGTTCAAGTCTCAGACCAACTAACCTTTTCTGGCAGAGACTCTGACTTCTTTGTCACCCAGTCAAAAATTGCTCAGTTAGCAAGCAGAGTTCATGACGGAGATGTCAGTTTTAAACGCAGTATTCTTAAGCAAATTGTCGTCAAAACAGGTGATGGCGATGTAGAAATTAACCAATGTCACGCTAACCTCAACCTAGAAGCAAAAGACGGGGATATTAAGATTGAGCGCAGTCAGCTTACTAACCAAAACATTGTTAAAACTGCAGACGGTGATTTGAGGCTAAGCCATCTTGCTCACGAGATCAGCGTACAATTAAAAACAAGTGATGGGGACATCATTTATCACCATTCCAATATTGGCAACAGCTTTAATAGCCAAAACACACAAAGTGATTCCTTAACAGCAATTTCAAGAGATGGAGATATTATCATCAGTTAGAAATACATCTGTTAAAAAGATATTGTCTAATCAATTTACCATCACATATATTTTTGTATTGCTCTTATTGACAAAAGTTAACGTGTTTCTCCACTTTGATCATAAATTTGAATTCTAGTCAGAACTACTACTGACCCAAAACCTGATAACTTTGTGCTTATCAGGTTTTTTCTATTTTATTCAAGCTATAAAGCTTCCTCTAAAAGCTGCACTACTACAACATTTTAAAATCGAATAACCTCATCCGCTTTAGCTATTAAGTCATCATCATATGTGTGGGTTACATATAATAATGTAACAGGTAAACTTAACAGCTTACCACATGGATAAGTCATCAACAGGATAAATTATAGAGCCAAATTAATAACCGCCAAAGTATGCCAGCACAGAGACGGTTATTTTTTGTTCTAACTTTTTAAGAAAGGTCAATTGTTCATTTTTCGGTATATTTATAAAAAGTTACGGTTTAGTACTTGCTAATTTCTGCGGCCTAAATTAAAATATTATATAACATATAATATTAGGGGAGGCAAAGCATGGCAATCCAAATACCAACTCGTTTGCTAGATGGTGCGGTTTTAGCTTTTCTAAAACAAGATGATCTGTATGGCTACGCTTTGACACAAAATGTGCAAAAGATTTTCTCTATCTCCGAGTCAACTATTTACCCTGTTTTACGAAGACTAAAAAAGGATAACTGCTTAACAACTTATGATGAGCCTTATCAGGGGCGAAACCGGCGCTACTACCATATTACTGCTGAAGGAATAACGATGCTAAACTCAATTCAAGATGAATGGCTAGATTTTAGTGCAAAAGTTAATCAAGTATTAGGAGGACAAAATGACCAAAGTAATTGCTGATTATATTGCCGAACTTGAACAAAACTTAGTCGATTTACCTGCAAAAGACCGTGAAGATGTCGTTGAATTTTACCGTGAATTTTTATTAGATGGCGACTTCGTCAGACGTTCTACAATTGAGGCGGAATTAGGAACTCCTAAACAGCTGGCAATCAATATTTTAGCTGATTATTCAACTAAAGATGATTCAGCACCTGCCAAAACAGAAACTCCTAAGTCAAACTTAAAGGCCAGCTGGTATATATTATTGGGTATTTGTGCTGCACCAATCGGCATCCCGCTTATTTTGGTAATTTTATTCGTAATTTTCTTTTTACTGGCAATTTTCTTTGGCTTACTTTTTGCTTTAATAAGATTTTTGTTTAACTTTTTTGTTGGTGGTGGTTTAAACTTCCTGAAGTCACTATCTCTCCTATTCACCAGTGATTGGCCAACAGGCTACGTTTACTTAGGTAAATCGTTAATTTGTATCGGCGTCATCCTACTGTTAATGCCGTTTATTATCAAACTGGGCAAAATTTTGATTGCCAAGTGTACCCAAATTATTAGAAACTTAGGTAAAAACCTGCTTAAGAAAAATTACTTTCAGACGAGTTCTGACAAAAATACAGATAAGGAAAAATAAAAATGAAAAAGTTTTATAAAATTGGTGGTGTGATACTGCTTATCGGGCTGATTCTACTACTCGTATTTAGATTAAATGATAACCCGTCACATGATTATAATGGTAAACGCACTCATTATAATGAAAGCAAGACTTTTTACGTGAATAAGTTCGACAGTATTAAGTTAGCCTGTTACAGACCCGATATCCGAATTTCACTTAAGGATATTAACAAGTTCAAAGTGGTAGTTAGAGGTGGGCACGGAGCAGACATCAAAAAAATAAAAACCAATGTCGCTAACAATCAGCTCACTATTTCGGATCAGCCAGAACATCATTATAACGATGGTTATTATGCAGTCGACATTTATATTCCTGCTAAAAACGCAGTGAAAAAGATAACTGGTTTTTGTGAAGAAGGCGATTTTTATATCAACAGTTTAAATGTTCCCCACATCAATTTGACAATAGAAGATGGCGACGTTTTGCTTAATAAGCTTACTGCAAAAAACCTTGACCTAAATTCAAATGACGGTGACCTCAAAGTAAATCAATCGACTTTTTCACGTAGTTCACTAAAACTAAATGATGGCGATGTTAAAATTAGCGACTCTCAAATACTAAATAATAGCTCAGTTATATTGAATGACGGCGACTTTTTAATGTCAAACGCCCCTAAAATCAACTATGTATTGACAAACCATTCGGATGATAAAATCATGTTTAAAGGTTCTTACCATTCCAACCATTTTGCAAAAAAAGTTAAAAATAAACCTGTACTAAAAGTTACCAGTATGGATGGCGATATTCTAATTAATTAGTGGGCAAGTAATTTACATAGATGCTTTCTTGGTAAGTAGCACCTATTCAAAAAAACGTAGCCCAAACAAGGAGGAGAGCAATGAAAAAGTTTTACCAAATTAGCGGGCTGATCGTCATTATTGGCATAATTTTATTTATTTTTGGCCATGCCAAAGGCGGCAATGAAGATATCAATAACATTCATTCGGGCCAGACAACTAATATTGGCAATTTTTTTAATCATAATCAAAGAAGTAGAAAATCCCACCACGTGGTAGCCAAAAAACGTACTTTTAATGTAGGCAAATTTTCTAAGATTAATATTGACGCCGAAGAGCCCAATATCCAAATCACTAAAGGAAACGACTTTCAAGTTACTATCAGCGGTCCTAATATCAAAAAGATTAGTGCTAAAGTTGAAGACGACCAGCTGACCATTTCTGACAATAATGCTTATGAGGACGGGACTTATCAGGTAAATGTTACCGTTCCGGCAGATGACTCTATCACAGAAATATCAGGATCATGTTCTGAAGGTAATATTCATTTGACTAACTTAACTGTTTCTGACCTCAACTTACAGCTTGAAGATGGTAATGTCAGTGCTGAAAACGTGAAAGCTCGCAAAGCCAATTTTGACCTGGTCGACGGTGATTTAAAAGTTAATAATTCAATTTTAATGAATAGTACTTTAAACTTTAATGAAGGTGATTTAACTATTACGAATAGTCAATTTAAAATTAAGGCAACTTTGGGTGATGGTGACGTAAGAGTCAATGATTCCAAATTATTGGCTGACAGCTCCTTTAATTTAAGTGAAGGAGATTTCCAAATGAGCAGACCGCCTAAGATCAGTTACCAGTTGACAACTTCTTCAGAGGATGAACTTATATTGCATGGTAATAACTATCACAAACATTTTGCTAAAAAATTAAAGAGTGCGCCTCTACTCAAAGTTTCTTGTGGTGACGGTGACATTCTCATAAATTAACTTCTATACATCTTGCAGCTGATTAAACTCATAAAGCAAAAGACTTGGATTAATTTTTAAAATTAATCCAAGTCTCTTTAATTGGTTATTTTAGTTGACTAAATCTAATACTTTATTTTTTATTGCTTCACTTAAACTAGCATGATATTATAAGATAAAGCAAAAATTAAATTAGTGTTAAAAAGATAAGGGACAGATTAATCATGAAAATACATATTGGCGGAGACTTTGATCAAGAATTTGAAACTCATGATGAAAAAGTAGAATCACAAGAAATTGATTTAGAAAATTTTAGCAACATAGATGTTGAAATAGCCGCCTCTGGTGTTTCTGTTCAAGTAGGCTCTGATTTTCATATATCAACTTATGACATTAATCCTGATCGGATAAAAATTCGTGTGGTAGAGAAAACCCTTTTTATTCGTGCACGAAAGTCTCATTTTAACAAAAAAGTTTATATTCGCAAAATTAAACCTAAAATAACTATTACCATACCTCAAGCTGCAGAGCTCAATGAAGTCCAGATAATTGACTTTGCTGGCAACATTGATCTAGCTGGATTTAATATGCAGAAACTTGATGTCAGAGCAAATGCTGGTTCCTTAAAATTACAGGACATCACGATCCAAAATAAAGCCGAAATGGTGCTAGACGCTGGTAGTTTATACATCAATCACTGCAAGATGAATTCTAATGCAAATCTGGCTGCTGGAACTATCAGGGTCACAAGCTTGCAAGGGAAAAACCACTTTAACCTAGCCGCTGGTTCATTAAAAATGATAGATGATGAAGAGCATAAGACAGATTACGATTTATTTGCCACTTTAGGATCGATCTACTTTCATGGTAATAGAATGGGCAAGCATTTTTACAAGCATGAAGGCAGTGCCAACCAATTAACTGCTATCAGTTCGGTGGGCTCAATCAAAATTCAATAAATGAGTAGACCATCTAAGGCCAGTTACCAGTTGGCAATTTCTTCTGAGGATGAACTTGTATTCACGGTAATAACCTATCACAAACATTTTGCTAAAAAATTAAGAGGGGTGCGTCTCTACTCAAAGTTCCCTGTGGTGACGGTGACATTCTTATAGATTTAACTTCTATATAATCTGCAGCTAATTACCCGCATAAAGCAAAAAGATTTGGATTGATTTTTAAAATTAATTCAATTCTTTTTAACTGTCTAGATCAAAGTAATAAATACAAAGTTTAATTTTTTATTGCCTAGCTTAAACTAGCATGATATCATAAGGAAAAATTAAATTAGTGTTAAAAGATAAGAGATAGCTTAATTATGGAAATACATATTGACGGAGACTTTGATCAAGAATTTGAAGATGAAAAAGTAGAATCACAAGAAATTGATTTGGAAAATTTTAGCAACATAGATGCAAAAACATATGTTGCTAATGTTACTGTTCAAGTGGGCGCTGATTTTCATATATCAACTCATGACATTAATCCTGAGCGCATGAAAATTAGTGTGGCAGAACAAACTCTTTTTATTCGTGAGCAAAAGCCTCATTATCCTCATAATCATCAGAAAAAAATTTATATTTGCAAAGCCGAATATAAAATGACAATTACCGTTCCCCAGACTGCCGTGCTCAATGAGGTACGAATAAACGACTTTTCCGGTAGACTTAATTTGAGTGGCCTGAATATGCAGAAACTTGATGTCAGAGCAAATGCTGGTTCCTTAAAATTACAGGACGTCACGATTCAAAATGATACTAAAATACGTTTAGATGCGGGTAATTTAGATATCTACCAGTGTAAGATGAATTCTAATGCAAATCTATCTGCTGGATCTGTCAAGATCAAAGGTTTACAAGGAAAAAACCACTTTCAACTAGCTGCCGGATCACTAAAAACTTTAGACGACAGAGATGATCAGACTGATTATGATTTATCTACTACTCTTGGCTCAATCTACTTTCACGGCAGTAGAATGGGCAAGCATTTTTACAAGCATGAAGGCAGTGCCAACCAATTAACTGCTATCAGCTCGGTGGGCTCAATCAAAATTCAATAAAAGAAGTCTTACTTCGACTTGCACAGGCAAAGTAAGACTTTTTTAATGTATCAAATTAGCGCTGAACATCAATTATAAATGAGTTAATATCTCCCCGATATTTAGCAATCGAATATTCAATTGGCCGTTCATCCCTTGTCAGTCCTTGAGTGTGAAAGTAGAACACCGGCTTATTAACTGCAATGTTTAATAAGTTGGCGGTAGTTTCGTCAGCTTCTATTACTTCCAATCGCCTCACTACTCGCGTAACTTTTAAATGATACTTTTCAAGAGTACTATATAAAGATTCCTGGGCAAAATTATAATTAATCAACTCAGGTATCCTCTGTTTAGGCACATAAGTTGTAACTAAAACAATCGGTTGATCATTGGCATAGCGCAGCCGCACTAATTTAAAAACCGGTGCTTTCTCAGGCAGCTGTAGATTTTTGCTTACTTCGGGTGTCGCTTTTTCTTCATCAAAATATAGCAAATTAGTTTTAGGGTAGATACCCTTAGCACTCATTTCTGCGCTATAGCTTTCAATCAAATGGGTAAATTCTTGCTCAATCTTAACTTTTTTAACTAGTGTCCCTCGCTTACGCTTTCGCTCCAGATAACCTTGATTAACTAACAATGAAATTGCTTGCCGCATTGTTGGCCTGCTCACCTGATATTTATCCGCTAATGCAGTTTCCGGTGGAATAATTGTATTTTGCGGGTAAAAACCAGTTTGAATTTTATTCAAAAGATCATTGGCAATTACTTGGTATTTAGGGAGTTCTTTTTCTGCCAATTTATTCCATCACTTTCACATTATTAATTATGTCATTATAAAAATAATATACCATGCAAAAAGCCAGTGTAAAGAGTTAGCTGTTACTTTTTTTACACTGACTTTTTATTTAAATTTCAATTGCGTTGATACCATCTTTTTCAAATCGTTGTTTAAGAGTTTCAATAATCTTTACACCTGAACTGGTACCTATACGTTCGGCCCCAGCTGCAATCATTGCCAGGAAATCATCAGTATTACGGATGCCGCCTGCTGCTTTGACTTTGACATCAGGACCAACATTTTCTTTCATTAGCTTAACATCTTCTACTTTTGCACCAGCGGTGCCAAAGCCAGTTGAAGTTTTGACAAAATCTGGTTTCACCTTTTTAGCAATTAAGGCCAGCTGCTTAATTTCAGCCTTAGTCAAGTAGCAGGTTTCAAAAATGACCTTACATGGTACATGATGGTCACGGCAAAGTTTAACCATTTGAGTCATTTCATCTTCGATATAAGACCAATTATGAGCTCGCACTTGCGTTAAATTAACAACATAATCGATTTCATTAGCACCATTTTGTAATGCATCTTTAGTTTCTGCCAATTTACAAGTTATTGTAGTTTGGCCCAAAGGAAAACTGATCGCAGCCCCAGTATCAATATCCGTCCCCTTTAGTTGCTGGGCACAAAATTCAGATTGAACTTCATTAATTGCTACCATCTTAAAATGATATTTTTTAGCTTCATCGCAAAGCTTTTTCATGTCTTCTTCGGTTGCATCCGCATGTAAGTTAGTATGATCAATTAGTCGCGCAAAATCATCTATTGTATACTTCATTTTTATTCTCCTTTTTGTATTTACATAAATTGATTTTACCCACAGAAAGTGATAATGTCAACCGCTTACTTTTTATTATAAAAATAGTGTTTGACTTATATAAAGCGATTACATATAATTGTGTTGTAAATTAATATGTATTTACAAAA
The DNA here is from genome assembly GCF_026185255.2 of Lactobacillus sp. IBH004. NCBI lineage: Bacteria > Bacillati > Bacillota > Bacilli > Lactobacillales > Lactobacillaceae > Lactobacillus > Lactobacillus sp. IBH004. Next base: position 150,825 of record NZ_CP110217.2, on the reverse strand, counting down.
GGGGTGATTTTAGTGAAAATATTATTAACTTCACATGGACATTTAGCACAAGGCATCGCTTCTGGCTTTGAATTTATTGCCGGCAAATCAGACCATATCATGATACTTGCATTAGATGAAAGAGGAATTGGTTCATATCGTGACCGTCTACAAGAGCTGCTTGACGGTGAAACAGAACCAGTCTTAATTCTGGCAGACTTAAAAGGTGGAACTCCATACAATGAGTCCTTTAAGTACTACTTGGCTCATACAGAAAGAATACGAGTGGTCAGTGGACTGAATCTACCAATGCTTTTAGAACTTGTCCCTCAGTTATCTGACAATACAACGCTTGACGAAGCCGTACAGACAGTTCTACAGGCAGGAACCAATGGTATTGCAGTTGCTCAAGACCAGCAAGATGATGATGACGATATTGAATTTTGAAAAATAAGAAAGGTGTAGTAATAATGAGTATTTCAGTAGTAAGAATTGATGATCGGGTAATCCACGGCCAAACTATGACCCGTTGGACAAAAGCACGTCCTGTGGACGGCATTTTAGTTGTCGGTGATAATATAGCCCACGATAAGTTGCGCCGTAAGGTATTAAAAGCTGCTGCTAACGACTTAAAAGTTGGCATTTATACGGTTGCTGAAGCTGGCGAAAAAATCAAAAAGGGGATTGAATCTAAAAAGAAATTTTTCTTAATCAGCGACTCCCCTAAGACTTTTGCCCAAATGGCAGACATGGGCGTTGACTTTGGCAAAGTATTAAATGTTGGCCCGATGAATACCCGTCCTGGAACTAAGGTACTCGGACGGACAGTAGCCATCGATCAAGACGACTATAACGCTTTTGAAGATATTGCCAAGCATGGTATTGATATTCAATTTCAGCTATTACCTGATGATGAGATTAAGCCTTGGTCAACTATGAAAAAGAAATATGATTCTATGTCCTAATTTTTGGAGGCAATAAAAATGAATAATTTATTTTTTCCCGCACTTTTAACAGGAATTTTCTGTTATCTGGGAGCGATTGAAACACCTTGGCTCTTTGGTATGACTGGAGGCTTCTACATTGTTGGTAGACCTTTGGTAGCCGGATTACTAGTCGGTCTTGCCTTTGGTGATATTAAAAATGGTATTTTGTGCGGCTTAGCTGTACAAGCAGTTTTCATCGCTAACCTGTCAACTGGAGGTGCTACTAACAGTGAAATTACTTATGCAGCTTATGGTGGTATCGGCTTAGCAATGGCGACTACTAAAAATCCTGCAATCGCTGTTACCTTAGCCATTCTCATCGGTCAGACATTTGGCTTAATCTTCTACAACGGCAGAATGGCTCTTTATTCTTTCTGGAACACTCGCGCTGAAAACGCCGCTCATAATAATGATGATCGCGGTATCATCCTGAACCATCTAGTTTATCCACAAATCACTACCTTCCTTTTACGTGCTGTACCAGTTTTTCTGGCAATTTATTATGGTAAAGGTTTAGTCAATTGGCTAATCAACAGCATTCCCGCTATTGTAACCCACATTATTCAGGTTTTGGGCGGCGTTTTGCCAGCCTTGGGTATTGCAATGTTAATGAGCATAGTAATCAAAAACAAATCACACTTTATTTTCTTCTTTGTCGGCTTTGTTTTACTAGCTTTTGCCAAATTAAGCATGATTGCAATTGTCTTTATTTCCGCTTTAGTCGCATATCTGTATTACATGGCAACTGGTAAAAGCAGTGCTTCAACTGCTACTAGCTCTGCAAATAATGCAGAACAGGCGGTTGATAATGATGACGAATATGAAGATGAAGACTTATTTTAACGAGAGGTGTTAAAAATGGCTACAAAAGAAAATAATACTGAACCACAAAAGCTACTATCAAAACATGAACTTAATCAAATTTGGTATCGGTGGGGTTTTACACACCTCAGTTCAATGAGCTATGAAAAGTTGCAGGGACATGCCTGGGCATATTCTTACTTACCTTTTGCACGTAAATATTATAAAAATGATCCTGAGAAAAAAAGACGTCTACTTGAACGTCATTCCATGTTTTACAATACTGAACCACAAACAGGTCAAATTATTAATGGGATTGTTGCTTCCCTAGAAGAACAAATTGCTTTAGGTAATGACGTTTCAGAAGAAATGCCAGTTAACATTAAAGCTACTTTAATGGGTCCTTTGGCCGGCATTGGTGATTCAATTATTCAAGGAATTATTGTTCCTATTCTATTATCAATTGCTATGAGTCTAGCCAAGGGTGGCAGTCCTGTCGGACCATTATTTTACATCATTGCCTACGGTATAATCGGACCTACAATTTCCTATATTGCATTTCATAGTGGTTATAAACTGGGAGTTGGTGCAATCGACACTATTGTGGGCGAAAATTCCAAAAAAATTACCGATGCTTTTAACATCTTAGGTGTAATGGTCGTGGGCGCATTAGCCGCAAATACCATTGTCTTAAAAACAGTGGCGAAAATTCCTTTAGGTGGCAAATCGCAACCTTTACAAACGGTTCTAGACGGTATTTTCCCTGGACTATTGCCTTTAGCTATGGTTATTTTAGGCTGGTGGCTTGTTTCCAGTAAACAAATGACAGCTACTAAAGTCATTATCATCATGGTAGTAATTATAACTATTGGTTGTTTGATTGGATTATTTTAACCTCGTATTTGTAAAAGTACATCTATACTCATTTTCAGTTAATTTAAGAGCACATGTCAATTATGTGCTCTTTTTGTGTACATAAAGTTAATTTAATCGACAAGTAATTACCTACTTATAATATTTTGGGTAAGTACTTGCTTAACTATTAATAAATTAAGCAAGTATGTGAAGATAGATTGCCTAGATAAAGTTATGACAACTAACCTATATCGCCCCCTTTTTAATCTCACAAGATTCATGATAGAATTACTTGATGGCATTATCGAAAGAAGGGTTTCATGGGTAAGCAAAAATACTTTTATCATCATTTAACTGATGATTTGGTAGTTAGCCAGAGCCAGGATTATCACTTGCCAAATAGCTATAATATTTTCCCCCATTCTTTAGGTGGAAAAGTCTGGGCAAAAATTGTACGTTCATTAGGGCATTTAATTAGTATAATCTATATTAAGTTGGTTTTAAGGGTAAAGATAGTTGGCAAGGATAAGCTGCAAGCTGCCGCAAATCAAGGCTACTTTATCTATGGCAACCATACCCAAGCCTTTGGTGACGTGGTTTTGCCGCTTAACATTATTCCAACCAAAAATTATTATGCAATTGGGGCACAATCAAATTGGGGCATCCCTGTGTTAGGCAAACTGGTTTTGCCTTATTTTGGGCTTCCTGTGGGTCAGAACTTACAGCAATCTGGTAAACTAATTAAGGCAGTAGCTACCGTTATTAAGGCTAAAAAAGTAGTTGTCATCTATCCTGAAGCTCACGTTTGGCCCTATTACACTAAAATCAGGCCTTTTCCTGCAACCAGTATGCACTTTCCCGTTACACTTGACGTAGCCAGTTTTACTATGACTACAACTTATACTAAGCCCAAATGGGGTAAAAGGCCGCGCATAATTGTGTATCTCGATGGCCCTTTTTACCCAGATTCACACATTGGTAAAAAGCGGGCACAAGAAAAGCTGCACCAGGAAATTTATCAAACAATGCAAAAACGAGCCTTAAAAAGTAATTATGAATATTGTACGTACCAAAAAATAAACTAAGGAGTTCTCAATGAATATTCTTTTTTGCGGTGACCATAACGCCGAGGATGGCATTCTTATCGCTACTCTTTCATTATTGAAAAACAGTGGTGCCCAAGAACTCCATATATACATCCTAACAATGTATACTCAAAGTTATCATAAAAAATTTCAGCCTTTTAGTAAGCAAGCGGCTGATTACCTCAAATCACTCTTAGTAAAGCAAAATCCCCAAAACACTTTAAAATTGATGGACTGTACTGGTTTATTTGTCAGAGAACCTCTCATAGCAAATATGAGTACTCATTTTACTCCCTATGCTATGCTCAGACTTTTTGCGGATGAAATACCGCAGCTGCCAAATAAAATATTATATCTTGATGCTGACGTGATTGTCAGACGCAGCTTAGTCAACTTTTACCAGCAAGATTTAACTGGCACTGAACTTGTTGGTGTCCTTGATTACTGGGGGCGCTTCTTTTTCCACAACTTGCACGAACACAAAGTGTTTGATTACGTTAATTCCGGCGTTTTGCTGCTTAACTTGCCTGAAATCAGGAAAACTAACTTATTTGCCCGCATTCGACATCTTTTACAAACCAGAACAGTTTTAATGCCGGATCAAACTGCGCTTAACCGTTATGCACGAGAAAAGAAAATTGCTCCCAGGCGCTATAATGAACAGTATAAATTGCAGCCAGACACTGTGATCCAGCACTTTACTACCAGTTTTCGCTTTTGGCCCGTCTTTCATACCTTGACGGTTAAGCCATGGGATGTTCAACGTGTACATAAAGTGCTAAAATTGCATGAATATGATGACATTTTGACTAATTATCTTAATGTTAAAAGCAATTTAATAAAAAAATAACGTTTGGAGAAAATAACAACATGACAATTCCAGTTTTTTATGCTATCAGTGATGACTTTACAAAATACGCGGCAGTATCGCTCAATTCTTTGGTTAAAAATTCCTCTACTGATAAAGATTATACAGTTTATTTTTTAAGTCAGGATTTAACTGCACAGCATAAACAGGACCTACAAGAAATAGGTACCAGCAATGTTCACATTAAGTTTTTTAATATTAATGATGAAATAGTTGCCCCTATTCAGAATCGTACCGAAAACTTTTTGCGGGCTGACTTTTTTACCATGTCCATTTTCTACCGCTTGTTTATTCCTGACCTGTTTCCACAATACGATAAGGCTATTTATATCGACAGTGACACAATCGTTAACGATGATATTGGCAGACTGTATGATACTAAGCTAGGTAGTCACCTCTTTGCCGCTTGTACAGACTCATCAATTCAATATGTGACAAAAATGGTTAAGTATATTAAAGAAGTGTTAGTTCTTGATCCGAAAAAATATATCAATTCCGGAATGCTGGTTTTAAACTGCAAAGCCTTTCGCGACGAACACTTTATTGACCATTTTATGAGTTTACTCAAAAAATATCATTTTGACTGTATTGCTCCTGATCAAGACTACTTAAATGAAATTGGCGACAAGAGAATTTTACATTTAGATCCCAAATGGGACGCAATGCCAAATGATAATACTGAGCCCCTAGCTAATCCCAGTTTAATTCACTATAATCTTTTCTTTAAACCGTGGCATTTTCAAAATGTGCAGTATGAAGAATATTTTTGGAACAGTGCCAAAGAAACTAAGTTTTACAATGATTTGTTAGCAGAATTAAATAATTATACTGATAAACAGCGTGATGAAGACCGGCACAAATTGGATCATATGCTAGCCAAAGAAGACAAAACCATTAATGACCCTCATAACTGGGCTAATGTAAAAAAACAAGGACCTGTTAGTTTATGATTATCGGTGACAATCGTGAACAAGTAATTCAAAATATTAAAGAAGCTGTTGCCAAAAGGGATTGGCATGCCAAAGTCGAAATTGGTGACCCTGTATTATCCCTCAAAGAGAGTAAAGAATTAGTCAACAATTTTTGGCATGAACAAAAAACTGTCAAGGGAAAAATAAATGATCGAATTGGTCACTTGCTTTTCAATACTTTGATGCGTATTTTGACATCATCGACCACATTTACCGGACTCGAAAACCTGGCTGATTTACCTCAAGGCGGGGCAATTATTACGGCCAATCATTTTAATCAAATTGACTCCCTGCCAATTAAACATTTAGCTAATAAAGCTCATCATTCATTAACAATTGCCATTGAAGATACTAATTTGAAATTACCGGGAATTTTATGCTATTTAATGAACTATGTGGGCACTATTCCCTTAATAGAAACTCCCAGCTATGTTGGTAACGAGTTCCCGAATCACCTGCATGATGCTTTAGAGCAAAACAACTGGGTTTTAATTTATCCTGAACAGGAAATGTGGTGGAATTACCGCAAACCCCGTGAATTAAAACGGGGCGCGTACTATTTTGCGGCTAAGCAAAATGTCCCAGTCATTTCTACTTTTATTGAAATCCAGACAATCGATAAACTAGAAAAAGATCATCCTAATTTTTATCAAACAAAATATGTAGTCCATGTTTTACCACCAATTTTTCCAGACGTTAAACTGAGTGCCAATGAAAATTCTAAGAAGATGATGGCATGTGATTATCAGCAAAAAGTTGCAGCTTATGAAAAGGCTTACCAGCGTAAGTTGGATCTGACTTTTACCCCCTGGGATATTGCTGGCTGGCGTTTCAACTATCAAAAAAATCAAAATAAAGGTTAGACTTGTGATTTTTTTGCGACTATAATTGAGGTGACAATTAGTAAGTGTATTTGGAAAGGGGATATTTCCAATGGAAAAATTCACAAAAGAGTCTTTAGCAAAATATGATGGCAAAAATGGCAATCCAGCCTATGTTGCTATTAAAGGTGTTGTTTATGATGTAACTGGTAATCCGCACTGGACTGATGGTGAGCACCATGGCAATCTAGCCGGCCGTGATTTAACTGTTGCAATAGGACAATCACCTCACGGTGAAAGTGTCTTGGGTAAGTTGAAAAAAGTCGGTACTTACGAAGATTAATTAACATAAATAGTAAAAAGCAGGCATATGTTTGTATGCCTGCTTTTTTGATGATTAATAATTTAATAATCTATGTCTTTTTCTGATAAATTATTACCGTTACTCTGGATCACCCTCTTGTACCAATAAAATGATTTCTTTTTTAACCTTTTGCATGAACCACTGCCGTCATCATGCAGATCAACATAAATAAGTCCATATCGTTTACTCATTTCTCCTGTTGACGAACTCACTAAATCAATACAGCCCCAAGGAGTATAACCAATTACTTGAGCACCATCATAAATTGCACCACTAATTGCTTCAATATGTTTTTTGAGATAATCGATTCTGTAATCGTCATAAATTTTATTTTGTACAGTTACTTTATCTTTAGCTCCGACACCATTTTCAACGATAAAGAGCGGTTTTTGGTATCGATCATATAGTTTGTCTAAAATCACGCGCAAGCCTATTGGATCTATTTGCCAACCCCATTGAGTAACAGTTAAAAACGGATTTTTAACACTTTGGATTAGATTTCCTGGCACAATTTCTCGCTTGTTAATCTTATCGATAGTATTAGATTGGTAGTAGCTTAAAGAAATAAAATCAACTGTTCCGTCAGCAATTTCTTTAAATTCAGTTTTTGTCCAGTCAATATTTTTCTCTGTCAAACCATAATCCTGTAAAAACCTGTGCGTATAACTAGGATAATACCCTCTTACCTGAACATCTGAGCAAAAGAAATTAAAATCTTGCTCTCTGTGTAAAGTTACCAGCTGATTTTCTGGATTGCAGTCGTAAGAATAATTAGCGGTAGAAAGAATCATGCATCCCATTTTAATTTCTGGAGCCAATCGGTGTGCAAACTTAACTATTCTGGCACTTGCTACAAATTGGTTATGCCATGCTTGAAAAACATTCTTAAAGTTTTTAGATCCAGTACGTGGTATTAGAGCCTGAGAAAGAACTGGAAAATGCAATGCAGAATTAATTTCATTAAAAGTAATAAAATACTTTACCTTATTTGCGTACCTGGACAAAATCACCTGTGCAAACTTAACAAAATAGTCAATCATTTTTTTGTTCGCCCAGCTATTTAACTTCTTAATCAAGTTTAAAGGAATCTCATAATGAGAAAGTGTAATAACTGGCTCAATCTGATATTTTAAACACTCATCTATTAAGTTATCATAAAACTGCAACCCTGCATTATTAGGTTTTTCTTCATCACCATTAGGAAAAACGCGACTCCATGAAATAGAAAAACGATAACATTTAAAGCCCATTTCTTTAAATAAACGAATGTCTTCTTGATATCTGTGATAGTGGTCAATACCAAAATGATTGGGATATTGATAGTTCTTTTCATCTATTTGCCAGTTAAAATCGTTACGATTAACTATTTTTAATCTATTTTTTCCTCCAGGCATTGCATCAACCGTTGAAGGCTTTCTACCATTTTCTAAATATGCACCCTCAATCTGAGATGCTGCAGTAGCACCACCCCAAAGAAAGTTTTTAGGAAAGTTATTATAATTCATTATCTTTATACTCCGTCTGCTGATTCAAAAAATTATATAAACCTCCATATAAGTTAGCGTCGCTCAAAAAAGTGGTAGTTACGATTTCCGGTAGTTCGATGTTATTAGCAATTTTGGGAGATTTTTCAACAGCAGTTAATAATTCTACTTTTATTTGCCTAAGCAAAACTGGCTGATTACTAATGCCCCCGCCAATTGCTACTCTTTGAATATCAATCACGCTATGTATATTTAAGATAGTAGTCGCAATGGCTGCACAATAGTTTTTAAATATAGTCCAAATCACCGGATCCTTGTTATTGATAGCCTCAAAAACTTTTTTACCATCATCAATATTGGATAAATTTTTATATTCTGCACATTTTTCAATCATATTTAAAGCAGAACATAACTTACCAACAATATTATTTTGATCAATAGCTCTTCCTAAAGTAATAAAACTTATTTCTCCAGCTTGATCATGAAAACCGCGCAAAATTTTGCCATTTACTATTATGCCGCCACCAACGCCAGTGCCTAAAATAATTACCGCGCCATTAGTTATATTATGCATACTACCGCGCCATATTTCAGCTAAAGTTGCAGCTCGTCCATCGTTTTCTACTTCAACTGGAACATGATATTTATTTCCTAATATGTGTTTAAAATTAAATTGATCAAGATAGTGTAGCGAGCCCCCATGATATACAATTCCGGTTTTAGAATCAACTTTACCTGGGACACTGACGGCAATTCCTTTAATGTTAACCAAATATTTTTTCACAACCTTATCAAGTGTTTTGACAAAATCAGAAATATTATCGGGTGTACTAGTATAATCTTTTGTTATTAAATTTCCTGACTTATCAAATAAGCCAAATTTAATATTCGTGCCGCCTATATCTATACTAAGATATTTACACATATTACCTTTCCCATCTTTTATCTTACTTATAATACTTCTTTAACAAGTAAATTGGTGTGCAACTCCACGCATGACAATAACTGTTTATTGCTAAATTATTATATGGCGAAAAGTCTAGATCATCTGGCTTAAAGGCTTCCCAAAAAGTATCTGCACCTAAGTCAAGCATGCCACCCCAATATTTCTTAATTAAATTTATAGCCAGCTCATTATTACTTGATTCAAAAAGCGCTGCGACAATATGATGATACATATATGGTGTAGTAATATCTTTAAACGGATAAAACTTTTTCATACTTGCAGCCATAAGTTGCTGGTTTTTTTCATCAGTTAAAATGTGAGCTAATACCATCCAAACTTGACTTGCTACGTTAATTTCTTTATTTTTACCACTAACAAAAAAGCCAGTTTTTTTATCATATAAATTATTAAGAACAGCTTCTACGATATCTTGTAGTTTTCTAGTATAGTCTGTCATATCTTCATTAACAACTTGACCCAAAGAAATGAACTGCTTAAGTGCATAAATCAAAATAGCAGTTGCACAAGTTGATTTATCAAAGTTATTGCCAGAATCAACATATATTGGCCAATCTGATTTTAGCTCAACTAAATTTTGCTTATTTAAATAAAGCAGTGCTTGTGCCAATTCCCGTTTAGCTGGAAGAAATAGATCTTTGACAGTTTCTTTGTCATGGTATTGTTGATAGTAATCAAACAAAGTTGAAATGAAAAATAAACCATAATCATATAAGAAAGTATCATCAGGAATAGGTTCTGAACCTGTAAATAAATTGCTGGTAATTCTGCCACTACTGGTCGGCAAAGCTCCAAATAAATATAAACACCGCTTTACTAAGTTTTGATCATTAAAGGAAGCATAATTTGCTAATGCCTGCAAGCGCAAATCACCCAGCCAGAGCCTTCGATCCCTTTTGGGACCATCTTCAAAAACATCTTGCATACAGTCCTGCAAAGTTTTTGCACTTACTGCAATAATTTTATTTAATTGGTCATCATCTGTTTTAAAAGTTGCTATATTGGCTAGTGAAACTGCACTCTTAGCTTCAAAAGTGGGATTATGGAATACAACTTTCCATTTAGGCGAAGTATCGATTACTTCTAGTTTGATGTACCTGCATGAATATCTTCTATTTAATTTTAAAACTGTAGGGAGTTGGTCAACATGGATATAGTCTTCTTGAAGCCAGGATTTACTGAGTGCACCATCATACGGTTCTGTTATTTTTACAAACTCAATTGGTTGTTCAGCAAAAACCAAGTGTAAAAATAAAGGTGCATCCATTGGCGAACCCACAGAAGAAATTTCGACGCTAAAGTAGCCCACATGATGATTGCCTAAATCTAAAATAATAGAATCTCCTTTGCCCAATTTAATGTGACTAAGATTCTCCAGCTTTTGATTTGAAGCTTCAATAGTTATACCGTCTATGCCCTTGCCTTTAGTAACGGTTACCAGTTTTTGCGGTACTACCGTTTCTGTTAACAAAGGTTTTTGTGCATCTTTAGCTTTATCCAAAAACTTGTTATTTCTGTCAAAATCTATTTTTTTACCTGTTTGAAAATGCATGAAATTATCTCCTTATACTTAATTTGCAGTTTTTACTTTTCTAAAAGATGCTACTAATGTAATTACTGCCAAAGCAATTAATATTATTCCAGCATTAATAATAGCGAACTTGCCAGTTTTACCAATAAAACTACCTGCATATGGCGAAATGAATGAGCCAAAATTAGATCCGACTAAAGCTAAAGATGTATAAAATGGCGCATTTTGTGGTAAAGCAACTTCACTTATACGATTAAAAATATACGGGGTTACATTAGAAGCAGCAAAACCAGTTACAATATTTAACAAATAAATTATGCCCATTACTTTAGTAAAACCAATCATTATGAAACCCAGTCCGACTAAGGCTAAGCCAGCTGGTAATAAATATTGCCTTAAATGTTTGTATAAATAGCCGAAACACATTCCGCCTAATAAGCCAGCTAAATTATGAATACTCCAAGCTGTTGCTGCTTGAGGGGCAGTACCAATTTTGTTTTGAACTAAAAAGGTTGGTAATTTGACTGAAAGAATCATAAAACAAACCATTGCCATAAACATGAGGAACATTAAAGTAATAAGTAGTCCTTTTCCTGTTTGACTTTGATCTGATTTCTTACCATCTGTTTCAGTATTATTTTCTTCGTCTATGTAACCTTCCTTTTCAGGAACAGGTACGAAAATGACAAACAGAATAACAGCTGGAATAAATAACAAATAAACTAAATACGAAGCATGCCAACTAATTTTTAACAATTGTCCAGCAAAATAAGTCATAAGTGACGTACCAACACCAGCAATGGCTGAGCGCCAGCCCATTAGTTTTGCTCGTTCATCACCTTTGAAAAAGGTCCCTATTAGACTAATTGCTAAAGGGTTAGCTAAACCAATACCTATACCCAAAACTGCACGAGAAACTAATACTACCATGTATGAATTAGAAAAAGCAGGAACAATTGAGCTCACAGCTGCTATTACCATACCTAACAGAGCTGTTTGCTTTTGTCCTATTTTTTTAACAATTACGCCACTGACTAGTACAAATACTGTCACAAACATTGAGACAATAGTCGTTAACATTTCTACGTTTGTTAGAGAAACATTACTAAAAGTCTTTGCCATACCTGGTATGGTAGCAGTAATAACACTAGCTGCTTGTTCAACAATATTTAAAAACAATAGTGCAATAATCAACATTATTTTTCTTGTTTTAATCAATATCTTCACCTTCCAATAAATATTAATTCTGATCAATCCTAGTGCACTTAGATTCTGCAATAACTATAGTCAAAATTTCACAGAAATATTTGCTCAATATTAATATTTTTTGTATTATATTATTATTAAAGAAGGCGCTTTCAAAAAATGGATGATTTAAAGTACATATTAAAGCATTTTAGTTCAGCTTTTAAGCTGCCAATACTCTTATTTGATAACAAAAAACATATCATTAAAAAATTTCAAAATAGTTTGACCCCTGTTTTTCCGAGGTCATATTTGAATCACATTAATCCATTAGGTCAAATAAATACTATTTATTTATATGTTACACAAGAGCAAGACAGCTTCAGCGTCATTTATCTAGATAAGCCCCAAAATAATATCATTGTGCTTTGGTCTAGTTCTCACAACTTAAACAACATGAAAACCCCGACCTCTAATTTCACGGAAGTAAATATCGAGTTGTTGATCGAGTATAGTACGATACTTTATTTTAGTATTTATCAGAAGAAGCCTATTATTAACCAGCCAATAAGCATCTTGAAACACGCATATCTTAGTAACAATAAAAACAATAAAATAGTGCAAAATGAAATTAATACTGATCATGGAAACTATTTAAAAGAGCAATCAATGATGAATGCTATTAAACTGGGAAATCCTGCTTTATTTGAAAGACAGTTAAAAACTTTTATTCCGAGCGGTTCACCTGGAAAAATGATTAAAGGTAATGATTTACGAGAAAAGAAGGACCTATTGATAGTATCAATAACTCTTTTTACCAGAGCTGCAATTCAGGGAGGGATGCGCCCCGAAGCCGCATATGACTTAAGTGACTTATGTATCCAAAAAGTAGAGGCTTTAAGTACAATTGGAAATCATTATGAAATAATGCTCGATATAGGTAAACTTTTTATCAAACATATTAGAATTAACCAAGGCTATCCGCACTTTAAGTTAATTTACAGCATTCAAGACTTTGTATACCATCATTTAAACTCCAGAACCAATTTAACGGACCTGGCTTTGCAGTTAAATTACTCCAAAAATTATTTATGTGCGACTTTTAAAAAAGAAACTGGTAAAACCATTGTTCAATACATAAACGAAATAAGGATCACTGAAGCACAAAATCAGATTATTTTTTCAAAAAAGAGCTTATCTGATATTGCTAATTCATTAGGTTTTACCAGTCCAAGCTATTTTTCTAAAACGTTTAAAAAATATGCGCATTTATCCCCTAAACAATACCGTAGTAAATTTCAAGCATAAAAATTCCGAAGTATACTCAAGATATTACCGTATATATTTAGTATTTAAAAAACTTATAGAATCCCATACCTAATAACTAGTTAGTGCCAATACTATAGAGTAATGAGAAATTAAGAAACAATATTTGTTAGAAGAAGTGATAATTATGCTACAAATTCAACATGTTTCAGAATTAAGAAATTACAATAAAGTCCTTAATAAAGTTAAAAAAGATAATCCCGTCTTTCTTACCAAAAATGGCTATGGCAAATTTGCGCTCATAGATATCGAAGAATATGATGAATTTACTACTGCTCTTGAGCTAGTAAATAAGCTGAAAAAGCTGAAAAATCAAAGTACTATAATTTTGATGAAATTAAAGGAAAACTATTTAGCTAACGTTCTCATTAAAATTATCAAGTCCTTCTAAAGAATATCTTGAAAACCTAAAAACATACTTATTGACTAGATTAGGTGAAAAAGTTAAAAAAAGAAGCTTTAGCACGAGAAGATCTCATTCCAAAAATCCAAAGTTACTTTCATTAATTAAACGCATCCATTTAGGACGCACTCCCTTTATTGTATTAAATAACTAAAAAATACGACCTCCGAAACTGACTTAATTTCGGAGGTCATATCATTGTTAAAACATTTTATTAATTTTCAACCAATTTTGCTGCAGCAGCAATATTTTCTTGGGCTGGTAAAGGAATTCTGCCTAAGCCATCAAGTCCAACATTTAAAAGATAATTGATTCCTAAACTATTTAAATGTTTGCGGTATTGGTAAATTGTTGCGGGAGATTTCCAATTTTGATCGCGGTATGAAAAGCCCCAAGAATCATTAACTGTGCCAGCTGTCTCATATAAACCATAAGGAGACGGTTTAAATCCTTCAATTGAATTATAATCAACATTTTGCTCGTTTTCTTCTTTGTCGCTTGGAATTTCATTGTCACCAAGTGAAACATAATCATATTTACCATTACCAAGACGGGAATTGATTAAACAGTTTGGCTGCAGTTTTTTCACCGTGTCGTAGACTTCCTGACTCTGAGCCTCAGTCAAAGTCATTGGTACATCAAACCAGGCTGTAGCTATCTCACCGTAATTACTCATTATTTCCTTAATCTGAGGTATGATTTTGTCATTAAAACACTGAGCAAAGTTCTTGTTTTTCTGTGGAAAATCCCAGCTGTTATCCCAAGTAGTACCAGCTGATTCGATATCATTTGAAAGGTAGCCGCCACCGTTAGGTTCATGCCAGTCTAAGTCTTGTGAATAATAAAGACCAAATTTCAAACCTGCCTTTTGGCAAGCTTCTGCCAATTCTCCGATTACATCCCTGTGAAAAGGTGTCGCGTCATAAACATTGTATGGGTCAACTTGTGAATGATACATTGCAAAACCATCATGATGTTTAGTAGTAACTACCAGGTACTTCATACCACAATTTTTAGCAAATGCGACAATCTTATCAGCGTCAAAATAAATTGGATTAAAAGCTGTTGCAAGTTGGCGGTACTTAACAATAGGTATTTGCAATTTAGACTGAATCCATTCGGCATAATAACTTGAAGATTTTCCTTCATATTCACCAGCAAGAAGAGAATATAATCCCCAATGAATCATCATGCCATATTTAGCATTTTTGAACCATTCAATATTATTATTTTTATTCATATACTTCTCCTAACATTGTATTTTTACAATTTCATAGCCGTCAATTTTGGGAACAGTAAAGCTAATTTTGGTATCATCTTGGTGAAAAGCAATTTCTTGATTTTGCCTTATAAGTTCGACCTTTTTGACTTTTCTGTTTCCTACTAAAACTGTAAAGTTTTGATTTATCAACTGTGTCCGTTCATCAATAGTATATAAATTAACCGCATTTTTCTTTAGAGGATAGTCTAATAGGTGTAACAAAAACTTATTTTTATTTGATGAGTAATGTAACTGTGCTGACAGGCTTGGTTTATCTTCTGGCTTAACAACATACCGATCTGGAAGTAATATGTTCAAAGCATCAGAGATGATTTCCTTTACCCACCGAGGAGCATAGTCACGATAAATCTTGAAAACAGGATGCGAAAAGTAAATGCAGTTTCCTTTCAGAGTAGCTGCTGGTACACCTTTTTTGCCTGTGGAAGGAGCATGTTTATGGCCGTAATAATATTTACCTTCACGGTTAAAGTAAGGTTCACGTGTTTCCAAAATAACTTTTGAGCTAATTGGTTCAACAGCCATTCCCTGCTCATACATAACATGTTCTTCTTGAGGTAAATTATGTCCTATTTGTGAATTAGGATAAATATAATCGCGATCCCAGAAAGAGTATCCTTCCATTAAATTACCAGTCAGAGGGTTTTCATTGTAAACTCCTTGATCCATTGACTGGTATGACAACAACACCTTGCCACCGTTTTTGACATAATTTTGCAGTTTGGCAAAACTTTCTGGTGTAGCTTTAATTTTGTCTGGCAGAATCAGCAATTTATATTGAGAAAAATCTGCTTCTAAGTCTATGATATTAAATTGATATCCCAGTTCGTCGAGGACTCGGTTGGCTCCGATAAGGGATTCGTCTAAAGTCATACCGTTGTCCCATATGCTTTCCGGAGTAACTACAGCAATTTCTGCTAAAGGCTTCGTATTTTCAAGTTCTGGTTCTAGTTGTTCTACAGTCTTATACACATGGCCAATTAATTCATAGGTAGCAGGAGATAATTGACCACTAGGATGTAATTGGTCACCAATTGAACACCCTGCACCAAAAGACAGCATTTGAAAAACTTCATATTCCAAAGCTTCTTTATTTTTAAAGGATTGAAAATCACCCCAGGATGTATGAAACTTTCCAGTCATACCGATAATGTCCTTACCCAAGGTCCTAGCATATCTATCCACTAGAGGAAAATTATCGTAGCCCCAGTTTCCACCAGGAAGACTCTCTATTTCAAGATGTGAGTAGTAACGCAGTGAAGTTTTAATATAAGGTCCAACATGAGAACCATTATAAAAAATAGTAGCATTCTTAACTCGTTTATGAATTAGACTGGTCATTTCACGTTTAAACTCTTTTAGCATTAAATGACAATACCGCACACGTTCACTTTCAATTGTGTGGTCGATACCTAGACGAGCCATTTCTTTTCTGCAATGTTTGCAATCGCATGGCACTAGGAAAAAAATATCAAAGAAGAAACCATCAATGTTCTCTGCTCCAATACTGTCTATCACATCGTTAACATGGTCGAACAAATAATGACGATAATCGCTATTTAAACATAAAACATCATTAAAATTAGGCTTTTCATCACCCATATTAATTCTATTGCCTTCAGGATCTCGGCAGAGCCATTCTGGGTGATTTAACATGCAATATTCATCCCATTGACAGGTAGAATAAATAGGAACTTTTATTCCTACCTCATGACAAGCTTTAATTTGTTCTGCAAGCAAGTTATGATTGACTAATCCTGGATGAATCATTTCAGGATGATTTTTAGAATTATACCAGAGATACCCATGATGATCCCGAGCAAAACAGGTAATAGAGTTGACATGAGCTTTTTTTAAGGTTTGAGCAAACTCATGACTGTCAAATTTTTCACCAACTTTAACATATGGACTAGTGTGAAAATCCAAGTGAACAGTTCTTTTACGCATCTTTATTGTCTCCTTTAGCTTTATTTGCTAACATCAAATTTACAATCAAAAATACCACACCAAAAATAATCCAAATAATTGCTGAAATAATCAGACCCATTTCAGGGCTATAATTATGGAATAAAGCTCCTAAAAATTGGAAGATAAATGGAGCAAACGTTCCACCGATATTAATTCCAAAGATAACTATGGAAGTGCTCAACGTCATTGAACCTTTTGGCGAACTAAGGGCAAACAATTCAGTCATATGAGGATTCATAATGCCCCAGAAAAAGCCGGAAATCATAATGCAAGCGCCAATTAAGTATGAATTGCGTAAAAATAGTGTAGCTCCTAATGCAAGACCAGCAATGGTAGCACTAAACGCGGTAGTATTTTTCTGCCAGACATGATAAATGTATTTATAGAGCAATCCTGAAACAATAGCTGCAATTGGTAATAAGCTTAAGATAAAGCTTCCTGTACTACTATCACCAATATGATTATTAACAATGTAGCTTGGAATTTTAAGACTAATTCCCATATAACTAATTTGCATAATGCCAAACAAAACCGCATAGCCAATTATTTGCCAATTAGTTGTCTGCTTAATCTTTTGCTGATCGACATCTTCGCCCACAGTAACACTATAGTTATCAAAACGCTTAGGTATCCAAACCAGCGTCATTATGAACGGAATAACAGCTAGAGCAAATACCCAGTAAGCAGAATGCCAACCAATTTTTATTAAATAACCAGCTAAAAAGAGTAAAACGGTACTACCAATATTAATAAAAGAATTTCTGTAACCTAAAAGCTCATTAGCTCTTTTCTCTTCATAAATATCAGTGATATATGAAACACTTAATGGAGTAAGAAGAGAGATCCCTACTCCTACCATTATTCTGGAAAATAAAATTAACCAATAATTACCGGTAAATACTGGAATAACACCACAAATTGCAGTGATACCTAATCCCAGCAATGCCAACAGTTTTTTACCAGTAACTTTTTCAATAAACCCAGCAAGCAACGGAATAAAAATTCCAGAGAAGCTCGGAATAGTGACAATCAGCTCTACAGTAGAAGTTGGCATGTTAGCAAAATGCTTTTCCATTAAAGGAATAGTACCACTAATAGCTCCTGAAGTAGATAAAACCAGAGAAATACCCATGATCGCTATCATTAGTTTTTTACTCTGCTGAATAACACTTTTGTCATCCATAAAATTTCTCCTTACTTAAATAAACAAAACTTTTTTAAACCGGTTCATTTTTATAATAAAATATAATGTTCACTAAAGCAGAATAATATATATTACGAAAATGAACCCTAAATGTATCTAAACAATAAAAAGCTTTTAATAATTGAACCGGTTCAATTACACAATAATAATATTACTTTTAGAAATTAATTGCAATCGCTTTCTTAAAAGTTTTTATTTATGACAGAATCTCGCCAAACAATTTTGGCTTTAAAAAACTTGGTTTGGTAGTTTAAGTCAGCCGGATTAGTAATTTTTTGTATAATTATTTTCCCAATTTCTCGGCCGATTTTTGCGACTGGCTGTGCTACAACGGTTAACTGGGGTTTTATTACTGTAGAAATATCATAGTCATCAAAGCCAATAAATGAAATATCCGCAGGAATTCTGAGATTCAACTCATTTATTGCTTGAATCGCACCTATTGTCATATAATAATTTGTAGAATATAGTGCGGTTATTTGGTGATTATTTTTAAGTAAATCTAAAGTAGCATCATAGCTTGAATCTTTAAATGAACTTCCACCTACTATTAACTCGCGATCAAAAATACCGTATTTTTTCATTGCAGCAACATAACCGCGCAATCTTTCAGAGCCAACATACCCTTGTTGGCCACCCGAAATAATGCCAATTTGTCTGTGACCTATTTCATAGAGGGATTTGACAGCTTCAACTGAAGCATGATAATTATCCAGCAGTACCGTATCGCACTCAAACCCAGATATGGGAGTATCAACAGCTACTACTGGGATTTTTTTCTTCCTGAATTCTTTTAATATGGGCACTGCTTGTTCAACATGAAAAAGAACGATGCCATCTACATTTCTTGAGTACAGAAATTTAAGCTTTTCGTTTAGCAATTTTATATTGTTTTTATAATCAGCAATTATTAACTCATAGTTATTTTTTTCCAAAAAGTCCTCTAAAGAAGTGACTATGGATGCAGCAAAAATATCTGTTAAAGCATTTACCACAACACCTATTGCATGACTTTTCTTTGTTTTTAAGCCCTTTGCTAAATAATTTTGCTTGAAACCAAGTTTCTTAATAGCTGCAGCAATTTTATCCATATTTGTTTTTTTTAGAGTATATCCATTCAAATAGCGCGAAACAGTACCTAAAGACACACCTGCTTCTTTCGCAACATCACGAATTGTAGCCAACTGATGATCTCTCCTTACATTTATTTTAAAAGTTTAATGATTTACAATAAAATAGTATTCTTTTGCTCTAAACATTTTATCATTTAAAGTTTGAATATGCTTTCAAATTACTTCTCTTGATAATTGTACTCTTGTACTGTCTCACAAAAAATAGACATTATAATATTACCTAGTTACATATAAAATAAAATAAAAAATCTTATTATATAAACCGTCTTAGTTATTTCAATTTTTACTATTCAAAATAAAATTTGTACACAAAAAGCTAACTTTATCAGAATATAAAGTTAGCTTTTTAATACTATTATTATATTAATTTTAAGGCTCTATAATTTATCCTGTTGATGACTTATCCATGTGGTAAGCTGTTAATAGGTTTTTTATTGCATAAAAAAGGAGGACATCTTCCTCTTGCTTCTTGTAATAAAATATTAACTTCACCCAATATTTTATAGAAGGTTTGAATTATGTCCTCTTTTAATAATTATATTAAATTTGCTCTTGATATTAAAGATCAAAACATTGTTTTTGAAGATTATTTCTTCCGTTTGGCTAACGGCTATAAGCAGAAGGTTTACCAAGCTGTCTTATTGCAGCCCAGTTGTCCCTTTTGTGGCTCACAGGAGCTGCGGCACAATGGCCGTTTGAAAACCGAAATCCGCTATCCTGCTGCCAATGCCAGTCAGCCAGTCATTATTAGACTTTTTAAGCAGAGAGTCTGGTGTCGCACCTGCAATAAACGCTCAATGGCTCAATCTGACCTGGTAGGCAAATACTGCTGTATTTCCCAGCATTCTAAGCTCAAAATTCTCAGTGCTTTAACAGAAGACCGCTCAATGACCAGCATTGCCCGGGAAAACAATGTTTCTGTCAATACGGTGCAAAGAGTGCTGGGCTCTTGCTCGCATCAGTTTAGTAGCAGCTATGATTATTTGCCGGAGCATCTGGCCTTCGACGAGTTTAAAGGCGTTGACCGCACCTTGCATTTTATTTGTCTTGATGCCGACAAACACGAGGTGGTTCAGATTCTCCGAACACGCTATAAAAAAGCAATTATTGCCTACTTCAAAAAGTTTGCGCCAGCGGCTTTGCAAGGCGTCAAAACAGTTTCTCTGGACCTGAATTTTTACTATCAGGACATTGTGCGAGCATGCTTCCCCAACGCTGAGCTTGTGCTTGATCGCTTTCACATGGTACAAATGCTTACGCGTTCCTTCAACTCCCTGCGCGTGCAGGTCATGAAGAAATTCAAAAAGACCAGCAGAGAATACAAACTGCTTAAATCACCGTGGAAACTGTATCTCAAGAAGTACCAGGCACTCGACCAAATTCATCCGCATTACAATTGGCACTACAAAGACAATCTGACGCAAGAGCAGATAGTCAACGAAGGCATCGCCTGCAGCACGGAGCTTACTAATGCCTACAACCTGCTGCAGGCATTTTATGATGCTTTGGCTGCCAAAGATCCGCTGGCAATTAAAGAAGTGATTCATGCTAAAGAAGAAGTTGGCTGGCAAATGCATCAAACCCTGTTAACTTTTAAGCATAACCTGAAAGCAGTAATTAACGGGATAACATTGAATTATTCCAACGGCTGCTTAGAGGGCTTCAATCGCAAGATTAAACAAATTGAGCGCACAGCTTTTGGCTACGCCAACTTCCACAATCTGCTAACCAGGATTAGATTAGCAGAAAACAAGGTAAAAGAAAAAGAACCAAGCAGTTTTTTAGCTGCTTGATTCTATTCATTTAAGCTCTATCAACAGGATTTGACAAAGAGCCAATTTTAATCCACTGCCAAATACTTTTCCGCATTCCGCAAATCTGCAATCGACAGCTGACCTGGTGCAGAAGTTTTGCCAACAGCACCAAAGGACAAACTAGAACCGAAAACTTGACCGGCTACTCTAGTAACTTTACCAATATCGCCCATAGCCATAGTAATCAAGGGATTAGCAATTTCTGCATTCATTTCTGTCGTTGCTGCTAAAAGAGTTAAAACGTCAGTAGCACTATGAGGCATGCAGGCTAATTTAGGGACATCTGCACCAAGTTGCGCCATTTTTCGTAAACGAAATTCAATTACATCTTTAGCTGGCACCTTTTCAAAGTCATGGTTACTCATAATTACCACGACATTGTAGTCATGAGCTAAGTTCACTAAAGACTTTACTCTTTTTTCATCATGAAAAAGTTCTATATCAACTGCATCACCCAGCCTATTAGTAACGACATATTCTATTAAATTTAAATATTCGTCTTCAGCCAGACTGCAGACCCCACCCTCATTTTTAGTGCGAAAGGTGACCAAAATAGGCAGCTCGCCCACTTCCTGCCGCAATTTCTTGGCAGTAGTATTTAGCTTGGCAAAGTCATTAACTCCCGCAGCATAATAATCAATCCGCCATTCCATTAAATCAGGTTTGGCAGACTTAATCTTTTCAGCTGCAGTCAAAATTTCTTCTGTGCTTGTTCCGACATTAGGTACGGCAATTTTGGGCAGCCCTGCACCTAAAACAGTATTTCTAATCCTTACAGTAGCCATTAGTTAATCCCTCAACTAATCGTTGTCGTCTGAAAATATAATCTCACGAATATAATCAGTTGGCATCTCTTTGCCTGTCCACAGCTTAAATGATGCTGCACCTTGATCAATCATCATGCCGATACCATCATAGACATGCTTAACTCCGGCCTCCTGTGCCACTCTCATTAACTTAGTAGTTCTTGGAGAGTAAACCGTGTCAAATACTACCATATCCTGATGGAACCATGATGGATCTGAAACTAATGTCTTATCTTCAAACGGCTTCATTCCGATGCTAGTTGCATCGCAGTAAATATCACTTTCTGCAATTGATTGTTTAAATGCTTCCTGATCAGATAATTCAGTCAGAGAAACCTTGCAATCAGTGTTTTCACGAATAGTTTTAACAGTCTTTTCAGCTTGAGGCCAATTTTTATCTCTAATGTTAAACATTCTAATTTCCTTAGCACCATCTAAAGCTGACTGAACCGCTATCGGTGTTGCAGCACCACCTGCACCAGTTAAGGTCATAATCTTACCTTTAATATCAAAGCCTTCATCTTTAAGTGATTGCACAAAACCGATACCATCAGTGGTGTAGCCTGTCAAAATGCCATGATCGTTCACAATAGTATTAACAGCATCACACATTTTAGCAGCAGGTGATAATTTATCGAGGTATTGAATAACCTCTTTTTTATTAGGCATCGAAACGTTGGAACCACGCATATCTAACGTGCGAATAGCGTCAACTGCACCTTTTAATTTATCGTTGCCAACTTCAAAACAAAGATAGGTGTAATTCAAGCCCAGCTTAGCAAACGCATTATTGTGCATTGTTGGTGACATTGAATGCCGAATAGGATAAGCCATCAACCCAATTAAGTAGGTATGACCATCGAGCCAGCCAGTAATAGGACCATTAACACCAGTAATTTTATTAGTCATCATTTTTCTCCTTTATTAAATTTAAAATAATTATTCTATACTAATTTTTCGAAGCACCAGACACTGCATCAGTTAGATCAGGTGCAGTCTTTTCCAATTTTTGATAATTGGCATTATCAGCAGCCTCTGTTCCGGCCACAAAACCTGAAGCATAAGACCAAGAATTCATCATACTTGGCATTGAATCATGACCATTAGCACCGCCAACAATCTCACCGGCGGCATAGAAATTGTCTAACGCTTTTAAATCTTGGTCTAAAAGTTGCATACGCTGATTAGTTTCATAACCACCAAGGGTAGTACAAAAACGTAATTTCTGCTCAATCACAAAGTAGGTATCGCCTTCATATTTATGCATAAACTGACAAGGGCGACCAAACTCAGGATCATTACCTGAAGTTACATATTTTTCATAGTCAGTTAAAGTCTTCTTGAGGTTTTCATAATCAATGCCAGCTTTTTGAGCCACCGTCTGCAGGTCTCCGCTAACTAAAATCGGACTCTTCTTGCCGTCAAGATCAAAGAAGCCTTGAACTTCATCTTTGCTAAAACCATATTTAAGTAACAGTTCATAAAATCTGTTCCATGTTCTTTCATCCATCACTACAAAAGCAATTTTATCCTTTTGTTCAGCAATGGCATTCCTAAAGTGAGTGTATGGGGCAGATTCATTTACAATTCGTTTACCACTGGTATTAACAAAAATAGCACCCATGTCCGTCGCTTCTTTTGTTGAATAGGTGGTTAATTTGGCAATACCAGGCTCAACTTCTAAACCATGGGGGTAAACTTTATACCAGTCAAGATTGCGGGAAGCCAAATTCATATTTTTAGCAAAAGCGAAATAATCACCAGTAGAAGTCATTGGACCGTAATAAGGGATATTGGTTTTATGTTTAAGGTAATCACGCGCGCCCCAGCCTCCAGCTGCCATAATTAAGGACTTAAAGTTTACGGTAACTGTTTCGTGCTTACCCTCAGCAACTAATGAGACGAGCTGGTTATGTTCATTTTTATTCAGGTGTTCCACCCGAGTTTCCAGTAAAATTTTGCCACCCTTTTTGGTAAAAGCATTTGCCACTTTAGTTATCAATTCATAAGAACTTTCAGTTGGCATTTCAATTTGGCGGTTAACAGAATGCTCAATAGTTTGTGTCTCGGCTTTCTGATAGGTTAGGTCTGCAAATTCAGTAATAAAATCAACTGCTTTACCAATATTTTGCGCCAGTAAATCTGAAAGTAAGGGATAGTTTGTCCCCCGGCATTCTCGGGCAATATCTTGAACCAAGAGCTGCGGAGAATCTTTATTTGCTTCCTCACCAAATAAAGTAGCTGCTAATTTTGAACCGGTACCAACTACGTTTGAGCCATTTAAAATTGTAGCCCCACCGAGATAACCATTTTTTTCAAGTAAAAGAACATTTTTACCCATTGACAACGCCCGAGAGGCAGCCATTAGGCCCGCCATCCCCGAACCAATTACGGCTACATCCACATCATAGGTTACATCTTGATGTGCCTGATCGCTAGGCTGAGAAACAATATTTACACTATTTGCTTTTAAGGCCTTTTTACCAGAGTCAAGCATGGCTTGTGTCATAATCGAAGCACCGGAAATAGCATCAACAGCGAAACTCTGATTATTTAGAATATTCTTTTTTAATTTACCTACAACCTGGTTGAAGATACCCGGGGTTTCGGCAGTTTTGGTTACCTTAATATCCGTAATTTGATTGTCTTCGACTTTGATATCAAAGTCGATCTGACCATTTCTGCCTTCTGCCGTTGCTTTAATTGTTTTTTCTGACATAAATTCACCTTCTGTTTTATATTAATTTTTAATATTGAAATTTTTACTACGACTAATCAGGACAACACATAGAACCACCGAAATTATCGTTATCACTGTAGTTATCCAAAATACCATCAATGTACTTGCAGCATTGGCCTTTAATACAAACGCAGCTATAAGTGGTGCTACAAAGTAAACCAGGGCTGGCGCAAAACTGTAGTATGAAGTAATTTTTCCGTGACTTTGGGGAAAATAAGAAGTCAAAACGGAAAGTGCAACTTGCCAGACTCCCCCTGCAGTAAAGAAACCGACAGCTAAAGAACCTATTTCACCAGCTAGCAGGGACGGTTTTAAGACCATAAACAGCAGGCCAAGGGCAGTAATAGCTGAATATACCATAATTAAATTCAATCTTTTTACCCTAGTTACTAAAGCTGAGGTCACAAACACAGATATTAAGGAAGCAATCGAATACCATGATACAAGCTGATTGGCGTTAGCAGCGGACTCATTTAACACATACTGCCCATAGTAGGGAGCATAAAGAGAAAAAATATAGAATGTAAAACAAATTGTAAAACCTAAACCAATGATCATTAAGCCATCAACAGCTAACTTAGGCTGATTCTGCTCACTAATACCAGTTTCTTGGCTTTTTTCTTCTGCAGGAGCCTCTTTTGCCTCAGCTTGTGGGGCAAAAGCCGTCTTTATTGTAAATACAACATCCAGTAAAATAATAATGACTAATATTAACGCTGTAATCTTAGGGTTTTTAATTATTTTTACGCAAAATGGAAATAACATTTGCATGACTTGCATTGCGGCTTTAACAAACGAGTTCATTGTGGCTGTTTTATCTGGAAAAGCATCTGCAAGTGCAGGATAACCGGCTGTATCGCCAAATGAATTGGTTGCACCGAAAAACATTGCTGCTAACCCCGCTATCCAAATATTGTTTGCAAAAGCAGCACCAAGAAGAAAAATTGCGTCACTAAGCAATGCAATTAACAAGGCCCTTTTACGACCAATCTTATCTGAAATAGCACCAGCAAATAAAATTGTAAAAATTCTACCCAAGCCCACCATTGCAATTACAAGTGAAACTTGGGTCGCACTGGCATTCCAAGAATGGGCCAATATTTCTCTGTATTGACTAATAAATAAGGTAGCTGCTCCCACAACTGCAAAATGGGTATAAACAGAAGCGGCAACGCCACTATAACTTTTCCCTTTTTTCATAGCTTTACCTTTCAAAATTAAGACTGCTGATAATTCAGAAATAAATATATCCTATTAAAACGGATATGAATAATTATTTCTGATTACTGAATTATAAAAAATAACTATAGTTAAAAGTGCTACTACAACAATATTTTTCATTTTCATAATTTCAGATTATTAATTTTTAGGCTCATTTTGAATAGCAAGTTGTCTTTATACCACTAATTAATAGTTTACGCATATAAAAACTGAACCGTTACTTTAACTCAAAACTATTTTTTTGAATTATGTCAATTAATTCTTTTGCAGAGTCAGATAAAGGAAACAAAAATGTAAAGTTTAGCCGTAAATAGTTGCCAATAATAAAAAAGACTCATTAGTTAAAAGCGTCAAAACATAGTAAAATTAACGATAACGTATGAATATTAATTTCAGCAATAACAATATAAATAAATTTTGTAAAGGCTTTATCAAACTAAGTATAGTAATTATTAATATTAATATTGAATATAAAAATAATTTTGAGGTGACATCATGAATCTAAATCAACTTTATTATTTTCGTGAATTGGCAGACCAAAAACAATACACAAAAGCAGCAGACAATTTGTTCATCAGTCAACCTACCCTCTCGATATCGATTAAGCAACTGGAAAATGAGCTCCAATGCAAACTGTTTAACCATAATGGACGTTATGTGCAATTAACTGAATATGGGCGAATTTTTTATGATACTGTAACCAAATCTTTAAATACTTTAGATCGTGGTAAAAAGCAGATTGAGCAGCGTATCAGTCAGGATCAGGGCAATATCCATATTGCCGGTATACCTACAGCAATTGGAACTATATTGCCCCACTTAACTAAGCAATATCAACAAGAAAGTAATATTTCCCCTCACTTCATCTACCACGATAATCCTTCATATCAAATTTGCGAAGGTATTAAAAATGGTTGGTATGATATTGGAATTTCCTCATTTGTACCTGAATTTAGTTATTTTACTTATATTCCCCTTTACACTGAAGAAATTATTGCTATCGTTTCAAAAGAAAACAACCTGGCTAAAATAACAGAAATTACGCCTGCAGAATTACAAGGCGAGTCAATTATTACCTACTCTAAAAAAATTCAGATTGGTAAAGACATAACTAATGCTTTATTGGCGACTGCATCTGATCTAAATATCACAAATAGACTACATGATGAATTAGCAATTGCAGGACAAGTACTGACCAATGACATTGTCGGCATCGTTGCCAAAACTATTTATCTGAGTGGTTTCGATATTCACATTATAAAACTAGATTTACCCAAAAATACTCGTCAGGTTTATTTAGTTTATGATTCCAGCCAAAATTTTTCACCAGGAACTGTTGATTTCATTGACTTTCTTAAAAGTCATAAACCAGATATTCAAAAAATTGTTGATAACATTCCTGTCAACTAAAATATAAAAAGTAAAACTGACATCTATCAGAAATTAATAAATGTATGGTAGCGGGGTCTTGAAATAGGATATACTGATATTATGGCAAAGAGTTATAACATAAAAATTATTAGAATCGTTCAACAAGTTGTCAAAGAATTAATTAACTAATGAATCAAACCTATAATATGACTAATTCAATTACCCAAAACGCTTTACGCTCGCTTTTGTATGAAGTTGTTACTGAACCCAAACCTGGTCTGGTAGATCCTGGGAGCCCAGGCCCACATCCCGACATGGATATTTATACTTTTATTGACAGCTCTATCAGTTTAAAATCGTATTTTGCCACTGCTGTTAAAATTGGCCAGACTTTTCACTCAACTGACTTAACCCAAATGTTTCAGCAATTAAGGCAAAGAGGCATCACTGCTGAAAAAGAAATGTTTACTGCTACCCGTGGTGCTAATACCCATAAAGGAGCAATTTTTGCATTAGGAATTTTTGTTTGTGCCGAAAGTTATAGTATGACAAACAAGACCGAACTGTTTCTTACTATTACCAAGATGTGTAAAGGGCTTGTACAGCGTGATTTAGTTCAAAATAATGAATTACAAACAGCTGGTGAACAAGAATTTGTTAAATATAAGATAGGCGGAGCAAGAGCACAGGCAGAGCAGGGCTATCCCATAGTCAGAGAAGTGGCCCTGCCTTTTTTAAAAAGCAGTACTGGGACTGTTCAAACCAGGCTTCTGGACACATTAATGAAAATAGCTACAGTAGCGGTTGACAGTAACCTAATTAAACGGGCCGGAAATTATGATGTAGTTAAATGGCTCCACCAAGAAGCAACAAAATATTTAGATCTTGGTGGCTATGCTGCTGCAGCTGGGGAAAAGCAATTGCAAAAATTAAGTAAAGAGTGCTTAGTACATAATTACAGCTTAGGCGGTTGTGCAGATTTACTAATTGTCACCATTTTTGTTGCTTTTGAAAGAGGATATATATAAAAAGGAAGGCAAATTGCCTTCCTTTTTACTAGAATCAAAATATTATTTTTCAGATGCACCAGTTACGGCATCATTATGTGCAATTTCACCGCATGCAGTATCGGCAGCGATTCTACCAAAGGTAAAGATATCAGCTAGTGAATTACCACCTAAGCGATTACCAGCATGCAAGCCGCCAGCAACCTCGCCAGCAGCGTAGAGGCCGGCAATAATCTGGCCCTCTTTATTTAATACTTGCGCTTTAGGATTAATCTTTAAGCCACCCATTGTATGGTGAATAGCTGGCTTACGAGGCGTTGCATAAAATGGTGCAACTTCACATTTAAGGTTAAATGCACTTTTACCAAATTCCGGATCATTACCAGCATCAACATATGAATTATACTTTTTAATGGTATTGACCAAAGTAGCAGGATCCATACCGGCTTTTTCGGCTAGTTCTTCAAGAGTATCAGCTTTTAATAATGTACCGGCTTTTACCTGGGCCTCAAGTGATTCCTCAGTTGTGTTATAGGCAGTAGCCTTTATTTTTTCATCTGCTATTAAGTAGAACAAAGTGCCATTAGCAATTGCCGCCTTAGCTAAAGTATCACGCTCTGCAAATTCGTTAACAAAGCGTTCACCCTTTTGGTTAACCATAATAAAGTTTTCAGGCGGAGTTTGGATACCGGTAAATAATTCACCGGTCTTAGGATCAGAAACTGGCATTAATTGAATAAAGCCCATACCAACTAAATCAGCACCTGCTTCTTGGCCTAGAGCTATCCCATCACCAGTAATTGCTGGTGAATTGGTAGTAGCAATGTCATCATCAATGTGCTTCCAGTAAGTGTTGTATTTTTGTACCATTTTAGTATTTGCACCAAAGCCGCCAGAAGTCAAAATTACTTTTTGGGCATGAACAGTAACCTTACTGCCATCGTTTCCTTGGGCTACAACACCTGTAACTTTACCGTCTTCAATAATTAAATGCTGTGCCCTAGTTTCAGTTAAAACCGTAGCGCCATGATCTTTTATCCAATCACCTAAAACGTGAATAAATGCATAGCCCATAGGTTCAACCGGCTTATGACCGCGACGCCATAAAGCACCAACCGGCATAGTGACATCAGAGCGGTCAAATTTTACTCCTAAATCAGTTAGCCATTTAACCGAATCAAGTACGTTATTGACAAGCTCGGTAACTAAAGCATAATTGCCGTGAATTTCATTACCATTTAAGTCAGTTCTTTTGCCACCTAAATAAGTCTGTATCTCATGTAATAATACCGAGTCAAAAAGATAATTTTCTCCAGAATCCACATAAGCCTTAATTTGCTTTTGCAATTCTTTAAAATCATCACGGTATTCTGGATCAATTTCAGCAATCGGCGTAGCAGCTAATTTTTCCAAGCTTTCTTTTTCACCTGGTAAAGCCTTGAACTTATTCTGCCATTCTGGCTCAGCAGCGTTTAAAGGACCACCAGCCCTAGTAGTATTACCACCGATTTGAGGGAATTTTTCCAATACTATTACTTTTTTACCGTTTTGAATTGTTCTGGCGGCTGCCGCAAGACCAGCCCCGCCGGCACCGATCACCACAACATCAGTTTGGTATTCAGCGTCTGAACTATTAGCGGTCTGAGGTTTTGGCCTGTTTAACCATTCTTGTGCGTCTCCACCGGCCTCATTAATTGCCTGAGCCACACCATCGACTACTCCATGGCTGGAAATAGTAGCTCCACTAACCGCATCAACATTTAAAGTTTGGCTAGCAATAATTTGCTTTGGCAAACGTTTAAAAACTTCATCGGCTACTCCTGCAGTTTCACCACTTGAATCTATACCAATTTCTTTGATTTTATCCTCAGAAAGGGTCACTTCCATAGGCATAAAACTGGAGCCATGACCTTTAGCCTTAACTTTGTAAGTACCAGGTTTCATCATTAATATACTTCCTTTCTTTAAATACTTATCAGTTAAATTTTACTAACTTTTTTTAGCAAAATGAAATAGTTTTAAAGTAAAAAGATTATAATAAAATTGTTATGGGAGGTAAAATATGAATGACCCTGAAACAGTTTTACATTTTATTGATGTCCTACTAAAAGAAAGTAATTTTACACGAGCAGCCAGCGAATTATATATTTCACAGCCTTATTTAACGCAACTAATTAAAAGAATAGAGCGGAAACTGGGAACTAAGATAATTGACCGCGAATCAATTCCATTCAAGTTAACAGAAGCCGGCATAATTTATTACAATTATTTAGAAACTAAAATTTCTAATAAACAAAAACTAACTGAGCAGCTAATACCGTACGTATCACCTGATCAAGAAGTAATTAGAATTGGTGTTTTAGAAAGCCTAGGTACATTTTTATTACCTGAATTGCTGCCTAATTTTATGTTTGAAAATCCTCATATAAAAATACAATTAGCAGAAAATTTTCCCAAAGTGAGTGAAACACATCTTTTGCATGAACAAATAGATTGCTATCTCGGTCAAACACCTGAATCACTTAATCAAGGACTGGACTTCTATGTCAATGGTGGTGAAAACTATTTTGTTATTATTTCGCCAAGATCAAAATACTTTAAAAAAGGTCGGTTTATTCACGAGCCGCAGGAATATGACATTAAAGATATTTTGCAAGAACCTTTTGTTGTCAGTTCAACTAATTCTGCTATACGTCACCAAGTCAACGGTGCATTTCAAAAATTTCATATCAAGCCTAATATTATATTAGAAAGCAGCAGTATTATCACTGCCACTAATTTGGCAATAAAAGGTGTAGGATTAACTATTTCCGCTGCCAGCATAATCAAAAGAATGGCACAAACACCCATTAATTTACTTCCCGTTGATCATAACTTGATCCAAATTAAATATTTCATTGCAGTCAAGCATGGACAAGAACTAAAACCAGGATTAAAGAAACTAATTTCAGCTTTCCAAAAACTTAAAATTGAACCTAATATCAAATAGGACACAATAATTAATCCAGGGCATTTAAATTACTAAACGCAAAAAAAGAGGACCTTTCCAGATCCTCTTCTCTCTTCGCTCCGGCTGTCAGACTCGAACTGACGACATCTTGATTAACAGTCAAGCGCTCTACCAACTGAGCTAAGCCGGAATACTAAAAAGCACGGCAGCGTCCTACCCTCGCAGGCAGTCTCCCACCAACTACTCTCGGCGTGAAGAAGCTTAACTGCTGTGTTCGGCATGGTTACAGGTGTTTCCTTCTTGCTCTTGCCACCGTACTTTTTCCTTGTGAGCTTTTACACTCAAAACTAAATATAATCCGCTAAAAAAACCTTGATTGCCTTTAAGCTTTGGTCAAGTCCTCGACTGATTAGTACTGGTCCGCTCCAAGCCTCACGGCTCTTCCACTCCCAGCCTATCTACCTCTTAGTCTTTGAGGTGTCTTACTACTTGCGTATGGGAAATCTCATCTTGAGGGGGCTTCGCACTTAGATGCTTTCAGCGCTTATCCCGGCCATACTTAGCTACCCAGCGATGCCTTTGGCAAGACAACTGGTACACCAGCGGTATGTCCATCCCGGTCCTCTCGTACTAAGGACAGCTCCTCGCAAATTTCCTACGCCCACGACGGATAGGGATCGAACTGTCTCACGACGTTCTGAACCCAGCTCGCGTGCCGCTTTAATGGGCGAACAGCCCAACCCTTGGAATCGACTTCAGCCCCAGGATGCGACGAGCCGACATCGAGGTGCCAAACCTCCCCGTCGATGTGAACTCTTGGGGAGATAAGCCTGTTATCCCCAGGGTAGCTTTTATCCGTTGAGTGATGGCTCTTCCATACGGTACCACCAGATCACTAAGCCCGACTTTCGTCCCTGCTCGAGTTGTCGCTCTCGCAGTCAAGCTCCCTTATACCTTTGCACTCTGTGAATGATTTCCAACCATTCTGAGGGAACCTTTGGGCGCCTCCGTTACACTTTAGGAGGCGACCGCCCCAGTCAAACTGCCCGTCTGACACTGTCCCATGCCTCGCTTAGAGGCTCATGGTTAGAGCAGCCATCAAACAAGGGTAGTATCCCAACATTGCCTCTGATAACACTGGCGTGCTATCTTCTCCGGCTCCTACCTATCCTGTACATGTTTAACAGCTGCCCAATATCAAATTGCAGTAAAGCTCCATGGGGTCTTTCCGTCCTGTCGCGGGTAACCCGCATCTTCACGGGTATTATAATTTCACCGAGTCTCTCGTTGAGACAGTGCCCAAATCATTACACCTTTCGTGCAGGTCGGAACTTACCCGACAAGGAATTTCGCTACCTTAGGATCGATTATAGTTACGGCCGCCGTTTACTGGGGCTTCAGTTCGCTGCTTCGCTTACGCTTACAGCTCTCCTTAACCTTCCAGCACCGGGCAGGTGTCAGCCCCTATACGTCGTCTTACGACTTAGCAGAGACCTGTGTTTTGATAAACAGTTGTTTGGTACTATTCACTGCGGCTGGCTTTACACCAGCACCCCTTCTCCCGAAGTTACGGGGCGATTTTGCCGAGTTCCTTAACGAGAGTTCTCTCGCTCACCTGAGTGTTCTCCACTCGACTACCTGTGTCGGTTTGCGGTACGGGTACCTATCTTCTCACTAGAAGCTTTTCTTGGCAGTGTGACGCTTGAACCTTCGCTACTCTAATTTCGCTCCTCATCACGCCTTGTGCTTATCAGTAACAAGCATTTGACTCATTACCACACTTGACGCTTAAACATGGCTTCCAGCGCCATGCGTTCTTTGCCTCCTGCGTCCCTCCTTCGCTGTTAACGAAGATAAGCAGTACAGGAATCTCTACCTGTTCTCCATCGACTACGCCTTTCGGCCTTGCCTTAGGTCCCGACTTACCCTGGGCGGACGAGCCTGCCCCAGGAAACCTTAGTCTTTCGGCGGATAGGATTCTCACCTATCTTGCGCTACTCATACCGGCATTCTCACTTCTAAACGCTCCATTTATCTTCACAGTTAAACTTCGCCGCATTTAGAACGCTCTCCTACCACGTGCATTACTGCACATCCACAGTTTCGGTACTATGCTTAGCCCCGGTAAATTTTCGGCGCAGCGTCACTCGACTAGTGAGCTATTACGCACTCTTTTAATGATGGCTGCTTCTGAGCCAACATCCTAGTTGTCTACGCAACTCCACATCCTTTTCCACTTAGCATAGATTTGGGGATCTTAACTGGTGATCTGGGCTGTTTCCCTTTCGACTACGGATCTTATCACTCGCAGTCTGACTCCAGTGCCTTGATCGCTGGAATTCGCAGTTTATCTGAATTCAGTAACCCCTGACGGCTCTTCGTCCAAACAGAGCTCTACCTCCATGATCATTTCTAGCACCAGGCTAGCCCTAAAGCTATTTCGGAGAGAACCAGCTATCTCCAAGTTCGTTTGGAATTTCACCGCTACCCACAACTCATCCCCGCAATTTTTAACTTACGTGGGTTCGGTCCTCCAGTGCGCTTTACCGCACCTTCAACCTGGTCATGGGTAGGTCACTTGGTTTCGGGTCTACATCAACTAACTACTGCGCCCTCTTCAGACTCGCTTTCGCTCCGGCTCCGTCTTTTCTGACTTAACCTCGCTAATTAACGTAACTCGCCGGTTCATTCTACAAAAGGCACGCCATTACCCCTTAATGGGCTTTGACTATTTGTAGGCACACGGTTTCAGGTTCTCTTTCACTCCCTCCCGGGGTTCTTTTCACCTTTCCCTCACGGTACTGGTTCACTATCGGTCACAATGTAGTATTTAGCCTTGCGAGATGGTCCTCGCTGCTTCAATCAGGATTCCTCGTGTCCCGACCTACTCAGGATCCTGCTCAGCGCGCTTGGGATTTCGCTTACGGGGCTCTCACCCTCTCTGGCTTACCTTCCCAGGTAATTCTGCTATCCTTTGCGCTGCCTTGTCGCAGTCCTACAACCCCAAATGATAAATCATCTGGTTTGGGCTCTTTCCGCTTCGCTCGCCGCTACTAGGAAATCGATTTTTCTTTCTCTTCCTGCAGCTACTTAGATGTTTCAGTTCACTGCGTCTTGCCCCAGGTGGCTATTGATTCACCACCTGGTAATGCATCTGCATGCATTGGGTTCCCCATTCGGATATCTCCGGATCTTTGCGTACTTACTGCTCCCCGAAGCCTTTCGTGGTTCGTCACGTCCTTCTTCGCCTCATTGTGCCTAGGCATTCACCGTGCGCCCTTCTTTACTTGACCTTACTCAAGATACTCTCTCGGTCGCTCTTTAGCAATCTGTTCTCTTTTGATTGTTTCTCGGTTTTTCTTGGATTATATTCAGTTTTCAATGTACTAACTCGTTTGAGGTACTACCCTCAAAACTAAACAATGTCTTCACTACTCATGTGCTCTTGCCGGACTTCTCTTAGTATTCCTACTCTCCGTCTCGGCTCCCTTTTCCTTAGAAAGGAGGTGATCCAGCCGCAGGTTCTCCTACGGCTACCTTGTTACGACTTCACCTAATCATCTGTCCTGCCTTAGACGGCTGACTCCTTTGCAGGTTATCCCACCGGCTTTGGGCATTACAGACTCTCATGGTGTGACGGGCGGTGTGTACAAGGCCGGGAACGTATTCACCGCGGCGTGCTGATCCGCGATTACTAGCGATTCCAGCTTCATGCACTCGAGTTGCAGAGTGCAATCCGAACTGAGATTAGCTTTCAGAGATTCGCTTGCCTTTGCAGGTTCGCTGCTCGTTGTACTAACCATTGTAGCACGTGTGTAGCCCAGGTCATAAGGGGCATGATGACTTGACGTCGTCCCCACCTTCCTCCGGTTTGTCACCGGCAGTCTCATTAGAGTGCCCAACTTAATGCTGGCAACTAATAATAAGGGTTGCGCTCGTTGCGGGACTTAACCCAACATCTCACGACACGAGCTGACGACAGCCATGCACCACCTGTCTTAGTGTTCCCGAAGGAAACATCCTATCTCTAGGACTGGCACTAGATGTCAAGACCTGGTAAGGTTCTTCGCGTTGCTTCGAATTAAACCACATGCTCCACCGCTTGTGCGCCTCGTCAATTCCTTTGAGTTTTAACCTTGCGGTCGTACTCCCCAGGCGGAGTGCTTAATGCGTTAGCTGCAGCACTGAGAGGCGGAAACCTCCCAACACTTAGCACTCATCGTTTACGGCATGGACTACCAGGGTATCTAATCCTGTTCGCTACCCATGCTTTCGAACCTCAGCGTCAGTTACAGACCAGAGAGCCGCCTTCGCCACTGGTGTTCTTCCATATATCTACGCATTCCACCGCTACACATGGAGTTCCACTCTCCTCTTCTGCACTCAAGAAACATAGTTTCAGCTGCAGTTCCCCAGTTAAGCTGGGGGCTTTCACAGCTGACTTATCTTCCCGCCTGCGTTCGCTTTACGCCCAATAAATCCGGACAACGCTTGCCACCTACGTATTACCGCGGCTGCTGGCACGTAGTTAGCCGTGACTTTCTGGTTGATTACCGTCAAACAAAGATCAGTTACTTTCCTTGTCCTTCTTCACCAACAACAGAGCTTTACGATCCGAAAACCTTCTTCACTCACGCGGCGTTGCTCCATCAGACTTGCGTCCATTGTGGAAGATTCCCTACTGCTGCCTCCCGTAGGAGTTTGGTAGTGTCTCAGTCCCAATGTGGCCGGTCAGTCTCTCAACTCGGCTATGCATCATCGCCTTGGTAGGCCGTTACCTTACCAACTAGCTAATGCACCGCGCCCATCCTTTAGTGACAGCTCGAAAGCCGCCTTTCTCAGCTTGAGCATGCGCTCTTGCTGCTTATTTGGTATTAGCACCTGTTTCCAAGTGGTATCCCAAGCTAAAGGGCAGGTTGCCCACGTGTTACTCACCCATCCGCCGCTCGCGCTTCTGACTTCCTACCGAAGTATTCTGTCAAAATTGCTCGCTCGACTTGCATGTATTAGGCACGCCGCCAGCGTTCGTCCTGAGCCAGGATCAAACTCTCATTTTTTAAATGTTTGTTTGAATGTTTGCTCATTCGTTCCAAGATTCGCATCTCGGATTTATTTGCTTGCGAAATTGACTTCGCTCTTTTGTTTTGGGTTCTTTAAACCCGCACATTTTTGCGAAAACATTGTTCAGTTTTCAAGGTACTACCTGCTGCTAAAGCAGCTTTTTTATTTTGCCAGATCCACTTGCTTTTGTCAAGCACTTTTTTCTGACTTATTTTGCCGTCTTACCGGACAGCGTTTATTATCTTACTAAAACAATTGTCTTTTGTCAACTGCTTTTGCTTGATTTTTACGCTGTCTTCGTGCTCTTGCCTTGCGGCTCATTGCCCGACGACAGTTATTAATACTAGCAAGTATTTTTCTTTTTTGCAAGTCTTTTTTGCATTTTTTTGAAATAAAAATATTTCTTCATTATATTTGAATTATTTTTGCTCAATTAATTAGCCTAGCTTCGCCGTAATCTAGTTTGAATTGCCCCACAATTTCCTTGAAATATTTGTCTCATCTATTCTTTATTTGTCAAAATTTCGTATCTTAAAAATAGCAAACGTTATCTAAACTTAATCCTTTCGTATAACCTAATTAATTTAAAAGTTTTATAATACAACTATCTTTTTAAGGAGATTAAAACTATTTTGAAACATAAAATCATTACACTAGTCACGGCCTTAGCTATGGCCGCTACACCCCTAGCCGCTGTTTCTACTACACAAGTCAACGCAGCACCAAGCAGCACGCAGACAGAAATGTATAATTTTGTCAGAAATACCTTGCAAAAACATCATGTTCGCGGCATTGTCACCGTTGTTAAAAACGGTGTACCACAGACAATTAGCTATGGTTATGCTTGGTATGGCAAGCGTATCGGTAACGGCAATAGCAAAGTTGTCTATCCGACAGCTTCTTTGCAAAAAGTAATAACCGCGGCCATGGTAGTACAATTAATTAACGAAACCAAGGGCACTAATAATTCCTTTACTCAATATACCAAAATATCCCGGTGGTATCCTAACCTCAAAAATGCGGATAGTATCACTGTAGGCAATCTGTTAACTCATACCTCCGGTATTATGGCGACTAAAACCGAAGTAGACAGGGGCCGAAATTATTCGGAAGAAAAAGCAATTAACTGGGTAGTTAACAACATTAATTCTTCTCCATCCGACACAATAGGTAATTATCATTACAATAATAGTAATTATATTTTACTTACAGGCATTATCAGACAAATCACCGGTAGATCGTATGCGGATAATATCCAGAGCCGAATTATTGACAAGCTGAACTTGCAGAATACATATCTTTACCAAAACATTCCTAAGGGTAAAACAGACCCTATTTCATACTATTCAAATGGTGGTAAAAATTATCAGCAAGCCGCTTATCTTAAAAAGAGTTTAGTCTCACAGATTCCAGGTGCCGGCAATCTATTTACTACTACAGAAGAATATTACAAAATGCAAGTTGGTTTAACAGATGGCTCTATTCTTAGTAAAAACGATTTTTATTATCTAACACACTTAAAAAGCAAGGTAGTTAATTATTCGGGCGGACTTTATTTATATAATAACGATAATATTAAAAACGCCTATGGGAGTTTTAAAGGGGTTCATTTTGGTACCTGGATGCAGCTAACTGCAGATAATCAAAACGGTATTGTGATGTTTTTAAATCAAACTGATGATAATGAAAACAACCAAAAAGATGTAGGCTACGAAATATTGCAGCACATCAAGCCTAATACTTTCGTCGCGCGTTAGTTTTAGTTATCAACTCTTTGATTTAGCTTAACTTCTATAATTATTTAATTGCGATAAATTCAGTTTAAAACAAATAAGAGTTAGGAAATTTCCCTAACTCTTATTTTTTACTTGTAATATTTATTAAAAGTTACTCTTTTTGACGTATTGATTTTTCCTTACGATTCCTTACGATATAGTATAACTTCCGATGGGATCTTAACGGCTGCGCCATAAAGTTTCATTTATCTTGATTATTTTTAATATTTAAAAGTTAAAATTATTTTTCACGTTTCTTTTTGATTTTGTCATACAGATACATCGTATCAGAGATAGCGAAATAGACAAGTGTAATAAAAAATGCAACTGTAGCAATTTTAAGAGCCAAACTAAAATTAGTTAATGCTGTCCACATTAAAAAGACTACATATAGAGCCGCAATTGGTAAAACAACTCGATTAATTCGATGTTCTTGACGCATAGCATGAATTGCTTTATTTTGATCTGCATCTTTAAGGTTACGTTCTGCCATTTTGTTACCTCCTTTTTATGGCCTACTTATTTAAATTTTATAGTATTTTAACATAATATTGGTAAAATAGATAATTTTATTAATATTTATTTAATATTTTTTATTTATCTTATCAAGTAAAAATTCTATAATGGCGACTCTTGAAGCGTTACAGCTAACACAAAAAGTCTAAGAAAATTAATTCTTAGACTTTTTCTTATTCATTAAATAATAACTCATACATTTTTGTACTCAACGGCTTTTCTAACAATAAATTCATCCCTACCGCTACTTTTTTCTTCGGCCCTAGCAATTCTTCTTTGACCGTGTCTTTTTGAATATCTACCTGTCCTAAATAGTAAAACTGTTTGCCAATCGCATCACTCTTCTTAACAAAAAGTAGCAACTTCATTTGCGGCGTATTAAGCAATCTCTGCACCTCATCTGATTCTAGATGACGTGGCGATCGCGTATACCAGCGTAAACAGCGGCCGTCTTCTAGCGTATTATGGTATAAAGCATTGCGCTTTTTAGCCGAGTCTTTTTGATAAGTGATAAAAATAGGAGTTTCATGTTCGTCCACACGGTAGCCATACATTGGTGCAGAAACATCTAAGGGCCAATTGAGCAATCGACAAGCATCTTTACGATCGTATTGCTCGTAAAGAGTAAATTGCTTTTGGTTATCATATTTTTGATTCATTGCCAAACCGGTTTTAATCACATCAACAAACAATTTTTTAAAAGTATTATTTTGCAAAAGAGACTGCGTCAATTGCGGTGCTAATGCATAATCCAGTAAATCAGCTTTAATCACAAGCGGCTGGCCGCCATATTGTTCTTTTTTGGTTGTCTTGCCCTGCTTAATGGCAAAAAAGCTTAACGAAAGAATATCTTCAACTGAAGTTAACACTCTTTCATTAACATAGGCACCATAATCATGCAATTTTTTTTCAAATTCTTCCTGACTAACCTGCTCTTTTTCTAAAAGCAGCTTTAAAAGCAGCAGTTCATGTGGCCTTTTGCCATTCAATAATTCTTTAGTAACAAAAGATAAAACCGCACTCTCATAACCATTCAATTTTACAGGCTCACCCATCTTGACCAGAAACTCGCCATAGTGCCCAAGACTATGATTATTCGCGAAGACCATTGGTGAAGTTGAACCGTAACGATAAAAATCAAATAGCAAGGGCGGACGCCCTATCTTTTCAGCTAATTCTTGGTAAGATTGCCGCAATTCCTTAATGCTGTCCAATTTAATCTTATCCAGCGAAGCCAAAATTTTGGCAGAAGCAATTTGGCTAAAGTTAATCGTTGAAACATCAATAAAGCTCGGGAGCACACTTTCTTCACGTGCCTTATCCTGCGAACGACTGTCATCCTGATTCAAAGCAATCGGAATTAAATAGTTATTTTTATAGTTACCGATAAAGTCGATGACCGTAACATAATCTTTACCGGGATATTTACGTAAGCCCCGACCTAGCTGCTGGATAAAAACAATACTGGACTGCGTATTCCGCAACATAATAATCTGATTTAAAGCCGGTATATCAATTCCCTCATTAAAGAGGTCAACGGTAATAATGTAATCAATTTTACCTTGTTCCAGCTGCCTGACTACTTGCAGTCTTCTTTTTTCACTGTCTTCATTAGTTAAGGCGATTGCTGGATGCCTGCGCTCTGAAAAGCTTTGAGCTAATTCACGCGCTTCTTCTTGGCGACTGCAAAAGACCAGACCTTTAGCTTGAGAGCCACAATAACCATAATAATCCAGCTGCTTTAAAACATAGTCAACACGCTCCGGCGCCAGTAATCTGCGCAAGTTGGCGGTCTCATCAATGCTTGCACCAGCAACTTCATAGTCCGCAACTCCCACATAATGAAAAGGAGCCAGCATTTTTTCTTCTAACGCTTCCCGCAAGCGGATTTCATAAGCTAGATTATAATCAAACAATCTATAGACATCCTGATCGTCCATTCTTTCTGGCGTGGCAGTCATCCCCAGCCAAAACTGCGGCTTAAACTTGGCAAAAATTCTCTGGTAACTTGGTGCGGCTGCTCTGTGGGCCTCATCAATCAAAATGTAATCAAAAGTTGTTGCACTCAGGCTGGCAAGGATATCCGGCTGACTCAAAGTCTGCACGGTGGCAAAAACATATTTGCGCTCAAGCTGGTGCTTATGTCCGGTTAACAAGCCATAATCAGTTGGATTGCCGCCAATTACCTGGTAAAAACTTTTTAAAGCTTTTTTGGCAATTTGTTCACGATGAACTACATAAAGAAACTTATGCGGTTTAAAATCTTTAACCGCAAAAGCCCCCAAATACGTTTTCCCAGTTCCAGTCGCTGAAACTACCAGGCCGCGTTTTTGACCATCTGCAACTAGTTCCTTTAGTTCACGCAGAGCTTCTACTTGCATCTTATTTGGCACAATTTTAGCTGCTTCATTAACATGAATCTGTGATTGCGGTTGTGGCTTTACCCAATTTTGTTCATATTCTCTTATCCAGCTTGCGGATAATGGCGTGCTCGTCTTTTTTAATTCATGCAGCTGTTGAGCAATTTGTGTTGTCAGTGTCGCATTATTCTTCGAACTAATTTTCAAAGCCCATTCATAATTACTTAAAAGTGCCGCACGGGTAAAATTAGCACTGCCAATAACCAAAGTTTGCCAATCGTCATGGTCAAAGAGATAACCCTTAGCGTGAAAACCGGCTTGCGGCGTAATCTTTACCGTTAAGTTGCTAATCTTCATTAATTCACGGAAAACTTTGGGATTGTTAAATCCTAAATAGTCACCTGTAATTAACGTACCCGTAACGTTTCTTTTAGCCAAATCGGCCATGACTACTTTAAAGGGGACAAGCATGTCCTGCGTCACAAAAGCCACTGCCCAGGTAAAAGTGTTGCAACTGAGGAGCTCTTGGCGCAAAGTCAGCCAAATGTTCTCCTGCTTATTATTTTGCAGGAGCTTTGGTCCTAATACTTCATGTCCCGGATAACTGGAATCATATAAACCGTTAAGAATGGCATCTTGCAGAGGCTCATTCATTCACATCACCTCAAAATTATTTTACACAAAAGAAAAAGAAACCCAACCTGATATGACCCCCAATTTATCCTAATTTTAGGGAACACTTCAATCCTTTGGATCTCTTTTGCTAGCTATCTACCAGTCTATTTCCAGTAAAATTGGGCAATGATCGGCGC
Organism: Lactobacillus sp. IBH004; assembly: GCF_026185255.2. Lineage (NCBI taxonomy): Bacteria > Bacillati > Bacillota > Bacilli > Lactobacillales > Lactobacillaceae > Lactobacillus > Lactobacillus sp. IBH004. The sequence continues at coordinate 109,185 of NZ_CP110217.2, read as the reverse complement.
GCGCTCCTGTATCCATCATTTCAGAGCGCTTTACCTTATCAGCAACTCTATTGCTTGTCAGCCAGTAATCAATTCTCCAGCCTGAATTGTTGGCTTTAGCAGTTCTTACCCTTTGAGCCCACCAAGAATAGACCCCTTCAACGTTGCCGTGAAGTTTTCTAAAAGTATCTGTAAAACCGGCTTTAAGCATTTTGGTAAAATCTGCCCGTTCTTCATCAGTAAAGCCAGCAGAATGATGATTAGTATCAGGATGCTTCAGGTCGATTTCATGGTGCGCACAATTATAATCACCACTAGCCAAGACCGGCTTTTCCTGATCTAATTGCTGCAAATATGCGATGTATTTTTCATCCCACACTTGCCGGTCATCTAGGCGCTTAAGGCCATTGCCAGAATTGGGGGTATATACTTGCGTGACAAAATACTCAGGAAACTCTAAAGTAATAATTCTGCCTTCGTGATCCATTGGCTCCGGCGCTCCAATAATAGGATAAGTTACTTTAGGCTTAAGTTCTTTTTTATATAAAAACATAGTTCCGGCATAACCTTTACGAGCTGGTTCTTCTGAGGAACGCCAGACTATATCATATTCAGGGAATTCCTTAGTTAATATTTCCCAATGCTTTTTAGTAGGACCCGTGGAGCGTAATTTTGTTTCTTGAATGGCAACAATATCTGCATTTTGGTCATGTATTTTTTCTAAAACCTTACGTGTCTCCACTGCACGCGAGGAAGTTCCGGTTAAAGCAGCATTTAGTGAGTCGATATTCCACGAAATTAAGATCATATTCTTCTCCTTATTATTCATTTCTTTCATTATATAGTTTTTTCACGGGGACTCAAAATTTCAGTAATTTTACCAGTACTATTTTGACATAAAACTTTATCTGATTTGCTCAAAAATGCTGTTATTTTTTTCACGACCTCAGCAAAAAAATTCGAAATTTTTTTAATATTGCTTAATCCCTTGATGCACAATATTGTAAGCGATTACTACTGCGGCGCGGTTTTTGCAAAAATTAATTTTTCACAATTTTATATTTTTAAATCATTTTGAGCAAGTGTATAATAGCACAAGAGATAACAATAATAATCTTTGGAGGTTAGATTTTATGACTAAAATTTATGCTTATGCCATTCGTAAAGACGAGGAACCATATGTACATGAATGGAAGGAAGCGCACAAGGATATTGAGGTTGATTATACTGATCAACTTCTTACCCCTGAAACAGCTGAATTAGCTAAGGGTGCTGACGGTGTCGTAACTTACCAGCAACTTGATTATAAAGCTGATACAATTGAAGCTTTGGATAAATTAGGTATTCATAACTGGTCAATCCGTAACGTTGGTATTGACAACATTGACCTAAAGAAAGCTAAAGAATTAGGCTTCAAGATCACTAATGTTCCTGTTTATTCACCAGATGCCATTGCTGAACATGCTGCCATTCAGGCTGCCAGAGTTCTACGTCAAGATAAGGCAATGGACGAAAAAATCGCTAAGCATGATCTTCGCTGGGCACCTACAATTGGTCGCGAAGTACGTGACCAAACAGTTGGTGTTGTTGGTACTGGTCATATTGGTCAAGTATTCATGAGAATTATGGAAGGCTTTGGCGCTAAAGTTATTGCCTACGATATTTTCAAGAACCCAGAATTGGAAAAGAAGGGCTACTACGTTGACGACTTAGATGAGCTTTACGCTAAGGCTGACGTTATTTCACTTCACGTCCCTGATACTCCAGAAAATGTTCACATGATTAACGATGATTCAATCAAGAAGATGAAGGACGGCGTTGTGATCGTCAACGTTTCTCGTGGACCATTAGTTGATACAGATGCAGTTGTGCGCGGTCTTGATTCAGGCAAGATTTTTGGCTTCGTAATGGATACTTACGAAAACGAAGTTGGTATTTTCAACAGTGACTTTAGTGGCAAAGAATTTCCTGACAAGCGTCTGGCTGACTTAATTGCACGGCCAAATGTTTTGGTTACGCCACACACAGCCTTCTACACTACTCACGCTGTACGCAACATGGTCGTTAAGGCCTTTGACAACAACTTGAAGTTAATTAAGGGTGAAAAAGCTGATACTCCAGTTGATTTAAATAAAGAGTTTTAATTTCTACACTTATTTCCCTTCTTAAATACACTTTTAACATTTCAAATAATACAAAAAGACACCAGATAAAATTATCTGATGTCTTTTTTAGGCTAAATTTAATTAGCAGAAGCATTAACAGCTTGAATTAATGCGTTTCTAAAGCCCAGTTCTTCCAGTTTGGTGACGCCTCTGATGGTTGAACCACCTGGGGTAGTGACTTCATCTTTTAACTCTTCAGGCAGCTTTTTACTAGCTAATGCCAATTTACTGGTACCTAAAAGCATTTGGTTAATTATCTGATATGATTCTGCTCGCTTAACACCGTTTTGCACAGCGGCATCACTAAGAGCTGCAACCAGCAAATCAACGTAAGCAGGTGTGCATCCGGCTACTGTACCATAGATACCCAGTAAGTTTTCGGGTACGACATATACTGTTCCCATTTGTGTAAAAATCTTTTTCACAGCAGCGATTATTTCCGGCTTTTCATCTGGCAGAAAACTAATAACAGTAATGCCAGCACCAACTTGAACCGGTGTATTGGGTACAACTTTGGCAAAGGTAGTGCCTTGCGGAAGATCTGCATTAATCTGCGTCAGGTCACCGCCACCAGTTGACAAAATTATGCCATGATATTTTTGACCTAAATTTTTGATGATGGTTGCAGTAATTGAACCGCCCACTGCAACTAGCACTGCTTGACAGTCCTTAAAGTCATCATAATTATTAATCAAGGTTAAGTGCAGCTTAGCTGCAAGTTTTTGCGCTGTATGATGTTGTCCACCGTCAAAAACATAGATGTCTTCACTGGGATTTTTAGCATTTAACAAGCCCTTAATAATTGCGGCGCCAATCTTACCAGCCCCAATAAAGCCAATTTTCATCACTTATTCACCTTTTTAAAAGTCTGTTTGATCTGGATCATTTGCTAACTTACCTGCTCCATGCAAACCATCAAGTTTAGCCATATCTTCTTCAGATATAGTAAAGTCAAAGACTTGTAAGTTGGATTCAAGACGCTCGCGGTGGACCGATTTTGGTAATGGAACAAAGCCATGTTGCAACGACCAGCGTAACAGGACTTGTGCTGGACTTTTATCATAGTGTTGGGCTACAGAAACTACTGTTTCGTTGGCAAATAAATCTCCTCTGCCTAGTGGTGAGTAAGCCTCACTCAGAATACCCAGTTCTTTGTTATAAGCTGTTACGTCTTCCTCCATATCACTAGGATTCAAGTAAATTTGATTGACGGCCGGACGAATTTTGGCAGTTTTCAGTAATTCAGCCAAATGCTTGCGTCTAAAGTTAGAGACTCCAATTGCACGAATTTTTCCTGCTTGCACTGCTTCTTCCATTGCCTGCCAGCTCTCCGCATTTAACTCAGCCCAGTGATCACGTACAGGAGCCGGATTAGGCCAATGGATTAAATACAAATCAAGATAATCCAAGTCTAACTTAGTCAAGCTTTCGTCAATGGCAGCTTTAGTTTTTTGATAGCCGTGATGATCGTTCCACAACTTAGTGGTTACAAACAAATCATGTCTGTTCACTCCACTTACTTTGATTCCCCGGCCAATACTTTCTTCGTTACCATATGCGGCAGCAGTATCAATTAACCGGTAGCCCAGATCCAGTGCATTCTCAACGGTTTTTTGAGCAACTTCACCGTCAGGAGTTTGCCAGGTTCCCAGTCCGATAACCGGTATTTTGACGCCATTATTTAGTTCATAAGTATCATTTAAAGAATGAATTTTGCTAGTCATAATTTTTCACCTCTCCCATCATTATACCGGATTGAACTATACTTCTACAGTAAAAGATAGCAATTATTGCGGTTGTTTTTGGAAGTCGCTTTTAAGTAAAGCCACAAATTCAGGATAGGTAGTTACTTCGTATAACGGATGCAAGTTCATCGTATTTTTCCGTTTCCGGTGGTTATACCAAATACTGTCAAAGCCATATTTTTCTGCACCTAGTATGTCTGACTGCAAACCGTCACCAAAGAAAACTGTTTGTTCCGGGCCGATTTTAGTATGAGCAAAAAAGTAATCAAAGATACGGGCATCAGGTTTAGCAAATCCTGCTTCTTCTGATGTCACAATCAACGAAAAATAATTAGCGATTCCGGCTAATTGTAGCCGATGTCTTTGCATATATGCTTCGCCATTACTTAAAATAGTCAATGCATAATTTTGTTTTTTGGCATAGCGTAAAGTATCAACTACACCCGGGAGCAGTTTATGTGCTTCGCCAAAATAAGAGCGGTATTCGTTCATTACTGCTAAGCCGTCAATTTCAATCCCGAATTTAGATTTAATAAAATTGGCAAAAGCTATTTTACTCAGCTGCTCATAGTCGATCTTGCCCTGCTCAAGCTCACGCCACAGACCTTGATTATATGCATGATAGTCCCGCTGCAGCTCATCAGTTAACGGCCATTGGTGCGCTTTAAAAAGACTCTGCAGAGCAAAACTTTCTGTAGCAGCAAAGTCAATTAAGGTATCATCAACATCAAAAATTATTTGTTTATAACGCAAGCATGTTCTTCCTCTCCAACTATTCCTCAGAATATAACACGTATTCACTAAAAATTAGTGTGGAGATTCATTATAACAATATTTCACAGCTAAAGAACATAATTAACTATTTTTAAATTTTGGGTTGCATTGCTACTGCTATTTCACAAAATAAGCTATAATATCCTTTAATTTTAGCAAAAGGGGTGATTGAGCATGTTTACACTATTATTGATTTTTTTTCTCATTTGGCTTTTTGTCAAAATGGGTATTGGCATCTTTAAAATTCTATTTTTCCTTCTGACTTGTGCTCTGACCTTCTTTTTCTTTGTTCAATTACTGCTTCCGGTAGCTGTTTTTCTGGGAGTCATTTTTCTCATATTTGCCCTAGTTAGACGCTAGTTTATCTCCAAAATTAAACATATATTCAAGCATAATAAGTATCACTTTTAACTTATTATGCTTTTTTATATTTGCGAATGCTATATGATTTTTTATTAACCTCGATAACTTACTCGCACATCACGTTGTGACTTTTACTTGTGTTTGAGACTAAATTTTTCTCTATCAAATACAAGATATTGTGGTATAGTTCTAGTGGACACCATAGATAATGTATCTGTGGAACAATAATTAATTTTAAGGAGTGACTTTGAATATGAAAAATACGAGCATAACGTTGGATCAGGGCTACATTGATCAAGTGAAACAAAATGTCACCCCCCATTGGGGAGAACTTGGCTGGGTTACTTATAAACGAACCTATGCCAGATGGCTTCCGGAAAAAAATCGTTCCGAAAATTGGGACGAAACGGTTAAACGTGTAATTGAGGGCAACATTAACCTTGATCCTCGTCTCAAAGGCACTCCTTCAAAAGAAGTAGTCGCTGAACTAACAAACGAAGCCAAGGATTTATTTAAACTAGTGTACGGTTTAGGAGCAACGCCTTCTGGACGTAATCTGTGGGTTTCCGGCACCGACTACCAAAAGCGCAATGGTGACTCGTTAAATAATTGCTGGTTTATTGCTATTCGGCCACAAAAATACGGTGATAGCCATATAGTTCCCGACTATTTAGGTCAAACGCAAGAAGCAGTTTCAATGCCTTTTTCATTTCTTTTTGACGAATCAATGAAAGGTGGCGGCGTTGGCTTTTCTGTTGTCCAAGACAATATTAAAAAGATTCCTACAGTTGATAATAAAATTGATTTAACGGTTGTAATTGATAAAAAGAGTGCTTCATACGCTGATTCAGTTAAACTTGGTGCAACGGATAAAGATGAATGGGCCAAGCAAAGCAAGGACAAATCAGATTACGTTTATTACAATTTGCCTGATACTCGCGAAGGTTGGGTTTTAGCTAATGCCCGTTTAATCGACATGCACTTCAATCAAACTAATCCCGAGAATAAGACCAAGCTGGTACTTGACATCAGCAGAATTCGTCCTTACGGAGCTAAAATTCACGGCTTTGGCGGTACCGCTTCTGGTCCTATGCCATTAGTGGAAATGTTTTTCGATATTAACAACATTATTAACAACCGGGCTAGTGGCAACTTAACTTCTGTTGATTGTACGGATATCTGCAACCTGATTGGTAAAACAGTCGTTGCTGGTAATGTAAGAAGGTCAGCGGAACTAGCTTTAGGTACAAGCACCGACCAAGACTTTATCACTATGAAACAAGATAAAGACAAACTTTACCACCACCGTTGGGCCTCAAACAACAGTGTAGCCATTGATTCTAACTTTGATGAATATGAACCAATCGCAAACGGTATTAGAGAAAATGGTGAACCGGGAATAGTTAACCTGGATTTATCTCGTAATTATGGCCGGATCATTGACGGTTATCAAAAAGATATTGACGGTGATGTTGAAGGTACGAACCCTTGTGGAGAAATTTCCTTGGGTAATGGTGAACCATGCAACCTGTTTGAAGTATTCCCGTATATTGCCGAGCAAGAAAACTGGGATTTAAAAGATGTTTTCAGAATGGCAACTCGCTTTGCTAAACGAGTAACCTTTAGTGACTACGACTGGGAAATATCCCGCAACATCATTTCCAAGAACCGGAGAATTGGTGTTTCAATGTCAGGTATTCAGGACTGGCTCTTAAATGATTTAGGTCACCGCGTTGTTACCGGCTTTGAAGACAGCGTTGATGAAGAAACCGGTGAAAAGATTAAGAAGCCAATTTACGATCCTCAAGGAATTAAAATGGTCACTTCCGCTTACCAAGCTGTCGTTGATGCTGATAAAGAATACAGCAAGACTTTAAGCTGCAACGAGTCAATTAAACATACTACTGTTAAACCTTCAGGTACTGTGGCCAAATTAGCGGGAGCTTCTGAAGGAATGCACTTCCACTACGCCGGCTACCTCATTCAACGGATTCGGTTCCAAGCTTCTGACCCACTGCTTAAAGCGCTCGATGCCTGTGGTTACTACTCAGAACCAGATATTTACTCACCAAACACAACTTGTGTCGAATTCCCATTGCGTGCTGCTCACGCTGACAGCAAGAACTTTGCCTCAGCTGGCACGGTTTCAATTGAAGAACAGTTTGCAACACAAGCCTTTTTGCAAACTTACTGGTCAGATAACGCAGTCAGTTGTACGGTTACCTTCCAAAGCGATGAAGGGGACAAGATTACACCACTGTTTAAACAATATCGGCATGTGATTAAGTCAACTTCTTTATTGCCATATTATGGTGGCTCACTGAAACAAGCGCCAAAAGAACCCATTGACAAAGAAAAATATGAAGAAAGAAAAGCTGAGATCACCGGTGATGTTGCTCAAGTATTTGCCGAGCAAAATGATGATCAAAAAGATTTGGAGTTAGTCGATCAAACCGACTGTGAATCTGGTGCATGTCCTGTTAAATAAATTAAGTAGGCGAAATCTTAGTCATGAAAAAAAGTAAATTACCAGTAATTGCCAGCGTAGCTGCTATTTTTGCCTTTAGCCTATCCGGCTGTGAGAATAACCAGACAAAGCCAAAACCCAAGACAAATAATATTTCTGTTAGCTATGTTTTAGCTGCTAAAAATGATACTGAAAAAAAGACAGTTAAAGTGCCGCAAAAATCTACTGTAATGACCGGTTTGAAAAAGGCGTGGAAAGTTGACAGTAATAAAGGCTTTATCACGGCAATTGACGGTAAAAAACAAAATGCTAAAAAGAAAATTTACTGGACTTACACTATCAATGGCAAATACGCTACCAAGGGTGCTAACCAGCAAAAAGTCGCAAATAAAGACAAAGTTAAGTTTACTTTAGCCAAAATGAAGTAAAACTATTGGCCGTGCAAGTGACTAAGTACGAACTATTTTAGTGCTTGCACAAAAATATTAATAGATTGGGAGTTTATATATGAAAAGAAGCAAATTATCAGTTTTGACCGGAATAGCCACCATTTTTACCTTTACCTTTGCAGGCTATGAAACAACTCAAAATGTCCAACAGGTTGAAGCCAGCAGTAAGATCAAAGTTACTTACACTCTAAAAGTACATAATAAGACCTACAAGAAGAAGACTATTAAATTGCCAAAGCATTCAACTGTAATGCGTGGTTTAAGGAAATGCTGGAAAATAAAGAGTGACCATGGACTTATTACTTCAATAGCTGGTAAGAGCCAAAATCCAAGTAAAAAAATCTATTGGACTTACAAAATAAATGGTAAGTTCGCTCAAAAAGGTGCCGCAATCCAAAAATTGGCAAATAAAGATAAGGTTAAGTTTACTTTAGCAAAAGTTAATTTCTAATTTGTTATGGCACGTAATTCAACTAAGAAATTAGCATTACTAGCGATTTTAACAGCCATGTGCGTAGCGCTGAGAATTTTTAAAATAATTCCTGTGCCTAATGTCCAGCCGGTAACCGATATTTTAATGATTGTAACGTTGAATATCGGCTTCGGCTTTGGCTTTGCCTTAGCTCTTTTAACCATGGTGGTCTCCAACATTTACTTAGGCTTTGGCATTTGGACTGTGGCGCAAGTTTTAGCCTTTGGCGGCTGCGTCTTAACCGTTGCTTTGCTGGATAAATTCACGCCATTGAAAAAGCATTTTACTTTGCAACTGATTCTCGCCGTTTTTCTCGGTTGGGAATATGGCTGTTTTGTCGACTTTGGTATGTCTATTTTCGGCGGCTTTAACGCATTCTTGGCCTACTGGGCTGGTAGTTTAGTCTTTGATACCTACCATGCCATTGGTAATTTGGTATTCTACCCGATTCTCTACAAGCCACTGAATATTGCGCTTGATCATTACAAACGGAGGCTTTTATGACGATTAAAATTTATACTAAGGTAGGCGATCAAGGCTTTACCAAACAGGTTACCGGTAAAATGGTTCCTAAATATGACCTGCAAATTGTTGCTGTCGGTGATATTGATGAACTTGATTCATACCTCGGTGTCGTAATTGCCAATTTGTCTGCCAAATGCCAAGAATTGCATGATCCTATCCAAAACTTACAGCGGGACTTATATGAACTAGAAAGCGATATTGTTGTCAAAAGGCACGAAGAGATTACACCTGAAACAGTAACCAAGCTAGAAAAGGAAATCGACGAACTTAATAAGAAAATACCCCAAACAACCCATTTCATTTTGCCTGGCGGTTCGATTACGGCAACTCATTTACATTATGCTCGGACAGTTGCCAGACGGGCTGAACGTTCCATGGTTAAATTAAACGCCGAAGAGCAAAAGTTAGCTCCTGCTTGTTTAAAGTATATCAACCGTTTATCAGATTACCTTTTCATTCTAGCGCGCTATGCCAACGTACTGGATGGCGTGCCTGAAGTCAAAAGTAAAATCAAATAAGTTTATTAGCATTTAAAAAAGTGAAGTAGTTCCAACCAAGAATTACTCCACTTTTTCTTTATCTTAAATTAGTATTTTACTGCCACCAGAGTTTAATTAAACCTTGTGTGCCCAAATCACCTAAGTGCTTTTCATCAACAAGTATCTCATATAACTTCTTAGCTTCTGCAGTCGCCGGCAAGTCAATTTTCATTTCTTTTGCTGTCTCTAAAGCAATGCGCAAGTCTTTCAAAAAATGCTTACTGAAAAAGCCTGGAGTATAATCACCCTTTAAGACGCGCGGACCGTAGTTACTTAAACTCCAGTTAGCAGCACTACCAGCACCAACAGTTTTAAGGACGGCTTCAAGATCAAGGCCGGCCTTTTTGGCATAAACCAGCATTTCTGTCATGCCAGTCATTGTTCCTGCAATCATGATCTGGTTAGCCATTTTAGTATTCTGTCCCGCACCAGCTGGTCCAAAATAGTGAACTTGCTTGCCGAAATCCTTAAAAATAGGTTCCAAGCTTTGGTATGCGGACTCATCACCACCAATCATGATGGTCAGTATACCGTTTTTCGCTCCGAGGTCACCGCCTGAAACGGGAGCATCAAGGACTTTTGCACCCTGCTTTTCACCTGCAGTGAAAATCTTTTGCGCTAAAGCCGGCTTGGAAGTGGTCATGTCTACCAGATTTTTACCCTTAACTTCAGCTTGTAAAATACCGTTATCGCCGAAATAAACTTGCTCAACATCAGTTGGAAAACCAACAATCGTGAAAATGGTATCAGTTTGTTCAACTACAGCTTTAGGATTTTCACACCAAGTAGCACCTTTTGCAACCAGATTATCGGTCTTACTCTTTGTCCTGTTATAGACCCACAGCTCGTGACCAGCTTTTAATAAGTTAAGGCAAATTGCGTTACCCATTACGCCAGTGCCAATAAAACCTATTTTCATAATCAACATCTCCCTTATTAAAACGTTTTCTGGACAATTTAATCATACCACTAACTTATCTTTAATAAGCAGGTATTTAGATTTTGATTAATAAATAGTTCTGCCTGTCCACCATATTCCGGCATCCCTAATAAAGTAAAATTCTTGATGGCCCACTTGCACTTAGATATGCACTCTGATTTATGCACAAAATGATATTTGATTATATTTTCCAACAATACTAATACAGTTTGATAAAAACAGTTTAAGCCTCATTTTAATGCTTTAGCAGCTTTAACAAAATGCCGCGCTTCCTTATAAGCCTGTTGTTCAATGCAGATCATTAAGAGATTGTAAATTACTCTTAATAATTCTTCTTGCTGGCGCAGCCTTGAAGCGCCCTTTAATTTTTCAACTATTTTTTACCTATTAGCAAATTGCTTTTCAAGTCATAAATCAGGATTAAATCAATTGCAAACACACCTGTAATTATAGTTTAAACGGTGCCATATCATTTTTAACTAAAAAATTAGTTTACTATTTGACTTAACCTTAACTTTAAGTACTACAATTTTGATAATTATAAAATTTATCATGCTGAACATAGCAATTTATAAATGTCAGCTCGTTACCACAATAAAGTATTTTATAATTATAATTAATAAATATGAAACAAATTAGTGCAGGAGGCACTTTATATGAACAAACATGAAGATTTCTTATTAAACCAAATTGCCGGACCCCAGGATCTTAAAAAATTAAGCATCCCTGAAATGGAAAAATTAGCCCAGGAAATCAGAACATTAATCTTAGAAAAAGATGCGGCTGAAGGCGGGCATCTTGGTCCCGACTTAGGAATTGTGGAGGCCACAATTGCCTACCATTATGTCTTTAATGCACCCGAAGACAAAATTATTTGGGACGTTTCGCACCAAACATATCCCCATAAAATGTTAACTGGACGGGCACAGGCCTGGCTTGATCCCGACCACTATGAAGATGTCACTCCGTATTCTAATCCGGACGAAAGTCCTTATGATTACTATTCAATCGGCCATACTTCAACCTCTATTGCGCTAGCAACAGGTATGGCTAAGGCCCGCGATTTAATGGGCAAGCATGAAAACATCATGGCTTTAATTGGTGATGGTTCGATGACTGGCGGACTGGCCTTTGAAGGCTTAAACAATGCTGCAATTGAAAAACATAACTTGGTAGTTGTAGTTAATGATAATCAATGGTCAATTGATGAAAATGTTGGCGGCTTAGTGACTGCTCTAAAGAAATTACGTGATTCAAACGGCCAGACTGCCGAAAATCCGTTTACAGCTATGGGCTTTGATTACCGCTATGTCGCAGACGGCAATAACCTGACTGATATGATTGCCGCTTTTAAAGCAGTTAAAGATGTTGATCATCCCATTTTATTACACATTAATACACTGAAGGGCAAGGGCTATGAGCCCGCAGTTTCTGATGAAGAGGCTCACCACTGGGTATCACCCTTTAATTTAGAAAATGATCAACCACTTGCTCCAGAAAGTCAGGAGCCTACCCCTAATTCAGTGGCGCTTGACGTGATTAAAGATGAGATTAAAGCAGGAAAAAGCGTCATGGCGATTGATGCAGCCATTCCGGGTGTCTTTGACCTGGAAGAGTTCAAAAAAGAATTTCCCGATCATTACACGGACGTGGGCATTGCTGAACAAGAGTCTGTTGCTTTTGCCACGGGGTTTGCTAAAGAAGGTGGCATTCCAGTTTTAATGGAAAATTCTACTTTCCTACAGCGTGCTTTTGACCAACTGTCTCACGATACGGCTGCCAATGACCTGCCAGTTGTAATGCTAGTAGCTGGCGGGCGAATTTCTAACCAATCAAAAACGCACTTGGGAATCTTTGACCAAGTAATGATTTCTAACTTACCTAATTGGATTTATCTGGCTCCTACTACACTAGAAGAAGAAAAGGCAATGATTAAGTGGGCCATTAAACAAAGAAAACACCCCGTTGCTATTAAAATGCCGGCTAATGTGCCAGATGCAGACGAACAAACTGTAGTAACCAACTACTCAGAAATTAAATATCGGGTTAAACCAGGTAAAGATGTGACTGTCATAGCATTAGGAGACTTTTATCAATTAGGTAAAGACGTGGCACATAAGTTAGGAGCTACCCTAGTTAATCCACTCTCTGCCAATATTTTAGATAAACGAACCCTCGACCAGTTAGCAGCCAATCATCAAGTAATTGTTACGCTTGAGGATAATTCGTTAGATGGCGGCTTCGGGCAAAAAGTGGCTTCTTATCTGGGCAAAGAAAAAGTTAAGGTGCTCAATTACGGCCAAAAGCGCGTTTATACCGATCAAACTCCAGTTAAAGAAATTTACCAGCAAAATCATTTAACTACTGCTCAAATTGTGGCGGATGTACAGCAGCTTTTATAATTGCAAACTATGGCTGCAAGGAGTTGATTAATAATGACTAAAAAACATAAAACTATCATAGCAGGCACATTGCTATTAGTGTTATTGCTACTTGCGGTTTACATCTTCAAAAACAACTACCAAAAAGAAAATGGTGCTAGCATTCGCATCGCTACGCCGACACTTTTTGTACACGGCTGGGGCAGCAGTTACCACGCTGAAGAAAGTATGGTGGCTTATGCCCAAAAAAGTCATGCTACTAATTCTGTCATACGCGCTGATGTTAGTCCTGCCGGTAAAGTTACTTTACTAGGGACAATTAAAAAACGGGCCAAGAACCCGATAGTTGAAGTCAACCTCCAAAATAACAAGAGCATTTTTGCCGGATTAAGTAATCAAACTTCTGCCATGAACAAAAGCAGCAATTATATTAAAGATGTAATCATTGCACTGCAAAAAAGATACCGTTTTAACCGCATTAATTTAGTAGGTCACTCTATGGGTAATTTACAGATTGCTTACTACTTGCACAATAATGCCACTAATGCGCACATGCCTCACTTAAATAAACAGGTTTCAATTGCCGGTCACTATAATGGTTATATTGGTGAAGTGGGTGCTCCTAAAACAACTGTTCTTAATCATGCAGGCAAACCGCAAAAAATGAGTGCAGGCTACCGCGCACTTTTAAATTTAAGAAAAAAATTTCCTCAAAAAGCTGCAGTTTTAAATATCTATGGTGATATGGGGTCTGGCAGTGATGGTGATGTCACCGTTAACTCTGCCCGTTCTTACCGTTACTTAGTCAGTAAACGAGCCCGTTCATATCAAGAAAAAGAAATCAGAGGTCCTCGCGCCCAACATAGTAAATTACATGAAAACACACAAGTTGACCGTTTGCTAGTTAACTTTCTCTGGTAATTAGCTTACTGTATTTTACCTTGATCGTATAAACTTATTTTGTTTTTTAACCGCGCAATGGTAACTTGAATATTTTGGTCTTGCTTTTCTAGCCTATGCAATTCTTTGACTAAAATTTGCCGTCTGGGTTTCTTAGTATCACTGCCCTGCTGCATCAATTTAGTATATTCCAGCAAATCATTTACCGGAATTTTCACCTGACGCATGCACTTAATAAAACTAATCCAAGTAAGATCTTTTTCTTCGTAGTTTCTGACACCATGTTCCTTCTTTATCGCAGGTATTAAGCCCATCTTTTCATAGTATCTGAGAGTTACAGGAGTCAAATCTACTCTTTCAGCCACTTCTGATATTTTCATTATTGTTCCTCTTTCTGATAGACCTAAACTTAGATCTAAGTTTAAGCATTAGCTAAAAAAATATTGAGTTAAACACAGCGATTGTTCTTGCTTGTTTTATCTAATATTGATTGAAAAGTAACCTATAATTAATAGTTATAGGCGCTTTTTATCTTTCGCTTTTACCGATTAGTTAAAATTTTAATCATACTACTTTTTTATGTAAAATACTTTTTAAACATGATCTTGTATAACTCGTTTGCATTAAAGGGAATTTTTAGCGGCAAAAACTATTTAGCAAGGAGAAGATAATATGGAACTAAGAGTTTTAAATTACTTTGTAGCCGTGGCCCAAGAAGGCAATATGACCCGTGCTGCCAGAAAGCTGCTTATCTCCCAGCCAGCTTTATCAAGACAAATTGCTGAACTGGAAGCTGAACTTGGCGTTAAATTGTTTAGCCGTAAGTCGCGGCATTTAGCTTTAACTCCAGCAGGTCATTATTTACTTGAACAGGCACAGGAAATTTTAGATTTAACTACTAAAACGAAAAGAAACTTGACAAAAGCTTCTTTTATTAGTGGCGATTTAACCATCGCTGCGGGAGAAAGCCTCGGGATGCAGCGGGTCATGAATGTGGTCAGCGCAATTATTAAAGAGCACCCTTCTGTTAAAATTCACTTATTAAGTGGAGACTACAGTTATGCCGAACGCAAGCTAGATAACGGGACGGTTGACTTTGCAGTCATTATCGGGAACGTTCCTTTAGCTAATTACGCCTCTTTAACACTACCCGAAAAAGATACTTGGGGAATTTTAATGCCTACTAATGATCCCTTAGCGCAAAAAGCAGTGATCAGACCGGCAGACTTACAAGGACGCTCTTTACTAAATTCGCAGCAAGCACAAAAAATGCACCTTTTTCAAAACTGGCTGGGAAATTATTATGACACTGTGAATTTTATTGGCAGCTATAATTTAAATTTTAACGGTACCTTGATGGTCAAAAATCACGCCGCATTAATGCTTACTTTAGATAAATTAGCCGATACTTCAAAAAACTCTGGCATTACATTCAGAAAATTACAGCCAGAGCTGCACCAAGCTATCAAAGTAGTTTGGAAACACGGTGTTAATTTATCACCCGTCGCAGAATTATTTTTAAAATTACTGCAGGAATCAATTTTTAAGTAATAATACTTAATGCCAAAAAAAATGAAAAGAAAAAGAATATCATAGACTTTAAAAGCCCCGTAGCTATTACTACAGGGCTTTTTCTAACTGCCAGTACTTTGGTATTTTTGTAAAAATACCCGCCATAACTGATAAATTAGGATAAAAAAGAATACACACGCGGCAGGAACTAACAGTAGCCAGACCCACTCATGCTTAACTGCAATTTTTTCTTGTGGAATTGAAGCAACCCAGCCGATTGGCAAGATAAAGGTCATAATTAGCCTTAAAGCCGACGAATAGATCGCTAACGGATATTTACTCATGTCAAAAAAGTCAAATGTTGTTTCTGCCAAGTTGGCTAAACCATTAGAAAGTAGTGCAACGATATTACCTAATACGGCCAATCCCAAAAAGATGAGCGAAGTAAAAAGTGAGATAAAAATAAACATGACCGTGATATACCACGGATTATGTAACTGCATATCCACAATTATCAACAACAAAAGCGCAACAATTAAATCGCCCCACGCATCTTCATCGACTCGTTCATTAACAAGCTGAAATAAAGGATTGACTGGTTTAATTAAGATTGTATCTAAGCGCCCGTCATGAATATAATCAGAAATGTTGAGTGCATTGATAAAAAAGCAGCGAAAAATAGCAAAAGCTAAAGTTGCCAAGGCATAAGTTAAAAGCAGCTGTGCAAAACTATAGCCTTTAATGCGGGGCACAATATTAAAAATAAATCTTAAAGCCAGGATATTAAGCAAGTTTTGAATGATCATCCCTGCTAGCGCAAAATAAAAGTCCAGGTCATAAACAGCAAGTGATTTTAAATTTACTTTTAAATAAGTGGCTAACAATTTTAAATATCTCATTATTACCCTCCTTGAATCACAGTTGAAACAACGGAGCGCTTAAACAAGAATTTAAAAAGCACGTTGAACAGGGCAATATAGGTTAGCT
This sequence comes from Lactobacillus sp. IBH004, assembly GCF_026185255.2. Classification (NCBI taxonomy): domain Bacteria; kingdom Bacillati; phylum Bacillota; class Bacilli; order Lactobacillales; family Lactobacillaceae; genus Lactobacillus; species Lactobacillus sp. IBH004. The sequence goes on along the minus strand of NZ_CP110217.2, from coordinate 92,987 downwards.
GGATCAAAACTACTTGAATAAATAAACTCCACGATGGCTTTTGCGCCAGCATTCCTACTGCACCAAATGAATATTGAAATGGCAAATAAGCGGCCAACTTTTTGATCACTGCCGGATAAAAATTGGTCGGAAAAATATTGCCAGCTAATACCAATAGTATTGCTTCTTTAAAAGTGGAGATGCCCCAAATACTATAAGTATAAAAAGAAAATGTCCCTAAAAGCAGTTCCAGTTCAAAATACAATAAATACGCCAAAGTGGTTGTTACTAAGACCATTAAAATTGTGCTCACTGCAATTTGAAAATTCAGAATCCATAAACAAACTAATAAATCCACTGTACCAATCACTGCAAATTTGACAACTGAATAGCCAATGCTTTCCCACAGTAGCTGCGTTGCAAATGCTACTGGTTTTAACAGGTCAAGTGCAATATCACCAGAACGAACTTTATCATTCACATCGTAGCTGGTTTTAGGAAAAAGCACGGTCAAAAGCTGCATTAATACCAAATAACTAATTGTTTGTTTAAATTCACCGTTTGGCTTGCCAGTTAGAACAGCTTGCCACAAAAAATACTGTACGGTAAGCGAAATTAAAGATGAAAACAGCCAGAAAATCAAAGCATATTTTGAAGCTAGACCTTTTTTTATTCCTATTTTAATGAGCATTAGCCTATATTTCATTGCTGCACCTCCTGCTGTTTGAGGTGCGCCAATAAATATGCCAATTTATTGCTCTTAACTTCAATATTGGCAACTGGGATGCGGGCAGTAATTGTACTTAACACTTCTTTCAGATTTTCTTGCTTAATGCCTGCAATCTGGTATGAACCGTTTTTAAGCTGTATCATGTTGGGCCATTGCTTTATTAAAGTGGCGCTCAATTTATCCGCACTAGTAAAAGTGACTGTTGTGGGCACATCTAATTCTGCTAGTTGTAGACTACTTTGATCTAATACCAACTGACCTTTATTCAAAATTAAAATGCGTGAGCATACTTTGGCTACTTCATCGAGATCGTGCGAAGTGAAAATGATCGTTTTATCAGTCAATTGTTGTAAAAATTGCGTGATACTATTTTTTGTCAGAACGTCAAGACCAATTGTGGGTTCATCTAAAATAAGCAGTTCAGGATCGTGAATAAGAGCTGCAATAAATTCAGCTTTCATCCTTTGACCCAAACTAAGGGTGCGCACCGGTTGCGTTAAAAACTCGGTAGCCTGCAACAGCCGCGCTAACTTTGTTACCCGTTTGGTAAAAATATCCTCCGGTACTTGATATATTTCACGGTTGAGTTTGAAGGTGTCTATTGCGGGCAAGTCCCAGCGTAATTGGCTTCTTTGCCCGAATACTACTCCTATTTTAGCCGCATTTTTTTGTCTGTTATTAAGCGGATCTCTACCAAAAGTCTTGATACTGCCGCCATCAGGCTGCAAAATACCTAAAATCATTTTGATCAAGGTTGACTTGCCGGAACCATTTAACCCCACTAAGCCAACATGATCTCCTTGATGAATCTCTAGAGAAACATTTTTTACTGCGTCAAAAATGCGATATTCTTTGTGAAACAGCTTAGCTGCTTTCACCTTACGATACCGTTTCGCCAGGTTCTTGGTTTCAATTATCATTAATTATTCCCCAATACTTAATTCAGAGTGCAGATTTCTTCCCCAATATAGAAACCAACACTCACCTTGAACCGGCGTTTCCAAATCATAGCGCCATTATAGCGCTTAATTTTTATTTTTCCAAACTCTTGCAGTTACTTTGAAAATAAAGCCAAGATAAAAATGGCCACAATTACCAAGATATCTGCAAATTTCATCTTTTCTTTAAGGAAAATATCGCCAAAGATGACGCTGTATAAAGAGGTCATATTTAAAAAGATCCAGGCAATGCTTGAATTGGGTGAAGACGTTGCCAAAGTATAAGTTACTTGCGCTAAAAGCGTTAGAATCGCCCGGGAACCATAAACTAGATAAACCTTACCTTTGAGATTTTCAGCGCTGATTTTAAGAGTTTTGTTTTTATAAATAAAAGTAATTAAGGTAATTAAGCAGCGCACATAAATTGTCATGATAGTAAAAAAGACCAGATCAATCGGTTTGATAAGGCCTTTGGTTAATAACGGCGAAAGTGCCGCTTGAATAATCAACAAGGGCGCAATGACGGCAAATGTGGTTAATAAAATTTTTAAATTTAAATTATTATGGCGCTGCTCGAAAACAATATAAATAACCACGATTACAGTGGAAATAATAGAAACTAAATATGAAGATTTGCTAAAGTAACCCATCGTGAGCAAGATGGCCCAAGGAATAAAAAGATCGGTCACTTTACTCAAAAGCACAGACTGCATGATTGAAACTTTTTTGAACACATAGCTGTAACCATAAGCAACAACTTGTGCCAAAAAAGCATATAAAAGGACTTTAATAAGATAGTTATTGGTTATTCTGGGACTGGGAAAACTGTGCAGGACGTAAATTAGAAAGAAAGTTACTAAAACCGAACTACAAATATTGTTTAAAAAGTTCACATCAATTGAACTTTGCTTGCGATAGCCCATTTGGTAACGGTCAATAACTGATATTATTCCCCTGGAAAATGAAGAAATAGTGGCAAAAATAATCAACCAAATATTACTGATAATCATGCTTCCTCCGAATGACAAATTTTGTTTAAAACTATTACTAATATTTTGGTCTTTGCAGCCACAATTAAAAAGTCAGAGAAATAGTTATTACCAGTAACTATGAGTTGTTCAGTTACTAAAATCCAGCCATTGGACATACAAAGTTTAAATGTATTCAAATGAAATCCACTTAAGACTAATCATAAAAATACAGTATTTGGTTTGAATAGTACTTTATTATACATCAAGTTTAACATTCAAAAAAGACTAGGATTTGATATGACCCCCAAATTTAGGACAAATTTGGGGGTCATTTTTATGTCTAAATTATCTAAACAAGATAAAATTGAAATCTATCATCTTTGGCACGATTATCAAATAAGCCCTGCTGAGTTAAGTCAGCGTTATCGGGTTGGCAGATCTAATATTAATTACTTGTTAGCTTTAATTGGCCGTCACGGTCTAGCTATTTTAGATCAGCCTTTCACTACTTATACAAGTAATTTTAAGGAGCAGGCCCTTAGGCGAATCATAGTTGAACATGAGCCTGCCCGTCGAGTATCTATTGACTTGGGCTTAAAAAGTAGTGGCATGTTGTACAACTGGCTGCGCGAATACCGTAAAAATGGGTATAATATCGTTAACAAGCAGAGAGGACGACCGCCCCATGACCAAAAGAGAACAGCTGATCAAACAGGAAAATCATCGGCTCAAGCAAGAAAACGAACGCTTACGCCAGCAGAACTTGAAGCTGAAAATCGAGAACGAATTCGTAAAAAAATTGAGCGTCTTAGTCGACCAGCGGACCAAGAACCGCAAGCCGCGGAAATAGCCCAGGCAGTTACCCAACTAAGACGCGAGCTTAAAGTCAGCGTAACTTTTATTCTTGATGCCATTAATGCCAATCCCAATCTGCCCCATCTATCCCGCAGTAATTATTACTACACTTTAAAGAAGAAGGACAAAGAGCGGGACAATCGAGAAATAATGGCTGAAATCAAAGCTATCTATGAAGAACACAAGCACCGCTATGGCTATCGCCGCATTACTGCAGAGCTTAGGCGTCGCGGTTTATTAGTCAATCATAAAAAGGTGCAGCGCCTAATGAACAAGCTGAAATTGTTTGGCATAGTCAGTAAACGCTGGCACAAATACAGCAGCTATCGCGGCACTCAGGGTCCGATTAAGCCTGACCTGATTAAACGCAGCTTCAGTGCGGTTTATCCCAATCACAAATGGTATTCAGATGTGACGGAGTTTAAGCTCAAGGGGCAAAAGACCTATTTATCACCGATCATTGATGGCTGCACCCAAGAGATTGTTTCCTATACTATTTCCCGCAGCCCTAATCTTAAGCAGACCATGGACATGTTAAGGCAAGCTTGGCGCAAACATCCGGCACTGAATGGTTTGATCTTTCACACAGACCAAGGCTGGCAATACCAAAATGGTCAGTTTCAAGCGTGGCTCAAAAATCATGGCATTAGCCAATCAATGTCACGCAAGGGCAATTCGCTTGATGATGGGCTAATGGAAGGCTTCTTCGGGATACTCAAGCGAGAAATGTTTTATGGCTTTGAAAAGCACTTTAAGAATCTCACTGAACTGGAAGATGCGATTAGAGACTACATTGAGTATTACAATCAGAAAAGAATCAAAATTAAACTAAAAGGACTAACTCCGCTTGAATATCGAAAGTTAGTCCTCAGTTAGCAGCTAATATAAAGTGTCCTAATTTTAGGGTTCACATCAATTTTTTCATCCTAGTCTTTTTTATTATTTATGCTTTACTATATGCCAGCCCTCGTTTTAATCTCTGCCAAAAGCTGGTATCTTCAGTTTGCAAAATTACGCCTTGATAGATTTTACTAATATATACTGTCATGCCAATAATACTTACTATTAAAATTACCAGCGACAGAATAACTTCCATATTACCCACATGACCATTAATTATCCGAATTGGCATCATGAATGAAGAAAAGAATGGCACATAGGATAATATTTGTGGCAGAATTTGTTCGGGGTTAGAAATAAAGGCAAGCGACAGGAAAAAGGCAATAAGGGAAATCATCGTAGTGCCTTGAGCAGCTTTTGAAGAATCTTCTGGCTTGGCTACTAAAGCTCCTGAAAAAGCTGCCAATATCGTATAAATAATTACACCCAGAATCAGGAAAATGAGATTGACATTTACCAAATTGCCCAGAATTTTATTTATTACTACCTGGTTGTCATGCATAAATGAAGCCGTAATTTTTGCATGTAAAGCCCAGCGGTAAGTGGCCCAGCCGCCAACAATATAGATTAAAAGTTGCGTAATAATTACACCAAAAATACCCAGAATTTTTCCTAAGAAATATTTTGCCGCAGTTGTACTGGAGAAAATGATTTCCATAATCTTCGTACCCTTTTCAGAAGCTATTTCTTGAGCTGTAATGCTACTGTAGGAAAGCAAAACCATGTAAACGACCATAATCACTATAATTAATGACACCATTTTAGCCAGTTTATCGCCCAGCTGCTTTTTCTGGAGGATCTCACTATACTGCGGTTGCTGTTGTAAGGCCTTAAGCTGATGTGGTGCTAATTGCGCCTGCTGCAAATTCAGTTGACTCTGCAAGACTTGTAAATAACTTTTTACTTTAGGCTTCAATTCATCATCAATGGGTGACGCTCCGTGATAAATGGCCTTAACCTGCTTTTTTTGCGTTTCAAATACCAGGTAACCATCAATCTTTTCTTTTTTGACAGCCTTTTTAGCAGATTCAGCGGTTTTAATTTTAGCATCAACATATTTATCATTGTTTTTAATAAAGTTTTGGCGAACTTGCTCATTGGAACTGATAACTGCAATCTGGCTGTCTGGATCAGAACTAGCACCGATAGCTCCTCCTAAAGCACTACATCCAATTATGAAAAACGGTCCCAAAATCAAAAGCAGAAAAGACCAAGACTTAACTTGATGCCAATAAGTTTGCAGCGTTACGGTCCATAACTTATTCATGTTGTTCACCAGCTTCCATTCTAAATATTTCGTCAAGCGTTGGTGGCTGTTGCCGAAATTCTTCAATATATTCGCCATTTGTTAAGGCATCAAAGACCTCCGGACCACTATTCTCATCATCAATTCGTAAAAGATATTGACCATGCGCTTTCTTTTCCACTTTTTTAACGTGAGGGAGCTGCAGCAATTCTGCAAGCGACTTAGTAGTTTTGCAGTAAATTTCCGTTTTACCAAATGAGTCACGAACAGCGTCAACCGTACCATTTAAAACAATTTGTCCCTTTTTCAACATGATTAAACTGTCGCAAATTTCTTCGACATTTGACATATCGTGACTGGAGAAGATAATTGTTGCATTATTCTTTTTAGCATCTAAAACTGCGTTTTTGAGCAAATCTGCATTTACCGGATCCAAACCACTAAATGGTTCATCCAAAATAATTAATTTTGGATGGTGAATCAAAGTACAAATTAATTGCACCTTCTGTTGATTACCTTTTGAAAGTGTTTTTATTTTGTCACTTTTTTTGCCCTGGACATCAAAGCGATTTAACCAATCATCGATTTGCGGTTTTATTTCTTTTGCCGAGCGGCTTTTTAGCTGCGCCAAATAAATAATTTGCTGCTCAATAGTCATTTTGGGTAGTAAACTGCGTTCTTCCGGCAAATAGCCGATAGTATCAAAAGTTTTTTCAATAATGGGCTGATCTTCCCAAGTAATTTTTCCTTCATAGTGCAGAAAGTTTAAAATACTATGGAAAGTCGTAGTTTTCCCTGCGCCATTTTGACCAATCAAACCCATGATTTCACCAGGCTGAATGGTAAAGTTAACGTCTTTAAGAGCCTGAAAATCACCAAAGCGCTTACTTAAATGCTCTACTTTTAGCATAGCTCCCTCCTTTATTCTAATAACAATATAAGCAGATTTTACCATATGCACTAATATAAACGAAATAGTTTTTTAATTTAAGCAGACTTAAAGCAACAGTATTTGCAATACTACTTTCATTCATCTTTTACTGAGTTTTAGCTCAGAGTAAAAAGACTAATAAATCATGTTAACAAAACATTAATTTATTAGCCTATTAAAATTTTTGATCAAAATATTTTTACTGGAAGTTTGTAATTGCCTGTGCAATAGGTACTGAGCCATTAGCAATATCAAATTCCTTTTGGTGTAATTTTCCCGTTAAAATAATGTCAGCAACTGTTCGGGCCACATCTTGACGAGTAATTGTCATATCTGCAATAGAATCAGTAAAATGATTTGCCACTTTGATCTTTCCCGTTCCCTTTTGATTAGTCAGTGCCACTGGCCGCAAAATTGTATAGTCGAGTGAACTGTGCAATAACCACTGATCAGCATAATATTTTGCCGCATAGTAATAATTTTGCGGTCCTGCTGCTGGTGTATTATCCGACCAAAAGCTGCGATCGTCAGATTTAATTGCACTAATCATGATAAAACGGTGAACACCAGTTTCTTTTGCTGCGTTAATTGCTTTGACTGCTCCATCAAGGTCAATCATCATCGTTGCATCAGCACCTGTTTTGCCACCTGAACCCGCCGCAAACACTACTACATCAACCGTTTGCATGGCTTTTGCCAATTGCCGTTGCGGTCCTGCTAGATCAATAAATGCGGTAGTAATTCCCTTTTCTTGATAGGCTTTTTCCTGCTCATGGGAGCGCAAACCGGCAATGACCTGGCAAGTCGTACTTTCTTGTAAGCATTTTACCAATAATTGCCCAATCTGTCCGTGAGCACCAATTATCAGAACTTTCATTTTGTAATCACTCCATCCACAATAGTTCATTTTATTATAGTTTAACCGCGTATTTCAAAAATGCATTATAAAAGGGCTCTTGACTAATCACTATTAGTTTTAGAACCCTTTTAGATAATTCAAATGTTTTATTAATTAATCATATCATTATATATTAGCTAAATTCTTCTTCTTGGGTGCATCCTTAGGACTATCAGCGTCGTTTTCCTTATAACCAAAGAAGTAGGTCAAAGCAAATGCAGCAACAATAGTCACAATGGAAGCAATCCAGAAGTTTAACAAGTTGTTTGGATTGCCTTGCCCAGCTTTAGGAACAAAGGATGGAAAGCCAATCAAGCTGCCAGTAAAGCCATACATATCAACTTTAAGCAGACCGTTAACCAAACCACCAATGGCAGCACCAAGACTGGAAGTCATAAATACACGACCATACTTTAAGTTAACACCGTACATTGCCGGCTCAGTAATACCGACAGCGGCGGAAATAGCAGCACTTAAAGATAAGCCCTTTAAGTCAGGATTGTGCTTAGTCTTAAACCAAACTGCAAGGGCGCCGGCACCTTGGGCGATCATTGTTACTGAAACAATACCGTTTAAGATACTGTGTCCAGTAGCTGCTATATCATTCGCAATAATTGGCACTACTGCCCAGTGCAGTCCGAAGATAACCAGTATCTGGTAAAGACCACCGATAATGAGACCGGAAAGTGCAGTGTTGACTGTCAGTAGCCATTGCAATACTTTGGCAATTCCCGTAGAAATAAATGAAATTACAGGACCAACAATAATTAAGACTGTCATCCCTACTAAGAAAATCTCAACTAAAGGAGTAAAAATTTGTCTTAATGTGACTGGCATCCACTTCTTAATCCACGGTTCAATCTTAGCAGCCATCCAAGCCGCAAAAATCATTGGGAAAATCGAATAAGTATATTGCGGAATATGAATTGGAATACCAAAGAAATTGGCATTAATACCAACGCCAGCTAAGTAGTAACTAAATTTACCGCTGGCATAAATCTTTACTAAATCAGGATAAATCAGAAAGCCGCCGATAATAGAGACAACTACCGGGTTAGAACCTAATCTTTGAGCAGCAGTAAAGCCAACGATTAAAGGCAGGAAGTAAAACGACGCATCCCCCATCGCATTGATAATAGTATAAGTTGGCGAAGCCGTAGACATGTGGCAAAAGTTAGTTAAAATGTTAAGAATACCTTTTAACATACCACTGGCGGCCAGCAAACCAATCACAGGCATCATAGAGCCGGTAATTACGCCTATTAACTGGAAGAAGCCATTTTTAATCTTGCCACCAATAGATTGGTTAGCTGCTGGAGCTGGAGTTGCAGGTGCAGCATCTCCTTGCCCAGCATATTCAGGTCCGAGTAGTTTAATTAGCTCGTCATAAACGTCTTCTACCGTTTGCCCAATTACTATCTGATATTGGTTATTAGCACGAGTAACATCTATTACTCCTTTAATGTTGTTAACTTCATCATCATTCGGAATGCTATCATCGTTTAAAGTAAACCGCAAACGAGTAAAACAGTGCATAACGTTTTTAACATTATCGGCGCCGCCAACAGCCTGAACAATTTCACGCGCTGTAGTTTGATATTTATTTTCATTTTTATTAGCTGCAGCTGGTGCTGCTTTAGCCTGTTTTAATGTAACAGTAGCAGCTGATTCGCCAGCAGCTTTAGTACCCAGAGCAAGGTCAATGCCAGCTAGAACATCTTGAGTATTTGTAATTGCCAAGATGACGGTATCATCTTTTTGAGCATCTTTAATCGCTTGCAGATCCATCGTCCCTAATTGCTGCCCTGCTTTTACCTCAGAGTTTGCTGCTACTTGCAAATCAAATGGTTTGCCGTCAAGTTCAACGGTATCTATGCCAAAGTGAAGCATAACTTCCACACCGTCTGCAGTCTGCAGGCCAAGTGCGTGCTTAGTTTCAGCCACCATTATCACTTTACCTGTTACAGGCGAGACAATCTTCCCAGAGCTAGGTTTAACGGCAAAACCTTCACCTAGCTTCTTCTGAGAAAAAACCGGATCATTAACATCCTCGAGGTTAATGACCTCACCGGCAACAGGTGCCAGTATTTTTATCGTATTACTCATAATTACGCCTCCATGAAACTACCACATAAAAGGTAGTCATATATATTGATAACGCTTTCATTAAGATTATAGTTCTTGTATAGACAAGTGTCAACAAATTGCTTATTATATTGTTGTAATAAATAATTTTGTATTATTTACCAGACTAGACAGGTTAAAAATTAACATAAGGTGGTATGATTAGTGTTAAAAGGTGGATAACAAATAATGAGAGCTAAATATTTACAAATTGCGGCAGATTTAACGAATAAAATTAGGCATGAGCAGTATGTTGCCGGTGATTTCTTGCCAAGTGAACCAGCACTATCAGAGCTATATAATGTTTCACGTGAAACTATCAGGAAATCTTTAAATGAACTCTTAGATGCTGGCCTAATTCAAAAAATAAAAGGTAAAGGTTCAGTAGTTATTAATGCCGCGCGCATTGCCTTCCCAATTTCTAATATTGAATCCTTTGATGAACTTAATAAACAAAAGCAAATGCATGCTACGACCAAAATATTGGAATTAAAAGACACGCAGGTGCCTTTGACTATTATTAAGCATTTATCTTTAACAGAAACTGCTGCAACTTATGTGTCCCGTTTACGATTAATCAATGATGAACCAATTGTGGTTGATGAAGATTATATTTTAAAAAAATATGTACCTAAAATCTCGGCTAAGCAAGCTCAAAGCTCGTTATATCAGTATTTTGAAGATGATTTAGGACTTGAAATTGATTATGCCACTAAAACTATTACTGTAGAACCAGCCAGTCAAAACGTAATGCAGCAGTTGCAGCTTACTGATACCAACTTAGTTGTAGTAGCGCGCAGTTTAACCTATTTAAAAGATACATCTTTTTTTCAATATACTATTTCCCAACACCGGCCCGACAAATTTAAATTTGTAGACTTTGCACATAGAAAAGCACAAAATGGAGGACTTATATTATGAGTTTAGCTGACAAAGTGATTTACCAAATATATCCCAAATCATTTTATGACAGCAATGGTGACGGGATCGGTGACTTAAGGGGGATTATCCAAAAAATTCCTTACTTAAAGAAATTAAATATTGACATGATTTGGTTTAATCCTTTTTTTGTATCTCCTCAGAATGATAATGGCTATGATATTGCCGATTATTATAGTATTGATCCACTATTTGGTACAATGGCTGACTTTGAAGAGCTAGTCACAAAGCTTGGGCAAAATCATATTGGTGTGATGCTCGATATGGTCTTAAATCATTGTTCTACTGATCACATTTGGTTTAAAAAAGCCTTAGCTGGAGACGAATATTATCAGAAGTTTTTCTACATTAGAAAGCCTAAAGCGGATGGCAGTATGCCCAACAATTGGACATCTAAATTTGGTGGCTCAGCCTGGGCACCTTTTGGTAATAGTGGTAAATATTATCTTCATTTATACGACAAAACTCAAGCTGATTTGGACTGGCACAATCCTGCAGTGAGAAAAGAACTATTTAAGGTAGTTAACTTTTGGCGTGACAAAGGGGTTAAAGGCTTTCGCTTTGATGTAATTAATGTTATTGGCAAAGATGAAAAACTTACTGACGCGCCCCAGAACACCGCCAGTAAGCTAATGTATACTGACCAGCCCATAGTCCATCAATATCTAAAAGAATTAAATCAAAAAACTTTTGGTCAGCAGCCAGATACAATTACTGTCGGGGAAATGTCATCGACGACTATTGCTAATTCTGTTGCTTACACTAGAAAAGATAATCATGAGCTGTCAATGGTTTTCACTTTTCATCATCTAAAAGTCGATTACCAAAATGGCCAGAAATGGACCAGGATACCTTTTGACTTTTCCGCTTTAAAAAATGCTCTTAACGAGTGGCAGATTGGAATGAGTCAAGGTGGCGGCTGGAATGCTCTCTTTTGGAACAATCATGATCAGCCTTGGGCCTTAAGTCGTTTTGGTGATCCTATTAATTTTCGCGAAAAATCCGCAGAAATGCTGGCTACCGTAATGCATCTATTACGTGGTACACCTTATATTTATCAAGGTGAAGAAATTGGCATGATCAATCCTAATTACCAGACAATCACTGACTATGTAGATGTAGAAACGCTTAACGCTTATGACGAGCTTAAACAAGAAGGCTTAAGTGACGCCCAAGCTCTGGCAATTATTCAGGCTAAGTCGCGCGATAACAGCAGAACCCCCATGCACTGGGATAACACTGTTAATGCCGGTTTTACCACAGGAACTCCTTGGCTTAGGCCTAAAGATCAAGATAAAATTAATGTTGCAGCTGAATTGGACCATGGTGAGATTTTCCCTTATTATCAAAAACTGATTTACTTGAGAAAACATTATCCCATTATCGCCAAGGGAAGTTACGAACCGCTTGACTTGGATCACCCACAAATTTTTGCCTATTGCAGACTTTATCACAGGCAAACCTTACTGGTAATTAATAACTTTTATGGTAAAAAAATTACTTATAGCTTACCTGACACTTATCAAGGACAACAAGCACAAACATTGATTAGCAATTATCATAAAAATTTACAGGAAGTACCAAAAACTGTAGAGTTACATCCTTATGAATCACTGGCCTTGTTAATATAGATTAACGCAAAAACACCTCCAAATTTGTCCTAAATTTGGAGGTATTATCTTTGAAAATCGAATCTATTTTTGTTTATCAAAAACGTCTAGCCAATAAGTAAATCATTAGCTTTAACTTCTGCACCATCGTCCTGGTTCAGTTTGATTTCTTTTTCATATCCACTAGTGAACACAACAATGACAGTAGGGTCTAAATTGTTATCCGTTACTACGTTCTTATCAAATACTTCTAATTTTTGACCTTGAGTTACCTCGTCATCTTGGTTTACCATCACTTCAAAGCCTTCTCCTTTTAAGTTCACAGTATCAATCCCAATATGAATAAGAATTTCGACACCTTGTGCAGTTTTAATACCTACAGCATGCTTTGTCTTGGGAAGAGCCTCAATTTTGCCTGCTACAGGTGCATAAACGGTTACTTTATCCTCATCAGGAATAATGGCAAAACCATCTCCCAGCATTTTTTGTGCAAAAGCCGGATCGTTTACTTTTTCAATCTTTTCAAGTTTGCCACTAATTGGTGCAGTGACCGTAAAGTCTTCCTGCTTCTCTTGTTTCTTACCAAACCACTTAAACATTCTTCTGACCTTCTACTTTCATTAACCTTAAGTAATTAATTTCATGTTTTATTACAATTTTAGCTTTCTAACTATTAACAAATATATACTTTTAATCAAGAAAAACTAGTAATGAAAAAACATTTTCCTGTTTTTTAAGAAAATTGCTCCAAAAGTGCTTTTTCCGTTAACTCTCAATATAGCAGCTGTTCATATCTAACTCACAAAAACGTTCAATATATAAAAGTAAAGGGACTTCTCTCTAATCTAATCTTTAACAAGTGAATTTTGTACTATTCAAAATCAAAATTAAAATCTTGAATAAACTTGATAAACTGATAAACAATTCTTTTTTTATTATCTTTCTGCGTAATGGCTACTAAATCAACTTGCGGTTCCCAGTCAAGGGGAACATAGGCTAAGCTGCTGTCAAGTTCAGGATAAATACAGTAAAGACCTAATCCCAGACCTTGATTTGCCTTAAGCAAAACATTTAAAGAAGATATTTCAGCGGCATAAGTAATATTTAAATCTCTATTCAGATGAATAATCTTATTTTGTAAATTAATGATATCTGTCGCTGCCCATCTGTTATCTAAAAACAGTAGTTTTTCACTCTGAAAATCCGTCAATTTAATTATACTTTTTTTACTCAAAGGGTTATTTCGAGGGACAATTACTTTGAACGGCTCTGTTTCAATTGGATAGACCTTAATATTATTTAAATCTTCAGCTTCCAATCCAGTTGTCAGCATAACATCCAAATTATTAGACACCAATTGCTGCTTTAATTCGTTGCGATTCAAATTTACCAGTACAAATTTAGCTAGAGGAAACTTTTTTTGAAATTGACTTAGCCAAAGGGGAATATATTTATCATTAAAAGGATTATATGAATAGCCAAAATTTATTTGCAATCTTTCTTCTTTATCTTTTTCCTGAATCTCCTGTACTGCAGAATTATAGTTATTAATTAATGGCCTGATTTTTTGATAAAAAGCTTCACCATTTTTCGTTACATTAACATAGCGCTTGTTGCGATTAAATAATTTGACACCAATCTCATCCTCAATAGCATTAATATCATGTGTGACAGTTGGCTGCGTAGCATGAATTGCCTTAGCAGTTTTTGTAAAATTTTTTGTTTCAACTAAATTAACAAAAGTAACAAGTTTCTTTATATCCATATCTTATTCCTTATAACTTATTTCTATTATTAATAACTGATATTAATTTCACTTATAAGTATAAATAAAATATACTATTTTTGTAAACGGTTTATATAATAAATAAGGAGATCAAAAATGGTTAAACATACAGAAGAAGCTACCAGTGCCTGGATTGCCGAAACAGCTAAAAAAGCTAATGCTGCTAAGGGCTCAGATTATGTAGAATTAGATCAAGGACTATTAACAGTTGACCAAATCGACGCATTGCTCAATTGTCTGCCGCTTGAATTAATTACTATTGACAAAGACGATCGTTATGTCTATTGCAATAATGAAATTCCTAAGAAAATGTTACTTTCACCTCGGTGGCCTGAAAAACTTGGCCAAACTTTATCTGAAGTTCACAAAAAGACTTCAATGCCTCATGTTCAAGAAATAATGGATTACGCCAAAACTGGCAAAACCTATAAACTTATTAAACCAAGTGATAACGAATATATGGTTGCCTCTTTTAAGAATATGACTGACAAAAATGATCAATATGCTGGCGTGACTGAATGGATTGTTGATTTATTACCAATCGTTAACTGGTACCTAAAACAAACGGGACAGAAACTGGTTCCTGATGAAACTAAAAAGGCAACCGATGTAGATTCCGGTGCCTCAATCCAGTCATAAATAAAATATAAATTCTTAAGTTGAAATGTTTCCTAGATTCTAATTGAGAACTGACTCTTTAATAATTAGCAAACAAAAAAGCTCTATTGTCGGGATAGAGCTTTTTTCTGTGATTCCAGTGGAATCGCTAAACTATTCATACATTTATACTTTAGCATAAAATTGTTGCAAAAAGAGAATTACCAATTTTCAAAGTAATAGTTCTTAATCGTTATCTTTATTAAATTCGCATGACGCCTGACAGCATCACCCTGTGCCGCAATCATTTCCTTATTTTTGCAGGGGACAATTAGCACTCAATCTACAACTCTACATTTTCCAATGAGTGCAGAACGTTTTTAGTATCTTGTAACACATCCGCAATAATTTGTTTAACAGACTTTGTTTCTTTAATTAGGCTCAAATCTTGACCAACCATAATTGCGCCATTTTGCGTATCACCTTGATACATCCCCATTTTGATAGTTTTAGCATCAAGGCCAGCTTCTTTTTGAGCTGCTTCAGCCTTCAAATGAGTAGCTTCTAAGTCTTTGATCTGATCAGAAAGGTTATTAGCGATCATTCTAAAGGGCGCATCATTAGCATAAGAAACTTCGGCAGTAGCCATATCTCCTGCAGCAATAATTGCTTGTTTTGCTTTATCATTAATCGGTAACTCATCTGCTACTAAAAAAGCAGTGCCCATTTCTATCCCTTCGGCTCCCAAAGCAAATGCTGCAGCACCACTATGGCCATCTACAATACCACCAGCAGCTACTACAGGAATATTAACTGCCGCTACCACTTGTGGTACTAAAGCCATTGTGGACTCAAAAGAAACATGGCCGCCACCTTCCCAGCCTTTGACAACTACCAAATCAGCTCCTGCTTTTTCTGCAGTGACCGCATCAGCCAAATAACTGGCCTTGACAATTATTTTCATACCCAGTTTATGCCAACGGGGGAAATACTTTTGGCATAAAGCGCCATTAAGCCGCATAGCATCAGCATAAACTACAGGCGGCTTGGTTGCTGCTAATACTTCATCTGCTTGCTCAACAATTCCCTCTTGCATAATCGCGTTAACGGCAAACGGCTTTTCAGTCAATTTTTTAGTTTTGTTAATTTCTGCAATGCTGGCATCTTTAGGCATATAACCTAAGCCCAATACGCCCAAACCACCAGCGTTTGAGACTGCAGATACTAAAGGAGAAAGTGAAGTAAACGCCATTGCACCCTGAATTACGGGCTTTTCAATTCCTAATGCTTCTTTTACTCTATTTACCATTTAGTTTTTACCTCCATCACTTATAAATTTGCTAAAATTAGCATAACGATTCCTTGGTTAAGGTGTAATGACAAATATTTAAATTTTGTCGAGTCAGAAGAAGGCATTACTTAATGGAAAAGCAAAATCCCAGTTTAGAGTTACGCCTAAGTAACGCGTTATTTAGCTTGTTAAGTGATAAAGATTATGAACAAATCACAATCTCAGATATCACCAGAAAAACTAAAGTGGCCAGAACAACTTTTTACATTTGTTTTGACAATAAAGATGAATTGCTGCGCTTTTCTATTAACCGGTATATGATTCCGTTTGTAGCCGGTTTGCGCAACTCACTTGAACTTAAACCTAAAGACAACATGACCAGAACTATTGCTGCACTGAATGATATAGCGCCACAAATTAAATTTCTGCCGCTTTTGCTTAGCATCAAAACTGCAACATTTAATCCCAGTCGCGAAATCGAAAATAATGTTAAAAAAGAAATCAGGCAGATATTACAAAAGGAAAAAATTGCTCCCGATATTTTAGAATACTTTGCCAGTCTTTATTTTGTCAGTTTATTAGAAACACAAAAATGGTGGGCCAAACATCCCAAGGTTGCCCCAGCTAAAGTCGCTCAACTAATTCACCAAAGCTGCTATCACGGACTTATTTCACTTCTTAATTAACAAAAAAAGAACCAAGTAGTTATTAGCTTCTTAGTTCTATTTGTTAATATATAGTAATGCATTGCTGATTAATACACCATGCAAACCAAAATAGTCTGTTCAGCTTAATCAGTTTTATTACCTCTTATAAATCAAAAGGATGGTTACTCTTGCTTTAACAAGATATTGCCTGATCGCATTTTCTTAAATGCAATATCAATATCATCTGTATCTGCAATGTGTAACATTTCACTGTAGGTACCTTGAAAAACACATTTTTTGTTGCCAACGAATACAATATGCGCCTGCATGGAATTTAATTTATCCAACTGGTGCAAAGTCATAATAACTTTTTTCTTTTTCTCAACAACTAAAGATACAATTAAGTCTAGAATTAAATTTTCAATATAACTGTCAATTCCACTAAGAGGTTCATCGAATAAATATAATTCCCGCTCCATTATGCTAGTACAATAAACCATAACAGATTGGTATTCCCCACCGGATAAAGACCTTAGTTTGGTATTTACCAGGCCTTTTATAATCTCATTATAAAAACTAGTTTGCGCATTAGTACTTGTAGCAGTGTGATCATTCATTGATTTAAAAAAATTTATTACTTGTTTTACCGTTAGTTCATCAAAGAAAGACATATTTTGAAATTTATAAATAATATTAGGCATAGAAGGAAAACCTATCATAGCTGTAGCAGGACTATCAATAAAGCCATAGATAAGATTAAGTAAAGTCGTTTTACCAGCACCATTACTGCCAATTATTACATTTAACTGATCGTCAATAAATTTTGCGTTAAAATCGGCAAAGATTTCTTTATTTTTATAAGAAAAGTTCAAATGCTTAATTTCCATATTGTCTCCTTACAACTATTTTTCAAAAATTGTAGAAATATTTTGTTTCGCAATAAAAATCATCCCAAATACGACATAAATTAGAATAACGATCAACAAATTAACAAGAGTAGCCCAATTTATTCTAGAAAACAACATTTGCATTATTACTTCATACCCCTTCATTAGGTATTTAACAGGTGTACATAGCAATAACAAATTTAATATTTTGTTTTTTGCTTCAACAGCTGACACCATGAATGAAGCCAAAATAATCAATGTAATGACAATATTGTAAGTTTGCAATTTTAATTTTGTTGTTAACAAAAAATACAATCCCATAGTTAAAGGCAAAACCAACACAGTCGCAGCTATGATAGTGGTTAACAGTAAATAACCCAGATAGGCAAAGGACTTAAACATTAGTGCGGTAATTAAGTTAAATAGAAATAATTCTATTATTAAAAACGTCCATTGCGATAAAAATTGACTAATCAGTACTAGATATTTTGAATTGGTTACCATGTAAATAACTTTATAATAGCCATAGTCACGATACTCAACCATTGCCAGAATCACTGAATTTAGAACAGTTGTTAAAGCAATATAGGCAAAATAGTATGCACTGCCGCTAATTAGTTTACTCTTACTGACAGTATAGTTATTAATAAAAACCGGAGCGTTAGATATAGCAAAATATATAACTGGAAAGACAATGTTAAACATTAAAGCCATTTTGTTGCTAAAAGCATTAATAAGGAAAATCTTGTAGAGCGAATAAAACTTTTTTTTCATATAGAAATCTCCGTGAATATTACCTAATATTTTGAAATAGTTTAAGCTTATCGCCTAAAAGGTGTACTCAAATTTAACTAAGAATCAAAATTCAGCTAATTTTCATTTCAAATAGATTCTCAGTTTAGCAACAACAGTCAATTTTTTAGTCTTCACTGTACGATAATTATGAAAATTATATGTTATTTTTATATGCCAGTCAATTAAATTTCATATTTTTGATATTTAAAGTTATAAAAATATCCCTTTTAGTCTTTCTAGTTTATTTGATATTGCAGTTGTCATTATACAAAATAAATTTTACTAAAAAGGCTGCATTATAACGTTATCGGGATCAATCAAAGTCAAAGTTAAAATCTTGAATAAACTTGCTAACCTGAAAAATAATTCTTTTTGTTGTTTTTCTGCATCAAGTCTACTAAATTAACCTGTAGCTTTTCGCCCAAACAAAAAGGACAAGCGGTTAATGTGCCACTTGTTCTTAATTATATTAAATTAAATTCTAATCCTTTACCCCAATTTCTTCATTCAGCCAGTAAACTCTGCCGTCATCCGTTCTGTTTAAAAGATGATTTTCAATTAGGTCTCGTCTTCTAGTAACATAGTCTGACACAAAGTGCATTAAAATCAGGTTCACTTCCTGCTCAGAATATTTTTTAGCTGGTTCAAATTTAGTTGCCAAATATTGTAAAATTAGCAGCCGATTTTTGGCTTTACCAGGCCATACTTTAACAACTTCATCATCATCAATATAGCGCATTAATACTTCTTTATTCTTCATTTTCTCCATTTAAATTAATTATTCGATCAAACAATGACTTTTCAGTAGCAGAAATTTTATGAGCCACTTCAATTACTGCCAAATTAGGCTTTTTTAATAACGTTTTATGAATTGCAAGTGACAGTTCCGGATCAAGGGCACTAGTAGCTTCATCAGCGAGCAATACTGGCCGTTCAGAGAGAAAAGCACGTGCAATTTCAATTCTTTGGATTTGTCCGCCGGATAAATTTGCCCCCTTTTCACCAACTTGATAGTCCCAGCCTTTTTCATCTATGAGCTCTGTTAGTCCCGCCGCTTCGGCTGCCTTAGCTAAACTTGCTGCAGAAACTTTTCGACCTAATAAAATATTAAATTTGATTGTATCATCAAAGATAAACGGCTTTTGGTTAACGTAACTGAAATTATCGTGGGCTTTGGTCCAACTACCGGTAACATCTTTATCATCAATAAAGACATGCCCCTCGCTTGGCTTAATTTTACCCAACATTAAGTTTAACAGTGTAGTTTTACCCCAGCCACTAGGTGCCATGAGTAAAATTTTTTCGTTAGGTGCTACCGTCAAGTTAAGATGAGCAAAAATCTTTCTTCCACCTTGACTATAAGTGGCATCTTCAACTTTCAAGCCAGTAAATTGACCAGTTTTCGCACTTTTAGTACTGTCAGCTGAAAAAGACAGAGCCTGCTCTACCTTATCCCACATCGGCTTAGTAGACTTGATTGCATTCAATTGTTCAAAAATATTAACTATCGGATTAATAAATTCATTTGATAGTTGCACTATCATAATTAAGGTACCAACACCAATTTGACCTTGCAGCATTAAGATAGCACCTACTAAAAATGGTAGTATAAAGCTGAAAATATCTGCGAAAGCCATAATGACTTCTCCCGCTGCAGCTTGTGTGAAGTTTAAGTTCTTTAATGCCTCTTCCATTCTTTTTGCACTGTTAACGACTTTACTAATAGTCGAACTTTGAGCATCGTACAATCCAACAGTTTGCGCTCCGTTTAGCCCGTCATTCACACTCTGGGTATACGAAACATTATTTGTCTCCCAGACTTTTGCTTTGGCTTGAATAGTTTTGGTAAATGCTCTTTGCACCAGTCCGGGAATTAAAGTAGTTACCATAAAAATTAATGTTAAAATCCAAGAATTGATTAAACCAACCACAACTGACAGTAGAAAAGAAGCTAATTCTGCAATGATCATTAGTTCATTTGTAGTCTTAGACGTTTCAATTTGTTTAAGATCGTTGGTCATCAGGCTTAAGCCGTCCTTTTGTGAATCACTGCGTTGTTCAATCAGATAATTCATCGTTTTCTCTTTAAGATAAACATTGACATCTTGAATAATAGAACACTTGATATAGCGGTATACAAAATTAGACAACATAATAATTAAGATTGTTGCAGCACCAATGCCAGCAATTTTAATTAAATTACTACTGTCGCCTTGACGATATTGCGCTGCATTTAACATGATCTTGGTGACATAAGCAATCACAACATTGCCAAACGCACTGACTATTGCTAAAAGTGTGTATGCACCTAATTTCCATTTAGGCGCAAATTTTAATGAAGATTGCATTTTTCTACTCCTTTTTCATTATTAAAACAGTTAAGATATTTTTTGATTAGCTATATTAAAGCATGACTAATTTTTGAATATCTTTCTTTTCTCATATATGAGAAAAAAGTGCCATAATATAGCAAAAAGGACAAAACAACATGCAATCAGGAATTGAATTTAAACAATTAAGAAGAAAACAGCATATTACGCTTAAAGAAGCAGCTAAAGGTATTTGTTCCATTCAGATGCTATCCCGGTGGGAAAATGATCAAGGCCATATGGACTTTAACCGGGTATTAAAACTATGCGAAAGAATCAGTTTATCAGCAACTGAATATATTGCACTTGCCAAACTAGACCCGCAGGATCATATTGCACTTATTTTAGAAGAATCTTGGAGCAACCACGATAAAGACTATTTGGAAAAACTGGCTCAATCGGCATTAAATAAGTACAAGTTAAGCCAAGATCCTTTTGATCTCGATTATGCAGCAATTGCCTGCAGTTTGTATTATAAAACTTCACAGCACAATATTTTTCCTATAGCCCAGCAAAATGAATTAAACCAGCAATTAAGTAAAATAACTGTTTGGGGTCATGAATTTCTTTCACTATTTGCCAATGTTATCCCTATTATTAGTCCCAGAATCATTTACCAAATTTCTGTTCAGGTTATCAATAATATTTCTTTTATTAGAAAAGCAGGAGAAGGTACATTTCATTTTGGTATAGCAGCACTATTTGAAGGTGTAATCGGCTTAATTACAAATAATCAGTTTAAATTTGCAGATAAACTGCTCACACAAATAAATCAGATTGACTTACCAGATAACGAAATGTTGCTAATTGTTGGACGCAAATTTTTAAATGCAATTCTTACCTTTCACAATACTGCCAATGATGATCTAGCTGTTTCTATCATTCATTTTTTAACCAGTATGAACATGCAAACTACGGCTATTTACTTTTTACAAATATTAAATCGGGTTAAAGCTCTAAACTAATTATAAAATTTGTTAAATAAGTCTTCGATATCAATTCTTTCAACCGAATACTGAATATCAGCTTGCACTAGGTTTGCTAGCAGCTGAGTCAACTTATCCGGAGTAATTTCTGCCAAAGGAACTAGTAGCAGATTATTGGGCAGAGTCTCATAATGATAATCAGATAGCAGCTTAGTAGCTTCAGGACTAGACTGCATTTTTAAATAACGCTTTTTTTGCTTTTTATTGTCTAAATCTTCAATGATATGTCCCTTACCCATAAACAAGACTCTATCAGCATACTGCTGCAAGTTGGACAAAAGATGTGAGGCCATAATGATCAGCTTCTTTTCTTCTTTTAATTTAAGAAGTATCTGTGAAATTAAAGCCACATTCTGAGGGTCGAGTCCATTCATTACCTCATCTAAAAGCATTACTGGAGAATCAGCTGCTACTACCATGGCAAAGCAAAGTCTCTGTTTCATTCCCAAAGAATATGTCTGCACTTTCCGATCAACATAACTTTTCATTTGCAAGTCAGCGATAATTTGGTCAACAGGTTTAGCAGAATTGTGCCAAAGATCAGCATATAAATTAAGATGGTCCCGTCCCGTCATGAAAGGAAATAAATCGCTTTGCTCGGGAAAAGAGCAGATTTGCTGGTGCAATTTTATCGTATCTTTTTGGCTTTGATAACGTGTACCTTCATACTCAACAAACCCTTTTTGCGGTGTTAAATTATGCAAAATAACATTAATCAGAGTTGACTTACCTGTTCCATTAGGAGCAACCAAGCCAACTATTTCACCTTGTTTAAATTTGAGGTTAATGTCATCTAAAACAACATTTTTTCCAAAAGCCAATCTGACATCTTTCAGTTCTAACATTTTAATCACCCCGCCTAACTAAAGGAATACTTTTAATTTGGGTAAACAGAAACAGTAATATTTCAATGGCAAGCATAGCTATAAGTAGTGGCCCTAGTCCTGAGTTAAAGCCCCAACCAGGAGTATCCATTAAATAAGCTAAATTGCCTGTAGTGCTGTCACCAATTGAAAAATAAGTCATGGGCAGCTTCTCCAACACTGGATGAACAAAGCCCATTCCGAATGAGAAGTACAGTACTTTGGCACTGATGGCAAACAGACTACTGAGCATCCCTGCTACATAGTCATTACGAAAAGTCAAAGACAGCAAAATTGTGAGCCTGATAAAAATAAAGGAAACAATGATTGCAAAAATAATGAATTGCAAATAATACATACCCAGCGTTTCCGTTTTAAAGATAAGTTTGAAGTCAATCCGCCCTAAATAGGCGACTGTATTCAATTTTAATGACCCCATACCATATTTAGGTGCGATACAGAGAAGAGCTATTACACTAGCTACAATAAAATCTAGTAGCACTCCTACTTCGACAACCCCTGTTTTAAGCCAGAGAATGGTTCGTTTACTTAAGGGAATATTTTCCAGTACCGTATAATATTTCCGGTCATTAGTCACAATATCAGCAGCAAAGAAGCAAACTATTACTACTAATATTAGAACTGTCCAGCCAGAAAGCGAATTTTGCATTACCTGCAAAGCCGTGCGCTCTTCTAGAATATTTTTATTCAGCGGCGTTTGCCTGTTCTTTTTACCAGCTAAAAGTGCATTGTATAAATGATACGTGCGTTGATAACCAAAATGCCCATCCTGCTGGTAATTATTACTTTTATTATAAGCAGCTGGATACAAGAAATTTTGGTTTCCTTCTGTATGAATCAGATTATCAATATATTGATAACGTTTGCTAGCATACCTAGTATATGCTTGCAAATCATTTTTCTTTAAAGCCCTTAAAAGCTGTTTATCGTATGCTAAAACTTTGGGATATGTACCAACCGCATCTATCGCACCCTTACTGGGAAAATAAAAATAACCCGGTTTATTGGAATAAGCTATCTCTTGCCGTGCTACTTTGAGAAAAGCTGTATCGTCAATATATTCTTTTTGAATTGGTTTAGCATCGACCTGCTCAATTACTTCATGATTGGGTACACTGACCAAACCAAAATAAAGAGACATAATAATAGTAGCAATAAATAGACCAATATTTTTAGGATTGAGCAAAAATGCCTTTAATTGGAAAAGAAAATAACGCCATCTCATCGTGCAGCCCCCTTTTTATTAACCAAGTACCTAAACCAAACTACACAGACAAGTGACCAAATTAACAATATTACTGCTGCGGTGGCAAAATTTAGTCCTGCAAATCCAGTTTTACTTGCCACTGTGCCGTTAAGCACATCATTAACATTTAAGTATACAGACGGTAGCCAAATAATGGCTTTAAGCAACTTGCTCGGTAAATAAGATAAAACATAAAGGGCAATGCCAATAAAGGTACTTAAATAAACATTTTTGGTTAGTTGGTTAAGAAGCAGGGTCAGACTGGTCACAAAGACCACCAAGACCGCTGTATAGAACAAAAAGATTAAACAATCCAGCCATATAGGAATTGCCCTAATTTTATTAAAATAAAAAACATTAGGATAATTCAAACTGCGAAAGCCGTTAAGAAGGCCGGCAAACAGATACGCGCCAATTAAACCAATAATTAATGGTATTAAAGTTAAAACCAGATTAATCATTGTTTTACCTTTTACTTCATCTTCCACACGATACGGAATATTACGTAAAACCGTTTCATGATCTAATTTAACCATCCACACATCATTAGCAATAAGCAAGATATAAAAGAAGATCAGGACAGCTATGAAGTTCACAATATAAATTAAATAAGTTACGGATACTTTTGAGCTCATTGCAGGTGGTATATGATGCCGGTAAAGATATTTATATGTAACCAGTCTCTGATGCAGTTGGTATTTAGGGGGGACATTTAAGGTGCTGGCACCTAAATAATTATTTTGATAACCATCAAGCATAGTTTGAAATAAGTTAAGTGAACTCTCTAAATATGTTTGTGGCGACTCTAAAACTTCACCATTTTGCAGACTGGCAATACAACCTTCCTGGGCGTTTAAATTGTCATAAGTTTGCTTATATTTTTGCTTACGTAATAAGTTACCGTTAAAGTAGCTGATATTAATTTCCAGTGAGTCATAGTATGACTGCCACTGACGGTAATTGTCGCCCAGATTCTGATTTCCAACTAATAAAACGAAGAAAACCATGAACACAATTAAGGCTCCCATTAGCAGAATGTTTTTCTTGGATTTGCGTGCAATATTGAAATTGGCTTTAAAATATGTGCTCTTCATGAATAATAATACCTGACTTTATGAAACTCACTAGAAACCGGCAAAAGTAATTAATAATGATTTTATCATATTTTAATCAAATTTATTATGGCTTCTAAAGGATAATGGCTAAATTTAAAACAAAAAATAATCTCGTTTTTTAATTATAAATCAATTAAAAAATCCGCTGAATTAACGTTTTAAGACGTAATCCAGCGGATTTTTAATGTTTAATTATAGTAATACAATATTTAATTAAGTGTCAGCAAATAATTATAGCCATCTGCAAAATTAATATTATTGGCCAAGCGATTTCCCGTATTACTGTAACCAGTAAATTTAAAGGCTAAATACTTTGCTTGGCTGACTAAGGCTTTATCTACTTGCCATTTGATTGGTAAAGTTTGCAAAGGCTGTAAATGAGCAATATCAGTTACATCCTTAGCAGCCACTACATTTTTAGCTGCATCCAATAATACTAGTTCTGCTTTATTAATTAAGACAGGAGCAGCCAGGCCATAATTAGTTAGATTAACTTGATAGTCGATATTCTGTTCGTCATTTTGATAGCTAATATCTTTAACAGCTAAACGGTAGCCCAGATAATCCCTGATATATTCATACCAAGAACGACTTACTTCATTATCATTAGCGTCTTTAAACCATAATTTCTGATACGGTAATTTATATTGATCTAAAAGTGCAGGTGTTACTAGTTGCCGTTTCCAAGCACTCAAAGAATAGTCCTTGCCGTCTTCTTTGTAATTATGAGCTATACTCAATGAAGTAAAATGATGAGCTGCTAGACGTTGAGCAATCAGTGGTGCAGAAATTAACTGACCGTTATTGTCTGATGCATTGGCAGAACCCCAAATCATTTCACCGTCAACCGGTACGCTCTGAGATTGTTTTGCCATCGCCTGCCATTCAGCAGAATTAGGATCAGCACCGGCAGTATTCCAAACATGAGGACGACCAATCAAGTAATCATCATGGAATCCAACTCTTTGCCAATCAGAACTCTGCGGGTCAACATTCCGTGACTTGATATTGTAATATCTCACTTGAATAAATAAATCTTTAGGGGTATTAGCTAACATAGCCTGGAGAATTTCTTTTTCATTCATACGGCTGCGGGCACCGCTGTCCCATTCTCCCCAAGCTCCAATAAACCCTGCTTGTAAATTCGCTATTTGATCGCGATGCTGGGCAATCCAGGGTGCTAGCTGTTTAATATGTGCAACTACCTGCTCAGTCGTAGGTTCCTGAGACTTTGGATGAGCATCGTCCCAAATATAAGCAAAGCGCAATACAGCCTGCAAATGGTATTGCTTTAACTTTTGGAAATATTGATCCATATTATTAAAGGCAGTTTGATCTAATGGCTTATTTTTATAATCTGTTAGATAAAAGTATACTTGTGCAAGTCGCGGATTATCAGCAGCAAATGTGGCCACCGCATTTTGCATTTGCGCTATCCCGGTTTTATCCGCATTAGCCCATAAACCCTTGCCGGTTTTAACATTTATATTTTAACTCTAAACGAAAGCCGCGATCGGTATTGTTAGCCATTTCTTGATTTTGTTGTTCGGTTAGGGGCTTTTCGTCATATCCAGTAACGGTTGCGGCCTTTACTGCAAATAAACTTTGCTGGCTTGGTAAAAGAAATAGCCCTAAAAATACAGCTATTAAAGTTAGTTTCTTAAATGCTTTTTTCATGATAATTCCTCGGTCATAATTTAAACCAATTGATGCCATCTGCCCACTGACATTCATTAGCCAGACGTGCCGTACTACCATTAGTAGCAAGCAGTTTGACTCCGACTTTGTCAGGCTGATCAGATTTAGTCAATGGAATAACCGTAGTTATTTCATTGTTAGTTTGTAAAGTGCTTTTTTCTACTAAAGCTTTACCAATAACATCCTGCTGTTTATTCACAGCCAGCAATTCTATTTTCGCCAAAGCTAAAGGTGCAGCAAAACCTGTATTTTTCAGTGTCAGGTAAACTGCGGCATTTAAAGCGGAATTATAGCTAATTTGTGTAGTCTCTAGGCGATAGCCTAAATAATCACGTAAATATTCAAAATAATTTCGTTTAATTGGCTGCTTTTTCTGATCCAAAAACCATGAAGATTGATATGGCCAATGCTTTTCATCTAATAAATCCGGTGTAACAGGAACATGCTTCCAATATTCAAATGAACCTGTTTGAGGGAATTTAAGCCCTTCTGGCTTGCCAGTTCTCTTTAATTCATTTTCCAGCGTTACGTTAAAATATGAATTAGTTTCTATTTCATGATAATTATGCGCAATACTCAAAGTAGTGAAATGATTCTCAACCATTCTTTGCGTCATTAATTCTGGATCGACATATTTTGTTTCTAAATACATAGGATTGGCAAATAACCAAATGCTTTCCCCATCAACAACTGTATTTTTTGATTCTCTTAATAGTTGCTGGTATTCATTAGATTCATGATTTTTACCAGCCGTATTCCATTCGTGGTCAATACCAATTAGAAAATCATCATGAAAGCCAATTCGCTGTTCATTCCATTTTTCAGTAACATTTATATTACGGTTTTTAATATTTAAGTAGCGTACTTGAACCGTCAAATCTTGGGGAGAATTTAACAACAAACTATGAAGAATAGTTGATTCATCAGTAGTATCACGAGCATGTTGCGACCACTCACCCCAAGGGCCAATGATTCCTGCTTGTAAAGCGTGAATCTGCCTGCGGTGTTCCTGCAGCCAACCTGATAACTGCTCCAAATGCTGCTGTACCCTGTGCACACTAGGAGCTTGTCTATAAGGCCTCTTATCTTCAGAAATATATGCAAAACGCAGCAGTGCCTTTAAGTTTAACTTAGCAAGTTCGTCAAAAAAGGCATTCATGTGGTTAAAAGCTTGTGCATCCAGCGGTTTATGTTGATAACCTGTTAAGTAAAAATAAACCTGCACTATTCGCGGCTGATCATCGGTATACAGTGATGCTTCTCTTTTCAAAGCAGCGATAGCATCTTGATCAGCATATTCATAAATGCTCTTACCTGTTTTTACATCTAAATAAACTTCAAAGCGAAAGCCACGATCAGGATTTATTAATAAAGTCTTAGTCTGATCTCCACTTAACTGCTTGGGATAATAATTTGACATCATTGGCCTCCAATATTAATTGCCAGTACTTTCTCGCAAAATTAGTTTAACTTCTAATAAAGTTGTAGCGGCGCGCGTCTTTTTTTCTATTATGTCTTCTCTAATTAAATGGACAGCAGTTATACCCAGGTCTTTTTCCGGAACAGAAACTGATGACAATCTGGGAATATAATATTGCGCCATTTGAATATTATCGAACCCAATAATATGGTAATCGGCAGGAGCATGAAAACCTTTTGTATGCAATTCCTGCATTATTCCAATTGCCAATTGATCATTTCCAGCTAAAATTCCTTTGGGTAAAGTAGGTAATTGTGCAATTTCTTTACCCGCCTGGACGCCATCTTCAATGCTCCAACCCGGAGTAAGAATTGAACACTCATCTTGATCATGCAGTTTCATCCACTCCCGATAGCAATTTAAACGAACCTCACCTTTTGCTTGCGTTTTTTCTCCTTGCAAATTAGTCATATAACGGGGACCACCAACATATACAATATTGGTTTGAGCAAATTTTTCTAATTGTGTTAAAGCTTCTTTTACTCCGGCAGTTAAATTAGCATTAACCAGCTTGACGGAATTATTTTTATATCTTGCTTCAATAATGACGATATTAGAGTTTAATTTTTTTAGTTCGCTAATGGCTGATTCGGACAAGCCACCGATAACAATCACGCCGTCCCAATAATACAGTCCATCCCAAAATGAACTATCCAAAGAGTTATTTAAATAATAGATAGAACTCAATGTCATTTTTTCTCTTTTGAGTTCTTCAATGATTCCCTGTTTTATTTGTTGGTAATACGTATATTCTGCTACTTGATCCAAGTCCATAGTTGTTAATACACCAACAACTGGACATTTTTTACTTTTATTTTTGATATGATAATTTAATTTTTTTGTAGCCGCTAAAACTTTGGTCCGTGTTTGATCAGTAACACTTAAAGAAGTGTCATCATTTAATATTCGTGAGACTGTACTTGCTGAAACACCTGCTAACTTAGCTACCTGTCTGATATTAGCCATCTTATCTTCTCGTCTTTCATATTTGGGTGTTATAACAGGTGCTATTAATATAAATTTCTTAAAAATATAAACTTTTAGAACCTGATATTCTACACATAATTGTTGCTATTACGGCATTTTTGCAATTATGATAACAAATATTTTTTGCAGTTCAAAGAAAAGACGGTTGTATTATTATTGAAAAATACATCCGTTTTTTCTTACTTTACCTGCTTAAATTTAGTAATATGCTTTTTCTCAGCAGATAATCTGATTACTTATTAATTTCTATATTTCATGCTATTAGGCAACAACTTTCAAGTTGAACAAAACAATAGCCAAGATTAGAACAAACCAAGTTGCTCTAGTTGAGTTCATATGTTTGCGATCCAGTAGCCAATAAATAAAGGCAACTAGTAAAACTGGCAGAAGCGATGGCATAATCTGATTAAAGATATCCTGCAATTTCATCGAAACTTTCCCAGCTCTAAAGATGAACGGAATCTTTAACGTAATAACAGTTGGAATTAAAGCTCCTACAACCGTTACCCCCAGCAAAGTTGCTGAGTCAGTCAGTGCATTAAGCTTAGAACTCATTGAAGTAACTAAGTTGACACCTTGCTTGTAGGCAAATGGCATCCAAGTATAAGCCCAAATGTAGAGAACGCCTAGTGCAACCATCCATAAAATAGCACCAAACGGATTACCTTTAAGGGCCATGTATGATGCAATCGCACCAAAGATAGTTGATTGAACGGTACCTAATAAAGTATCACCTACGGCAGCAAATGGTCCCATAAGACCAGTTTTAATACCTCTTACACCGTCAACTGACTTAATCCCCTCTTTTTCTTCAAGAGCAATATCGACACCTTGGATAATAGAACCCATATGCGGACTAGTGTTAAAGTATTCAGACTGCACCCGCATCATTTTCTTCATATCTTCAGGCTTGTCACCATACAACTTACGTAAGATTGGCATTTGTGAACCAACATAACCTGGAGCCATCATAGTTTCGTAGTTCCAGCTTAATGCAGAGGTAAAAATCCAGCGTAAGTTAGCGCTACGAATATCTTTTTTAGTTAACTTATGACTTTGCTCCGTCGTAGTTTTTTCTGTAGTATTATTCTTCATCACCGGTAATTACTCCTTTATCATCAATACCCATTTCAGCAGCTTTTTGTGTATCTAAGCCATTACTGTCGCCACCAGATTGGTTCTTATTATGAATGATAGAATTATAATGATTAATGGCAAAGCCGACTCCGATCAGCGCTACACCAAGCATTGGCACATTTAAGTAAGCAGCAGCTACAAAGCCAAAAATCATGTACGCACCAAATTTCTTAATAGGCAGATAATGCATTAAGATGGCAATACCAACAGCTGGTAACATAGTTCCGGCAGATTTTAATCCACCCATTAACCATTGTGGCATGTAATTCAGCACATTTTTGACAAATGCTTCACCAAAAATTAGCACCAATAATACGGGCACTGACCGTGAAAGCCCCCACGGAATAGCCCCATAAAGACTATTTCGTACAACAGCTTTATCATCGTTACGATCGATTGCCTTATCAATTCTGTGTGCAAAGTAGGTATTAGCAAAACGAGCCAAAATATCAAGTTGCACCATCAATAGGCCAACAGGAATAGCAACACCAATACCGTAGTTAATTCCTTTTCCTGAAATATGTGCAATTGCAGTACCTATGATTGCTCCAGTGGCATAATCAGGAATCGAAGCACCACCAAAAGTACCGACTCCCAATATCATTAACTGTAATGTTGCTCCTACGGCCAAACCTAATTTCATATCGCCGACAATTAGTCCTGCAATTAATCCAGCATTAACTGGGTTACCAAAACCAATACCAACTGTGATAATTTCATTGATTTGGAAGAAAGCGAACAAAGACAGCAAAATTATTTGAACTACACTCAATGAATTCATATTATTTCTCCATCCGTTTATTTAATTCAGACATAAAGTCTTCTCTAGAATCGTTCGGGACCATCTGGTGGTAAAGCTTTACTCCCCGAGCATCAAGTTCTTTAAAAGCCTTTATTTCTTCGTCATTTACTCCCACGCTCTTGAACAGTTGCAGTCTGCCTTCACCACTTGGCAAGTTACCAACGTTAACTTCTTTAATTGGTACTCCTGCATCAACCATCTGAACCAGAGCTTCCGGTTCACGTGTAATAATAAATATTTTTTGGTCGGCGTAGCGGCCCTGAACAATATTGTTACTTGCACGATCCGGTGGCAAAATACTTAAAGCTGCCTGGGTAGGACGAGCTAATTTCAAAGCAGTTTTTTCCAAGTCATCTTTAGATACTTTATCGCCAACGACCATTAATCTTTCTGCTCCTAATTGCCCAGTCCACACACGAGCTACTTGACCATGAATCAGACGGCTATCAACTCTGACATTTACTAATTGCACAATTCATTACCTCCTTCTTGTTATCGCTTACATCACTTACACTAAAATTATAGTTTATATATTTTGTTTTGTAAACATTATTTTTTTTAGTAAACAATATTGACATTGATTTGTTTTATTAATAAGCTAATCTTAAACAACTATTATTAAAGAAAGTGTACCGGTATGATTACAGTTCAACGATCAAAGAATAATATTTCAATGGGTAAACCAACAACTGTAATAGTCAATGGTTTAAGGGTAGGCAGTATCGCTGCTGGTTATGCTTTAAAACTAAACTTAAAAAAAGGAGACACACTGCAACTTACCCAAGGCGGTCTAAATCGCTCGCCCAAAATGGTTATTAATAAGACTGACGCTCATTATAAAGTTATTCCTAATCCCAAATCCTCAGTCTTAATAGCTGTCATGGTCGCAGCCTTATTGTTAATTCCGCCAATGATTAAAAGCTATGTTCCTTTTTCACAAAACGTTTCAGCTATTATTATTTTTTTAATCTTTTTACTTATTGAATTAGTTTTCAATTTCCGCTGTGGTTTACTTATCGAAGAAATTTAATTAAGTGTCAGCAAATGTTGCAGTTTTAACTTTTATATGCAAAAAAGCTTATTTTCTTTTTCAGAAAGTAAGCTTTTGTTAACTATGGCTCTTTTCGAAATATAAATTCTAGATATAATCATTGAAATCAATTACGGCATCATAACGCTTCAGTTCTGCCGGTTCATAGTGGTGAATAACCTCAATGAAAGTAAAGTCTGAGTCAAACAGATAATTATGAATTGCTTGAGAAGTAGCCTTATCTAGTGAGGCATTGACTTCGTCCAGTAATAAAATTGGTCGTTTGGCTAAAATTGCCCTTGCTAATTCAATTCGAGCTAATTGCCCGCCAGATAATTGGTCGGCATTATCACCTAATTGATAGTTAAAACCTTTTTCTTTAACCAGCTGTCCCAGTTCTAAATGTTCACACACGTCTGTAACTTTTTCTCGCGGGATGTCCGCACCTAACGTAAGGTTAAACCATAATGAGTCGGCAAAGATGACCGCACTTTGGCTTGAATATGCAAACAGGTTGGTAAAAGAGCCCGGTTGTACTGCTTTTTGATTAAGCAACTCTTCTTGTGCTTGGCCGTAATCACCATACATTAAATATTGGAGCATGGTGGATTTACCAGAGCCGGACGGTCCAATGACCGCAACTTTTTGTCCTTTTGCGACTGCAAAATTAATTTGACTAGCTAATTCTTTACCCTGACGCTTTAAAGTCAGATTTTTCACTTCTAATTGCTTAAAGTCGTCAGTGACAACATCGTTTTGGGGTTTTTGCTCACCTTTAGCAATAAACTGCTTGATCTTGTTAACGATACCCTTAGTGGTAGATAAATTGTTTCGTTCATTTAAAATTTGCAGGATAGGGTTAACAAATGAGTTAGAAAGCTGGGTAATG
Source organism: Lactobacillus sp. IBH004 (assembly GCF_026185255.2). Lineage (NCBI taxonomy): Bacteria > Bacillati > Bacillota > Bacilli > Lactobacillales > Lactobacillaceae > Lactobacillus > Lactobacillus sp. IBH004. The sequence goes on along the minus strand of NZ_CP110217.2, from coordinate 60,240 downwards.
GCAAATAAAGCTCCCAAAGTTATTTGACCATTGACTACCAGAAATGACCCAAAAGCAAATGGTAGTAAAAAGGCACTGGCAATCGCAATAACATTAAGATAGGTATTAGTATTATTATTCAGCACATTCATTTTGGCCAGTTTTTCTTCCAAGCGATCAACGACACGCTTATTCTGCTTAACAGCATTGTCTTGCTTGCCGTATAAGTTAAAAGTTCCGGTGCCAGCTAAAATGTTTTTGGTTTGGCTGACATACTTGTCGTTGGCCTTAGTCCAATCACCTGAAGCTTTTTGAATTGGTTTTTGAAAAAAGTTAGACACAATTGTAGGGATTGCTGAGCCTACGAAATAAATTAAGGTAACAAACCAGTTTAGATATAAAGCATAACCTAGCGCTAAAATAACGGTATAGGCATAGATCAGAATTTCAATTTCAGCTTCATAACGATTAGTTTCTAATAACTTAAAGTCGTTAGTTAAAAAGCCTAAATTAGAGCTGTCTTCTTCTTTATTTAGCAGCATCCCCTTTAACACTTTAGTTCTCAACTTAGTGTTAATTTGCTTAACTGCATCGGTTTTTAAGTAATTAAATAATAAGCCTGAAATTAAGATTATAGTCAGCGCTACTATGATCTGCAGCATTAAAGAAGGTAAAGCTGAAAATTGTCTCTTAGTTGCCATATTGATCAAATTACTAAGCATATAAGCAGCAAAGATATTTAAAGCACTGTATATCAAACCGAAAACATTGAGCCAAAAGAATTTTAAATGTGAATAGTTATGGTAAATCATTATTTTTCTCCCTCAGTTTTGTTAATAATTTTTTCATTCATAAAGATGATAAATTAATTAAACTTGAGAAAGACTTTGATTACAATACTATTTGACTAAGAGGTCACTATTAGGAAAGTAAGTGGGACAAATTTTATACTAAAATGCAAAACCAGTTTTATATCCTTATAAATATTTAGGCCTTACTAATTTCTAAGTTCATTAGTAATACCTATAATCATTTCAATTAACAATAATAAGTTCCATAAGACGCTTAAAGTAGCAGCAATGGTTGTCAATATTATGACCGGTGTCGTAAAGCCTTGAGCTTCATACATGAACGCTGCGCTAGTTATAAAGACCAGGCTCAGAATATAAATTAACCAGTTAGCTATTTTATACATTTGGTGATCGGTTTTCACTGCAATAAACTCTTCACGCTCATCTTCATCATCTTCATCTGTGCCCACAGTTTTGGCTTTATAATAAAGATAAAAAGCAAAACTAATAGCAAAAACTGCATAAATAATATTTTTCGGTATATCGGTTTGCCTGCGGTGCTGCAGAACCTCTAAACTGATCAGCACTAACTCAAGAAGTGCTAAAAATGTAAAAAAGCATGCTGCGAAATAATATTTGATCTTTCTTTTCTTATTCTTCTTCATTTTCTATATATTCCTGTAAACAAAATAAGGTTGCAATATCGGTCCTAAAAACTTGCGCTAGTTTATACGCCAAGATGAGTGAGGGCTTGTATTTACCATTTTCTACTGAGATAATCGTTCGTTCAGTGACATCCACTTTAGCGGCAAGTTCACGTTGCGTTAAGTGCAGCTTTTTTCTATTTTCCTTAACTAAATTTTTGATAATCTCACCTTCTTAACAATATGAAGTTGGCTTCATGTAGTTAACTTCATATTTTATTACAGTAAAAGAAAAAAGCCAAGCAAAAACTTGGTTTTTATTCATGATTATTTTTACTAATTAAAAAATTACTTATTAACTTGGTTTAATGGCTTGTGATCCCTTAAATATGAAATGAGATTTTGTGAAGCCTCAGTAGTAATATTTGTGCGGGCAGCGAGCGTCCCTGAACCCGCGTGAGGTGACAAAATTACATTGTCTAATGCGCAGAGTGCTTGTGGCACCTTGGGTTCAGTTTCATAGACATCTAACCCTGCTCCAGCAATATCACCGTTTTGCAAAGCGGCAATTAAATCATTTTGTTTAATTAGCTTACCTCGGGCGACATTGATAATATAAGCCGTCTTTTTCATTTGCTTAAATACTTGAGCATCGAAAACGCCAGTCGTAGAAGGAGTTGCCGGAGCATGCAGGGTAATCACATCTGCTGTTTTAACAAGAGTAGCAAAATCCACGTAATGAACATTCTTCTTTGCTTCTTCTTGAGAACTTAAACGATGTCTATTATGGTAAATAACTTTCATACCAAAAACTTGGGCATACTTTGCTACCTGAGAACCAATGCGCCCCATACCGTAAATACCAAGCGTTTTTCCCTGGAGTCCCGTCCCCATATTTTCCGGTTTAGAAACATTAACCCATTTGTCAGTGCGAATAGTTTTATCATAAAAATGCAGGCGTCTTACGGTTGCTAAAAGTAAGGCAAATGTCATTTCAGCGGTGGGGATGAGGACACTTTTAGGACAATTGGCCACAACAATTCCTTTTTGCTTTGCATAATCAATATCAATGTGATCAAAGCCAACGCCATTAGCAGTAATAATTTTTAAATTAGTGCCGGCATCTATCAGTTCCCGATCGCCCTTCATTCCAGTGAGTATCAAACCATCATATTCAGCTAAATGAGCTAAAACCCACGCTCTACCCGCTGTTTCTGGTTTACAAGTTACTGCGAAATTCTTTTTTAACTCCGTTAGACCAGCTTCTGGGACAACACCAGTTACCAAAACTTTTGTCTTACTCATTTTTAGCCTCCTTTGGTTCACAAGTATTTTTCTCTTATTTGATCATTATCTAAAAAGTTTTAAATTGAGCCATCATAATTATTATTAACTTAATGATAATTATACTTTAGTATTACTCTCCCATCAAAAACACCTGACAATATTCAAATCTTATCAGGTGTTTTGTCTTATTTATGTTCTTTTGCTTATTGCAGCGGCAACTTCTTAAGGGTTGTTTCCGTTTAATATAATGAAATAGTCTCAAACAAATAACTTGTGAACGTTTATTCTGAGAAAAATACTCTTTTGTGCGCTAGGTTTCTATGAGCTGGTTCAAAAATAAAACTAGCAGCTTTCCTTTTCCGATTGCATATTATTTAGGACAATTTTAATAGCACAATATTCCCTTTTTATCTTACTTATCCCTTGTCAGTTTTAAAATTACACTGACCGCTGTTGCCGCAATAGCAGCTACAATCAGCCAGCCAAGAGCGTTTTGCGGTCGGTTATATGCAATAACCGGAGCCATACTCCACAACTGATTGTTAGAGATAGCAACTGCAAAAATACCAATCACAACAAGCCACAAAATAATCGCCAATATAGTAGTTAGTCTTTGAATATTTTTCATTATTATTTTCTCCTGCCTAAAAAATTATTTTTACTATTCTTCTAGCATCACGTGCTGGACTTATATCTGTTTTAGCACAAAGCAGGAGCTGATTTTCTTAAAAAATACTTAATTTATAGTATCAAATTTTACCAGACTTGTACTCGTTTATCCGGATCAAGCCACATGCCATCTCCTTCTTTAACATTGAAAGCTTGGTAAAACTCATCTTGACATTGAACCTGCACATTTGCTCTAGCCTGAGAAAGTGCATGAACATCAGACGCGGCGATTAATTGCCAAAATTCAGGCTTAGCGTTTGTCGCCCAAATTCGCGCATAGTTTTCAAACAGAGTTTTGACGTCTCCACCTTCTTGCTTATTAGCTGCAACAGCTACTGTCAAGCCACCCTGATCACCAATGTTTTCTGAAACTGTTAGTTTACCGTTGATTTTGCTCGTACCGACCTCAACACCGTCAAATAGCTTAATTTCAGCTTCGACCCTTTTATTAAACTCGGCATAGTCTTCATCAGTCCACCATTTTTTCATATTACCCAACTCATCAAACTGTGCGCCGTTGTTGTCAAACGCATGCGAAATTTCATGTCCTACCACTGCGCCAAAACCGCCATAATTAGCTGCACGATCTTGGTGTATATCATAAAAAGGCTTTTGCAGTAAAAGTGCTGGGAAGGTAATGTCATTACTTGGCGGATTATAACAAGCATTTGGTTCTACCGCCGACATTATCCAAAGTGTGCGGTCAACGGGTCTGTTAATATTTGCAAAGTTATCCTTAAGTTTAATTTGATTATTTATTTTAACATTACTATATAGGCTGCCACCCTCTAGAGCTGGTGTTACCTTGAATTTGTCATAGAACCCTTGAACATGCTCTGGATAGCCAATTTTTAAGACTAAAGTATCTAGCTTCTTTAATGCCTTTTTCTTAGTAGTATCTGACAGCCAAGTATTCTTTTTTAAATGATCTTGGTAAACAGCAATCATATTCTTAACGATTTTAGTAGCATCAGCTTTGGCTTCTGCGCCCAAATATTTTTCACCATAATATTGACCAATGACATCGCCAAATAATCTGACCGTCTCATCATAAGCAAAGCGCTCGTCTGTAACTAAAGAATCTATGCCGTACATTGCTTTTCTTAGTGGCAGTATTGCCTTTCTAAATTTACGTGATAAATATCCAGCTGCTTGATTAATAAAATATCCGATTAGCCAACCCTTTAGTTCAGAGAAACGTTGTTCATTAAACAATTCATCAAATTTAGCTAAATATCCTGGTTCAGTAACATTAACTTTCTTAGCAGTTTCAAGTCCATTTTCTTTCAGCAAAGCAGCTAAATGAATATTTTTACTCTGGTTTGCAAATTCTGTCACACTCATTGGATGATACATATTTTCAATTTTAGAATTATACTCTGCTGATTGGTAAACCTGCGCCAAACGCTGATCCAATTTAACTGCTCCTGTGGCGTATTGTTCAGCTTCATCCTGCTTAATACCACTCATTACCAACAAGTTAATGGTTTGCTTTTGCCAAACATCAAGCAAGTCGGCAGTTTTTTCATTACCATAATAACTGGTATCGGCCAAAATCAAATTTTGCCGGTAAAAAGTGACAATATTTAGTTGTGCATCCTTAAAATCTGGTTCCACTTCAAACTTGAAGGGCAAGTTATCAGCTAGCAACAAATTCTTCAAGTTCTCATTGACATCAGCTAAATTATTGAGACTGGTTAAAAAAGTCAAGTCTTCCTTAATTGGGGCGGCACCGTCAGCAGCTCTTTTTTCTTCGTCTTCAGCTATCCGGTAAAATTCAACTGCTTTGTTAAAGTTCTTAACTTGGGGAACTGGTTTTTTACCAGCAATAAAAGCAGAAAAATCTTTTAAAAGGTGTTTACGCGTTTGTTTATCTGCTATATCAAAACTACTAATCCACGGCTCACCCGCAGGGACAGGATTGTCCTTTAACCACTTTGAATTTACAGCCAAGTAAAGGTTATCTTGTTCACGAGTATTTACATCTGGCTTAGTAGTATCGCCAAAGCCACCACGAATATTAAATTTAGTCATTTGTTTTTCTCCTTGTTTTTATTTTTTTATTATCATAATGGTACATTAACAAAGCAAGACCACTAAAAAAATGTCGTATTTGAAATTTTAAGTTTTTTATTAAAAAGTATAAAAATTCGCGGCACGTGTAAAATTACATGCAAAAAAGCCCTATTTTTGCAAAATAGAGCTTTTTAATGTGGCTGTAACTAATAGCTTACTAAAGAGATGGTTCTAATTTTTTTAGTAAGAATTACTAACATTTATTTAGGAGAGTATGGGATTTCGACTTTGAAATCAACCTGATTGGAATCAAAGTAAGATTGAGTATACTCAACCAAACAATCGGGTTTTGTATAACCCAAGTATTCCACACTTAAAACTAATTTACTTGGTCCCACGCTAAAATTTTTAAAAAGCGGGTCACTAGTCACAGGACAAGTTTTAATTTTTCTATGGAAAAGAGCAGGACGCATATTTTTGTAGCTCATATAATCATATAATGATATTTTACTAAAATCATAACGGTGAGCATCTTCAAATAGCCTAAAAGGTATATATGCTTTCTGAATCGAAAAAACGATATCATCAAATTTTCTAATTCTAATCAGCTCATAAAATTCTGTAAAATCAGGAAATATTTTAGTTAACATCGGGACATCGTAAACTAATTTAAATGATTTTATTTCACTGTTAGGGACTCCACCTTTTATTTTTATAGTCTGAGTTAATGACCAGGGAGCATCATCACCAGCATCAATTCTTCCTGAATGTTTGCCATGTAAAAGATAAGTGCCGTCTCCGGGATGACGAATTAAAACGTGATCATCAACTAAACTATTCAGTGCTTTTTTAATTGTCATTCGTGTAAACCCTAATTTTTGAGCCAAAGCTCTTTCAGAAGGTAATCTTTGATCCATAGAAATCTCATTACTTTCAATTAAAGAGATGATTTTTTCTTTAGCTGCAGTATATAAAAAACTAGTCATTTTTAATCTTCATACTCAATTTTATCTGGAATAATAATTTCTTCTTCATACCTAATAATATTTTTATCACACAAAATATAATTCTTCTCAACAAAAACCTGTGATTCCTGCTTTAATAACAAAAGCCGACATTCTTCTGAAGTAGGCCAAGTTAAAAGAATATTTTTCTTAATTCTATCCGCCTTATTGTTACAGTCTATATCTAATTCCAGATTCTGCTTAGATATATCATTACTTTGTTTAGGTTTATTTCTAACAAGCTTTTGCGGGATAAAGGATTTAATCAGAGAAAATGGATCGTCTTGATACTTTAACAAAAAAAGCCGTCGCCATATTGAACCCACTTCATTCATAAAAAGATCATCCCAGAAATCACTTTGTTCAATCACTTCTGAACTAATTAACTGAATTTGCCATTCTGAACTTATTTCTCGTTGCTGAGGTGTTAAATAATTTTTTAATTTATTAGTAATCAATTTTTATCACCACTTATCTCGGATAAATATAAATAAGCATCTTAGGCTTTTTTGAAATTGGTTTGCATTATTGTTAAATTCTTAATGTTGCACGGTAAACTTAAATTTATTCTAACACTCAAGAAATTATTTATCTCTATTAATATATAAGTTAACTAATTTTATTTAATTGGTTCCAAAATTGGTTTACATTTTGGTGGTATTTTCAAATGTGGTCTATTTTTGATTGTTTACTTCAAAAATCAAATATAAAATCTAGTTAATTAAGAAATATTCAATATTTACAGCTTGTTTCTTCTATCACTTTTTTGAACTAAATATTTCTTAATTTTATAGTACAAATTAAAAGAGGTTTTAAAATGAAAATTATTGACAATATTTATAACCAACCTGAAAGGCTACAAAAAATTCTGGATACTGAGGGAACCATTGCCGACAATCTAATCAGGCTCGTACAACAGAAACATATTAAGAAAGTATATTTCACCGGTTCCGGTACCAGTTTTCATGCTTCTACTTTAATTTCAATGTATTTTAACAAGTTTACTGGTCTTGACGCACAAGCAGTTATACCTGATAATTTTACTAATTATTTTGTACCTTCTTTGTACTTCAAGCCAGACGAAACCTTATTAATAGGAATTTCTCAATCTGGTACATCAAGTTCTACTTTGGATGCAATACGGAAGGCAAAAAGTCTTAGTTTTAATACTATTGCTATTTCAGAAGAAACTAAAAGTAAAATCGCTCAAGAAGCAGATAACGTTATTTACTTAAATACAGGTGATGAAGGTATTCCCGTAGAGACTCGGGGATATACTTCTACAATTATGTTGGGGTTAATCTTAGCTTTACGACTGGGATTGGCACAAAACAAACTCAATGAAGCAAAATACCAGGACTTTTTAACTCAAACTAAAGAAGATATTGCCAAGCTGCCTACGACTCTGGACACTGCAGAAGAATTCTATCAACAACATAAAAATGAATTAGTTACTATGAGAAAGGGAGCTATTGCGGGATATGGTTATAATTACGCAACAGCAATGGAAGCCTATTTGAAATTATATGAAACTTTCCATGCTCCTTTAAGCGTACATGAATTCGGAGAACTGATACACGGTTATGAGATGGCCTTTGATGCAGATCAATATATCTTTTTAATTATTGCTAACGGACCAGAAAAGTCCTTAGCAAATAAATATATTGAATTTCTTAAACAAATAACTAAACATATCTTTATTATTACTGATCAAAATATTGCCTTTGATTCTGGTGCTAAGATCCTTAAAGTCCCTTCATTACATAATGATGAACTATCACCATTTAATCTTATTATACCGTTCCAAATTATTGCCTCCCGCAACTGTGAAGCAATTGGCTATGATACTTCTAAGTACCCTCTAAAGGCACATAGTTTTGCTCATTTTTAAATAATTAAAAAGTCTTACATTTTATTTTGGGCATAGCTATTTCAGTTATTGTTTTTAAATATAGACCTGTTTCTTATGTTTGAGAAACAGGTCCTTTTTACTTTAAAATACTACTTAAAACTTCTTTTACATAGCTAGTTCTTTAATCCTTTTCTTGCAAACCTTATAGTTTTATTGCTTATACACTTTATTGAGCTTCTTCAAATGATCATCTCCAGACTCTATCTATATTTTTTATGTATCACTTATCACTAGGTATAAAAATGCTGCTAATTAAACTTTAAAGCCTAATTAGCAGCATCTAAGATTTAAAAACTTATTTCTATCTAAATCATTATTTCTTTAGATAGCCGTTCCAACTGCTGTAAAGAAACTATTAATGATTTGGGAACTACTTCATTCCCGTAACGATTAACATTTCTAACAACGAGTTGGTTATCCTGAGTTTTATCTGCAGCAAAAATCATTTCTTCAATACTATTATCAACTTTACTTTTAGTTAACAGTACCTGCTCTCCATTGTAAATATCTCTTAGCCACACAATTTTACTGTATCTATTAGCAATTAATTTATGAGGCATTTCCGCCATCTCTCCTTTTAAGAAGAGCAAGTCCATTTGACTATTTTGAGCCATCATAATTGCGGTAGTCAGTGTCGCTATATGTGAAAAACACTTAGTTTGCGGCAGACCAATCGCAATTATAGATAAAATCCCACAGATAATTAAACTAATGCATAATTGAAGCAACTGCCCACTATACCAAAAATAGCTGCTTATGAAGATAAAAATTATTACCAACAATAAAGATAAGAATTTCATTATTGTCATAATTTTTGGCATTTTCAGCCAATGATTGATCTTAAAACTTCTTTTTCCAATAAAAGACTTCGTTGGTGCTGAACAATTAACAATCAATAATTTTTTGTTTTCAGCTTTGGTTAAGTAAAAACCTTTTTGCTTCTTTTCATAATCCGCAAAGAATTGTTGTGATATCCAGTTAACTAACTTAGATTGTTGTTTACGATAGTATACAAAACGAAAATGAATTAGCAAAATCTCAAAGAGCCTTTTTTCTAATTTAGAGCATTCGGGCATGTTAAACTCCTAAAAAGCCAAACATTGCACCTAAAATACTTACAACTAGAATTATTAATAAAAGATATAATACATTTACTTTCTTCTTTAGAAGATGAGCAATAAAGAATGTCAGAAGTAGTGGCAATAATGCAGGCAAAATAGAATCAAGAATGGATTGGACAGTTGGTGCACCTTTACCACTAGAAATTTTTAAAGGTATCTTAATGACAACCATTGATGCAACCATACTGCCAATAACAGTATTACCTAAAATATTAATTGCATAAGTAATGTTGTCCATCAAATCTGACTTCATTCTATCAACCAGTGATACACCTAACTTGTAGCCCCACATTGTACCAAAGTATCGCACTAACATGTTCGGAATGTTATAAATTAAAATGAATAAAATAGGACCTAATACACTACCCTGTTTTGCTAAAGAAACTCCGATACCAGCCGCAATTATTCTTAAGCTGCCCCAGAAAATTGAATCACCAATTCCGGAAAGTGGTCCCATTAAACCTGCTTTCATGGAATTGATTGATGAGACATCAAAGCTAGGGTCGTTAGCCTTCTTTTCTTCCATCGATGCTGCGACACCAACAATAAACGGTGACATTGCTGAAGTACAATTAAAAAATTCCAAATGTCTTTTCATCGCAGCTTTTTGGTCTTCTGGATCGGAATATAATTTTTTAATTACTCCCGTCATTGAATAGGCAAATGCCGCACTCATCATTCGTTCATAATTAAATGAAGCTTCCATTGGAAGTGTTCGCCAAAAAATACCCCTCAAATCTTTTTTACTCAGCTTCTTGCCTTCTCTCTGATTAGAAGTCGTCATAAATTTCATCCCCTTTAGCTGCTGTTTCTTCACTATTGTTTCTGACTTTATCAAAGATGATGTACATTATTGCGGCACAGATTGCACCAATAATAGCTGTAGCAATAGTATTTAATTTTAAATAGGCAGCACAGACAAATCCTAAAAAGAAGAATGGAGCTACATTTTTAGAATATGTCATATTAATTAACATCCCAAATCCAATAGCTGGAAGAATATATGTTGCAATGGTTAAGCCATCAGTCACTGCTTTGGGAATCATTTTTATTAAATTGCCTACAGCATCACTCCCGACTGCAAAAGCAAAAGTAGTTACTATTGTTAACACGGCAATTTGCAAAAAACACATCCATAAATGCATATTTCCGGCTCTAGTTATTTTCCCTTCATCAGCCAAATGATCTGCACGATGCGTCATTGCTGGAAAAACCAAAACATATAGTATATTTTTAACGATTAAACTTAAAGATGCTATTGGCAATACTAAAGTTATTGCGGCACTGACACCTAAACCGTTTTTTAAAGCAAAAGCTGTACCTAAAATACCGCCAATAACTTCATCTGGAGGAACACTTGCTCCAATTCCCATCAATCCCATAAAGATCAATTCAGAAGCTGCTCCCATTAACAAACCTTCTTTGAGGTTCCCAAATAATAATCCGACAAACATCCCAGTTACAATCGGCCTGCCAATAAAGCTGGTACCAAGAAAGTACTGCGAATTAGCGACTAAAGAAATAAAGAATATTCCTATTACTTGTCCTACCATTTGTCATCACTCCTTTTAAACTAGTGAAGAGAATTGAACATCACGATCAGTAGGCGCTTGTTTAACTACAACTTCAACACCTTTATTTTCTAATTCAGTCAATTGCTGTATTTCTTTTTCATTAACATAAACAGATTTGGCAATGTTTTTAGTATTTTCACGATCGGCCACCAACCCAATATCAATTAACTTAATTTCATCTGTCCCTTCCGCCATTACGTATGCATCTTGAACGTTCTCTACCACAATAAAGACTTTGTATTTTTCGGTAACTCCACTTTTAATTGCTTTAAGAGAATCTGCAATACTTTTAAAAATTAATTTGACACCATTAGGCTTGGCTAAATTTAACACTCGTTTACGAAAATCATCTTTAGCAACATCATCGTTTGCCAACAAAATCGCATCTGCTGATAAAAAATTAGTCCAGGCAAAGGCAACTTGACCATGAACTAAACGATAATCAACACGTAACATTTTTATCATTTAAATACCACCTCTTTAGAAATCTTCTGCTTCTTGGGCAGCTACACGGACAACCTTAAGTTCGTTACGTGCCTCTTCACAAAACTCCTCTAATTTGTTAGCTACTTGGTCAGAAGAACAGTTGTCCATCTTAGCGGTTAAAACCGTTAATACTAAAGGTAAATTCATACCCGTTACTAAAAACATGTTTTCCTTATCATCAATCATTTGTGCAATTGTAGTATTGACGCTTCCACCAATAATGTCGGTAAGAAAAAGATACTTTTCATTAGAATTCGACGTTATTTGGTCAGCAATCTGCTTTTTTAATGATTCTTGTTCATCATCGTAAGCGGCAATTGCATGTAAATTAGACTGTTTTCCCATGATCAATTCAACGGTTTGCTTTAAGCCCTTTGCCATTTGAGAATGACTTGCTAAAATTACTTGCAATAATAATCTACCCCCTTTTATCAGCTTTTCCTTCTATCAACCAAATTCTATTATTGAAAACGCTTTATATCAATAAGAAATGTAACCAATTTAGTAAATCGGTCTTAAAATAGAACCAATTTTTAAACCAATTAATATCATGATAGCTACTTATTTTTTCTACAATTACATACAAAAAAGCCCTACTTTTTCAAAATAGAGCTTTTTAATGTAGCTGAAACCAACTTTCAACCTAAAATTTACTGAATCAATTGCTTTCTTACAAGAGTTCGATTAATTAGATAAATCTTCACCGTTAGAAGCGATGACCTTTTTATACCAGTAAAAAGAATCCTTTGGGGTACGCTTCAAACTACCGTTTCCTTGATCATCCCGGTCTACGTAAACGAAACCATATCTTTTAGACATCTCACCCGTGCCAGCAGAAACCAAGTCAATACAGCCCCACATTTCATAACCCATAAGGTCAATTCCATCTATATCAACGGCTTCTTTCATAGATTTAATATTACTTTGTAAGTAATCAATACGATACGGATCATGAACCTTGCCATCTTCAGTGACTTGATCACGCGCTCCTAAGCCGTTTTCAACAATCCAAAGCGGTTTATGATAACGATCCCACAATACATTAAGAGCATAGCGCAATACGCAAGGGTCGGTTTGCCAGCCCCACTCACTACTCTTTAAGTAGGGATTTTTAACACCTGCTACAAAATTACCACCGGTTGTAGCTGCTTGATCCTTATGAACCGTAGTTGTAGATGAGGAATAGCAGGAAAAGCTTAAAAAGTCGGCTGAATATTCTTTCAGTAAATCGTAGTCTTCTGGACAATCATCAAGCTTTATACCATTTCTCTTATATTCTGCAATCTTATATTCAGGATACCTGCCACCAGTTTGCACATCAGAATAAAACAGAGAGCTGTGCATATCATTCATAACTTTTATCTGGTCTGCAGGATCACAAGTATACGGATACTCTGCTGTAAATGCGAGCATTTGACCAACTTGATTATAAGGATCTATTTCATGACCAGCCTTTACAGTTAAGGCACTTGCTACAAACTGGTTATGAGCGGCTTGAGCAATATCTTGAGAAGTGGGATTTAAAATTCCACCTGCCATATAACCTGAAAAATTTAAAGCATTTATTTCATTAAAAGTCAACCAGTATTTAACTAGACCTTTATAACGCTTCATTACCGTTTCAGCATATCTAGTAAACAAGTATATTAATTTTCTATTCTTCCAGCCGCCATATTTAATCGTTAAATTCAGTGGCATTTCATAGTGTGACAAAGTTACCAGCGGCTCAATATGGTACTTTTGCAGCTCTTCAAAAACAGACTGGTAGAATTTTAGGCCCTTTTCATTAGGTTCTTCATCATCGCCATTAGGGAAAATTCTGGTCCAGTTGATAGACATTCTAAAGCATTTAAAGCCTATTTCAGCCATTAATTTGATATCTTCTTGATAATGATGATAAAAATCAGTTGCTTTATGACTAGGATAGTAATACCCATCAAGGACAGCCGGCACAGCATTCTCAGGAAAGTTCATCTGATCAACATCCATGCTTAAAGGTACATAACCTGTTTCCCCAGTTTTAGGATTTTTCCATGTAATTTTTCTAGGATTTTCATAAGAACCCTGTGTTACCACATCTGCAGCACTAAGGCCCTTACCGTCAACATCAAAGGCTCCTTCGTATTGGTTAGCAGCAGTCGCGCCACCCCATAAAAAATCTTTCTTAAAACTCATCTTTATACCTCATTTCTATATTTAATTTTGAGAAACACTTTGCTCTTTTTCATAAAGCTGCTTGTCGTAGGCTTTAAAGAAGGGATATCAATACCCGTAAAATCAAGCCAATAATAATTATTCCAGCGTAGAATTTAATACTTAATTTCTGCTTCAAGCTTGCCATTACTATTTCTGAATTATACTAACTTCTCGCACCACTTTAATTATAATGAAAATTATGCAAAAAATGGCAATGTTACTAAAAATACTTGAGTACTGATGATGTGAACCCTAAAATTAGGTAGTTTATAGCTGTTAGCTAATGACTAATTCTTACTATTTCGAATAAATTGTTTCCACTGACATATACCATAGTAAGAGTTTTTGTTTAGCTAATTAATCATAAAAAAGCCCCAAAAGTTGTTTAACTTTTGGGGCTTGATATTTTAACTTTTTATTTGTTATCCTGCAGCGCCCGCGATAAGCGTTCAAGCAAATATACAACTGGAACTTGGGAGGTTAAATTAATAGTTTGACCGATAATTTTAAATTCCAGATGATAAGCAAAGTTTAAATCCGACAAGTGGGCAATTGTATTATTTTCATTATTAGTAATACTGACAATTGTCGCACCCAATTGCCTAAAGTTTTTTACCTGGTCAATAGTCGGTTGGCCCTCACCACTTACTGATAGTACGATAACAGTTTTACCATGAAATAAATCCCTGCTTAGCTCCACTGGATAATAGGGATCGCCAATTGCAAAGGCATTGCGTCCATTATTAACAAACTGGCGGGCACCGTAGTCACATAGATCACCGGAAGATCCTATTCCAAAAAAGATAAAGTCTGTCGTCTTACTGGCAATCTTTTTAAAAGCAACAATCTTTTGATCATAATCGGTTAAAAAATCTTGCGAAAAATAATATTGGGCCTGATAAGTAATGTCATCAACTACTTTATTTCTATTCAGCTCGTCTTTAATTTCAGTTTGCAAATCGTAATAATGCTTATAGCCTAAAGCTTTTATGGTTCGTACTACAGAAGCAGGTGAAACAGACAGAATACTAGCCAAATCACGTAAAGTAATATCTTTTACTTCTTTTTTATTAGCTACAATATAATTGTATATTTGCAATTGTGTTGCTGTCAGTTTCTGCTTTGTACGCATCGTTATTCCTCAGTTTAGACTTTTGATTTAAGCTTTTGCTTGCTCCATTTCTTTTTCAACTTTTAGTTTAGCATTATCCATACTCTTAAAGAAGCCATAATATATCAAGGTATCCATTACGATATTAAACAGTTGCATCACTCCACCGGAAATATGTCCCGTAGAAAGAATTCCGGATAAAATTGGTGGTGTTGTCCAAGGTGGATATATCCCGATTGTTTTAGCGACCCAACCCATTTTCATTGCTGTGTAAGTTGCAATTATATTAGCCATTGGCGCTAAGATAAACGGAATAATGATACGGTAATTTAATACAATAGGTATACCAAAGACCACCGGCTCATTAATATTAAAAATAGCTGGACCGATAGAAAGCTTTCCTAGTGCTTTCATTTCCTGATCTTTAGCAACAAAAACCATTAAAATTACAAAACCGAGTGTAGCGCCACAGCCACCTATCCGGACAAAGTTATCAAAAAATGTTTTGGTAATGATATTGGGAAGAGGCTTGTTAGCCTTAAAAGCTGTATAGTTAACACTTAATGCAGCATACAATACTGGGTCAATAACTCCAGAAATTGCGTTAGCACCGTGAATACCAAAGAACCAGAGTATACATACTACTAATTCGATTACGATTGCTCCGCCTAAAGTATTGGTTACTTTACTCATCGGTGCCTGTAAGAAGAAAGTAATCACATTAGGAATGCTCTTCATTGGAGTCGCTTCAACTCCAATTCTGATTAACCAAACCACAAATAATGAGATTGCCCCTGGAAACAGTGCCGCAAATGAATTACTTACAGCTGGTGGAACAGAGTCTGGCATTTTAAATACCAAATTTTTATGCATCAGCCAAACATACAGGTCAGTGACAAATAGTCCAACTAACAATGCGGTAAATAAACCTGATGAATCAAATTGATTCAGAGGAATTAGTAATCCGCCATCTTTTCCTACCTGCATAGGAATAGTTAAGATAAAAGCTGCTATTGCCACAATCATCGCTGAAAATGGATCAATATCTTTATAACTTCTGGCTAAACTATATGAAATACCAGCTACAGCCACTAGCCCCATAATATGAAATGACGCATTAGTAATATACTGCACGACATTAGACCAATTGGAACCAAAAATACTGGCCATAAAGTCTAAATAACCTTTAACAGGAAACTGACCAATAATCATAAAAATTGAACCAATAATGATCATCGGTACAGCGGCTGTCATCCCATCACGCAGCGCAACCATGTGTCTGGCACTAGATATTTTGTTAAAAAAAGGAATCAATTTTTCGTTAAGAAAATTACTTTCTTTTTTCTCAGACATTTTCTTCACTCCTACTTCTAGTTTAAAAGCGATTTTGCAATCGTTTACATATAAAATA
Organism: Lactobacillus sp. IBH004; assembly: GCF_026185255.2. Taxonomy (NCBI): domain Bacteria; kingdom Bacillati; phylum Bacillota; class Bacilli; order Lactobacillales; family Lactobacillaceae; genus Lactobacillus; species Lactobacillus sp. IBH004. The sequence goes on along the minus strand of NZ_CP110217.2, from coordinate 44,039 downwards.
TAAACATTTTGTTTCAAAAAGTCAACATTTTTCTGAAACATGTTTCAAAAATTAGAATGGAATACTTTAGACTTGCATAGCTTAATTCGTGTATCTGAAAAAAGCTTAAGAAGTTAAAAATACTTATCTTTCTCACTATTAAATATTTTTTATGCTTCATATACCTTCTAATCCTTATGGCAAATTTACTAGGATTATTTCTTGTACTCTCAGTTGTAACAGTCAGCCACTTGTCTAATTTTTTCGAGACAACAAAAGGCTATTGCTTAGGCCATTCTTACCTACTCCTGCAATTTATTGCACAAGACTAATTTGCTCAAACCATAATGTGCATACAAGCAAAAAAGAAGCCTTATAAACAAGATTCCTTCTCTGAATTTCAGGCAGCCGCTTTAAAGACTGCTAGCTTAGTTACAGGTTAATCTAAAGATCGCTCTCATAACGGGCTAAAAAGCCCCAAAAGTTGTTTAACTTTTGGGACTTACATCAGTTTTTATGTTAAATATGATATCTTTTATTTTTGTTTTTCAAAAAATCTAGTTATTTCCTTGCCATATTCAGGCATCCCTAATAAAGAAAAGTTTTCAATTGCCTTATGACAAATCTGTAAATACTTATCCTTAGCGTCATAGTGGTACATAATCATGTTTTCAAGTAATACTATGGCATTTTTATAGAAAAATAATTCTGGTTTAGTTGATATTTGATTTGCTGCCTTAATTAGGAATTTGGTTTCATCATACTTTTTTTCTTCAATGCACTGGATTAATAAATTACCAATAACAGTTAAAATCATTTCTAAAATTTTTACATCATTTGATCCTTGAAATTGTTTAATTATCCCTCTAGAAATTATTACATTACTTTCTACATCATAAAACATCATAAAATTGCAATAAAGGACTAACGTAGATTTATCAAAATTGGGTCTACTAAAGATCTTATCTTTTAAAGCTTGCTTTTCTTTATCATTTAAATCCTCGTTGTTTACATCCGCAATATAAGCATCTAGATAAAGTAGATCATCTTCTTTATTAGGTAAATCACTTTCGTTAACAATCTCTTTCAATTTTACCAATTCATTTTTGGCATTGCGATAATAAGCATCACATATTACATCCATTAACTCCTGCTCTTGATTGTAACCCTTCTGCTTAGAATTATTTAATTCGCTAAAAAAATCAATTAAAGAAACAGAATTATAATTTAACAAACTTATTAAGTCTTCTGCAGATATACGATGGATTCCCTTCTCTACTTTAGAATAATAAGAAGGGCTTACAATATTTCCTATCCATTCTCGTTGCGTTTTTTCTTTATTTAAGCGATATTTTTTTAACAAGTTACCAATAGTCATGTACTCCTCCTCTTATTTCCAATATAACATTCCCATTTGACAAAAAATTTCGAATACGAAACTTTTATATTTTTTATTATAGTCAAAATATACTGTAAATATCATTACGAAGAAATAATATTTGATGAAGGAGAAACAGAAGTCATGGGTATCTTTTTAAAAAATAAAAATTATAGATAATTCACTATTGCTAGCTGGTTATCTGGAGCAGGTAATATTCTTTTTTACCTGGCTCTTATGACCTATGCCAGCAAATTACAAAATTATTCATTGGCATTATCTTTAATAGCTATTACTGAATCTCTCCCAGATTTAGTTCAAAGCCTTAGTGGTTACTTGGCCGACAGAATGCATAATAAATATCGTGTAATTGTCTGGCTTGCTATTATTCGTTTTGCATTGTACATGCTAGTTGGCATACTCTTTGCAATCAACATTAACGGTTGGAATCTTGTGCTAATAGTTATTGGACTTAATTTTATATCTGACCTTTCTGGTATGTATTCTGGTGGCTTACAAACTCCCCTAATTGTTGGCTTAGTTGGGGAAAATGAAATGGCAGAAGCACAAGGCTTTACCAGTGGTATCTCGCAGTTAATTACATTAGCTGCACAATTTATTGGATCTGGTCTCCTACTTTTCATGTCTTACTCAGAACTAGCAATTGTCAATGCATTAACTTTCTTAGCGGCTGGATTAATCTTTGCCAATATAGGGTCGAAAGTTCGTAAGCAACACATTCAAAAAGAAGATGTCAATGATCAGAACTTTTTTGCAACAATCAAGTCATCACTTAAACAAGTACAACAAGCACATGGACTCTTAACCATCGTTTTAGTTGTGGCTTTACTTAATGGCTTACTTAGTTCAATAGAACCACTAATTTCAATCGTTATAGCTGGTCATAAAAGTATGCTTATTGGCAACTATAGCTTCACAATCGCACTCTTAGGAGCGGCAGCAGCTATTGGATTAGCTTCAGGTAGTGCAATAGGTACTAAACTCTTAAAGAACGTTTCACTTTTCCAGCTTTCTTTATTATCTACTGTTAATAGTGCTGTTATGGCAATTGCTATTTTAAATAAAAATATTATATTTTGCCTTGTCCTAATGTCAACTCTTGGTTTTTTTGCTGGTACAAGTAGTCCTAAATTAATGCAATGGCTAGTTGTTTCAGTGGACCGCAAAATTTTAGCCTCTTCAGCAGGACTTTTAAATACGATCTTAACAATTGCAGGACCAGTAATGACAACGTTTTTTACATCTATTGCTGGAACAATCAATGTTAATTATGCACTTTATGGCGTTTTAGGACTTAGCGTCATAGTTTTCACTACTACTTTGCTTGTAATGATAAAAGTTAACAAGACAAAACAAGCAGAACTTGCATAATAATTTCTAACTAACTTTTCTCATTAAATACCTTATACTAATCGCAATAAGGAGAAGAAACCGCTCAAGTCATTGTTTCATCATTCAAACAAGTAAAAAAATGGTTCATTAAGGTAGTTTATTCCGAAAATTAAAAATAGCAATCACCACTAACTAAGTTAGGGACGATTGCTATAGAATTAGTAATTTTAATTTAAACTAGCTGATTTTACGATCTCTAAGCATGTAGAAAACGCCCAGCAGCATAAACATTACTAGCATTGTAATGAATGGTGGGAATAAACGGTCAAATCCCTGTACTATTCCAAATCCTAAGAAGATTATTACAGAATACGAAAGCAGAAGTATGCCCCGATTTTGTTTCATAAATTTAAAAAAGGGCTTGTTTTTATAGATTTTTGCAAGACAAAATATTGCTATTAGCAAAGCTATGTACCCTACTATTTCAAACATAATCTCATCACTTTCTATTAATTATCATTTAAAGAACTGCTATGGTATAAATTCCTGTAAGGTTGACATCTATATAAATATAATTGTGTAGATGTGTATTATTCATATAGTCCAAATCATTTCTGACTTTCATAAAACAGGCTGAGCCAATGGCACTAGTTGTTCCTGTCTATTCGTTTATGCATTTAGTATACATTAAAATAATAAAAAATTTAAAATAAAAAATTAATGTTTTTAATTTAAATTATATAAAAGCAACCTAACATAATGCACACTAAGCGAAGTTGCTATGAAACCTAGAGCTACACGGCTTAAAACTGCAACAAATAATTGTTTATGAAATTGAAGCCATATAGCAAAAGGAAAGACTGATTTAACAGCCTTCCCTTTTTTCGTTACCTAGTAATTTCACAATTAGACCAATTATAATTCAAACTTTTACCATTTAATATAACTGTACCTAATATTCAAAACAACTACTATATTTATTAATCATTATCGACTTTTATATTTTCATAAAAAAACTTTTCTACCTTTTTACCATACTCTGGCATACCAAGCAAAGCTAGATTTTCAATTCCCTTTTTACATTTAGCTAAATACTTTGGGCTGTTTTCATCATGATAAGCAATTATATTGATAAAAATCAATAGCATGTTTTTATAAAAAAACAGCTCTGGTTTTGACTCCACTTCAACTGCTATCTTAATAAACGGTTTAGTTACTTCATATCTTTTTTGTTCAATGCATAAACTTAGTAAATTAGCTATTATTGCCAATATTATTGATTGAATCTTTGTATCTGCACTATTTTGATACTGTTGCATAATCCTTTGGCAAAGTAAAAGATTACTATCTATATCGTAAAAAGGCATAAACGAACAATACATAGCTAACTTACTTCTATCAAACTTTGTCGTATTAAAAATTTTTTCTTTAATCGCTTCTTTAGTTTTTTTATCCAAACTATCTACATCATCATTTAATAATGCAATATAAGCATCTATAGTAATTATTAAATCATTATTAGCAAAAATATCATTTTCAGTAATTAGGTGTTTTAACCGTAATAATTGCGCTTTAGAATTTTGATAATACGCATCACCTGCCAGCCGCTCAAAGATTGCTTGTTGCTTATGTCGTAATTGCGCTTTACTATTTAATTTACTAAAAAAATCAATTGGCGAAACATTATTAGCCTCTAACAAAGAAATTAAGTCTTCTGCTGAAATACGGTGAATATTTTTTTCAACCTTAGAATAATACGAAGGGCTGATTACGTTGCTAGCCCATTCTTTTTGAATTTTACCTTGTTCCAATCTGTATTGTCTCAATAATTCATATATCTTCATTAATTTACCTCCCTCTTTCTTATTTAGCCAAAAAAATTCGAATTCGCCATTTTATCATCTAAAATTATAAACCCAAATATAATAAAAATAGCGTTTATAAAGAAATAGGAGGCATAGTTTTGGATATTTTTTAAGAAATACAAATTATAGAAAATTTTCTTTAGCCAGCTGGCTATCAAGTGCTGGCAACATACTTTTTTATCTAGCTCTTATGACTTATGCTAGTAGACTTAAAAATTACTCTTTAGCTCTTTCTTTGATTGCAATTACAGAGTCTTTACCTAATCTAATTCAAAGTCTTAGTGGGTATCTAGCTGATCGGACAAAAAACAAGTATCATGTCATTGTTTGGCTAGCAGTAATTAGATTCGCACTATATCTGTTAGTAGGGGTATTATTTGCAACTAACATATCTGGCTGGAATTTAGTATTACTGGTTATCGGACTTAATTTCATTTCAGATCTTTCGGGTAAATATTCAGGGGGCTTGCAAACCCCACTAATAGTTAGTCTAGTTGGTGAAAATGAAATGTCTGAAGCTCAAGGGTTTACTAATGGCATTTCACAGCTAATTACTATGATCGCACAATTCGCTGGGTCTGGCCTTCTACTATTTATGTCATACTCAGGATTAGCAATTGTTAATGCCATTACTTTTTTAGTAGCCGGTATCATCTACGCTAACATTGGTATGAATGTTAAAAAACAAGAAGTAAATAAACAGCCAGAAGAAGTTAACACTCAAAAATTCGGAGCAACCATTGTTTCTTCACTTAAACAAGTTAAACAAGCTAATGGCCTCTTAACGATTGTTTTGGTCATCGCTTTGCTTAATGGCCTTCTTAGCACAGTCGAACCACTAATTTCAATTGTACTTGCTGGCAATAAAAACATGTTAATTGGCAATTATAGTTTTACAATAGCTGTGGTTAGCACTGTTGCAGCTATTGGCATGGCATCTGGCAGTGCAATTGGTACTAAGATATTTAAAAACACTTCATTATTTTTAATTGTCCTTGCAGACACTATTGCTACTATTACTTTAGCTATTGCTATTATTTATGGAAACATTTTTGCTAGTTTATTTTGCTTAACAATATTAGGATTTTTGGCTGGTATTGTAAGCCCTAAATTACTACAGTGGCTTGTTACTACTGTTGATCGTAAAATTTTATCTTCATCTGTTGGTTTGTTAAATACAATTTTAGTGATGGCAGGCCCTTTAACCACTACAGTTTTTACAAGCATTGCTAGTGCAACTGACATTACGTATGCTCTATATGGAATCATTATACTGGGTATTGCAGTTTTTATTGCTATTTCAATTGTATTATTAAAAATCAATAAAGCTGATTAAACTTTGCACCGAACCAATAAACACCTTTTATCTGCGTCTGGGGCGACCTGAAAGAATTGCTTTTTTGTTTCTTTTTAAAAGATAATCGTGCCCTAAAAGGACTAACTCCGATTGAATATCGGAATACCGCCTTAGCAAACATGAATTAATGTTAACGTCCAATTCTAGGGGTTAACTTCAGTGGTCAAAATTATTCTAAAGATGATATTATATCTGTAGCACACAAAAAGTATTACTTTGCAGAGTAATACTTCGATTTATATTTAGTCTCTAAAACATTATTCTTTTTTGAATAATGTTTTTTGTTAGCGTCAATTCCGTCTAGCTCGATCGCCAAAGACAATACCAGCTTCTAAAAAAATTTTTCTACCATCTCCTTTATAGAAAACTTACTTATCTTTATAATTTTTTCCTGGTCTAAATTTTATAAATAATCCATCTGCAAATGCTTCATAAATATGATCATCTACTTTAGACCTAATCTTTAAATCTTTGCTTAACTTACAAAACATTTTTCCCATGTTTCTAATCAATCTAAATTGAGCCTAATAAGAATTAATTTATGTAATAAATTTTCTTACTCCTTTCTATTTACTCCTAGTTTATTACGATTTTATATAAGCATATAAAAAATGTCATATTTAACTCTTAATGGTTTAATATGACATTTAAAAATCTTATTTATTAGCAAGCATTAATTCTTCAAGCTCTTTACCATAACTGGGCATACCAGCAATTTTTACACATTTAGTTATTGTTTGTACTTCATCAAGATACTTGGAATTTTGATCATAATGATATTTGATTATATTCTCAAAAGCTGGAGCAATAGTTTTATAGAAAAATATATCTGGTTTTGTTTTGATTTGTTGTTCACTACTAACATAAAATGCTGTTTCTTCAAATTTTTTGTTACGAATACATAAAATCATCATATTAATAATTATAGATAAAACTAACTTTTGAATATCAATGCTACTCGAGCCAATAAACTGACGTATTACTCTTTTTGAAATCAATAAATTACTATCTAAATCATAAAAACTCATAAGGTTGCAGTACAGTCTTAAACTATCAGAATTAAAATGAGAAACATCAAACGTTCTTTCTTTCAATCTATCTATAACGCCACTATCAATACTGGAAAGATTTTTGTTAATTATTGCAATAAAGATATCAATTATATCTAATTTATCTTCTTTATTTGGAAAATCACTTTCCGCAACAAAATTTCGTATTTGTTGCAGATCATGCACAGAATTTTGATAATACGCTTCATTAACCATTCTATCAATCTCTAGGTTCTCGTCATGTACGGTCTTCGCCTGGTGGTTTAACTTACCAAAAAAATCAGTTAATGAAATTTTGTTAACGTTTAATAGTTCAATTAAATTATCTGCTGAAATGCTGCTTAAATTTTTTTCAACTTTTGCATAAAATGACGGGCTTACCACATCATTAACCCATTGCCTTTGTGTTTTCTTTTGCTGAATACGACAGTCTTTTAGTAATTCACCAATTGTCATTTAAATTTCCTCAACTATTTGATTAATTATCAAATATTACACTTTTTAATTTTATTATAATCAAAAAATATAAAAGTATCATTAAATTTAAAATGAAAATTATATAATACTGAGGTAAAAATTGGTTATTACATTCTGTCAATGTCTAATGTCTTATTTTATGTTATTTAATATTGCAACCAAGTAAGTACTCTTAGAACCTTTTACAACTTATTTTTTATCGTCAAATTGGTATTGATTAAAATCAACAACTACATCATACTTTTGCAGTTCTTCTGGATCGTAATGATGAATAACTTCAACAAAAGTAAAGTTTGAATCAAAAATATATTGGTGAATTGCCTTTGATGAAGTTTTATCAAGTGAAGCATTAATTTCATCCAGTAATAAAATTGGTCGATTGGCTAAAATAGCCCGTGCCACCTCAATTCTGGACAATTGGCCACCAGATAGTTGATCTGCATTGTCACCTAATTGATAATCAAATCCCTTTTCTTTAATTAATTGTCCTAACTGTAGTCCTTGACATACCTCAAGAACTTTTTCTTTAGCTATATTGGCTCCTAGAGTTAGATTAAACCAAAGCGTATCAGAAAAAATAACTGCACTCTGGCTGGAATAGGCAAACAACTTAGTAAACGATCCTGCCGCTACTTCGTTATGATCAAGTATAATTTTTTTAGATTTACCATACTTACCATACATTAGAAACTGTAACATCGTAGATTTCCCTGATCCTGAGGGTCCGATGACCGCAACTTTTTGGCCAGACTTAATATCAAGATTAATATGTTGTGCTAATACCTTATCCTGACGCATTAAATCTAGGTCTTGCACTTGTAGTTCATTAAATGTAGGATTGTTGGTTTGTTCACGCTCCACATTATCTGCTTTTTGTATATATTGCTTTATCTTTCGAACAATTGGCTTTGTAGTAGACAAATTATTTCGTTCTTGCAAAATTTGTAAAATTGGATTTACAAATGAATTAGATAATTGCGTTATTGCAAAAAGAGCACCTAAAGTAGTTTGACCTTTAATTACTAATGCAATACCAATTGCAAACGGCAATAAATAAGTACCCATAATTGCAATTGCATTAAGAAAAGCACTGGTATTAGTATTAAGCACATTCATCTTGGCTAATTTTTCTTCTAATTGGTTAACTTTATACTGATTTTGTTTAACTGCATTATCCTGCTTATCATATAAATTAAAGGTAGCAGTACCAGATAACAAATTTTTAGTTTGATTAACATATTTATCATTAGCATTTGTCCAAGCCTCTGCAGCATTTTGAATAGGCTTTTGGAAAAAGGTGGAAACAATTGTTGGTATAACCGAACCAATAAAGAATATTATTGTAAGCTGCCAATTTAGATACAAAGCGAATGCCATAGCAAATACGACAGTGTATGAATAAATCAAAATTCCTATTTCAGCATCATAGCGATTTGTTTCCAAAAGTTTAAAATCATTAGTTAAAAAACCTAAATTAGAAGCATCTTCTTGCTCATCCGAGAGCATACCCCTCATCACTTTAAGCCTTAACTTAGTATTGACCTGCTTAGCAGCATCTGCTTTAAGATAATCAAAAATTAATGTGGCGATTAAAATTAAGATCAATAACAAAATGTTTTTACCAAAAAAGATTGGAATAGCTGCAAAATTTTTAGCCGTTGCCAAATTAATTAACGAACCAACAATGTATGCTGTAACAATATTTTGCATACTGGAAATTAATCCCAAAATATTTAAACAAAAAAACTTAAAGTGCGAGTAGTATTTGTAAACCATGATTTTCTTTTCCTTTCAAAAAACCTTCGTTATTTATATAAATAATATAATTGCCTTTTTATTTTTATTAATAAAACTGTCATATTTGACGCAAATAAGGTGGATATGACAAATCCAAAAGCTAACATAATTTATTTCCTATCCACTTTCACCTATGCCAAATTAACTCAACATAGTGTATTAATTGAAGTAGCGCTAAAGTCAAGTGGCTAGCAACTTTAAAAGGTTTATAAAAAATAAAGTAGTAATCAAAAAGAGGTAGGACAAAAGCCCACCTCTTTCTGATTACTACTTAAATAACCGGAGTATCTTTTCTATTAAATTGGCTAATTTATCAAGATCTTGTCCTAGCTCGCGCAATGCAGGCGTTAGACTGGTTAGTAGTAAACACTTCAGAAGAAATAAAAGTACAATCCTTCCCATGCAATCACCTTTTTCGGGGAGGATCGAAAGGCGTACTTCACTATTCTATCATGTGTTCTTATGCTATAATTTCAGTAGAAGAAATAAAGTGCGATCTTTGCATGCAAAAGAGGCGTACTAGACGTCTAGGCAATCCAGTGGATTGCCTTTTTGTATATCTACACTTTGACAAGACAGTCGCTTACTGGACTGCACGAACAATCGTATTTATTTATCTTTAAAATAATTTAAAAGGTGTGACTATAACATGAATACTACTTTAGTAATAATAATTATTTTAGCTTTAGAGCTTCTGCCAATTGATACTTGGCTTATTAAATATAATATGGTGATTGCTAAACCTATATTTTTTAGTTTAGCGTTGATTGCCGTGTTTGTTCTCTCTCTATTAGGCTTTTCAAAAGCTTTTCATTGGTATGATTATCTAATAGCGGTTATTGCATGTATTTATGAGTGGATAATATTCTTCAGAAATACTCAAAATAAGCAAAAGCAAACTAATTAGCTCTGCCAAAGATGATAGATTTCAATTTTATCTTGTTTAGATAATTTAGACATAAAAATACCCCCAAATTTAGGATAAATTTTGGGGTACTTCAAAATCAAACATGACATTTTTAAGTTTATTTATTTGCAACTAAAAGCTCTTCTAACTCTTTACCATAATCTGGCATTCCCGCTAATTTGATACTTTCAATTATTATTTCTGTTTCATCCAGATATTTTTGATCATGATTATCTTGATATTTAACTATATTATAAAATGCTGGTATCAGCAGCTTATAAAAGAAAACCTCCGGTTTTGTTTTTATTTGATCCGCATAATTAACAAATACCTCAGTTTCTTCAAATCGCTTATTTCTAATGCAAAAAATCAGCATATTGATAATGATAGCCAAAATTTTTTCTTGTATTCTGACACTGCTTGATCCAACAAGCTGTTTTATTATCCTTTTAGACAGCAATAAGTTGCTATTCAAATCATAAAAGCTCATGAAATTACAGTACATAATTAATCCATCTTCATCAAAATTAGAAATATTAAAAACTTTTTCTTTCATTCTGTCTATAACTTCTTTATCTAGCATTGTAAGGTCTTTACTAATTACCGCAATATAGGCATCGATAAGAAGTAATTCATCATTTTTATTAGGCAATTCACTTTCAGCAACTACATCTCGTATTTGTTGCAACTCTTTTTTAGAATTTTGGTAGTATGCTTCATTAATAAGTCGATTTATTTCTAATTCTTGTTGATTAATCGACTTATCTTTTTGATTTAATTTACTGAAAAAATCAATCACTGGAATTTGATTAGAATGTAGTAATTCAATTAAATCTTCGGCAGAAATCCGACTTAAATTCTTTTCTACTTTCGCATAGAATGAAGGGCTTATCACATCTTTTGCCCATTGTTTCTGCGTCTTTTTTTGACTTATCCGATAATCTTTTAACAACTCCCCAATTGTCATTTTTATTCCTTCTAACTTTAAACTGTCAAATATGACATTCCTCTCTTTTTCATTATAACCAAAATATACTAGATACATAGTTAAGAAAAGAGGTAAAAACATGAACATTTTTTTAAAGAATAAAAATTACAGAAAATTCACCCTCGCCAGCTGGTTATCCGGCGCAGGCAACATCCTGTTCTACCTGGCCCTCATGACTTATGCTAGCAAGTTAAAAAATTATTCCCTGGCATTATCTTTAATTGCAATTACCGAGTCTCTGCCTGATTTAATTCAAAGTTTCAGCGGCTACCTGGCTGACCGGACACACAATAAGTATCGCGTAATTGTCTGGCTGGCAGTTATTCGCTTTGCGTTATACATGTTGGTGGGTCTGCTTTTTGCCACCAATATTGCCGGCTGGAACCTGGTCTTAATGGTTATCGGACTCAACTTTGTATCTGATCTTTCCGGCATGTACTCTGGCGGTTTACAAACGCCGCTAATCGTTGGCCTCGTCGGTGAAAACGAAATGGCCGAAGCTCAGGGTTTTACAAGCGGCGTATCACAACTAATTACGCTAGTTGCACAATTTGTTGGCTCCGGGCTCCTGCTCTTCATGTCATACTCAGAACTGGCTATTGTCAACGCACTAACCTTCTTAGCAGCAGGCTTACTTTATGCCAACATTGGGACGAACATTCATAAGCAACAGCCTGAGCAGACAGAAGAGGTCAATGACCAAAACTTCTTTGCCACAATTGGTTCATCATTTAAGCAAGTAAGGCAAGCCCACGGACTTTTAACGATTGTTTTAGTTGTAGCTATGCTTAATGGCTTGCTCAGTTCTGTCCAGCCATTAATTTCAATCGTTATTGCAGGAAACAAAAGCATGCTTATCGGCAGCTATAGTTTCACCATCGCACTTCTAGGAGCCGCTGCCGCAATTGGTTTAGCTCTTGGCAGTGCAGTCGGCACCAAACTCCTTAAAAACACCTCGCTTTTCCAGCTATCTTTATTATCTACTATTAGTAGTGCCATTATGGCTATTGTCATCCTAAATAAGAATATCGTGTTTTGCCTTATTCTAATGACCACTCTTGGTTTCTTAGCTGGTACGAGCAGTCCCAAGTTAATGCAATGGTTGGTTATCTCCGTAGATCGCAAAATATTATCTTCTTCAGCAGGGCTTTTAAACACAATCTTGGCAATCGCCGGTCCTTTAATGACGACATTATTTACCACCATAGCTGGTACAATCAACGTTAATTACGCCTTGTACGGTGTCCTAGTACTTAGTGCAATCGTCTTCACTGTTGCTTTAATTGTAATGATAAAAGTCAACAAAAAAACAAAACAAGCTGAAATTGCATAAAAATTTATTGATGTTTTTACCTAAAAAATCCAGACCAATCTAACTTAACATAATGTCATTGAACAAAGTTGCTACAGAGAACAGAAACTTAAGGGGCAATTTAGCAATAAATATTGGTGAACTGTAAGCAATATAGGAAAAGGAAAGACTGTCAGTTCAGTCTTTCCTTTTTTCATGGCTAGCCAATTTTACACTTATATTACTTAATAAAGTTATTGTTGGGACGGTCTTTTTGTTTACTTGTGTTTGTTGACATAAGGCAATAATACGTGAGGCAAATTCCAGCACTAGTTTTAATGCATGGTAAACACTCAATGGCTGAACACCTTTCTAAAGGACTTCGTGCCATATGCACTCTTCCTCTCAAAACAATTTACCATCAATTAAAGCCAGCTATATCAAGAACCACAGTATTCTTGAATAACAAAAGGCAGTTAGTTCAATGAACTAACTGCCTTCATCTTGCTATATTTGTAATCAGTGCTACTTAACAAGAAGCATCATTTTTTCTTTTCTTTAAAAAACGAGTTATTGCTGTATATATAGTAATGACTATAACTATAGATACATAAGCTGTACCTAACATGATTTCTGTGAACCAAAAATCCTTTATTGCGCTCGCCTCATGGACTCCAAAAATCATAGTGCCAAAACTATAATATGCGGAAAAAAGTGTGATCAAAACCAGTCCGACAACTATAATCAGTAATAAACTTGTTAGCCAATCTAAAAACTTTTTAATAGAATTCAAACTTGTCACACTTTCCATTGCGCTAGAGTATACAGCAAATACTTACTTAAAATAGTTTACTTGCAAAAGTTTGCTGCTATTTTAATTTTCGATTTTTCTTACCATAAGTATTTTTTTGCTTACTAAAATACTTTAATTGTAGCAAAAAGCGCTTTTTAGACCAACCCAAATTTAGATATAAGTATCCTTTTGCAAATTATACATATTACGGTAATCAGCATTACGTCTGATTAATTTTTCGTGTGTATCAAAGCCGAGAATTCTACCATTTTGTAAAAAGAGAATCTTATCTGCATATTTCACCGCAGACAAGCGCTGAGTTACAAAAATAATCGTTTTGCCTTTGTTTTCTTTCGGTAAATTGCAAAATAGAGTTTGAATTTTATGACTGGCCTGAATTCAAGAATTTTTTAGATAAAATGTCTAACTTTTTAGTTGCACTTCAATTGGACCTAAGTCCATCTGAAGGGTTTTACTATGGTCAATTTCCCATTGAACAAAAATTACAGGCACTCAGCTTACATGAGGAGGGCTACAGCACTGTTCTGTGGCTCAAACAATTGACACTGGTTCACATCAACTAATTGATACCTAGACGAATACTTACAATTTCAAACTTGACTAAAAGCCGTGGCATCCACCAGTCCATACCACGCAAAGGCAACGGACTGATGGTAGGCTTTCTTTGATACCTTAAAGTGGAATATGTTCTACGGCTTTGAACAGACCTTCAAGAACTTACCTTCACCGGAACAAGCAAGCTGAAAGGACTAACCCCGATTTAATATCGGAAGTTAGTCCTTAACCAGAAATTATTAAACTACTTTAATTTCAAGGGGCATATCTATTTTTAGTCTGAATGCTCAATCAAAACATCGCCAAACTATAGCAACAGAATCTGATGAATAATCATGTTAATGCCATGCGGATTCTTTTTACTTCTTGGCCTTGTGCCTGACCACGCCGAGGTAGTAGACCGCCGCGAGCAGCAGCGTAACGCCGTAAATGTACTGCGTGCTGATTGCGCCCAGCCGGTCAACCACCAGTCCGCCCGCCATCGTCCCGAGCGGGATCATGACGGACAGGATGCTGTCATTGATGGTCTCGATGCGCCCCAGCACCGCAGATGAGAAGCTGACCTGCACCAGAGCCTCAAAGTCAGTGTTCATCATGGTGAGCCACAAAGAGGAGACGGCCGAGTTCAGCAGGATGAGCAGGACGCTCAGGCTCGCCGTCAGCGGAACCAGGAGGCGGAAGACGCCAGCACCCACAAAGCAAATTGCGATGAACAATTCCATGCTCTTCTTGCCCAGCTTGAAGTGCTGCACCAGGAATGCACCGGCGATGCCGCCCAGAGACGAGGCCATCAGAAGGCCGCCGTAGCCGATTGCCGAGTCATGAACGTAGCTCTGCCCAAAATACGGCAGACTACGTCGAAAATGCCGTAGAAGAAGTTGACAACGCACAGCGGCAGGATCAGTTCCAGGATGTTCTTTTCATCCTTCAGCGTCTGCCAGCCAACGTGCAGGTCCTTCCAGTAGGAGCCGGTGAAGTACTCCTCACTCTCCAAGACGTCCTTGGCCAGTGCGTTAATCTGCAGGCGCCCGTAGGTCAGCAGAGCCAGCGCAAAAACCACGCCGGAGATGACCACGGTCATACTGATTGACGTTGTCGCAATCAGAAAGGTGGCAAAACCGTCCAGAACTAAGTCCAAAACGCCGTAGGTCACCTGGAACAGGCCGTTGAAGTGGAGCATGTCCTTTTCCGCGACAAACAGCGGCAGCAGTTTGGTTTCGGCCGGGTAAATAATGGTTGAAAGAACCGTGGAGGCCGTGTAAAGAATTAAGACCACGGCGTCAACCCCGATGCCGCCTTGACCAGCTGCAACACCCCCACCACCGCGGCGCTGATTGCGGCCTGGATGATGGTGGAATAGTTCAGCAGCTTCTTCATTGAGATGCGATCAATCAGAGTGCCAGGCCGAACGAGACCATGTCAACCCCGGAAGTAACGGTCAACAGGACTGCTACCATGAAAGGTGAGTGCCCGGTCTCCTTGAAGTACCAGAGCACCGCCATGTAGAACAGACTGTCGGCGATGTTGGTCGTGACTCGGCCAACTAGCAGCTTATAAACGTTTACATATTTTTTACATAACATAATACACTTTTTTAATTATAATCCTTTTCTTATTTTTAATAATACTCATAACCGGTTGGCTATAAATCCATAATAAATTTATATTTTTAAATAAACAAAAATTTCACAGTGGCCAATTTTTAACCACTAATGTACACCCCATATCAAGCAGATTCTCTTTAATCTGCTTAGCACGAGTTAAATTACCAGAAAACAATGCCGAATAATATTTAGCTGATATTATATAAATGATAAAATGAGTGGTTGACTCTAAGCTTTGAAGATAATTTATAGCATTCACTACATTAGCTCCAATTATCCCTATTTTTCCATTCAATCCTATTGTTTGAGAATATTTCCAATGTAAATAGTTAACACAAACGATGGCAAATCTTTCTTTCATAATTTCTGAAATGTTTTTAGATCGTGATATTTTATTAAAGAAAAAGACCATCTTTTTTTCAACAAATTCAGTTGGTAAAATTTCAAATGATGTAGCAAACAAAAGTAAAGCTTGAATATTAAAAATCCAGTTACTCTCTTTATTTAAATCATCTATAATGGATTTCTTAAACTTATTATCTAAATCATCTGTAGTTTTTGTCAAAAAAGCAACAGCTATCTGTACTCTTTTTTTAAAATGAGTACTAACATTAGCCTTTTTAATCTGCTCGAATGTTGTAACTGCTGCTACAATATCATGATTATTAAATGCAAGACCAAATTGAGAGGATAATTTTTGTTCTAACCTATTGGAGGGAGGCATGTAAGTATCAGATACTTTATCAAAGAAATAAGATAAGTCTATATTGTGTTTTAGTAGTAATTTTATTAATAAATCACTGCTTATTCTTCTAGTACCATGGATTACACGTGAATACGTACCAGTTGTAATAATGCCAGCAGCCATTTCTTTTCCGGTTAGTCCAAGCTCTTTCTGCATTTCTTTCAATGCTTCACCAATTGTCATAACTAATCTACCTTTTATGGTTATTCTTCATCAAGCTCTATTTTATGTTGATAGCTATTTAACCAGTTCCTTTCTCTAGGAAAGAAAGGAAATCTACCACTAGTATCAGCAATAGTTGTCTTTTCTAAGAGATGTCCTACATAGAATCCAGTAATCTGTGCAGAATAAATAGCTTCTGGGACTCCAGATATTGGCATTGTTACACTTCCTATAGCAAACAAACCTGGTATTTTTGTTCTACCAAATGAATCTGTAACTATAAATCCATTTGATTGCAAAATCTTCAAATTTTTTAAAAAATTAGTAGAACCATTATTTAATTTATACGAGTTATAATCAAATAATAAACCGTCATACCTTTTTTTATACTATTATCAACACCGTCAAATCCGGTAGCCGAAACAATTTTATTATTAAACCGAGCTATTTTTTATATTCTTGTAAAGATGAAACACTAAAGCCGGCCACAAATCTTGATAAAAGCGAAATTACTTTTGAGTTATAACAAGCTTTTATAGAATAAAGTAATTTTGTCTCATTAGTTTTTACTTCCGATAATTGTTTTAACGCTTCATCTATATTAAATCTAATAGCATCTTTTAAATAAATAACTGACGGTGTAGCAATTTTTTTCACTATTTTTTATACCTTTTATTATTATATCGTTAATTTTCATAGCTTTGCCTTATCTATTCAGCGTTATTCTTTAATTTGAATTTTAACATAAACTCATATTATGTTTGCCTATTTTTCCTATAGGAAACTAAAACTTCTGTCCTGACATTGGTCCATGCGCAGATACCCTGGGGGTGTCCGGACATCTGCGCTTAACTCCTTCCATGTTCAGGTAATACGCGCTAACAAAAAATAAAATGGTAAATTGTAAAATGAAGTTGAGCACTTGCCCTGATTAGAAAACAAAAAAGTCCATTGGACTTCTTTGATAGAATGTAATTAACCACAAAATTCTAGAAAGAAGTTACCAATGAACTCTCTTAATTCGCCCGTTGCTATAGTTATCGGTGCAAAATAATTAAATTTTGCACCGATAATTTATTTACTGCACTGCTTTAGTGATTGGCAATATAGCGACTTGCCTTTCCTTTGCCTACTAAACCTATTTTTCCTTCTTTACGCAACCTAGCTAAAGCATGTTTAATAGTACTTTCACCATATTGCGGTACCAAATTCATTAGTTCTTGTCTAGATAGCGGTTTTAAACTATTAGTAATTTTACTCAATAGCAATGATTCCGGATCCTTTTCCGTACCATTAGTGAAATCAATTCGTGAATCTAATTCACGGTAAGCTTGCAATACGATACTCAAAAAGTAGTCAACATATGGTCCATAATCGTTTTCATTATTAATCCATGCTTTTCCTGAACTTTCTAACAAAGTCCGGTAATATTGCACCTTAGTTTTTTCAATTAAACGTTCCAAACTAATATACTTACCAACTCCGAAACCTAATTGTTGTAATTCAAGTAGCATTAACAAGCGTGACATTCTGCCATTACCATCTCTAAATGGGTGAATTGATACAAAATCCAACATAAATGCTGCCGCTAGTATTAATGGCGGGAAAGAATTATCACAAATTGCATTATTATAAGTTTCACATAAACTTTGGACTAATTCAGGTGTGATATATGCTGGTGGTGGAGTAAAGCGAGTTTCTTTATGACCATCTGCAAAGGTAGTAATAATTGCATTATCAATGTCCTTAAATTGACCGCCCCAGCTGCTTTCAGTAAAATTAAATAATTGCTTATGTAATGTTAATATATTATTAGGAGTGATCTTGATATATTTATAATTATCATGAATTATTGCTAAAACATCACGATAGCCAGAAATTTCTTCTTCACTGCGATTTTTCGGAGTCGTTTTTTGATCCATTAATTTCTTAAGTCGTGCATCACTTGTTGTAATTCCTTCAATTCGATTGGATGAGTCTGTACTCTCAATCTTTGCGACTACCAACAGCTTATCCATTATGTCTTTCGCACTTAAGGAGATATGATCCGTTTTACCTTTTAGCTCACAGATCAGATTGAGTTTTTCAATCATCTTCGTAGTTAATTTCAAACCATTTAAAGTTTGGTAATCAAAAACTTTCAAAGTATTACGTCTCCTTTATAAACTAGTTTCTTCTTACATATTTTATACCAAGTATCAGTGCATTTAAAAGATTACCGGTGCAAAATTCAATTATTTTACACCGTAAATTTTTTTATTGCACCGAAAAATATTTATTATCACACAAAAAATCAGCCTTAACTTATCTGCGCGAAATGCTGATAAATCAAGGCTAATCAGAGTAAATGATTCTTCTGAATAAGACTATTATTCAAGCTCATATTGCCATATAGTCATCTGGTTTTTATCTTTTTAAAGAAATGAAAGGCAGACATAAAAAATAAGATAAATACTAAATACGAAATTAATATTCCCCATGTTAATGAAAAATTAATGTTTAAGGAATGCTCATTCATATTCGTAATTATTTTTAGTCCTAATGCGGTAGTCTTGATACCTGAACTGTTAATACTAAACAGCTCTATAATATAATCAATCATAAATGCAACCAGATATATACTACTTCCAGCATCAAAGGCTTTATAATAATTCATGATTTTTCACATCCCTTTTTTAGAACAAAGATTAAAATAATTAACAAAAAGACTGTTAATGTACAGTAATCTGATTTTTGCTATAAGCAATGTCAGAAGAACTATCACACTTGCTATAAGCTAAAAAATATACTTTCATCATACTACCTTACTCTTTCATAAAAACCCCCTAAGATTAATACATTAAAAGTCCAGTAGCAGCATTAAGTCATAAAACAAGTTACTAGTTATAAAACGTTTCTAATAAAATTGTGCAGACTATTATTTTATAAATTTTTAGTTGCTTAATAATAGCATCAAACAAATCTTAAATCAACAAAATAAAATTAATAGTATATTTTGACTAACATACTTATTTAATATTGACTTGTAAAAACGTTAGTAAATAACTATCTACCAAAATAGTATTATAAATCTTCCTAGAAAGTACATGATCGAGCAAAGCTGTTGCTTCATCTGCTAGCACAACCGGGCGCCTAAAGAATATGGCTCTAGCAATCTCCATTCTGAACTCAAAGAATTTCTTGGTATACAGCGTTTTTACCACGCACCGTATATCTTTAACAAACAAAAATTAACCTTAATTTATCAGCGTAAAACATTGATAATTCAAGTTTGTTTATTTAAATTGATTATTCTAAATGCTGTTTAGAGATAACCAATCGACTCAAGTTCTTTTGCTTATAGCTTTTTTTCTTGTTCAATACTTAACTATTGTATACCTATGCATTTGGTCAAGTTATTAATAGATCCTAGTATCTCTTAACTTTTATTTCTGTCCACATGAATAAATGTCGTTAAAAACTTATCTGCAGTATAACTTAATCTTGAAACCACCCAAATACTATTCTATGCTTTTATAAGTCCTTACTTATTTTTAAAGGTACTATAGGGCTTTGATAAAAAACTGCTCGCCAAAAGTCAACACTACTAAAACTAAAAATATATGGATCAAATTTTGCATCTTTAATTACTCCAAAACAAAAGTCTTTTTCTTTAGGATAATAACAGAACCTGCCTTTACTAATAAGTTCTGGTTTAGTAATATCCTGTTTTACTTTATCTATAATTTTATTTATGATATTTGGAATACGACGATCTACAATTTCTTGATCAATAACAGAGATTTTATTAAGAGAATACATAGCTGGAACCACTACATGTTTATTCCCGTTGTAATCTTTAAAGGTAGTTGGAGCCATAATACCAAGTTCCCTATATTTTTTCCTTTCTTCATCTGAAACTTTAGTAGTGGATTCAACATTTAGCTCTCTTATATTTAATAAATTTGGCCAATTTTTATAAATTATTTTAAGTTCCTCTTTATCCACATATGGATCCTTTTCACCACTAATAAAGTGATGACCTAATCTTATAAAATATACTTTCTTTTCATCAGACTGTATCCATATGTGTAATGTTCTCTCTGTTCTATCTGAATATTCATTGCCCTGTTGAAGATTGCCCATATGCAAATGCAATATATTCCAATCCAAAAAAAGGTAATCTGGTTTCAATAACTTTGCTCTCTTAGATAAATATGGTGCCACTCCTTCTCCATTTTGTAATCTTCTTTTTATTTCTTCATATACAGTAGATAAGGCCGGTGATTCAGAAATCTCTTTTTTTATTTCTTCAGATTCTACAACAGTAACACTATAAAAAACACATTTTCTGATGTAAGTAACATAATTTGTTAAAATCTCATTATTAGAAAAATTTGTTAAATTATTATTTTCTTTAACCCTATCACAAACCGCATTTTCCCATAAATTAAAGTAAGTTCTGTCGATCATTATAGTTTTTTCCTCATTGGTTAAAATAATGAAACATTCACTATTGCTTAATATAAATTATTCTTGCATTAAATTATATACTAATATACAACTTAATATAATTGATTTAAGCTTGCAATAACTGAAAGAGCTATTTCTTTTCCAAAGTTGACTGCCACAGCATTCCCAATTTGCTTATAAACTTCGCCAACTCCCCCAGAAAATTTCCAACTGTCAGGAAAACTTTGTATACGAGCATATTCTCTAGTAGTAAAAGGTCTAGTTTCAGAGGGGTGACAACGCTCTGTTTGTTTTTGGCTAGGAGAAGTAGTTAAAGTTAAAGATGGTTCATCCCAACTCATTCGTCTAGCCATACCAGTACGTCCCCCACCTGAATAATAACTTTTACCCATATATTCTTTAGCTACTTCATCAGGAAGATCTCGCCAATAACCCCCTTGTGGTACTAATTTCATTATTTTTGCTTTAGCAGGAGAATATTTTTGCCCCTTAGAAGCTGGTACTTTTTTTAAAACATCCTTTAAAACTGGTTTATAGTCATACGATTTGGGATAACGATAAGATATATCAAGATCATTTCTTATTCCAATTAGAACTAGCCTTTCACGTTTCTCGGCAACACCATAGTCCCATGCATTTAAAACCTTATAAGTAACTTCGTAACCTAAATTTTCGAAAACATTAATCATTGTTTTTAGAGTTCTACCATTATCATTTGTAGTTAATCCCTTAACATTTTCAACTAAAAACATTTTCGGTTTCACTTGTTTCATAATCTTGGCGTAATGATAAAAAAGAGTGCCTCGGGTATCATTTAGTCCCATCTTTTTTCCAGCATAGGAAAATGACTGACATGGATATCCTCCACTAAGTAAATCAATAGTAGTATTTTCTGGAATATAATTAAAAATTCCATTCTTACTACTCGTAATTTTAGTAATGTCTTCTTCTATTACATTCCAGTTAGGTCTATTTAACCGTAAAGTCTCACATGCATTATGATCCAATTCAAGTAAACCTACATCCTGAAATCCTGCTTCTTCTAAGCCCAAAGCTAAGCCACCAGCTCCAGCAAAAAGTTCTAATGCATTAAACTGCCTTTTAGGTGTAATATTAGAAGTGTCAATGACTTCATCAGGAAATTTCTTATTTATATTTTCAAATAGCGATATTTGTCTTGGCTTTTGTATTTTTATGGTGCCCAAAGTTTTTTCCCCTAAAATGTTCACTAATTTTTCCACGTTGCTTTTTATTGGACAAAACTTGTTAGATAGTATCAATGATAATTCTCCCGGAGAAATTTCCATTAGTTTTGCCAGCTCTTTCTGTGATTTTATGTTTTTTTCAAGCATTAATTGACGAATTAAATCTTTATCAAGTGTTATTTTCATACTACCCTCTCAAATATTATGAATTAATCATAACATTTTTGTGGGTAGCCATCAATAAGCGAGGTTATAAATGACTAACAACAATTTTACAAAAGCCCAATTAGACACTCTTCTAGATAATACATACAAATTCTTTTTGGATTTTTTTGCTGATAAAGCACAGAAATATGAAAAACGTGAATTTAATAAATTTGATCCAAACCCATTTACAATTCAAGCTGCAGCTACTGGATTTTCTGAAACTATTGACGCTGAATCTATGGCAAAAGCTATAGTCTATCCTTTTGCTCTTGGAACTTCTCTATCAACAAGTTTCGGCACAAAATTTCAAGAATTTATAGTAGATAAAGTTCAAAATAATAATATCCGAGGATCACTTATTACAGGTATGGATATTGAATACATTGATGCTATAGATGGACGCCAAAAATATTGTCAAGTAAAATCAGGTCCAAACACTATTAATAAAGACGATATAAAAACTATTGAAGATCACATTATAGATATACGAAATTTAGCCAATACTAATCATATGAAAGTTAATACAAATGACGTAGTTATAGGAATTTTGTACGGTAACGATAAAAAAATGAGTAATATGTATAAGCGAATTAAAGCAGATGGATATACAGTTCTTATTGGAAATGACTTTTGGTATCATTTAACTGGGTCTAAAAAAATATATGAAGACTTAATAGAAAAAGCACAAGATGCTGCTAAACAAGCAAATTTTATGCCGAGTATTAAGAAATTGGTTAAAACCGTTCAAAAAGGTATTTTAGAAAATAAGGATACTTTTGGCTTATAAAAAGAAAAATGCATAACTAAAAATATTTGACTCTATATTTATCCTGTTGATGTCTTAGCTGCTAGTAGTTTTTTATTGCATAAAAAAGAGGACATCTTACTCTTGCTCCTTATAATAAATACTAACTCTACTCAATATTTTTATAAGGTTTTTGTCCTCTTTTAGTAAATATATTAATTTGTTCTCACTATTAAAGACCAAAACACTGTTTTGAAGATGTACATCTCACAGTCTTGTTACGGCTAAAACAATAATTGAATTACTCAAGATGTAATCTTTATTGATAATTAAATGTCAATATATTTTTTAGACCTTTTATTTTAATCATAAATTTTGTCGAATAATTCTTCAATACTTATTCTTCCTATTGAGCATTGAATATGGTGTTGTAATAGTTCTAAAAATAATGCTTTTAGGTCATCTTGATTATTTTCAGAAATAGGTATCAAGATTAAGTTATCGGGTAATTCTTCATACTTTAAATTACTTAGAAATCCCATAAGCTCTTCAGTTTTTTCAACTTTCAAGTATTGTTTATCTGGCTTTTTATTATCAAAATCTTTATTTATAGCACCATCTTTTAGAAACAGGACTCGATCCGCATAAGTTTGTAAATTCGATAATAAATGTGAAGCCATAATAATTAACTTTTGTTTCTCTTTTAAATTAACAAGCACTTTTGAAATTAATGCTACGTTTTGAGGATCTAGTCCATTCATTACCTCATCTAATAACATAACAGGAGTATCAGCAGCCACAACCATTGCAAAACATAAACGTTGCTTCATTCCTAATGAATAGGTCTCAACTTTATGATCAACATAACTACTCATATTCAGTTCGTCGATAATTCCATTAACGGATTTTTCAGGCTTATTCCATAAGTCCGCATAAAGTTTTAAATGATCTCGTCCAGTCATAAATGGAAATAATTCACTTTGATCGGGAAAAGCACATATCTGTTTATGTAATTTAACAATATCATGCTCATTTTTATAGCGCATCCCATTATATTCAACAAAACCTTTTTGAGGTGTAAGGTTATGCAAAATAATATTAATTAAAGTAGATTTACCTGTACCATTGGGTGCAACTAATCCAATGATTTGTCCCTTTTCAAAGGCAAGAGATAAATCAGTAAAAATCTTTTTTTCACCAAAATTTAGAGTTAAATGATTAATTTTTAACATTGCATTTCACCTCATTTAATTAAAGGTATTTTCTTTATTCTATAAATTAACAACATAACTAGTTCAATAGCTAAAACTGTTAGTACTAAAGGCACAATTCCGGCATTGAAGCCCCATCCTGGAGTATCCATTAAATAAGATAAGTTACCAGATAGGCTATCACCAATTGTAAAATACGTGGTTGGCAAATATTGTAAAAATGGATAAACAAAACCCATTCCCGATGAGAAATACAGTACCTTCCCAGCTACCGCAAATAAACTGGAAAGAATTTCTGCAACGTATTCATTTCTGCTTAATAAAGATATCAAGAGTGTTAAACGGATAAATATAAACACAATCAGTATTGCAAAAATACTCAGCTGCAAATAATACGTTCCTAACGTTAAATAAGTAAAAGGCACTTTAAAATATAGTCTTCCCATATAAAAAGTAGTCCTTAAATTAAATGATCCCAGTCCATATTTGGGAGCAATACATACTACTGCTATAATAAACGCCATCAAGAAATCAAGCAGGACGCCAATCTCAACTACTGCGGTTTTTAGCCACAAGATAGTACTTTTGTTTAGGGGAATATTTTTTACTACCGTACGATATTTATAATCATTAGTAAGAATATCAGCTGCAAAAAAGATAACAATTATTATTAAAATTAAAGTTGTCCAACCAGATAAAGAGTTTTGAATTCGCTGCAGTGCTGTTCTTTCTTCCAACACGTTCTTATTTAATTTTGCTTTACTAGCTAAAAGTGCATTATAAAGGTGATAAGTTTGTTGATAGCCATAATGTCCATTTTCTTTATAAATTCCATTATGTCCATACTCAACTGGATACATATAATTTTGATTTTCTTCAACGAAGATCAAATTATCAACATACTTGTACCACTTACTAGAATATAAAGCATACTCTTTCCAGTCATTTGCTTTTAATGCTGCTAATCTTTTTTTATCATATTTAAGTATTGTAGGATAGGTTGCAATCGCATCTTTTGCTCCTGCGCTTGGATCTATCGTAAGCCACGGCTTTCTTGCTTGTTCATATTGTTTTTTAGCACTTTTAAGAAAGGCAGTATCATTCTTATATTCTTTTTGAATAGAGTATGGATCAACACGATTAATGACATGATGATTAGGTACACTTACCAGGCCAAAATATAGAGATAACAAAGCAGTGGCAATATATAATCCGATATTTTTAGGATTAACAAAAAAGGCTTTTAATTGAGAAATAAAATAATGCCATCTCATCTTACTCTCCTCCCTTTATTGACCAAATAACTAAAACAACTCATAAATATTAGTGACCAAATCATTAATATTAGTGCACCAGTACAACAATTTAAGAAATTCAATTCGGTTGTATTAGCTACCGTTCCATTAAAAACATTAGTAATATTTAGATATGATGATGGTAGCCAAAAAAGATATTTGCTAATGGTGCCAGGAAGATAAGAAATAGCATAAACTAGCATCCCTATTAAAGTTGTTAAATAAACATTCTTAGTTAGTTGATTAAGAAATAAAGTCAATGATGTGGTAAATAATACAAGCAGAACAACATATACCAAAAATAATAAACAATAAGCCCATAATGGTATTGCGAAAATTTTATTAAAGTAAAATACATTAGGATAATTTAACGTAACAAAACCATTACGCACACCCGCAAAAATATATGCAGCTACAATTCCTATTAACACAGGGATGATAGTTAAGACAATATTGATTGTAGTTTTCCCAGAAATTTCATCTTTATTTCTATAAGGAATATTTTTCAAAAGACTGCTATGTCGTAATTTCAATATCCAAACATCATTTGAAATAAAAAGAATATAAAGGAAAATAAGGCTTCCTAACATGGACAAAATATAAACTAAATATGTTGAAGATGCTTTAGAGTTCATCACAACTGGAATGTGATGTTGATAAAGGTATTTATATGTAGCCAGTTTTTGGTAAAGCTCATATTTGGGCGGCACATTAAGAGTTTTAGCACCTTTATAATTATTCTTATAACCGTCAAGCATTGTCTCAATTAGATTTTCCGATCCTCTTAAATAAGTCTGTGGATCGGAAAACACTTCACCATTTTGCAAAACAGCAATATAAGCTGATTGTTTGCATAAATTTGCATAAGTTTGTTTATAATTTTTTTGACGAAGAGAACTACCATCAAAATAATCTTCATTTACTTGTACAGATTCATAGTAGTCCCGCCATTGACGATAGCCATCGCCAATTTTTTGAGTTTCAACTACAAAGAGGAAGAAAGTCATAGAAATTATTAATAAACAGACTAAAAGAAAGTTCTTTTTCGATTTTATTGCAATTTTAAAATTAGCTTTAAAATAATATCGATTCATAATAACCACCTTTTAGTATAAAAACAACTAACCCGTTTGCCATTTTATTTTATGAGTCATTATATTTAGAATTGAGTTAATATAATTTACTTTCCGATTTGTAAAAAAATCCCTTAGTTATTATTCCCAAAAGCTTTGATTAGATTTATAAATTAATCTAAAGCTGCAATATGTTACAATAGACTAAAACATGACCAAATACATATGCCAATAGTTTTTAACATAGCTTTTTAATCTATGGATTAGCTTAACTTTCTTCAACCTTTAAATCTAACAAAGCAGATCCTATCTTTACCTATGATCTTCTAGTTTTAACTCATAAACAAATATTTTAAAATCTTAAGAATTATTAGTTCTTTAAAATTTATTATTTAATTATACTCTTATAATTTAATTTTTCACTAATTTTTGAAATTTTGATTAAACTTAGTGCACAAAAAAGCGGGCAAAAAGCCTGCTATATCAGCCATAGTGCCTACCTAAAAGTTTTTGCGCGGAACACAGCTAAAATCGTGTGCCGTATCGTGTGCATAATTATCTTTAATAAACAAAAAATAACCTTAACTTACCAACGGAAAACATTGATATATCAAGGTTATTTTACTAATTTTATCCTTCTGAATGCTGACTAGAGGATTCGAACCTCCGACCTCATCATTACTAATGACGTGCTCTGCCAACTGAGCTAAGTCAGCATTGTCATATCTCGACAACGATATTAATTAAAACATATTCTACTAGTTTACGCAAGCATTTTTTGACTTTTTCTCAGTTTTTGTTATAACTAAGCTTTGGTAAACTTTTTAAGAGTATAGAGTATAATATAAAGATAGATTCAGAATGGAGTGGATGTAATGGCAAATTTAGCCTCGATTAGCGCCGAATTCCCCTGGGTACTACGAATTTTAGTTGCTTCCTTGTGTGGCGCACTGATCGGTTATGAACGCGCAATTCAAAGAAAAAGTGCTGGAGTGCGGACACATATTGTAGTTGCCTTCTCGTCTGCGCTATTTATGATAGTTTCAAAATACGGCTTTGGCGATTTACTAAAAATGTCTGATGTTGCTCTGGACCCTTCCAGAATTGCTGCGCAGATAGTTTCAGGTATTTCATTTATCGGTGCCGGCACAATTTTAATCAAAAAGCAACAGATCTCCGGCTTAACCACAGCTGCGGGTATCTGGGCTACGGCAGCCATCGGAATGGCAATTGGTTCTGGCCTTTATTTTATCGGAATTTTAGCGACTGCCTTTCTTTTCGTCATTCAGATGATGTTTCACGATGATACTATCATTGACAAAATCATCATGCATATCAGGTTTAATATTCAAATAGAAGCTGTCAATAAACCTAATATCTTGCATATCATCGAACAGGAACTGCAAACAAATCATGTTGAAAATGTTTCTGTCAAGATTCTTTTTGTCAGTGATGAAAGAATTATCTTTTTCGTAGACGGTATTATCAATAACAATATTAATGAAAATGATATTATCATGGCTCTGCGCAAATATCCTGACATCAAGCGGATCAGTATTGCTAGTATAGATAAATAAAGTTATATTTTTTAAGCAATAGTTAATTCTATTGTTTTTTTTGCATTATTTTTATCTAAATTGCACAAACTTACTACAATATTAATATCAACTTTTATTACGAAAGGAGAATTTATATGGCCGGACCCTTGGATTACTTACGCTGGCGCGGCGACTTAAGCTTTAAAGAAAAGCCATTTAATAGTGTTGATGCTTCACTGCTGTCATCTATTGCTTATTTGCCGGCCGATAGTTCTGCCACCAATCATACTCTAGGAGAAGTAGCGGAAAAATTGCGGAACTTGTCTTCTTTTCAACATCAAATGTATGCCGAGACTGCAACTGAAGTTATGTTGTTACCGGAAAGTCCTAGAATCGGCAACATCAAGATTCTAGATTGGACAGACAGACTGGAAAAGGAGCCTCACCCGTTACAATTTACTGCTGCCACCTTTCTTATTGACACAAAAACCATTGCTGTCGTCTTTCGCGGAACTGATGGCACTATGATTGGTTTAAATGAAGATATGGGTATGAATTACCTGCCTGAGATTTATGGTCAGGAAGTGGCAGCTAAATATTTAACAGAAATAGCACATAAATTTAGTGATCAACAAATTTACCTTTTAGGCCATTCAAAAGGAGGGAACTTTGCTCAATTTGCTTTATGTGCAGTTGAGCCTGAAATTCAAAAGCGGGTAATCAAGGCGATTAGTTTTGACGGACCGGGCTTTTTCCATAAGGTATATACGAGTCCTGGTTTCACTGCTTCTATGTCTAAAATGAAAACCTACATCCCTCAAGGTTCAATCTTTGGTGCAATGCTTGACCATCCGGAACAAACTCTGGTTGTCAAAAGTACCGTACCAATGCGCAACCAGCATGACCCTCGCCGCTGGTCAGTAGGTCGCGACAGTTTTACTCTAGCCGATGGTCTTTCTTCCAGTAGCCGCGTGATCAGACATGCTCTAATTAATTTCAATAATTCGATTCCCGATCAAGAAAGAAACGATGCCTTTTCTGATCTTTTCGAGGCTTTTGAGAATTATGACATTGATGAATTAAACCAACTAACTAGTAATAAAATAGTAGGAACCTACCGCTTTGGTCGTGCCTTTTTATCCCTTGAACCCCAAGAACGAAAGTTATTAACTCAAGTGTTAAGCAATATCTGGAATTCCTACAAAAAGAATATGACTTTGCCCTTAATGGCCAGCAACTACGACCTTTATCCTAAAAGTAATGATTCTAATAAGGCTCCAGTGTTTTATGAATTTTATGATCCTGATCGGCCGAATCTTAAACTACCAGAGAGTATTCGCCGTAAATTGCGATAAATTAATTGTTTCATGTGTAACCCAAAAAAAGATTGAGTAAACCGTTGGTCTTCTCAATCTCCTTTTTATTTATTAATTAAAAAATTAATTCTTCATTTTATCCTTAACGTCATCGACTTTGTCTTTGACGTTTTCAGTAGCTTCTTGTGCCTTATCTTTAACGTCGCCAGCAGCTTGTTGAACTTTGCCTTTGACTTCTTTAGCTTTGCCAGCTACTTTATCTTTAAAACCTTTATCAGCCATCTTAATCGATCCTTTCCCAAAAAATTAGCGAAAATTTTCTATTCACACCTTAATAGTACAATTTTGTATAATTATTGTCATTAAAAACGCCCTATTTTTTGTTAAAAGATATAAAAAAGCAAAAAGCCATAGCTTTTTACTATAAATCACCATGGCTTTTATTCTTTCTTATTCGTTAGGCTGATCATGACTATAATCGAGATTAGAAAAGCGATTATAAGGTTTAGAAAACATTAATTTTACTGTTCCCCTGCTACCTGAACGGTTCTTTTCAATAATAACCTCAACTTCGCCATTATCATCTTCAGCCGATACTTCCTTATTTTCCTCGCCTTCTTCTTCATCGCGATAATAATCATCACGGTAAAGAAAAGAGACAATGTCGGCATCTTGCTCAATTGAGCCGGATTCACGAATATCAGATAAGACAGGTCTCTTGTCCTGCCTTTGCTCAACTGACCGCGACAATTGCGACAAAGCAATAACAGGTACATGAAGCTCCTTGGCTAATTTCTTCAATTGCCGTGAAATAGCTGAAACCTCCTGCTGGCGTGATTCACTGTGCGGACCTTCAATTAACTGCAGGTAATCAATTACAATTAGGCCTAAATTGCCTTTCTCTTTAGCCAAACGGCGAGACTGTGCCCTAATCTGACTCATCTTAATTCCCGGTGTGTCATCGATATAAATATTGGCTGTTGCCAAGGATCCGGATGCAGTGACTAATTTAGGCCACTCGTCTTCATCCAGTTGACCAGTACGCAAGTGTTGCGAATTGATTAAGCCTTCAGAAGCCAGCATTCTCTGCACTAGCTGCTCCCCACTCATTTCCAAGGAAAACATTGCCACAGTTTTATCGGTATGCAAGCCGACATACTGGGCAACATTAAGTGCAAAGGAAGTCTTGCCCACTCCGGGACGTGCCGCCACAATTATTAGTTCATCATCATGAAAACCGGTAGTCATCTTATCGAGTTCCACAAACCCGGTTGGTAGACCCGTAACCATATTACCATCTTCAGGAATGTTGTTAATCTCATCAATAGTGGAGTTAACGATATCCTTGATATTACGAAAACCATTGGCATTATTTTCCGACGAAACATTCATGATCTCACTTTCGGCATTATCTAAAATGTCGGTGACATCATCGGAATCCTGCATTGCATTCGTAATGATTTTTTGACTGGCAGAAATCAGCCGCCGCAATAAAGCTTTACGGTGAACAATTTTAGCATAATAAGTGACGTGAGCAGCCGTCGGCGTGGCCATAGCCAGCTCGGAAACATAAGCTATCCCACCAATATCATCAAGCTGATTTTTCTTAGTCAGTTCATCCTGCAGCGTTAACGGATCAATTGCATCCTCACGGTCAGATAAATCAAGCATAGCTTGGAAAACCAACTGATTTGCTCTCTTATAAAAATCTTCTGGCTGAACCTCTGCACTGGCATCAGCTATGGCAGCAGGATCAATAAAAATTGCACCTAGAACGGCTTTTTCCGCTTCATCATCATGCGGTATCTGCTGTGAGACAATATTATCCATTACTTACGCCCACTTTTTTCAGAATTCAACTACAGTTTAATCCTGTTCGGTAACATGAACGCGAATTTTGCCTTCTACGCCCTTAAATAACTTAACTGGTACATTTGTGTAGCCTAAGGATTTAATTGGTTCAGGCAGGTTTAATTTGCGCTTATCTATCTTAATACCAAATTGCTTTTCTAAGCCTTCAACAATCTTTTTACCAGAAATTGAGCCAAACAGTCTGGAATCTGAACCGGCTTTAGACTTGAAATTAACTACTGTTTCATCCTTTTCTAGTTCAGACTTAATCTTTTCCGCTTCAGCTTTTTCAGCTTCATAAGTTGCCTTTTCGTTAGCAGCTACTCTTGCCAAAGTATGCATATTTGCTTTAGTTGCAGCTTTGGCTAGACCTCTCTTAAATAAAAAGTTTTGGGCATAACCATCAGGAACGTTTTTAACTTCACCGCGTTTGCCCCGGCCTTTAACATCTTTAGTAAAAATAACTTTCATTGTGCTCTCCTTTTATTCATTTTCTTGTTCATAAGTATCCACTGCATCCATCAATTTAGCAAGTGCCTCCTTAACAGATATCCCTTTAATTTGGGTAGCAGCATTAGACAAATGTCCGCCGCCGCCAAGTTTTTCCATAATAAGCTGAACGTTGATATCACCCATTGAACGAGCAGATATACCAATTGTATCCTTATTCCGTCTGGTAATTGCAAAACTGGCTTCAACATTTTCTAAATCAAGCGCCGTATCTGCAGCTTGAGCAGTAATAATAGGATCAATTTCCTTATCATCTGGCCCACATAAGACCGCCATTTTAGGCTTGATCATCTTCAAGCTGCTGACCAGTCGGGTGCGCTGCAAGAAACTAGCAATATCCTCTTTCAGCAGCTCGCTGACACCCATTGTACTTGCACCGATTGAACGCAGGTAACTGGCAGCATCAAATGTCCGAGTGCCGGTACGCAGCGAAAATTCTTTGGAATCAACTGTAATTCCCGCCAGCATTGCTGTAGCGTCAAGGTCGGTTAAAACCCGTTTACCTGAACTTGGCTGTTGGTATTCTACCATCTCAGTCACTAGTTCACAGGCAGATGAGGCATAAGGTTCAACGTACGTCAGCATCGGGTTTTCAGGGAATTCTTCACCACGACGGTGATGATCGATGACAATAATTCTATTTCTTAATTGCTCATATAATTCTTTGGAATAAGTAATAGAATATTTTGAATGGTCAACCATAACCAACATAGACTTGTCAGTCAATGCTTCTAACGCATCCCCAGGCGCGATAAAAATATCATTATCTCCCTTTACTTTTTCCATTTTAGCAACTAAGCGACTGACATCATAATTGGTTTTATTAACATCTAAGACAAAATTTGCCTTTACATGATGCAAACGGGCAATTTTAACAACACCAATACCGCTACCGACCGAATCCATGTCAGGGCTGGCATGACCAACTACAAAAACGCGGTCTGCTTCTTTGAACAGCTCACTAATCGCCTGTGAAACCATCCTTGCTCTAACTCTGGTTCTCTTTTCCATCGGATTCGATTTACCACCATAGAAACGAGCTGCTTTACCGGGTTGACTAAGAACAACTTGGTCCCCGCCTCTGCCTAACGCCAAGTCAAGGTTAGACTGCGCCTGGTCAGCTAATTCAGTAATTAAGCTGCTGCCAAAAGCAATTCCAATTGACAAAGTTAACGGTGTATTGTTACGACTTGTTTCTAAACGCATTTTATCCAAAACAGAAAACTTATCTTTTTCCATTTTAGCTAAATCTTGCATATGGAGTAATAATAAAAAGTGATCTTCATCAATGCGTTTAAGGTAAGCGTTAAAGTTTTTAGCATAATCACTCAGAGTATTCTGGACATATGCACTAGTAGCAGTCAATTCCTGGTCATGCATGGTTTCACTCAACTCATCGTAATTATCAATAAAAATCTGTCCAATAGCTAATAATTCGTTTTTATATCGTTTTTCTATTTTGGCGTAACGCGTAATATCCAGTAAATAAACCACGCCCAGGTTGTCTTGGATAACCATCTCAAATTGATGACCATCCCAATTAACTACATGGTTTTCAGCAGTTTTAGCCTTTAAGGATTCATTAATTAACTTATCCAGTTCAGGATCAACGGACGCAATTGTATGTCCAATCAGGTCTTCATTTTTTAAATAAAGCTGCAGGTACGGATTGGCCCATTGAATTTGATGATCCTTATCGTAAAGTAAAATGCCCAGGGGCATCTTAATCATTGCTTCTTGCTCGCTACGCTTAATCCGATAAGATAAACTAACAGCAAAATTGTTTGCATTACCAGCTAAGATATATGCACCATAACCGACGCATGCCACAGTTAAAATAAAGATCAAGACCATAGCCAAGCCAAATAATGGGTTCATGATCATCGCAACGATGCTGCCCAAAAGCGATAGCGCTAAGATAATAATGACTGAAGCCGTCAGCCTAGAATCTTTAATAAAAGCAGGAAATTCAAGCTTACGTAAAAAATCTTTCATGTAAGGTCCTTCCTAAAATAATGTATAATACATCATTATTATTATACATTGTATTCACTAGATAAGAAACTCCACAAGGTTCAGGTTTGAACTATCATTACTTTTTTGGTTCTTTTTACTCTCTTTAACTGTCAAAATTTAACCAGTCACTTTTATTCTTGCTTAGATAATTTATGCATAATAAAAAACCTCAAAATTATCGTAATTTCAAGGTTCTTATCAATAATTCTGCTCAGTGCTTTTCAAGCATTAGCAGAGTTTTTATTTATTAGTCTTCAGTAACAAATGGCAACAAGCCCATAATGCGAGCTCTTTCAATTGCCTTAGCTACCTTACGTTGATTCTTAGCGCTGGTGCCAGTGACACGACGTGGTAAGATTTTACCTCTCTCAGAGATAAAACGTTTCAACAAATCAACGTCCTTATAGTCAACGTAATCAATGTGGTTGGCAGCAATGTAGTCAACCTTACGACGACGATGAGCGCCGCCGCTTCTTCTTTGTTGAGCCATATCCTAGGTCCTTTCTGTTAATTTAGAATGGTAAATCATCATCAGAAATATCAATGGTATCGCCTGAACCTGCAAATGGATCTTGAGTATTATCCGGACCATTATTAGCAGTGTTATTCTGATTTGAAGCCCCCATATTAGGAGTATTATTGGTATTCTGATTACCAAAATTGCCATTGTTATTTGGTGTGTAACCACCATTTTGACCACGGGCTTCACGATCTTTACGTGATTCAAGCAATGCAAAGTTGTCAACGACAACTTCTGTTACATATACTCTTTGCCCGTCTTTATTATCGTAACTTCTGGTTTGAATTCGGCCATCTATACCAACAAGTGAGCCTTTAGACGTAAAATTACAGAAATTTTCTGCAGATTTGCGCCAAATGACACAACTGATAAAATCTGCACCTCTCTCGCCTTGAGCGTTTGTATATTGACGATCTACAGCAAGAGTAAACGTAGCAACCGAGATTCCACTCCCAGTAGTACGTAATTCAGGATCACGTGTTAAACGGCCAACAAGTACAACTCGATTAATCATACTTTAGGTCCTCCCTTTCCTAAATCACGAAAACGATAACGTTTTTGTTCTTAATTATCCAACTTTGACGGTCATTGAACGTAGAACGGCAGTATCAATCTTGGACAAACGGTCAAATTCGTTAACTGCATCAGCGTTATCAGCAGTGAAAGTCATAACGTGATATAAACCCTCACGATATTTATTAATTTCATATGCGAAATGACGCTTTTCCCAGTCTTTTGACTCAACCATCGTACCACCGTTATCGGTAATAACCTTATCATAGCTTTCAACCAATGCTTTCTTTGATTCTTCATCAATATCAGGCTTGATAATATAAGTTATTTCATACTTAGTAGTTGTCATACTAGTGCACCTCCTTCTGGACTAAATGGTTCTTGCTAAAAATCAAGAACAAGGAGTAATGAAGTTTATTACTCGCAATCTCTAATTCTAGCACATAAACAAAAAATTACCAAACTATCTTTACGTGATCCAATAAGAAATTTTCATTCCTTACTTAATATATACGTAAAATAATCTGATAATTTTTAAATATTTTTGTTTCTTAATTAGTCTTGCTCTTCTGCATTTTCTGTAGAAGCAGCTACTTCCTGGTCCTCTTCAGCCGGAACAATTGCCAGACTGGCAACTTTATTGTTGTCATTAATCTTGATCAAGCGCACACCGAGAGTGCTGCGTCCAGTTTGAGAAACATCCTTTGTCTTAAAGCGGATCATGATACCATCATCTGTGATAACCATGATATCCTGACTGCCATCGATCACGGTCACGCCTGAAAGTGGACCATTTTTCTTGGTAATGTTTGCGGTTTTAATCCCTTTACCGCCGCGGCCCTTTGTCGGATATTCAGCAGCTGCTGTTCTCTTACCGTAGCCCTTTTCAGAAATCACTAAGACTTCATCATTATTTTTAACGACACCAGAACCAACAACATAGTCATTTTCACGTAAATTAATTCCCCGAACACCGGCAGCTGTCCGTCCCATTGACCGAACAGTTTGCTCATTAAAGCGCACGGCATAACCTAAGTGGGTACCGATCAGGATATCTTGCTTGCCGTCTGTAGCCAAGACATTATTCAGCTCATCACCATCGCGCAGGGTTAATGCGATTAAGCCACTGTTGCGGATATTGCCAAATTCACTGACATGAGTACGTTTAACGGTCCCCATTTTCGTAATGAAGAATAAGTACTGGTCATCCGCATCTTCAGGAATATTAACGATAGTCTGAATCTTCTCGCCTTTTTCCAGTTGCAGTAAGTTGACTATTGGGAGACCCTTAGCAGTACGACCAAATTCTGGAATTTCATAGGCTTTCTTTGAATAAACCTTGCCCTTGTTGGTAAAGAACAGCAACATATCATGAGTACTTGAATAAATCAGGTTGGCAATAAAGTCGCCTTCTTTAACGCCCATGCCTTTGATACCTTTACCACCACGATTTTGAGTCTTAAATTCGGTAATAGGCATCCTCTTAATGTAGCCGCTGTGAGTTAATGTCAGTAAAACGTCTTGCTTTTCAATTAAATCTTCATCTTCAATTGAGACAACTTCGCTAGCGCCAATCTTAGTTCGGCGAGCATCGCCAAAACGTTTTTGAATATCCAGCAGCTCATTATAGATTATTTCATTAATGCGCTCTGGTTTTGCCAAAATGTCTTTATAATCAGCAATCTTGGCTTGTAACTCTTTATATTCGGCTTCAACTTTGTCACGCTCAAGACCGGTTAACCGTACCAGCCGCATGTCTAAGATCGCTTGTGATTGCTTATCATCAAGACCAAAACGACTGATTAAAGCAGCCTTAGCAATATCACTTGACTGACTCTGACGAATGATATGGACAATCTCATCAATGTGGTCAAGGGCGATTTGCAGACCTTCGAGAATGTGTGCTCTAGCTTCGGCTTTGGCTAATTCAAATTTAGTTCTCCGGGTAACAACATCTTCTTGGTGCTCTAAGTAATACTGCAGCATCTGCTTGAGACTGAGAAAATGCGGTGCGCCATCAACAATTGCCACCATATTCATACCAAAGTTGGCCTGCATCTGCGTCAATTTAAATAAATTATTTAACACAACACTGGCACTAGCATCACGGCGAATATCAATTGTGACTCTCATCCCTGTTTGATCTGATTCATCACGCACACCAGTAATACCATCAATAGTCTTAGCTCGCGCCAAGTCTGCAATTTTCTTAACCAGCTCAGCTTTATTAACCAAGTATGGCAACTCAGTAACGACTATTCTTTCACGACCGCTTTTTTCGGTTTCAATATTAGTATTAGCGCGAACAACAATATTGCCGCGCCCAGTTTCATAGGCCCGATAAATGCCACCGCGACCCATGATAGTACCACCTGTAGGAAAATCTGGACCCGGAATTGCCTTCATCAATTCTTTAGTAGTGACATCAGGGTTGTTCATCAACATGTGCAGACCCTTAATCACCTCTGACAAGTTATGAGGCGGTATGTTGGTCGTCATACCAACGGCAATACCACTTGTACCATTAACTAATAAGTTAGGTATTCTGGCAGGCAATACTACTGGCTCATTTTCAGAATCATCGTAATTACGCTGCCAATCAACAGTATTTTTATTGATATCGCGCAACATTTCGACGGCAATTTTGCTCATGCGCGCCTCAGTATAACGCATTGCGGCCGGCTCATCGCCATCAACAGATCCGAAATTACCGTGGCCGTCAACTAACATATAGCGGTAACTAAAATCTTGTGCCATATGGGCCATCGCCAAATAAATTGAGGAATCACCGTGAGGGTGGAACTTACCCATAACTTCTCCCACGATTCTGGCTGACTTTTTATATGGTTTATCTGGTGTAACACCTAGTTCACTCATGCCATAAAGAATCCGGCGCTGAACCGGCTTCAAGCCATCGCGCACATCGGGTAAAGCCCGCGCCACGATAACGGACATGGCATAATCCAAGAATGAACTATTCATTACGCTGGTCAAATCAACGTTTCTTATTCTGTGATCCTGACCTTGATTGTCGTTATCCATTTAAACCTCCTATGCATCCAAATTTTCAACGTATTTAGCGTTAGTCTCGATAAAATTACGCCGCGGACCTACTTCATTTCCCATCAGTAATTCAAAGACCTCATCGGCATTTTTAGCGTATTCCGGACTGACACGGTCGAGTCTTCTATTTTCAGGATTCATGGTTGTATCCCATAATTGTTCTGGATCCATTTCTCCCAATCCCTTATACCGTTGTACCAGCGGCTTAGGACTTGGCTGCAAGCTGCCCAAATAATCATGCAGTTCTTCGTCGGTATCTAAGTATCTGACGACTTTGCCTTGACGCACTTGGTATAGAGGTGGACGAGCGATATAAACATAGCCCTTTTCAATCATCGGACGCATGTAATTGTAAAAGAGGGTTAAAAGCAGTGTCCGAATGTGGGCGCCATCGACATCGGCATCTGTCATAATAATTAATTTATGATAACGGGCCTTGGAAACATCAAAGTCAGCACCAAAGCCGGTTCCCAAAGCCGTGAAAAGTGAACGAATTTCTTGATTAGCCAAAATGCGGTCCATTGAAGCTTTTTCAACATTCAAAATCTTACCACGAATTGGCAAAATAGCTTGGGTCAGCCTTGAGCGTCCCTGCTTGGCAGAGCCGCCAGCAGAATTACCCTCAACTATGAATAATTCAGAAATGCTGGGGTCATTACTGGTGTTATCAGCTAATTTACCCGGCAAGTTAGCAATTTCCAGACCTGATTTTTTACGAGTCACCTCACGCGCACGTTTAGCAGCTGTCCGGGCACGTTCAGCTAACTGAGCTTTTTCAACAATTTTCCGACCAACTTGCGGATTTTCCATTAAGAAGCGATTGAAAGTTTCAGAAAAAGCACGATCTACAGCTGTCCGAGCATCAGAGTTGCCTAATTTAGTCTTAGTCTGACCTTCAAATTGCGGGTTAGGGTGCTTAACTGATACGACAGCTGTCATCCCTTCACGAATATCTTCTCCTGAAAGATTGTCATCACTATCTTTTAACAGCTTAGTCTTATGAGCATAATCATTAACTACCCGTGTTAAAGCCGTCTTGAACCCTGCTTCGTGCATCCCACCTTCATAGGTATGGATATTGTTAGCAAAAGTCATCAGTGTTGTTTTATAGCCTTTTGTATATTGCAAAGATACTTCAACGTTAATATCGTTGTCATTTCCTTCTACATAGATCGGCTCATCAAATAATACTTCTGTATCACGATTTAAGAACGAAACATATTCCTGAATACCACCTTCATAGTGATAAACATCTGTTTCCGCGCTGTCTTTGCGCTTGTCGGTAAATGTTAATTTCAAGCCCTTATTTAAAAAGGCCAGTTCACGGATACGATTTTTGAGGATCTTGTCATCAAAAGAAGTGGTTTCAGTAAAGATATCTGGATCTGGGAAAAAGTGCACTATGGTACCATGTTCAGATAAAGGCACAGTCCCCGTTACTTTCATTTCATCAACTACGCGACCACGACTAAAGTCAATAAAGTACTTTTTACCATCACGCATTGTTGTGACATCTAGCTTAGTTGATAAAGCATTCACGACAGAAGCACCTACTCCGTGCAAACCGCCTGAAACCTTATAGCCGCCACCACCAAATTTACCACCAGCGTGTAAGACAGTAAAAACAGTTTCAAGAGCTGGTCGACCCGTCTTTTTTTCAATATCGACCGGAATACCACGACCATCGTCTTGAACAGTTACACTGCCATCCTCATTAATTGTAACTTCAATCTTGCTGGCAAAACCGGCTAAGCTTTCGTCGATACCATTATCAATTATTTCCCACACTAAGTGGTGCAAACCCTGAGAGCTGGTAGAGCCAATATACATTCCTGGACGCTTACGAACTGCTTCAAGTCCGCCTAAGACCTGAATCTGACTGGCATTATATTTATCGGCTTCTTTTTCATATTGCTTAATTTGCTTAAGATTTTCTTTGTTACTATCTGCCATGCAATTTCCCCTCTTCTAAATAAATTTGTCCAGATTTAATGCGGTATATTTTCGGCTTCTTAATTATTTCCCAGGAAATACCCTCAAGATCTGTCGTCGTAATAAATGTTTGTGTTTTACCGTGAATGTAATTGAGTAAGGCACTTTGGCGGTTATGGTCAAGCTCACTCATGACATCATCAAGTAATAATAACGGATATTCATCAGTTAACTGGTGCACAAGCTGAATCTCAGCCAGTTTAATACTAAGCGCGATTGTCCTCTGCTGTCCTTGAGAGCCATATAAATGAGCGTTTTTACCATCAAGTTCAAACTCAATGTCATCCCTGTGAGGACCGCTTAAGGTCGTGCCTTTGAGAATTTCAAGCCTTTGATTTTTTTGAAAATTGTCTAACACTTTATGATAAACTTCTTCGACGCTATCTCTTGCAGTTATTTCTTTTACCGATGGCCGATAAGTTACTTCCAGCTTTTCAGCGCTGGTACTGATGTGAGCGTAAGCATCTTGAGCATATTGATCTAAATAATTTAAAAATTGAAAGCGGCGGACTATTACTTCTGCCGCAACACCGGCTAGTTGATCCGACAAAACTTCCAAAAACATGGTGTCATGCGCTTCACCCTTGGCCAATTGTTTCAAATAATTATTCTTTTGCTGCAATACCTGCTTATACTTGCCTGCAAAATAAAGGTATTCGGCACTAATTTGACCAAACTCCTGATCCATGAATCGCCGCCTTAAGTTGGGTGCCCCTTTAATCAGGTCTAAATCTTCCGGAGAAAATAAAATAGCGTTTAATTGTCCCACATATTTGGATAATTTCGCTTGTTCAACCCGATTAACCCAAACTTTCTTGCCTTTAGTGGTAATTAAAACCCGCAAAGATAGATCAATTTGACTTTTATAAATGTGACCAGAAACATTGGCATAGTCCTTACCAAAAGCGATTAGTTCTTTATCATTACTGGTTCTATGAGAACGAGTTAGGGCCAAAAAATAAATCGCTTCAAGTAAATTAGTTTTGCCTTGCGCGTTCTGACCTATAAAAATATTGACATTGGGATCAAAGTCAACCTCAAATTGCTGCAAATTGCGGTAATTTTGTGCAATAAAATGCTTGAGATACATCCACAGCTACCGCAATTCATAAGTTTCGTGAGCAATTTCTAGCGTATCGCCAGGGTGTAATTTTTTACCACGCCGATTTTCTTTGATCCCATTCAGTAAAACTGGGTTTTCTCGCAGATACCATTTAGCCTGTCCACCTGAAGAAACAATACTTTCTTCTTTTAAAAACTGACCCAGAGTAATATATTCGCTTGTTACTTTAAATTCTTTGATCATAACCACCTTCACACCATTAACTACCTATAATAAGTATATTCGTTTCACAATCAAAAAACAACTAAAAGCCCATATAAAGCCATATAAACGGATTTTTTTAAAATAAACATTTCATAGTAAATGACACTAAAAATAAACCAGCATGCTTTTTTGTTCGATTATAAAAATTTAGTCAGAAAAAAAGCCATCAGTTGATGACTTTTTCTTTTTATTAAGAATGAAAGCTTAGAAAGTTCTCACCGGTGTAATTAGCTGGACAAAATCAATGTCGGTTTTATCAGGATTTACAGTAAATGGCCGCAATGGTTGCGTGAAATCCATAATGACGGAATCAGTCACCGAAGCCTTTAATGCATCACGCAAATAATCAGGATTAAAGGAAATCTTTAAATTCTCACCTTCAAGTTTCTTAAAACTAACATCTTCTTCAACATTCCCAATTTCTGCTGATTCACCAGATAATTTGGCACTTTGTTTTTTAGTATCCAGTGTCAAATCAACTACGTTATTGCGTCCTGCATGTGTCAGTAAACTTGCCCGATCAAGCGCACTTGAAAGCTCCATTAAGTCAAATTCTACAGTTGTTGTGCTGTCAGTGGGTATCAAGCGTTCAGTGTCAGGATAGCTGCCTTCAAGTAGACGTGAATAAAACAGAATGTTGCCAATTTCAAAAAGTACCTGATTTTCACCCGGACAAACTTTAATCTCCGGATCAGTTTCTCCGATAATACGTGCAAGTTCCAGTAAACTCTTTCCCGGAATGATTAAGTCTGTTTTTGTTTGTGGTCCATTTTCTAAAGTCAACGCGCGACTGGACAGTCTATGTGAATCTGTGGCTACCGCATGAATTTTATCAGGACTAAAGGTGAAGTGGACACCAGTCAGCACTAAGCGACTTTCTTGAGTTGCAACCGCAAATTGAGTTTCATTGATAATTTCCCGAAAAGTTTTTCCCGAAATAACAAAAGAGGACTCGTCTGGAATTTCCGGTAATCTTGGGTAGTTATTAGCATCTAAACCATTAATAGTGAACTCACTGTTTTCAGAAATAATTTGTGTTTGGAAACTTTCTTTAACTTCCAAAGAAAATTCTTTTCCCGGTAAGCGTCTAATAATCTCACTAAAAAATCTTGCCGGTAACACAACTGATCCGGTTGAATCAACGGTCAGGTCTTCACTAACTGGTATTTTGATTTCAATTGAAATATCAGTATCACTCCCAGTGAGAAGTAATTCCGTTTCCGTTAAATTTAGCTTGATACCGCTAAGAATCGGTATAGTTGCTCTGGATGAAATGGCATGCATTACATTGTTTAAATTATCTAAAAAAAGA
Source organism: Lactobacillus sp. IBH004 (assembly GCF_026185255.2). Lineage (NCBI taxonomy): Bacteria > Bacillati > Bacillota > Bacilli > Lactobacillales > Lactobacillaceae > Lactobacillus > Lactobacillus sp. IBH004. Next base: position 1,572 of record NZ_CP110217.2, on the reverse strand, counting down.
TTCCTGTTAACTGTAAATTTCATTTGGTGCCTCCTGTTATTTTGTCTATATCCTTTATATTAATTATATATTTAATTAGTAGTATTAGTAGGTCCTGTGATTTCTGTTGAAAAGACACATTAGCCTTAAAATAACGTAATTATTGCGGTTAAAAAGATGTGTACAAGTCCGTTATTTATCCACAGTTGATAACTTCTTAGCGTCTTAGCGGTCAAGCATTTGTTTTAAATCAAAAACAGCGGTCTTGATGTCAGAATTGGTCTTAATTTCACGACTAATTTTTTCATAAGCATGCATCACTGTTGTATGATCCTTACCGCCAAACTCCTGTCCGATTTTAGGAAGACTGGAGTCAGTTAATTCACGGGATAAATACATAGCAATTTGTCTTGGAACGACAATCTGTCTGACCCGCTTTTTCCCTTTTAATTCGTAAGTTGAGGTTTGGAAATAATTGGCAACAACTTCTTGAATTTTAGAAATTTGCAGACCTTGGTTTTTCTGGACTAATTTGAGATCAGCCAATGCTTCACGAGCCAGATTGACATTGATATCCTCGTGCTCAATTGTTGCATGTGCCTGTACTTTCACCAAAGCTCCTTCTAGTTCACGGATATTAGTGTCAACTTGGGAAGCAATATAATCGAGTGTATTATCATCAATTATTAAATTTTCGGCTTCGGCTTTTTTACGTAAGATTGCGATCCGTGTTTCTAGGTCTGGTGGGGTAATTTCTACTTGCAGACCCCAAGTAAATCGTGATACTAGCCGTTCTGACAAATCAGGAATTTCGGTAGGCAGCCGGTCACTCGTCATGACTATTTGTTTCTGATCATTATAAAGGGTCTCAAAAGTATGGAAGAACTCCTCTTGAATACCTTCTTTTTTAGCAAAAAATTGAATATCATCAACTAGTAATAAGTCGCAGGTTCGATATTTAGCGCGAAATTGATCTTGCGTTTTGTTTTTGATTGAATTTATAAAATCATTAACGAAAGTTTCACTTTGGATGTAGACAACCTTGGCATTAGGCCGTTCTGCCAACATTTGATGGCCGATAGCCTGCATCAAGTGTGTTTTACCTAAACCTACACCGCCAAAAATAAAAAGGGGGTTGTAAAAACTACCTGGACTGTCAGCCACAGCTAAAGCTGCACCGGCTGCCAGCTTATTGCCTTCGCCTTGAACAAAATTATCAAAAGTATATTTTTCATTAAGCTTAAGGTTACGAACAAAGGCATTTTCCATTTGCGGCCGTGAATTTGCGGACATTGCCTCACTTTTTGGTTTAGGCGTTACAATGCGCTCAGTACTTTGATCGCCCTCAATTTGAAAGACAGGCATAACCTCAATATTAGCGTAGCCATATGCAGATTGAATTAATTGTGAAGCTAAATTCTTTTCCCAATATCCTTTGGTTACAGGATTTTGTACGGCAATTTTTAATTCGTGAGTTTCTTTATTATAAGAAATTGGTCTGGTATTTTTAAACCAGGCATTATATGCAACTTCATTAAAATGTTCACGCATTTCTGTATTAAAATGCTGCCAAAATTTATTAATGTCAAACAA